>NZ_WWEM01000018.1 GCF_019308285.1 Flavobacterium quisquiliarum
TTTAAGGTTTTAAATTCTTTTGTTTTTCATCGTACAGCAGCACCCGATATCCTGCCTTTACAACTACTTTTATAAGTTTTACTTTTTTGCTCATAAGACTTTTAGCCGCCTCAATACCCATTCCTGCAGCTTGCGTCCCCCATGAATCCGAAATACCTGTAAGGCCGAGCGTCTGTATGGAACGGTCCGCGGATGCTTTCGCCACGTCCCTGTTAATAGCTCCCGGAATATAGATGCCGTCAATGCCATCAATATCATAAACTGTCAGCTCAACAGGAAATATGGAATTATTGTACTGGATGCTGGTAATTTTGACCTCCATCCTCTCCCCTTTTAAGGCTGCTATTCCGTACAGAAAAGTATTCTTGGGGATAGCTGTATCCTGCAGGAGAATATCATGCGAAAGACGTAATTTCACCACCGCTCCGCTGGCAATAGTCTGTGTCTGATGAATAACTGCTTCAATTGAATTCTGCACCACTTCAGAGGACTGTTCTGCGTCCAGAGAATAAAATGCATTTGTTTGTATAAAGCTCTGCGAATCGGCATTCCCCACAAGTGAACTTATGTTATCCTCTTCTGTTTTTTTCAGCACCGAATATGTTTTTCCCTTTTTACTGTCAGATGATTGTTTAAGTCTTTCCTGCACTCGCTGTGGATGCTGAATATCCAGAATATTTTCCAGCATTCCTCCTAACTGCTGCAATTCAGGATCAGCGTCCTGCGGTGCGCTCATTACTGACATAAGCCCTTCGAGTTTTTTGATTTCTTCTGATTCTGCACCAGAAGTACCGTAATTTTCAAATTCTCTCATGTCCTGACCGTAAGTTGTAGTAGCTGCAGGCTGGTTGATTACTTTTTCGAGAGCCCTTAGCTTCTCATAAACTTTCTGTTCATTGCGGTCCTGAAAAGACTGCGAATTAAAAGCCGATCTGTTTTTTGGAATAATGCGGGATTCAAAATCATCTGCAGCAAAAGAATTAACTTTATCTTCAGTGACTTTCTCATCAAAATAATTAGGATCTTTCTTTATCTGTTCAAGCAGTTTTATAGAATCAACTGCCGCCTGATCGTAATAACTCATCTTGTCAAGTGCTGAGTCTTCTTTAAATTTAGGCAGCGGCAGATTAAAATTAAATCCCTTCTTTTCATCATTCTCTGCTGTTTTAGCTTCCATTCGCCCTCCCCCTAAGGAATAGAATAAGAATGTTAGAAATGGAAGTGTTATAAGAGGCAGCATTAAAAGCATCTTTCTCTTTTTAGACTCCTTTAGCGATATTGTTTTCTCTTCCATAGTTTTAGTTTTTTAAGTTGATTGTCTTAATTTTTGATACTGTTGAGATCGCAGATTCTCCATAAAATGATCTGTATAGATTGTAGATCAAGAGCCCTGAGGTTAAAACCGTAAACAACACTAGCGCGCAGATGAGTTCTCTCTTTGTGCGGCTATCTGTGAATCCTTTCATTTTCTCGGCCCACCTTTTCTGTGCCAGCAGATAATACTTGTGATAAACCACAGGCTCAGTGCGTTTTTTAAATAAAGACTTCATATGAATTTTATTTTCTGGTTTCAGCTGATAAATCCCTGTTATCGACTGTATTAAACCGCTCAATCAAAAACCCGTGCGGATTATTATCACTTCTCGAAACATTGCGAAGAGCACCTTCTGTCAGCAGGCTTCTTTTCAGAATGCTGGTAGTGCGGATAATACTTTGTCTGGCATAACATCTAAAACGATATGGATATTCACGGATATCGATGCTCACACTGTCAATCTGGATCGACTGGCTGATATTTCCCGATATAATGCCCGAATAAAAATTATTTTCCTTCAGGTCATCATAGATGCGTTTTGCACTGTCGTCTGCCAGATAAAGCGCTTTTGTGATGTTCGTTTTAATGACCTTATCATCGGGATCAAGCGTAAAGAAAAACTTGTGAAATGTTTTCACATGATCCCTTGCCTCCACAGCAATATTATCTTTTCTTTCTGAAGCATAAGCTTCAAGCGCTTTGCCGTTTGCCAGAATATAGACTTTATCCTGCATAAGGTTTACTGTCTGCAAGCTCTTGTAAACAGCGTAACAGCTTATAATTATACAGCCTGAAATTACAAGCATTGAAAATCCTCTCACATATCTGAAAGCGTTATCTATATTTTTCATTTTAGTAAACATGGGATGTTGATTTAAGTCTGTTTTGAATTTCCTTTGAGCCTGTCATTCA
>NZ_WWEM01000019.1 GCF_019308285.1 Flavobacterium quisquiliarum
ATGGTAATATAAGATTTAAAGCGCCTAAAAATATTGAATTGGAAGCTGGTGAAGATATTATTATGAAAGCTGGTGGAAATATAACATCTGATGCAGGAGTAAATATTTCTGAAAATGCTACAGTAGATAAATCTACAATAGTTGGAGGAATGCTACATACAAATGTTACTGGCGATAGTATGTTTTATGTTGGCGGTAATCACGATGAAAATATAGAAGGTGATTTAAATTCAGATATAAAAAAGGATAAAAACTATACAGTTGCAGGAAAAAATAAGCATCAAAGTGAAAATGGACATGAATTTCATTCTGATACAACTATAAAAAATAATAGTTCTGAAGATACAACACAAAACTAATTAACAGGACGCTAATAACTAAAAGTTATGACTAAGACTAGATATGTCGGTGGCAATGCCACTTATATTGTAAGAGGAACAACAAGAGAATTTGCCAACGAAATAGAAATAAACTCAAACGGGCGTATTGATTATTATGCTCAAGAATATACTTATGGAGAACCAGAACCCAGACCAGTTAGAGAAGAACCAGAAAAAGCTTTCTCAGGCTGGTGGAGCCCCGATTATGAAGGAATGAGAAATATACCAGAACAAGACTCCAATTGGCCAAAAGCCTATTTGGAAGAAACGGTTTATTTTCAATTAAATGTAAGTGAAAGCATCCCTGTTGGAACAAGCATAACCTTTCAGCTTTGGGATAAAAACACTCCTTTTAAAGGCCTGACCATCTTTGACAATCCAAAATTTGATGGACAAATGGTTTTCAAAACCGTTATGGTTAGAGAAGTAAACGGGCAGCACAGAATAACAATAGAATTGTATTTGAACCCAAAATGGCACATTGAAATTAAAAAAGATGAAAAAGGAAGCATTAACAGCTGTCTTGAATTTTATTGGACTTGGAAATATCATAATACTTACTGGAAATCTAACAACAATATACTTGATGTATATCGTTCTAAAACTACTTTGTTTATAAAGCCAGCTTATGAAGGTTATGGTTTTCCGGAAATCAGGTCTGCAGATGGAGAGATAATAG
Source organism: Flavobacterium quisquiliarum (assembly GCF_019308285.1). Taxonomy (GTDB): domain Bacteria; phylum Bacteroidota; class Bacteroidia; order Flavobacteriales; family Flavobacteriaceae; genus Flavobacterium; species Flavobacterium quisquiliarum. The sequence continues at coordinate 1,060 of NZ_WWEM01000019.1, forward strand.
TCTTCTCAGCAGGTATAGTAGCTACTGAAGAGCCATCAAGGGAACTTGAGAATGTAATGGACAAGATTTGTGAAAATATAAAAAACAATGCGATGTTCGACTTGCGGGAAGAGATGGTTAAGTATAGTGATAAACTAAGGTATTCTATTGCTATAAAGCAACTTAAAAAAGGAAATCTTGTAAATAATATGGGTAAATTAGAATACAGTCGCAGAATTTACACTAAACCCGTATTTGATAATGAAGGCAAATTGTATGAAATTACCCAAGCAGTCAATTTTGGTTATAAAAAAGAAGGTAAAGTTGTAACTACTAAAGGAATAAGCCAATTAGATTATTTTAAACAGGTTGGAGTTCGTAATGCATTATTAAAAAATGCTGAAAAATTGAACTTCATTATCAACGCTATAGATACTGTTAAATTTGGTATGGATGGAAAAATGGAAACCCTTACAACGATGTTTGTTCCTTTAGACTTTTTGAATGCAGTGGTTTATCCAAGTATTAGCAAGCCTATTGAAGAAGTATGGGATGGAATGGTTGTAGACGCTGTTGAACAAGCTAAAGACAATGGTCTTAGAGGCATATCTGATCTAGCTCTAGCAAAATGGTTTAGTAGAGATACATATGGTGATTATCAATATATTAAAATAAACCAAGATATATTGAATAATTTATTTAAAGGAAAATATAAGACATTAAAAGATTTAGAAGATAATCTAGAAAATTTTAGAAAATCAATTAATAATTATGATTATCAAACTAGTTTAATTTATACTGTTTTTTATTATACGAAAAAAAACGTGGAAATTGATGAAAGGATAACATATATAGAGACCATTTTTATAAACTAATTCAATTATGAAACATACCTATATCATTATTATAATTTCTCTATTATTTTTTTCATGTGAATCTAAAAAGCCAATTGAGATTAAACAAACTACTTCTAAAGAAATGGTAACATTTGAAGATAATTTTATGGATCGTAAACAAATAAAAGATAGTGTTCGGATTAGTTTTCCGATAGAATTTAAAATAGAAATTAATTCTTCAATTGAATATATTGCATGGATTTACCGCGTTAATAATAAAACTCTTGACAAAGATTATTTCGATTATGAAGTTTATAATAAGCATAACAAGACAAAGTCAATACGCCAATTAGATTTTGATAAAACAGTCAAAAGTGCATCAATAGATATCATTGTAAAAGAAAGAAATCATTTAATTTCCAGAAAAGATGCTCAACAGGTATTGAAAAAATACCACATTAATAAATCACTAGACAATTTAAAACCTACTGAAACGATAAAATTGGTAGCTTATGATAAGTTTAGAAAAGAAAACAAGCTAATCATTCAAGAGCTTAATAAGATTAGTGATTCTATTCATTTTAGAGCCATGAAAAAGGACGGTAGTTTTTTTTATGTAGAGAAAAAAATTAATTGGTAAAACGGAAACTCTCATAACGATGTTTGTTCCTTTAGATTTTTTGAATGCGGTGGTTTATCCAAGTATTAGCAAGCCTATTGAAGAAGTATGGGACAATATTGTGGTTCATGACGTTGAACAAGCAAAAGACAATGGGCTTAGAGGAATTTATGAATTGGCAAAGGGAAAATTATTTAATGAGGAAAAATATGGGAACTATGAATATAGCGTTATCGACCAGGAAATATTAAATAAGCTATTAAAAGGAGAAATTAAAACTTTACAGGAGTTAAAAAATATGCAAGAAATTCGATTAATAAAAAGTAACTATGACAAATCAATATTAATATATACAATCTTGCATTTTACAAAAGAAGACGAAAAGACTAAAGAGCTAACTACTTACATAGATTCCATTTTTATAAATGAATAATTTTAAAAATATGAAACAACTTATATTTACACTGTTAATTATTATACTTTTTTCCTGTAACTCAAGAGCACCAATCGATGTTAAGCAAATTGATTCTCAAGAGGCAGTAACTATTTTACCAAGTCTTAAAAACCCTTTAATAAAAGATAGTCTTTCTTTGAGTATTCCAATAGAACTGGAAATTCACATAAACTCCTCGAAAGTCTCTTATATAACTTGGAATTATATAGTTAATGGCAAAAGTCAATATGATGATACTTTTGATTATCAGGTTTATAACAAGCGAAATAAGACACATCCCATATCTAATTTAAATGCTAATGATTTATCACACAGCAGGAAAATAATTAATATAATTCTGAAAGAAAGAAACCATCTGATTTCAAAAAAAGAGGCTAAAGAATTATTAAAAAAATACCATATCAATAGGTCTTTAGACAATTTAAAGTTTGGTGATACTATAAAACTGACAACTTATGATAAATTCAAAAAAGAGAATAAAGAAATAATTAAAAATATCACTAAGATTAATGACTCTATTAGTTTTAAGGTAACTAGAGGTGAGAAATATTTTTTCTTTCTAGATAAAAAAATCAATTGGTAGATATGAAAAAATACAAAAAGACTTTTATCACTATTATAACTTGCTTTTTAATTGTAATAATGTGGAATTATTTTAAAAAACCAATTACAATAAAAGAAGAAAGAGCAACTAATGTTCCAATAAAGTTTAGTGTAGATCTAAATGAAGACTGGGAAAAGGTCATCAACGTATACATCCCCCCGCTCCCGCACGAATCCTTTCGTGTGGAGGTATGCAGGTCAAGTCTAATTTTCTTTATTAAACTTTAATTTATAAAACAGTAAAAATTTAGATTAAGCGGAAACTTACCACACGAAAGGATTCGTGCGGGAGCGGGGAAAATCTTCAAAAAGGTTACGATTTGAAATCAAAACAAGTAGACGCTTTAAATACTTCTATTGATGTTTCAAACGATTTGTTTAAATCGGCTAGAGTCGATTATTTTGAGGTTTTAATGACGCAGAGAGATGCTTTGGAAGCAAAATTAGAATTAATCGATACTAAAAAAGAACAACTTAATGCTGCTGTCCATGTTTATAGAGACCTAGGTGGTGGATGGAAATAATATTGCCTGTTAATTTGTAGAAAGAAAGCCTTTCAGGAGTAAAATTCTGAAAGGCTTTTTTGTTTGGTTGATGAAAAAAGTACAAAAGACAATGTTGTAAAGGTTTGTTTTTAAATTATTACTCACTTTTTGTATCATTTATTAATTCTATAATCTTTAATGCCACACTGCTTGACGATTGAAAATTTTGACCCGTAACGATTCTTCCGTCTGTTTCTACATGTGAGACATTACGGGCAGAAAATTTGAAAGTCCCTCCTCTTTCTTCAATTGTTTTCTGAATTAAGAATGGAAAGTATTTAAAATATTCCCCGTCTTGTTTTTCGAATGAATCTGGATAACCGCTAATTTTTCTTCCTGCAACTAAATATTTACCATCATTTGTTTTTAAGTTTACAATTCCAGCCGTTCCATGGCAAACAGAAGAGATAATGCCCTTATTTTTTTCGTAGACTTTTAAGGAAATAGTTTGAATTTCTTTATTTTCAGGAACATCATACATAGCAGATCCACCACCAATGTAGTGAACGGCTTTGTAAATTTTTGAATCAATTTCGTTGGGTTTTTTTGTGTTTTTTATTGCATACATAAAATCGGAATCAAATAAATATTGTTTTTGTAAACTGTCAGATGTGTTAATATAAGCTAATGGAATACTTCCTCCATCTGGACTTACAAAATCGACGGTATATCCCGCTTTTTTAAAAGTATCATAAGCATTTACTATTTCAGAAAAACTATTGCCAGTAGCTATAGTTGATTTACCATAATGATTGGCATTAGAAACTATAAATAAAATACACTGTCCTGATTTATTTGAATTTAAACTGCTTGCCGATTTACTGATTATTTTCCATTCGCCTTGAATTTTTTTGAGCAAGAACAAATCAATAAATTCTATTTTTTTGTCAGGAATTAGTATTTCTGCCTTAGCCGAGGCTATATTGTTATACACATCAATTGAGATTATTCTACCGATTCGCCCATTAAACTGTCCTTCGTTGTCTTTTTTAAACCATTTAGTATATTCGCTGGCAGGTACAATCCAGAGTTCTTTATCTTTATTACTCAAAAACAGATTGGCTTCAGGATAAAATGCCTTTTCGATGTTGTCAGGTTTGTTGTAAGAAGTGCCGTCAATGTAATTTTGAATACATTTTTTGACTAATGCCTCTTCCGTTTGTGCCAATAAGCAAGCTGGTAAAAATAATAAACCGATAAAATAGATAATTTTTTTCATAGACTTTTTGAAAATTAATTTTTCACAAAGCTATGATTGGTAATATCTTAATCGGTACGGATTTATAAATTCAGTACTACTGATTTATAAATTGAAACAAAAAGTGATGAAATTAAAGAACCGTCAATCCAGTATTTTTATATGCTTTCAAAATCTCCTCTTCAGGCGAAACATTCGTCACCAAAACATTAATATCGTTTATCGGACAGACAAAATACGATTCGGCAGTTTCTACTTTTTCGATTGAACTTAGGGCAATTACAAAATTAGAATTCTGTACCATATTCTTCTTCAGCATCGAATCATCGTATAAAATTCCTGTAATGCCTCTTTCGTGATGAATACTGCAGATTCCCAGAATACAGATATCGGCTCTGAAATTTCTAAAGAAATCCATTGTTTCCATGCTTGAAGTTGTAAACGAAGTTTTACACATTTTACCGCCCGCAAAAATTAAATCGATATTCGGTAAATCTTCGACTAAAGAAGCAACAGGAAAACTATTGGTAATGACCGTTAATTTTAAATCGTAAGGGAAACTTGCTACTAAAGCCAGAGAAGTTGTTCCTCCATCAATAAAAACGACTTGTCCGTCTTTTAAATACGAAATTGCTTTTTGGGCTATAATCTTTTTGTTTTCGATATCGTGTTTTTCTCTTTTTCTGTAATGTAAGGGAATAGGAGAAGGAGCAACCGCACCACCACGAACGGCTTTTAAAAGTCCCTGATCTGAAAGTTCTTTTAAATCGCGTCTTATTGTATCTTCAGAAACGCTGAGGTATTCGCTTAGTTCTATGGAGGTTACGCGATGTTCTTTGGCTAAATATTCTAAAATTGCTTTTTGACGTTCTTCCTTTTTCATTTTAATTGCGGTTTTATATTGCAAAAATAAATTAAAAATTGCAATATATTGCAATTTTTGCATAATTTTACCGCAAAATAATTTTTACAATGAATAAGAAAACAATTGCAATCGATATGGATGGCGTATTGGCCGATTTTGAATCTCAACTACTAGAGCATTATAATACCGCGTATGGAACTAGTTTAACAAAAGAGAGTATTCAAGGATTAAGTGAAGATGAGGCTTTTAAGGATAGAGATTTATTAGTCAAAGTTTTAAATAAAGATAATTTTTTCAGGTCTCTTCCTGTAATGCCCGATGCAATCGAAAGTGTACGTGAATTACAAAAGAACTTTGAGATTTTTATTGTTTCGGCAGCCACAGAATTTCCAGTCTCACTTGCCGAAAAAGTAGCGTGGCTCGCAGAACATTTTCCTTTTATTAAATGGGAAAATATTGTTTTATGTGGCAGTAAAAGAATCATTAAAACAGATTATCTGATTGATGACCATTGTAAAAATCTAGATTATTGTATTGGGAAACCGATTATGTTTACAGCATTTCATAATATAAATAAAACGCATCATTTAAGAGTCAATAATTGGAAAGAAGCTGTTGCGGTTTTAAACGAAACATTATAAGCTTAAAAAGGTTATAATTTTATTGTTTTTTTGAAGAGAAAAGCCTTTCGGAAGATTCTGAAAGGCTTTTTAATTTAAACTTTAATCTGTGTTTGCTCTGGCATAATTATTTTCACTCTAAATCCTTTTTCAGGTTCCGTGTCGATATCGATAGTTCCGTTTACTGCCAGAATACGGTTTACCATGTTTTGAAGACCATTTTTTACAATCGTGCTTTTTTCGCAGCCTACACCATTGTCCATATAATTTATGAAAATTGATTTTAGATCACTTTCAAATTTTATGACCACAAGGTTTGCTTTGCTGTGTTTTTTCATGTTTACCATTAGTTCCTGTAAAATTCGGCTGATGGTAATCTTTTTCATATCATCAATAGATTCCCAGTTTATTTCTTCTAAATTGGTTACGATAATGTTTCTTTCGCGGGTATTGTAAACAGAAAGCATCTCTTTGATGCTTCGTGTAAAATTTATGCCAGTATCGATACTGTTGTTTTCTCTAGAAATTCCTCTCACACGGCCGTAAATGTCATCTAGTTTTTGCAGCAGATTCTCTTTGGAGTTTTCGGCGCTTAAAGGCTGGGATTCGGCAAAGGCAATTACATTAAATACATCATTGGCTAATTCATCGTGGATTTTTTTTGCAATTCGGGTTTCGGTATCGTATGACGTTTTTAATTCTATAGCCTTGTTTTTGTTTTTATAATAACGAATTAGAATCGCAATTAAAACCACTAAAAAAACAAAAACAATAACAAATACAATACGCATATAACTCGCTTTTTGTAACGACAATTCGTTTTCAGCTTTTTCTAAACGAAGTTTTTCGTTTTCGTCTTTTTCTTTTTTGGAATCGTATTTGATTTTGGCAAACTTATTTTTGAAGTTGTTTCTAACTTTTATGATGCTGTCATTTAAGGTAAAATACTTTTGTACGTATGAAGATGTGCGGGGACTATTATCATTTGAAATTAAAATTTGAAGCGCTTCCAATCTTTCGTCAATACTATTGTGTTTTGTAGCTGCATTATACGCCAAAAGAGCATTTTCATCAGATTTTTGAAGATTTTTTTTCGAATAATAATCGGCAAAATGAAGATAGCTTTCAATACTTCTGTAAGTATCATTATTTTCAATTCTTATCTGAAGTCCTTTGGTCATTAGGTTAAATCCTTTCTCATCCATTCCTTTCTTAAAGTAGGCGTATCCCAAATTATCAAGAAGTATAGATTTACTCATTAACCCACTCTTGCTCTTCAAATCGTCATTAGGAAAAGATTTTAAAAGAGATTCTAACAATAAGATCGCTTTATCGTATTTTTTTTGTAAAATATAAACTACAGCAATATTTTGTAAAGGGCTATGTTTTTCGTGAGGAGTCGCAGACTCATTTGCAGATTGGGTATAATAAAAAATGGCATCATCATAAAGAGAAAGTTCTTTGTCTGCAATTCCTAAAGTATTATTTATACTTGAAGTATAATCTCCTTTTTTTTTAATATAAGATAGTGCCTCGGTTACTGTTTCTTTACTTCCATAGTAATCTCCGTAGATTTGTTGAATATCTGCAATTCTAATAAGGATATATGCAATATTGGCGCTGTCTTTTAGAGTTTCATAAAGAGCCTTTGACTTGTTGAACTGATAAAAAGCAGTATTAAAGTTTTCGTTGTCAATATTTTTAATAGCTTCATCTCGCAATGCAAAAGCCTCTTTTTGCATAGATTTGGTTTCAGAGTCAACGATTTTTTTTTCTTCACAAGAAAAAAGAAAAAGAGCTATTATAAAATAAAAAAACGGGGACCGTAACATATAAATTTACTTTCCCCGAAAATAGTAATTAATTAAATACTATTTATTTTTTTATTATGGTAGTGTTGGTGGTGGCGGTGGCGGTGGAGTTTTGTCATCACCAGGACCATCACCAGGAACAGCCTTTATCTTATTAATTGGTATTTCTACCTTTTTTGTTGTTTGAGTCTCGTACTCATCCGGAGTACAAGAAAATATAGTGAACAATAACGCAAAAGCGATAAATAGTATTAATTTTTTCATTTTGATTTGATTTAGAAATTAGACATAGGTGTGGCTGTCCGGAATGATCCAGAGTTTATTTTGGCGACACCAAATTGTTTTTGGGGAAGTGACTGTGTAGAACTGTAAGACGTAATTTATACTTCCCGAATAAACTCGGTCTTACGGTTTTCCACAATGTGAATTAGAACTAGTTTTATATATTTGTTTTAGTCTGCAGACAAAACTTGAACTAATTTCTGATGCAAAGGAAAGGCACTTTTAGACCACTGTAGATAAGGAATTCCCAGAATTCCCGCGTTTTCCTGAGATTCCCGCGAATTCCCAATAATGTAAAAATGCAATGCCTATTTTTTATTAGATGCTATTTAATTTTAGACGAATCCTTCTAATATTATAGATGCAAAAAGCCCGTGAAAAGTTGGCTGAAGAGTTTGAAAAAAATGTTGAAATAAAATAGAAATTGGAATAAAACTTGAAAGTGTTTGATGGCATATAAAAGTGTTTTGTTAAAAAGAAAAATAGACAGTTCAAAGTGGTTCCTAAAAAAGCGAAGATGAATAACACATTAGAAGAATATAAAAAGGCAATTAAAATTAAATACGAACTCGAAAGAGAAGGAGAATACTTTGATTATTTGCAAAGCCCTTCCCGCGGAAAACTCCGAGATTTATGCTGGCTTATTTATGAAAATAACCCAACTCAAGACGATTTGAATGTTTTTAAAAATCTATTATGTTTAGATTTCGATCACACTAAAAAGAATAAGTTTAAAGAGCAAAAAGATAAATTTAGACCGATTGAAACTTTCTTTAAAGGCGAAACAGACCCTTCAAATATTGATGCTATAAATCTTGCAGCAGTTATAGTCGATTTTCAACCTCGGCCTTTTAAAAAATTTAATGAAAAGTGCAGAATTGATTTAGCAAAACAAATTGAAAGTGTCAATGAAAATTTAAATTTTGAAATTGAAAATAATGACATAGAAAAAAGAGTTTTGGTGAATACTGAACATGAAGAGTCAAAAGAATTTTCCAAAAAAGAAAATCTTTCATTTAATTTTAAAGACTTATTTTCTAAAAAAATGGTTCAGAAAATATATCCTCGTAAAATAATTACGATTGCAATTGGAGCGGTTGCTCTAGTTTCTTCTGCTTGTTTATACTTTGTGCAGAAAAAAGATTAGGTTGAATAATTTCGAAATGAAATGAAGAAGCATTTGAAAAAATGAAATGTTTGAAGTGGTAAAAAGAATCATTTTTTGACGTGTAATTTTGGCTTTTAAAAAGTGTAGTTTTCGGCATATATTTACTGTTATTTACACTATAAAGATAAGAAAAAAATACCGTTAAACCTAATAAAATCAACGAAATAATCGATTTTTTTTACTAAAAACACTGATTTTTTTTCTTGGAATTTGCCGGTGTTTTGAATCGGATTCTGAAGAAAATTTAGCAAGGATTTAGATTGCATTGATGAAATAAAATTATTTATATTTATAAAAATAAAAACCACTTTTTATGAAAAAGCTTTTATCTCTATTGATCGTTTTTTGCATTTTCGGATGTAAAAAATATGTAGTGTCTTTTGAACAGCCAACGGACATGAAATTAGACAACTTAAAACTCGAAATACTTTTGGATAACAAAAAAGTAAAGGATATCAATTTAAAAGCAACAGAAGCAATGCCTACTTATGAAACAACAGCATTGTCAGTATCAGATGATGGAAAACACACGCTTCAAATAAAAGTGAAAGACACTACATTTAGCTATGATATTAAATATCCCGAAGAAAAATATGTCCTTGTAACTGCTCATTTAAAAAATAATGGTAAAGTTCATATTGGGATTTTAAAGCAAAATTATAAATACAGACTACGTTAATCGATTTGATGCTGTTTGGATTCAAAAAAAAGCCTTTCACAACTAAAACGTGAAAGGCTTTTATAATGTTAGGAATTAGTTTTAAGATAAAAAGTCCTTAAACCACAATCCTGAATTTTTAATAGTTCGTTTTTGTGTTTCAAAATCCACATGAATTAATCCAAAACGGGCATTATAACCTTCTGCCCATTCGAAGTTATCGGTTAGACTCCAGACAAAGTAACCTTCAACATTTAAGCCTTCATTTCTGGCTTTTAAAATCTGTTCTAAGTGATCCTGAATATAATGGGTTCTTTTAATGTCAAATACTTTTCCGTTGGTTACTGTATCTGGAAAAGCGGCGCCATTTTCAGTGATTATAATTTTTCGAATTCCTTCGTATTCATTGAATTTTTTAAGCACATGATATAATGCTGGCGGATAGACTTCCCAGCCCATTTCTGTAGAAATTACATTCCGTTTTTCGGCGCTTACCAATTCGGCGCCAATATACGGAATCAACATTGCTGATTTTACTACTTCACGCGTATAACATTGAAGCCCAATAAAATCAAAATTGAATGCAAGATTGTCTAAATCGTCTCCTATAATATAATTATTGAGTTTTTTAAGAACAGGAAGATCTTTCTGCGGATAGCCCAATCCTAAAATAGGTTCTATAAAAGTTCTGTTCAATAAAGTATCTACTCGTTTTGCAGCTTCAACATCTTTCGCGCTTTCCGTTGCAGGTTCGATATGCGTGCAAGAAAAAGTAGTTCCAATATTAGCCTGCGGAATTCTGTTTCGGATAATTTTTGCACCTGCTGCTGTTGCTAAAGTTACGTGGTGCATGGCTTTTAAGTAATTGGTAATTCCTTTTTTTCCAGGTGCATGAATGCCTAGAAAATAACCAGCACCAGTAAACACAGAAGGTTCATTGATTACCATCCAGTTTTTGACACGGTCGCCAAAATGCTGTACACAAACTTCTACATATTCTGAGAACCAGGAAACCGATTCTCGGTTCGTCCAGCCTCCTTTTAATTCTAGTTCGTGCGGTAAGTCCCAATGATAAAGTGTTATCCAAGGTTCGATTCCCGAAGCAAGAAGAGAATCTATGATTTTATTGTAGTAATCAATTCCGGCCTGATTTATAGGATGGATTCCGGTTGGCATAATTCTAGGCCAGCTAATAGAGAACCTGAAATTTGGGATATTTAGTTCCCGAATCAGATCGATATCATCTTGATAAGAGTTGTAAAAGTCACAGGCAGTTATGGCATGATGCCCGTTTTTTATTTTTCCTTTTTGAGACGTAAAAACATCCCAGATAGAAGAACCTTTTCCGTCAGAATCATGTGCGCCCTCAATTTGGAAAGCGGCGGTTGAAACACCCCACAAGAAATCTGCCCCAAATTGGTTTTTGTTCAAAAATGAGTTTTCAATTTTATTCATTCAGTAAGACTTTCCTTTGTTTTTTTAACGTTTCTATTAGTGTAGGAAAGAAGATTGCATAGCTCTTAAAAAAAGCCATTCTTTGAATGATACCAGAAAATTTAGATTAAATAGTTTCATAACGATTAGTTTTAATCAAATTAATAAAACTAATGTGAATTTATTGTAAAGCAATTATTATCAAATAATTAAAAATTTAAAATGGGAAGATTTTAATCTTCCCATCCACAAATTGATAAACCCAAACCTTTAGCTTGTTTGAGTGATGTTTTTACAATTTCGCTGCGACAAGAACGAAGTCCACGACAATTTTCATTGTAATGATACTTTTTTGCACCAGCCGAACCGCAGATGTAGACTGTGGTTTCGGGTGGACAAAATGAAGTTACGAAAACAAAAAATAAGAGTAAGATATATTTCATTAGATAATTTTATTTAACAATTAAATGGTATTCATTTCCATGTTTGTCAAGAGCTTTTAGTTTTCCGTGAGCAATCCATTCGGTATTTATTTCTGTTTCGGCAATACTATCAATTAAAACTCCAGCTCCATATTTTCCTTGAACAATTATATTCCCAAAAACTGAGTCTCCAGTTGTATTTATTCCTTTTACATCATAATTGTATTTGTAGCGTCCAGGATTTCCAGTTCTGTATTTGTACTTATAAGTTGTATTTACATGATAGGTTTTGGCTTCTTCGGGCGTTATTGTTTTCCGATCATCTGCAGTAATTACAGGTTTATAAAATGAATTTATTTCTGCTAGAGGCGGAGGAGCATCTACATGTTTACAGGATAAAAAAAGAAATACAAAAAATAAGCTGAGGTAGTTTTTTTGCACAGGCGGTTGTGGTATTTGGTTAGAGTTGGGATACTACTATTTTAAAATATAATATTGAGGATAAATCTAGTTAGAAAGCTCTTTTGGGGAATACGTAATTATACTTGATTTTCGATTAATCTTTCAGCAATTTCTTCCTTCTCCACTATAACAAGAGAAGGAAGAATTATTTGGATTTTATTAGTAACAGGATTTTTAAAAACTTGAAAACCATTTCGGCAATTATTATATCTAAATCGAAATGCTTTTAATCCATTTATAAAACCTTCTTTTTGAGTTATTTCAAACACATGATTTGAGCAGGATTTTTTAAAAATGCATTTCCTCCTTTTAGATTGAGGAATTAAAATCCAATACAATCGAATAGTTAATAAGATGAAATATTTCATTTATTTTTGAAAAACAACCATTTGACTATTTGTTGTGTAACCAGGTTTGGCTCCAAATCCAAAACATCCATCGTCAGGATGAACGAATGTTGATACACTTTCTAAACGTACATATTTCCAGCCTTGATTGGTAAAATTTTTTATTAAACTTTCAAGTTGTTCAGCTACATGATCTGAAGTTCCTTTTTTAGGATCGATTGAAGCTACGAATGGGACTACTTTGTATTCCATAATTTTAAATTTTTTAGGTTTGATTTATTCGGTTTCGTAAAGAGCAACTGTATCTAATAACTCTTTTTCAAATTGATAAATATCATCAATTGATGAAATAGAAATTTTTGATTCAGTTTTATTATCATTAAATAGACTTATGTATTTCTTACTTCCATTTAAATGAAGCCTGCATAATGGTTTACGATTATTATCGTCAAGTAGAATTCCGAAATAAGATTGTGTGTCACGGTGGACAATTCTGCTTGTTGGTAATTTTCTGCGTAAAATTGCTACAACAATGCGATAAGCTTCAAGTTCTTCTTCAGTAGTATTAATTTTATTATCCTCTTCAACTATCGAAATTTCCTCGTCTTGCTGCTTAATTGTTTCTTTGGTTAAAGCAGCATTAAGCCGATCATTAATTTTGTCATTTATAAATTGACTAACTGATTTCTGTACTAAATCTTTAAATTCATCAATAACTTTTTCAGTCAATCTTCCAGTATATATTTTACTAGCAAATACTTTAGTAAAATCGTTTGATGGATTTTCTAATTCAGCTTTGATAAGTTTTTTAATTTCTTTGATGTATTTTAAAGAACTGGCGTTACTTACAATATTATTTACATCGAAATTGGCTTTATGAAATTTAGCAATTTCATGAATAGTGTTTTCTTTTAAATTACAAATATCAAATTCTAGAAACGGCTTTTCATCCATCTTATTCTGATCATCTAAATCGGTAAAGAATTGGTAATTTATGCCATTAGTTAAAAGTGCAAAACGGGTTTTTGTAACATGAAAGTAACGGAACAATTGTGAATTATGAACGGTAAGTTTTTCTTTCCAGCTTTTGCATTCTACAATAATAATTGGTTCCCCATCCTGAAAAATGGCATAATCTACTTTTTCTCCTTTTTTTAAACCAAGATCTGCAGTAAATTCTGGAACCACTTCTAAAGGATTAAAAGCATCATAACCTAAAATATTTATAAAAGGCAGTACAAAAGCATGTTTAGTAGATTCCTCTGTTTCAATTTTACTTTTCAGCTGATTTATTTTATCTGCTAGCGATTTTAGTTGAATATTCATTTCCATTGGTTTGTAGTTTAAATTATTGATTCAAATGTAAAACCAATCAAAATCAATATTTTATGGAAATCCGTAATACAATAGAAATTTTAAAAGAAGTTTTTGGTAAAAAGTCTTTAAACAGAAAAAAGAGGATATAAAATTCCTCTTTAAAAAGCGTAAGTGTGGTTTTTATTCCTTTTTTAAAATAAAATCCTTAATTATTTTGTCCATGTTTGAAGGCAGATCAGCATTTTTGATTTCGAAATGTTTTATTTTCATTTCCAAAAGCCATTTAGTCCAGTAAGCTTTTATAACTTTTTCCTCAAACGGATTGTTTTTGCTCGGATTTATTCCTAAAACTAAAACTTCGAGATTAGATAAATCAGTATTGATTGGAATGAAACCAAAGTTTTCTTTTTCAAATTTTTTCTGCCAATCATTTGTATTTAAAATATTCTGTTTAATTAGTTGAGGTGTTAAATAACTAGATAAATTTCCTTCTTTGATTTGTGTTCCTTCATAAAAGATATATCCATCGGTCAAAATAATTAAGATATTTCTAAAATCCTGATCAATACATTGGTCTTTTACTTTGCTATCGAAAAAGTTCCAGATATCTGAACCAATATATTTATCATCTTTAATCGCTGATTCATAAATTGAAGCTGTTTTTGAAGAATAAGTATCATTGATAGAATTCAATAATTTTTTAGAGGCATTGTCTTTGTCAACCGAAATTCTCAATTCTTTAGAAATAGAATTAATTTCTGGATTTTCAGGTTCTGGATTAAAGAATAATTGCATTTTGTCATTAATCTGCCTCATTCTTTTTGATTTTAAATGCTCTGTAAAAGCTTCCGAAACAGATTTTATATAGCCTAAATCCCGTTGATAAATTTCCATTGTAGGATTTGGATTTTTTTTGAGGCTTATTCGATCTGATAAATCAACTAAAATACTAATGTTATAATTTTCTGAAACAGAATTTTTAACTGCCGTTTCTTTAGCTTCTTTTTTGTTTTCTTCTTTACATGAAAAAAATAAAACAAGTAAAAGAGACATTGAAATTTTGAGTAAAGTATTTTTCATAATCTCAGTTTTTAAAATATACTAAATGCTGAAAATCGGGATCAACTAAATTTAATCTTCCAAGATGCTCTTCAGATAAATTTTCGCAGTTTTCTAGTAATTCAACTTTCTCTTTATGAGGTAAAGCAATTTCAGTGTTTATAGCTTGAAACCAACCTTCTTTATATTGATGATGGTAATGCAGATATTCTTTTACTGGAAAAACAAAACCATCAATTTTTAATTGAAGTTCTGAAATTTTACCATTTATTGTAACAATCTGTTCTTTAAAGCCGTTGATTTTATTAATATAATCAGCTTTGAGCTTTTCCAGATTTAACAAGTTTTCTTTTTTTCCTCGTATAAAAGCTCGAATTTTATCGATGTTTTCAAATTCTTTCATAACAAAATCAAATACAAGTCCCCAGATAATATATACTACGAATCCCGCAAATATGATCATCCAAAATTCAGGTTCACGTAGAGCAATATTTAAATTGTATGGAGAAGATTCTGTAGTTTTATTAAACTCGTATATTTTTTTCTCAATGATGTAAGCCAAAAGGCCGTCAAATAAAAATGTAATAGTAAAAAGTGATGCAAGTCTAAAAATATTTTTGATTCCTTTTCCTTTTTGCACCATGTGAATGACATAGCCCAATCCCATAAAAACAAAAGGAATAGTTGTAACCAAAACACCTTCCAGCCAGCTTGCTTTAAAAGCATTAGTAAAAGCGTCGGCATCAAAAATCGCAGCTGTTAAACTATCATTTGAAAATTCTTTGAAAAAAGCAGAATAAGAAGCTGAAATATAAAATACCAAAACATAGAGTGTAATAGGAAGTAAAAGAATTAACCCAATATAAAATTGTGCTTTTAGACCTTTTCCTTCTTCAATTCCGTATTTGTCAGGATTACGTTTTACTTCAATAATTTCATTTTTAATCTGATCGATATTTTCATTGATATCTTGTTCCTTTTTCTCGAAAATACCTATTGCAGCTTCAGATTTTTTGAGTTCAGTTCTGTTTTTTTCCTGCTCTTCTCGATAAGGCTGTTTCAGTTTATCTTGTTCCATTTTTTGTTTTCGGCACTGGTCTTCAAAACTCATGTATAAATTTTGCAAGCATGCTTTGAGAACAATAGGCTTTCCTGTAGCTTTTACCGAGGCAGTAAAACCGCTTTGATAATAAGTAATTCTAATTTGTTCTCTGTCTTCTTCATTTTCTTCTAAAATTTTAAAAGAAGAATCTTCAGATTTTTTTAAACTAAATAATTGTGATAGTGGTTTCATAATTTAAGTGTTTAGTTGACTAATAATTTCTTCTTTGCCGATGTTTTTCTGAACACACTCAATGAGGTAATCGGATAAATCATTAATGTTTTCTTCAACAAAATCAAATTTTCGGCAATACTTTCTAAGCATATTTAATTCGTCGTCGGTTATTTTTCCGTCTGCCCAAATAATTCGAGTTAGATCATACAGATATTCAATTTTTGTATTTAAACTCTCTGGTACTATAAACTCTGTACTAATTGGATTTAGAAAAAGTTTATCTAGTTCTTCTTTTGGAATTCCTCTTTCATCTGCAAAGTGATACAGCATTTGGAGTTCTAATACATCAAATTGATCATCAGATAATGCCATTTGATATAATCTTAGAAAATGGCTTTTAAGTTCTAGTGTTATCATGGTTTATAGTTTTTATTTTAAAGATTCACATGCTTTGCCATCACCATTACCATCTAAATTTTTATAACATTTTCTGTTGCTGTTATAAGTAGTTTGGGCTTCGGCCTGAGTTTTAAAGTCTGCACAAGTTTTGGTTGGACAATTTGAATTTGTGCTAGACCCTGAGCCTGAATTTGAGTTTGTAATATTTTCTGTAGAATCAGTTGATTCTGAGCAAGAAATTATTGAACTAAAAGCAAAAAGAGCCAAAACAATAATCATGCATCCGTTATTTCTGTTTGAAAAAGATTTAGACCTGTTATTCGTAAAATGTCCTTGAACATAAGTTCCATTTTTTTTATAATATCCTTTTCGATATCCCATATTTTTTAAAGTTTAAGTGTATAAATTAAAAATGTTAGAAGTCCAGTAAAAACAAATAGTACGAGACATCCACTTTGATACCTAATACCAGGAATGCCAGTTTTTGTAGAATAACCATTTTTACTAAATGTTCCCATCTTTGTCCTAAAGCTTGGAGAGATTCCCGAATTGTTTATATTTAATCCAAGTCCGCCTCCAAGTTTAATTCTCTTTTGAAATCGAAAGCCCATAATTATAAGGTTTGGTTAGTTAAAGTTTTCTGATTATATAAACTCCTCTTGACTTATTCCTAGTTTAGTATCAATTGAAGTTTGGAGTATTATTTTCTTTTTTTGTAGTGATTATGAGTACTGGAGTTTTTATATTTTCCTTCTTTATGAGAGCTACCTTTTTCTCCTTTGTAATGCCCGCTTTGAGCTTCAATGCTACTTCCTAGAATTAGGAAGAATAAACTAAATAGAACAGCTAATTTTTTCATGATTTTAATTTTTAAATTGATTTAATAATCCAAAAGTAACCCCAATCAAAACCAGTATTTTACGGAAATCCATAATCCATAAAAATCAAATAGAAGAAATAAAAAAAGCTCCCGAAGGAGCTTTAAAAAAATGGAGATATGGGAATTTAGATTATTCCCATATCTTTTACAATAGAGACCAAATGAACAGTATTATTAGCCTTGAAAAAGTCTTTCAGTTTTGCTAATCTTTTTTCCATAGCACTTTTGCTATTGGGTTTAATATCTGTATTTTTAAAAATATCTATGATTTCGTCTTGTGAAGTTCCTGCAGCTAAATATTTCAGGATTTTAATATCGACATCGTCTATTTCATAATTACCTTTTTCCTGAAGTGCAGAAGCGACTTCTGGGGAAATAAATTTTTGATCAGAACTTGAAATTAAATGAATCGCTTTTTTCAATTCTTCGATACTGTTTAAGCCTTTCAATACGAAAGCATCAATTTGAGCCTCTTCAAAAAGTGATTTGATACGATAGCTTTTATCTTCAACCGAATAAGCAATAATTTTGATATTAGGTTGCAGTTCACGAACTTTTTGAATTAATTCGTCGCCATTTACAATTTTTACTTCACGATGATCTATTTTAAAAGAAAGATCACTAATTAACAAATCGTACGGCTCATTATCTTGAATAGCTCTTCGGATTTTTAGAAACGTGTCATCGCAAAATTTTGAATGTTGAAAATCTGCAATGTTTAAATCTTTTAAAACTTGTTGAATTCCTAAATTCATTGCATCAAGATCTTCGGCAATTATTACTTTTTTAAACATAGGCTTTTATTTAGGCATTGTTATTTTGACTTTAAAACCTTTATTAGGTTCAGTTTCAAAAGTAATAGTTCCTTTTATGGCTAGAATACGGTTTTCCATATTTTGTAAACCATTTTTTATAATTGTTGATTTTTCACAGCCTTTTCCATTGTCACTATAACTTATAAAGATTTTGTTGTCTGTCTCAAACTTTAGGACGACGACCGAAGCTTCACTATGTTTTTTCATGTTGACCATTAGTTCTTGCAAAACCCTGTGAATGGTTATCTTTTTTAATTCCTCAATTAGTTCCCAGTTTATTTTTTCTATACCATTAATTAGAACATTTGTATTGTTGTTATTATAAGTAGAAAGCATTTCTTTTAAGTTGTCGGAATAATTTATCCCAGTGTCTATATCATTGTTTTCTCTTGATATACCTCGAACGCGAGTATAAATATGATTTAGTTTTTGTAATAAGGTTTCTTTATTATTTTCAGATGTTAGCGACTGAGTCTGAGTAAATGTGATTGTGTTGAAGACATCATTTGCCAGTTCATCATGAATATCTTTTGCAATTCTTGTTTCGGTGTCGTAAGCTGTTTGTAATTTTTCAGTACGGTTTTTATTTCTGTAATATTTTATTAAATAAAAAATTAGTACAGCTAAAAAAAGAGAAATTGTGACGAATAAATACTGCTGATATTGCGCGCGTTGAATCGACAGCTGGTTTTCAGCATTTTTTAGACGAAGTTTCTGATTCTCCTCTTTTTCTTTTTTGGAATCGTACTTTATTTTAGCAAATTTGTTTTTAAAGTTGTTTCTAATTTTAATTATGCTGTCATTTATACTTAAATAGTTTTGTGCATATTGCAGTCCAGCATTATTTGAAATTAAAAGAGACAGTGCTTTCAATCTTTCGTCGACACTATTAAATTGGGTTGCTATTGCATAAGCATTTTTTGCATATTCATTCGATTTGGTAATATCGGTTTTTGAATAATATTCTGCTAAGTGAGTATAACTTTCTATGCTTCCATATGAATCGCTAATATGTTTTCTCAATTTTAGACTTTCCAGCATGAGTTGAAGTCCTTTTTCATTTGAGCCTTTTTTAAAGTAGGCAAATCCAAGATTGTCAATTACTCTTGCTTTGCTTTTTTCAAATCTATCGAATTCTTTAGTTTTTAAGATTTCTTCGAGAATTGTAATAGCATCATCATATTTTTTTTGTTTGATGTAAACAACAGCAATATTGTTTAGAGGAGATTGTTTGGTAAGCTGATTTTTAGAATCTTTTATTGCCTGATTATAATAAAATATTGCGTCATCATAAATTGCAAGTTCTTTGTCTGCAATTCCGAAGAAATTATTAATTGCAGACTTAAAATTATAATCATTTCTTACATAAGGCAGTGATTCTGTTAATGTCTCTTTACTTCCGTAATAGTCACCATTTATTTGTTGTATGTTCGCCATTTGAATCAAATTGTAGGTAACATTTGCACTGTCTTTCAAATGTTCAAATGCAATTTTTGATTTGTTGAAGTAGTAAAAAGAACTATTGTAATTACTTTTTTTAAATTCTTCTGTGGCTTTTTGCTGTAGTTTTACGGCTTCTTTTATATTAGTATCGCGTTTTAGTAATGCGTCCGTTTTCTCCTCGCAGGAAATAAAAAGAAGGAAAACTAAAAAATAAAAAAACGGGGATTGTAACATATATATTACTTTCCCCGAATTTAATAATTTATTGAAAACAACAAATTTTATTTGTTATTTTTTTGGAGGTGGAGGTGGCGGAAGATTAACAGGATCATCTCCAGGTCCAGTTTCGATTGCTTGAACATTTGATGGAATTACCTTTTGTATTTCCGATTTTTTAGCTTCAGTTTCAAATTCTTCAGCAGTGCAGGAAAAAATTGTCAAACTCAATAGCGCGCACGCTCCCAATGTAAATAGTGTTTTCATTTTTTTAATGATTTAAGATTTAGTAAAAGGGCTTTGCCGCTCAGAAAGGTTCTGAACTTTGTTATGGCATTGCCAACTTGTTTGGGAAGTGAAGTGCGTAGAACTATAAAACTTTATTTATACTTCCCGGATAAACTCCGTTTTACGGTTTTCCACACTTGGTTACTTAACTAGTTTTGTACATTTGTTTTTGACCTGCAGATCAAAACGTTAACTAATTTTGTTGAGGCAAAGTAACAACGGTTCTGAGGCTGCATTGCTCAGAAAGTCGGGAAAGTTTAATTTATTTTTCTAAAGTTTGAATAAGTTCGAAGAAGTCATAAAAAGTAGAATAAAGTACTTTAGAAAAGTTTTAAAAAGTTCAAAAATGCCTATGTCAAACTATACTTTTGAAGATTATAAAAATGCTATTAAAGCTAAATATGAAGTAGAAATCGATGGAGAGTATTCTACTAATTTAAGTTCACCAACACCTGCGAATCTTAAAAAACTATGTATTAAAAGATTTCAATCAAATAATAATAAAGATGACTTAAATGCTTTCGAATCTTTTTTTGATTTTCCATTCGATAAGGATAAAAAGAACTTGTTTGGAGATGATGAGATGAATAAATTACAAGCAGTCAAACGCTTTCTTTTAGGTAAGACAGAAAAACCGGCAGAAGATACTATTCAATTGGCTGCAATACTTGTAGATCTTCAGCCAAGACCTTTTAACAAGTTTAGAAAACAAATTGATGAAGAAGATATGTCAATGTATAATGAATTGACGAATAGGAATGTTCCCAATCAAATAGTTTCTTCTGGTGATTTAGTTGATGAGGTGAAAATTGAAAATTCGACAGATTCAAAAGAAACTTTTGATGCTCAAGAACCCGAACCAATTCTAAGTGAGGAATCGGAAACAATTCAAGATGAAGAACCAAAACCTACAGCAATGACTATATCACCTTCTTTTCCTATAGACGATAACCCAAAACCAAATAAATGGAAATATTTTGCCATTATAGCTGTTCTCTTTGGATTAGGTTTAATCACTTATTTTAACTTATCGAAGAAGGAATGTATACAATGGTCTGGAAATCATTATGAAGAAGTCAGCTGTGATTTGAAAATACAAGGAATAGGTACATTTAATTCACCCGAACCTTATGATGAAAGAATCATTAATCTTAGAAGAATTAAAGTTAGCGATACCACAACATTTTTTAGAAATGAAAAAGCTATTATATGGTATGCTAAAGTGGGAGATAGTATTCAGTTTTTTAATACACATGGAATGCATCCCGAAACTGGAAGAGCATTAAAACCAATTACCTCTTATATTATTAATAAATATGTAAGAAAATAAAATTTCGTTAAAATGCGATTTATGTAATAATTTCTTTAAATCATGAAATTTTTTGTAAGGATATACATTTAATTTAGCATTATTAAATTATATCAATAAAAAACAAATCAACATGAAAACTACAAGATTATTATTAGTATCAGCCTTAAGTTTAGGATTATTTGCCGCATCATGTAGCAATGACGATAACGAAGGAGAGACAATTGTTCCAATTCAAGGGAAATACAACTTGAGACAGACAGGAACAATCGTGAATGGGCAAGAAGTTTTAATTGATGCTCCAGCAAATCAAAGTGGATGTCCAATGGATTATTTGGATTTGAGAATAAGCAATGCAGCAGTTATAGGTGATTATGATGGAGAAGAGTGTGCTTTGACAGAAACGACAGGGACTTATGTAAGATCTCATAATGATTTAACACTAACAATAGGAAATGTAAGTTCTGTTAGTGATATTATGAATCTTACTAATAAAGAACTTAAAATCAAAGACAAAACAACTGGGGTAATTACTGTTTACTCTAGATAATTAGTTTTTCTTGAAAAATAAAAACGGAAATAGCTTTAAAGTTATTTCCGTTTTTTTATTGGATTTTGAATTTTTTAATTAACCGGAATATAAATATCAAATGAAGCACCTTCGTTCATAACGCCCGATGCTGTGATTACTCCGTTATGGTTTTCTACAATTTTCTTTACGATTGCAAGACCAATTCCAGTTCCGTTATAGCGGTCTCTTCCGTGTAAACGCTGGAAAACTTCAAATATCTTTTTATTGTATTGCGATTCAAAACCAATTCCGTTGTCTGAAACTTGAATATGGCAGTAATTTTTATAGGAAATTAATTTTTCAATATTTAAATCTTTTCCATTCACTATTTTACTTGTGATTTTGATTTTAATCGGAACATTAGGATCGGAGAATTTTAATGAATTGCTGATCAGATTGTACAATAATTGCTTGAACTGAAACGGAATGACATCAACTTCAGATGTTTTTTCTACTTCAATAACAGCACTTTTTTGTTCCAATTCTTCTTTCAGATCCTCTTTTACTTCTTCGATAATTTCAGCAAGATCTGTTTTTACGAAAATACGTTCTTGAACATTGGTTCTCGAATATGAAAGTAAATCGTTGATTAAAGTCTGCATTCGTTGTGCGGCGTTTTGCATTCTTCTAAATTTATCTAAACCATTTTCAGATAAATTAGTGGCTTCTTTTTCGATAATCTGTGAGGCAAAAGTCTGTATTTTTCGGAGTGGTTCCTGTAAATCATGACTGGAAATATAAGCAAAGGACTGGAGTTCTTTATTCATTTCTTCCAGCTCATTGTTTTTTTGCTCGAGCTCCATTGCATTCAATTTTAGAGTATCGTCTGCTCTTTTTTTATCGGTTAAATCGTGAGTCACTTTTGAAAAACCAATTACTTCTCCTTGTTTATTATGAACAGCGGTAATGACAACACTTGCCCAAAATAAATTTCCGTTTTTACGGGTACGCCAGCCTTCATGAATTGCTTTTCCATTGTCTCTTGCGCGCTGTAAAAGCGTATGTGGAAGATTATTTTTTTGATCTTCATTAGTATAAAAAACAGCAAAGTATTTCCCGATAATTTCGTCTGCTTTATAACCTTTTATTTTTTCGGCTCCAACATTCCAGTTTTCAATTATACCATCTCGGTTGAGGTATATGATAGCATATTCCTGAATCTCTTCAACCATTAAATGATAGCGCTCTTCACTTTTTCGGAGCGATTCATTGATCTGGATTAATTCTCTTGTTCGAGCTGTAACTTGTTGTTCCAATTCGTGTGTAAAAGCTTTTTCGGTATGAATATCCGTAAAGGCACCAACCCATTTTATAATTTTATTTTCAATATTGTAAACAGGTTCTCCAATGACGGTATGCCAACGGTAACTACCGTCTCTTCTGCGCATTCTCACATCACATCGATACATTTCGCCAGTTTCAAGTGCATTCTGCCAGATTCTGATATTTTCTTGAAAATCATCTGGATGAATCATGGCTTCCCAAGAACCTTCAACACCAGGTTGAATTCCGGTATATTCCAGCCATTTTCCAGAAGTAAATAAAGCATTTCCTTCGGCATCTGTTTCCCAAATTAATTGCGGAATACTTTCGGTAAGAGAACGGAATCTCATTTCGCTTTCTTCGATTTTTTTTCGGGTTTCTACTTTTTCCGTAACATCAATCAGAGTCATTCTTACTCCCGAAATAGAATCGTCACTTTCACGAAGTGGGGCAAATTCAAAATCTACATAAAATTGATTGCTGTCATTTTTATCTTCAATATAAAGAAGTGATTCGGATTCTGTATACACTTTTCCAGTTTCATAAACCTGTTGGAGTAATTTGGCGTATTTCTGTTTTTCTAATTCAGGAAATAATTCTAATAGTTTTTTACCCTGTACATCGGTTTCTTCTTTTTTCCAGATATTATTTAAAAGCACAAAATTGGCCATTTCAATCGTAAAATCATTACCACGTAAAATTGCTTTTGGCACAGGCGACTGCATAATAAGATTGCGTAGTTTTTTCTCGCTTTCTTCGATTTTTTGCTTGTATTTTTTTTCCTCTGTGATATCTCTAACGGTTCCAATGAGTTTTGCAGGTTCGTTATTTTCGTCATAAAAAACTTTGCCTTTTCCTTCTACCCAATGTATTGATTTGTCTTTCCAGATTACACGCGCTTCATAATGTAGAAATCCAGAAGTTAAAGCTTCTTTAAAACTTTTATTTCTAACGTGTAAATCATCAGGATGAAGATGTGCCAGTAATTCTTCGTGTGTTAGAGAAACATCTTCGGTATAACCTCCAATAATTTCGAGATATCTTTTAGAATAAATCGGATTTCTGGTTTTTACATTTAATTCCCAAGTTCCCAATTCGCTGGCTTCTACTACAATTTTAAGACGGTCTTCGTTAAGCTCAATTTTTTTACGGGCTTCTACTTTTTCACTTACTTCAGTAACGGTTACTAAAATTCCAGAAATGGTTCCGTTTTCTTCTTTCAATGGATGATAAAGGAAATCGAAATAAGAAATTTCTATTTTTCCGTAACGGTTTAAAGGAACTGGAACTTCATTTCCATGAAACGGAATTCCGGTATTTAAAACACCATCAAGCAAGGTGCTTACAGTATCTTTTACTTCTGGAAGCGAATGGTATAAAGGTCTGCCAACAAAAGTCTCTTCTTCGCGATCCACAAGTTTTAGATAGGCTTCGTTTGCCATTTCTACCACATATTCTGGTCCACGAAGAATCGTAATTCCTACCGGAGCTTGTCTTACAGTATCACGGAAACGTTTATCGCTTTCTTCAATTTTTTGTTTGGCCAAATATAAATCGGTAATTTCTACAGCAGTATTCATTACGGCATAAACTTTACCCTGTAAGTCATATAGTGGTGTAAAGCTGTAATTAAAATAGAATGACTGTAACACATTGTCTATAACAATATCAACGCGTGAATTTCTGGAATGAAAAGATTGTCCCGTTTCAAATACCATTTCAACTTGTTCAAATATGGACTGATTTTGTAATTCGGGTAAAATCTCCCTGTATGTTTTTCCAATCACATCAGAACCTTTCCCCCAAACTTTTATGATAGAATCATTGGCCAATTCGATACGCATTTCTTTCCCCACATAAACACCAATAGGAAAAGGTGCATTTTCTACCAGTTGACGTATTTTTTGTTCGCTTTCTTCTACTTTAGATCGTGCTAGAACCTGCGCAGTAACTTCGGTAGCAATTGCTGCAACACCAGAAATTGTTCCGTCAGCCTCTCTAATCGCTTCATAAACAAAATTGACATAAGTATTTTCGGTTTGTCCATTTCTACTTAATTCAACAAAGTTTTCGTCGGTTGTAATTTTTTTACCGCTTACAAAAACGCTATGCAGAATAGTATCTAAACCTTGTTGTTTTAATTCAGGCAGCGTTTCAAAAATAGGTTTATTGATAATTTTGGTTTCAGTTGTTCCCCAAAGCTGGATCATTTGTTCATTGGCAATTTCAACAATATGATTTTCGCCTTTAAAAATACACATGGCAACTGGAGCCTGCATAATGTTGTTTACAAATCTAGCATTACTTTCTTGCAAAGCATCAGAAACAATTTTCTTTTCTGTGGTTTCAATTACGGTAACTAAAATACCGCCTACAGAACCATCTTCTATTTTTATGGGACTGTACGAAAAATCAAAAAAACAATCTTCAGTATATCCGTTTCGGTGAAGAGGAACTTTAAAATCAGGAAAGCTTAACGCTTTGCCTTTCATAACATCGGCGAACATTGGACCAATAGTATCCCAGATTTCTGCAAATGTATTTTGAGAATTGCCACCTAAAGCTTCAGGATGTTTTGTAGCACCCAAAATAGGCCGGAAAGCATCATTGTATAACTGCGTATAATTTTTGCCCCACGCAATGTACATTCCAAAAGGATTGCCAAGTATCATTGCGGTCATGGTTTTTAGACTTTGGGACCATTTTTCTGGATTACCCAAAGGAGTTTTGCTCCAATCTGCGGAACGTATTAAATTTCCCATTTCTCCTCCTTCGGAAAGAAAATAATGTTCCTTTTTGCTGCGGTTCATTACAGGGAAATTTAGGGTTGGAGGATAAAATGAGCTCTTTCGGGCTGTCTGAAATTATTCTCAGATGCTGTAGTCAGGGCAATTTCGATCACCTTTTTCAATTTAGAAAAATCGCCTGGTTTTCGAATATAATACGAAGCACCATTTTTGTATAAGTTGTTTACAATTTCGCTGTCTAGTGAAGTCGAAAAAATAATAACGGGCAGTTTCTTTAATTTTTCATCTGCCTTTATTTCTGCCAAGCATTCTAAACCATTTTTTCTAGGCATATTTAAATCAAGAAAAAGTACATCAGGGAAATTATTAGGAGTGTTTGTTTTTAAAAAATCCATCAATTGTACGCCATCATGCACTATAGAAAGAGCAGCATTAATTGAAGTTTCGTCGAGAGCTTCTTTAAAGAAAAGACAGTCATCATCATCATCATCAGCTAATAAAAGATTATAGCGCTCTGTATTCATTTTTTTATTCTTTCAATTTTAGGGTTAAAATATCTTTGGTTAAATTTAACTTTTTTCGTTCAGATTTCCCGATTTTTTATGAAGAATGTTTGTCTGAAATTAAAAAATAAGGAAGTGTATTACATTTTTTTATCTGTCCAACACAATTTTGTTTTACAATTTACGTTATAAATAGTCTTGAGGCATTTTGATAAATAAATTACAGAATAGAGAATCCTATCTCTTGTAACTCCCAAAAACACTGCTTTTTTCTCTCCAATTTTACAAGTTTATTGTTTACTGTATCCACAAAGTGTAAAATAATTATACACTATTTTCGGATTGCTTTTTTATAAAACGCTCTATACCAGCTTTAAACCGTATTGGCACGCCGCTTGCAAATTGTGTTTATGTCTAAATCTTTGATGTGTTTGTTTTTTTATTGTTTCTCTTCATACGAGCCACAAATAAATCAGAAAAGAAAAGATTTTACTAAAAGCCCAATTAAGCAATCAAATAAGGAGTATAAGCATGGAAAGCAGAACAATTATCTCAGAACAATTTTACTCGAACAATAGTTCGGTTATCAGCGAAAAAGCATTAAAAGGTTCTTTTTTTGGAACTAAAGAAAAAGCGCAAAAAGTACACGTAGAAAGACCTACAAGTCCGTTTGGATTAGCTGTTCTTATTGGAACATTTGTCCTAATGCTTGCAGGAGTATATGCAGTATATCTACTGCAAGATGATTTTGAACAATTTCATTTTGAAAGAATCGCTTCGACTTGGGGACTACCATTTTTAATCATTACAACCATTTTGTTCTTTTATCAAACAGGAGTTTTCTTGTACAGCTCTTATTTGTATTTAAGATACAAACCAATCGAATCTGTTTCAGACGATTTATTGCCGACTTGTACGATTATCGTTCCGGCTTACAACGAAGGAAAATTAGTTTGGGATACTTTATTAAGTCTTGCAGACAGTGATTATCCAGCAGAAAAATTACAGCTTCTAGCTATTGACGATGGAAGTAAAGATGATACTTGGTACTGGATGCAGGAAGCAAAAGCAAAATTAGGAGATCGTGTAACGATTTTCCAGCAGCCAAAAAACCAAGGAAAACGTCAGGCATTATATAGAGGATTTAAACTAGGAACAGGAGAAATCTTTGTAACGGTTGACAGTGATTCTATTGTGAAAAAAGATACTTTGAGAAACTTAGTTAGTCCGTTTGTGGTAAACAAAAAATGCGGAGCTGTTGCAGGAAACGTTCAGGTTTTAAACAACAAATCGGCTATTTTACCAAAAATGCTGAATGTGAGTTTTGTAATGAGTTTTGAATTCCAACGTTCTGCGGAAAGCGAATTAGGATCTGTATTATGTACGCCAGGAGCTTTGGCAGCGTATAAAAGAGATGCAGTTTTCAACTGTCTTCCAGAATGGATCAACCAGACTTTTATGGGCGAGCCATCAGATATTGGAGAAGATCGTGCTTTGACTAATATGATTTTGAAACAAGGTTTTGAAGTTAAATTCCAAAGAAACGCAGTGGTATTGACAAATGTTCCTGAAGAATATAAAGGATTATATAAAATGTTCATTAGATGGGCGAGAAGTAACGTTCGTGAAAACCTAATGATGGCAAAATATGTTTTCAAAGATTTTAGAAAAGGATCAAAATTTGGAGCAAGAATGTTATTCTTAAACCAGTTCTTTAAAATCGCAATGACATATCCTTTTATCTTGTTTATGTTCTATTTTATTGCAGTTCATCCAATATTATTTATAAGTTCAACATTCCTGGCAATTTTAATTTTCTCAAGTTTTTCAATGTTGTTCTATGCAAAACGATACAATTTGGCTGAGTCTTTCTGGGCGTATTCATACAGTGTTTTCTACACTTTCAGTTTATTCTGGATTGCGCCTTATGCCATTGCAACAGCTAATAAAAGAGGCTGGTTGACAAGAGGCTTATAAATTTGTACACTATATTTCTATATAAAACTCCACCCAAGAAAATTACCCGTTGTAAAATTTTTACAGCGGGTTTTTTGTTTTAAATGTGTTCCTTCGGTGTGAATTATTTTTAGCCGCAAATTGCACAAATTTTCACAAATTAATTAGTGGAGATTTGTGTAATTCGTGGCAAATAAAAAAGCGGAGTAAACCTGCCAGCTTTTATCTGGATTCTAATGATGCAATAATCTGCTTTTTCATTGTGGTATGAATATAATCCATAGCTTCGGCATAAGAGATTGTATAATGCCTTTCGATGTTTTGATATTCGGACGGAAATTCACTTAAAATTTTATCATAATAAACATTCAGTTGATCGTTTGTCGGCATTTCATATTTCAAGCGAAGCTGGAATCTTCGAAGCAAAGCGTTGTCAATTATTTCATAATGATTGGTAGCACAAATCAATAAACTATCAGTAGGGAAATAATCAAAAAGCTGAATAATGGTATTTACCAAACGACGCATTTCTCCCACATCTTTATCATCGCTGTCACGGCTTTTTCCGATTTGATCAAATTCGTCCAAAAATAAAACAGCTCTTTCGCGAATGGCCTTATCAAAAATTGCTTTAAGATTTTTAGAAGTTTCACCAATTCTAGAGTCGATTATGGTGCTGAGGTTGACAATAATAATCTTTTTGTTTAGCGTATGGGCAATTGCTTTTGCCGTTGTCGTTTTCCCGCAGCCGGAACTTCCGTGCAGTAGAATTTTATTATCGACTTTAAGATTATACTTTTTAAGTTCTTCTATATATTGGTGTTCTTTGATAATCTGTAATAAAGCAGCTTTATTTTCATTGCTAAAGAATAAATCGTCTAAACCAATTTTTTCGGTATCGTTTACGGTAAGATCATTCAGGTTCATCTTCTTTTTAATTTGTGGCAAAATTAAGTTTTATTCTGCAATGTTTTCATTCCAGATTTCTTTTCCCAGAAAGCGGTTTCCAAAGATTGAAGTGCCAATCCTAACCATATTAGAACCTTCGGCAATAGCTAGTTCCAAATCCTGAGACATTCCCATCGAGAGTTTTAAATCTTGTAGACCTTCAATTCCTTCTTTATAAATTTCGTCCCGAATCGTTCTTAAAAGTCTTAAAGATGGAATCATCTTTTCTTTTTCAACATCCAATAAACCAATGGTCATTAGGCCTTTAATATGTAAAGTTTCATATGATCGTATTTGTTTAATGAAATCCAGAACGTTTTCAGGAGCTAAACCAAATTTACTCTCTTCATAAGAAGTATTCACCTGTACGAAAACATCCAGTTTTCTATTTTGATTCAGAAGCTGTTTGTTTAATTCTGTTGCTAGATTTAAACGGTCGAGAGATTGAATACAATTCACATATTTCAAAACATCTTTTACTTTATTCGTTTGAAGATGCCCAATAAAGTGACGTTCGAGAGGAAGATGTTTCAATTCAGCATCTTTGTCTCTTAATTCCTGCATTTTGTTTTCGCCCATTAAAGTTTCTCCAGCTTCAATGGCAATTTTGATTTGGTCTGCCGGAACTGTTTTTGTAGCCAGTAAAAGCTGGACATCAGCCGGATTTCTTCCAGAAGCTATGCAGGCATTTTCAATCCGTTGATGCACCTTTAGTAAATTAAAAATGATTTCGTTTTTCATGCTGTAAAATTAGGTTTAAGCATGAAAATTTTACTGGACCAGTATATTTCAAAAAATGAAAAAACTGGATGATTTCGCAATTTCAAAACCAATCTAAATTTGCAGAGTAAAAACTTAGTCCCGATAGTTATCGGGATAGTCGCTTAGAATCTTTAAAAAATAAAAAAATGAAAATAGCAGTTTGGGATACTTATGTAACGCGCAAAGACGGAAAAATAATGCACTTTGATATTTTGGTTGATGAAAATGTCAATGATGCCGAACAAGTGTATGAATACGGTAAAAAATACCTAAAAAGTGTAGCACAGGAAGGACAGACTTTATCGTCTAAAGAATGCAGTTTCTGCCACATTGATAAAGCACCGATTGAGGTTGAAAACCAAATTCGAGAAAATGGGTTTTCTATTATTGAAATGGAAAACTGTAATTAATGGAACGCGGATAAAACGGATTCGCTATCGCGAAAACGCTGATTGATACAGATTTAAAATCCGTAATTTTCCGTGTCTTTGCGATAGCAAATCAGTAAAATCTGCGTCTACTTTTTTAGAGTTTTACAAAAGCTTGGCAAGCGCCCTAATCCCTTCTTCCATTTGTTTTTCTGAAAGGGAAGCATAACCCAAACGAAATCCTTTTATGGTTTCGCTAAAGCTAAATTTTTCTGGACTCATAATCTGAATGCCCTGTAATTTTAGTTTTTCATAAACCTGTAAAACATTAATTTCGGCATTAGGAACAATCCAAAATGCTAATCCGCCTTCGGGTTTTATGAAAGTAATTTTATTTTGGAGATATTGGTTTAAGAGATTTTCAAAATAATCTCTTTTGCTTTTGTAAACCAGATTAGCTTTTTTAAGATGACGTTTTATTTTCCCTTCATTGATGAGGTTTAAAACCGCTTCTTCCATTATATTATCACCTTGAACATCAATAATTTTTCGGTGTTTTGCTATTTTTTGAATATTTTCAGAAGAGCTTGCCAGATAACCAATACGAAGCGCCGGCGCCACAATTTTACTGAAAGTTCCAATGTAAATATAGTTTTGCAGAGCTGAATAACTGGAAAGAGGTAAAATAGGACGCTGGCCAAAATGAAACTCATTATCATAATCGTCTTCAATAATTGTAAAACCATATTGATTGGATAATTCGATCAACCTTAACCTCTTTCCTAAAGATAAAGTCACGGTAGTAGGAAACTGATGATGAGGTGTTACATAAATCGCTTTTATGTTTTGATGCTTTCGCAGATATTCTTCAACCTGATTGATATTTAATCCGTCAGCCTCTAAGTCTACTGGAAGTAGTTTTGCCCCAGCATTTTCAAAAGTTTCCCAAGCAGGTTTGTAGCCAGGATTTTCAACTAACACAAAATCTCCCGATTTTAAAATGCAATGCGAAGCAAGATACATAGCCATCTGGCTGCCGCGCGTAATACAGATTTGATCGTGAGAAATGCTCATACCTCGTTTAAAATTCAGCATTTGGGCAATCGCTTTTCTGAATTCGGGATTTCCTAATTCACTGCTGTAACCCATAATCTGCCAGCGTGATTTTCGGCTGAATAATTCTCTGTAGGCTCTCGCGAGATCATTCATTGGCGCAAGACGGCTGTCGGGAAGTCCGTCATCAAAAACTAAATAACTTTTAGATTCTTCAATAACAGTTTTTTGTTCTTTTTTGTTTTCAGAAAGAAGCGAAAATTTAGGAAGTGAATGCGTTACAAAAGTTCCTTTTCGGTCAACCGAGATTAGCCAGCCTTCGGCAATTAAAACGTCTAAAGCTTCCACTACAGTATTTCGATTGACTTTTAGTAATTCGGCAAGCTGTCTGCTTCCGGGAAGAGCATTTCCTCCAATTAACTTTCCAGTTTTTACGGCATCAATTACCGCATCGGCAATTTGAAGGTAAATCGCTTTATCTGTTTTTTTGTCAAGCTGAATTTCTAAGGGCCAAGGACGAAGCATCTGGACTGGTTATTTTGGATTTAAAATAATTTCTTGGTAGTCCAAATTTAAATTTTTTACCGAACAATTCAATACTAATTCCTTGAAAAATAAAACTTATTTTATTGTTTTTTAAACTTTTACGGAATATCTCATAAGCGAGCTTGGTGTAATTTCGTATCGTAAATAATTGATTTTTAATGTTTTAAAATATAAAGAAAAAATAGCTTTAAGAATTATAAAATGTATATTCTTTAGAATCAATTGTGTTTTTAGTCACGACAGACATAATTTGTAAATAGTTTAGACACTGTTATGCTGAATCTTAACGGGTTCGAAATATTGGCAAATTCCGTGACTTTATACTTATTTAAAATTGAAGTAAATTGTTAGAACAGGACCTAAATCAAGATATTCTTATACTTAATCGTCTGAAAAATAGTGATGAATCTGCTTTGACAGAATTGTATACTAATTTCTGGCAACCTTTATTTATGGCTTCCTACAATGTTTTAAAAGATAAAGAATTAAGTGAAGACGTTATTCAGGACGTTTTTATGAATATTTGGCACAATCGCGAAAAACTGGAAATTCATACTTCGCTGAAAAGTTATTTGTATGCTTGTGCCCGATATCAGGTTTTTAATCAAATCAAAAAGAACAAGGACAAAATTCGCGTTGCACTTTTTGAAGATTTAAATACCCGTTTTCAAAATACCACACCCGAGACGCAATTGATGCATGACGAATTGGTACAGCATATTAATATGGTTGTAAACAATCTTCCTGAAAAATGCCAATTGGTCTATAAGCTGAGTCGAGAAGAACAGCTTAGTCACAAAGAAATAGCTGAGCGATTAGGTATTTCTGCAAAAACAGTCGAAAATCATGTTACAAAAGCGCTTCATGCCATTCGTTTATCAATGGGAACTAGTACTAGTGTGGCAATGGTTTTTTGGCTTTCCAAAAATCTTTTTAAGTAAGATTACTCTTTTACACGCCTTTAAATTAATAGAAGAAAAAGCCTGTTATTCTTAAGAATAGCAGGCTTTACATATTATTTTTTTAATTCTCTCAAAAATAAAAATAAAAAAAGTGCCATCTCCACTAGGGGATAAGAGGTGTTTTTTACACTTACTTAAAATAGCCCCCAATTAACGAACAAGACAAAATGAAAAAAGACAAATTTTTGGTATTGCTGCAAAGATTTAATTCTGGTGAAACCAATAGCAAAGAGTATAAAAAATTATTGAATTATTATGAAAGTTTTCAAACAAATGACGAGTGGGATGAATCATTAGGTTCAAAAGAGGAGCTGGAAAACAGAATGCTGTTAAGACTTCAAGAGAGTTTAAAAGCCGAAGAAGATAAAGTTATATCGTTCAAGCCATTTTATTCTAGAACCATTTTCAAAATTACCGCTGCAGCGGCTGTAGTGTTATTGATTTCTATTGCTTCGCTATTTAAAAACGAAACTCAAAAAAGAGATATACCAGAGACTTTACCAGCAGTAGCAGTCCAAAACATTTCGATAGGAAGCGACAAAGCTACATTGACTTTAGAAGATGGGTCTGTTGTAGCCCTTGAAAAAGGAAAAGCCTATAGCAAAGGAAATGTTTCGAGCAATGGAGAAAAACTGGTTTATGATGCAAAAAGTAAATCGGAGAAAATAGCCAACAACATATTGACAATACCAAGAGGCGGTCAGTTTTTTGTGCAATTGGCAGACAGTACAAAAGTTTGGCTGAACTCTGAATCGCAATTAAAATATCCGGTTGCTTTTACTGACGGACAGACAAGGCAAGTAGAATTGATTTACGGAGAAGCTTATTTTGAAGTATCGCCAAGCACCAAACATAAAGGAGCAAAATTTAATGTTAAAATGCAAATGCAGCATGTTGAAGTTCTAGGAACAGAATTTAATATTAAAGCTTATAAAGACGAAAATACCATTTATACCACTCTTGTAAAAGGAAAGGTAGCCATAGATAATGCAAAAGCAAAAGAATTCTTGATGCCAAATGAACAGTCAGTAATTAGGAAAGATAATACAGATATTCTTATTTCAAAAGTAGATGTAGATAATGTGATTTCATGGCGAAAAGGACTTTTTGTTTTCAAAGGAATGCCATTGAAAGAAATCGCAAAAGTATTGTCAAGATGGTATGATGCCGATATTGTTTTTGCGAATCCAGAACTAGGAAATGTAAAGTTTAACGGAGTTTTAAATAAAAACCAGAAACTCGAAGAAATAGTAGCCACAATCAAGAACAGTAATTTTATTAATGCCTATGAAATAAAAGACAAGACCATAATCATTAAGTAAAAAAGAAAAGGGAATAAAGTTTAGACCTCTCACCGTACTGCACTTTATCCCTTTTTGTAATGCGAGCCTATTAATTAATTCTAAAAATTAACCAACCAACTAACATGTAAATCTATGAAATTTAAATTAACCGACGTTCTTTTCTATTTTAGAAAAAGACTAATTATTACTGTCATGAGAACCTTTATCTTCTTGTTCTGCACCACAATTTTTGGTTTTTCGCCTGCTAGTGTTTTTCACAAAATGCAAAAATTGTAATTCCTGCTGATAAAATGGTCACTGTTGACGAAGTCTTTGATATGATTAAGCAACAAACTAAATATACTTTTATTTATCAGGAAGATTTATTTAAAGAACTGCCCAAAGTATACTTAAAAAAAGGTACAATAAAGGTAGGCGAGCTTTTGGAAAAAAGTGTTCCTGAAAAAGATTTCAATTTTAGTTTTACGAACAATAATACTATTGTGGTAAAACAAAAAGCGGCAATAACCGAACAGTCAAAATCTATAGAAATAAAAGGAGTAGTAACCAATGAGAAAAAAGAACCTCTGCCTGGAGTTAATTTAATTGTTAAAGGATTAAAAGTTGCCGTTCAGACAGATTATGATGGGAAATATACAATTACAGCTCCAAATGATGGGACTCTCTTATTTACCTATCTAGGTTATAAACCTGAAGAGGTATCTGTTAATAACAGACGAGTAATTAACATGACCTTAAAAGAGGAAACAAAAGAGTTGACAGAAATTGTTGTAAATACTGGAATTACGGTAAGGAAAAAAGAATTAATCACTGGTGCCGTATCAATATATAAAGGAGAAGAGTTAAGACAAATTTCGACTCAAAACGTTGTTCAGGCATTAAAAACATTAGATCCGTCTTTTATTGTTGTGAATAATAATATTGCAGGATCAAACCCAAATGTACTGCCAACGATTGAGGTAAGAGGACAGACCAGTTTAACTACCAATCAGGTACAGAGCCAATTTCAGGATGATCCAAATCAGCCTTTATTTATTTTGGATGGTTTTCCAACCACTTTACAGCAGGTTGTAGATTTAGATATTAATAGAATTGGCAATATCACTTTATTAAAAGATGCAGCTTCTACAGCATTGTATGGTTCTCGTTCTGCCAATGGAGTTGTAGTTATTGAAACTATTAAGCCAACTGCAGGGAAATTACAATTTTCTTATGTTTATAATTCTGCTTTTGAGGCAGCAGATCTAAGCGTTTATAATTTAATGAATGCGGAACAAAAATTGGAATTTGAAAGACTTTCGAATGCTTTTCAGCTTGGTGCTGGAAATAGTGAAATGCAGTTTAAATGGGATAAAGCTTATAATAATCATTTGGCCGATGTGCGCAGAGGTGTAAATACTTATTGGTTAAAAGAACCAATTCAGGTAGGAATTACATCAGGACACAGCTTGTCACTTGGGGGAGGAACAGATGAATTCAGGTTTAATATGACCGGAAATTATAAGACTTTAACCGGAACAATGAAGGGATCTGAGCATAATACCTGGGGCTATAATGCTAGTTTGACTTATAGAAAAAACAAGTTAAACATCAGTAATAATTTCTTTATATCAGGTGGAAACAATCAGGAATCTCCTTATGGTTCTTTTTCGACCTGGGCTAAAACAAGTCCTTACTATCCTAAACATAATGAAAATGGTATTATAACCCCTTATTTAGATGGTACATTTATACCAGCACTGGATACTGAACGCGTTATAAATCAGTTGCCAAATCCTTTGTACAACGTTTTTCTGCCTAGTTACAATAAAGGGAAAAACTATAATTTCACCAATAATTTTGCACTAAATTATGATGTGAGTCCTCATATTAAAACAACTGGAGCACTATCAGTTTCGAGAATAAATGATTATTCGACAATATTTGTTTCGCCAGGTGATACTCGTTTTATGACGAACATTCCAACTGAAAAAGGAATTTATTACAACAATGAAGATATAACAGATAAATGGAATGCCAATATTGGCGGTACTTATTCTAATGTTTTTAATAAGCTCCATTCTTTCAATTACACGATTAGAGCATCTGCTTTAGAAACAAAAAACAATTCTTATGGTACTACATTGAGAGGGTTTCCACTTGGAGTAGATGGAAATCCTGCATTTGCATTTGGATACGATCCTTATTCAAAACCTAATGTTTTTACACAACTTATTCGAAGTGTTGATCTAACCAACCAAATCAACTATGCATACGACAGACGATTTTTATTTGACTTTACACAAACTATTTCCGGAGCTACCAATTTTGGAACAAATAAAAAGTATTCTCCGTACTGGGGAGTTGGTTTTGGGTGGAATTTAAACAACGAATTCAAAATGAACGAGGATATTGTCAACGTTTTTAAAATACGTGCCAATGTTGGTCAGACAGGAAATCAAAATTTAGTAGGTTTTGCTTCTTACGATGTCTATGGGTATAATCCAAATACTAATATTTTTGGTGTTGGTTTAGGTATTTCTCAACTTGCAAATCCAAATTTAGAAGCACAAAGAACCAAAGATGTCTCTTTAGGATTGGATCTGGCTATGTTCAACAACAGACTAACGTTTACGTTTGGGGCTTACCAACGTGAAACTACACCACAAATTGTAGCAATCGATCTTGCTGCTTCTACAGGTGTCAATTCATATCCTCTAAACATTGGTTACCTGACCACAAAAGGTTTGGAACTGAAAATGAATTATAATTTTATTTATAATTTAAAAGAAAACTTTATTTGGGGCATTGGCTTAACCTCTACATCAAATGGCAACAAACTGGGAGGTTTTAGTAATGCATTATCATCTTTAAATACTGCTGCGCAAAATTCAGGAAGTTTAACCAGGTATTATGATGGAGCTAGCAGTAATGACCTTTGGGCAGTACCCTCTCTAGGAATTGATCCTGCATCAGGAAGGGAAGTCTTTTTAAAGAAAGACGGTCAAACGACTTTTATTTTTGATAAAAAAGATGAAGTCATAATGGGGAACTCTAGAGAAACAGCAACTGGAGTTGTCTCTACGAACTTAAACTACAAAGGTTTTAGTTTTGGGTTATATGTTCGTTACAGTTTTGGTGCAGACAGATTTAATAGCGCTTTATATAATAAAGTAGAAAATATTACCTCTACATCGATATTTGACAATCAGGATGTCAGAGCCTTGACAGATCGTTGGACTACACCAGGTCAATTGGCAGAATTTAAGGCAATCAGTACAAAAGAGACAACTCCTATTTCATCACGATTTATTCAAAAAGACGATTATTTGTCTGGCGAATCTATCCGTTTAGGATACAAGATAACAGACAGAATGTGGTTAAAAAAAGCTGGATTAACTGCATTGGGCTTTAATGCGTTGGCAAATGAATTTTTTCGTGTATCTACTATGAAAGCAGAACGAGGAATTGATTATCCATTTTCAAGAATTTACTCATTTAGTTTAAACCTATCATTTTAATATCGTCATCATGAAAACCTATTTATACAAAATTATTTTGGTTCTCCTTATATCGGTTACAGCTATTAGCTGCAGCGATTTTTTGGATGTAGTACCACAAGATAAAATTCTAGAAGATCAAACCTACAGTAATGAGGCAGGAATTCAAAATGCACATAACGGTCTTTATCTTCAATTAACGGCCAACGAACTTTATGGCAGACAGCTCACTATGGATGCTGTTGAAGTTTTGGGACAACAATATAATATGCCAACATCTTATATACAAAATAAAATGGCGAGCTATGCCTATAGTGAAGCAGTGCCAAAACAAACTATTACTGCTATTTGGGAAAAAGCCTATACCACTATTTTGGGTTGCAATAGATTTTTAGAAAGTGTAGATAAATATCCAGGTGTTGTTTCTACTGAAAAAATGAATGAGTTAAAAGGTGAGACCATAGCGATTCGTGCTATGTTGCATTTTGATATGTTAAGATTGTTTGGTCCCATTTATAAAGTGGCACCTTCAAATCCTGCTGTGCCTTATTATGATATTGCTACAACAAAAGCCAATCCTATTTTACCGGCAAAAGAGGTAATAACGAAAGTACTTGCTGATTTGGATTTATCTTTGACGCTCTTAAAAAATGACCCAATACTTACTTCAGGAAAATATAAGGCTACAACTGCGTTTGATGGGAATCCTTATTATTCTGCAAACCGAGGTCAACGACTAAATTATTTGGCGGTAAAATGTTTGAAAGCACGTGTTCTTTTATATGCTGGCGATAAAGTAGGGGCATCAACTGTGGCAAACGAAGTGATTGCTTTTACAAAAACAACCAGTTTTTTTCCGTGGACTTCTTATCTCGAAGCCACAAATTCAGAAAGTCCTGATCGTACTTTTTCTTCAGAAAATTTCTTTTCTCTCAGTGATTATACTTTGTACCAAAAACAGCAACAATTATTTGACTCCAGTTTAGATAATCTAAGCATATATGCTCCATTGTTAAGCAGGTTGAATGCTGTTTTTGAATCCAATGATAATGATTACAGAAGCTTGCCAAGCTGGAAGGTTCCAATTACAGGTGGTAAAACCATGAAGACTTTTTTTAAATATGAAGACGTTCCTAATAAGGCTAAAGTTTTTCGTTTACAAATTCCAATCCTTAAACTTTCAGAAATGTATTTAATTGCAGCAGAGACTTCTACAGTGCCTGCAGACGGTATTGCCTTATTGAATACGTTACGTTTTAATAGAGGTCTGGTTAATTTGTCAACATCGGCAGTTTTGACAACTGAAATAGCCAAAGAGTATAAAAAAGAGTTTATAGGCGAAGGTCAATTGTTTTTTTATTATAAGAGAAACAACATAACCGCAATTCCCAATGGATCAGCTGCATCAGGAAATATTACAATGGGACCACTTCAGTATGTGGTGCCACTGCCAGATTCTGAAATTAATTTTCAATAATTTAATATAAATAAAGATGAAAAAAATATTGATTTTATGTGTTGTCATTTTATCCTTTTTAGGAATTGCATCATGTAATCAGGAAGCAATTGAAACATATAGTGGTACTGATAACATCTATTTTTCTAATGCCGTATACCCGTCAAATGGTGCAGGTGCTCCGTTAATTGACAGCACCGGATTTAGTTTTGCTTTTGATAAAGAAGTAGTTACGCAAAGAATTTTTAAAATTCCTTTTCGTGTACAAGGAAAAATGAGTAATGTCGATAGAAAAGTAAAAGTTTCTGTAGATCCGTCGAGTACCGCTGTTGCAGGAACTCATTTTACATTACCAGAAAATATCACTTTGCATGCAGGCAAGGTTGTCGACACATTTGCAGTAACAGTTTTAAGAGCTCCATCTTTGAAAACTAAAACTTTTACATTGGTGTTGAATTTGGAAGAAAATGAATTTTTTACAACCAAAATGCAGACTGTAGTTACCAATGTTTTAACTGGTAAAACAATGAATTTCGCTCGTTTTAAGTTAAGCTTTAACGATAATTTATCACAGCCACTAGGGTGGTATGAACCTATTTTAGGAAAATTTACTTCTAAAAAATTGTTTTTAATATGTGATGTGATGCAGCTTAATCCCGAAATTTTTACAAAACAATTAGCAATAGCCGATATCTCATATTGCAATAGTTTTATGAAACGTTATTTGGCCGATCAAAAGGCTTCAGGAAATACAATTTACGAAGACGACGGGACAGAAATGTTCTTTCCTTAATTCTAACTTAAAAAAAGATAACAATGTTAAAAAATATAAAGATACAATTGGTTTTTTCGATGTTCCTTCTTTTAAACTGGAGCTGTAATACAGATGAAGGGAATTATAATTATAAAGCAATTAATGAAATAAAAGCAACAGGTATAGAAGAAAATTATACGGTTTATACAGGAGATAAATTTAAAATTACACCTACTTTAAATGCTACACTAGATAATGGTAGTGATCCAGATCGTTATACTTATGAATGGATGGCTTTTAACCCAATACTAGGAGTCGCAAATCCTAAGACAGTAATAGCCAACACAAAAAATTTGGATATAATTTTGAAATTGCCACCTGCACAATATAATATCTATTATTCTGTCAAGGATAAAGTTACAGGAGTCAGCTGGCAGCAAAAGCCTTTTGTATTAAATGTAGTTTCAGCCATTTATGAAGGCTGGCTGGTAATTGGTGATGTCGATGGAAAAGCACGGCTAGATATGGTTTCTATCATTCCGGGTGTGGCGGAACCACGTATTATTAATGATGTTCTGGATGCATCAGGTTCAGCATTAAAATTAAAAGGTAAAGCAGTAAATGTATATTGTTTTAAAAATCCGGTAAATACACCCTTGATGTACGGAATTTATGTTACAGCCTCAGAATCTGGTACAGCAAGAATTGAAGAAAACTCATTTGCATGGACACAATCGCAAAATATTGCGTATGAATCTGTTGGAGGTGCTTTGCCAACTAATTTTGGAGTAGATTTTATGAAATCTGCCGACGCAGGTGAAAATTTGATATACAGTAAAGGCAATATTTATTCCTATCTTAAAATTTTTCAGTATAAATATGGGCTTCCTCAAAACAAGCTCGACACAGAAACTAAGACATTTTATGCGGCACCATTTATTGCTGAGAACTTTGGAAGTAAAGGGATGCCTGTCCTTTTTGATAAAGATTTGCACCGTTTTGTTCGTTATAGCACTACAGGAGCAGTATGTTCAGCAATGCCATCAGTTGTAGGATCAGACACTGTATTGGATTGGAATAATACTAATTCTGATTTGATTTATATGGTTACTTCTGCATTTAATGTAGGTGAAAATTTCGCCGTCTTAAAAAACAATACAAGTGGTAAATACTATTTGTTGCGATTTAGCAGAGCAGTTATTCAAACTTATTATAAAGAAATTCTTAATGCACCCGATTTTAATAAAGCGACCCACTTTGCTGTGAGCCCAGATTCTGGATATTTATTCTATTCAGTTGGAGGTAAAGTATATGAATATGACAGCGGAATTCAATCAGCAAAATTGATGATTGACAAAGGAACAGATGAAATAACTTACCTTAACTTCAACGCTAACTCAAAAACCTTTGCCAAGAAATTAATTGTAGGAAGCTATGGTACAACTGGTAAACTTGAACTCTATACAGTACCTCCTGTTAACGGTGATTTAGTTTTGACTAATTCTTATCCTGGTTTGTGTAAAATTGTAGATGTAGCCTATCGTCTTCGATAATTAAAAGTTTAAAAACAAAAGCCGAATGAATATTTACTATTCATTCGGCTTATAAAAAGTACTTTATGAAATTCATTTTTCAAATTATAATCACATTTTTGATGCTTGCTTCAGTATCTGTTACAAGCGCACAAACATTATCTGCAGATGAAAGTTGGGAATCAGTTAAAAAACAAGCTGCTGCAGAGCATAAATTGATTTTTGTCGATTTGTATTTTACAGGTTGTGCTCCTTGTGCAGAAATGGACAAAGAAATATTTCCAGA
This sequence comes from Flavobacterium quisquiliarum, assembly GCF_019308285.1. Taxonomy (GTDB): domain Bacteria; phylum Bacteroidota; class Bacteroidia; order Flavobacteriales; family Flavobacteriaceae; genus Flavobacterium; species Flavobacterium quisquiliarum. The sequence goes on from NZ_WWEM01000019.1 coordinate 42,855, forward strand.
CCCAAAAGTAGCATCATTTTTAAGCGCGAATTTTATCACTTTCAAATCAGATATTATGAAAGAAGAAATTGGTAAAAAGTTAAGCATGAAATATGGTGTAACCGGTTTTCCAACATTTTTATTTTTGAATTCTGATGGAAAAGTCATTGATATTGCCTCTGGTTTTAAGTCAGTGGATCAATTTACAGGATTGCTTCAAAATGCAAAAGAAGCAGCGGCAAAAGGAATTTTTAAAAAATACAGTCCGCAAATTAATGAAAAAGACTATCCGGAATTTTATGTTCAGGCTTACATGGCAAATAAAAGAAATGTTCCTATTGAAGTGATAGATACTTATTTAAAATCTAAATCGATATCTGAGGAAGTTTCTTTTGTAATCATAACAGGATTAAAAGCAGGCAAACAATACGATGATGCTTTCCTTTTCTCTAGCAAGAAATTAGCTTTAGATTATGGAAGATCAAGTGTTGTAAACCATATTTTTACCATTTTACAACGTAAGAAAAAAGAATTTGAAAAAACAAATGATTTAGTTGCATTCAAAAAATTATTAGAGGACGCAAAAGAATTTTATACGCCAGAAGAATGGGCCAGATATTCGGATGTTTTACTAAAAGACTTTGGTGGTACAAAAATATCAAATCCCTAAACAATATAAAATAATTCAATATGAAAAAGATATTGGTCTTATCAATGTTGTTTTTTGCATGTATTTTAAATGCTCAAAAGAAAAGTATTCAGGAAACGATTAAAACCTTCGAAAAATCTTTTCAGAATAAAGATTATAATTCTCTTAAAGATCTTTTGGCTTCGCAATTTACTGTTGGCTATGGGGATTCATCCTCAAATGAGTTTTACTTGACGACCATTTTTAATGCTTTTCCTGCTTTAGATTCCTTACAGATTGGAAAAATTGCAAAGACTAAAACTGAAAAACGTGCAGCCGTAAATTTCTTTTTTAAAGGAGGAGAAAAAGAACCGTCTGAAATAGTATTTGATCAGGACAATAAAATGCTTTATGTGACCTCATTTGATCGATTATATAATGTTGATCGAAATGCCGAAGTTAAAAAAGTCGCCAGTATTCCGTTTGAAATTCTGGAAAACCAAATTGCCGTTAAAATAAAACTTAATAAAAGTGACCGAGATTTTGTAATGTTATTCGACACGGGAGCAGATGGGATGGCATTAAATCCAGATAGTGCATACAAAGCAGGAGTTGTAGTTACAAAAACCAAATCAGCATCAGTAGTAGGAGGAAACCAGGAAGTACAATATGCTGCAGACAATACCATTTATATTGGCAATCAGGTTATAAAAAATCAGGGATTGGTTGTTTTTCCAAAAAACAGTGCTTACGATGGTTTGTTCGGAGCCAATTTACTTCGTAAGTATATCACAAAAGTAAACTTTGATACTCAAACGATCGATTTGTACAATTTTGGAAATTATGTCTATGATGGAAAAGCAAAACCACTAATTTTCGATTACAAAGCCGGTGTGCCAATAGTAAAGGTTAATTTAACTTTTCCTGATCATAAAAAAATCGAAGGCAATTTTACTTTTGACACCGGAGCCGGTTACGATTTGATTGTTTACGGACCTTTTAATCACAATAATAATCTGCAAACGAGTTTAAAAACCGATTATACTTCTACAAACCATAGTTTAGGAAGTCGTACCGGAATTGTGTATGGGACAATACCAAATGTAGCAATTGATGGAAATAATTTTCTAGATGTATCAATTGCGCTGCAGGAATATCAGGAAAACAATAAAAAATGGGCTGCAGCTGATGGTTCGCTAGGAATTGATCTTATTAAACGTTTCAATTTTACAATTGATTTAGTTCATAAAACCATTTATTTAGAACCCAATAAAAATTTTAAAAAGCCTTCATCATTTTATATCTCAGGACTTGTATTGGATTTTGACAGCGAAAACAACTTAATAATTAAAAAGATTTTTGATACCGATAATAAAGATTTGAAAAAACTTAAAATTGGTTCCAAAGTAATGCAAATCAATGATTTTGAAGCAAAAGATTTATTGAAACAGGAAAATATTACAACACTCAAATCAAATACAACAGAAAAAGATATGATAATTGAACAGGATAATCAATCCCTGCGTATCTCATTATAAAAAAACAATTAAACTTTAAAAAATATGAAAAAACAAACTATTTATCTTTTTTTAGTAACCTTTCTTATCGCGCAATTTAGTTTTGCTTCGGGAGTTACTGAATATGCTTTTGTTCATGGAACAATTTCAATCCCTGAAATTAAAGAAATTACTATTCACAATGTAGAACAAGGAAAACTGGTTGTAGCAGCAACATCAAAAGTGAATCCCTTGGGCGAATTTGGTTTTTTATTGCCAATTACAACATCTGGTTTTTATTATATTGATTACGGACAACTTAAAGCCAAAAAACAATTAATTCGTTTGTATCTGGAACCTAAATTAGACATTGATCTTAAAATTAGTGAAGAAAATTATATTTTAGGAGGTAAAAATATAGGGCAAAATGCTTTGGTTCAAAAAGCAAATGAGATTTACAATGATTTTGCTGGTTTTTCTCAAATAGGTAATTTAAAGTCATATTTAGATTTTTATCCCTTTATTGATGGAGGTTTAGCCAAAGCCGAAGTATTTAAGAACAGCATCAATACAAAAGATAAAACATTTAATAGTTTATTAAAATTAGCTGTAGCCACTGATGTTGAAGATCTAACATATTTATTTTTCAGAATGCCAAGAAATGTATTTCCTGAGAAAAATGATCGCCCAGCAGTACTAAAACAATGGATTACAGACAAGAAATTTACGAATCCGGAAATTTTGAAACTAGGAAATGGTGTATCCCTGATGGCAAATTATTTCTTTTACAAAGCTACGAATACAGAAACCCCACCAGCTCGTTTAGATATTTTGCCAGAAGCAATCAACCATATTACAGATCCGGCTTTAAAAGATGCTTTTCTTCGTGATGGTATTGTCAGTCTTCGTCTTAAACTGGAAGAATACGAAAAAATAGCTCCAAAAATAAGACCTTATTTAATCTCAGATGCCAGCAAGGCTTTTTTGGTAGATTATGAAAAAGATCTTCATAAAAGTGTGGGACAAAAAGGTATAAATTTTTCTTACAATGATATCAATGATAAACCGGTTTCATTTTCAGATTTTAAAGGAAAATATGTGTATATCGATTTGTGGGCAACTTGGTGTGGGCCTTGTAAAGCAGAAATTCCACACATGAAAAAAATAGAAGAAGATTATCACGGAAAAAACATTGTTTTCATAAGCCTTTCGTTAGATAAACAAAAAGACGCTCAAAAATGGAAAGATTATGTTGCTAAAGAACAATTAAAAGGTATTCAGTTAATGGCCGATAAAGATTTTAATTCAGATGTTGCCAAAAATTATGATGTAAATGCCATTCCAAGATTCTTGTTATTTGACACCAATGGAAACATAATCAGTGCAGATGCCATGCGACCTTCAAATCCTGAATTGAGAGAGCAATTGGATAAATTGTTGAAAGGATAAATATTCGAATATGTTTATTTATTCAAAACGTTTATTCTGATTTAAGCTTAATAAATAGTTTAATTATTCCCTATCATTATTATTTTGAGTTAGTAAGTAAATGTAATTTTTAGTGGATTTTCAGAGGGTTGTTTTTTGCTATTCAGCCCTCTTTTTTGGAGCATCAAATAGAAAGAAATGCATAAAAAAAGGGAACAGTTTTTAAGCTGTTCCCTTTTTTGTTCTAAGAGTATTAAGAAAGTACTGTCTCTGGCAGGACAACAGTTTTTTGAGTAAAATTTAAAGTCATCTGATCCAAATGACCATAGAAAAAAGTATCCAAGACCTCTTGAAATACAGGGTCGGCATTTTCTGTCTGAACAAACAAGCTCATAGACGAATGCAGTTTTCGTGCATCGAGTTCACCTAAAATTCCTTCAGCAGACTTCTTTTTTAAAGTCAGTAATAACTTCGAAATCTCAATTAAGTGTTTTGCTAAAACGGGATGATTAAGGTAGGCTGTTGCTTCTTCTAAATTAGCTACAGCATAATAATCAGAAAGAGTACTTTTTCCTAAACCTTGAATTTGAGGGAAAATGAACCACATCCAATTGGTTTCTTTTTTACCTTTCTTAAGTTCAGAATAAGCAGTTAAGTACAATTTGTTTTGGGCATCTAAAAATCGGGTCAAATCATTTTTTGCATAAATCATATTGAGATCATCTATTAAATGGTTTGTAAATCGGGTTTCTATTTCGGGTAACACTTATCTTAAATTTCGGGATTATACTTCGTCGAATTTTCGATATCCAAAAGTAGAATCCAATCCACTTTATGAGTTATAGAATTATGGTTGGTTGTTATATAATTTCGACAACTGCGTAGTGTAAGAATACCTTGTTAATTTCTTTGTAAAGTTTTGAATGATTCTAAATTCTAATGTTATTTTAATGTTCTAAAAAAAAAATGGCTCTAACTTGCGCGCTCAGAAAAATCAAGATAATTGCCTTAAATCATTGGAGTTTGGAATTCAATTTCACTGGTTTAATTTAAATTTCCGCCTTTTAGAGTATGTTGAATAAAATTAAAAATAGCTTTTTATGTAAATGCCTTCAGGTGTTACTAGTCGGCTATTTTTTAATCAGCAGTTTAAACATCTCGAATGGTGTTAGCCGAATCATCAACGCTAATGCCGAAACCTATACCGTTAAAGGGATTACGTGTAATTTTCTGAAAAAAATATTCAAATGTGATGGTATTCCAGAAGAACTGGACGACTACAAAACAAAAGATACCAAAACGGCCAAATTAGGAAAAGGAATCCCAGCAATGGAATATTTGATTTCTGCAGAATCATTAATGCCTAACCTGTATTTTCTAATCGAACAGAAAGGAAAAAAATATATTGACAATACAAACTTCTCATTTGGTTTTCATGGTAAAATAGACATACCGCCTCCTCGGGTGAACTCATAAATACTTGTTTTTTAGGGATAAGACGAAAAAATCTTAATCTCGAATGCGGTTTTTGCCGTATATTTATTCTATGTAATAATCTTGTATTTATATCTAAATTCATGACACCATTTAAACGATTTTACAACTTATTGCAGCTCGATAAGCGCGATGTATATCAAATTATCTTCTATGCTGCATTTGCGGGTTTAGTAAACCTCTCTCTGCCTTTAGGAATTCAGGCTATTATAAATTTTATTCAAAGCGGACAGCTTAGCGTTTCCTGGATTGTTCTTGTAATTCTGGTTACAATTGGAGTTGGTTTTGGCGGGGTTTTAACTATTTTACAATTGCGTATTGTAGAAAATCTGCAGCAACGAATCTTTGTGCGTTCTTCTTTTGAGTTTGCTTACAGAATGCCTTTAATTAAATTTAAGGAATTGTATACGGAATATGCGCCGGAAAAAGCCAATCGTTTCTTCGATACTTTGATGGTGCAGAAGGGAACGGCAAAATTACTGCTTGATTTCTGTACAGCATTTCTCCAAGTTGGGTTGGGAATTATTTTATTAGTACTCTACCATTCTTTCTTTATGGTAATCGGACTTCTTTTCATAGTTATCTTATGGGTTATTTTTAAATTTTCTTATAAAGATGGTTTAGAAACCAGTTTGAACGAATCGAAGTTTAAATATAAAGTAGCGGCTTGGCTTCAAGAAATTGCACGCAACCGTGAAAGTTTCCGCAAAAAAGCAGCTTTTGACTATGCTTTGGATAGAAATGACGGCTATGTAAGCAGCTACGTAAATTACCGTGAAAAGCACTTTCAGGTAATGAAAAAACAATATATACAGCTGACTATTTTTAAAGTTATTGTTACTGCTGCCTTATTGTCGATCGGTGGTTTTCTGGTAATTCACCACCAAATGAACATAGGGCAGTTCGTAGCAGCTGAGATCGTAATTGTATTGTTGATCAACTCGGTAGAAAAAATTATTTTCGGATTAGAATCTTTCTACGATGTATTAACTTCAGTTGAAAAAATTGGTCAGGTAACGGATATGGAAATTTCATGTATTCCAGAAACTTCTGGAAAAACAGAAAAAGGAATCAACATTGAAACCGAAAGTATCAATTATAATTATCCAGATCACAACAAAAAGTCGCTTAAGAATATTAACCTGAAAATTTCTCAGGGAGAAAAAATCATTCTTACGGGGACAAATGGAGCTGGAAAAAGTACTTTATTGCGACTTCTGTCTGGAGTTTTAGAACCAGAAAGTGGTGCCATGTATGTGACTGACAATTATATGAACCGTTTAACTGAAGATACCTATAGAGCTCAGGCAGGAACGTTTCTTCAGGGCGATACCTTATTTGCAGGAACAATTCGCGAGAATATTGTTTTTGGAAATGAAACTTTAAACAGCGACGATTTAAAATGGGCTTTAGATAATGTTGGGCTTACGCCTTACATCAAAACTTTTGAGAATGGATTAGAAAATCAAATTCATCCGGGAGGACGTGAACTTTCTGCTTCTGATGTGCAAAAAATTCTTTTGGCAAGAAGTATTGTGGGTAAACCAAATATCTTATTCTTAGAAGATCCAGTGGATAAAATGGATGAATTGACTTCGAATAAAATTGTTGATTTTTTACTTTCCGAAGAAAATGACTGGACCGTAATTGTAACTTCTAAAAGTGATGTTTGGAAGAGCAAATGCAGTCGTATGATCACGATTGATGACGGAAAAATTATTAACGACATAAAGCTTTAATCATGCTCAATATATCTAAAGATAATAACGTACTTATAACTCCGGGTCAATACAAATCGATTACGAGTGTTGCCCGCAGACCTCATTATAGAATTTTAAATAAAGTCATAATCGGATTTTTGATCTTCTGCGTTTGCTGCCTTTTTCTGCCGTGGACACAAAATATTTCGGGAAGCGGTTCTGTAACTACTTTAAAACCAGATCAAAGACCACAGACAGTTCATAATGCTATTGCAGGACGAATTGAAAAATGGTTTGTAAAAGAAGGGGATTATGTCAAAAAAGGAGATACAATCCTTTTTATTTCGGAGATCAAAGAAGATTACCTGGATCCAAATTTGGTTGGAAATACCAAACAACAAGTTGATGCTAAAAAAATGGCAGTTGAATCGTACGGCGATAAAGTCAACTCTCTTGATGTTCAAGCACAGTCTCTGAATACTGAAAGACAATTGAAATTAGAACAAGCTGGAAATAAAATAAAACAAGCAAGACTTAAAATAAAAAGCGACAGTATGGATTTGGTTGCGGTAAGAACGCAGCTCCGAATTGCACAAACACAATTTGATCGTTCGACAGCTTTAAATAAAGAAGGCCTAAAGCCAATGACAGATGTCGAGCAGAAAAGATTAAAATTGCAAGAATCTGAAGCGTATATTATTACGCAGGAAAATAAATTATTGAGTAGCAGAAATGAATTGATCAATGCGAAAGTGGAGATCAATAGAATTACAGCTGAATATGCGGAAAAAATTTCAAAATCCAGAAGTGATAAATTTACAGCTTTAAGTACCCAATACGATACAGAAGCTCAGGTAAATAAGTTAGAAAATCAGTATACGAACTACAGATTAAGAAATGGTTTGTATTACATTACAGCACCACAAAGCGGTTATGTAAACCGTGCTTTATTAGCAGGTCTTGGAGAAACGATAAAAGAAGGAACTCCAGTTGTAAGTATCATGCCTGCAAGTTATGATATTGCGGTAGAAACTTATGTAGATCCTATCGATTTACCATTAGTTCACCGAGGCGCAAAGGTTCGTGTTTGGTTTGACGGATGGCCACGAATTGTATTTTCTGGTTGGCCGGGATTATCTTACGGAACTTACGGTGGTAAAGTGGTTGCAATTGAAAACTTTATCAGTTCGAATGGAAAATACCGAATTTTAGTTTCGCCGGATGGAGAAGATCGTCACTGGCCAAAAGAACTAAGTATTGGTGCCGGTGCGCAAAGTATTGCATTGCTGGAAACCGTTTCGGTATGGTATGAGATTTGGCGAAACTTAAATGGTTTCCCGCCAAATTATTATAATTCAGGAGAAAAAGAAGCAAAAGGAAAGGAGAAAAAGTAAAATGAGAAATCTTGTAAAATTGTTTTCTTTCTTATTGTTGCTCAGTTTTTCTTCGCTTCAAAGTCAGAACTTTAATCAAGAAGAACTTACTTTCAGCGAGTTTTTGGGATATGTCAAAAAATACCATCCGCTGGTAAAACAAGCCAATCTTGAAGTGACCAATGCGCAGGCTAAATTAATGGCAGCGCGAGGCGGATTTGATCCAAAAATTGAAGTAGATTACAATAAGAAAGAATTTAAAGGAACAGAATATTATTCGTTATTAAACAGCAGTTTCAAAATTCCAACTTGGTACGGAGTAGAGATCAAAGCAGGTTTTGATGATACAGACGGACAATATTACAATCCGCAGAATCGTACGCCAGAAGCTGGTTTAGCTTCGCTTGGAATTACTGTTGCTTTAGGTCAGGGAATGTTTATCAATCAGCGTATGGCTGATGTAAGAGAAGGAAAACTGAACATAAAATTAAGTGACGCACAGCGAAAACTAAGAGCTATCGAAGTTTTGTATCAGGCAAGCGAAGCGTATTTTGAGTGGAGAAGAAGTTATAATGAAGCTGAATTGTATAGAAATTATTTAGGTTTTGCCAGTACTCGTTTTCAAGGCGTTAAAAAACTTATTGATGCGGGTGATGGTGCTGCAATTGACAGCGTTGAAGCTAAAATTACCGTTAGAAACAGAGAATTAAATGTGGAGAACGGAAATTTGAAATTAGCGAAAGCAAAACTGAAATTGTCTAATTTTTTATGGATCGAAAATGTTCCAGTTGAATTAGGCGATGTGGTAAAACCAGAGCAGAATTTAATTCAGACAATCGAAGAAACGTTAAGAACGGATGCCATGATGGTCGATGTGGAATCTTTGGATTCACATCCTAAAATACAGTCTTTGGAAACCAAAATGGATATTTTGGAAGTAAACCGACAGTTGAAAGCCAACTCGCTTTTGCCAAAAGTAAACGTAGGTTATAATTATATTTCTGAACCGAATTATTGGAATACATTTAATGCCGATGATTATAAATTCAATATCGATTTCAGCTTTCCAATTTTCTTAAGAAAAGAAAGAGGAAACTTAAAAATGGCAAAATTAAAGATTCAGGATTTACAGTTTGATATTGGTCAGCAGCGTTTAGAACTTAAAAATAAAATCAAAGCACAGCAGACCGAAATTGCTTCTTTACGAAGACAAAAAATCGTAATTGATAATTTGGTGACGGATTATATGACGATGTTAAACTCAGAAGAAAAACTATTCTCATTTGGAGAAAGTTCGATTTTCTTAATCAATTCAAGAGAAAATAATTTGGTAAGCGCTAAGTTATCTCAGATTAGTTTAGAGAATCAGTTCTATATTTCGAATGCCGAATTGTATAAAATCCTGGCAAATCCAGATTAATTATAAATGATATGCAGTTCGTACCAGTCTGCATACTATTAATTTTCAGAGTTTATTTTTTTTTAAAGAGGCTGTCTCAAAAGGACAGCCTCTTTCATTAGGTGTAAATATTTACAACTAAACCACTATCGACTGAAAGTTTACGATGTTGAAATTAAACCGCAAATTGCACAAATTCTCGCAAATTAATTTGTGAAAATTTGTGCAATTTGTGGTTATAAAGTTTTTTAGAAGCTGAAAGCGAAATGCACTAAATGCATAGTTTTAAACTATTTTTGAGACCAATAAATTATCTGCATAACTCCAGCGAGGTAAATTATTCTATAAATATTTCGCTTCTCCTGAGCTAGCAAAGGAGAGCTCTTTTTTAAGAAATCTTGTTTTTTATGGAATACAGTTTAAAGATGGTTTCATTTTATAATATGAAACCGCTTTTTTAAATAGTTTTCTGCTTCTTTCTTTAAATTTGATGCGTTTTCTGTTTGTAATCAATAATTTAAATAAGGAATGCCATGCATTTATTTAAGCGAAGTGTGATTTTGTTTGGATTCATATTGATATCTCCGCTTTTAAAAGCGCAGGATGCTCCATACTCAATGGGATTTATTCCAGCTTCTATTGAAGAAGTAGATGTAGCTTTTCCATTAATCGAAAAATGGCATCTCAGCGGTCAAGTCGATGTGCAGTTAGTTACACAAGGAGCTTACACAAACGACAATCCGTTTGAATACACACAGCGAAAAGTAATTAGACCTTGGCTGATGTATTCGGGTTTTAAAGATTTAAAATTATGGCTCGGATATGCACACAATCAGAAATATGCAGTTGAAGAAGCAGGAAATTATAAAACTTTAGAAAACCGATTGATCATAATGGGAACACTTTCTCAAAACATGCCTAAAGGATCTATTTTTGAACAGGTACGTTTTGAAACCAAATTTTTTGATGACCGAAACGGAAATCATCAAACGATACCGAGATTAAGAGCGCGTTTTGGTGTCAATCATTTTTTGAGACAAAACAAAGAGAAACCTATTTTTTTAGCACCCAATATTGGCTATTACACGGAATTGATGCTGAAATTTGCTTCTAAAGATTATGCCGATGAGCATTTCGATATTTTCAGATTGTCGGTTTATTACAGTGCAGGAATTACACCAAATCTTCATTTCCTTGCAGGTGTAATCGGGCAGATGCAATTACGTACCAACGGAACTCAATTTGATGTGTATTATGGCCCAATGTTTTCTCTTAAATACAGTGTTAAACCAAAAGAACGCGAAACCTTTGATAGTGTTGATGGCGGGGCAGATTAATTTTTCTTTCGATTTTTTTTCAAACACCAAAGAGGTAAGATTATGTAAAAAGTAATTATTTTGCTTTGAACATAAATTAATTCAATCTTCCATCTTAAATTTGGAAATATAAATCATCCTATAAAGAAAGATTAAAAAACATGAAGCAAGCAATTGTAAATGCTGTTGTACATACAGGCGACGAAATAATTGAAAACGGAGTTGTAATTGTAGAAAACGGAAAAATTATTTCAGTGCAAAAGGAAATTCCAAGCGATATTGAAAAAATTGATTTGGGCGGAAATCATCTTTCGGCAGGATTTATTGATATTCAGATTAATGGCGGAGAAAAACTTTATTTCAGCCAGACTCCAAACGAAGAAACGATTCAAGACATTTATGATGCCAGTCTGAAATACGGTACAACACATGTTTTACCTTGTTTGATATCTTCTTCAAAAGAAACCATTTTAGAAGGAATTGAAGCCGTTCGAGCTTACATGAAAAAACATGATAACGGAGTAATTGGAATGCATTTAGAAGGACCATTTTTAAATCCGTTACGACGTGGTGCACACAGTATTGACCAAGTGCGAAAACCGACTGATGAAGAATTGGAAGAGATTATCGAAAAAGGAAAAGATGTCATCAAAGTCATTACAATCGCTCCAGAATGTTTTACAGAAGAACAATTAAATAAACTTATTGAAAGCGGTATTACCATTTCGATTGGACATACTACTATTACTCATAAAGAAGCACAACCTTATTTTGCAAAAGGAATTAATTTGGTAACACATTTGTTTAATGCTATGACACAGTTTGGGCATCGTGAACCAGGTCTGGTTGGAGCTGTTTTAGAAAACGAAGCAGTTTATGCGCCAGTTATTCTTGACGGTGCACATTGTGATTACGCTGCGGCAAAAATTGCCTACAAATTAAAACAAGATAAATTTTTTCTAATCAGCGATGCTACTTTTTTAGGTCGAAAGGTTGAAAAATTTAAATGGGATAATTTTGATGCTCATTTAGAAAATGGTTTTTATAGAAATGATGAAGGTAATCTCGCTGGAGCTACCATATCGATGACAGAAGCGGTCCAGAATGCTTACAATCATCTGAATGTTTCTGTAGATGAAGCTATAAAAATGGCCACTACAAGAGTAGCGGCTGCAATTGGAATGCAGGATAAAGTGGGAAAAATTAAAGCTGGTTTTCCTGCCGCTTTTGTAAAATTTAATCCTGATTTATCTCAAATTGAAACTTTAGATTTAACATCCTAAAACAAAGCAGAGTCTTTTAAATCTGATCTTTAAGTATCATTGTGTGGGGAAAATTTACTTTTTGTATATTTTAATTTCATACTTTTCTTTCAATAGGCTTGTTTTTAAAAAGCATATTGATAGTTTTGTACGTAATATTTAACCCCAAACCTACCTACTTAAAATGAGAAGAAATACCCGCTTCTTTGTACTTGCTATTCTGTCAAGTATAATTTTTGGTTGCAGTGACGACGGAAATTCGTACCAACCCAATTACCTGCCAAGTATAGATGCCACTGCTTTACCTACCGAAAATCATCCGATGACAATGTTCGAAGACAATGAAGATCCTGCGAAAATGTACGATAAAACAGATCGATGGTTTAGAGTAAACGAACCGCTTCAGGTTATTCAGAAAGGAAAAGATTCAGTTCAAGTTTCACTTTATTCGCCTGTTGGACTTTCGGATGTGAAAGTTTATGCCAAGTTACCCAATTATGATAAACGTTTTCTGATTTACAGTTTTTCCAAAGTACCAGCATTTCATCGTTCGTTTCATAAACTTCCTCTAACAGAAAAGAAAAACGATTATTTGTTAGAAACAGGAAATACAGTAACAATCGATAAAATTGAAGGATTTTCGTCTGGAGCTATTCAATTCTCTGTAGAATCTGATGATCCTTTATTTCAAAAATTCAAAAAAATAAAATCGACACATTTAGTTCAGTTTCACGATGGTTATCATATTAATGAACTGGGTAAATTTCTGCCAATGAATCCCGCTTTGGCAAAAGAAGCAATTACGATGATTATCAATTATTCGTATGCCTTAAGTCATCCAATGTATTATAGCACTTTTACCAATTTTGATAAATTCAAAGAAGAACAGGCTGCATTGGCTGGTACAGCGGTAAACGGAGCATTGAACTGGCATGGAAATGCTGATGATGTCAATGGAGTTTACGATTATCTATCAAAAGCAGAAATCGAAAAAATATATTGGAATTATCTGGATAAGAGAACCGTTTGGATGGCAATGGTTGGAGGAGATTCTGCCTGGGGTGGAGGAAATCTGGCGTCGCAGTGGGAATCAGGTTATGTAACGGGACACTGGGTTGGTGAAATGTCAGTTTGGTCACATGAATATTCGCATCATATTGGTTTCAATCACAGCAGTAATTTGGCTAACAGCGGAGAAGGAGGTGGACAACAGGAAATGCTGACTCATTTTTATAAATATCTGATTTACCTAAATGATCTTCCTTTTACAGATCCAGAAGTTTTAAAAACGTATGCCAAAACCAATTATGTAAAAGGAACTTATAAAAAACCAGTATTTACCATTAATCCGAAAAATCCATTTTTGCTGAAATATAAAGGCGAAGGAAAATGGAATTAAAATATAAAAAAGTGATGAAACATATTTTGCCCCTAATTCTTGTACTTTGCTTTTTTACCAATTGCAGTAAAGATGATATAACTTCAAAAGATTATACTTATTATTATCCAACCGAGGAAGCGACTTTGACAGCACAAAATATTCCGGGAAGTACGGAAGCATTTGATCCCAAAGGAATAGCCATTTCAAAAGAGAAATTGTATGTGATAAATGGAAATGTATTGGAAGTTTTTAATGCCGTTACTTTTGCTCATCTTAAAACGATTAAAGAATATGTAAAAGGTTCTACTACAATTCCGTTAACAAGTCTGACTTCGGTTGCTGTTGACAATGGAAGAATTTATGTTGGAAGTACAGAATCGAGATTATTTGTTTTTGATGAAACCACAAACATCGGAATCAGTACGGTTGGAAACGGCCAATGGTGGCAGACTTTTGTGCACGTTTTTGGTGTTGCCGTAAAAGACGGATTGGTGTTTGTAAAAGAAAAAGAGAAGTCAATTAAAGTTTTTGAAACTTCTCAAATTACAGAAACAAGCAATTGGAATTTAGAGCCCATTGCGAAATTAAACACATTGAATGGTTATACAGAAGTATATTCAATGGATGTTTATAACGGCAATTTGGTTGTAGCGGGAAGAGATGCAAAAAGCTATTTGTATTACAATATTGCCAATATTAAAGCCAATGCGGCAAAATCATTGACAACGCCAATTGAGCCTGAGAAAACACAATTTTTAGATATAAAACCAATTGCAGTGAATTTCAGTTCTGAATGGGCTGTGACTTCAGAAATTGTTGGGAATATTTCTTATTTAAAATTGTATCCAAAAGATGAATTTATTAAACAGAATTATAAAGCGGTTGTAAATGTTTCTGATATTTTAGGCCAAAATCCATTTGGAACTATTGTGGGTACAGCGCAGCTTAATAATTTGCTATTCCTATCGGATAATACCAATAAGAAAATTCGAATTGTAAAACTGAATAAATCTACAATTGCAGAACAGAATAATTAACTGAAATAAAATAAAAAATAAAAAGCTTCGGAGAAATCTGAAGCTTTTTATTTTGGTAATCAATTATTTCAGTAGTCTATAATTTTGATAGGGAAATAAAAGTTTTGAAGATTTTTGCTTTAAAATTGAAAATTACTGTTTAAATTTGCAGCACCAATGAGAAATAACAACCAGAATATGAAGAATTATTATAGCAGCAGTATGATGTGCTGTAACATTGCTATGGAATTTAGTGATCTGGCTTATATATAAAATGATATAATTTATTTGAAAAAGCCTTTCATAAATAGTTGAAAGGCTTTTTTGTTTTTTAAATCTTAATTAATGATTGAATTAAAAAATGTAACCAAAACGTTTCATCAAAAAGACCGAATTGTTGCTGCTTTATCTGATGTTTCACTCAGCGTTCCAGCAGGGAAAATTTTTGGTGTGATTGGGACTTCAGGTGCTGGAAAAAGTACTTTAATTCGCTGTGTGAATTTATTGGAAAGACCTACATCGGGCGAAATTATTGTAGATGGAAAAGCTTTAATGCAATTATCAAATTCCGAATTGGCAATTGAAAGAAGGCAAATCGGAATGATTTTTCAGCATTTTAATCTGCTTTCTTCTAGAACGGTTTTCGAAAATGTGGCATTTCCATTAGAATTAGCAGGGACTTCAAAATCCGAAATTAAAACTAGAGTTTTAGAATTGCTTCAATTGGTTGGTTTGGCAGAAAAAGCAAATGACTATCCAGCTAGTCTTTCTGGTGGACAAAAACAACGTGTTGCAATTGCCAGAACTTTAGCCAATAATCCAAAAGTGCTTTTGTGCGATGAAGCGACAAGTGCGCTAGATCCTGCAACCACAAGATCGATTTTGAATTTACTGAAAGACATTAACAAACGACTTAATATTACCATTTTGTTGATTACGCACCAAATGGAAGTGGTAAAATCAATTTGTGATGAAGTGGCCGTTATCAGTCATGGAAAATTAATTGAGCAGGGAAGTGTGGGCGAAATCTTTGCAGATCCAAAACATGAATTGACTAGAGAATTTATTTCATCTTCACTTCATATTGAAATTCCGTCTGTTTATCAGGAAAAATTACAGAAAGAAGATAACGGAAACCTTAATCCGTTATTGAAACTGGAAATGACGGGAAAATCAGTTAACGAACCCGTAATTTCAGAAGTATCAAGACTTTTCGATACCGATTTCAAAATCGTAAGTGCACAAATGGATCAGGCAGGCGAAGTGAATTTTGGTGTGATGCTGATCGAGTTATCAGGAAAACGCGAAAACTACGATGCTGCAATTCACTATTTTAATTCAAAACACATAAAAACAGAAATTTTAGGTTATGTCTGATTCTCTTATAGATTTATTGTTAAAAGGAACATGGGAAACCATTGTAATGACTTTTGTATCGGGCTTTTTTGGTTTTTTAATTGGTCTTCCAACAGGGATTTTATTATTCCTTACCCGAAAAAATCAAATTTTAGAACAGCCTTTTTTGAATAGGACTTTATCGGTTTTGGTAAATGTTTTTCGTTCAATTCCATTCATTATTTTAATTGTCTGGATGATTCCATTTACCCGTGCCATTGTAGGAACTTCAATTGGAGTAAGTGCCGCTTTAGTTCCGTTGAGTATTGGTGCAGCGCCATTTATTGCTCGTTTGGTCGAAAATAGTTTGTTAGGTCTTCCATCAGGATTAATAGAAGCAGCAAGAGCTTTAGGAGCAACACCTTTTCAAATTGTATATAAAGTATTATTGCCAGAAGCACTGCCTTCGTTAATCAATGCAGCATCGATTACTTTAATTACTCTTGTAGGTTATTCTGCAATGGGTGGAGCAGTTGGAGCGGGCGGACTTGGACAAGTAGGATATCAATATGGATATATTGGTTATGATGCCGTGACGATGAACTCGGTATTGGCTTTATTAGTGCTTTTAGTATTCCTGATTCAGTTTGTGGGAGACCGATTGTCAAAACGATTTGACCACCGATAATCAATTAAAAATTTAGAATTAAAAAATAACAATTATGAAATTAAATATTTGGAAAACTGCTGGAGTTTTGGCTTTGGCTCTTGTGTTGTCAAACTGTGGAAAAAGTAAAAACAATGATCCGCATTTTATAAAAGTAGGAGTGGCTTCTGGTCCAGAATTAAAAGTCGCTGAAGCTGCAAAAAAAGTAGCGAAAGAAAAATTTGGTTTAGAAGTAGAATTGGTTTCTTTCAACGATTATGTGATTCCAAATGAAGCTTTGAGTCAGGGAGATATTGATGCTAATGCTTTTCAGCACAAACCATACATGGATGAACAATCGAAGCAACGTGGTTACAAACTGGCTATTATCGGAAAAACATTTGTATATCCGATTGCAGCTTATTCTAAAAAAATCAAAAATCTTTCTGAACTGAAAAACGAAAGTACCATCATTATTCCGAATGATCCAACAAACGGCGGACGTTCTTTACTGCTTTTACAGAAAAATGGTTTATTGAAATTGAAAGATGGTGTTGGATTGCTTCCAAAAGTAACCGATATTGTTAGTAATCCTAAGAATTTAAAAATTTTAGAATTAGAAGCGCCTCAATTGCCTAGAGCTTTGGATGATGAAAATGTTTCTATTGCAATTATCAATAATACTTTTGCTTCTGCAGCGGGATTGGTTCCTTCTCGCGATGCTTTATTCGTTGAAGATAAAGAATCTCCTTATGTGAATTTGGTTGTAAGTCGTGAAGACAATAAAAATGATGAAAAGGTAAAACAGTTTTTACAGGCTTTTCAATCTCCAGAAGTAGAGAAAGCTGCTGAACAAGAATTTAAAGGCGGAGCGGTAAAAGGCTGGTAATTTTTAGAATATTTAAATAAAAAAAGAGGGCTGTTTCAAAAAGAAACAGCCCTCTTTTTTGTCTGGAAAGGACATTGATATTGTAATTTTTTATAGTGGTTTTTACAAAATAATAGTATTATTTACAACAATTGAAAGAATCTGCGAAATAGAATTAAAGGAAGCTACTACAAGAGCGAAAAAAATATGGGCAAAGAACAGCTGAATATAACAACCATTAAAATCAATTGGGGCTCGATATCTGGTTATTTTAAATATAAATATCCAGCTGAATATACCAATTGCACCGCTTGTAACTCCTAGTATAAGAGTACTTAACAGCGTAAGAGGCAAAATATTCTCTACCCATATAATGTGGTATCCCATTACAAATAGGAATCCAATAACATAATGCATCAGCCATCCCCAGGTTTCTTCAAAACGTTGTGAATGACTAACATGTGTTCTTTCTAAAGCAAAGCTTAAAAGGACTGGTTCTTTGTACAATTCTCTAAAGCTCCCTGACATTGCATAACTAAACCAAGTCATGGCAGATGTCGCGCCAATTGAAATTAAAAGTAGTTCTATAATCACATAAATATCCATAAAATCCTTATTTAGATCATAACTTTATTCAAAGTTAATTTTAAAATAATATTTTTCGTTATATCATTATAATTTGTGTTTATATAATTTTCATTGTTTTAGGAGTAAAAACTGGTTTCATTTTGTAAAATGAAACATCTTCACAAGATTTTGATTTATAGTAAGTTGTAATTTAGTCTGCCATATAAATAAAAGCAACAGACTATGAAAAGAAATATCACTTTTAAAGCTGTTTTGGTTTTTATACAAAACAGAGTTTGGTTCATGTTTGTCATTTTTTGCCTCCAGACAGGATTGAGCCAAGAGAACAGTAAATTAGGAACTCCAAAAGTCCTGCCTCAGCCTGATTTTCATTTTCCGGGTTACATAGGAAGAACTTATTTAGATTCAGATCCGCCACAGTTTCCGCAGCCAATAAAAGCGCCAAAAGGGGCTCCGAATGTTGTTCTGATTTTATTGGACGATTCAGGATTTGGCCAGTTCAGTACTTTTGGCGGAGGCGTTCCTTCACCAACAATGGATCGATTGGCAGCAGAAGGAATCCGTTACAATAAATTTCATACAACGGCGCTTTGCAGTCCAACTCGTTCGGCTTTAATAACGGGGAGAAATCATCATTCTGCTACTTTTGGTGTTATTTCTGAAACTGCAACTGGCTACGATGGTTACACTTGCGTGCTTCCAAGAAGCTGTGGAACGATTGGAGAAGTGCTGAAACAAAATGGTTATATGACAGCCTGGATTGGTAAAAATCATAATACGCCTCCATGGGAAACAAGTGATGCCGGACCTTTTGACCGCTGGGCAAACGGACTGGGGTTTGAATATTTTTACGGATTTAATGCTGGTGATATGAACCATTGGAATCCTGTATTGTATGAAAACAGAAATCTAGTTCCTGCTTCAAAAGATCCCAATTATCATATGACAGTTGATCTTGCAGACCATGCTATTTCTTGGGTTAGAAAAGTAAAATCGATAGCGCCTGACAAACCTTATTTCTTGTATTTAGCTCCCGGCGCAGCGCATTCTCCTCATCATGCACCACAGGAATGGATTGATAAATACAAAGGAAAATTTGATATGGGCTGGGATGCCTACAGAGAACAAACATTTGAAAGACAAAAGAAATTAGGCGTTATTCCTGCCAATGCCAAATTAACTGCAAGACCAGAAAGCCTTCCAGCTTGGAATTCGCTTAATGCAGATCAGAAAAGATTGTATGCTAAAATGATGGAGGTATTTGCGGGATATGCTTCTCACTGTGATTATGAAATGGGAAGAGTAGTGGAGGCTGTAAAACAACTACCCGATGCAGATAATACTATAATTATTTACATAGCCGGGGATAATGGTGCAAGTGCAGAAGGCGGTATTGAAGGATCTGTAAACGAAAATCTATTTTTTAATGGAATTTCAGAAAAATGGCAGGATAATATTAAGGCGATTGATGAATTGGGAGGACCGAAACATTTTAACCATTTTACAGCCGAATGGGCATGGGCTATGTGTGCACCTTTCCAATGGACAAAACAAGTCGCAAGTCATTTTGGAGGAACACGAAATCCGATGATTATTTCATGGCCTTCAAAAATTAAAGATAAAGGCAGTTTAAGAAGCCAGTTTACACATACCATAGATATTGTGCCAACACTGTATGAAATTATTGGAATTACGCCTCCAGAAACGATAAACGGAATTACCCAAAAACCTATTGAAGGAGTAAGTTTTGCTTATACATTTAACGATGCTAAAGCCAAAGAAAAACACACTACGCAATATTTTGAATTGGGGGTTAACAGAGGAATTTATTATAATGGCTGGATGGCATCGGCGTTGTCATTTGCTCCTTGGAATCCAAATCGTGGTACGTTTGATCCAGATAAACAAAAATGGGAGTTGTATAAAGTTGATGAAGATTTTACGCAGTCCAATGATGTAGCGGCAAGTAATCCTACGAAATTAAGAGAAATGCAAGATTTGTGGTGGGTCGAAGCTTCTAAATACAATGTGCTCCCGCTAGACTGGCGCGCGGTGGAAAGACTTAATGGTGAATTAATGGGAAGACCAACACTTGGCGGAGATACTAATACTTTTACTTATTATCCTGGACAAGTTGGATTGCCAAATGAAGCTTCTCCTCGTATTTTAAATAAATCATGGTCTGTTACGGCAGATCTAAATATTCCTGAAAATGGAGCAGAAGGGATGATTGTTACACATGGTGGTTTAGTAGGCGGTTATGGTTTATATGTGCAAAACGGAAAGCCAAGTTTTGTTTATAACAACTTAGCTTTAGAGCGTCCGACTATTACAGGAAAAGATGTCCTGCCAAAAGGAAAAGTAAAATTGGTTGTTGATTTTAAATATGAAGGAAAAGAAAAAGAATTAGGAAAAGGTGCCACTGTAACGATGTCTGTCAACGGAAAAAAAGTGGCAGAAGAACATTTGGATAGAACAATTCCGATCCAGATTTCATTAAATGAAGGCTTAGATGTCGGAATGGATGTTGGTTCTCCTGTTGATTTTAACTATAAACTTCCTTTTGAATTTACAGGTAAAATCGAAAAAGTAACTTATAATCTTGCCGATTCTAAAGAATCAAAGTCGGGAAAATCAGGGAAAACGAAATAAAATATAACTATTTAACCAAAAGTATCAAAGTCCTTCTGACAGGGGATTTTGATGCTTTTTTTTAATCTGTCGAAAGAATACTTTCTAGACTCTTGCTCAAAAGAGAAATTGCTTTTTCCATTTCTTCTTTTTCTAAATGACCAAATCCTAAACGAGTAGCTCTTAAATCTTTTGTCTGATATAAAATGGTTTTGGGCAAAAACAGCTTATTTGCAGCACATTCCTTTTGAAATTTAATCAAATTAAAATCATCCAGCCATTCCACCCAAATCGCTAATCCTCTCGGTGGAACTTTAAATTTAATTTTACCTTTTAAATTTTCGTTCAGCAATGAAACGAAACAATCTCTTCGCTCTTTGTAGATTTTTTTATTTTTTTTCGAAAGCCGATGTGCTTCACCTTCAGAAATCCATTCTGTTAAAACCTGTTCTTTCATGACATCAATACTAGGTTCTAGAATGTTTTGATGTTTTTCCAATTCTTTAATAAACTCAGCCGGAGCGGCTACAAATCCGTAGCTGAATCCAGATGGTAGTGATTTTCCAAAAGAACCAATATAAACGACACGCTGATTAGAATCGAAAGCAGCTAAAGGCAGAACAGGATTATTATCGTAATGAAAATCAAAATCATAATCGTCTTCCAGAATAACAAATCCGTATTGGTTGGCTAATTCCAGCACTTCAATTCTCTTTTTAGCGCTGAGCAAAATTGTGGTTGGAT
Organism: Flavobacterium quisquiliarum; assembly: GCF_019308285.1. Lineage (GTDB taxonomy): Bacteria > Bacteroidota > Bacteroidia > Flavobacteriales > Flavobacteriaceae > Flavobacterium > Flavobacterium quisquiliarum. Next base: position 64,139 of record NZ_WWEM01000019.1, read on the forward strand.
AATGATAATTGGAAGTAAGATATAACAGTCGAATTTGAGATTTTTCACATATTTCCTTCAAACGTTTAGTATCAATTCCATCTTCATTTACGGGAATAGAAATAATCTGTGCTCCTGTATTGGTCAAGGTCATATTGGACATATAATATCCTGGAGAAGCTACGACTACTCTATCTCCTGGATTTATTAAGACTTTTGTAACCAAATATAATCCAATTTCATGACTGCTTGTGGTCAAAAGATTGGAAGTAGAAATACGGATTCCTCTGGTAAGATTCAGATAATTCGAAAACTGCGTTTTAAAATTAGAATGCGAACGAAGCTGAATCTGCTCGTAGGTTTTGGTGGTTTTATGTCTTTTTAATTTTGAAACATATAATCGCGCCAAAACATCAGTTTGCACCAATCTTAAATCGGGCATTCCATCATTAAATTGATAGGGAAGATTACTGATTTCTATCGGATTTTCCAAAATCGTAGAACGCTGAAAAGGAAATCCTATATCAAATTGTGATGGATTTTGTTCTTTTAAAGTCGTAAATTCAGCTTTGTTTTTTTGCTGCGATAAGATAAAAGTTCCTTTATTGGGAAGCGTTTCAATCCATCCCTGCGATTCTAAATCCTGAAAGGCTTTAATCAATGTATTTCGGTTTACTTCCAGAACTTTGCAGAGAATACGCGTTCCGGGAAGCTTTGTTCCTTCAGGCAGAAAACCAGTCTGAATCGCTTTTATAAACTCAAAAACAATCTGAAGATAAAGGGCAGTATTTTCTTCAGGCTTAAGCTGAATAAAGCTTTTAAAAGGAATTTCAACCGGACTACTCATAATTATAAAACTGGCATACTTGATTAGTACGGCAAGATACTACTTTTGCCAAAAAAAATTGACCAAATGAAAAAAATCTACTTTGCTGCTTTGGCAGTAATTTGTTCTAACATTTATGCGCAGACCAAAAAGGATTCCATCAATGAAATGAACGAGGTAATCATTAATGAAAACCGTTTTAATACGCCTATTTCTAAACAAAATAGAAATGTATATGTAATTAGCAGTGAAACTATAAAGAAACTTCCGGGGAGAACACTTCAGGAAGTATTACAATATGCCAATGGAGTTGATATTAGACAAAGAGGCCCATTTGGAACTCAGGCTGACATTAGCGTTGACGGCGGAAGTTTTGAGCAGACTGTAGTTTTGCTGAACGGAGCTAAAGTAATCGACTCTCAAACGGCTCACAATATGCTGAATCTTCCTCTTCCGGTTGAAGTTATTGAAAGAATTGAGGTAGTTCGCGGACCGGCTGCAAGAATTTACGGAATCAACAGTTTAACTGGAGCAATTAATATTATTACTAAAAAACCAACTGATTCTGGATTTTTGGTAAGTACTTATGCAGGTTCAAATTTTGAAAAAGATACTCGAGATACCGGAGATACTTTTTACGGAACAGGAGTTCAAGCCGGAGCCGTTTTGGGTAAAGAAAAACAACAGCATTTGATTTTTGCTTCGCACGATAAAAGCAACGGTTACCGCTATAACACGGCATTCGAAAACAATAAAATTTTCTATCAGGGAAATGTACAAATCAATGATTCTAATGAAATTTTAGGATCTGCGGGTTACATCAATAATGGTTTTGGTGCTAACGGATTCTATGCAGCACCGGGTGATATCAATTCTACTGAAATTGTACAGACTACTTTTGCCAACATTCAATCGAAACATGCTATTACAGAAAACTGGAAAATTATGCCAAGAGTAACCTATCGTTATAACTATGATGATTATCGTTATTTAGGAAACTCAAATTTAGCTGTTGGAAGAAGCCAGCATTATACCAATTCGATTGCAGGAGAATTAAACTCTACAGTTAAATTGTCTAAAGGAGAAATTGGTTTTGGGGCAGAATTTAGAAATGAAAACATTCATTCTTCCAATATTGGAGATCACGATCGCGAAAACGTAGGCGTTTATGCTGAATACAGAACGAGTTTTACGGAGAAATTTGATGTAAACATTGGAACTTATTTAAATTACAATTCAGATTACAAATGGCAGATTTATCCAGGGATTGATGCAAGTTATGCGATTACTGATGCTTTTAAAATTATTGGTAATGTCGGTACAAGTCAGAGAATTCCATCTTTTACAGATTTATATTTGAAACAAACTGGAAATATTGGAAATACTGATTTAGATTCAGAAAATGCTTTTCAAAGTGAAATTGGTTTCAAATACAACAAAAAAGCCTTGAGTTTTAATGCGAATTATTTCTACAGAAAAATTGACAATTATATCGACTGGATGCGTAATCTAACGACCCAGCCATGGCAAAGTCAGAACACTGGAGATTTAAACACAAACGGAATCAATTTACGTGGGACTTACCGATTTGATTTTTCTAAAGATTCTAGATTGAATATTCTTTTAGCCTACACTTATTTGGATTCTGAGTTTAAAAGTTCCCGTACAGAAATCTACTCAAAATATCTTATTTCATCTTTAAAACATCAAATCACTAATACGATAGATTATCAGTTTAAGAATTTCTCTGTTTTGTTTGCAACTCGTTTTAACGAAAGGATCACTGGGCCATCTTATTGGGTAAATGATTTTAGAGTAAGTCAGTCGATCAATAAATTCACCATCTTTTTAGATGCGCAGAATATATTCAACGCGACTTATTATGAAGTAGGAGCGGTGCCTCTGCCTTCGAGATGGTTTACTTTAGGAGTGAAATTAGTTACATTTTAAATCACTTTATTAGTTAGAAAAGCCTGTAAATTTCGATTTACGGGCTTTTTTTGTTACCAATGAAACATTCCTGCGAAATGAAATTGAAAAGCTCGTAAAGGTTCATTCTATTCCATTATACATCTATTGCTGTTATATAAAATTTATCAGAAATACTGTAAAATAAGCCGTTTTATAAGTAGTTACTTAGCATTTATAAATATTTAAAACATTTATTATGAAAGCTTTATTGAAATGGAAAGCCTTTTTTTTGGTAATTATGGTCGGATTATTTTCTTCTTGTAAAAAAAATGATGGCTACAGTGATAAAATAGACACAAATGCAACACCTGTTGATACGGTGCAAAAGACAAAAGACACAGCAGAAGTTACTGGGACTAGTTCTGGCGGGACTTCACCTGCAGCAAAAAGTATTCAAATTACAAATATGGAAAAAGAAGGAGTTGAAAGTACAACGGGCACAGGAACAGGGCCAGGAGAAAGTGTGACTGATGGCTCTACTTATACGCCTTCAAAAGGAATACAGAAAGACAGTATAAAACTGCAGACAGAAAGTGCGAAAAAAAGAAAAAACAAATAATATTTATTGCCAAGACATGCTCAAAACTCATTTCAAAAAACGGAATGAGTTTTTTTATGCTATAAAAATTTAGTTTCTAAAGTATTGTTTTTATTGTGGTTAAATAATTTTTAAAAGGTTTTTGAAAAAATATTATTAAATACTACTAATTTGATAGAATTAATATATATATTTGTATCACAGAAAAGTTCTGAATGATACTTATCCAGAAAGACCGAGGGAATAGGCCCATTGACGTCTTAGCAACCTGTTGCCGAATAAGGTGCTAAATCCTTCCCGCTTTGCGAGACAGATAAGAAAAGATTTCCTCAAAATCTGAATAAGATCATCTTTGTAAAACTTTTTATTTTTTAAAATGAAAACAGATTCAACTTTATACGCTGGTTACGAACTTTTGAACGTAATGTTCGAACAAAATAGTCTTGCCTTTTTTCGAATGCGCAGCAAGTAAAATTCCCCTAATATTTTTAAAATAACATTTTCTAAAGACCATTTTAAAATAGGTCTCAGGAATTCTTTTGTCCAATCTTAAACTAAAATCAAAATAAAATGAAAAAAATAATTCTAGGTTTCACTCTGTTTTTTGGAGCTCATCAAACTCAGGCGCAAGAAAGTAATTTACAATTAAAAGGAACTGTTGTCGATACTGTGGCGCAATATGTTTATCTGCAAAAATTCCACAATAAAATGTTTACCACAATTGATTCGGTAAAAGTAAAAGATGGCAGTTTTAGTTTTAAAACTAAAGTAAAAACGCCCGAATTATATGGGTTAAGTGTAAACACAGAAAGTAGTCCACTGTATGTTTTTCTTGAAAAAGGGCCAATTACAGTAAAATTAAATCCGAAGAAATATTACAGTAGTTCGGTTGTAGAAGGTTCTGTTTCTCAGGATTTATTTGAGACTTATAAAAAATCGAAAGATGTAGAGATCAGCAAATTCATTACAGAGAATCCTAAATCAATAGTTTCGGCTTATGTGTTGTACAGAAACTGGTCTTACAGATTATCACCAGAAAAAATCAGAGAAAATATTGTTTTGCTGGATAAAAGCCTTCAATCTACTACTTATGTTAAAGAATTAAAAGATTTAGCTCTTGTTTTAGACGGTTTGGCAGTGGGAAAAAAAGCGCCTGATTTTACAGCCAATGATCCCAATGGAAAGCCAATTCGTTTTTATGAAAATTTAAAAGGTTACACTTTAGTTGATTTCTGGGCTTCATGGTGTGGCCCTTGCCGAAGAGAAAATCCAAATATTGTAAAGGCTTACAAAGAATTTCATGATAAAGGATTCAACATTGTTGGGATTTCTTTAGACAAAAAGAAAGAAAACTGGATTAAAGGAATTCAGGATGATAATTTGACTTGGTTGCATGTTTCAGATTTGCTTTTCTGGAATAGTGCTGTGGCAAAACTATACGGAATTAGAGCTATTCCAGGCAATTATTTAGTGGATTCAAACGGAATAATTGTAGCAAAAAATCTTCAGGGAGAAGAATTACAGGCTACGTTAAAATCGCTTCTGGCTTTATAAAATTAAACACATAGAAACATAGTTATTTTTTTATCTAAAAAGGAAACAAAAAGAAACTAGTTTCTAACACATAGTTTACTATGTGTATTTATGCAAATGAAATGCCTTTAAGCAGTTTTAGAAACTATGTTTCTATGTGTTTAACATAGTTATAGCCAAAGAATAAAATAATAAAAATTTAATTAAAAATGATAAGGAAATGAATGCTATTGAGACAACAAAAGAACCAATTGAGTTAGAGTGTTACTTCTCTAAATTTAGAGAAAATACAGTAGGAATCGATCATACTTTTGAATCGGTTTATGGAGAACAAAATCTAGTTTATGCCGACTGGGTTGCCAGCGGAAGATTATATGTTCCGATAGAGGATATTATGCTCAACAAAATGGGACCAATGATTGCCAATACACATTCCTTTTCCAGTCAGACTGGAAAAGCTTCCACTTATGCTTATCAACATGCCAGAGAAATTATTAAAAAATCGGTAAATGCCAATGCATCTGATGTTTTGGTAACAACTGGAACTGGAATGACCGCCGCGTTATCAAAATTACAGCGTATTATGGGTTTGAGAACTGCTTATGAAGAAGATAGACCTGTAGTTTTCATCACGCACATGGAACATCATTCGAATCAAGTTCCGTGGTATGAAACCAATGCCGAAGTGGTAATTTTACCGCCCGACGAAAACAATTTGGTTGATCCAAAAGCACTTTTAGAAGCACTTAAAAAATATGCAGACAGAAGTCTAAAAATAGGTTCGTTTACAGCTTGTTCCAATGTTACAGGAATCATTACACCTTATCATGAACTGGCTAAAATCATGCATCAAAACGGCGGACTTTGTTTTGTTGATTTTGCTGCTTCTGCGCCTTACGTCAAAATCGATATGCATCCTAAAGATCCAGAACAGCAATTAGATGCGATTTTCTTTTCGCCTCATAAATTCTTAGGTGGGCCTGGAACGAGCGGTGTTTTGGTTTTTAATGAAAAACTATACCAATCTGAATTTCCAGATAATCCGGGCGGCGGAAATGTAAAATGGACTAATCCGTTAGGGAAATACTGTTACAGTGATGTGATTGAAGTTCGCGAAGACGGAGGAACTCCAGGTTTTCTGCAAGTTATTAGAGCGGCATTGGCTTTAGAATTAAAAGAGCAGATGGGAGTTGAGAATATCAAAAAAAGAGAAAAAGAACTGCTTGATCTTTGTTTCTCGAGACTTCAAAAAATTCAAGGTTTATCTATTCTGGGAGATTTGACAACAGAAAGAATTGGCTGTGTTTCTTTTGTGATTGAAGATATTCATTACAATTTGATTGTAAGACTTTTGAATGACCGTTTCGGAATTCAGGTTCGCGGTGGCTGGTCGTGTGCGAGTACTTATGCTCATTATTTATTCAACATTAATGAAAAGAAATCGGCAGAAATTACAAATGAATTATTACAGCGAAATCAGATTAATAAACCGGGATGGGTTCGTTTATCCTTACATCCGATTACTACAAATGAAGAACTTTTTTATATCTGTGATGCGATTGAGAAAGTAGCTTCGAATTATAAAAAATGGCAGAAAGATTATGAATATAATCCTGCGTCGAATGAATTTGAAAATCCTCAAATAAAAGATTCAATAACAAATGAAGTAAAAGATTGGTTTAAGTTAGATTAGTTAGTTTTTTTTTAACCTAACAGGTTTTTAAAACCTGTTAGGTTTTTATTAAAATTTAATAAACACATAGAAACATAGATTTTTTGTTATTAAAAGAGGTAATCAAAAGAAACTAGTTTTTGACACATAGTTACATGTTTACGAAGGATTTATAAACACAACAACTATGTTTATTTTAAATGAATGAAATGCCTTTTGAACACAAAAAAACTATGTTTCTATGTGTTTAAAAAATAAATTAAAATATGAAAACAATTCCAAGAAGAGTCGTAACAGGTTTACGAAATGGAAAATCAATAATAGAACAAGACCAAATCGTAACCAATGTTTCGGAACATTTTCCGGGATTGATTATTTCGGATATTTGGTCAACAGATAGTACACCTGCAAAATTTGATGAAAAGGAAATCGAAAATACTGCTTTTCCAAATACGCCCAAAAATGGAAGTTACTTTCGTTACGTACAAATTCCGCCAGACAAAGATTTAGGAATTGTAGCACCCGAAGGACAGCCACATCCGCTAATGCATCAAACCGATACTTTAGATTATATTGTGATTCTAGCTGGAGAAATTTATCTCATTGTAGAGGAGGAGGAAACTTTATTACAGGCGGGTGATATTGTAATTCAACGTGGCACCAATCATGCTTGGAGTAATCGGTCTGATTCTCCTTGTATTCAATTAGCTGTTTTATTGGATGCAAAGAAGATGGAAGAGAAAAGAATATAGAGAAAAGATTAAAGAAAGTAGAATAAAGAAAAATCTCCCAGCTATTTAAAGGATAACTGGGAGATAATCAAAAAATAAACACAAACTATCTTTAGAACGAGTATCTTAAGCCAAGCTGTCCTTGGAATCTTGAAGCTAACTGATCTATTGTATAAGGTGTAGAAGTTGGTTTTTGGAAGGTATAAGTTGGATCGCCTGTCGCAACACCACCTAAGTTTCCAGATTTAGTTAAACCAATACTTGCTGTTGAATTATAAGTGTTAGGAACGAAATAGCTTCTTCCCCAATCTTTGTTGATAAGGTTTCCGATATTTGCCATGCTGAATGAAATTTGGAAAGTTCCTACTTTAGTCACTTTAATTTCGTCCATTAATTTTAAGTCAGCTTGAATGTTCCATGGAGTTGTATCACCATTTCTTTGAGTGAATGTTCCTCTTCTGCTTTTTAAATAATCATTTCCATTAATGAATGCTTCGTAATCTGCTACTTGCTGTGCTGCTGTAGCTGAAGGAACTCCTGCTGCGCTTACACCAATATATTTAGCTGCTTCTGCCGCATCTTTAAAGATATAAGCTAATCCTGCTGCTTGTCCTGTTCCTGCAATTGTAGAGTTTACAAATCCCCAAGAGAATGGATTTCCAGATTGTGCATTAAAATATACGTTAGCAGAGAAAGTGTTATTGTCAGCTAATTTTACAGCATATCCAACATTAGAAACAATTCTGTGTTTGATGTTGAAGTTTGAAGTTGCCAATTGAGGATCATTTGGAGTTAACGATTGGTTCATTTGGAAGTTACTTTCCATAGAGTTACGAATTCCGTTAGTTACGTCTTTAGAATCTCCGTAAGTGTAAGCTACCATAAAGTTTAAACCAAAGTCGTATGTTTTAGAAATCATTTCTGTGATGCTGTAACGGTATCCTTTATTCGTATTAGACAACAAATAAGCATTTGAAAAAGCTGAATTAATATTAGCAGCATAAATCGGCATCTGATGATTGGTGTCGTAAGAGAAATAAGTTGGATTATCTGTCTTATTTACTTGCTGGAATTCTAAATCACGGATTACTTTAGTGTACATTCCTTCAGTAGTAAATTTATATCCGTTGATGATTTTGTCTATTGCTAGAGAGTTTCTTAAAACAGCCGGCATTTTAAATTTATTGTCAATTAAATCTGCCTGAACTTTTGGAGTTGCATCGTGGTATCCATTTAATCCGTTTGGAGTTAAAGGATCGCCAGCTGCAGCAACCTGAGCAGCAGTTAGGTTATTTTTGTCGTAGCTTCCATAACCTACACCATCATTATAATAAGCATATCCTAACCATGCAAAAGGAACTCTACCTGTAAATACTCCAGATCCACCTCTTAAAACTAATGTTTTGTCTTCGTCAACATTATACGTAAATCCGATTCTTGGAGAAACTAAAGCTGAACCAAAGAAATTGTTTTTGATTTGGCTTAAAGGCGTGTAAGTATAAGTTGTTCCATAATTTGGATCAGCTGGAGAGTTTTGAACCTGCGCGCTTAATTTTGGTTTAGTTGGCATATCAGTGTAATCTACTCTCACACCTGGAGTCACTTTTAATTTGCTTCCAATTCTAATTTCATCCTGAATATAAGCACTGTAAAGGTTTACATTAAATTGTGCATAAGGATTATTGAAAATCTCATCTCTTGTAGAACCGTCAAATGGATAAGTTCCACGTACACGAGTTGGTAATTTATTATAGAAATCAGCAAGAGATTTATATGAAATTCTTCCGTTAAGCGCATTTACAAATCCGTAGTTGATATCGTAGAATTCGTTGTGAGTACCAAATAATAAAGTATGATTTCCTGTTTTGTAAGTAAGGTTATCTGTAATTTCAGTTGTGTTTTGTTTCATATTGAAAACAGTAGCTTCACGATCGTTCCCTAAGAAAATAGTTCCTCCATTATAACCAATTTCTGTTTGTGGAAACATAATATTGCTTGATTTCGGATCACGATAATCTTTAATTGCAGAATAACTTGCTATGAATGAGTTAGACCACTGGCTGTTGAAATGGCTTTTTAATTCTAAAACCGTACTGATCGCTTGGTTTTTTTGAGTAAAATCCATTCCTGAGAATCTAAAGTTTGCCGCGTCGCGCTCTAAGTTTGTTGCTTGAGAAATAACAGTATTGTTTCGTAATGAAATAGAGTGTTTGTCATTAATTTTCCAATCTAATTTATTGAAGAATTTCTGGCTTTTAGAAAAGTTATTGTAAGCACCATAAGTTCCTGGATCGAAACCGTAGTTTGTTTTAACAAAGTTTGAGATCTGTTCAGCAGTAGCATTATCCAATAATGAAGTTAATTTTCCATCTGAATTAGTTTGTCCTGCATTATAAAAAATTGGATCTGTTCTTTCTGCATATTCCATATTGGTAAAAAAGAATAATTTGTCTTTTACAATTGGAAGTCCTACTCTAAAACCAACTTGGTAATCGCCAAAAGCACTTGGCATTTTTGATCCGTCACCAGCATTGTTAGGGCCAGTAATTGCTGCACTTCTTCCGTAGCTGTAAATAGATCCTGTTACAGTGTTTGTACCGCTTCTTGTTACAGCATTAACACTTCCTCCTAAAAAGTTTCCTAATTTAATATCGTAAGGGGCAATGTAAACTTGAATATCTTGAATAGCATCTAAACTGATAGAGTTAGAACGAGTACTGCTTCCTGGCATTCCAGAAGTTCCAGACTGACCACCCAAAGATGGGCTGAAACCAATAGCATCATTATTAATAGAACCGTCAATCGTTACGTTATTGTATCTAAAATTAGTTCCTGCAAAAGAGTTATTAGAACTTTGTGGAACAAGTTTGGTAACATCTTGAATTCCTCTGTTGATTAAAGGAAGTCCGTTAACTTGTTTTTCACTAATATTAGTACCGTTATTTTTAGAAGAAGGCTTAGAACCTGTTATAACTACTTCTTCCAAAACATTATTGTCAGCTTTTCCAACTACAATAGTTGGTAAATCATTGTCTCCTAAAGCTAAATGAATTTGAGCATTAGAATAATCTTTGGTTCCAGAACTTTTAATTTCTAATTCGTAAGGCCCGCCTGCATTTAAGTTTTCGAAGCTAAAGCGTCCTTGTTTGTCTGTTGTAGCTTTGTAAACGGCATTTGTAGGTAAATGTGTCAATGTTACTTCAGCACCTGTAAGAGGGCTTGTACCATCATTTACTCTGGCGGATAAAGAAGAGGTTGTAATTTGGGCAAAAATGTTTCCTATAGTTAGGAGCATTAAAGCCGTAAAAAAGAGTCTTAGTTTTGTCATGTTGTTTATTAGTTTTTATTTCACGACAAATAAAATCTCTTTAATTCGATTCGATTTAAGGCTAATGTTAACGAAAAATCAAAAAACAATTCTTTGTTAAATTAAGATAACCAAGATGTTATTGGATGAAAAATACGTATATCCCTTTAAAATCAACAGGTTTGTGTTAAAGCCCGTTAAATAAGGGATTAGACTTAGATTTAAAGTAGATTAGAGATAGATTAGAGTATTATGCAAATGTTACCAAACTTAAAAAATAGAATTTTAGAAGAATAAAAAGCAATAAAATTTATGTAGAAATTTAGGGAAACAGTAGAGAAAAAACAGTGCCTTTTTCCAGTTCAGAATCTACGGTTAAAGTAATGTCATGACGCTTCAAAATCTGCATCGTAATAAAAAGCCCTAATCCTTGACCTTGAATATGTCTTGTGCGGTCACTTCTAAAAAATAAATCAAAAATAGATTCGATATCTTTCTTGTCAATTCCAGAACCCTGATCTATAATTTTTAAAAGAAGTTTTCCATTGTCTTCTAATGCAATTACGTTTACTGGTAAGGGAAATGAAAACTTAATAGCATTGTCTATAATATTATAAAGTGCAATAAAAATCATGTGTCTGTTGGCATGCACAGTTAATAAATCTTCATTATTTATAATTGCATCCAGATTAAGTGCTATTTTAACTGTCGGATATTCTATAGCTTTCTTTTCCAGTATACTCCATAAAATTTCATCAATGCGAATATTTTCCATTTGATGCGGTTCTGAAAGTTCCAGTCCTGAAAGAATCAATAATCCGTCTAAAGTATATTTTAAATGAAGTGTATCTTTTCTAAGAGATTTTAGTACTTCCTCATATTGTTCGTTCGTTCTGCTATGCTGTAAAGCAACTTCAATATCACCTATAATAATAGTAAGCGGTGTTTTGAGTTCGTGAGAGGCATTTTTAAGGAAATTTTTCTGTATGCTCACACCACTTTCTAATCTTTCCAAAAGATAATTAAAAGTAGTGATCAATTCTTTTATTTCATCTTTTCCACTAACAGCTGGCATCTCTAATCTCGAATGCAGGTTTTCTGTTGTAATCGTGTTTACTTTTGAAATGACATCTTCAAAAGGCCTAAAAGTCTGCCTGGACAAAAATCTTCCCAAAAGATAATTAAGCGCAATTCCAACCAAATAAAAGATTATAAATACAATTGCCAGCATTTCGAGCTGCTGATTTCCTACATCATCAATTCCAGAGACAACAATAATGAAATCACCTTGGTTGTCTTTGTAATAAAGCCCTGTAAATTGACGGTTATCTATAGTGAAATGTAATATTCGATCTTTTGAAATAGCTTTTAATTCATGGTCACTTAATTTAACTGGCACATCATCATGCAAATATACTTTTTTGCTTTTTGCGTTGTAGATTCTGATAGATTGATTCGTTATTCTATTATACTGAGTTTCTATTTCTTCATAACTAACGCTATCCATTTTAGTAATCTCATCTTTTTCAAAATAGAAAAAGGCAGTTATTAAGGCGCTGTCTTCTAATCTTTCATAATAAAGATCTTTACGATGGCTTTTAAAAAGCAAAAATGATCCAATCAGAAGAAGTCCGACAATAAAAGCAAACAATATTGTAGAATTTAATGCTAACTTATTTTTGAGATTCATGGGACTTCTTTTTTAGCATATACCCAGTTCCTTTTACAGTATGAATCAGTGGTTCTGAAAAGTTCTTGTCTACTTTATTTCTTAAGTAGTTTATATAGACATCAACAGTATTGGTATTCATGTCTAAGTCCAGATTCCAGACCGCCTCAGCAATTGCAATTCTCGAAAGTGCTTTTTCTCTGTTTTTCATAAAGAAAATTAAAAGTTTCAGCTCTCTTGACGAAAGATTCAATTCTTTCCCATCTCTTGAAGCACTCTGCTCTTTCATATTGATTTCAATTCCCGCATAAGATTGAAAATCTAAAATTCCCGCACTAAATTCGGCTCGGCGCAGCTGTGCGTTGATTCGAGCCAAAAGCTCTTCAAATAAAAAAGGTTTAGCCAAATAATCATCGGCTCCAGCCTGTAATCCTTTAATTTTTTCTTGAGGCGTATCTAGAGCACTAAGAATAAGGATTGGGACAATTATTTTTCTTTTTCGTAAAATCTCACAAACCTCAAAACCTGTAATATCAGGAAGCATGATATCGAGAATAATGATATCAAAATCATTTTCTGTAACCGCAGCAATTGCGTCGTATCCTTTAGAAACGGTTTTAACCTGATAAAGATGTTCTTCCAAACCTCTTAAAATAAAAGAAGCCACTCTCGGATCATCTTCAACTAATAGTACTTTATTCATGGATGAATAGTGTTGCTCAATATATATAGTGCAATTTTAGGTAATATAATAATCACTATTTGTTTTTACCGGATTAATTTTTTTACCATTTAATTCTAGTAGTGTATTTTCGATCATTTCAGACATCGTATCTAAAGCAAGGTCATTGGGTTGCATGCCAAAGGGATCTTCTAATTCATCTGCAATGGCTTCGAGCGCAACAAAAGTGTAGGCTATAAATACAATTATAAATGGTGTAATCCAGCCTAATGTTTCAACAAATCCAAATGGAAGCATAAAACAATAAATGTAAACGGTGCGGTGCAATAATACACTATAAGTATAAGGAATAGGGGTGCTGGCAATTCGCTCGCATCCGCCTACAATATCCGAAAGTTTGTTCAGATTTTCTTCAAAAGCCAATTGGGTAACACTGTCAATTTTACCGTCTGCTTTTGCTTTTTTAATCCAATTTCCGAGTTCTCTTAAAATGATGATAGGTTTATAACGGACTTCTTTTAAACTTTCGGCAAATTCGTTTCTCAAAAGACGTTTTAAATCTTCCTCAGAATCGGTATGTCTCAATTGATGTTTTAGGCTGTAAACAAAAGCGATTAGAAGGTTGATAAATTCATCACGTTTCGTTTCGTGTTCTTTGTCATTAATAAGAGAAATGCTTTGTCTAGCAAGGGAACGGGTATCATTGAGAAGTGCGCCCCAGAGTTTTCTTCCTTCCCAAAAGCGATCATAACTTACATTGTTTCTAAAACCAAGAAATATGGCAAGTGTTATTCCAAATAAAGTAAAAGCGGCCGGATTGATATGCAGATTATGCTCTAATAAAAAAGATTTAAAATAAACTACTGTAAGAGAAAACAGCAGCAATAAAAGAAGTCTTGGAAGTAATTGTGGTAAAACGGAACCGTTCCACTCAAAAAGCATTTTGAACCAATTCGTTTTTTTCTTGATAATCATTGGATGAGTAAAGAATTATAATACTATAAAAGTAATTAAAAGTATAGAATTTTGGAGTATAAAAATAGCAGTAATATTTGTTTTTGATAATTGAAAAAGAGTAAGTAAAAGAGTTCAAAAAGTTTTATATTTGAGAAATACTATTCTATAAAAGCACAATCGAAGTTTCATTTTAATTCAAGCACTTTATGAAGATATTTTTTATGAGAGCAATGTTGTTTTTAATGTTTTTGACTTTTTTTTCCTGTGATACCAAAAAGCAAAAACCGGAACCAAAACCATATAAAGCAGGTGTGATTTTATCTTTTGATGATGCTTATGTCGATGAATGGGCCGAAGCCGATAATGTTTTGAAAAAGTATAATTGGAGAGCCACTTTTAATGTCTGCAGAATCGATTCTATTGGAGCTCCTGAAATTAAAAAGCTTCTTGAAATGCAAAAGTACGGGCACGAAATTGCGGGCCATGGTTATCATCATTACAATGCCGTAAAATTTGTGCAGCAAAACGGAATAGATGCCTACATGCAACAAGAAATAGATCCTATGATTGTTTCAATGAAAAAGAAAGGTTTCAATGTAACTTCTTTTGCTTATCCTTACGGAGAAAGATCTGATGAACTGGATAAAGCGCTGTCTCCAGATTTTAAAATTATTAGAGGAAGAGCTTTTGGAGGCGAACTTCCAGAAAAGCAAGACAGTTATTTTAATAATTCAAAAATTGTCTTTGCTTTTGATATTGATAACAGTCATATTCATTTTAGTATTCCGTATCTTTTAGAATTACTGGATTATGCTAAAAAACACAACAAAATTTTAATTCTATGCAGTCATAAACCAGTTAAAGAAGTAACTGAAAATTATCAAACAAAAATTGAAACTTTAGAATTCGTTTGCCGTTATATGAAGCTTAATGATCTTAAATTTTATACTTTGTCAGATTTAGATGATTTACTTCCTAAAAAATGACAGATTTAATCTTCATTAATTCTTACTTAGAAATAGAATCCAAAAGTGGCATTGAATACGTTTGCAAATAATTTATTACATGTAATAAAATTAATTATATTAGCTTTTACAAAAGGCAGTGAGCATCTCTTTTTCATTAGCTGAAAAGACAATTCAAAATCAAATTTAGTGGTGTTTGACCGGGCAATTTAAAAACTAACGGTACTTTTTTTATACAGTAAGCGGAACAATGGAGTTAACAGAGAATCAAAATTTATTTCAGACTATTTTTGACTCAACAGCCAATGGCATTGCCGTAATTCAATCTGTATATGATGACCTAAAGATTACAGATTTTTCAATATTGTTTTTAAATGCTGCAGCATCAAAGCAGGTAAACGATTTAAATTATAAAGGCAGACTTTATAGTGAAGTTTTCCCAGGGATAAAAGAAAATGGAATTCTGGAAAAATTTATTCATACAGCCTCAACCGGTATCGCATCAGATTTTGAATGCAGATACACCATCAACGGTTTAAAATATTGGTACAGATTTACACTTGTAAAACAAGGAGAATTATTGATTGTTACTACAGAAAATTTAACCAAAAGAAAAAAGACAGAGATAGCGCTGAAAAGTGCTTTGGAAACCGCTGAAAAACAAACTCGATTTTATCATTCCATTGCCAATACAACTCCAGATTTGGTATATGTTTTTGACCTTTCTTATAAATTTACTTATGCAAACAAGGCTTTACTCTCCATGTGGGGGAAATCTGCTGAAGATGCTATTGGAAAAGGTTTGAGAGATAACGGATATGAAGAATGGCATGCAGCAATGCATGAAAGAGAAATCGATGAAGTAGTCGCTTCTAAAAAAATAATCAGAGGAACGGTGTCTTTTCCACATGCTGAACTAGGAAAGAGAGTTTACGATTATATTTTTGCCCCTGTTTTTAACGAAGAAGGTGAAGTAGAAGCAATTGCCGGAACTACTCGTGATATTACAGAAATAAAACAGGCAGAAGAAAAACAGCTTTTGGCAAGCAAAAAAGTAGAAGAAAGCGAAGCGACTTTAAAATCAATGATCGATCAAACTCCTTCGCCAACCTTAATTTTAATGGGCGATGATTTGGTTATAAAACAAATCAATAAACACATGCTCGCCATGATTGGGCGTGGAGAAGAAATTATCGGAATGCCCTTGATCGATGTTTTGCCTGAATTGAAAGGACAGTATGTTTGGACTCAGGTTCAAAATGTGTATAATGAAGGAACTCCTTTTGATCAAAGTGAAGTTCTGGTACAGCATAACAGAACAGGAGTAATGCGCGACTATTATTATAATCTGGCTTATCGTCCATTGATCGAAGATGGAAAAATAACAGGAATGATTCAAGTGGCCGTTGATGTTACCGAGCAGGTTGTGGCGCGTAAAAAAATGGAAGAAAGTGAAAACCGTTTCCGTGTTTTGGTAAATGCTTCCTCGGATTTTGTTTTTCGAATGAATGCTGATTGGACGGTAATGCGCAATCTAGAAGGAATTGATTTACTCTCTGATGAAGGCGATGTTGTATTGAACTGGATTGATAAATTTATCTATGTAGAAGATCAGAAAAAAGCGTTAAGTCTTATTGCTGATGCCATTGCAAATAAAAAAATATTTGAGATGGAACATCGGGCTTTAAAACCAGATGGAACTTTGGGCTGGACATTTTCGAGAGCAATACCAATATTAGACGATCAAAATAATATTATTGAGTGGTTTGGTGCTGCGGGCGATATTTCTTCTCAAAAAGAGGTACAGCAAATTATTAAAGACAGCGAAGAGAAATTCCGCCAGCTGGCAGATTTGGTGCCACAAGTAATTTGGACTGCAAAACCAGACGGATATGTTGATTATTACAATAAGCGCTGGTATGAATATACTGGATTGGATGAAGAAAAATTTGGAGATGAAAGCTGGGTTCCAATGTTGCATCGCGATGATGTATTACCAGTACTCGAAGCGTGGTATATAAGCGTACAAGGTGGCAGCAGTTATCAGTTAGAATTTCGATTAGAAAATAAAAATACAGGCTTATATCGCTGGTTTTTAAGTAAAGCAGTTCCAATACGAGATAAAACGGGAGTTATTGTCAGATGGTTTGGAACTTGTACAGACATACACGAACAAAAAACAATTACCGAAAAATTAGAAAGTCTCGTTGCCGATAGAACCAAAGAATTACAGCGATCTAATGAAGATTTGCAACAGTTTGCCCATGTAGCTTCTCATGATTTAAAAGAACCGGTACGAAAGATAAAAACGTTTACAAGTAGACTCGAAGAACATCTTGAAGGTAAGCTAGATGAACCTGCAGCGAGATTTATTGGAAGAATTCATGTTGCAGCAGATCGTATGTTTAACATGATCGATGGGGTTTTAATGTATTCTAAGATTAATGCCAATTTACAAAAGGCTACATTGGTGGATCTTAATGATGTTTTAAAAAATATAGAGAGTGATTTAGAAGTCTCTTTACAGAATACAAAAGGAGAGATTCATTATAATGACTTGCCAAAACTGGAAGGAGCTTTGGTATTGCTGTACCAGCTTTTTTATAATTTGATTAATAATTCTATTAAATTTGCTAAAAATGGAGTACCGCCTAAGATTATAATATCCTCAAAAATAATAATGGAGAATCAAAAAGTGATTGCCCTAATGACGGTTGAGGATAATGGAATTGGTTTTGAAAATGAGCAGTCTGCACAAATTTTTGAAACTTTTACAAGGCTTAACTCTAAAGATGTTTACGAAGGAACAGGTTTAGGATTGTCACTTTGTAAAAAAATAGTGGAGCGGCACGGAGGAAGTATTACAGCGGTTGGGAGACCTTATGCAGGAGCGGTGTTTACAATAAAGCTTCCTTTAAAGCAACAAGATAATGGAATTTAAGTATGAGCAAAAAAATAATTTTACTGGCTGACGACGATACGGATGACACCGAAATGTTTTGTGAGGCACTAGAAGAAATAAATGAAAATATTACCTGCCACTGTGCAGAAAATGGAAATGAAGCGTGGAAGATACTTAATGAAATTACCGAAAAACCACAACTTATTTTTCTAGATCTTAACATGCCGGTTATGAATGGCTGGGATTGTCTTAAATTGGTTAAAAATGAACCTGTTTATAAAGACATTCCCGTAATTATGATTTCGACTTCTTCTCATAAAAATGATATAGAAATGGCTTCCCAATTGGGATCTATTTGTTATTTGGTTAAGCCAAATAGTTTTAATGGTTTAAAACAATTGCTGCGGGTAATTACCTCTAATCTGGGAACGGATTTAAGAGAGACTTTAATTAATGTGAAAGAAAGTGACCCAGATCATATTTTTATCTGCGAGGGAAATCAGTAAAAAAAAATTAATCTTTTTTTACTCCTAGCTGTATTTTAAATTTACCATAATAGGGATTTTCGGCCATTAAGGAATGTCCAATTACCAATATATAACTTCCTTTTTGTTTTAGCGGTATTTTTAAGTCCATTCCAAACGGGCCATCTGAAGTTTTATCAGGTAAAATGATTTGATTGAAACGGATATTTCCTTTGCCTGTTGCCGGAACAATTTCTGCTTTTAATTCGCCTGAACCTTCAGCTTTAAATTTGATATACACTTTTGAGTTTATAGAATCTAAAGCACTTTCTGCGATAAACAGGTTTTCTTTGTTTTCAAAATTCATGAAAACAGTATCACCTATTTGTTTGTTCTCATTTTTATTTTCTTTTCTGACAACAACGGGTGCTGCGGATTCAACAGTTTTGGTACTGTCTTTCCTTTGCTGGCAGGACAAAATAGAAATGGAGATTAAAAGAAGCAGTATGTTTTTCATAAAAGTATTTTATCCTATAATTTCAAAAGTACCAGGTCTTTCTTCGTTTTTGTCATATTCACCAGCAAGATTTTCATTGGAATCTTCTTCTTCCCAGTCATTTTTATCGTACTCAGATTCAAAATCATATTCAAGGTTATCTTCCAATTCCCCAAGTTCCAGATTGTAATGATTAGAAGCAGATAATCTATTGGTATAATCACCTTCTAAATAATCATCATAATTTAGTAGTAATTGTTCTTCGTACGAATTCATTTCGTTTGCAAATTCTTCGGGTAAGTAGTTTTCATATCTCATGTCAATCAATTTAAAATTAATAATGTCTAGTTTTTTAGCTTATTCTAAAATTAGACTTTTAAAAGGCGAATTATTTTATACAATTTTCGCACTGCGTTGTGAAATTTTCATTTAATGAGAATTGAGATTTTTGGAAATTGTTTTCAAATGCTTTTCCTTCTTTAATTCTTTATTGTTGGAACTTTTATATAATTTTACAGTCTATGTATGAAATATTCCAAAAATATCTAGATGATAAAGTAACACTGACCCAGTCAGAATCTGATTATATTCAATCCTTTGCTATTATTAAAAAACTTCGTAAAAGACAATATCTGCTACAGGAAGGTGATATTTGGAAATACGATGCTTTTATCACAAAAGGCTGTCTGCGAACTTATTCTGTAGATGAAAAAGGAAGCGAACATGTAAATAGTTTCAGTATCGAGAATTGGTGGACAGGAGACAGAGAGAGTCTGTTATTGCAGCAGCCGTCGCGTTTTAATATCGATGCTATCGAAGACAGTGAACTGGTATTGTTTACGCACGAGAATTTTGAAATGCTTTGTCATGAAATTCCAGCTTTTAATAATATGGTAAATGGCATACTGCAAAAAAGTTTTATAGCAGCTCAAAACCGAATCCAAGCTTCGCTGAGTTTTACTGCAGAAGAAAAGTATTTAAACTTTATAACAAAATACCCAGGATTTGCTTCGCGAATACCGCAAACGATGATTGCATCGTATCTCGGAATGACACCAGAAACTTTAAGTCGTATACGGAAACAAACCGCAAAAAAATAATCAGGGAGCTTTTAAGCTCCTTTTTTATGCCTTATTCCAAAACACTTGATCTAGATCAAGTTTTTACTTATTTCTAATCAATGTGCAGGTTTTGTATTCAACGCAACTTTGTAATGTTCAAAAGAAACAAATTTTATAACATTTAAAAATTAGAAATCATGTCAAAAACAATTTTCATTACAGGTACAAGTTCAGGATTCGGAAAACTTACAGTTATAACATTGGCAAATGCAGGACATTCAGTAATCGCAGGAATGCGCAATACAACAGGTAAAAATGCAGCAGCAGCAAACGAACTTTCAAAGCTTCCAAATATTGAAGTAGTAGATATCGATATTACAGATGATGTTTCTGTAAAAGAAGCCTTTGAAAGAATATTGATCAAATACGGAAAAATAGATGTACTTATTAATAATGCGGCAGTAAGCGGTTTTGGTTTACTTGAAGGCTATTCAATCGATCAGGTGCGTAAAATGTTTGAAGTAAATGTTTACAGTGTTCTTCGCACTTATCAAGCAGTTCTTCCTTCTATGAGAAAAGAAAAAAACGGACTTATTATAAACATCACTACTGGAGCAAGCGGACATACACTTCCTTTTATGATTCCTTATATCTCGTCAAAATTAGTAGTAGAAAGTTTTACTGAAGGATTACAAGATGAGTTAGCAGATTACGGAATTGAAAATGTGAGCATTCAGCCAGGTGTTTATCCAACAGAGATGAACAACGGTTCAAAAGCAGGAATCAATGCTGATAAACAAGAAATTATTGATCAATATGGCACTGTGGCAACAGATAAATTTAATGCTTTAGGTACGGCTTTATTTGGAAAAATGGCGCAGTTTGACATGAATCCGCAGACTATTGCCGATGGAATTCTGGAATTGGTTAATATGAAAAAAGGAGAGAGACCACTTCGTTTTCCGCTTGATGCCATTGCACAAGGAACCGATAAAGAATTTATAGAAGCACGTGCGGCTATTAAAGCAAAATGGTTAGCAGCTTACAGTAATTAATTTTTTATTCATTAAAAAACACATAAAATAGTAAATCATGAAAACACATTATAAATCACATCAAAAAGTACAAACTTCCGCGATTGCTTTATTGAATCTCTTTTTTTTCTTTTCAGCTTCAGATAAAGCAACCGCTCAAAATAATGCAGGAATTTTAGGAATCGATCATGTTGGAATTAATGTTCCGGATTTAAATCAGGCAATACCATTTTTTAGTGACGTTTTGGGTTTTACACCCGTAACACAACTTGGTCCAATACCATTGGACACCAATTGGAAAGAAGCAAATCATATCAATCCGAATACAGGAGCGGTAACCATAAAAATGATAAATGCCGGAACTGGTGCAAGCATTGAAGTATTTAGTTACGCCGATAACAAAGGCAGTAAAGTTCACCCTAATTCTGATGATATAGGAGCTTCACATATTGCTTTTTATACATCGGATATAAATGAATCAGTAAAATATCTAAAAAGTAAAGGCGTAAAAGTATTAGGAGAACCATTTTTGACACCGTCAGGAGACACTGCAGGTGAATCATGGGTATATTTTGAAACGCCTTGGGGATCTAAAATGGAACTGGTTTCGTATCCAGATGGAAAAGGATATGAAAAATCTAATCCTAAAACAATTTTATGGTCACCTAAAAATACTATCGCTAACAAAGCAACTGTTGCTGATTTTGATTCTGAAAAAAATACTGAAATAATCAAAAATCATCTTAAAATCTGGAATGAAAAAGATGAAACTAAAAGAACTTCTTTATTGAATCAATTTTATGCTTCAGATATTGAGATGGTAGACCGTCATTTCATAGCAATAGGGCAGAAGGAAATTAGCAAATTTATTGTAGAGCTTCAGCAAAAAAATCCGGATTTCAGATTTACTGATAAATCAGTAGAAACAAATCATAATATAGTGCGTTTGTATTGGCAGTTTGGCTCAAAAGCAAAACCAGCTGTGGTTTCCGGAATGGATTTGTTTGTAATTGAAAACGGGAAAGTGCAGAAGTTGTATGTTTTTGTTGATGAGAAAAAATAAATGATAAATTCTTCTACAAGAATTTAAAAAGCCAGAAAGTATTTTTCTGGCTTTTTAATTGGTATTAAATCGTTTTTAAAACACCTCCATCAGCTCTTAATGATGAACCATTAGTTGCCACAGCTAAAGGACTTGAAAGATAAACTGCGAGCGAAGCAATCTCATTTGGATTTATAAAACGCTGTAATAAAGAATGCGGATTGGTCTGCTGCATGATGATGTTCTTCATTTGTTCGGTTTCAATGTTTTGCATAGATGCAATTTGTTCTATGGTTGACGCTACGCCATCAGAATAAGTTGGTCCGCCTAGAATTGTATTTACGGTAACCTCAGTTCCAATTGTGAGTTTAGATAAACCATTGCTCACTGCTGTCATTGCTGCTTTTGTCATTCCGTAATGAATCATATTTCCCGGGATGTTGACTCCGGATTCACTGCTGATAAAAATAATTCTTCCTGTTTTTTTCTCAAGCATTTGTGGTAAAAGTTTTTTTGAAAGACGAATACTGCTCAATACGTTAATTTCAAATATTTTGTACCAATCTTCCTCTTCGATGTCTTCAAAATTTTTTAAATCGAAAATTCCAACGTTATTAATTAAGATATCAATATCATTTAATTGGTTTAATAAATTGGTTACTTCATCTTTCTTTCCAAAATCAGCTTTAATGCCTGAGATTTTTGCATCAGGAAATTCAGATTGTAATTTTTGAACTGCTAGTTTTGTTTTTTCTTCATTTCTGCCATTGATAATTACTTCAGCTTTTTCAGCTACTAATTGCTGTGCAATCGCGTACCCAATTCCTTGTGTTGAACCGCTGATAAAAGCTCTTTTTCCTTCTAATTTTAAATTCATCTTTGTTATATTTATTTTTGTAATGATTGATACATAAATAATCAAAAAAATTAGCTGATAACAGCTAATTGCATTTCGATTTGATCTTTTAGGACATTTTCGTCGGGATACATTCTTCGGAGTGTATTGAGTCCGCACCAAAATGTGATGAGGTATTTTCCCAGAATTTCGGGAGCAGTTTTTGTTTTTATAGTTCCTTTTAGTTGTTCCGATTTTATCACTTCGGTAAACATTTGTTCAACCTCTTTTAAAATCTGAACAGCGCTGGATTCGAGATCTTCATCGATAAAAGTCATTTCGACAACAGTATTGGCAATTATACATCCTTTTAAATGTTCGTTTTGATCCGCTTTTGCAATACTTCTGAAAAAATCTTTTATTAATTCTAATGGAGATTCGCTATTGCTTAATTCATTTTGAAATGAAGTGAAAGCCAGCCGACGTTCCTGAACAGCTTTCTGAAAGACTTCTTTTTTTCCTCCTTTAAAAGTATTATAAAAGCTTCCGGCGCCCGCACCGGTTGCCTTTTGTAAATCACTTAATGAGGTTGCACTATACCCTTTCTGCCAAAAAACTTCCTGCGCTTTTTTTATGATATTAGAATCTTCATAAATGGTAGGTCTTCCTCTCATTTGTTTTATTTTTGTAATAATTGATACAAAATTATATAAAAATTAGTTTGATATCAATTTTCAACTGAATTATTTATAAATAAAAGTAACAGAACACTCACTTATAGCGAAGTGTTCTGTTATTTGAAATCTAATTATTTTTAATTTTTTCACGAAATTCAAGAGGAGCCATGTGCGTTCTTTTTTTAAAAAACGTGCTGAAGGATTGCGGATGTTCAAAACCTAGATCATAAGCAATTTCACTTACGGACAAAGTAGTTGCTGATAATTTCTCTTTGGCCTTGTTAGTTAGCTTTTCGTAAATATGCTCTTTAGTATTTCGGCCAGTATGAATTTTAAGGAAATCGCTGAGATAATTGGGAGAAAGATTCAGGGCTTCGGCAATTAAACTGACGCTTAACAGACTTTTTTCTACCGTTTCGTTATTGTAATAATCATTGATAAATCTTTCAAATTTTGTAAGCAGTGTATGACTGTTGTTTTTTCGCGTTAGAAATTGTCTTTCGTAGAATCTGCTTGAATAATTTAGAAGTAAATCAATCTGTGATAGGATGATTTCCTGAGTATGACGGTCAATATGCTGACATTCTTTATCAATTCTATCCATAATTTCGATGAGATATTTTTCTTCCTGTTCAGATAAATGCAAGGCTTCATTTACGGCATAAGAGAAAAAACCAAAATCAAAGATTCTCTCTGCCAACGGATGTTTTAAAAGAAAATCTTCATGAAATATCAACAAATAACCTGCTCCGCATTCCATAGTATGAAAATCCAGATACTGTACCTGATTGGGTGCAGTAAAACTGAGTACGCCTTTGTCATAATCATAATGTCCCTGACCATACCTAATTTTCCCTTTCGCCTCTCTTTTTAAAGCGACACAATAAAATTTATTGACAAAACCTTTCCAAATTTCATCTTCCAGAAAAATACTTTCAGATAAATTAATTACACTCACCATTGGATGTTTAGGCTCTGGAAGCGAAAGTAAGCGGTGAAAAGCAGATACAGATGCAATCGTGTTCATAACAGCGTATTTTTTCGTTAGTCTAATAACCCCATACTGAATTCATCATATGGAGCTCCGGTATCTGTGCCTAAAGGTACAATACTTTCCAGTTTTAAAAGTTCATTTTGGCTCAATTCTATGTTTACGGAGGCGATGTTCTGTTCCAGATATTTTCTGCGTTTAGTTCCTGGAATAGGTACAATTCCTTTGCTGATAATCCATGCCAAAGCAAGTTGGGAAGAAGTTACATTTTTTTCTTCAGCCATTATTTCAATTGCTTTTACTAGATCAATATTTTTATGGAAATAATTTTCCTGAAAACGTGGAATGGCTCTGCGGAAATCATTTTCTGGAAGATCATCAATAGAGCGGATTTGCCCTGATAAAAAACCACGTCCTAGCGGAGAATAGGCCACGAAACCAATTCCTAGTTCTTCCAATGTTTTCAGTACGCCTCTTTCTTCAACAGTCCTTTCAAATAGGGAATATTCGCTTTGAACAGCTGTGATTGGATGAACGAGGTGCGCTTTTTTAATAGTTTCAGAAGATACTTCCGAAAGTCCGATATATTTCACTTTGCCTTCTTTCACAAGATCGCTCATAGCATCAACCGTTTCTTCGATAGGGGTATTTTTGTCCAGACGGTGCATATAGTAAAGATCAATGTAATCGGTATTCAGGTTTTTTAGCGAACGATCTACCGCTTTTTTAATATATTTTTTACTTCCGTTTATAGCCCAAGTTACTTTTCCACTGTCGTCGATTTCCCAGCCAAATTTTGTAGCCAGAATATATTTATCGCGTTCTTTCCCGATAGCTTTTGCTATAAGCTGTTCGTTTTTTAGAGGGCCGTATAAATCTGCAGTATCCAGAAAATTACCACCGAGTTCAAGCGAACGGTGAATGGTGTGGATTGCTTCTTTTTCATCTGCTGGACCATACATATTTCCTTCTTCAAAACCCGTCATTCCCATACATCCTAAACCTATTGGAGGAATAATTAATCCCTGATTGCCTAATTTAATCTGTTTCATCTTTTCTAATTTTTGTTGCATACAAATTTCGAAAGAAAGGAAATGAGAAGAGGTTTGCAGATTACGGTAAGTTGTATTCGAATTACTGATTCGAAATTATTTCTAATGGATTAATTAAGATGGTTCAGGAAGTTGAAATGACCTCAGTTATAATAATTATGAATTGATAGCCACATTTACTTTAAGATGCGCCTTTATTAAAACCAATTGTATCTCTGTAAGACTGAGGTGATATATCTGTCTTGCCTTTAAAAACTCTGCTGAAATAATATTCATCATCATAACCGAGTTCATAGGCAATTTCTTTCACGGTTTTATCGGTGAGATATAATTCTCTTTTTGCTTCAACAATAATCCTTTCGGTTATCAAATCGGAAAGTGTCATATTGAAATGATTCTTTACAGCTCTTGCCAGTACAACTGGTGTTACATGCAGCATATCGGCATATTCGCTGGCAGAATGTTTTGTCTTGAAATTATCTTCAATGGCATTTCTTAAATTCTGAATGATAAAAAGCTGCTTGTCATTGCCATTTATTTCTTTGATAGACTGTTGTTCCAGCTTTATTCGGGTTGCAAAAACTAGAAATATTTTCAGGTAAGAGACCAAAACTTCGTCTTTTCGTAAAGCTTCCATTTTCAATTCATTCACAATCTCTCTGACAATATTCAACAATGTCTGTTTGCTATTTTGATCTAAAAGAATAAAAGGCTGTTGATAGACATTATTAAATAAAATTCCATTAGCCGCAATTTCTTTATGATGCCGGTATATGCAAAAGAAATCATGATGAAACTGAATAGCGATACCTGTGAGAAATCCTTCTGAAGCCAGCATAAAAGGCTGATAAGGATAAAAAGCAAATAAGGTATTTTCTTTAAACGAATATTCTGAGAGGTCAACTTTGGCTAATCCTTCTCCAGCAGTGATGATTATTATAGTAAAAAAATTATTTCGCTGAATGTGATCAAAATAACTGCCGTTATCAAACTCAAAAACTTTGAATGATAAGTTGCCGTTTAGCTGGTTAACAAGTGTATATACGGATTGAGATAACATAGAAAACTTATCTTTTGTTTAAAAAATCTAAAAACTGTGCATTGAGTTCGTCACATTTATCTACGCATACATCACCAGTTACTTTGGGTTTATTTCCCCATTTCGGCACATCTTCTGTTTCTAAAATATTGAACTTTGATGTACAACCACCGATATAGGGAACAGACGTACCATAAATAATTTTATGTATTTTATGATGTCGAATCATATACGAACACATAATGCAAGGTTCGTGAGTGGTGTACATAGATGCTAGATGCAATTTATCGGCATATCCATTTTTTATGGCATTTTTAATAGATAATATTTCTGCATGATTGGTAATATCGCCTGTTGATCTTCCAGATTCGATGCCTGTGCCAATTATTTTTCCATCTAGTACAATCAAGGCACCAACTGGCGGATTACCGGCTTTTAAAGCACTTTTGGCCAGATTCAGACATTGATTCATATAATATTCAAAATCTTCCTGCATAATTTATTACTTAAATATTAATTCATGGAATTATCCAGCTATGCTAAATTACTCAAAAAAGTAACGGCTTTTGTTACTCTTCTTATTCCATCAAATACTTAGAATTGTTAAAAACTGCTCTCTAATGGAAAAGAGAGCAGCTAGAAGGTTGGTTTAAAAAATTAAAATATCGTAACCTTCTTTTTTAAGATTAACAAAACTTGGAAGACCAGGAGTCCCAGGTACTTCGTTGTCATTTAATAATTCATATCCAGATACTTCAGTACCAAATACGGCAACACATCCTTTAGAAAGGCCGTGAACATGATCTTTTACTTCTTTATAAAGAGCATTAACCGGATGTTCTGGTTTTTCAAGATGTTCCGGCCATCTGATACCAGCGCCCTGAAAAATAATTTTTACGTCTTCACCTTCGTGTTTGAATTCATAAGCTGATGCTAAAGCATTGAATACACGTCCTAAAGCTTCTTCTGAACCTGCTTTTGGATCAGAAAGAATAATAATTGCTGTTTTTTTCATTTTTAATAAATTTTATTAACAAGGCAAAGATCTAACAACAATGCCTGCTAAAGAATGGAGGAAATTTACTTTATGATGGAGAATTTTTTCTCATCAAAAAAACTGAAGACATTGAGTTTAAAACGTCCATTATAAAGTAAAAATCATCCATTTTTCAAGAATGATTATAGGGGCAATTTTGCATTCAAATAATAATTCAAATAAGTACAACTTTAAAAAATAAACAATATGTCTGTTTCTGATTTATTTAAACCCCTTACATTGCTGCATGGTCCAGCAATGAGAAATCGTTTTATGCTGGCACCTTTAACCAGCCAGCAAAGTGATTTTGACGGCACGGCTTCTGAATACGATCAATATTGGATGGAACAGCTAGCTCAAGGCGGATACGGATTAATTCAAACCAGTGCGTCGACTGTAGAAGCAGGAGGTATAGCATTTGAAAGGCAGTTAGGTATTCATAGTGATGATCATTTGCCGGGATTGGCAAAAATAGCATCAGCTATTCGTGAAGGCGGAGGATTGTCGGCAGTGCAGCTTCATCATGCAGGACATCGCGCTAAACCATCGATTGGAGGAATACCAGCTCCAGCATCAGGTAAAACATTAGAAGGAATAAAAGCAATCACAACAGAAGAAGTAGAACGAATCCGAGACAGTTTTATTACAGCTGCCAAAAGGGCTCAGCAGGCAGGTTTTGACGGAATTTCTGTTCACGGAGCTTTCGGATGGATTCTTTCTGAATTTATGTCACCAAATTTAAACGATCGTACCGATAAATATGGTGGAAATTTAGAAAATCGAGCCCGTTTTACTCTTGAAGTTATTGAAGGAATTCGTAAAGCCTGTGGTCCTAATTTCCAGATCGGATGGAGATTATCGATTGAGCGTTACGGACTGCTTTTGGAAGAATTGAGAGAAGTTACCGCCGATATATTCGATCGTGAATTAATTGATTATTTAGATCTTGCTTTATGGGATTCGGCTCAAATAGTCCGCGATGGAACTTTTAAAGGAAAAACCATGCTCAGCGTTTTTACCGAACTTCCGCGCAAAGGTGTGCGCTTGGGCGCTGCAGGAAAAATAATGAGTGCGCAGCGTGCGGGACAACTTCTGGATGAAGGCTGTGATTTTGTACTAATTGCTCGTGCAGCAATTCTTCAAAGAGATTTCCCGCTTCAGGTAAGAGCAAATCCAATGTATGAAAGTCCGCAATTGCCTGTAATGGCAGATTATCTGAGACAAGGAGGATTAAGCGAGCGTTTTATCGAAACCATGCGTGGATGGCAGACTTTTATAAAAGCTGGTTCCATGTAAAAAAATATGACAAAATGAAATATTATCTCCCGTGATATGTTTTGTATTAAAAAAGCCTGTAATTCTATCTCTACAGGCTTTTTTTATAAACTTGACTTGTTTACAATCGAGCGATGAGTTTCTGTATTATTGTTCTCTTAACTTATATATTGAAAAAGTCACAATCAACGTTTGTTTAATTATCTATATATAAGTTAAGAGAACTGATTTTTTGAAGAATAATTTCTATGCGTTCTTCAATTGTAGTATCACCTATTATTCTTAGGATTGGAAAATCTAAAGAGAGCAGCCACTCTTCATGAGATTGACGAGTTCTGTTTGCAATTCCTGTATTTAGATCATAATCAGCGGACCATATTAAAAAATCTTCAAATTGCTTTATCCGTTGTGGATCAGTAAAGATTATGTCTCCATAACGTTCAAGCTCTCTTGCTTTTAGTCTTTCAATTCTAATATCGGCAGGAATCCATAAAAAAATTACGAGATCAAATGAAGGAAAAATAGCTTCTCCCCATTGAAAAATAGAACCTCCTAATACCCAGTTTTTAGAACTATTAAGATCACTTTTTATTTTAGAGTTCCTTTCTTCTGGGCTATTTCTTTGAGTGAAAGGAACTTCAGTATTTTTCCAAAAATAATCATCACTGTCAAAATAATCCAGATTTAGTTTTTGAGCTATTTCTTTCCCAGTTGTTGTTACTCCGCTTCCTGAAGCACCAAAAATGTGAATCTTCATTTGTTTCGCTTTTATAAATTACAAAAATAAAACATTTGCGAGTTTCTTATATTATAAGGTTGTTTAATAAAAAAAGCCTGTAAACAAAGAGTTTACAGGCTTTTTTGTGGAGTCGCCGGGAATCGAACCCGGGTCCAAACAAGCAACTAAAGAGCTTTCTACACGCTTATTTCCTGATTGAATTTTCGATGTTGAGCTAGGCCAGAAACAACCACCCAACACTTATCTTCTTAAATTTCAAAATCCACCCGAAGCTCATGGATATCTAGGTTTATTTTTACGGTTCCCCTGAACGGAACGCCACAAACCAAGGCTTTCCAGGAGAATCCAGCTTCTCTACCTTGTAGAGACGTGGCGCAATCTTACTATGATTCGGATTATGCAGCTAAAGCGTAATTATTTTCGCCGTGTAAAAGTTTGAGATCTTATATTTACGAGCAAGGTCTCAATGCTCGACGTGCTTACTGTTCAATTCGACTTGCTGTCAAAACCAGTCGACCCCAAAAAATAAGTCTGCAAATTTAGAGTATTTGAAATTACTTTCTGCTAAAATTTTCAGAAAAATTTTGTTATTCCTCGTCTTTAAAATTAAAAGGATAATCTCCAAAGATTGGAGCCAGTTTACGAACCGCGTAAGTGTTTCTAGTCATCTTGTTCGAAAGTGCAATTATCGTAACGCCTTCATTCATTAAAGTGATATAAGATGAAGTATTTCCGTGCCACCAGCCGTTATGAAAATAGAAATTCTGCCCTGTTTCCCAATTGATCATTCGGATTCCAAGACCGTAATTTTTGGTTCCTTTTCTTTCGTTGCTGTAACCCGTATAAACTTGTTTCAACAATTCTGGTTTTAAGAAATCTGGCGATTGTCTTGCACGGTCAAATTTTAAAAGATCTCTTGCGGTAGAAAAAACATTTTTATCACCATAAACATTGTCTAGATAATCAAAACCAATTTCTACACCATTACCTTTATAAGAAGGAACAATTTTTTTTCGGTCTTTATCATCGTCAAAAACATAAGTATTTTTCATTCCCAAAGGTTTGAAAATCATTTCAGACATGGCTTCTTTATAACTTAAACCAGTGATTTTTTCGATAATAAGAGCCAGCATCGCATAGTTGGTATTGCAATAGCTGAAACGTGTCCCAGTTCTAGATTCCAGTCCAATATCTTTTGTCGCCAAAATATTCAAAATATCTTTATTCGTCAATTGGTTATGGCGATCCCAAATAGATTTATCTCTATCTGTAAAATAAGCATAATTACGCATTCCAGTACGATGGCTTAAAAGCATTCTAATTGTACATTCTTCGTATGGGAATGTTTTTAAAATAGTATTGACTTTTTGATCTAACTCAATTTTACCTGCATTAACCAGTTTTAAAATAGCCGTTGCTGTCAGGACTTTACTTACTGAAGCAATCTGTACAGGTGTTTCGGGTGTTATTTTAGTACCTTCATTTTTATTAGCAAAACCATTATAGCGTTCAAAAAGTATCTGACCATTTTTGGCAACTAAGAAGCTCCCGTTCATGTTGTTATTAGGCCAGTTTTTATTGTAAAAGTGATTTATTCTTCCAATAACCGAGTTTTTATAGGCTTGAGAAACTTTTGGTTCTGCGCCTAACGGCTTCATTTTGGGTAAGGTATCTTCGACTGTCTGAGTAGTATCTGTTGTTGTTTTTTTGTTTTGACCACATGAACTTAAAACTAGTACGGAGAAAAGTATTTGTGGTATCTTTGTTTTTTTAAGGAAAATCATTTGCATCGTTCTTTAAAAACAAATATATCGAATTCAATTTTGTTGTTTTCTCAATTCTGAGGCTTTAATTTGTGTTTTTTAACTTTTTTTTAAGAATCATAAAATACAGTTGTTTGTTTTTCAGCTTTTAACGGTTTTAAAACATTTTAAACAGAATTTTAAAAACAAAATTTTAACTAAATTTGTTATATTTGAAACAAATACGTTGTAAAAAGTTATATTATTAAATACCTAAAATCAGTTTTAAATGAAATTTGGAATCATAAAAGAAAGAAAAAATCCGCCGGATAGAAGAGTAGTATTTTCTCCAAATGAATTAACAAAATTAAAGCAGCTTTATCATGAAGCAGCTGTAAAAGTAGAAAGTTCTGATATTAGAATTTTTTCTGATGATGATTATAAAAATATGGGAATTACGGTTACTGATGATGTCTCTGATTGCGATGTTTTATTTGGTGTAAAAGAAGTTCCTGTAGAGAATCTGATTCCAAACAAAGCGTATTTCTTTTTTTCTCATACTATTAAAAAACAGCCTCACAATAGAAAACTGCTTCAAGCGATTTTAGAGAAAAAAATCGATTTGTACGATCATGAAACTATTGTGGATGAGCATGATCGCAGATTAATTGGTTTTGGAAGATATGCCGGAATGGTTGGTGTTTATAACGGAATTCGTGCTTTCGGAATTAAATTTGAATTGTTTAAACTGCCAAAAGCAGAAACACTTTCAGGAAAAGAGGATCTGATAAAGCATTTAAAACGCATTACGATGCCGGCTTTGAAATTTGTGATCACGGGAACTGGAAAGGTGGGGAGCGGCGCAAAAGAAATTTTAGATGCCATTAAAGTAAAAGAAATTACAGTAGATAATTATTTAACTAAAACCTATGCGCAGGCAGTTTATGTACAACTTGATGTTTTAGAATACAACAGAAGAAAAGATGGAAAGGTTTTAGATTTTAATGATTTTGTACAAAATCCAGAATATTACGAATCTGATTTTGAGCGATTCACTAAAGTTTCTGATATTTATTTTGCCGGACATTTTTATGCCAGCAATGCACCAATGATTCTGACGAAAGAAATGTTGAATGCCAGTGACTGCAAATTAAAAGTTGTAGCTGATATTTCGTGCGATGTAAATGGCCCGATTGCGTCAACTGTACGTTCTTCAACAATTGCGGAACCTTTGTATGGATATTTTCCGTTAGAAGATAGGGAAGTAGACTTTTTTCATCCTGCAGCCGTTGCTGTAATGGCGGTAGATAATCTGCCTTGCGAAATCCCAAAAGATGCCAGCGAAGGTTTCGGAGAACAATTTATGGAATATGTAATTCCAGCTTTCTTCAATGGAGATAAAGATGGAATTCTAAAACGCGCCAAAATAACAGAAAATGGAAAACTAACAGAACGATTCAGCTATTTGCAGGATTATGTGGATGGGAAATAGATTTTTTGTTTCAAGTTTCAGGTCTGAAGTTATTAAAAAAGGGAAAAACTTTTCAAAGTTTTTCCCTTTTTTAATTAATCAGTTCATTTTTATACGTTCAGTATTTCAACTTGAAACTTGAAACTTGAAACAAAAAACTAAACCATATCCTCTGGTTTCACCCAGGCATCAAAATCTTCTGGAGTTACGTAACCTAAACGAACGGCCTCTTCTTTTAGAGTAGTTCCGTTTTTATGTGCAGTTTGTGCAATTTCTGCCGCTTTGTAATACCCGATTTTAGTGTTTAAAGCTGTAACCAGCATTAGCGAATTATCAACCAATTCTTTGATTCGTTTATGATTTGGTTCGATTCCTTGGGCACAGTGCTCGTCAAAAGAAACACAAGCATCACCTAATAATTGTGCCGATTGTAAAAAGTTAGCCGCCATTACAGGTTTAAAAACATTTAGTTCATAATGTCCCTGCATCCCACCAACAGCAATTGCCATATCGTTTCCAATTACTTGTGCGCAAACCATCGTTAAAGCTTCACATTGCGTCGGATTTACTTTTCCTGGCATGATAGAAGAACCGGGTTCGTTTTCGGGAATATGAATTTCTCCAATTCCAGAACGAGGTCCTGAAGCAAGCATTCTAACATCATTTGCAATTTTGTTTAGAGAAACGGCTAATTGTTTTAAAGCACCATGAGTTTCCACAATTGCATCGTGAGCGGCTAAAGCTTCAAATTTATTTTCGGCAGTTATAAAAGGGTGTTTAGTGAATTCTGCAATATATTGAGCTACTTTTACATCGTAACCTTTTGGTGTGTTTAATCCTGTTCCAACTGCAGTTCCACCTAAAGCAATTTCAGCTAAATGGGCTAAAGTGTTTTTTAATGCTTTTAATCCGAAAGCTAACTGTGCTGCGTAACCTGAAATTTCTTGCCCAAGTGTTAGCGGCGTTGCATCCATTAAATGTGTACGACCTATTTTTACAACATCCTTATATTCTAAAGCTTTTTTTGCTAAAGTAGCGTGTAGTTTTTCTACACCTGGAATGGTAGTTTCAACCACCATTTTATAAGCAGCAATATGCATTCCAGTTGGGAAAGTATCGTTGGATGATTGTGATTTGTTTACATCATCATTGGCTTTGATGAATTGTTCATCTTCTCCAATTTCAAAACCTTTTAAAACTTGTGCGCGGTTAGCAATTACTTCATTCACATTCATGTTGCTTTGGGTTCCAGAACCAGTCTGCCAAATAACTAATGGAAACTGATCGTCTAGTTTTCCTTCCAGAATTTCGTCGCAAACTGCTCCAATGGCATCTCTTTTTTCGATTGGCAGAACACCTAAATCATAATTGGCATAAGCAGCTGCTTTTTTCAGATAAGCAAAACCTTCTATAATTTCTTTTGGCATCGAAGCCGATGGTCCGATTTTAAAATTGTTTCTAGAACGTTCTGTCTGTGCACCCCAATATTTATCGGCAGGGACTTGAACTTCGCCCATGGTGTCTTTTTCTATTCTGTATTTCATTTTGTTGTAAATATGTTGTTTGTAAAATGTATTCTATATTAATGTAAAACTTCATTTGAAAGTGAGTACTCTAGCCCTGATGGAAGCGACATCTCCCGATTTAGAAAAACAAGGCTTTTTAGCCGTAGTTTTTGTTTATCGGGAATACAGCGGACAGCAGGAATCAGCTCCTGAAAATTTTTATGATTTTAAATAACTCTTGATTTCAAAGGTTTCGCAACTCATAAAAGAGCTTATTTAAAATGAGTATAAATATACGTATAAATGTTATTTAACGAAAATTGATTTAGATTTTATTGCTGAGAAAAAATATATACGCTACATTTGTCGTAACATTCAAAAATTCCGGAAAACATGTTTGAATTTTCACAGTATTTAGGCTTTTTACTTTTCTTAACCATTCTAACTATAGGGTTTTGGTTAATGTTTTTCTTAGTTGGTTTCGTATCTTACTGGGTTACGGGTGCTAGCTGGGAACTTTTCAAAGAAAAGAGAGCTAAAAGAAGACAAGAAGAACAATCTATTTAATTTTAGATTGATGTCATAAAAAAAGAACCCTTTTGGGTTCTTTTTTTTGTTCCAAAAAAGAGAAATTCCAATATTTGAAATTCCAAATACCAATACTTTGCGTTTAGAACTTTGTCAAAGTTCTAAAGCTGATTAAGAAGGTTTAAAAGAAAAAATCCAAACTCCAATTGTAAAGTTGGAATTTGGATTTTTTTTATTTTTTATCCAGATTGGAATTTGGAATTTTTAATATTGGAGTTTAACTATTGTTATCCAGGGAAATCTCCACCGCCATCTCCGCCACCATCATTTCTTGGCTGTGCGTTCTTGTCTCTTTCTCCTTTAGGTTTGTTGAAACGGTATGTGAATGATAAATTGAACTGACGTTTACGGAATTGGAATTCACTATATGAGCTTACATTATCTAAATACGTGTAAGATCTCATTTTTCTGGAATTAAATACGTCGCTAATGTTGAAGGCAATAGTTGCTTTGTCTTTCATTACATCTTTACTTAATGCGGTATTCATTCCAAATTGACCTAAGTTTTTTCCCTGAGCTGTTTTTTGCTCTCCGTTGTACATTGCTGTCAATTGCCAATCAATTTTATAAGGCAAAGTAACTTTAGAGTTTATTCTTGCAAACCAAGAATTAGCCTGATTGTCTAAATCTTGAACAATCACCTTTCCTTGTGTGTCTGTGTAGCTGTTTTCTCCAGTAGTTTTTACATTAAAAAAGTTGAAGTTACTGTTTAATTTCCACCATTTGTATGGTGTGTAATTGAAAGTAAATTCAAAGCCAAATTTTTGTTCTCTTCCTAGGTTGATAGGAGAACTTTTGATTACAGGAGTTCCTTCAACGGTCTCACCTGGTGCAGGAGTTACTACTTCACCATCTGGAGTTACAACGTCACCAGTAGGAGATCTTACAAAGCTGAAAACATCTTTTGTGTTTTCAAAATATGCAGAAGTGTTAAAAGTTACTTTGTCCCATCTTTTGATGTAACCAATGTCGTATTTGTCTGTCAAAGAAGGATCTAAATCTGGATTTCCCTGAAAGATATTAATGTTGCTTGCATAGTTAACAGCAGGATTCATAAAACGTCCTCTTGGTCTTGACAAACGTTTACTGTAACTTGCAGAGAAGTTGCTCTGATCTGAAATTTCGTAACTAATAAAAGCGCTTGGAAATAAGTTGTTGTATTTTTTAGTATTGAAATTGCTGTTGTCTAATAAATTAACTTCGATATTCGTGTCTTCCCATCTTAAACCAAATAAATAAGAGAATTTATTTACTTTAAAACCATACTGCGTGTAAAGGGCATTAATGTTTTCTTTGTACTCTAAAGTATTGGATAAATTAGGATTTGGAACACCGCTATTTGTAACATCATAAATGTTGTTCAAATCTCCGAAACTACCTTTGTACCCTGCTTCAAACTGACTTCCTTTGCCTAAGGGTAATACATAATCTGCCTGAAGTAAAATTTGTTTTTGGATTTGATTGTTTAATGTAGTATCAAAGTTTGGTGAATCTGTAATAGTACTATTGCTGTCATCTGTATTTCTGGAAATAGAAAAATCAGCAGTAAGTTTATGCCCTTTATCGTTGAAATTTTTAATCAGGTTTGATGTAAATTCAATATTTTCACTTCCTGTATCTGCGTTGTTTAAACGATACGTTGTTCCTGTAAAATTATGAGCAGCATCATAATTATAATAGTTAATTAAATCTCGGTCGTCGCCAGTGTTTTTTTGATAATTAATGGCGTTTGTCCAAAAAGTTGTTGGAGTAAGTGTCCATTCAACTCCAGCTCTTCCATTAAATCCGTTTCTAACACGTTTAGTGTCACGAGTTTCATCTAAGAAACTTTTTGTTACCTGATTATTATCAAAATATTCAGAATTTGTTTTTCCAGCTCCTTCATTTGTTCTGTAATTGTATCCAGCTGTTGTGAAGTAATTTAATTTTTCTGTTTTATAGTTCACATTGGCACTTAGGCCATAAGTTTCTGGTAAACCTGTTGAAGCAATTAAAGTTCCGTTAAAACCTTGGTTTTTACCTTTCTTAAGAATAATATTGATAATTCCTGATCCACCTTCAGCATCGTAGCGAGCAGATGGATTTGTAATAACTTCAACTTTATCAATAGCATCAGCAGGAAGTTGTCTTAGAGCTTCAGCCATGTTTATGGCCTGTGAAGGTCTTCCGTCGATTAAAATACGAATGTTATCACTTCCTCTTAAGCTTACATTTCCTTCTGTATCAACAGAAACAGATGGTACATTGTCTAAAACATCGCTTACGCTTCCGCCTTTGACAATCATATCCTGCCCAACGTTGTAAACTTTTTTGTCTAATTTAATTTCTACAGTCGACTTTTCAGCACGAACCACAACTTCATTTAATTGTGCGGCATCTTCCGATAAATTTACTGCGCCTAGATTGGTGTCTTCTTTAATGTTCTTTTGTTTGATTTCAGTCGATTTGAATGAAATAAACTCCACTTTAATATCGTAAGTTCCTGGTGCAACAGCAACCTCAAATTCTCCTTTGGGATTTGTGATTCCGCCCGCAATAACTTTTGTATCATTGGGTGCCATAATCGAAATAGTAGCATATTCTAATGGTTGTTTGCTTACCTTTTCAAAAACTTTTCCGGTGACTTTTACCTTAGGTTTGCCTCCGGGGCCTTGTTGTGAGTAATTGTAAAAACTTGTAAACAAGAATACAAGCAATACAGCAAATTTGATTTTCTTCATTTTTTCTGGTTTCTTTTTTCTTTAGACGGCAAATGTAGTTTTTGGTTTAAAGAAGGAACTCACAAAAAAATGTTAAGAATCTATTTTAGAATCAATCTAAAAAAGAAGCAACTAGATCTGGATCTCGGCCAATTATGGCTTTTCCATCTTTTACAACAATAGGACGCTCGATTAAAATTGGGTTTTCAGTCATTGTAATTATAATTTGATCATCGCTTAGAGTTTTACCTTTAAAGTTTTCAATCCAGATTTTTTCTTTGGTTCTAACCAATTGAATAGGTTCAATATTAAGCTGTTTTAATAGTACTTTTAATTCGTTAAAAGAAGGTGTTTGGGTTAAATAAGGAATGATTTCAAATTCTTGGTTGGTTTGTTCAATAAAAGCAAGGCAGGTTCTTGATTTTCCGCATCTCGGATTGTGATAAATTTGTATCATTTTGTTATATTTAATCGTTCAAATATTCGTAAAATAAAAAAGAGGTATTTTAGCAATATCAAATGTAAGATTAACTTATCGAATTTGAATTCTCATTTTTTAAAATTTAAGATTTATGTTTTTAGAGCAAGGAATTAAACCTGAAAATAAGTTTTGGAAATATCTTTTAGGTTCTGTTTTTATTATTGCGGCTTCTTTTGTTGGGCAAATTCCGATTACTGCTGCCGTGTTTTATAAAACAGCCGTTGAAAAAAAAACATTTCCAACTACTAATGAGGGGGTGATGAAAATGTTTGAATCTAATACAACACTTTTTCTAGTAATGATTTCCTTTATTTTTGCCTTTGCTGGAATTTATTTTGTAGTAAAATATATTCATCATCAAACTTTATTGTCGGTTACAACATCAAGATCAAAAGTAGACTGGAAAAGAATTAGTTTTTCTTTCTTTATATGGACAATCTTTTCGTTGTTGAGTTTTTTGTTTGTATATCTTAAATCTCCTGAAAATTTTGTGCTGAATTTTGATTTAGTTCCTTTCTTGATTTTGGTTGTTTTAGGAACTATTTTAATTCCAATTCAGACAAGTACTGAAGAATATGTTTTTAGAGGTTATTTGATGCAGGGATTTGCAAATTTAGCTCGCAACAGATGGTTTCCGCTTTTAATGACTTCGGTTATTTTTGGTTCGATGCACTGGGCAAATCCGGAGGTGGTTAAAATGGGAAATATCATAATGATTTATTATATAGGAACAGGTTTGTTCTTAGGAGTGATTACCTTAATGGATGAAGGAATGGAGCTGGCACTCGGATTTCATGCTGCTAATAATCTCATAGGAGCATTATTGGTAACTTCGGACTGGTCTGTCTTTCAAACACATTCTATATTTAAAGATCTTTCAGAACCTTCAGCGGGAATAGATGTTATTCTGCCAGTTGTAGTGATTTATCCTATTTTACTTTTTATCTTTAGTAAAAAATACGGTTGGACGAATTGGAAAGAAAGATTAACAGGAGATATTCAAGATGTCGAAGTAAAACAATAAAATATGCAAAATTTAACGCAACATAAAGTTCATAATTATTTTAAGTTAAACGGCTATCATTTAAACGCAAAAGATTTGTGTCAAATAGCATACGGCTATATAAAAGAAGGAGATACCTACGAACAGTCAATAGGGGAGTTCTTTTTGGATTGGTTTGATAAAAAAGATTATATAGAAATGACCACTTCGGGAACTACGGGACTTCCGAAATTGGTTCGTTTAGAAAAACAGGCTATGATACAGTCTGCTTTGGCAACAGGAGATTTTTTCGATTTAAAACCAGGAGATAAAGCTTTATTATGTCTTCCAACGCAATTTATTGCAGGAAAAATGATGCTGGTACGAAGTCTAATTTTAGGATTGGAATTAGATATTGTTTCGCCAAGTCTGCATCCATTAGCATTAAACTCTACAATTTATGATTTTGTTGCGATGGTACCGCTTCAGGTTCAAAATTCAATTGAGGAACTTTCAAATGTTCGTAAATTGATTATTGGTGGAGCAAAACTAGATTCTTCTCTAGAAGAAAAACTTTTACCATTAAAAACAACTGAAATCTACGAAACTTATGGAATGACCGAAACAATTACGCATATTGCAGCTAAACGCTTAGGTGATTCTGTTTTTTCTATTTTGCCGAATGTTAAAATTTCTCAGGACGATCGTCAATGTTTAGTTATTCATGTTTCAACAATTTCAGATGAACCAATTGTGACTAATGATTTGGTAGAATTATTAAATGAACAGCAATTTATCTTTTTGGGAAGAATTGATAATGTAATCAATAGTGGAGGAGTTAAGCTGATTCCGGAACAGATTGAAGCTAAGTTGATTGGTAAAATCAATAATAGATTCTTTGTGACGGGGCTTCCGGATACTACTTTAGGAGAAAAATTAGTTTTGGTTGTTGAAGGAGAAAAACAAGAATTTGCTCCCGATTTTTTTGATGTCTTAGGAAAATATGAAAAACCAAAAGAAATAGTTTTTGTTTCCAAATTCAAGGAAAACGAAAATGGAAAGTTGCTTCGTAAACCAACTCTGCAAGAGTAAAATTCCAAAAATAAAAAAATCCAAATTCCAAGCTTAAAATTGGAATTTGGATTTTTAGTATTGAGTTATTCCAAAATAAATTAGAATTTGGAATTTGAGTATTGGAATTTATTTTTTGCGTTCCATCAATGCCATATAGAATCCGTCAAAACCAGATTCTGAAGCTAACATTTTACGATCTTCAATAAAAGTAAATTGTTGTCCGATTTCTGTTTTTAAGAATTTCTCCACTTGCTCCTGATTTTCTGAAGGTAAAACAGAACAAGTTGCATAAACTAATTTTCCGCCTGGTTTTACAATTTTAGAATAGCTTTCTAAAACTTCGCTCTGAACTTTACGGATATTATCGATAAATTCAGGCTGTAATTTCCATTTAGAATCCGGATTTCTTTTTAAAACTCCTAATCCGCTACAAGGCGCGTCGATTAAAACACGATCTGCTTTTTCGTGTAATTTTTTTATCACTTTAGTGCTGTCGATAATGCGGTATTCAATATTGAAAGCGCCGTTTCTTTTAGCTCTTAGTTTTAATTGCTTTAATTTACTTTCATACAAATCCATTGCAATCAGCTGTCCTTTGTTTTCCATTAAAGAAGCCATGTGCAATGTTTTTCCTCCAGCACCAGCACAAGTATCTACTACTCGCATTCCTGGTTTTACGTCTAGAAATCCTGCAACTAATTGTGAGTTGGCATCCTGTACTTCAAAAAGGCCTTGTTTGAAAGCGTCAGTTAAAAATACGTTTGCTCTTTCTTTTAAGACAAGAGCTTCTGGCTGGTCTTTTAAATATTCTGTTTCAATATTTAAATCCATCAAAGTGTTTCTAAGGCTTTCTTTAGTTCCTTTTAAAGTATTCGTTCTAAGAATCACTTTTGCAGGCTGATTCTGTGCCGCAATTTCTTTTGCCCAGACTTTTTCGCCTAGTTCTTTTACGCCCAATTCATCCATCCAGTCTGGAATAGATTCTTTAAGTGCTCTGTTTTTAGACAATTCGTCAAAACGGCCTTTTATTTTTCTTTCAGGAGTTCCTTCCAATTGTCTCCAATCTGGAATTGGATAACCGCGAAGAACAGCCCAAACGGCAAACATTCTCCATAAATTATCTCTGTCATAAGGCTCCTTAACTTCTGCAATTTCAGCGTATAGTCGTTTCCATCGAACAATCTCGTATATGGTTTCAGCAACAAATTTACGGTCAGAACTTCCCCAACGTTTGTCTTTTTTTAATGCTCTAGCTACAACTTTGTCTGCATATTCTCCTTCATTGAAAATAGCATTCAAAGAATCGATTGTCGTATAAACTAAATTTCTGTGTAATCTCATTTTATTTATTTGAAGTGCAAAGGTAGTATTAATTGATTGAAAGTTAAATTTTTAATACTGAATCTTGTTTCTGATTCTCATTAAAAGAAAAAACACTCTAAGTTAAGAGTGTTTTTTTGAATTATAGAAAAGCGTTTTTTATTTAATAATACGCGTTAATCCAATATTCTCTGGAGCATGAAGCACCATTGGGAACTTCTCTATTTTGACAGAACTGCTGTCTAATCCAAAAGCTCTTTCTTCAGATAAGCTCAGTTTTTTGATAAAGAAATAAGAATTCATGATAATGTTTTCATGCCATCTTAAATCATTGTCGTTCGATAAGAATTTTTCAGATAATACAAATTTGAAGTCTCCAATAATATTGTTTTTGTTTAAAGATTCGTAACGGCTGGTAATATCAACTTCGCCACGTTTTACCATGTCTTTGATAACTTCTCTAAACATTAAATTGATTTTGGTTGGCTCTCTAAAACCTAAATTAAAGTCAATTCTGTAAATGTCATCTTTAGCGATTTCTGTTACTTTATACTGTGTTTTATAAGGTTCAGTCAAAATGTTAACGTGAACAAACCAATAGATATCTGCTCTTTTTGGACGCTTTTGAAGAATAGAATAAATGATTTTTTCCTCCAATTCATCAACACGATTAGCATTAGTCATATAAACTAAATGCGTTGCATATTTTGGAATAGATAAATCTTGGCTCAATTCTACTAAGACTTGTTTGTAATCGTCAACTTTAACAACTTTTGTATAGTTTTTATTGATTTTCTTCGCTAAATACCAAATGGTCATTACAGAAATCAACATGCTTGCAATGATTAATGTTACATAACCTCCTTCGGCAAACTTGGTGATATTAGCAAAAAGGAAACTGAATTCGATTAACAAATAAATGGTAATCAACGGAACCATGAAGTATAGCTTTACACGTTTCATGATTAGATAATAATTCAACAAAATAGTCGTCATGATCATGCAGAGAATAATGGCAAGACCATAAGCATGTTCCATATTTCCTGATTTTTCGAAGTGTAAAACAATTCCAACACAACCAAAAAACAATAACCAGTTAATTGATGGGATATATAGCTGACCTTTTACTTCTGTTGGATATTTGATTTTTACTTTTGGCCAGAAATTCAGACGCATTGCTTCATTGATCAAGGTAAATGAACCGCTAATCAATGCTTGAGATGCAATCACGGCAGCTAAAGTTGCCACTACAATTCCAAAGGGTAAAAACCAATGTGGCATAATTAAGTAAAACGGATTTCCATTTTCTCCTCCTAATTGCTGTAAGGTGTTTCCTTCGTGGTGGATTAAATAAGCGGCTTGTCCAAAGTAGTTTAAAACCAAAGTTGTTTTTACAAACATCCAGCTTATTCTAATGTTTTTTCTACCACAGTGTCCCATATCTGAATATAAAGCCTCAGCTCCTGTTGTACATAAAAATACAAATCCAAGAACAAAGAAACCATCAGGATGTACCGTTAATAAATGGTATGCGTAATAAGGATTTATGGCTTTAATAACTTCTGGGTAATTAATAACCTGAATAGTTCCTAAAGTTCCAAGCATAGCAAACCAGATTAACATCATTGGAGCAAAGAATTTACCAACTAGTTTAGTTCCGAATTGCTGAATAGTGAAAAGAACAAACAAGATCGAAATTACAATATATACAATAGTTTGCGTCTCCATTGTAGGATAGAAAGCTCTAATTCCTTCTACTGCTGATGAAATCGAAATGGGTGGTGTTATGATTCCGTCTGCAAGCAGGGCACTTCCTCCAATTATGGCGGGCACGATTAGCCATTGAATTTTTGTTTTCTTGACTAAGGCGTAAAGTGCAAAAATTCCACCTTCACCATGATTGTCTGCACTTAAAGTAATAAGTACATATTTAATTGTAGTTTGTAATGTCAGCGTCCAAAAAACACAAGAAATACCTCCTAAAACAATATCAGCATTTATGGTGTGATTGCCCAAAATAGCCTTCATTACGTATAATGGAGAGGTTCCAATATCTCCATAAATAATCCCTAAAGTAATCAATAAACCCCCAATAGACAACTTACTATGTAAGTTTTTATGCGATGCGCTCATGTATATTTTTATAAAAGACGGTTGCAAATTTACTGTTTTAAAACAAATTAGCCGCTATTATAATTAAAAAGATAAAAAAAAGCACAATCGTAAAATTGTGCTTTTAAATCTATATGTAAATTGAAAGATTCTTAACCTCTTCTTCCGCCACCACCTCTAGAGTTTGAGCCACTTTCTCTTTGAGATTGTCCTCCTCCACGAGATTCTTGGCTTACTCTTGGAGATTCTGAACGCTGTTGGCTTTGTGCGGGTCTAGCCGAATATTCTCTGTTAGAATTAGATCTGTTTTCAGAATTGCTTCTTGGTGCTTCAGCTCTTTGAACTGGGGCAGATGGTGTGTTGCTAACTCTGTTTTGAGAATAGTTTCTAGAATTTTCTGATCTCTGAGTTGACATTTCACGATTAACATTTCCTCTGTTTTCTGAATTCCCTCTAGAAGTCATTCCTGAATTGTTATTTCTCGATTCTGTTCTTGGAGTATTTTCAACTCTTGCTGCATTGTTTCCTCTGTTGGAGTAGTCCCTATTTACAGTTCCTTCTGTGTTTCTATTCGCAGTTCTGTTGGTAGAGTTGTATGTTCCGTTGTTTCTGTCTACAGAAGTTCTGCCTGTTGTGTTTCTGTTTTCAGCATAATTTCTATTTGAAGTTCTGTTGTCAGAAGATATAGGTCTTGCTGTGTTTCCTCTATTAGTGTTATAGCTGTTTCTGTT
This sequence comes from Flavobacterium quisquiliarum, assembly GCF_019308285.1. Taxonomy (GTDB): domain Bacteria; phylum Bacteroidota; class Bacteroidia; order Flavobacteriales; family Flavobacteriaceae; genus Flavobacterium; species Flavobacterium quisquiliarum. The sequence continues at coordinate 108,317 of NZ_WWEM01000019.1, forward strand.
TGCTTCTCTACTTGATACACGTCTTTGATCTAAATCATATCTGTTACTTACATTAGAATGTCTTTCAGCAAAGCTGTAGTTTGGTCTCATTCTTTCATATCCGTAAGTACGTCTTGTTTCGTAAATCACAGGAGCTCTATAACTTCTTCTCACATTTACATAGTTGTAGCTGTTATGAACATTGATACAAACATTTACATTGTTTCTGTATCTGTAAACTGGGTAAGGTCTCCAAGCTGTGTAATATGTTGGATAATACCCCCAATACCATGTTGAATAGTAAGGTCTGTAATTAGTAACCCAGAAAGAAGTATAAATTACAGGGGCAACACTATAAACAGGCTCATAAATATAATTTGATCCATATAAATAAGAGTTACCTACAATCTGTACACTTACTTTGTTGTAATTATCTCTCTCAACATCAATAGTTGCAACGTCTTGGTAAACATCACGGTCTAAAACGGCTTGAATGATTACCACGTGAGTTCTATCTTCTACACTTTCGATTACACGAAGGTAATCTACTTCATCATCACCATTAAGATCAAGGTTTGAAATTTGATATTTTGGATCGTTTAATCTTCTTTCAAAATCTTGAAGGTTTGCAGATTCTCCAAACATGGAAGCAACGGCTCTTAAATCTAAATTATCGCTTATATCTGAATTTTTTGCGTAAACTGTAGTTTGACTCTGTGCCGCACAAGAACCAAAAACTATCGCTGTGATCGCTATTAAAAGTAATTTCGTTTTCATGACTAAATCATATTAAATTGTTTGTACTTGGAGATATCCAATTACTGTGCCATAAATTTATTTGCTAAATGTGGTGAGTGTAATGAACAGTATATTAGTTGATTACGTTTTGTTTGTTCTTTTCTGAATGTAATCGGTTGCATAAAAGTATGGACTTATTATTTCTTGAAAATGAGCTAAACCTATTTGAGATGTTATAAATAATCGTATTTTAGCGTTAACCAAATTTAAATTCCTTATGAAAAAACTAGTTTTATTTTGCAGTATTTTTATTTTATTGATGTCTTTTGGAACATTTAATTCTAAAACTAAAGTTGCCTATAATAGTGGTTTTACATCAATGACAGTAGATACTTTATTTAAAGATAGAATTAGCATTAGAGCCATTTTGGTTGATAAAAATAAAATTTGGTATGGAGCTGATAATTCACGTTTCGGTTATTATGATTTAACTAAAAATGAAAAATTTGAAGAGCATATTTATCGTGATACTTTAAATTTGGAATTTAGAAGTATCGCACAGACTTCTAAAGATATTTTTCTGCTTAGTGTAGCCAATCCCGCTTTACTTTATGCTGTTTCCAAAAAAGACAATAAAGTTAAATTAGTATATAAAGAAGTTAATCCAAAAGTTTTTTATGATAGTATGCAGTTTTGGAATGATAAAGAAGGAATTGCAATTGGCGATCCAACAGAAGACACTTTCTCTGTTATTGTAACTCGTGACGGAGGAGAAACTTGGACAAAACTATTGTCAGATAAATTACCTACAAATTCTGTTGGTGAAGGAGCTTTTGCAGCAAGCAATACTAATATTGTTATAAAAGGAAATGATACTTGGCTGGTTTCTGGTGGAAAAAAAGCACGTGTTTTTTATTCTTCTGATAAAGCAAAAACATGGAAAGTGGTAGAAACGCCAATTGTGCAGGGAAAAGAAATGACCGGTATTTTTACGGCAGATTTTTACGATTCCAAACAAGGTTTTATTGCAGGAGGAGATTATGATCTTCCAAACAACAGAAGTGACAATAAAGCCTTTACTAAAGATGGCGGTAAAACTTGGGAATTGATTGGCCAGAATATGGGATTTGGCTATGCGTCTTGTGTACAATATGTTCCTGGAGGAAATGGACGAGAAATTATTTGTGTGGGTTCTGAAGGAATACAATATTCTCAAAATGGTGGGGAAAACTGGATGCAGTTATCTACTGATACAAAACTTTTTACAATTCGTTTTATAAATAGAAACACTGCAATTGCAGCGGGGCATAACAAAGTAGTTCGACTGAACTTTAAATAAAAAAAAATAAGAACCCTAAATAATAAAGTAAGTATTATTATATAGGGTTCTTATCGCTGTTGTTTCTTTATTGAAATTTAATCTTTGCCGGCTTTATCTCGATATTGCTGCAGTAATTTTCGATTGAAATCGTCTTCAGATTTTTTAAGCTTTAATATTTTTTTTGCCGAAAGTATTTTCTTCAAACTCGCCATGTATTTTTCACGAAGTACATACAATTCTTTATCTGTGCTTTCAATTTGAGATAATAACGTTACAGCGTCTTTTTCAGATAGATTATTGATGTTGTCATCGTTTAATTTCCGAATGTAGGTTTTCATTTTTAAATGCTTCAGATCAAATTGTTTGTCATCATAAGCATTGTATATCGGCCAGAATTTTTCGGCTTCTGTTGAAGTTAATTCTAATTCCGTTGTTAAAAATGAAACTTTAAAAGCTTTGATTTTTTCGCGTTTTTCATCGATTTTTCCATTTTGAGCAAAAAAGGAAAAACTAGTCAGAAAGATCAGGAGCGGTAAAATATTTTTTATTTTCATTGTAAAGTAAAGTTGGAGTTAAGTCTAAGTTTAGTTCTGTTCTGAAATTAAGTGTTCTATATTTGGACTTGTAGATAAAATATCTTCTATAGTTTCATCTTCAAGAGTAATATCATTATTTAATTTTTCAATATCGCTGTTATCTAATTTCTGAATTAGGTCATATTGGGTCAAATTAGACTGATAGGATAAATAAGTTTCTAAAGCTGCTTCGTCAAGATCATTTGATGTTGCTTTGTAATTATTTACAATCGGAATCATTAATGCTAAACCAATAACTGCAGCTGCGGTTAAAGAAAGTACTTTTTTACGTTTGTAAAACGGAATCACTTTAACCTCTTTTTCGTTTAATTGCTGTAAAACTTTTTCTGGAAAATTATCAAAATAATGTTCTGGAGTTTTAAATCCAGATTTTATTTTGGGTTCGTTTTCTAATTTAAATGTTTTCATAATACCTATAAGATAGTTTTAGTTACAAAAGGTTTAATTTGATGTAACATATAATTCGATTTTTTTAACTGCGTGATGATAAGATGCCTTAAGTGCTCCAACAGAAGTTCCTAAGATTTCTGCAATTTCTTCATATTTTAATTCTTCAAAATATTTCATTTTGAAAACTAATTGCTGTTTTTCCGGAAGTGTTACAATTGCTTTTTGAAGTTTGATTTGAATTTCATCTCCATCAAAATAAAGATCTGCTTTTAGATTGTCGATGGTTTTGTTCTGCAAATCTTCTGATGAAATCCCGCTTAATTTTGCCTTTTGAGATAAAAAAGTCAAAGCTTCGTTTGTGGCAATACGATACATCCAGGAGAAAAGTTTACTTTCACCTTTAAAGTTTTTAAGATATTGAAAGACTTTTACAAAAGTATTCTGTAAAACATCGTCTGCATCGTCATGATTCAAAACAATATTTCGAATATGAGAATACAAAGGTCTCTGATAATCAGACAAGAGTTTTTGAAACGCGGTATTCTGCGTTTCAGGGTTTAATAACTGTTTTATAAATTCCTTCTCGTCTATCAAACTTTTTGTTTTGTAAACTTTAATATAGGTTGGACTGAATTTAAAACAAAAGGTTTAATCAATCCTAAAATTTAGAATTCAGATTCTTCTTCCTGTGCTGGAGTTGTCGTAGCTGGCGTCTGAGTTGCTGGCTTTTTTTGTACGGGTTTAGGTTGCACTGGTTTAGGCTGTACAGGCTCAGTTTGCGTTTGTTCTGATTGTTCAGTTTGTGTTTCTGGAGAGTATACAGGGCTACTAACTACAGGTTCTGCTTTAGGAATAATCGGGAAGTAAATTTCAGTTACCAATTTAGAAGAACCTTTTACATCCAATTTACTTAAAGTTAAGATTTCAAGATGTGACCAGCTTAATTGTGGAGTGATTTTTCCGTTGTTTATAAAAGCTGTTGTTTTGGCAATAGCTTCATTTCTGTGAGAATAATCTCCAGTTAGTGTTGTTTTTACAGCATCAAATCCATTTAGTTTTCCAGATAAAATGTCACTTCCGGAACTAATTGAAATTTCTTTATTGATTGGAAGGCAAATTGATATTTTGGCTAAACCAGTTTTAGTGTCGTAAGTGTGGTAAATAATAAAAGGTTTTCCACTTGTAGATAACCCATTTGTTTCACTGAAATGGATAAGTTTCGGAATTACAATTCGAGCATTTTTGCTGACTTTTTCAATTTCACTTGTAAAAGTCTGGCGAATGTAAGGTGTCTCTGTTTTTTTTACTAAACCATCGACTTTGATAGCATAAGTTTTGGTTTCGTAGTCAAGGTTTTTGTCAATATTGGCTAAGCTTTTTTCGTAAATAGTTCCAATAACTTTATTAGAACCTCCGTGTAAAGCAGTGTAAATTTTAAATAGAAAACTCATAGTTCCTTTTGCTTTCCAGGTCACTTTAGTTTTTCCGTTTAAAGTGTCTTTTAAAGTCCAAGAAACATCGGCTTCAGTGCCATCATATTGCATTTTTTGTTCAATGCTTTCGCCTTCTTTTGTTTTAAGAGTGATTGCATTTCCTTTTCCATCAGCTCCATCCCAATAAAAAGAAGCGCCATTTCCACTTGTTTTGTTAGGGAAAGTCATTTTTATAGATGGATCTTCAACTGACCAAGATTCAAAATCTTCATAATTTCTAAAGTCATTAAGATAACTGTAAACCGTTGCACGAGGCGAGTTAATTACTTTACTTCTTTCTACATCAAAGATTCCTTTTTGAGTAGCAACAAAAACAGTAAGGGCAACAAGGCTTAATAACGCGAAAAGAAATAAATACTTAAGAATCTTCATTGGTAGGTTGTTTGATTTCGTAAAGTTATAAATTTATCATGAGTCTTACTAATAACCAAAAATTATTAGGTTTTATTTTGTTTGAATGAATTTTTAATTCAGAAAAGACTCTTTTGCGCTCAAAAAATAATTATCTCTTAAAAAAGATTTTGATTAAAAATAAAATGGCAATGAAAAGCAAAAAAACAAGCAATACTTTGTAATTTCCTTTGTAAAAGATCTTATGCAGTGCCAGATCTCTTCGATAAGCAAATATCATTATGATTACAAACGCAATAAAAAAACACACTCCAAATAGTATTTGTCCTTGACTAAACATAGCTTTAAAAATTATTTTTGGCAAATTTAGAGAATTGAATATGATTTGAAGCTAATAACCGTTTCATTTAATGTAATTTTATTTTAGTATTATGTTTAAGTGAATTAAATTAGCAAAAAAAAAAGAAAACTACTATATGAAAAAACAACTCGACGCCGTAACAGAATTTCACACTGCTTTTAAAATTGGACACAGTACAACTCCAACTGCCGATTTAGGAGCTGAGAAGAAATTACTTCGTTATAACTTAATGAAAGAAGAAAACGAAGAATACTATGAGGCGGTTCAAAATAATGATTTAGTTGAAATTGCAGATGCTCTTGGTGATATGATGTATATTTTATGCGGTACCATTATTGAGCACGGATTACAAGATAAAATCGAAGCTGTTTTTGATGAAATTCAACGCAGTAATATGAGTAAATTAGGCGAAGACGGCCAACCGATTTACAGAGAAGATGGTAAAGTAATGAAAGGTCCGAATTATTTTAAACCAGATTTTTCAAAATTATTCTAAAAATAAAAAACCCGATAAAAACAAATTTATCGGGTTTCTCTTTTTATATGGTTTTGGATTATTGCACCTTAACTGTCCATCCGTAAGTATCTTCAGAAAGTTTGTTTTGAAGACTTGTTAATTTTTCTTTTAAGAATGAAGCGTATGAATTCTCGATTGGAGCCATTTCATAGTATTCATCTTGATAAGAAAATCCTTTGATTACACTGATAACTGCGGCAGTTCCTGCACCAAAGATTTCTTTTAAAGATCCGTTTTTAGCTGCTTCAACTAATTCTGAAACGATTACTGGACGAACTTCAACATTTAATCCTTCTTTTTCAGCCATAGCAATCAAACTTTTTCGGGTAACACCATCTAAAATTCTTTCGCTTGTTGGAGCTGTTAATAAAGTATCGTTAATTCTGAAGAAAACGTTCATTGTTCCCGCTTCTTCCAATTTTGTGTGTGTAGCATCATCAGTCCAGATAACTTGTTGGAAACCGTCTTTGTTTGCCAAGTTAGTTGGGTAAAACTGTGCTGCATAGTTTCCTGCTGCTTTTGCAGCACCAATTCCTCCATTTGCAGCTCTACTGTAATGTTCAGCAATAATTACTTTTACTTCACCTCCGTAATATGCTTTTGCGGGAGAAAGTAAGATCATGAATTTATATTCGTCAGATGGATTTGCGATAACTCCAGGCCCTGTAGCAATCATAAAAGGACGGATGTACATACTTGCACCGTTTCCTCTTTGAATCCATTCTTTATCCAATTTCAATAATTCGTTTAAACCATCCATAAAAATAGCTTCAGGTACTTCTGGCATAGCCATTCTTACTGCAGAGCTGTTAAAACGTTTGTAGTTTTCATCTGGTCTAAACAACCAAACATCATTATTGTCATCTTTATAAGCTTTCATTCCTTCAAAAATAGCTTGTCCATAATGGAAGACTTTTGAAGATGGATCCATCAAAATAGGAGCGTAAGGTTTAATGACAGGATTTTGCCATTGTCCGTTTTTAAAATCGCATTCGAATAAATGGTCTGTAAATACAGCACCAAAACTTAAGTTGTCAAAATCTACTTCATTGATCTTTGTAGAAGTAGCTTTTATGATTTCAATTTTGCTTGTTTGAGTTGTACTCATAAGTTGTGTAAGTTTTTTTTGTGAGATATTTTTTCGCCTTAGAAAGTCTAAAGTGATGATATCATGTAAAATAGAATTTATTGAATACAAAATTAAGTAAAATTATGTAAAAAGCTTAGTGAAAATTCATTATTTATACCTTTTGACTGAGATTTATTTATCCTATAATAAACTCAAATATTTAATTGATTTTTATAAATAATTTATGAAAAAAGTATCGTTTTTTAAGGCTTTACGCATTAGTTTTGACTAATTTTGAATGTAAATAAAGCTTGAAAATCAATAATAAGCTACTGTAAATTTCGAAAAAAGTGAAAAGAGAAATAATTAAAACGTTAGATGGTTCAACTACAATTCGTTTGCCAGAATGGGATGAATGTTATCATTCTAAGCATGGAGCAATTCAGGAAGCAAAACATGTGTTTATAAAAAACGGACTTTCATTATTTGATGAATCTGTAAGTGTATTAGAGATTGGTTTTGGAACAGGTTTAAATGCTTTTATTACTTTTTTAGAGTCTGTTAGAAAAAAACAGCATATAGATTATGTTGGAGTAGAAGCTTATCCAGTTGATGCTGATGAAATTTTAGAAATGAATTACGTTGCAGAACTTGACGCATTGGAATTTGAGAACATTTTCGAGAAAATGCATAAGACAGAATGGAATCAAAAGACAGAAATTTGCGACCAGTTCTTATTAACTAAAAGAAAACAATTTTTTCACGAAATAAACGATTTCGAGACTTTTGATTTGATTTACTTTGACGCCTTCGGATACAGGGTTCAACCAGAACTTTGGAGTACGGAGATTTTTCAGAAAATGTACAATAGTTTAAAACCAAACGGAATTCTTGTTACTTATGCAGCACGCGGAGTTGTTAAAAGAAGTATGATTGAAGTTGGATTTATTGTAGAAAAATTAGCAGGCCCTCCAGGTAAAAGAGAAATGTTTCGAGCCTTTAAGAAGGTATAAATGAATTGTTTAGAATGATTCTATATTGATTTATTTATTTTAAGAAAACGTATTCGTTGCTAAAGTTTTGAAAAAAAATAGTTAAAAAGAGATTTTATATATGATTAATGTTTAAATTTGGTGCGAGTTTAAAAATAGAGATAACCCCCAAAAATCTTGTTTTATTATGTCAAAAATGATGTTCGATTACACGAAATCAATACTTGAAAGAGTAAGTTTCGATCCGGTGCTTTTCTGCAAAGAGTTAGAAAAAGCTATCAAAACACTGTTACCATACGAAATGGAACAATTACAAGAATGGCTGTTGAATTTCATAATTGAAAAGCCAGAATTAAAACCAAGTCTACAACTAATTAAAGTATAAAAAGAAAGGAGCCTAATTGGCTCCTTTTTTTATGACTGCTTTTTTTGTAGCGGACTAATGATTTGAACATTCTGAAAAACAATGGCACCTTTTATAACGCCAGCAATTGTAGATCGGAGTGCATCAATGATTTGCATTTTTAATTCGCTCTTAGGGTAAATCAAACTTACCTCACGAGCTGGTTTTGGTTCCTTAAAGTTTCGAAGTTTCAGTTTATCGGATTCTTTTAAGTCTAAGGTGTGCAAGTACGGAAGTAATGTTGTGCCAAGGCCTTCGTCTGCTAATTTAATCAGGGTTTCAAAACTACCGCTTTGAATCTGGAAATTAGATTGGTCAGCGTCTGAAACGCTTTTGCATAAATTTAAAATACCGTCTCTAAAACAATGTCCGTCTTGTAGCAATAAGATTTCATTTAAATTTAAATCAGCCACTTCAATTTCTTCTTTTTGAAAACTTGCATGACCTTCAGGAATATAAGCTACAAAAGGCTCAAAGTATAATACAATTTCTTTGATTTTCTCATCTTCTAAAGGTGTTGCGGCAATGGCAGCGTCTAAATGACCATTTTTTAATTTTAAAATGATTTCCTCTGTATTTAACTCTTCAATTAAAAGTTTAACTTTTGGATATTTCTTAATGAAGTTATTCAAGAACATTGGCAGGATAGTAGGCATAATAGTCGGAATTATTCCTAAACGAAATTCCCCTCCAATAAAACCTTTTTGCTGCTCTACTATATCTTTGATACGATCGGCTTCATTTACAATATTTTTAGCCTGGTTTACTATTTTTTGACCAATATCGGTAAGCTGAATTGGTTTTTTGCTTCTGTCAAAAATTAAGATGTTGAGTTCTTCTTCGATCTTTTGTATTTGCATACTTAAAGTAGGCTGTGTGACAAAGCATTTTTCAGCAGCAAGTGTGAAGTTTTTATGCTCGGCTACAGCTAACACATATTGTAATTGAGTTATAGTCATATTGATAATAAATTTTGATACAAAAATAAGAAAATATAATTTTTATTTATATAAATTTTCTTTAAGTTACTTTAAATTTGTAGTAAATTAGTGTAAAAAAACAGATTATGAAAACAAATATATTAGGATTACCTGTAAAAGAATCAGAATTATTAGTAAAAGAATTGAATGTATTGTTGTCAAACTTTCAGGTGTATTATCAAAATTTGAGAGGGATTCACTGGAATATTCGAGGAAAACGTTTTTTTGATTTACATGTAAAATTCGAAGAACTATATACAGATGCACAACTAAAAATTGATATGATAGCGGAGAGAGTTTTGACAATTGGAGGAACTCCATTACATACTTTTGAAGATTATATTAAAAACAATAAATTGGCAGTAGGTAAAAATATTTCAAACGATGAAAAAGCCGTTCAGTTAATTGTTCATTCGTTATCAGATTTATTAAAAATTGAAAGAGAGATATTAAACAAATCGGATGAAATTAACGATGAAGGAACCAATTCTATGATGAGTGACTTTATTTCTGAGCAGGAAAAAACAATCTGGATGATGAATGCATGGCTTGAAGAGACTCTTTAAGATCTTGTTTTTTTAATAAATTAGAAGCAGAACGGCATAAAAATTGCGTTCTGCTTTTTTGTTTTTGTTAAATTTCTATAAAAATCTCTTTGATTTTATTTGTTTAACGCTATTTTTGTTTCGATGAAATTTGTAGCCCGCATATTATTATTCATATTCATTGCCTTCTTATCGACCCCGACAATTGTTCAGGCGATTAAGAAAGGGAATAGTGCGGCTGTATCTTTTAGTATTGCAGAAGAGGAAGTGCATAAAGAACTTAAAAATGTAATGCATCCTTCCATTCTTGAGCATGAAGTTATCATTTCGGTTTATATCGAGAAAAAAACGATTATTTCTGAGAATATTGTAAAACTTGACAATATTTCTCCGAGCATTTTTGCTCCACCTCCCAATTTAGCATAATACTTCCGATTATTTTGATCTTTAACCGCATTTGAACAACAGACGCGGCAAATCTTTTATGAATAATTTTTTTAGTATTGTGTTATGACAAAAAAAATCAATCTTTTTGCCAACCTTAAATCTGATTTTGCTTCAGGTTTAGTGGTTTTCTTGGTCGCTCTTCCATTGTGTTTAGGTATTGCAATGGCTTCTGGAGCACCATTATTTTCTGGAATAATCGCTGGTGTTGTGGGTGGTATCGTTGTTGGATATCTAAGTCAGTCACATATTAGTGTATCAGGTCCAGCAGCTGGGTTAACAGCTATTATTTTAACCGCTATCACTGATTTAGGAGCTTTTGATGTTTTTTTAATGTCTGTTTTTATTGCTGGATTAATTCAATTAGCATTAGGATTTTTAAGAGCCGGAAGTATCTCAAACTATTTTCCAACCAATGTAATTGAGGGAATGCTTGCTGGTATTGGGATTATCATTATCCTAAAACAAATACCGCATGCCTTTGGCTACGATGCAGATTATGAAGGAGATCAGGCTTTTATTCAAAATGATGGAAGTAATTCTTTTTCATTTTTATTTGATGTTCTGAATCATATTCAATTAGGAGCTGTTGTAGTTACTTTGGTTTCGCTTACAATTTTGCTTTGCTGGGAAAGAGTTTCTTTTCTAAAAAGAATAAAATTAGTGCCAGGAGCTTTGGTTGCTGTTATAGTCGGAGTAGTTTTAAACGAAATATTTGTATCAACAGGAAGCACTTTGGCAATTGCAAAAGAACATTTGGTTTCTTTGCCAGTTCCAAAATCTTTTGATGATTTTAAATCAATTATAATTATGCCAAACTTTGCATCGGTTACAAATCCGCAGGTTTGGGTAGTTGCCCTTACAATTGCCATTGTCGCTTCTATTGAAACACTTTTATGTATTGAAGCTTCAGACCGAATGGATGTTCAAAAACGATATACTGATACCAATGTAGAACTTAGAGCGCAGGGTATTGGAAATGTTGTAAGTTCGCTTTTAGGAGGTCTTCCAATGACATCAGTTGTGGTGCGTTCGTCAGCCAATAATAATGCAGGAGCAAAATCAAAAATGTCTACCATTATTCATGGTGTGCTTTTATTAATAAGTGTTTTATCTATCCCTATGATTTTGAACAAAATTCCATTGGCAACTTTGGCAACTGTTTTAATCTTGGTGGGATATAAACTAGCAAAACCAGCAACCTTTATGCATTTCTGGAAAAAGGGTAAATACCAGTTTATCCCTTTTATTGCAACTTTGGTCTTTGTTGTTGCGACAGATTTGCTAAAAGGTGTTGCGTTGGGTATTATTATCAGTATCATTTTTGTTTTGAGAGGAAATCTTAAAAGAGCTTATAACTTCAAAAAAGAAGAATATGAAGACGGAGATGTGATTCATATTGATTTAGCGCAGGAAGTTTCATTTTTAAATAAAGCAGCCATCAAGCAAACTTTAAATGAAATACCCGAAAATTCAAAGGTTATAATTAATGCTCATGATACAGAATATATTGCTCATGATGTTTTGGATTTAATTCGCGAATTCAAAGAAACCAGAGCCATTGATGAAAATATCAAAGTAAAACTAAAAGGCTTTAAAGAAGCTTATGAATTGGAGAATACGCCAGATAATAATAATCATGTTACAATCGAACATTATTATGATGTAGCGAAAAGAGAAGTAGTTCAAAAAGAAGTTGTTAAAGGAGAATAATTAAAATAAGACACTTTTAAGACAAAAGAAGTCTCAAAATTTAGGTAACTTTACCTCAAGTTCTTTTTTTGAGACTATTATAACTAAGAAATTACCACACAAAAAAGAAAAAAATGAGAAAATTTTATGAGCAGTTATTAGAGAATAATAAAAAGTGGGTTGAAACTTCATTAGCAAAAGATCCAAATTATTTTGCTGATTTGGCAAAAGGACAACAACCGCCATTATTATGGATTGGATGTTCTGACAGCCGTGTTCCTGCAAACGAAATTGTTGGTGCAAAACCAGGAGAAGTTTTCGTTCACCGTAACATTGCTAACATGGTTGTTCACTCTGATATGAACATGTTGAGTGTTTTGGATTATGCTGTAAATGTTTTGAAAATTAAACATATTATCGTGTGCGGACATTACGGATGCGGTGGTGTTAAAGCTGCAATGGGACATCAGTCTGTTGGAATTATTGACAACTGGCTTCGTCATATTAAAGATGAATATCGTTTACATGATAAATATTTGAATTCAATTGAGAACGAAGAAGAGCGTTTTAATGCTTTTGTTGAAATCAATGCAAAAGAGCAGGTCTATAACTTAGCAAAAACATCAATTGTTCAAAATGCTTGGAAAAACGGACAAGATTTAATGGTTCACGGCTGGGTTTACGGTTTAAATTCAGGTTTTGTAACTGATTTGAATGTAACCATTAGTTCAAACGAAGAACTGGATTCAGTTTATCAATTAGATCTTTAATAGATATAAAAAAGAAATCGCCTTATAAAGGCGATTTTTTTATTCGTTTTCGTCTAAATTCTCATTAAATGCTGATGGAAGCATTGTTGGGATAAACTTGATTAATATCGGCAGTAACAAACTTCCTCCCGGAAGTAAAAATATAGTCAGAGATGGAATGGTTTTACAAATATCCAGAAGCTGTTTTTTGACTTTCTTCTTTTCTTTGGCATCCAAATCTCTTGTTGTAGAGTAAGCTAGTAAAACTACAAGCTCCTTACTCTGCATAATCTCCCTGATCAATCTGTTTTTATTTCTAACAATCAGTTTTATAACGCTATGCGTCATTTGGTCATAAAAATGTTTAACCGGATTGGAATAATTAAAATAAGGGATTTTCTTTTTATGTGTTGTAATAAAAGTATTGGTTGTGTCCATGCTTTTCGTTACAAAATCATCAGGAACCCCCATTGTTGAGCCTAGAGCATATAAGAAATAAGATTCTTCATTTTCAACGACTCCATCACTCCATAAAGCCATTCCGGCCATGTCGATTAAATAATATTGTTCCAGCCTGTTTTTGAAATAATCCAAATTTAAAGTCTCTAAAGTTTCTACTGTTACTTTTGAGAATTTTGAATATCGAATAGAGGCTTCAAATAGTTTAATCAATAAGTCATCATGTTGTGATTTTACTGTTTTGGTTTTTAAAGCCAACCCAACGATCCCTAAAACAGTTTCTTCAATTCGTTTTAGATATTTTTCTGGAATTTCTCCATGCTCTAAATATTGTCTGAAAGCCAAAGCATCAATAAACAATAGTGCGTTGGTGACCAAATGTGAGAAGTTTTTGCTGATGATACTGTCATTTGTCTGTACTCTCTCGTCGATAATAGTTTCTAAAGAAAGGGAAGGAGTGTCTTTTGGCAATAAAATTTTAAACAGATTAAATCCCTCTGGGTTCATCTGTTTGTAAAACTTTAAAACTTCTGAAATAAAATGAGTCGGTTCTGAATTTCTTTTCTCTAAACAAAAAACATGATAGAGTGTATTGAGTAAGGCAACTTTAGAAATTTCGGTTTTAAACCAGCCTTTTATGGTAATTGGAATCTGGGAATCTATTGCAATAATATGGCCATAAATAAATCCCGTTTCTCTTACTTTGTAGTAAAACGAATCTACTGTTTCAAAAGGAATCGCTTCTGAAAACTTCTGTTCACTAAAAAACTTATCGATCCAGCCTGGTGCTGATGGGTTAATCATTGACTTAATTTTGCTGATGCAAAGCTATGTCTTTTTCTTGTTTTAGAATTCATTTAAAATGAAATAACCACTAGATTTTGTTAAAAATAGTGGTTATTTATGATTTTTCTTATTTGATGATTCCTGCACAGGCAACTCTTCCACCGGCATCTCCAGTTGGCTGGGTTGTAAAGTCATCTTTTCCTGCGTGCACAATTAGACCTTTTCCAAGAATATCTTTGTTGCTGTCTCCGCATCCAATACACCATTCATCTGTAGTCAGCGTAATTGATCCGTTACCTTTTTCATCAGCGGTAAAGTTTCCGATATCTCCTTTATGATATTCTCCAACTCCCCATTTTCCATGTTTTTTGAAAGTAGGATTCCAGTGTCCACCAGCTGAACTTCCATCGGCAGCACTACAATCTGCTTTTTCATGAATGTGAATAGCATGTACTCCAGGCTGTAACCCTGTTATTTTTGCAGTGACAGTAACTTTACCATTTTTTTCTGTAAAAACAGCTGTTCCGCCAACTTTGCTATTGCTTTTTGGTTCTAGAGCAACAGTTAGAGTTTTTGCGTCATTTGATTTGTTATTTGTCTTACAGCCAACGATTAAAGCTGTAATTATAGCGAAAGAAACGATTAGTTTTTTCATATTTACGGGCATTTTTAATTAAAGATTAAGTAAATTTAACATAAAATAACGGAATACTTTAACTCTAAAAGTTAAAAAAAAGTCAAACTATACGTTATAATTTAATATCGATTGAGCACAAAACCCAAAAAAAATGCTTAAATTCGTTATGGTTTCATTGTTCTTTTTTAGAAGCCATACTTTTCTAATTCATTCATTTTTAATATTTAAAGTCATGATGAAAAAGATTTTTACTCTCGTTTTCTTAAGTTCTATATTGCTTTCTTGCAATACTGCTAAAAGTAAAAAAAGTGACAATGTTTCAAAACTTGACGGCACTTGGGAACTGAATTATATTACCGGCCCAAGAATTACCTTTGACGGCCTATTTCCTAATAAAAAACCAACAATCGTTTTTAATACAAAAGAAAATCAGGTTTCAGGAAACAACAGTTGTAATAACTATACAGGGAAACTTGTTGTCGATGGAAACAAAATTGATTTTACACAGCCAATGGCAGTTACTAAAATGATGTGTCTGGATGGCGGTCAAGGAGAAACAACCTATATGAAAACGCTTCAAAAAATAACTTCTTACGATATTACAGATGATGGTAAGACTTTAAATTTTATTTCTGGAGATATTGCAATGATGCGCTTTACTAAAAAATAGTATTATGAAAACGAAACTATCTATTTTGATGTTATTTTTGGCTTTAAGCTTATCTGTTGCAGCACAGGAAAAAACAAAAAAAGAGCTTAAGCAGGAAAGAGAACTCGAAAAACAAAAAGAGGTGCAATCACTTTTAGATACTCAAAATTTTGTTTTTGAAGCACAGAAAGTTACGCCACAAGGTGGTAGATTGATACAATTGGATTACAATACTTATTTTCTAAAATTTAATACCGAAAATACCACTTGTGATCTTCCTTTTTTCGGTCGCGGTTATAATGTAGGATATAATAGTGATGGAGGCATTAAGTTCGAAGGAAAACCGGAAAACATTAAAATTGAGAATAAAAAGAAAAGCACAATTCTAAAGGCGACGGTTCGAGGCAAGAATGATGTTTATGATTTGTTTTTTACCATTTTCTTTAACGGAACAGCTACACTCAATGTGAATAGTAATAATAGAGCCCCAATTTATTATGATGGATTAATAAGTGCTCCAAAAAAAGAAGTAAGTAAATAATGTAAAAACAATATAAATGTGCCTTAACTTCTTTGTTTTTATATGATAAAAAGAATTTTTAGGTTATTGGAGAAAAAAAGGCAAATCGGTTTGCTTTTCTTTTACGGAATATTTACATCTTATGCCCAGGATTTGGAACCAAGGGTTTATGCTAACGTTCCTAAAGATTTAAATGTAATTGCTGCAGGTTATCTTTTCATGAACGGAAATGTACTTACAGATCCGTCGCTACCTATTACGGATTTTACACTTCATAGTCACAATCTAGCTATTAATTATATAAGGACATTTGGCTTGTCCAATAAACTGGCTCGTGTACAGGTTTCACTTCCTTATACTTTTATGGATGGCTCACAAACTAGAATAAACGGAGATGTTTTGACGGGCTCCCGAACTGGTTTCGCAGATATGAAAATCAGATTCGGAATCAATCTTTTGGGCTCGCCAGCTCTTGATAAATCAGAGTTTAGAAATTTTGAACAGAAAACTATTCTGGGAGTCAGTTTAGTAACTTCGGTGCCAACTGGAAAATATTATGACGATAAACAAGTAAATATAGGTACAAATCGTTGGGGATTTAAACTGGAAATTGGAGTTTCTAAACGTTTTGCCCATTTGTATGCTGAAGCTTATGCAGGAATTTGGTTTTATACAGATAATAATGACTTTATGGGAAAAAAGTTGGAGCAGAAATCAACTTACAGTCTTCAGGCTCATGCAAGTTATTATTTCAAAAATCAAATGTGGGTTGGATTTAATACGAATTGGTTTTTTGGAGGAAAAACAATAACCGATGGTGTTGCTGATGATAGCCAGATTGATAATTGGCGAGTAGGAGGGACATTTTCTACGCCTATTGCAAAAGAAAGGTCAGTCAGTTAGATTGCAATATCATGTTGGAGCTTACACTAATAACGGACTTAATTATTACGCTTTATCTCTCGCATATCAATATTCATTTTTTTAGTTTGATAAGTTTTAATGTGTTAAAAATCAGTATATTTGAGTAATGCATATTATTTTTTAAAACAAATTAAAAATTAGAACTATGAAAAAATTAAGTCTTATTCTTATTATGGCCCTTGCCTCATTTTCATCTTATGCACAATCTTCTTTTAAAGAGGATGTAGATGTTTTACAAAGTGTTTACGGAAAATCGAAAAGTGAGCTGGTAAAACAGTATATGAATCTTTCAGATGCGCAATCTACGGCTTTTGCTAAAGTTTACGATGATTATGAAACACAGCGAAAAGCATTAGGTCAGACCAAATTTCAATTAATAAATGATTATGCCGCCAATTATGAAACTCTGACTGATGCTAAAGCAGATGAATTGGCGAAAGGAACTTTAAAAAATCATATTGCTTATGAAAAACTTTACTGTAAAACCTATTCAAAAGCTAAAAAAGCGATAGGGGCAATTAATGCTGCAAAGTTCATTCAATTAGAAGTTTATTTGCAGACTATTATTAGAAGCGAAATATTAGAGGCTATTCCGTTTATCGGAGAATTAGACAAATCAAAAGTTTAATAAAATTTTACTATTGTATAAAACAGAAAAAGGCAGTTATTTCAAATAACTGCCTTTTTTTGTACTCTAAAACTAAGTTATTTAGCTGTTTTTACTTTGTAAATTTCGTTTACCATTCCGTCACGGAAACTGTCTAAAGTAAGTTCCCAAAACATGATACCACCTAATTTTTTAGCTTTTACATATTCTGCTTTAGCTTTGATCGATTTAAGATCATCAGATGTTGCAAAAGTTTTAGTTGAAGCGTTGTACCAGTAAGGTGCTTTTGCTTTATCATCCCAGAAATATTTCCAGCCGTTTGGTTCTGTATAAGTTTTGCTGTAATCTTTAAAGTTAACGCCTTCAACGTGTTTTCCTGCCTGATATAATCCATTGTTAATGTTTTCAACATTAATCCATTGTCTAGTATAGAAAGCACCACCAATTACTAATTTCTCAGCCGGTACGCCTTGTTTTAATAAAAATTCAACAGCACGGTCTGTAGATTCTTCTTTTGGATTTGTACTGTACAATGGAGTATGATGTCCTGTAACCTGAGAATATCCGTTTACTAAATCATAACTCATAATATTGATGCGGTTTACTAATGTCGTAACTGCTTTCCAATCTATAGATTCGTCTAAATATTTTTGGAAACCACCAGCAGCAAAACTCAATTCGTATTTTTTTCCTAGCGTAGTACGTAAGATTTTAACCAATTCAGTGAAGTTAGGTTTGTCAACCGCTTGGTATAAATGACCAGGAAGTCCTTCGATTGCAGGATATTCCCAATCTAAATCTAAACCGTCTACTTTATAAGAATCACTTAATTCTTTTACCGATTTTGCAAATTTTAAGCGGCCTTCAGCAGTAGAAAAAGCAGCTGAACAAGGTTCACAGCCGCCCCATCCGCCTAGAGATACAATAATTTTTAATTGCGGATTCTTAGCTTTTAAAGAAACTAAATGTTTAATTGTAATGGAATCTTTAGGAGAATCAACAGTCAATTTTCCATCTTTTAAATGGCAGAAACTAAAAATAATTTGATTTAGTTTGCCAACTTCATATTGGTCAATAAGTTGAGAATCGCCTGTATAATAGGCAATAATATCCATTTTTTTATTTTTTTGTGCAAAGGTATTGGAGATGCTAATGCACATTAATGCTAATGTAATAAGGGTAATTCGTTTCATTTTTTTGTTTTTAGCGTTTTTGGAATGCTAAATATACTGCAATACGTTCAATAATTAATCGTTTATATAGATCAAAAAATCAATTTTAACGAAAATTTTGCAAATAGTTGCAAAAATATTGCGTGCATTTGTTCTTTTGTTTTTTTGATAAAATAAAAAATAAACCCGCGTAGTTTCGGACTTGCGCGGGTTTAAACAAATTAAAAAGCTAAAAACTATTTTGTAATTAGAAGCAGTAAGTGTTTTCTGCAACCAATTTTTCTGCAATTTTTTCTCTAAGTGCCACAACATTTGGCAGGTTAGTATATTTAGTGAAACGTTTAAGTCCCATTAACATCATACGTTGTTCGTCACCTTCAGCGAAAGAAGCGATTCCTTCTTTTCCTCTTAAGTTAACAATATCAACCGCTTTGTATAAGTATAATTTTGCCATAGCAATTTGCTCTTGAACTTTATCTTCGCCTTGAGCTTTTGCTAATTTTTCAGTTCTCAAAATAGTACTTTCAGCCATGTAGATTTCGATCAAGATATCAGAAGCAGCCATCAATAATTGTTGGTGAGCATCTAATTCAGGACCATATTTTTGAACAGCGCTTCCTGCAACCATCAAGAAAACTTTCTTCAAGTTTGCAATGATTCCTTTTTCTTCAGAGAATAATTCAGAGAAATCAGGAGTATCAAAAGATGGAATTCCCATTAATTCTTCTTGAACTTTCATTGCTGGTCCAAGTAAATCAACGTGACCTTTCATTGCTTTTTTGATCAACATACCAACAGAAAGCATTCTGTTAATTTCGTTTGTTCCTTCGTAGATACGAGCGATACGGGCATCTCTCCAAGCACTTTCCATTGGAGTATCTTCAGAGAATCCCATTCCACCAAAAATCTGAATTCCTTCATCAGAACAAGATTGAACGTCTTCAGAAACCGCTACTTTCAAGATAGAACACTCGATAGCATATTCTTCAACACCTTTTAATTCAGCTTCTTGATGAGAAGTTCCTTCTGCTTCACGAGCAGCAATTCTGTCTTCGATGTCTTTTGCAGCACGGTAAGAAGCACTTTCTCCAGCGTAAGCATTAGTTGCCATTTCAGCTAATTTAGAACGGATAGCGCCAAAAGATGAAATAGAAGTGTTGAACTGAATTCTTTCGTTAGCATATTTTACAGCTCCAGAAGTAACTCTTCTTTGAGCATCTAAACAAGCCGCAGCCAATTTAATACGTCCAACATTCAAAGCATTCATAGCGATTTTGAAACCGTTTCCTCTTTCAGATAACATGTTTTCAACCGGAACTTTTGTTTCGTTGAAGAAAACCTGACGAGTAGAAGAAGCACGGATTCCTAATTTATGCTCTTCTTCATTCATAGAAATTCCGTTTGAAGGATCGTTTTCTACGATGAAACCTGTAATATTTTTATCATCTCCAATACGAGCAAAAACGATGAAAACGCTACAGAAACCTGCATTCGAAATCCACATTTTTTGACCTGTGATAGAGTAGTATTTTCCATCTTCAGATAAAACTGCTTTAGTTTTTCCTGAGTTAGCATCAGATCCTGCTCCTGGCTCAGTTAAACAGTAAGCACCAAACCATTCTCCAGAAGCTAATTTTGGAACGTATTTTTTCTTTTGTTCTTCAGATCCATAAAGGGTGATTGGCATAGTTCCAATTCCTGTATGTGCACCAAAAGCAGTTGAGAACGAACCTGTTGCTCCAGAAATGTAGTCACAAACTAACATTGTAGAAACAAATCCCATTCCTAATCCACCGTATTCTTCAGGAACTGCAACTCCTAAAAGCCCCAATTCACCAGCTTTACGCATAGATGATTCTGTGTAAGCGTAATCTTTTTTCTCAAAACGATCTTTATGCGCCCATAATTCTTTGTCAACGAACTCTTTTACAGAGTCACGCATCATTAACTGCTCTTCCGAGAAATCTTCTGGTGTGAAGATGTCCTCGCATTTTGTTTCTTTAACTAAAAACTGACCACCACGTGTCACGTTTTTTTCGATTGTATCTGCCATGATTATGTTTTTTTTATATTTTGTTTTTGTTCAATCTTGTCATTTCGACGAAGGAGAAATCTCCGCAAGTAGCTCTACAACGATTGACAAACTTTGCAGAAAATTGTCGCGGAGATTCCTCGTTCCTCGAAATGACAAACTAGATGGTTACTTTGTCGAATTACTAGTGCGATTTCTCGTTCCTCGAAATGACAAACTGAACGTATACTTTACTTAATAATACTTTTTATAATACTTCGTAAATCCCCGCAGAACCTTGTCCAGTTCCCACACACATACTCACGATTCCGTATTTATTACCTCTGCGTTTCATCTCATCGAATAACTGAACAGAAAGTTTAGCTCCTGTACATCCCAGTGGGTGACCTAAAGCGATCGCTCCACCGTTTACGTTTACGATTTCTGGGTTAATGTTTAATTCGCGAGTAACTGCTAAAGCTTGTGAAGCAAAAGCCTCGTTTAACTCAATTAACTCAATATCGTTTAATGTTAAACCAGCTTGTTTCAACGCTTTCGGAATTGCTTTTACAGGACCGATACCCATAATTCTTGGCTCAACACCAGAAGAAGCAAAATTTACTAATCTGGCAATTGGCTCAAGATTTAATTCTTTAACCATGTCTTCACTCATGATTAAAACAAAAGCAGCGCCGTCACTCATTTGAGAAGAGTTCCCCGCAGTTACACTTCCGCCAGCGGCGAAAACTGGTTTTAAACCTGCCAAAGCCTCTTTAGAAGTTCCTGCTCTTGGTCCTTCGTCTTTGTTTACAACGTATGATTTAGTTTCTTTTTTACCATTTTCATTGATGAAAGTCTGCTCAACAGTAATCGGAACGATTTGTTTATCGAATTTTCCTTCTGCTTGTGCTTTCAAAGCTTTCATGTGAGAGTTGTAAGCAAACTCATCCTGATCTTCTCTAGAGATTTTGTATTGGTTAGCTACTGCTTCAGCAGTTAAACCCATTCCCCAATAGTAATCTTCGTGACCAGCAGCCGCAACTTTATAATCCGGAGTTGGTTTGTAACCTCCCATCGGGATATAACTCATACTTTCTGCACCACCCGCAATGATACAATCTGCCATTCCTGATTGGATTTTAGCAGTCGCCATTCCGATAGTTTCTAATCCAGATGCACAGTAACGGTTAACCGTTACACCAGGAACGTCTTCCACTTTTAATCCCATTAAAGAGATCAAACGTCCAACGTTTAAACCTTGTTCTGCTTCCGGCATGGCATTTCCTACCATAACGTCATCGATACGTTTTTTATCGAAATTAGGCAGTTCGTCCATCATAAACTGAATGGTCTCTGCAGCTAATTCATCAGGTCTTTTAAATCTAAAAACACCTTTTGGAGCTTTTCCAACTGCTGTTCTATATGCTTTTACTATATATGCTGTTTTCATTTGTTTTTGTTTTTTATTTGATAATTCTCTGAACCTTTGATTAAAAAATAATTAATTTTCTCTTTGACAGCCTCGTTAGAGGCTTACTGTTTATAGAAAATTAGATTTTTTATGTTAAAAACTCCGTAGGAGTGACCTGTTTATTATTCAATCCAATCAAACAAATATTTTTCATCATATTCAATTTCAAATTTTTCTAAAAATGAAAGATATTCTTCTTTAAATGTTTGTTTTTTATGATTTTCTTCTTGATTTAAAATGTATTTTACAACGTTGTCCAAATGACTTTTTGAATAAGAGAATGCTCCAAATCCTTCTTGCCAGTTGAACTTTGTTTTAAT
Organism: Flavobacterium quisquiliarum; assembly: GCF_019308285.1. Classification (GTDB taxonomy): domain Bacteria; phylum Bacteroidota; class Bacteroidia; order Flavobacteriales; family Flavobacteriaceae; genus Flavobacterium; species Flavobacterium quisquiliarum. Next base: position 130,493 of record NZ_WWEM01000019.1, read on the forward strand.
CCATTTACTATCATTAATAAATTTTGATGAACCTGCTTTAATGTCTCTAACTAAATCAGATATTGAAAGGTTTGGTTTCATTCCAATCAAAATATGAACGTGGTCCGGCATTGCAAAAATGGATAGTAGTTTTTGTCCTCTATTTGAAATAATTCCTGTAATAAATTTGTGCAATTCTTCACGGTTATCTTTTCTAATCAAATTTTCTCGGCCTTTTACAGCAAAAACAATTTGAATCTAAATTTGTGAATATGTATTTGCCATAATTTTTTTTTAAAACAGGTCGCTCCTACGGAGCTGGAACCAAAATCGCTATATTTTTTCTACAAACAGGTAACCTCTACGAGGTTAGTTTCTCAAAGGCTTACCTTTAGTCAACATGTATTGAATTCTCTCTAAAGTCTTACGCTCAGTACAAAGAGATAAGAAAGCTTCACGTTCGATATCTAATAAATATTGTTCAGATACTAAAGTTGCTTCAGATAAATCACCTCCAGCCATTACATAAGCCAGTTTGTTAGCGATTTTCTTGTCATGCTCAGAAATGTATTTTCCAGCTTCCATTTGATCCGTTCCAACTAAGAACATTCCAAGAGCTTGTTTTCCTAATACTTTAACATCCGTTCTTCTGATAGGTTGTGTATAACCAGCTTCAGCCATTAACAAAGCATGTTTTTTAGCTTCAGCAATCTGACGATCTTTGTTGACTACAATAACGTCTTTTCCATGTTGAAGAAGTCCAGTATCAAAAGCCTCATATCCAGAAGTCGAAACTTTAGCCATAGCGATTGTTAAGAAATACTCTTGAAGAACGTTCAATTCCACATCGTTTTTGCGGAATAAATCTGAAGCTCTTAAAGTCATTTCTTTAGAACCACCACCTCCAGGGATAACTCCAACACCAAATTCAACTAATCCCATATAAGTTTCTGCAGCTGCAACCACTTTGTCAGCATGTAAGCTCATTTCGCATCCGCCACCAAAAGTCATTCCGTGAGGTGCTACTACAACTGGAATAGAAGAGTAACGAACACGCATCATTGTATCTTGAAACAATTTAATTGCCATGTTCAATTCATCGTATTCCTGCTCAACCGCCATCATGAAAATCATTCCGATATTAGCTCCAACAGAGAAATTCGCCGCTTGATTACCAATAACTAAACCTTGATATTCTTTTTCAGATAAGTCGATTGCTTTATTGATAGCTTGAAGTACATCACCACCAATTGTATTCATTTTAGATTGGAATTCTAAGTTCAAGATTCCGTCTCCTAAATCCTGAATGATTGCACCACTATTGCTCCAAACTTTTTTGCTTTCGCGAATGTTGTTCAGAATAATGAATGAATCTTGTCCAGGAACTTTTACTTGTGATTTTGTCGGAATGTTATAGAAATAAGTCGCTCCTTCTTGTACAGTATAGAAACTGTCGCTTCCAGAAGCCAACATTTCAGTAACCCATGCAGCAGGCGCTAAACCTTCTGCTTTCATGATTTCAATTCCTTTTTCAACACCTATGGCATCCCAGATTTCGAATGGACCATTTTCCCATCCAAAACCAGCTTTCATGGCATCGTCAATTTTGTATAATTCGTCTGAGATTTCAGGAACTCTGTTTGACACATAAGCAAACATTCCAGCGAAACTCTTACGGTAGAATTCTCCCGCTTTATCTGTTCCTTTAACTAAAACTTTAAAACGATTGATAGGTTTATCGATAGTTTTAGTTAATTCTAAAGTTGCAAAATTTGCTTTTTTCGCAGCACGGTATTCTAATGTATCTAAGTCAAGAGAAAGAATATCTTTATCTACTTTTTTATAAAAACCTTGTCCAGTTTTGCTTCCTAACCAATTGTTTTCCATCATTTTATTGATGAAATCAGGAAGTTTGAACAATTCATGTTGTTCGTCGTTCGGACAGTTTTCATAAATACCATTGGCAACGTGTACCAAAGTATCCAATCCAACAACGTCAACCGTACGGAAAGTAGCCGATTTTGGACGACCAATAACTGGTCCAGTCAATTTATCCACTTCTTCAATCGTTAATCCCATTTCTTTTACAAGGTGGAATAAACTTTGGATTCCGTAAATACCAATTCTGTTTCCAATAAACGCCGGAGTATCTTTTGCAACAACCGAAGTTTTTCCTAAGAATTTTGATCCGTATTCGTTTAAGAAATCCAATACTTCAGTAGAAGTTTTCGGACCAGGAATAATTTCAAATAATTTTAAGTAACGCGCAGGGTTAAAAAAGTGTGTGCCGCAGAAGTGCTGTTGGAAATCTTCACTTCTTCCTTCACTCATAAAATGAATTGGAATACCAGAAGTATTAGAAGTAACCAAAGTTCCCGGTTTACGGAATTTCTCGATTTGTTCAAAAACTAATTTTTTGATATCCAAACGCTCTACAACAACCTCGATAATCCAATCAACATTGGCAATTTTTGCCATGTCATCTGTTGTATTTCCAGTCGTAATTCTGTTTGCGAATTTTTGACTGTAAATAGGTGATGGTTTTGATTTTAATGAATTCGCCAAATGTTCGTTTACCACACGGTTGCGAACGGCTTTACTTTCAAGTGTTAATCCTTTTTTAGCTTCAGCTTCGGTCAGTTCACGCGGTACGATGTCAAGAAGTAAAACTTCGACACCAATGTTAGCAAAATGACAAGCTATACCTGAACCCATGATTCCGGATCCAATTACAGCAACTTTTTTAATTGTGCGTTTCATACTTGTTATTATTTGTTTGTAGGAGAAAAAGAATGACTTTTTAGACTATTCCTTTTCTGTGTTTTCTGTTGAATTAAATATGTTTTTATCGTGAATCAGTTCGTTGATGATTTCAGAAACTTCGATAAAATGATTCAGCTTTTCTTCTGAAACATGTTTTCTAACGCTTTCATTAAACTTCAGAACTGTATTTTTAGATAAATCTCTTTTTTCTTTTCCAAAATCGGTCAGGTAGATCAAAACACCTCTGCCGTCACTTGGATTCTTTTTGCGAACTATTAAACCTTTTTCTTCCATAGATTTTAAGGTTCTGGTTAAGCTAGTTGCTTCCATGCCCATTCTTGGGCCTAGAGCGGTTGATGGAGTTCCTTCTTCTTTGTCCATACTTAAAAGAGCAAATCCCGTTGCCATTGTTGCATCGTATTTAGCAGCTTCTTCATTGTACATTCTTGAAACAGCCTGCCAAGTTGCTCTTAAAATATAATCTATCGTTTTGTCTTTCATAGGTAACTATATCGATTTCAAATATAACTAAAAAATACTATGCATGCATATAATTTTTTAATAATTTTTTGGTTAGTTATAAAATATCCCTGATTTAGAGGGTTTTGGTTATTTATTTTAAGTGTAATATACTATTCTTTTTTTGTATTTTAACATTTTTAATGCGGTAAAAATCTCTTTTTGGTTTTTAAAAAGCATTAAATTCTTTATTATGTAAAAAATTATGTATTTTTTTCAATTCGTTCATCAGAATCGTAGCGTGAAATAGCATCTAGAAGAGTCTTTTTCATACGATTTCTCAGACCTTCGGGCCTTAAAATCTCCAAACAGCTTCCAAATCCTAATAGAAGTCGTTCCATTTCATAATTTGGGATTACATATATATGTATAATAACGCTCCCGTCTTCATTTTCCTTGATTAATCGCTGAGAAGTATGCAAAGGTTTTGTGATTACATAAGGAGCATTCGAAGCATCAACCCATAATTCAATACGTCTTGCTTTTAATCCTGAATTCACAGTTACGCCAATTACATCCTTATAATAATCATCAGCATCAAAATCTTCTTCTAAGTAAGGATGATTAAAATCGTAATCAATAGAAATAATTCTGTCCAAAGCTAAATTGGTTATAGGCTGTGAGGCTTTTTTCTTCCCGATTAAGAACCAGCGGTTGTTGAATTCCTTTAAGATAAAAGGATGGAAATGAAATTTGCTTTCGTCTCTGGATTTAAAAGATTTATAGGTAATAACCAAAACCATTTTTTTGATAATCGCCTGATATATCTCATCCAGATAATGCAGTCCTTTTAGTTTTTCATTTTTATCGAGATAGATTACAGGATTGGTATTGGACTTTTCTGAATAGATTTTGTCCTCTAATCGTTGTAGAATATCAGAAACATCATTAAATAAAGAGAAATCCTTAAATTGTTTCAGCATCGAAACTGTTTCGGTCAAAACATTCATATCGGTTTCCGTCAGTGGAATATCGGTTATTGAAAAATCTTCGTCTTCATATTTATAATACTTTTTATCGTAAACTACGATTGGTGCATTATAACCGAGTTTTTCACTACGCATCAGCTGAATATCCATTTGAATCGTTCGCTTGCTGATTGGGTTTTGTCTGCCTTCATATTCAAATAAAGCTTCAGAACATTCTTCGATTAAATCTTCTAGTGTCCATTGCCTGTATTTATTCTGAAGGCATTTGTCAATCGTTTTGTAGCGTATTAAGGCGTTTTTGTTTTGTGACATTTTTCTGTTGTTTTGCCACAAAGGCACGAGGACGCTAAGACTTTATTTTTTATGCCACAGATTAAAAGGATTTTAAAAATCTGCTTAAATCTGCCTAATCTGCGTGAAACAAAACTTTGCGACTTTGCGACTTTGAGAGATTAATTCCGTGTTATATATTTTGGGCGTGCCCCTCCGGGTCGGGCTTTCGGCTATATCTTTTGTTCCATTTCATTTCACAAAAGGATACCGCCTCAATCCCTCACGCATTTACGTTAATAATGAAATCTCTTTTTCAATATTAATTCTTGCTTTTTCCTCATACAAACTCCTAAACTCATCAGTCTGAAAAATAAACTCATTCTCCAGAAAATGTTTCAACGCTTTCGCGCGTCCGGGTTTGTATAGAAAATCAGGATAAATACGATATTCTTTTCTAATTTGCTCAAAATAGATTTTATAATCTTCCCAATCTTTAGCGAGTATTTTCAAATCAAAATCGATTAACCAATTAATATCTTCAATAGAATTATGTTGATGTTGTTGTGTAGCACAAATTGCATTAAAGACCAATTGTTTATTTAGATTGACATTTTCAGGTAAAATAGCGAACGCAAACTCAGCACTTTTGAGTTCATTATCTTTTTTGGAAGCCGAATACACAAAATCATGATAAAAGATTGAAAATAATATTTCATCGGGATTTTGAAGTTTATCACGATACGTTTCAAAACTGGCAATCATTTCTTTTAAATGCGTGAGATTGTGGTAATGCCTTGATTTTTTGGAATATACCTTTTCTAAATCCAACCAGTTATGCTGAATTTCATTCTTTGAAAAGCCAATATTAGATAGTAAATCAGAATAAATTTCTTTTAAATTCATCTTGTTTTTTAATCAAATTTAAAATTCTTTTTTTACTGCGCAAAATAATTGCGTAGTAGTTTTGAAATCTTTGCTCAAGAAATAAAACAAATAGTATTTCTAAAAAAATGAAACAAAAATTTTACTACGCAAAATAACTGCGTACTAGTTTTAAAATCTTTGTTCAGAAATAAAAACAAACGTTCATAGAAATAAAAAAAGAATAAAACAGGTCAAGTTTAAGTTACTTCGAAAACACTTTCCAATGTATACACTTATACGATTACCTTTTTATTTTATAATCATAATTGGGGCAGTAGCTCAGCGGTTAGAGCAGGTAGTTTTGAAATTATCCATCAAAGGTCAATCAAAATTTACTTCTTACACTTTTAATGTCCGGGTCGTGGGTTCGAATCCCACCTGTTCCACAATTAATGGTCAATTAAAACTTACTTCAGACAACGGCTACTTTTCGGTTCGAATCCGAACATAGTTTTAAAATCATCATTAAAAAAAACGAGGGTCAAGATTAACTTACTTCTACCAATCCGATAATTTGTTAGTTAATCCATTACACTCCAATTTCAGGTCAAGTGTTTCTTACTTCAAAATCTTTTAGGTAGAACTCAGAAACGCAATTATCTAAATTTTAAAAATTAAAAAAAATGAAAACAAAAGAATTATTAAAAATCAGTTTACGTCAAAATGCTATTTTCATTCCGTCAGAAATGATTGCAAACAACGTTAAAAATATATCTGGAACAACTTCAGTTTTGTTAGCCAATGTTTCAAAACTTGGATTTACATTTTCTGAATCTTTGCTTCACGCTTTAAACAACGTGAGCCCTACTTATAAAATCGAGGTTTTAGAAGTTTTGAGAGAAGTTCTAGGAACCGATAAAAACTGGACGCCATTAGTAAAAGAATGGAATATTCCAACCAACGAATCTGTTGTAGATCATATTATCACTTTTTTCGGAAATGTTTTCCAGACTAAAAACGGAACAACTTTACAATGCGGTCATATTATCCCTGATAATACTTTTCCATTAGAAAGATACAACGGTTGCCCATTCTGTGGAACTCCGTTTGAATTTGGAAAACTGGAAAATATCGGACAAGGAAGCAAATTAAAAATGCTGGAATTGTGGTCAGAAAAAGATTTAAATGATTTCTATATCTCATTATTGCAATCTAAAACCGCTTTAGACGCTACTCAGGTAGATAGTTTAAAAATGGCAATGCAATATTTGCCTTTACCAAAAACAGAAGTAGCAATGAAGGAAACTTTAATGCTGGTTATCGATCTTTTGATCGAAAATGGTAAAGAAGCAGAGGCGTCTCAGTTTTTGAAAACGCCAACAGATATCTTGCGATACTTATGGTACAAAAACACAGGAATGCTTCAGATTATCGAGCCAAAAACGATTATCAAAAGAACATCAAAAAATGCACAGCATTTCCATAGTGTTTTAGATACAAGTGTTCAGGCAAGAATTGCTTCTCAAAAAGATTTGAAACTTAAATATTCCCGAAAAGAATGTTTGATGGTCGCAAATTGGTTGAACAATATGGATATGGAAGTGGAGACAATGTGCGAAACGATGCATCCAAAAAGAGGAATGTGGGTTCGTTTTATCCGAGCGTTGCGTTTGGCAGAATACAGCAAAAGAAAAGGATTTGAGAAATTGAATTTTTTAATGGATGTATTCTACAACCAAGTGTACGATGTTTGGCAAAGCAAAGTAGATTCGTCAAGATTGAAATTTGATGCCGATAAGACTTTTGCGCTATTAAAACAACGTCCAGGATTATTTGCGCGTTCTTTATTCTCGAATATGCTATGGTTTGGAGCTGATGAAACAATCATCCATTTTGAAGAAATCATTGATAAAGTTCCGGCTCGATTGGTGTTTACATTAAATATGTATGCTCAAAATTATTTTGATAAAAACATGCAGAGAAGCGTGAAACCTTTGGGTGGAACAAACAAACGAATTGAAGCAAATGCTTTATTGAAGTTGTACGAAGATTTTCAGTTGGAAGCAATGAAAAATCAAATCGAAGAATTGTGTCTTTTGGCCATGAAAAAACGATTTGCAAAAATTGCGAATACCAACAAAACAATCTATATCGATCCGCAATTGTTTAACATTCCGGTTTCTATAGGAGACCGAAGCGAGACAGTTCAGGATTTACCAGTTGCTTTAATGGGAACTCGTTTCCCAGTTGAAGGAAACGAAGTGCGATTGTTTATGCAGTGGGGTAAAGATTTGCCAGCACAGCATTTAGATATGGATTTAAGCTGTCAGATTGCATATGAAGATAGCTTAGATATGTGCTCTTTCAGCCGATTGACGACTACAGGTTGTCAGCATAGCGGTGATATCCGAAGCATTCCGAATAAAATTGGAACAGCCGAATATATCAATATCAACATCGACGAATTGGCGAAAGCCAAAGCTAAATTTGTAACTTTTACTTGCAACGCGTACAGCAACGGAAGTATTACGCCAAATCTAGTTGTAGGTTGGATGAACAGCAAACACCCGATGAAAATTTCGGAGAAAACTGGTGTAGCATACGATCCGTCGTGTGTAGATTATCAGGTTCGTGTGACGCAGAATGTTGCCAAAGGTTTGGTTTTTGGAGTGTTGGATGTAGCCAAAAGAGAAATCGTTTGGTTAGAGATGACTTTCGGAGGTCAGGTTGTTGGTGGATTGGATTTCAAAGGCGTTCAGGCGCTATTGGCAAAACTAAACAGCAAATTGAATATTGGTAGTTTGTTACAGCTTAAAGCGGAAGCTCAAGGTTTGACAATCACCGAAAATGAAATTGCCGATGAGGTTTACACAGCGCAATGGGCGATGAATCCAGCAGTGGTGACGCAATTATTAATAGATTAAAAAACAGAAACCGCGGATTCTTAATTGAGTTCGTGGTTTTTATTTAAAAACCTGAGTTCGATTATTAATTGGTTGATTTAAAATATTTTTTTAGTTCCTGCAAGGTTTTTAAAACCTTGTAGGTATCTGGATATCAAGAGAACAATACCTACAAGGTCAAAAAAAGACCTTGCAGGAAAACGCTGTAATATAAACGTTTGAAAATAAGTAAATTAAAAGCATATAATAATCGAACTCAGGTTAAAAAATAGAAAGATGATGACAATCAAAGACCTTAAATATAAAATAGAAAAGAGGCTTCAAAAAATAAAACTTTACAATGACATTTACGGATTTCAAATTCAACCTGATAGCAAACTTGTAAACGGTATCAGCAGAAAAGAAATTGATCAATTGCAAATATTATTTGGATTTGATTTTCCCTGGGAATATAGAGAAATGCTTTTGCTTTTTTCTAATTTAGATAGACCAACCATTTCAATTAATCCGGAGGATGAGTCAGATATAGAATATTCTGAGGATCATTTCTTTTATCAATATCCTGAAGATTATGAAAAATCGAGATGGATCATTGAGGAGCTTAATGATAATAAAATTGAAGCGGAAAGTGTTTTAACCGAGGCTGGTTTTGATGTTTCAAAAATAGTAGGATACATACCAATGCATCATCATCGTGTTCTCGTGGTTTTTGAAGATAAATATCTATCGCCAGTTATTTCTGTCTGGGGTGCCGATATTATTATGTTTGGATATAATTTGAGGGAATATTTGAAATATGAACTTTTACGATTTTAAAATCTACGCAAAATAACTGCGTACCAGATCATAACCTTTACATTACCAATTAAAAATAATTTATAATGAAACCTAATTTGCCATATCCTTATTATTTCTATGGTTCCGACGATTCTACAGATCAGGATGTAATCATTATTATCTCAAAAGAAGACATGCCTGAAAAGCAGGAGGACAGAAAAAATAAGGTATTGGCGCTTTTGAAAGAGTATGATCTGAATTGGAATGCAACATTAGCTGTGATTGAAAATGGAAAAATTTCAGATACCATTTATACAAAATCATGGATTGATTCTCTTAATAATGCATTGTTGCAAACGTATTCTCTACATGAACAAAATCATGAATTGCTGGTAAAAGAAAAACATGTTAGAAATAAAACATTAGCTATTTATAAAGCTGTACGTACCGTTTTGACTATGCTGACGAGAACTGAATACAGAACTAAGATTCGACCAATCTTAAAAGGAATTCATGATTTTAATCTGAAATTGGAAGCTCTCAGGAATATAGATTTTGTTTCTATTTCAGAATTTAATCAAAAGAATACTGATGATATTGATATTTGGAAAATCATTGCTTTTTACATAGGACAAAATATTGCACTCATTGAAAATGATATAGAAATATATACTAAAAAGAAATTTGTCAGCCATTTTAGTGATTTGGAAGCTTTTATTTATAGAAAAACAATCACTGTAAAAGAAAAAGAAATTTTACAACAATATGTTCATTATTGGCTAAAACTGACTAGCAATTTTGGAGAGTTTCAATCAGTAAATGGTTTTCTGACTTGTAATGATGAATGCATCGATATGCTAAACGAAAAATATTAAAAAATGAAACCATCAATTTATCAAATATTCGGATCTGAAAATTCGCTCGATGTCGATTTGGTTTTCTTTATTGAAAAAATACCAGAAACGATTGTAGGAAAACTGGCTTTATCAAAAGAATTAAGTCAATCAATAGTTTCATTTTTTCCTGAAAAAGTAATCAATGCCAATCTTGCCGTTTGTAAAAACGGACACTTAACAGAAGTTTACAAAGGCACTACCGACGAGTTGAATAACGCCTTATTTTATACGTATGATTTTCATAAACAAAAACAAGAGAATCAAATTGTAAAACTTTTGGTGCGTGATGTAGATTTGAAATTTTTAAGAAGCACCCGAATAATTTTGTCTTTTGTAAGCAAAACCGAGTACCGAGTTTTGGTAAAAAATGCTTTAAAAGGTAATCTCTCTGAAAAAATTAATGTTCTGGAAAAACTCGATTTAACTAAAATTATTTCTTTCGGAAAAGGAAAAAATAACAATGACATTATAAAGTCAATCGCTTTTCAGTTAGGACAATGCATGGCGCTTCAGGAAAACAAAGAACTGTACACTAAAAATCAAATTGCAGAACATTTTCCAGAATTGCGAAAATATCTTTTCAGGGAAGAAAACGTCAATTTAAACGATTTACAAAAAGGACTTTTATATTTCGTTGAATTACTGAAAACAAGAAGTTTAAACATGAAAAAGACGTTTGAATATAGATATAAGAAGAAAACAATTTTAACTACGCAAAATAACTGCGCAGTAGCTTTTGAATCTTTGTTCAAAGGAAAGAACTAATGAATACAACACTTTTAAAAGAAATGATTTCGGCAAACTATGTAAGGGTAAACAAACACCCTGAACACGATTTGTACATTTATAATTATACTCAAAATGCCCAATTTGAGAGAGTTTGGAACGAAATTACCATTGCTTGTCGTGGTCTTATTTTAGATAAAGATTTAAATGTTGTGGCAAGACCTTTTCCAAAGTTTTTCAACTTAGGCGAAATAGAAAATCAGGTTCTTCCAGAATCCCCTTTTGAAGTTTACGATAAAATGGACGGCTCGTTGGGTATTTTATACTGGATAGAAAATGTTCCTTTTATGGCCAGCAGAGGCTCTTTTGCCAGCGAACAGTCAGATAAAGCAAATGAAATGCTTCACGGAAAATATAAAGATTCATGGTCGCTTTTGGATAAAACCAAAACCTATTTGTTCGAAATTATTTATCCTGAAAACCGTATTGTTTTAGATTACGGAGCATCAGAAGAGTTGGTTTTGCTGGCGATTATTGATACCAATTCAGCAGAAGAATTTCCGTTGGAAGATATTGGTTTTCCTGTTGTTGAAAAATACCACGGAATTAAAGATATTGAGACTTTAAAAGAAATGGAATTGGCCAACAAAGAAGGTTTCATTATCAAATATGCAAACAATTTCCGTGTAAAAATTAAATTTGACGAATACCTGCGTTTGCACCGAATTATTACTCAGGTTTCGAATTTGAATATCTGGGAATATTTAAAAACAAAGCAATCAATGGAAGAAATTCTGGAACGTGTTCCTGATGAATTTTTCAGCTGGGTTAAGCAGACAAAAGCCGATTTGGAAAAAGAATTTAAAGCGATTGAAGAGCAATGCAAATTGGATTTCAAAGTTTTAGAATCCCGAAAAGAAACCGCTTTTTATTTCCTAACCTGTCAATATCCAAATGTTTTATTTGGAATGCTGGACGAGAGAGATTATTCAGAAACCATCTGGAAAATGATTCGTCCGAAGTTTGAAAAACCTTTTAATAGAGAAGAAGAATAAAAAAATATGACTGTTGTCTAAACAGACTAAAAATTGGACGCGGATAAAACGGATTCACTTCGTAAAAACGCGGATTAAAACTGATTTTCTGTTTAAATTATTAAAAAAACCGTTTTTATCCGTGTCTTCGCTTTAGCGAATCTGTAAAATCCGCGTCTAATTAGGCGGACTTTGAGAAGTATCAATATAAAAATTTGCACATCGTGTGCACTTTTTAAAAATTAATTTCAAACTGCGCAAAATAACTGCGCAGTGACAAAACTATATTTGTCAAACAAAACAAAAAACCATGATTATTAAACTTAAATCAGATAATAAATACTTTTTAGATATTCTTTATAAAAACCCAAATACAGACCAGGGGCTTTATTTGAAGGAATTGAAAAACGGAATCGTAATTGGAAATGTAATCGCTGAAAACGAATATCACTGTGTTTTTCTGGACGGTAAAAACAGCTATCTGCCGGAAGAAGGAAATCAAATTGATTTTCAAAGCTATTGCAGTCCGTTATTGGCATTGAACATGATGACGGAGTTTTTCAATCATTTGTATAAAGAAAATAAAGTTTTAGACGAAACAGTGATTCCATGGTTAGAGAAAAACTATGATGAAGTGGATACAGCGAAATGTACAATAGAGGTTCCAACTTTTTTTATAGATTCCAACTGGTATAAAAACGAAAAATACCTTTTGTCAAAATACATAGACGGAATTACGCTGGTTCATAAAATAGGAAACAATTTCGAATTAAAAATCGAAGGATCTACGGTAAGAGAGGCCATGCAGAAGTTTTCGTTGGTGGCATTATTTACCCATTTTACCAACAAATATGCGGTGTACACCTTCATTGATGATTATTTTATTCAAAAGCATATAACCATGTTTACGAATCTTACCGGTGTTCCGTACTTTGTTTTTTATCTTTTCATAAAAAGAATTATGCGTTCTCCAGTACAGTTTGAGAAATTTAAACCGCAGTTGGAAGCCTATTTTGATAACGAAGTTCAGTTTGGATTTACAGACACGCATCAGTCCAGAAAAGAATTTATCTGTGGTAAAATTAATTTTGATGAAGCTGTTTTAGACTTTGGCTGTGGCGAATTGCAGTATTACAAAATGCTTCATAAAAAAGGATTTACAGCGGATTATTATGCGTATGACGAAGTTGATTTTAAGCACATTGCCGATAAAATTCAGGAATCAGAAAGAACAGACAATTTAATCTGGACAGAAAATCTGGAAGAACTTAAAGGTTTTGAAGGACAAATTATTTTAAGTGAAGTGATTGAACACAATTCGGTTGAAGATGCAAAAGAGTTGTTGATCTGGATTAGAGACAATACAAATTTTACCCAATTGTTTGTTACAACGCCAGACAAGGCTTTTAATGTAAATTACGAATTGACTGAAGAATTTCGACACGACGATCATGATTTCGAATTATCAAATGCAGCCTTTGTAACGTTTATAAATGAAATTTTTCCAAATCCGAAAACATTTCATGGAGTAGGAGATTGTGTAAAAGGAGTTTACCCAACAAGCGCTGTAATCATTCAAAAAAAGTAAAAAATGTTAGACTATAAAGTAAGAAACAGAATAGAGTGGTTTTGCCAAAATAAAATCAATGATTTTTCGCCAACCATTTCGCCTGCGCCAAAAAATAAAGAAAGAAATGAGATTGAAAGCATCGAAACAGCGATTCAGTATTATATGGAAAACGGTGTTAACGAATTTGTAGTTCAAAAGAAATACATGGGTTCGTACTGCACCATTTATCTAAAAAGAAATATTGAAGAAACCTATTTCGTTTCGAGAAATGGCCACAAAATAGATCATATTGACATTGAAAAAGCGATTGATAGCCTGAAAGATTTACATGCCAAAATGCTAATTGATTTCCCTGAATTCGAAATCCTTTTGATTGCCTCTGAATTGTTGCCATGGAAAGTTTTGGGAGCCGGATTAATCGAAAAAGAATTTATAGGTTATTATGAGGCTTTGCAGACACACAATTCTTATTTAAAAGATTCGGGATTGATTGAAAAATTAAGTAGTGTCAAAAACGATCAGGACTTTACAGCTTATGTTTCAGATAAAAAACAACTTTCCAGAAAGGAATTTGCAGGCAGGCATAAAATGCATATTATCCGTCAGTATGATGCTTTGCAGGTATTAAAAATTCCGGATTTGAATAAACAGCAAGAGTCATTAAACGTGTTCAAAAATCAGATTGATACTTTTGGAACAGAAGGGGAAATCTGTTTTAAACCGTTTACGATTTTAAAAGAAGTAAAAATTTCGGGCGAGGAAATAGTACCAAACAGCAATCTGACTTACAAATTGATTAACGATGATCCGTTTTTGCATTTGGAAATTACAGCTTCCAATAAAGAAGAAAAGCTAAAAGAAATGTATGCTTTTTTCGAAAAACTGACGGAAGCAAACGAAGAAGGAATCATGATTAAACCGGTTCAGAACTACATTAAAGGTTTGCCACCGTGTTTTAAAGTCAGAAATAACAATTACCTGACGATGATTTACGGAGTGAATTTCCATCAGGATTTTGATTATTATTTGGATAAAAGAAACGTAAAAAAGAAGCTGGAACAGTCTATAAACGGCTGGGAAATCAACCAGAAAATGCTTCAGATTCCTTATAAAGATTTAGGAGAAGAAAACTATTTAATGCGTTTGCTTCTTTTGAAGAGAATCAATAATGAAGAAATAGAAAAAACATTAGATCCAAGATTGTAAAATTTAGTCGTAAAGTCGCAAGTCAAAAGACATTGCCAATATTAACTTTGTAATCAACTTTATGACTTTAGACTTTGGACTTTACGACTTAAAAAAAATAAAATGAAAAAGATACCAACATTAACGATATTAGTCGGTTGTCCGGCATCAGGAAAAAGTACGTTTGCAGAATGGAAAGTGAGAACTGAAGCCAAAACCATGCGAATTAGTCGTGATGAAATCAGGTTTTCTCAATTTCAGGAAGTGATGGATCCATCGGTTGAAAATATGATTTCGAAAATTATAAATGTGCAGACCAAAACCCTGCTTTCAAATGGATGGAATGTAATTCTGGATACTTGTAACGTTAAAGCAGAATACCTAAAACAGCCGGTTACTGAATTTTCAGAAATGGCCAATATCGAATTCAAAATGTTTGATTTGCCATTGGAAGAACTTTTTAGCCGAAATAACAAAAGAGACCGAAAAGTGCCAAAAAAGGTAATCGAAAACATGTATTACCAATTGCAGAAAACCAAAGAAAAGTTTGATTTTAGTCCGATAAAAAAAGTAGAAAAAAACTTGGAGTATTGCGCTCAAAACCCAGATTTGCCAAAAGCGATTATTTGTGATCTTGACGGAACGCTTGCGCTAATGAACGGAAGAAATCCTTTTGATGCCAGCAAATGTGATGAAGACGAGCTCAACAATCCGGTGGCGAATGTGTTGAAGAATTACAAAAAAATAGGATATCAAATACTTTTGGTTTCAGGAAGAGAAGACCGATACAAAGAACCAACCTTGCGTTTCCTTAAAAAACACGAAATCGAATACGACGACCTAATCATGCGTAAAACCAAAGACAGCCGAAAAGATTCGATCATCAAAACCGAAATCTATAACGAATCGATCAAAGATAAATACTTTGTAGAATTTGTATTAGACGACAGAAATCAAGTAGTGGATACCTGGAGAAATGACTTAAAATTGCCTTGTTTTCAAGTTTATTACGGAGATTTTTAATCTTAAGGTTTTTAACCGCAAAGTTCGCGAAGAATTTGAGGCAACGTTTGTCATTTATGACAAATATTACGCTTAAAAAATAATTTAAGACGACAGAGAGAAAAGACTTAGAATCTTAGCCTCTCAGAACCTTAGCTACTTAAAAAAATAATAACCAACACAAAGAATAAAAAACTTTGTGTCCTAGTGCCTTAGTGGCAAAAAACAAAAAACATGAATTACATAGATATCGGAATTAATTTAACCAACAAACAATTCCAAAACGACATAGACGATGTCGTACAAGACGCGCTCGACGCCGATGTATCGCAAATGATACTCACAGGCACCAGCGTACGAAACAGCGAAGAATCTGCAAAGATTGCGAGACAGTATCCGGGCGTGTTGTACGCTACGGCAGGAATACATCCGCATGATGCGAAGAGCTTCGATGCGCAGAGTATTTCGAAACTCAAGAAATTATTACAACTGAAACACGTAGTTTCTGTCGGCGAATGCGGACTCGATTTTGATCGTGACTTTTCGCCCCGAAACAAACAGGAAGAATGTTATAAAGCCCAATTAGAATTGGCGATCGAAGTTCAGAAACCGTTGTTTTTGCACGAAAGAAGCGCTTTTAATTCTTTTATGAATAGTACAAAGACTATTTACCGCAATTGCCAAAAGCCGTTGTGCATTGTTTTACGGGAACTTTGCAGGAAGCAAAAACCTATCTCGATAACGGATTTTATCTGGGTTTTACGGGAGCGATTTCAGATGCCAAGCGTTTCAGCCATTTAAAAGAAGTCATTCAGTACGTACCGCTCGACCGAATGATGATTGAAACCGATGCGCCGTTTATGCTTCCTAAAAATGTCCCGAACAGTGTCTTGAAGAAATACCACGAACGTCGTTGCGAACCTGCTTTTCTGCCCTATGTTGCCGGAACCATCGCACAGTTTAAAGGAATTACTTTGGCTAAAGTTGCGGAGGAAACGAGTAGGAATTCTAAAAGCTTTTTTGGGATTTAGGTTTTGTTTTCCTAACAGGTTTTAGAAACCTGTTAGGTATTTATTTGTTGGCTTTTAAATCAGGTGTTTGTACTTGGTTTGAAGGCTTTTTGTTTGTATATATTTGACAAGAAGCAAAATTTTACAACTGTACGGATTATGGAAAACCGTAAAGAAGTAATTAAAATTTATGCCACATTTGATATTTAATTCTAATTAGCATCAAATTTTATAAATAAAAATAAGACAATTATGAGTAATAGAGGTTCAGAATGGAGAAAATGGGATTTGCATTTTCATACTCCATCTTCTTATGATTATCAAGATAAGTCAATAACTAATGAAAAAATTATTGAAATATTAGAAAACAATAATATTTCGGTAATCGCAATTACTGACCATCATTTAATTGACGTGGAAAAAATTATTGATCTTCAAAATATTGGAAAAAATAAAAATATAACTGTTTTACCCGGAATAGAATTTAGAGCTGAATTGGGAGGAAGTGAATCTATTCATTACATTGGTATTTTTTCAGAGAAACTAAATAAACAGGAATTAACAGATATATGGATAAAATTACAATCCACATGTAAGATAACTCAAACAGATATACAAGCTATTGGTGGAGATGCCAATATTCAATGTGATTTTAAGGAAACCTCTAAACTGATTCATGAGCTAGGAGGACTAGTTTCAGTACATGCCGGTACTAAAGCTAATACTTTTGAAAATATAACGAATTCATTACCTGATAAGATAGCTCAAAAAGTTGGTTTAGTAAAGGGATATATAGATATTTTTGAATTAGGAAAAGAAGTTGATCAAACAAGTTATAATAATATAGTATTTCCTAATTTAGGATTTAAATTACCAATGATAATTTGTTCGGATAACCATAAGATTACGGATTATATTGTGAAACAAAATCTTTGGATAAAAGCTAATCCAACTTTTGAAGGATTAAAACAGATATGCTATGAGCCAGAACAAAGAGTCAAAATACAAAATGACAAACCAGATTTTAAGGAAGATAAAGTAATTATAAATAAAGTTAAATTTATCTCATCGAATAAAGTTTTTACCGATAATGAAATTTATTTAAACCCAAATTTAAATGTTATAATAGGCGGAAAGTCTTCAGGAAAATCAATTTTTCTTTATTCTATTGCAAAGACATTATTAGTTGATGATACTATTTTAAAAAATGAAAATTTAGAAGAAAAATATAATTTAAAATCAATCGATTCTGATTTCAATTTTGAAATTACAACTAATGCAGGAATTTCGCAAGAAATGTTTCGTAATTCAGAAGAGAATTCGATTATTCCAGATATTAAATATATTCCACAAAATTATTTGGTAAAATTAGCTGAGCCAGACATAAATAAAAAAGGAAAATCCTTAAACAAATTAGTTCGTGATTTGATTAACGAAGATCAAGATTCAAAAGAGAAGTATGATCAATTTATTAGAAATGTAAAACAAAATGATAAAGAGAGAGATGATTTACTAAATAGATATTTTGAACTTTTAGAAGAGGTAGCGAAGAGTGAATCTGAGTTGAAAACTAAGTCAAATAAAGAAGTTCTTGAGAAAAATATTAAATCTAATACTGAAAATGTAGAAAAATTAAATAAAGAATCCGGATTAAGTGACGAGCAGATTTTAAAGTATAAAGAAATTCAAAGTAAGCTTGAATTTAACACTGTACGTAAAAATAATTTTAACGATGATTTTGCTAATATTAATTCTGGTTTATCTGATTTAAAAAAGCTTTCAAATGAAATATTAGAAAAGAAGAAAGAATTTGTAGAAAAAATTAAAACAGAAAATAGCAAACAATACTATATCAATAAATTGTCATTTATTGATGATATATATTTAAATATCTCAAAAATATTTGAAGAAATTGAAGTTCAAACTGATGAAACAGGGAAGAGAACTTTTAAAAATGAAAATCTTTTAAAAAATAATTTGATTTCAATTAATGAGGAAAGAGGAGTTTTAACAAAAGAATTAGAGCCATACCAGCAAAATGAAAAATTGAAAAAACAGATTGAAATTTTAAATCAATCAATTATTGATGATAAAAAACTATTGGCAGATATTGCTTTATTAAATAAGGCTATATTAGATAAAAAAGCACTAATTGAAAATTGTCGAAAGGATATATTTAAACTATTTAAAGAAAATTTTGATGAATATAATAATATTATAAATGAACTAAAGCATAGAACTTTAGAGTTGGAGGGAGATGGTTTAAAAATAGATGGAATAGCACAATTTAATTTCCCGAAATTTGCTAAAAACTTATATGAAGTTAGTGATGGTAGAAAAGCATCATATAATAACTATACTATTTTAAAGGAAACTAATAAAGCTACTTCGCCAACAAATTTTAACGATATTATTGGAGAAATTGAAAAAATATTTATTGACATAATTAATGGAGATTATTTTATTTTGGCAAAGTATGGTAAAATGCAAGCCATAAAAGAATTACTTGAGGATTATTTCTTTGATTATTGGAAAATAACTTATAGAGATGATAAACTAGGAGAAATGTCTACAGGAAAAGCGAGTTTTGTGATTTTAATGCTAATAATTGGTTTAAGTAAATCTAAAGCCCCCATTTTAATTGACCAACCTGAAGATAATTTAGATAATAGATCAATAACCCTAGATTTAGTTTCTTATTTAAAGAATAAAAAATTAGAAAGACAAATTATCATTGTTACTCATAACGCAAATATAGTTGTTAATTCAGATGCTGAAAATGTAATTATAGCAAATCAGAAGGGACAGAATGAAATTGATACTTCAAGTAAGTTTAAATTTGATTTAATAAATGGTTCAATTGAAAATACTTTTGAAAAAGTATTAAAAGAAACTGATATTTTAAAAAGTATGGGAATTAGAGAACATATTGCAGATATAGTTGAGGGAGGAAAAGAAGCATTCAAAAAAAGAGAAAAAAAATATGGATTTTAATATAGTCTATATGAAATCTTATTTTTTTATGTAATTTCAGAAAGTAAATCACACAATTAAATTTCCTTACATTTGCATTATAAACTTCATGAAACATGAACTACAAAATATCATTTCAGGAAAGAGCCAAGTTAAGCATGGAGCAAATATCCAAGCAACCACCAGTTACCTTAAAAATGGCAAAGGAACAGGCTCTTTGGCTGAAAAAGGAATCGACTTCAAAAAACAAGAAAAAGCCTTAATTGAGGAATTTGCAACTGTAAATTCACTTTGGATTACGGATATTAATATTGAAAATTTTTTCTCTAGTGGAGCAGAGCAGTTAGTTTATCTTAAAGATGAACGAAAAGTTCTCAAACTAAATGATAGTATTTATTACGCATCTTGGGAAGATTACTTTAATAACCTACTTTTAAATAATTATTTCTTCCCTGATACTGCTTATGAACTTTTGGGTTTTTATAAAAATGAAAACGGTTTATACGCAGTTGTAGAACAAAACTTTGTAATTGCCACTGAAAAAACGGAATTAATTAATGTAAAATTATTTCTAGAAAACTCAGGTTTTATTAATAAAAGAAATAATGATTACTTTCATCCAGAACTTGGAATCATTTTAGAAGATTTACATGATGAAAATGTATTGACCCAAGACGGAACTTTAAAATTTATCGACACCGTTTTCTACATCACAGAACAATTTTATTTATAAATAAACCCAATTTTATTAAATATTTCGTTTAACGGATAACGCAGATTTGCAATCCCTTCCCACAATAAAAAAACAAAAGTCATTTCTAAAAGAAGTGGCTTTTGTTTTTTGGATTAAAATCACTTCATAACGATTATTCAGTAATACAAATTCAAGTATTTCGATTCATAAAAACTTATACTGATACAATTAAAACTTTTACAGGATATTTTGAATTTACGTTTACTATATTTTTATATAGTTCATTTTGGAATAAAAAATGGTCTGTAGCTTGAAATATTTTCTTTTTTTGCACTGCAGACCTTTTTGTTTGTATCCTTTACAAACCCATACGCTAACCAAAAACTAGATCTTAAAACTTTTTGTTTAGACAAATCGATGGTTGTCATTCTCGTTTTTTGAGAAGACTTTTTTTAATGATATATCAACTGCTAACTTAACTTTCTTTTCAATGAAACAAAAATTATCAAACTTTTTATTTGGTCTGCTTTGTGTTGCAGGTCAAATAGTACATGCACAAGATAATGGCTGTAATATGTCATGGAGCAATCCTGCCAGAGCCATTTACAATAGTGAAGGCACTATTTATTATGTCGTTCAATTCTCGAAATGCAGTTCATCTAGCATTTGTGGCTGGCCAAAAATTGCTCTTGAACACACTTTTCCTTTTCCGGTAAGCATCTCCTTAACGCTAAGCGGTATACAATGCGACGGTACAGCCATTAAAGGCGATTATAGTACGGCTTCTAATGAAATTAGTGCAAATAGCAGATACATCAACCAAGGCAACTGGCATACGTTCAAATCTGTTACAGAAGTTGTCAGGGTCGAAGTAAGCTACCACAAAGGCAATGATTATTACAGAATTGTTTACGACAAAGAAAAAGGCATTAACGAAACTTATATTAACAATAAAACAATTGCCGAATATAATGCTTCAAAACAGCAAAGCAGTGCTTCTGGCTCTTCTTCCAACAGTACAAAAACAACTTACAGTACAGCCAGTACCGCAAACAAACCCGCTACCAACAGCAACTCTTCTGCAGGATATTCTACCAGCAGTACGTACAATAACAATAATAGCAACAGTAATAGTTCTAACTACAATGCCACAAACGCCATCTTAAACAACTACAACACACAAGTACAAAATAACCGTCGTAATGCTGATGCTGTTACAGACGGAATACAGCAATTAGGCAATCTCTTTATGCAAAATGCAGAACAAAAACGAGCCGAGAGAGAAGAACGTGAAGAAAGAAAAAGAATTCAGGAAGAACAAAAACAGCGAGAAACTGCTGAACGAGAAACCAGAGAAGCTAAAGAAAATGAAGAAGTAACACAGCTTCAAATAGATGACGCAAATTATACTTATAAAACCCAAAGTGACATGGATAAAAAATGTATTGGAAAATACATGATAAATAGAAAAACATCTGAAATCCCCAATAATGTAAACCAAGTTTACTATATAACTTATGACAGAAATCCTGAAACTTTTAAACTTACTGTTAGAACATACACCCTAAACAAATACAGCGATAATACATGGATGTTTAAAAATGACATGTTAAACAAAATTAAATTTACAGATGTCAGCTATACCAATTCCAATGGTTATGTAATAGGCGAAAAATATATTTTAGGTTTTTTTATTAACAAAACCGAAGTAAATAATGCGCTGAATCAAATTAAAAATGCAGATCCAACTGCCAACATTGACAATAGTTTTTTAGCTATAAATGAAACCACAACTACCCAAAAAACAGATAAAGATTTCTGGAACAATTAAACTATAGACAACATGAAAAAAACAATTTTAAGCACATTATTATTACTATACTGCGTTTGTATTAATGCCCAGCTAAGTGATGCCGATGCAAAAATCCTTTACCAGCAGGCAGAAGATGCTTATAATAACTCCAATTACAATGAGGCCATAGCAAAATCGAAGACCCTTTATCAAAAAATGGACAAATGGACTCCTAAAGTACTTTATCTTTATTTAAAAAGTTCGTTTAAGAATGAACCTGACAATTACAAAGAGAATCTCGAATTAAGCAATCTCTGCAGTGAATTCTTTAAAATAACTAATAAAACCACATATCCTCCTGAAAAATATAAAGAAATTTTAGAGATACAGGCATATTTTAAAAGAAAAACAGAGGAACTTGCTTATCAAAAAGACCGCACACCACAAGACGCAGTTAATTTTTTAAATGAATGTTTTAAGAAATTTCCCGAGTATCCTTATAATGATGATAAAATAATCAAAATTGAACGAGAAATATCATTAAATGAAAATTTTTTATGTATCATTTCTAAAGCCCTCTTTCATACAAATTATGGAGGATCTAATTTATATTATAGCAAAGGACAAACCATATATTTAGATTTAAGTAAATTATGGTTAAGCAAATTTAACGTGAAATATGATGCAGGGTTAACTGTTGCACAGTTACTGACAGATGGACTCTTTGAATATGATGGCGATAAAAAACGTCTAATTGGATACATATCATACAGAAAAAATGAAGACCGATTAGATCCAAAGGAGATATACAGTAGAGAAAAAAATGCGCAAAAAGATTTTGATGCGATGATTTTGGTACCATCTTCAGTAGCATTTGATAATAAAAAATCAAAACAATTAAGTGTATTTGAGAATACATTGTATCAACCAACTGGTTATGATTTTATCTCAACAAATTTTAATACAAGCGCTGTAGAGTATAAAGAAGGAAACTACGAAAAAAGAATTATGGAAGCATACAAATTTTTACTAGATTATTTTCCTAAAAAGGAAGAAAAAACTGAAACAACTACATCTAAATTTTAGCAAAGCAATTTATCCCAATAAAAACCCGATAGCGCGGATTTGCAATCCGTGCCCGCAAAGATTGGTTTGTATTTTGTTTTAATGATCTTTATTGTGTCAAATTGTTGTAGGCACGGATTGCAATCCGCGCTATCGTAAAGTTAGCATATATCAGTAACATCAGGTTTCAAATAAAAACCCAAACCCTGCAAATACCAATTTGCAGGGTATTTTTTTAGTATCAAATCGTACTTTTAATTCTGAGATTTTTTAACATTTAAAAGACATTATTTTAAGAATAAACTGATTTAAAATTCTTACATTACCACCTCAAAATAAAAGCCGATTAAAGATGAATATAAGCATCTCAGTTAAACAATTAGGGAAAAAACATCCAATACTTCAGGAAAAGAGTATCGCTCTAGATATCGAAAATCCTGTTATTACGACCCAAAAACTAATCGAATCGATTGTAGAGTATCAGGTACAATTATTCCATTCTTCTTCTTTTGAGTTTGAGGACGAAGACAAAATCCATCTTCCAAAAGAAAATTACCTTCCCATTTTAACCGATACGGGAAAAGTTGGTTTTGGCGCACTTTACAACCACAACAAAGTTGATTTGGCCAAAGCGCAGGAAAATGCCATTGTAGCTTTCGAAGACGGTTTGTACGCTGTTTTCTACGGCGACGATCAGCTCGAAACTTTAACCGAGGAAATCGATTTATCCAAAAACAAATCCATCACTTTTATCAGATTGACCTTTTTGGCGGGAAGCTACTGGTAGTTGAAAATTCCAATTTTTTAAATTCCAAATTCCAAACATCTGTTGGGTAAATCCTTCGACTTCGCTCAGGAGGACAATGTGAAACAATCTAAAATCTATCCCGAGGCTTCGGGACTAAAATCTAAAATAAAAAAAACATGACAATTGAAGATTTATTAAAAAGTAAAGCAATCGAGAATCCGATTAAGAGGTTCAAGAAAGAATTGGAAGAAATTGTAAACAGTAATCTGGTTACGAAATTATTTTCCGGATCAAAACTCAAAAAAGAAGTCGCTGAGTTTGGTTTGGAGTTTCTTAAACTGGACGACAATTATTACAGCAATTATATTTCGCTGGGTTCTAAACAGGCCGAAAAGTTTACAGCGCTGATAAAGGAGAACATTTGGGACGATAAAAATTATTACGATCTTTTGGTTTTCTTTTTTGGAGAAGAAAATGCGGTTTATGTAAAAGAGGCATGGAACAGACTTCCGCAAAAAATGTATCAAACGGGGTATTCCAGACGCTCTTTTAGAGCGCCAAATCATAAAAAATATCTGCTGGTCAATCAGGTTAATTTTCTGCGTTCGTTGTTAAACGGAGCCAGTAAATACCATTACCAGGACTCGAAAACGGTTTATTATAATTTGAGTATCGAAGATCAGATTCGTTATGATACGGAGATTTCAAATTCGGGCAACCAATTCATGATTTGGTCATCGGCACTTGATTTGAATAAGGCGAATCTGTATCAGCTGTTTGAAGATATTATTTTCAATAAAGACCCACAGGGAAAAGTTTCCCGAAATATCATCAAAGCGCTTTTAAACAGTGAGAAAAAAGAAAACTGGGAACTGGTAGAAAAGTTATTGCTTTCGGCACAGCGTCAGGAAGGACTTCGTCAGGTGGTTTTAGAAGCGTTGGATGAAACCAGTATCGGCGCTTTGCAATACATGATCAAAGTGATTATCGACAATAAACTGAGCCGTTTTTCATCGGTGGTAAGGGCAATCGACACGTGGACAGGTTTGGGCTGGGATGCTGAAAAAGAAACTACGGTTCGCAATATTCTGGATTTGGCGTACGGTTATTTTTCGAATCAAGAAACCATTCCGACAGGCATTCGCAGTAAAAATAATAACGAAGCCTATATGGCGCTTTGGGTTCAGGGCGTTTTAGATGTTGAGAAAACCGTTCCGTTTCTGCATGAATTAGTAGAAAAAGGTTCGGTAGAAAAGAAATGTCTGGCGCTGAAATTTGCCGGAGAAACACACGATCCGTATATCGAAATGCCACTTTATTTTAAAGCTTTAGACGACGAAAATCTTCAGGTTTTGGCATTTGCCGTTCCAAGAATGAACGCACTTTTGGATGCCAATACCAAATCGAAATATTATATCGAAAATGCCGATTATCCGGATTTCTTCAATAAAGTCTACAATCTTGCACAAACGATAACCGTAAAAGAAAAAACTTTTGAAGGAAAAGTATTTTCATGGCTGAATGCGAAGTTCGAAAAAGATACTTTGTACTCGTCGGCGATCAATTTAATTGGCGATCACAACGATAGATTGGAACTTATTTTAAATCAGTTCGAAAGTTTTTCTATTAATTTAAGAGAAAAACTGACACGCCAAATTCTGGGCGATTATTACTGTTATTCGTTTTACAGTTTTAAAAGTAATGAAGGAAAGGAGAAAAAAGCACCAACAGATTTCCAAAGAAGTTTTGCTTTAAGAATCCTGAAAGACAGGGGAGAATCGCTTGTAGCTTCGGCAATTTCTACCTTGAACAATCTGACGCTTACAGCTGACGAATTGGGAATTTTTCAGGAATTGTACAAACGTAAAAATTCCAATTTGAAGAAAAACCTAACGTCGATTTTACTGAAACAGGAAGAGCAAAATATTACCACTTTTGTAGATGCGATTCTAGAAAAAGGCGATATGGAACAACGTATGTCGGCTTTGGATATTATGTTGCAGTTGCAGAACAACAATAAACTGACCGATAAAGTAAACGATTGGGTAAAAGCGTATTCGGCAAGACCAAAAATTACCGAAAAAGAAACCAAATTTATCCAGCAGTTAGAACCGTCGCAAAAGAAAAATATTCTAAGCGCCGAAAATGGTTACGGTTTCTTTACGCCAAATCATGTCTCAGCTTATGAATTGCCAAAACCGGCTTCGGATTCTTTGTATTCAAAAGCGGTAAAAGCACAGCAATATGGTTTTTCAAAATCGATGTCTCATATTAAAAATGAAATTTCGAAACTGTATCAATTATTTGAAGAAAACCGAAATTATGAATACGAAATCGAAAACTACGATAACAGTAAACAAACGGTTTTGCTTGGAAATACTTTCAGAACATTAAAAAATCTGAAAGATGAAAAAGACAAGGAAGCTTTGGCTAAAAATTATCCTTTATATGAGGTTTGGTCAGGCTGGTTTCAGGATTCAGGATTAGACGAAAGAGATTTGTTTTTAATAACGCTGGTAAGCAATTGCGACCGAAAAGTCTGGCGTGATTTTCTTGAAAAACATATTTTTTATTATAAAGAATTATTACCGCATCCCAACAAAAGAGGTTACGATTGGGACAATGCGATTTTGAATATTTTGAATGCTTTAAAGCTAAAATATGCTTTTAAAGAAGAAACAGATTTCTTGATTGATGCTTGTACGACTTTGTATGCAGATCTTCCGCAGTCTGTTTTGGAGTTTGAATACAAACCGGGAAAAGACCAATATTATTACAATTCGGATAGTGGAAATGGCTGGCAGAATCAGGGCTTTTTTGATATTTATTTGAATAAAATCAGTTTAGCCGATTTAACTACGGAACAGGAAAACAAAGTCTGGAATCTCTACAGATGGCGACAACTCAACGGATTGGAAAGAAACATTTCGTACTGCAAACCGCCAATTCATTTATATTGTACCGCTTTTGAACAAAAATTAATTACCGAAGGCGAATTGTACGAAGGTATTTTGGAACCGGAAAGAATTTCGGTTTTAACCAGCGAAAGCAAACATTACAGACATTACGGAAGCGAAGAATTGCTTAAAACGTTCTCATTCCTTGTTCCGATGATTGATAAAATCCGCGAAACATTTTTGGATATCGAAGTCAAAAGAGGCGATTCAAATACTTCGGTTACGCCTTTGGTGCAGAGTTTTCAGAAAATTTATGGCATTAATCGTTTGGTCGAAATGCTTACAGCGCTTGGAAAAGCAAGTTTGTACAAAGGCTATATTTATTCGTGGAGTTATACC
Source organism: Flavobacterium quisquiliarum (assembly GCF_019308285.1). Classification (GTDB taxonomy): domain Bacteria; phylum Bacteroidota; class Bacteroidia; order Flavobacteriales; family Flavobacteriaceae; genus Flavobacterium; species Flavobacterium quisquiliarum. Next base: position 157,491 of record NZ_WWEM01000019.1, read on the forward strand.
GAATTGACGAAACAAAAACTATTCAGTTATTTACTGAAAAGATGTTATCCGTTAGAATCAGATACACAGCAAATTTTTAATGAAGCCGTTAAAAAAGCCAAAATCTCAGAAGAAAGATTGATTCAGACTGCTATTTATGCTCCGCAATGGCAAAAGTTTATCAGCAATTATTTAGACTGGAAAGGTCTGGATGAAGGAATCTGGTGGTTTCATGCGCACACTAAAACAGCAAGTTACAGCGCTGTAAATTCCGAATTGGAAAGCGAAATGGCGAAATTCTCTTCTATCGATTTACAGGATTTTAAAGACGGAGCAGTTGATAAAGATTGGTTCGTTTCGGCCTATAAAAAATTAGGCAAAGCCAAATGGGAAATGCTGTACGAATCGGCTAAATATGTAACCGACGGAAACGGACACAGACGCGCGCGTTTGTATGCAGACACGATTACAGGCGATTTGAAAATCAGGGAAGTTACCGCAAAAGTAAAAGACAAACGCGATCAGGATTATTTGCGTGTTTACGGTTTGGTGCCTTTGAGCAAAGCAAGTCCGGAGAAAGATATTTTGGCACGTTACGAATATTTACAGCAGTTTAAAAAAGAAAGCAAAGAGTTTGGTTCGATGAAACAGGCGAGCGAAGCTTTGGCAATTCGTGTGGCTTTGGAAAACTTAGCCAGAAATGCGGGTTATCCGGATCCTGTTCGCTTGACTTGGGCAATGGAAACCAAACAAATTCAGAATATTTTATCTAAAGAAACGGAAGTTAAGTTAGATGATGTAACGATAAGTTTGGTCATCAATAAAGAAGGAAAAGCCGATTTGGTTACTTTTAAAGGAGATAAAGAATTAAAATCGATTCCGCCGAAATACAAAAAAGACAAAGGAATTCTCGAACTGACGAATTACCGTAAAACGATGCGCGAGCAATGGACACGTTCGCGAAAAGGTTTGGAAGAAAGTATGATTCGCGGAGATGAGTTTTTGTTCGCAGAAATGCAGAATCTGTTCGAACATCCTATTATTTCGAAACATTTAGAAAAACTGGTTTTTATTTCCAACAAAGATCAAATTGGTTTTTATGTAGATGGAAATCTGGTAACGGCTTTAGGAGAAATGATTTCGTTAAACGAAAAACAGACTTTTAGAATCGCACACTGTTTTGATTTGCATAAAAATAATGTTTGGACAGATTTTCAGAAATACTGTTTTGATAATAAACTACAACAGCCGTTTAAACAGATTTTCAGAGAATTATATGTACCAACGCCAGACGAGTTAAAAGAAAAATCAATTTCAAGACGTTACGCCGGACATCAGGTTCAGCCAAATCAGACTTTGGCATTATTAAAAGGAAGAGGCTGGAAAGTAGATTATGAAGAAGGTTTGCAGAAAGTTTTCCATAAAGAAGGCTATCAGGTAAAAATGTATGCTTTGGCAGATTGGTTTTCGCCAGCCGATGTAGAAAGTCCGACTTTGGAAACGATTGAATTTCATTCTCTAAAGGATTATAAAAACGTTCCTTTTGAAGATATCAATCCAAGGATTTTCTCAGAAGTAATGCGCGATATTGATTTAGTAGTAAGCGTTGCACATGTTGGCGGTGTTGATCCGGAAGCGAGTCATTCTTCTATCGAAATGAGAGCGGTTTTATTGAGAGAAACATTGCGTTTATTCAAAATCAAGAATGTAGAAATTACCGGAAACCACGCCATCATAAAAGGACAATTGGCAGAATACAGCGTTCATTTAGGAAGTGCTGTTGTACATCAGGTTCCAGGTAAATATTTATCAATATTGCCAATTCATTCGCAACACAGAGGACGTTTGTTCCTGCCATTCGCAGACGACGATCCAAAATCGGCTGAGGTTATGTCTAAAGTTTTATTGTTTGCCAAAGACAATGAAATTCAGGATCCAACTGTTTTGAGTCAGATTGATAAGACGTATGCTTAAGATTGTAATATTTAGATAGACCTAACAGGTTTTTGAAACCTGTTAGGTCTTAATAAACTTTTCGTAAACAGTTAGTACAGCATTACTTTGTCAATTCCCTGTTTCTTAGGGCATAAATTATTTTATACAAAAAACTTATTTCAACACAATTATGGCTTTTAAAAGCTGTTTTTGTGTTTTTCTTTTTACACTTTTATTAGATTTCGTTCTCCAAAGCATTCTTTAAAAATAAACATTCTAAAAAAATAGTTGTTTAGGTTGGCGTTAAATTTTAAATAGTAAATATGATTAAGAAGATAGAAATTGACTTTTCAAGTATAGATGATTTGCAACAGATGCACAAAGCTATAAAAGAAAAATTTGGATTTCCCAGTTTTTATGGTGGGAATGTTAATGCGTTGATTGATTGTTGGTCTGATTTAAGAGAAGTCGGAGAAATTGGCGAAACAATGTGTGATTTTACTTTGGGAAAAGATGAAATACTAATTTTAGAATGTAAAAATCTACCGTACAAGAAAGAGCTATTAATTAATCATCTTTTAGTTGCAATTGAGTCCGTAAATAAAAGAGAAATATCATGGGGTAATAAACCAAGTTTGTTATTATGCCCTCTTTAAGATTTAGACGAGTAATCATGCCCATGAGCTCTACAAAGCATTCTTAAAAAAAACAAACATTAAAAAATTAAGCGATTGCTGTGCATGCTAAAAAATAACAGTTGCTTGTTTGGGAAAATTTGGGGGATTGATAATTAAATATTTTTTATGGCATCAAAACAATTAAGATTTTTCATATTGCCAAATGATTATGAAGAAATAAAATAATTTAATGCCAATCAGTTTTAAAAAAAACATTGATATATGAAAAAAAGTACTGTTGCCTCTGACGAAATAATAGAAAGATTAAAAAGTGAAATAAATAATATGACTGTTTTAAATAACACGCAAGTTGATGATGATATTCAATTTGATTTTACTTCAATAGAATTTTTTATTATAGGATTTGCAACTCAGTTAACTGAAGGGAAAAAGATACATCCGAATCCTTTTGAAAAACAAAGAATTTTAACTCCTTTTATAGTAGAAGGCAAATGGAATGGTCATGAAATAAAAGGTTTTGATATTGAAAATTATCCTACTTTAAAAAGCAATGTCATTTGTCTGGAAAAAATAAGAGAACTTGTTGTAGAAGCAATTAGTAATCCCTAACCCGATCGCGCGGATTTGCAATTCGTGCCCGTAAAGTATATCGACAAAGAGAGAAAAAAACCTATGAGAATTAAGTAAGATTTGCCAATTGGAACGAGCACGGATAGTAAATGCGCTATCGGGTTTTGTTGTTTGCCAAAGACAATGAAATTCAGGATCCGACTATTTTGAGTCAGATTGATAAGACGTATGCGTAATTAGATATTTGATTAGACCTGACAGGTTTTTTAAAACCTGTCAGGTCTAATAAACTTTTCGTAAACAGATAACATAGCATTACTTTGTCAATTCCCTGTTTCTTAGGGCATAAATTATTTTATATAAAAAACTTATTTCAACACAATTATGGCTTTTAAAAGCTGTTTTTGTGTTTTTCTTTTTACATTTTTATCAGATTTTGCTTTTTAGATAAAAAATTAGAATAGTTCAAAATGACAACATTTATAAAAAAGGTATTGGACAGGCTCTGCACGATTCCTTTCGTGTGGCAGTATGCTACTCAAAGTCTGTTTTTTTATAAAGAATTAATATATAAAATGAGTAGTAATTGTAAATTTTTATAACCCTGAGGAACTAAGTTGAAACATACCTCACGAAAGGATTGGCTCCGCCGAATTTCATTTCGTGCGGTAGCGGGGAGCTTTAAAGTAATCTTGCAGATTACGTGCTTTTATAAAGTGGAATTGTAATTACAAAAGAACTAAAAACATGTCAGCAGAATTTTATATTAATGCATTGAATAAGGAATGGATGAAGATTCATTCAGGATTAATCATAGATAAGATAAAACAACTTGAAACGTTTGTCATGGAAAAAACTAATGAATATTGGTTGCTGGGTTTTGAAAACAGAGAAGAACCTAGGAGATGGTTGTATGACGTTCGTATAATTTTTACATCAGATTTTATTTTACTTGAAATATCATCACATCCACCCAGTATAGAAAATACTATAAAAGAATTTTTGACTTGGATTCGGGAGCGAACCATTATTACTGTGAATGATGAAGACGGCGAAGTTTCAAATTGGTAATTAGTGAGCCGACGTCCTAGATATGTGCTAAATCTTCTCTTAAAAGTTAGCGCAGTTTTGCAAACTGTGCCACAAACCAGAGCAATCAAAAATTAAGGGATTGCTGTGCATGCTAAAAAATAATAGTTGCTTGTGCGGGAAAGATTTTGGGGAGCAGGCATTATTAGAAAACTATGTAGAGAAACAGAAAGAAGCAATGCAATAAATTATGGAAAATATAGAAAAATACCGTGCTCTAATAAGCCAGTTTATCAAAAATGAAATAGACATTTTTGCTTTTGAGGCATTATTTCTAAAAATGTTTAAAGATGAAGAAAATGATATTCCTGAAAGATATTATTTGATATTGGATTCTTTATTTGGAGACCTTGACATGTTTTGTATTGATAGCAGTTTGAGAGAAGATAGGGACTTAAACGAAGATGATATCCGAAAGTCGGCAGAAAAAGCATTTTCCTTGTTACAAGAATAATAAACTCTACAAAACATTCATTAAAAAACAAACCTTCAAAAATTAAGCGATTGCTGTGCATGCTAAAAAATAATAGTTGCTTGTTTGGAGAAGACTTTGAGGAGCGGTGCAGTTGAGATATTCTATCAATAAACAACAATATAAAAATAAGAGATGTCAATAAACAACAAAACAAATTACATACAAAGCAAATGGAAAGAAGGATTTCTACCGTTAATAGACGGTATATCATTTGCTAACGGCGATATTATTATCGCAAACACTTACCTGCTAACAGATACTGAAAATAATACAAGCAAACGATATTGGTCTCCCTTGTGCGATACAACAATAGAAAGCGTAGAAAAATATGGAGGTGATGCTTGGGTATGTGTTGACATTTTTGATGGTGAAATAAATTACGGAAATGGAAAAATAGTATTTGGCGATGGAGGTATGGGAAGCGACGGATTTGTAGCACATACAGACGAAAATGGCGACTTGATCTGGGGGATATTTTTTACATTTTCGAACCCGATAGTAAGTGCAAAAATTATAGATAACAAACTGATTTGTATGTCGGATGCAAAAATTGAAGTCATTATTCAGCTTAACGATATAACTAAAATCTCGATAATAGAACACCCATTCGATCACGAAGAAAAATAACCCGCCCCGCAAAGTGTTCTTTAAATAAACCTTCAAAAATTAAGCGATTGCTGTGCATGCTAAAAATAATAGTTGCTTGTTCGGGAAGACTTCGGGGAGCGGGCTGTTGTCAAAATATTACAAGATTTAAGAAAGAAATATGCAAGAAGAAATTGATAAAATAAATAATTTTTTAAAAAATAATCAGTGGTGTGATTTTGAAATTATTGAACTAAAAGGGAATTTACGTATTGGTGGAAAAACTAGTTTTAGTGATAGACATGATATTGTTATTACTTTTATGGATGTGTTTTTTATGCAAATTTTGTACGAATGGAAAACTGATACACAAACGATAGTTTTCGAAATACCAGATATACAAGAGCAAAGAACGATAAACTTGAATTTTGATATAGAACAAGGATTTCAGTTATTCAAAATACATGCAGAAGATATAAAAAGCCCATTGTATGTGAGTTCAAAAGGTCTTTTAGTAGAATTTATGTAAAAGTAAATCTCCCGCTTCACAAAGCATTCTTTAAAAAATAAACCTTCAAAAATTAAACGATTGTTGTGCATGCTAAAAAATAACAGTTGCTTGTTCGGGAAGACTTTGGGAAGCAGGAAATCAATATAAAAAATATAAACAACATGAAGATTGAGGTTGGCGAAAACAATAATATTGAAATTGATAGGGCAGTAAAGTTTGTTTCCTTTTTGCTGAATAAACATAATGAGTTATTTTTTTCGGACAAAAAAGAAATTTTAGTAATTGATAGAGGGGAAAATGTTTATTTAAATATTGGATTAGGTTATCCCGAAGGCATCTTTTTAGAATACGTAAACAACCTAAATGGCGGGTCTAACTTTGTAGTATATAATCGCAAAGTAACCAAAGAAGAAGTATTTGTTTATTATTACTTTGGACATTATACTGAAATAAGAAATCGTAATCTTATCCATTTAGGAACAATAGTAGAAATTTTATACGATTTCTTTAATAACACTGTGATAAATTTTAATGAATCACATTGGGAAGAAAGCTAATTTCCGCAGAAAACATGTATTCATTTTAAGCATAATTAAGGTTTTTAAAAGAGCCTCCACTCTACTAATGTTCTTAAAAAACAAACCTTCAAAAATTAAGCAATTGCTGTGCATGCTAAAAAATAACAGTTACTTGTTCGGGAAGGCTTTGGGGAGCTGTTGCATTAATTAAATAATAAGAACATGTCAAAAAGCACTTCCATAACACTAAATAGAAATATTGATAAAAAGGAACTCATTACTTTATTTGCATCTTTTTTTACAAAAGAGCTTCAACCAAATGAACTGCTTTTGAGTTTTAACAATAAATGGATATGGTTTTTCTTTGAGCCAAATAATATAAGTGATTGTGAAATACAGTTCTCATCTGAGTTTTCAAGAAGTGAAAAAAAAAATTTATAGAACTTTTACAAAAAAAAATAAAGTTTGAAGTGACTGATAGCGACGACTTATAGTCTGAGCCAACGCCCCACTCCACAAAGGTTCTTAAAAAACAAACGTTCAAAAAATAAAAGACTATTATACAAACAAATAATAAAATATGAAGCAAAGTACTTTACTTTTAGTATTGCTATTCATTTTTTTGAGTGGCTGTGTTCCTAACATGACACCAGATAAAACTGTACTAAGTTCCTTCAAAATAGGCAATGCTACAGTTGAGCATTTTAATCACTCTTCTGCTTATGCCGAAACGCCAGATTACATTACAATAACCAAAGGAAACATTGTTGATACGATATGCGTTGCTACCAACATTGCCACTGTAACTAAAAATTCGGGAAATGTAATTAACATTGGCTTTTATGGAATACCAAAACTTTATACAAAAACCATTCAATTGCCCAAAGGTGTTTTAGAGTATACGATTGCTGTTGATACTACTTATAAAAAGAAACTGCATTAACACTTCTTCTGTAAATTCTTTCCCATTATTAAAACTTATTTTGATAAAGTGATGACTTTTAAAAGCTGTTTCCATTTTTTGATTTTAATATTTTTACCTGATAATAAAGTTATTGCATATCATTAACGGTTTTTTAAGTACACAACAGGATGCTTTTGCCGGCAGGGAGAAAGCTGTTTATTTAGTAAACTTTCTGATAAAAAAGTCAACAATAAACGCTTAAACAAATTAGAAACAAACAATTCAAAGTAAACGATGTAACCGAAATAATCAAACAACAATGAACCTTATAGAACAATTAAACATCTGGTACGAAGCAGACGAACACAAGCAAATAATTCATACCCTTGAAGAAATGCCCGAAACAGAATTAACTTAGCAATAGCAGATATGTTAGTAATACTTGCTAAAAAGTATACGGTTGATGCAAATTTATTAATCAAAATAGATAAAGTACAAGAATGGAAAACCGTATTTAATGAATGGTTTGAACGTTGCGGAAGTAAAATACCTGCAAAATACAGAGACGGAATAAAAACAAATGCAGACGAACTTTTTAAAGA
>NZ_WWEM01000002.1 GCF_019308285.1 Flavobacterium quisquiliarum
AGAGAACTTTACTGGTTTTAATTAATATTGTGAAACCTGTCAACCTATTTCAGGACGACTCAATTTTACTTTGTGATTTCTTCTTTTGGAATAGCATGTTTTTTCAGTGAAAAATAAGCTACAATTGTACTCAACAACATTAAAGCTCCTCCTAAGATAAATGGTGCTCCAGCAAATTTAAAAGGCGCATCATTATGAGTGAAAAAGTAAAATGTATTGGCCATCATTGGCGGACCAATAATTGAAGAAGCACTCATTAAACTAGTCAAAGTTCCCTGAATTTCTCCTTGTTCGCTTGGTGCGACTTTACTCGCTACAACCGACTGCAAAGCAGGACCGGCGATGCCGCCGAGACAATATGGAATTAAAAACACAAACATCATCCAGCTTTCTGTTGCAAAAGCAAATAGCAGCATTCCGATTGTGTATAAAGCCAAACCTATGTAAATACTTTTCTCGTTTCCTATTTTTGGATTAATAAAACGAACCAATCCGCCTTGCACTACTCCAACCAATAAACCGATAATTCCTAGTGAGATTCCAATCATTCTTTCATCCCAATTAAACTGGTAAATAGTGAAAAAACTCCAGTTGCTTTGTACAGCATGAGAACCTACATACAAGAAAAAGATTGCTGCAATTAGTCCAATTAAAGTTGGGTGTTTTCTTAAACCTAAAATAGCTCCAATTGGGTTAGCCCGTTTCCAGTCAAAAGGCCTGCGGTTTTCTTTTTTAAGTGATTCTGGCAGAATGAAAAATCCATAAAGGAAATTTACCATACACAAAACCGCTGCTGCATAAAAAGGTACTCTAGATCCATACTGACCCAAAAGTCCTCCTATTACAGGTCCAATAATAAACCCTAATCCGAAAGCAGCGCCTATTAATCCGAAGTTTTTAGCTCTGTTTTCTGGAGTACTAACATCCGCAATATATGCTGAAGCCGTTGTAATACTCGCTCCGGTCACTCCTGCAATAATTCTTCCGATGAAAAGCCAAACAATAGTTGGCGAAAATGCCAATAAAATATAATCCAGGGAAAAACCAAAAAGCGAAATCAAAATAATGGGTCTTCTTCCGAATTTATCGCTTAAATTTCCAATTACGGGAGCAAAAACAAACTGAGTTATCGCATACGCGAAAGTTAGCCAGCCGCCAATTTTTGCCGCTTCGCTGATGTCTCCATGAATCAGTTCTTCGATTAATTTTGGAATTACTGGAATAATAATTCCCCATCCTGTAATGTCAATTAACATGGTTATGAAAATAAAACCAATGGCTGCAGATTTATCTTTTTGTAGCATAGTTATTTTTGTAAGGAGATGCAAATAAACAGATTTTTCGATTAACAATAAAAAAATCCAAAACTCAAAGTTTAAATTCCAATTGAAAGTGCTATTTTTTTCACGCAGATTTAAAAAAGATTTAAGCAGATAAACCCAGATACAATCTATTCTAATCTGCCTAAATCTGCTGAATCTGCGTGAAAATTTTTTATTCTTAATCAAAAAAAATCCCAAATTCCAATTTGAAGGAATCTGGGATTTTTCATTTTGAAATTCCGAATTCGGGTTCGGAATTCCAATATTGAAAATTAAAACTATTAATGAGTGTGTTTCGGATTGAAACCGTCTTCGCTTACTTCTGTTGGCTCATAATCAGCAACCATTTCAGCTTCGTAGTCGATTTTTTCTCCTTTAGAGAATTTTCTAATAATTTTCTCCATAATATCATAGATAACTGGAACTACAATTAACGTAAGGAATAATGAAGAAATCAAACCTCCAATAATTACCCAAGCTAATCCGTTTTTCCATTCTGCTCCGGCTCCAGATGCTAATGCAATTGGGAACATACCAAACACCATCGCAATTGTTGTCATCAAGATCGGACGTAAACGAGCATGGTTCGCTTGAATAAGAGCGTTTCTAATTGATTCTCCAGCTGCTCTTCTCTGATTCGTATAATCGACAAGCATGATCGCATTCTTACACACCAGACCAATCAACATGATGACCCCTAAGATGGTAAAGATGTTTAAGGTATTGTTTGTCAATGCCAAGGCAAATAAAACTCCAATGAACGAAAGCGGAATTGCGAATAATACAACAAACGGGTGAACGAAACTGTCATACAATCCCACCATTACAAGATAAACCAAAATAATAGCCGCTAATAATGCGATTCCTAAAGTACCAAATCCTTCTGACTGGTTTTCTTGGTCACCACCCCAGATGTAGTTAACTCCTGTTGGTTTTTTCAATTTATCCAATTTTGCCTGCCATTGTTGTACGATTGTTCCCGCCGGCACCCCAACGTTCTGACCTTGTACGGTTACAGAAGCCGTTTTATCTCTACGCTCTAATTTACTTGGCCCAGAACCTTCAGTAATGGTAGCAAATTGGTTTAATTTAATCTGCTGCCCTGCGTTGTTGATGAAAATCAAGTTACTAACGTCTGTGATATTTTTTCTATCAAATTCATTGTATTTGATGTTGATATCATATTCATATTCACCAGCTCTATATTTACCATCAGTGTTTCCACTATAAGCAGTCTGCATTGTTAGACCAACTGTTTGCAGTGTTAATCCTAACGCCGCCATTTTATCTCTGTCAACCTGAACGTTGATCTCTGGGTTTCCGTCTTCAACTGTTAATTTAATCTCCGTTGTTCCAGGAATAGTACGTAATTCAGCTTCAGCCATTTTTGCAAATTTCATGGCACTTTCTACGTTTGGACCTGTTACGATCAAACCTAAAGTAGCATCTTCTGCTGTTCCTAAGATACCTACAGGAACTGTTTTTACCTTAGCACCAACTAAAACTTTCTCTAATTTACGTTTTGTTTTAGCAGCATAAACGTTGGCGTCATCTGTACGATCTTTTTGCTCAATCATTTTAACGTCAATCTCTGCTTTGTAAGCCGTAGCCTGAGCCGCTCCCAAACCTTCACTGGTTTGACCTACCGTTGTAATCTGACTGAAAACATATTTCTCTCCTTTTAAGAAAGCTTCTGCTTTTTGAGTCATAAAGTTGGTCTGCTCTAATGAAGCGTCTTTTGGCATCTCAATTTGTACCAAGAACTCACCACTATCAGATGATGCGAAGAACTCTCCTCCGATATAACCACCTCCCATTAACCAGAAGATTGTACCAAAGAACATTACTACAACTGCGACTATTGTCTTAATATAGTGATCTAAACACCAGTTTAGTAAGTTAGATACCCAGTCCGTAAAACGAGTTAAGTAACTTTCGAATCCAAGAATGATTCTTCCAAATAAGTTTTTACCTTCAATATGCTCTAATTTTCCGAAACGAGAAGATAACCAAGGGATAATAGTAAACGAAGCCAATAAAGAGAACATCGTTGAAATAATTACCGTAACACAGAATTGAGTAATAATGTTTGATACTAATCCTGTACTCATTGCAATTGGCAAGAACACCACCACAATTACTAATGTAATCGAAGTTACGGTTGCACCAATTTCGGCAGTACCGTCATAAGCTGCACGGATTCGGCTTTTACCCATCTCCATGTGTCGGTAAATATTTTCCAATACCACAATCGCGTCATCCACAAGGATACCAACAACAAGAGATAAACCAAGTAAAGACATTAAGTTAAGCGTGTAACCTAATAAATAAATTCCAATAAAAGTTGCAATCAAAGAGGCAGGAATAGATACCATTACGATTAATGAGTTTCTAATACTATGCAAGAAGAACAACATTACAAATGCTACCAGAATAACCGCAATCAACAAGTCATGTACAACAGAATCTGCTGCTTCAAGTGTAAATACTGTACTATCTTTTGCAACTTCTAATTTTAACTGAACCGATTTGTAATCCGTCTCTAATGTTTTGATTGTTTTAATCAACTGCTCACTCACCGCAACGGCATTTGCATCTGATTGTTTTACAATTTGAAGTACGATGGCACTTTTTTGGTCAACTCGCGCAATTTTCTCTGCGATTTTTTGTGTATCCTGAACGTCTGCAATATCCCCTAAACGAACCTGAATTCCGTTTTGAGAAGAAACTACTAAGTTTCTTAATTCCTCAACGTTTTTATATTTACCCGCTAAACGGATTAAGATTTTTTGGTTACGAGTTTGAATATTACCTGTTGGGAAATCCAGATTCGAAGTTAAAATAGTCTGTTGTACCTGAGGAACTGAAAGTCCATAACCCTGCATTTTTACAGCGTCAAGGTTTACTTGAATCTCACGTTCTTGACCTCCAATAATGTTTACCTGAGCGACCCCTGATACACGAGATAAAATTGGAGCAATCTTTTTATCAATCAAATCGTAAAATTGTGCTTCGTCCATTTTACCATTCGCACCAAGTGTCATAATTGGTAAATCACTCAAAGAGAATTTAGTCAATGACGGCGGATCTGCATCATCTGGTAAGTCACTCAAAATCGCATTAATTTTACGCTGTGCATCGTTCATCGAAATATCAACATTGGCATTTGATGTCAATGTGATTGATACTACAGATAAACTCTCATAAGATTTTGAGTCGATTTTCTTGATATTTTCAAGAGATGCAATCGCATCCTCAATTTTCTTTGTAACAGTATTCTCAACCTCACTTGGAGAAGCTCCTGGATATACAGTAGAAACCGTAATTACGTTGGTTTCGAATTTTGGGATCAGCTCGTAGCCTAATTGGCTGTAACTGAACAATCCACCTAAAGTCAGAATTGTAAACAATACAATTACTAACGACGGACGTTTTATGGATATTTCGGCTAATTTCATATGTCTTTTTATTAAGTTCTTAGTATTTTATTAGTCCTAAGTTTTTAATGCTTCCTAATTCCAGGAATTAATAACGAAGGACTAACTCTCAATCACTAATTACTTTTATTTGATAATTTCTACTGTATTTCCGTCTTGTAAGTTGATTTGACCTGTAACAATTACAACATCTCCGTCATTCAAACCATTGATGATTTCAACTTTATCTCCTAAGATTCTTCCAGCAACTACTTTTTTCAGTTTAGCAATGTTATTTTCTACTACGAATATTTCGTTACTGCTCACACTTCCAACAAATGCATTTCTCGGAACTACTTTCAAGTTTTGTTTTTGATTGTTTGAGCCAAAGTTTGCCGTTCCGTACATACCTGCTTTCAAATCATTGTTTGCATTATTTGTAATTTCGATTTCAACAGGGAAATTTAAAGAAGCATCTGCTTTTGCAGCGATAAATGTAATTTTTCCAGAGAATGTTTTATCAGGATAAACACTAGCAGTAATGTTTACTGTATTTCCCAATCTTAAACTTGCTACTTGGCTTTCGTTTACTGTAACTGTCAATTTTAATTTAGAAACGTTTACAATATCAAATAAAGCAGTTGCAGGCATTCCAGCTAAAATAGATCCCGGTTCAACATATTTTTTATTGATGTATCCGTTAATTGGCGCTTTTACTCTTGTATCTCCAACATTAATTTTAGCTTGAGTATAGTTAGATTGCGCATTTGTTAAAGCTAATTTTGCCTGATCTAATTGTTGTTTTGTAACACCACCAGTTTTAAAAGCATTTTCATATCTAGCATAATCAGATTTTGCATTTTGAAATGCTGCTTCAGCTGCTTGAGCATTTACATTGATTACATCACCTCTTACTGTTAAAAGAGTTTGTCCAACTCTTACATAATCACCTTCTTTTACCAAAACACTGATTACTTTTCCAGATTTTTCAGCAGAGAAAGTCAATTCTTGAATTGGTGCAAAGTTTCCGTTTGCCGTAAAACCAAGATTTACATCTTCTGTTTTTACAGTTGCTACTTTTACAGAAACTGCTGCATTTTTTTCTGCTACAATTGCAGTTTTACCTTCATTCTCAGCCTTATTCTTATTTAAAATGAAGTTAATCCCGACAAGTGCCACGACTATGATTACGATTGTTATAATTATTTTTTTCATTGTAATAATTTGTTATTTAGTAAGAGATTGTAGTTCGCCTTTTGATTTAATTAGAGATATTTCTGCAATTTTATAATTTAAAACTGCTCTTGTATAGTTATTCTGCGCTTCAAGTGATGCATTTTCAGCGTCTAGCAAATCGGTTAAAGAAGCTAAACCTTGAAGATAATTGTTTTTGGTATTACTAAGAATTTCAGTTGCCAAACGCATATTTTCTTGTTGATTCTGAATTGTCACAAGATTATTATTGATTTGCGTCATTGCATTTTTATAATCTAGATCAAGTGATAATTTAGTGTCTTTGATGTCTTCCTGAAGGGATCTAATTTCAACATCTGCTTGTCTTACTTTGGCGCGAGTACCAAAACCAGTAAAGATGGGCACGCGTAAGTTTAATCCAATTGCAGAGAAATCTGACCAATAAACTCCTTTTTCTGGTTTTGCAAACCAAGGAAATTCAGGGCCTTGTCCAATATAATTGTAGCCAGCAGTTAATGAAAGTGTTGGATAATATCCTGCCTCCATTGCTTTTTTATTGTATACCAAAAGCTCTTCTTGTTTTTTCAAAAGCAGATATTCTGTTCTATTTTCGATATTTGGTTCTTGAGTTAAAGCTGCTGGAACCACTTCAAATTCTTCTTTTGGCAAAACAATTTGAGTTTCAATAGGCATACCCATATAGAATTTCAAAGCATTTTCCTGTAATGTAATTTGATTTTTAATCTGCTGACGTTCTGTATCAATGTTAGACATTTTAACGACAATACGGTCTAAGTCAATTTTTTTAGCCAAACCATTGTCAAACTGACCTTTTACAATATCGCGAACTTTGGTAGTGTTTACATAATTACTATCCAAAAGCATCAGTCTTTCCTGCTGAACATATACCGAATAATAGTTATTTGCAACTCTTTCGATAACTTGCTCTTCTGTCAATTGATCGTTTATTTGATAAAACTCACGAGTAGATTTTGCCGCTTTCAATCCAGTAAAAACAGATTGATCAAAAATTGCCTGTGTCAAAGAAAGTCCTGCAGTAGAAGTCCAAGTCTGTCCAAATGCTGCCTGAATTGTAGTTCCTGGTTGTCCAAAACCTGCTCCATCAATAACTGTTGTCTGGATAATTGGATTGTATGTTAGGTTTCCATTTGCAGATATTTGCGGTAATGCTCTTGAACGTACTTCCTGAATTTTATATTCGCTGTTTTCAACCTGAAGTTTTGCCTTTTTAGCATCGGCTTTATTTTGAAGCGCATAATTGACTGCGTCTTTCAGTGTTAAAGTAGTGGTTTGTGCGACAGCAGAAAAGCCTATGGTACACAAAACTATGAGAAAGATTCTTTTCATAAGTGTTATTATTTATTAAATTTGAGATGAGACCGTCATTTATCTCTTTATCCTCACACAGAAAAATGACGGTTAATTTTGGAATGGTTAATTTTTAATTCTTTGTAATTGCTTTTCTAATTCCTCGACTCCTTTTGGAGTAGCCATTGCTCGAGTATGGTATTCTAATGCTTCTAATTCTACTCTTTGTGCTTCGCTTTCAGAAACTGTATTTTCGTTAATATGAAAAACCAGTGTGTAATAAAACTTCACATAAACCTCTATATTTAAATCATCTCTGTAAAGTCCGTCACGTATCCCTTTTTCGATATTGTCTCTAAAGCACTGAGTACATTGATCAATTTCAATAGAAAGGATGTTTTGGTAAATTTCTGGATAATGTTTTTTAAGCTGATAAATCGGAGAAGTATCAGTGTTGTTTTTAAACATATCACGAAACATTTCTCTAATCTCAAAATTCTCATGGATAGCATTATAATTCTTTGCAATAATGGTATCCATAATTTCATGAACTTGTCCATGAACCAAAGAAGTGCTTTCTTCAATCAAAACTTCTTTATTACAGAAATATTTGTAAATCGTTTTTTTCGAAATACACATTTCTCCTGCAATATCATCCATTGTAACACTCTTAAAACCAAGCTTCAAAAAAAGTTCGCTTGCTTTTGCTATAATTTTCTCTTTCATTTTAATTCTCTCAATTCTCTTACAAATATAGCCAGGAAACTAAAACTTAAAAAAATAGTTTCCATGATATTTGTAATAATTTTACATTAAATTAATAATTATGTAAGATTTATATGCTAAATTCAAGATTAGCGATTAACTTGATATCTTTTCCAAGAGCCAAACCTCCATTGTGATGAAATGAATTATAATCTAATCCAAAGTCTTGACGTTTGATATCACCCTTAATTTCAAAAGCCACTTTTCTCTCTCCGTTATAGGTGTTTACTCCAATAAACTCTGCATCAAGTTCTACAACTCGAGTAACATCTTTTATAGTTAAATCTCCTTTGAAGAAATTAATATTGTTATTTATCTTTTGAAACGATGTTGATTTAAAGCTAATGATCGGATGTTCATCAACATCAAAAAAATCTTGAAGCTGTAAATTGGTATCAATTTGCTGAAAGCTTTCGGTTTTATTATTAATATCCAGTGAAAATTCAACCGAAGCATCTTCAATCTCATTATCTTCAAGACTTACATAACCGCCAAATTTGTTTGTTGTTCCTCCCAAATAAGCAATGATAGAATGTCTCATTTTAATTAAAACATCTGATTGTGTAGAATCTAAAGTCCATGTTGTTTTCATAAATATCTGATTTTAATGAGTTTATAAATAATCTCAAAACTCTAAATAGAAACTTTTTTAGTGTTATGAGTTTCCATTGAACGCTGCAAATATAAACAGGAAACTCTAAATACCAAAAAAGTTTCCAAGTTTTTTGAAAATAATTTTAACAAATTCATTCTTAGCACTTTTTAGTCTATTATTTAAACTTTTAACAGCATTTAAATTTTTGAAACCAATAATTCATAATTGAATTGTATCTTTGAGGCTCGAAAATCAGAATTTAATTTTATGCACGATATTAGTCAGTACCAGGATTTTTTTATTGATTATTTAAAAAAACAAAACATTCATAAAGAACCTGTAAACCTCTATGAGCCGATCGAATATATTTTAGGACTTGGAGGAAAACGCATCCGTCCAGTTTTAACTTTAATGGCGGCAGAAGTTTTTGATACTGATTATTCCGTTGCGCTTCCTGCCGCAATGGCTGTAGAAGTTTTTCATAATTTTTCTCTTGTTCATGATGATATAATGGACGATGCTCCTTTAAGAAGAGGGCAAGTAACGGTTCATGAAAAATGGAATTTAAACACTGGTATTCTTTCTGGTGATGCAATGCTGATTTTGGCGTATCAATACTTTGAACAATTCGAGCCAAATGTCTTTAGAAACTTAGCCAAATTATTCAGCAAAACCGCTCTTGAAGTTTGCGAAGGACAACAATGGGACGTAGATTTTGAAACTCGTAAAGATGTTACAATCCCTGAATATCTTAAAATGATTGAATACAAAACAGCTGTTTTAGTTGCCGCCGCCATGAAAATGGGCGCGATTGTAGCCAAAACATCTGAAAATGAAGCCGATTTAATCTACGATTTCGGATTGAATTTAGGTTTAGCTTTCCAATTACAGGACGATTATCTAGATGCTTTTGGCGACCCAGAAACTTTTGGCAAACAAGTTGGAGGCGATATAATCGAAAACAAAAAAACCTATTTATACCTAAAAGCTCTGGAATTTTCTTCAAAAGAAAAAGCTTCGGAATTAGAGCAATTATTTACTTTACAATTAGAAGATAATACCGAAAAAATAGAGACAGCCAAAGCTATTTTTAACGAATCAGGAGCTTCAAAAGCAACACAAGATGCTATCGAAGTGTATACTTTAAAAGCTTTTGAAACTTTGGAAAAAATGGAAATCAACGCTGAAAAGAAAAATGTTTTAAGAACTTTCGGCGAAAATTTAATGGGACGTAAAGTTTAGTGTTCAGTATTCAGAAAAAAAGTATTCAGAAAAAAATCTACAATCAGCAATCTAAAATCTAAAATAATTATGTTTGTAGCACCCGTAAACACCGAATCATTACTAGCACAAGCGCAGGCAGAGACTTTATATCTAAACTTAATTGAGCAGATTAATAAAGATTTTAATCTGGCTAATGAAGGAATCGATTTTCCGTTAAGCATTTCGCCCGACGAATTAAAAATTCAGCTTCACGAAAAAATCTACAGAATGATTCAGTACAAATTTGCTGAATATTTGAATCTGCTTTATATTATTGATGTTCCTGAAAACGAAATCAAACAACTTGATGGATCAGATTTGGTAATTCTAGCTGAGCAAGTTGCGTTTTTGATTTTAAAAAGAGAATGGCAGAAGGTCTGGTTTAGAAATTATTATAAATAAAGAAACTTAATTAGTCATCAAAATACTATAGCTCTCAGGATGCACTATTTTTTTTAATTTATCTAATTCATCAAAAAGCCCAAAATATTGTGTATCAATTTTACTTCCAATAATTTGGAAACGAGCGCATTTGAAGCAAATTTTTGCTATTCCAACTGTCTTTTCTTTCTTTTTAAAAATAAAAATATCACGGTATTCGGGAACACATGCATATCCACTCATTTGTAGAGAATCTTTTTCACTAAATATATCCTCAATATCCCTTTGCTGTTTGCCAGACAATTCAGACTTCTTGTAATTGTGACTTATTAAGGTTTTTTCAAAATCTTTTTTAGGAATACTATCAGGGAAATATCCCATAAATAAACTTTCAAACTCTTTCTCTTTTTTTGATTTTTTACTTTTTTCTCCAGAAATAATTATGCTATCAAGAGTATAATTCACAAAATAATGATCAATTTTATCCACATCAAAAAAAGGTCGTAACTCTTTCTTTAAAACCTTCTCATTATTGACTTCTGCTATTTTAGAGTTATTACAACTCGTAAACACAATGACAATAAGTATAAAAATATATCTTTTCAATTTTTTCGGATTTTAAAACCTTAGAATCTTAGCATCTCAGCCCCAATAACTATCAGGGTAGCAACTTAGATTAAAAATATACTCTCACAAAAGGCATAAATCCAGACCCATAAAGGCTTTTATTAGGATTATACAAAACATCGTAACGGGCTCCAATAGTAACATTTCCTGTTCTGTAACCAGCGCCTAGATATAAAGCAGTGTTCCAATAACTATCAGAAAAAGCGGGTCTGTTTATATTCGAATCATATCTCGTATCTATTCTAACTTGTTCTAACTCCGCCGATAATTGAATTTCCGGAATCGGATTTACGAGTCCAATTAAACTTCCTCCATAAACGTACGATTCATAATAATTTCTTGAATTTAAATAACCAAACTGCAATCCAACCCCAACTGCAACAATTTCGTTGACGTTATAAATTGCACTTGGCATGACAGAAATATCGGTATATCCGGAACCAAATCCTAACCCTAATCCACCTCCAAATTGAACTTTGTCCCAAAAGTGATTACTATTATCTATAACATATTTTTGCTGTCCTGAGACATTCGTTGAAAATAAAACAGCCAAAATCACAAAAAAGAAATTGAAAACGATTGAAATTTGATTTTTCTTCATAGTTAACGTTTATTTTAACAAATTTTTACGTAAAAGTACGTAAAAAAAAGATTTAAATAAATGTGATTGTTGTACTTTTGCCTTTCTATATAACAAAAAGTATATTCACTCATATTATGGATAGGTTTTCATTTTTAAACGCAGCGCATACCGAGTTTTTTGCACAATTATACGATCAATATTTAGTTAACCCAGACAGCGTTGAGCCTAGCTGGAGAAGTTTCTTTCAAGGTTTTGACTTTGGACAAACAACTTATAACGACGAAAATCCAGTGCAAACCATCGTTGAGTACGTGACTAGCGACAACACAGATTACAGTCAAGTTTCAGAAAAACTAAAAAAAGAATTCAACGTTCTTAAATTAATTGACGGATACCGTACGCGCGGGCATTTATTCACGAAAACAAATCCTGTTCGTGACCGTAGAACTTCATCTCCTACTTTGGATATCGAAAACTTCGGACTATCTGCAGCTGATCTTTCAACTGTTTTTGATGCTGCTCAAACCATCGGAATGCAGCCATCTTCTTTACAAGATATCGTAAACCGTCTTAAAGCTATTTACTGCCAGCATATTGGTATTGAATATATGTATATTAGAAATCCTGGCGTTGTAAAATGGATTCAGGATAAATTGTCTGTAAATGTAAATCAGCCTAATTTCTCTACAGCAGAAAAGAAAACCATCTTAGATAAATTAAACGAAGCTGTTTCTTTTGAGAACTTCCTTCACACTAAATATGTGGGACAAAAACGTTTCTCATTAGAAGGTGGAGAATCTATCATCCCGGCTTTAGACGCTTTGATCGAACAAGCTGCAGAAAAAGGTGTTGAACAATTCGTAATGGGAATGGCTCACCGTGGTCGTTTGAACGTTTTGGCAAACATCTTCGGAAAATCTACTCAAGATATTTTTGGTGAGTTTGACGGTAAAGATTACGATCAGGAATATTTTGACGGTGACGTAAAATACCACTTAGGCCTTACTGCCGACAGAAAAACAAGATCTGGAAAAAGCATCAACATCAATTTAGCACCAAACCCTTCTCACTTAGAAACTGTTGGAGCTGTAATTGAAGGTATCACAAGAGCAAAACAAGATAAATATTATGCTGACGATTTCTCTAAAGTATTACCAATCGCCGTGCACGGAGATGCCGCAATCGCTGGTCAAGGTATTCTTTATGAAATCATTCAAATGGCACAATTAGATGGTTACAAAACTGGAGGAACAATCCACATTGTAATCAACAACCAGGTTGGATTTACAACTAACTACTTAGACGCTCGTTCATCAACTTATTGTACAGACGTTGCTAAAGTAACTTTATCTCCAGTATTACACGTAAATGCTGATGATGCTGAAGCTGTAGTACACGCTGTATCTTTTGCATTAGATTACAGAATGCAGTTTGGACGTGACGTATTTATTGATTTATTAGGATATAGAAAATACGGTCATAACGAAGGTGATGAACCTCGTTTTACACAACCAGTTTTATACAAAATCATTGCTAAACACAAAAACCCAAGAGACATCTATGCTGAGAAGTTATTATCTGAAGGCGTAATCGATGCTTCTTATGTAAACGGTTTAGAAAAACAATACAAATCTGCTTTAGAAGAAAACTTAGAAGCTTCTCGTAAAAAAGATTTGACCATCATTACTCCATTCATGAAAAACGAATGGGAAGGATTTGTTCAGGTAACTGATACACAAATGCTTCAAAAAGTAGATACTACTTTCGCTAAAGAAGGTTTAGATTCTATCATCAACACCATTTCAACTTTACCAGCTGACAAAAAGTTCATCAATAAGATCACTAAAATTGTTACAGACAGAAAAGTTGGATACGACAACAATACTCTTGACTGGGGAACTGCTGAAGCATTGGCTTACGGTTCTCTTTTAACAGAAGGATTTGATGTTCGTATTTCTGGTCAGGATGTTGAGCGTGGTACATTCTCTCACCGTCATGCTGTAGTTAAAGTTGAAGATTCTGAAGAAGAAGTGATTCTTTTAGATGCAATCGAAAACAAAAAAGGAAAATTCGGAGTATTCAACTCTTTATTATCTGAATATGGTGTTCTAGGTTTTGATTACGGATATGCATTAGCAAACCCAAAAGCCTTAACAATCTGGGAAGCACAATTTGGAGATTTCTCTAACGGTGCTCAAATCATGATTGACCAATATATTTCTTGTGGAGAAGACAAATGGAACAACCAAAATGGTATCGTTTTATTATTGCCTCACGGATACGAAGGTCAAGGTGCTGAACACTCTTCTGCAAGAATGGAACGTTACTTACAACTTTGTGCAAGACATAATATGTATGTTGCAGACTGTACAACTCCAGCAAACTTCTTCCACTTGTTGAGAAGACAAATGAAAACAAACTTCCGTAAACCATTGGTAGTTTTCTCTCCAAAAAGTTTGTTGCGTGATCCTAGATGCGTATCAACAGTTGAGGAATTAGCAACTGGAAGTTTCCAAGAAACAATTGACGATAATACAGTAGATAAAAAGAAAGTAAAAACTTTAGTTTTCTGTACTGGTAAATTCTATTATGATATTGTTGCAGAAAGAGAAAACAACGGAAGAAATGATGTTGCAGTAGTTCGTATCGAACAATTATTCCCTTTCCCAATTGAGCAGATTAAAGAAATCATCGCAAAATATCCAAATGCAGATGATTATGTTTGGGCGCAAGAAGAGCCTAAAAATATGGGGGCTTACAGCTTTATGTTAATGAATTTTGATCTTGTAAAATGGAGATTAGCTTCATTAAAAGCATACTCTGCTCCTGCATCAGGAAGTTATACACGTGCAAAACGTCGTCACGCAGATGCAATTAGAATGGTATTCGATAAAAATTTATTCAGATAATAAAAAAATGTTTCAAGTTTCAATCCCGATAGCTATCGGGATTGAAACCATAAAAACCTTAAACAAAGAAATAAGATGATTTTAGAAATGAAAGTCCCATCACCAGGGGAGTCAATAAAAGAAGTTGAGATTGCAACTTGGTTAGTAAAAGACGGAGATTATGTAGAAAAAGATCAAGCAATTGCTGAAGTTGATTCAGATAAAGCTACTCTTGAATTACCTGCTGAAATGAGCGGTGTAATTACACTAAAAGCTGAAGAAGGTGATACAGTAGCAGTTGGTGCTGTAGTTTGTTTAATTGATACAGATGCTGCAAAACCAGCAGGTGGCACATCAGAAGCTCCAGCAGCAGAGGCACCAAAAGCGGAAGCTCCTAAAGCTGAAGTAAAAGCTGAGGCTCCAAAGGCTGAACCAGCACAAGCTCCTGCAGCCACAAGTTATGCAGCGGGAACTCCATCTCCAGCAGCAAGAAAAATATTAGACGAGAAAAATATTGCTCCAGCAACTGTAACAGGAACTGGTAAAGGTGGAAGAATCACTAAAGATGATGCTGTAAACGCAGTGCCTTCTATGGGAACTCCAACTGGTGGAAGCCGTGGAACTGAGCGTACAAAATTATCTATGTTACGTCGTAAAGTAGCAGAAAGATTAGTTTCAGCTAAAAATGAAACTGCTATGCTTACTACTTTCAACGAAGTAAACATGACGCCAATCAACCAAATTCGTAATGAATACAAAGATGCGTTCAAAGCAAAACATGGTGGTCTTGGTTTAGGTTTCATGTCATTCTTTACAAAAGCAGTTACAAGAGCTTTACAATTATACCCAGATGTTAACTCAATGATGGATGGTGACTACAAAATTGCTTATGATTTTGCTGATATCTCAATCGCAGTTTCTGGACCAAAAGGATTAATGGTTCCTGTTGTTCGTAATGCTGAATTATTGACTTTCCGTGGAATTGAAGCTGAAATCAAAAGATTAGCATTGAGAGCTCGTGATGGTCAAATTACAGTTGACGATATGACTGGAGGAACTTTCACAATCACAAATGGTGGTGTTTTTGGAAGTATGTTATCTACTCCAATCATAAACCCTCCTCAATCAGGAATTTTAGGAATGCACAACATCATCGAGCGTCCAATCGCTGTTAATGGAAAAGTGGAAATTCACCCAATGATGTACGTTGCTCTTTCTTACGATCACAGAATTATCGACGGACGTGAGTCAGTTGGTTTCTTAGTTGCTGTAAAAGAAGCTTTAGAAAACCCAGTAGAATTATTAATGAATGGCGATGCTAAACGTGCTTTAGAATTGTAATCAGAATAATTTTTCACACATATATAAAACCTGTTCATTGATTTGAACAGGTTTTTTTGTTTTAATCAAATAACTTTTCTGATTAAAAATATATTTTTCAAAAAACTATTTAGAATAAATAACAATAATTTGTTTTGTGTGAGTTCATAACTTACATTTGCCTTATTAAAATCAATTCTAAATAACATGAGTTTTAAAACTTTACTATCTATTATAAGTTTTTGCTTTGTTTTGTTTGCTTCAACAAAAGCACAAGCACAGGAAAAAGCAACTGTCAAAGGACAAATCAGTCTTTCAAATAATGAAGCTGCAGACAACGTTTCTGTAGTTTTAAAAGGCACCAAAATAGGAACTGTAACAGATAACCTTGGATTTTACGAAATCAAAAATGTAAATCCAGGCAATTATACTATCCGAATTTCTGCTGTTGGGCATTCCTCAAAAGAAGAAAACATCATTGTAAGTGAAGGTCAGGTTTTAACAAGAAACTTTGTTTTAACCAATAATTCAGAACAATTAGAAGAAATCTTTGTGAAAAGT
Source organism: Flavobacterium quisquiliarum (assembly GCF_019308285.1). Taxonomy (GTDB): domain Bacteria; phylum Bacteroidota; class Bacteroidia; order Flavobacteriales; family Flavobacteriaceae; genus Flavobacterium; species Flavobacterium quisquiliarum. Next base: position 16,245 of record NZ_WWEM01000002.1, read on the forward strand.
AATGCAAACAAGTATACCAAAGCAGAGAGCAGCTATGTTTCTAAAATGTCAATCAAAAATCTTGAGAACTCACAAGTTTACAGTGTAGTAACTAAAGACTTAATGAAAGATCAATTAGTAGTAAACCAAGACGAGGCACTTAAAAACGTTCCTGGACTTTACCAGCTTTGGGCTTCAACTGGTCGTGTTGGTGATGGTGGATCATACTTCGCTTCTCGCGGATTTATAACGCAAAGTTTATTAAGAAACGGAATCGCTGGAAAAATCACTAATAATGTTGATGCTTCGAACTTAGAAAGACTTGAAAGCATCAAAGGACCTTCTGCTACTTTGTTTGGAAGTTTATTGACTTCTTATGGAGGTTTAATCAACCGTGTAACCAAAAAACCTTCGGAACGTTTTGGAGGAGAAATTTCATATCAGTCTGGAAGTTACGGCTTAAACAGATTAACTGCCGATGTAAATACTTCATTAAATGATGACGATACTGCTCTTTTAAGAATAAATGGAGCTTATAATAACTCAAATACTTTTCAGGATTACGGACATACAAGAAGCTACTTCTTCGCTCCTTCTTTCTCTTACAAAGTAAATGATAAATTAACGATCTCTATTGATGCTGAATTATCTAATGTTGATGCATCATCTATGCCTTTAGCCTATATTTATTATGGAACAACGCCTAATGGTTTAGGGCTTCACGACGCTAAAGAGATTGACATGAATTGGAAAAGATCTTTCACAGGAGGCGAATTCATGATGAATACTAAAACGAGTAACATTTTTGCTCAGGCAGATTATGCAATCTCAGACAATTGGAAATCTCAAACGGTTTTAAGCACAAGTACAAATCAATCGAAAGGACCTCAAATCTGGTTTTATTTATTAGGAAATAATAAAATGTCTCGAAATGCCTGGAATATCGACGGAAGAGATAATATCTTAGAATTCCAGCAAAACTTCAATGGAGAATTTGAGTTACTCGGAATGAAACACAGAGCGCTAATTGGAGGCGATATTTACCGTTTAGAAACCAAAAGCGGTTACGGATATCTACCAACTGGTTTCACATTCGACGAGGTAGATTACACTGCCACAAATGCCAATTATTATGATTTTAATCCTGATAAAATCGAAGCGCTTTTTGCAGAGGGAACAGTAAATAAAAACCTGACAACTTTAACAACTTACAGTGCATATGTTGCAGATGTTATCAATGTTACCGATAAATTAATTCTTTCTGCTGCTTTACGCTTTGATCATTTTCAAAATGGCGGTACTTTTAATCCTGCTGCCAATACTACTACTGGTAATTATTCGCAAAATGCATTGTCTCCAAAATTTGGAGTAGTATACCAAATTATTAAAGATCAGGTTTCTGTTTTTGGAAACTACCAAAACAGTTTCAAAAACGTTGGATATCTAAATGCAAACGTAAATGGAACACCTGAATTAAGAGCTTTTGATCCAGAAAAAGCAAATCAGTTTGAAGGTGGAGTTAAGTTAAATGCTTTTCAAAATAAATTAAGCGCAACTTTCAGTTATTACAATATCGAAGTTAAAGATATCGTAAGAACTGGACCAATTGCAAACACAAACATTCAAGACGGAAATCAAACCAGTAAAGGTTTTGAAGCCGAAGTTACGGCAAATCCAATTTCTGGATTAAACTTCATCTTTGGATATGCTTTTAACAACAGTAAATTAAACAATGCAAATGCAGACGTTAATGGATTACGTCCAGAAACTGCAGGACCAGAAAACTTAATTAATTACTGGATCAGCTACAGTTTACAGACTACTAAATTGAAAGGTTTAGGTATTGGTTTTGGAGGAAACTTCGCTGATAAAACTTATGCTTACAACAGAAATGTAACTGATGCTAATACAGGTATTACAGAAAGACAAACATTTACATTACCATCATACGCTGTTTTAAATGCTGCTTTATATTACGATCAGCCTAAATACAGATTATCATTAAAAGTGAACAACTTAACAGACGAATTGTATTTTAATGGTTACACTACAATAAACGTTCAAGCGCCTAGAATGTTTATGGGATCTGTTGCATACAAATTCTAATATACAATATCCTAACACCTTTCGATTTGACTCGAAAGGTGTTTTAAATTTTAAAGATTATGATTACCATTGCCAGCCTTATTGTTTTTCTTGCTTTTTATACACTTTACTACACTTCAAAAAGAGCAGTTTTATCGTATGATTTAGGTTTTGAAAAATGGATGAAAGACAATCCAAAACCAACTAAAATTATTGGCTTATCATTATTGTTTACAGCTTACATAATGTGGCTTTTTACACAATCTTTAGGTTGTGGCACTTTGATGTTTTTTATTCAGTTAATGACCATTGGAAGCTTAATCGTTATTCTCCAACCATTAAAAAAAATAAACAGCAAAGTACTTTTAGCCCTGCTAATTTTTGTTGCGCTATTAGAACTTTACTATAACTAATATCATTTTTAAATTACAATATGCCAGCGAATTCAAAATATTTAAACCCTGCTTTTTGGCCACGCTTTTCCAAAATTACGGCTGCTATTTTAGGAGGCTACTTTGTTTCTGTTACTTTTCATTTAGCTTTAGCCGCTTGGTTTAATCGTGCAAACGTACTTATCACCATGGCTTTTACCGGTTTTATTCTTTGGGTAGCTTTAATGGTAATTGCATTTCTTGCCAAAAGTGGCTGGAAAATATGGGGAATTTACCTTTTGTTGACACTGCTTTTTTGTCTTTTTATTTATTTAGGTCAAACTTATAACCATACGGCACAATAATATTTTATGAACAACCGTCACTACAACATCTATTTTCACACACATACTGTCAGCGGAATCGTTATCAGCGTAGCTCTTTTTGTAATTTTCTTTGCTGGATCTTTTTCTTTTTTTAGAGATGAAATCATCAATTGGGAAAGAAGTGAATCTACGGCAATTACAAGAGAAATCCAATTAGACTATAATAAAGCGCTAAAGCATCTGGATGAAAAATATGTTTTACACGGCAGAAACATTACCATCTCTAAACATTCTAACGAAGAAAGAGTTAATGTTTACATGGAAGGAACGAAAGATACTTTAGCTCCAAAAAAACAACGCGACAGTCAATTTTTCTATCTAAATCCAAAAAACTTTAAATCCTTTACTTACGAAGAATCTTATTCTTTGGGAGAACTTTTATATCGTTTACATTTCTTTGCACAGATTCCGTATCCTGTAGGATATTATCTTTCCGGTTTTGTAGCCTTGTTTTTCTTGTTTGCGGTTGTAACCGGAGTATTATTGCATTGGAATAAAATAGTCTCTAACTTTTATATTTTCCGACCAAAAGAAAAATTAAAAACACTTTGGACAGATGCGCATACTGCATTAGGAATGATTGGTCTTCCTTTTCAATTTGTCTATGCTGTTACTGGAGCTTTCTTTATGATTAAACTTCTGCTTGTAGCGCCAGCTGTAATGGCTTTGTACGATAATGACCAGAGCAAATTATATAAAGAATTAGAATACACAGATCCCGACTATAAGTTTGAGAACAAAAAACTGGCGAATCCATTTAATATCGACGAACTGGTTGCGAAAACAAAAAAGAACTGGCCTGATTTTGAAATCACTCGTGTTTTTATCCAAAATTACGGCGATGTCAATATGCACGTTTTGGTTGAAGGAGAACTTTTGAGTCACAAAAAATTTACTGGAATTGGAAAAGTGGTTTATCGAATTGCTGATGGGAAAGAAATTGCCAAAAAAGATCCCATCTCGCAAACCAGTTATTTAGATGTCATAAAAAATGTTTTGTACCGAATCCATTTTGGCGATTATGGAGGATACGCTTTAAGAATAGTAAGCTTTTTGCTGGGAATTATAACTTGCTTTGTAATCATTTCCGGAGTTATGATTTGGCTGGTTGCGAGACAGAAAAACAATATGCCCGAAAAGAAAAGACGTTTCAACAATGCAGTTGTCCGTATTTATTTGGCAATCTGCTTAAGCATGTACCCAATTACCGCTTTGGCTTTTATTGGAAGTAAAATTTTCTATCCTTTAAGTCAAGCAAATTTATTCAGACTTTATTTTGGCGGATGGTTATTGCTAACGATATTTTTTATCATTAAAAAGAATGATGGATTTACCAATAAATTCTGTTTGATTTCGGGAAGTATCTTAGGTTTCCTAATTCCAATTACTAATGGAATTGTTTCTGGAGAATGGTTTTGGACTTCTTTTATGGAGAATAAAATTCAGATTTTCTTTATTGATGTTTTCTGGATTTTCTTAGCTTCCATTTCATTATATGTGGCTTATCATTTAAAGCCTAAGAAAGTGGTTGCATAATTTTTTTTTGCCACAAAGGCGCTAAGACACAAAGTCTCATTTTTAAACTAAAGATTAAAAGAGTTGCAGAGATTTGCTGTCGCAGATTCTGCAGATCAAGCAGATAAAAAATATTTTAGGGAAATCTCCCAAATCTGCAAAATCTGCGTGAAACAAAATTTAGCGACTATACAAGATTAATTCTTTTGTAAACCCTTAGTCTTCAAACAAAATAATTAGAATTATTTGTCCCATATAGATTTTGAGCATACTTTTACGCTTTTAATCAAAAAATGGGATTCAAGACGCAAATACGGTTTCTTCATAAATGGCTCGGATTAATTTCTGGGCTTATTGTTTTTATAATCAGTATTACGGGCTGTATTTTCTGTTTTCATGATGAAATTAAAGACATTACCCGAAAAGAATGGCGTTTGGTTGAACCACAAAATAAGCCTTTCATTCTTGCGTCTGAATTACAGTTGAAGGCCAAGAAAATTCTTCCAGATTATAAACAATCTATGATTTCTTTTTATGGAAAAAATCGCTCTGCAATTGTTTATACTTACTCTGAAACAGAAAATTTATACCTTTATTTTAACCCTTACACAGGAGAATATTTAAAAACCGAAAATCCAAAAACAGATTTTTTTATTATTGTTGAAAATATTCATTTGTATTTATTGCTTCCAGACTATATAGGAAAGCATATTATAGGTGGCGCAACCATTACTTTTATTCTTTTATTGATTTCTGGAATTATACAATGGTGGCCCAAAAAAAGATCCGATTTAAAAAGAAGCCTTACTGTAAAATGGTCTGCAAAATGGCGTCGTGTTAATTATGACTGGCATAATACTTCAGGTTTCTACATTTCACTTATTGCATTAATTTTAGCCATAACAGGGCTTACTTTTACGTATGAATGGGTTGGTGATGGAGTCTACAAGGCATTTAATTTTGGAGGAAATAAAACAATCGAAACACAAGCTCCCGTTATAGACACAACAAAGTTTGAATACAATACTTCTGCTGCAATTGACAAAGCTCTTTATCAAACTATGATAAAAAATCCTGAAGCAGAAATGTTTTATATCTTATTACCTCAAAAAAAAGGTGATATTATAAACACAGGAGCTTATCCGCATACTTTAAGATACGATCAACAAAGTAATTATTATTTTCATCCTTACAATGGAAACTTAATCCAAAAACAAACCTTTCAAGATAAAAGTTTGGGGCTAAAGGTTGTCGAAATGAATTACGGAATTCATACTGGTCAAATATTAGATCTTCCTGGAAAAATTATCGCTTTTATAGTAAGCTTATTTGCGGCCGCACTTCCTGTAACTGGTTTCATAATTTGGTATGGAAGAAATTATAAAACCAAAAAATCTAAGGCATAAAAAAAACCGCCTCGTTAAAAAAACGAGACGGTTCTTTATAATTTTCGAAACTTTATTAGTTTCTGTTTGCTAAAGCATTTTTCTGTAAGTTTTTAACTGAACTAACTTTGTTATCCACATAAGCAACTTCTTTCAAGCTGTTTTCATTAAAGTAGATCCAATTTCCAGTTTTTTGTCCGTCTGTGTACTCTCCAACGGTTTTTTTATTTCCATTTTCATCATAAGATACCCAGATACCGTCCAATTTTCCATCCTTAAAAAAGCCTTCCTGCTGTATTTTACCGTTCTCATAATAGTAAGTTGCTTTTACTTTATTTCCAACAGTTTCTAATTCAGGTTTACCTTCTTGTGCTGTTAGAATTCCAGAGAATAATACAGCCGCTAAAATCACACACTTTTTCATATCGTCAGGTATTAAATGTTATTGAATGTTACTAAATTGTTATCAAATATAGTTAATAGTTTACATTTAAAAAACTTTTACTTAACAATTTGGTAACATTAAATAAAAACTTAACATTAGAAAATTACAGAAAATAAAAAAACCAGCGCTCAAGCACTGGTTTTACTGATATTCTATAAAAAAACTTGTTTTTACGAGAACGTTATAAATTTCGTAAATAATTTAGTTCAATAAAGTACCTAGCTGTTTATCAAGCTCAGGATCAGATGGTCTAGGTGCATCAGACTTCATAACATTTCCTTGAGGATCAATTAAAATAAATCTAGGAATTCCAGTTACTCCATAATTAACCACAAATTCAGATTCCCAATCTTTATCAGCAAAAAGCTGTACACCGCCAAGATGTTTATCGGTTACGAATTTTTTCCACTTTTCATTATCCTTTAATTTATCAATAGAAATACTCACAAACTCGATATTCTTGCCGTGATATTTTTCTTCAATTTTTTGCAGATAAGGAATTTCGGCTCTACAAGGAGCACACCATGTTGCCCAAAGATCAATATAAACATATTTCCCTTTTAAATCAGATAATTTTGTTTTTCCTCCTTTAAAATTTTCATAATCAAACCCTGGAGAAGCTTTCCCAACCATTTTATTCGCTTTTGCAGCTCTATCATATTCTTCTGCAGCATATTTATTAAAGCCTTCGATGCTTCTTCTCATAGCCACTTTAAATTCTGGATCAAGATCACCTTTTTCAAGATTTTCGGTATCTGCTTTTAATTTTGCATCAAGCAAAGCTGTAAACTCTCCTGACTCCTTTGAAAAAGCATCTTTTTGAAAACTTTCATCTTTTAAAGCTTGCTGCGCTAAAAAGTTGCTTTCGTTTACACCTTTACCTTTATATACTATCGTTTCGTCAAATTCTTTCGCATTCATAGTCAAATTGACTTCAGAATTTGGTTTTAAGAATAAATTAGAAGATTCAGTTCCATCAGAAAACATATAAAACCCTTTCGGAGCCTCAAAAGTTGCTGCAAATACTTGTTTCTTATCTATTGGAATTACTTGCTTAAAATTATCCTTTCCTCTAATGACTAAAGTGTCGCTATTTCTATTTGCGATTTTAGCAGTGAACTTAACCGTACTTTTGCCTTGTCCAATCACATTCAAAGCATTAAAAAGTATCAAACCTGCAACAAAAAGTTTTTTCATGGGTATTATTATTAGTTTTTTAGTGATTCAAATCTAAAGAATTTAAAGCTTCGTAATTTAAGAATTAACAAAATATTTAAAATTCTATACATCAAGTTTATCACTTTACTATATTATCTTGAATTTTGTATTTACTTTTGCAGTCTAAAATTGAGATTATGTATAGAAGTCATAATTGCGGCGAATTAAACGCTTCAAATATTAATACCGAAGTTACACTTGCGGGCTGGGTTCAAAAATCACGTGATAAAGGATTTATGAATTGGGTCGATTTACGCGACCGTTATGGAATCACACAACTTATTTTCGATGAAAGTCGTACTGATAAAACCGTTTTTGAATTGGCAAAAACTCTGGGAAGAGAATTTGTTATTCAGGTAAAAGGAACTGTTATTGAGCGTGAAGCTAAAAACAAAAATATTCCAACAGGTGAAATCGAAATTTTAGTTTCTGAATTGACTATTTTAAATACTGCTCTTACTCCTCCATTTACGATTGAAGATGAAACGGACGGTGGTGAAGATATCAGAATGAAATACCGTTATTTGGATATTCGTAGAAATCCGGTAAAAAACAGTTTATTGTTCCGTCATAAAGTAGCAATGGAAGTTCGAAAATATCTTTCTGATTTAGATTTCTGCGAAGTTGAAACACCTTATTTAATCAAATCAACTCCAGAAGGAGCAAGAGATTTCGTGGTGCCGAGCCGTATGAACGAAGGTCAGTTTTATGCTTTACCACAATCTCCACAAACTTTCAAACAATTATTGATGGTAGGTGGAATGGATAAATATTTCCAAATCGTGAAATGTTTCCGTGACGAAGATTTACGTGCAGACCGTCAGCCAGAGTTTACTCAGATAGACTGCGAAATGGCATTTGTGGAGCAAGAAGACATTTTGAACGTTTTCGAAGGTTTGACAAGGCATTTATTAAAAGAAATTAAAGGCATTGAAGTAGACAAATTCCCAAGAATTACCTACGATTATGCCATGAAAACATACGGAAATGACAAACCGGACATTCGTTTCGGAATGAAGTTTGGAGAATTAAACGAATTTGCACAGCATAAAGAATTCCCTGTATTTAATGCCGCAGAATTGGTTGTTGGAATTGCAGTTCCAAGAGCAGGAAATTATACTCGTAAAGAAATCGACGGCTTAATTGACTGGGTAAAACGTCCACAAGTTGGAGCGTCTGGAATGGTTTATGTAAAATGCAACGAAGATGGAACATACAAATCGTCTGTAGATAAATTCTACGATAATGATGATTTGGCAAACTGGGCAAAAGCTACAGAAGCTAATCCTGGAGATATGATTTTTGTACTTTCTGGACCAGCAAACAAAACTAGAGCACAATTATCTGCACTTCGTATGGAATTGGCAACTCGTTTAGGTCTGCGTAATCCAGAAGAATTTGCTCCATTATGGGTGGTAGATTTTCCATTATTGGAATTAGATGAAGAAAGCGGTCGTTATCATGCAATGCATCACCCGTTTACGTCTCCAAAACCAGAAGATATGGCATTACTGGAAACAGAGCCAGGAAAAGTTCGTGCAAATGCTTATGACATGGTTTTAAACGGAAACGAAATTGGTGGAGGTTCTATTCGTATTCACGATAAAGCGACACAGCAATTAATGTTTAAATATTTAGGATTTACTGAAGAAGAAGCAAAAGCGCAATTCGGATTCTTAATGGATGCTTTCCAGTTTGGAGCACCGCCTCACGGAGGATTAGCATTTGGTCTTGACAGATTAGTTGCCATTTTAGGAGGTCAGGAAACGATTAGAGATTTTATCGCTTTCCCTAAAAACAATTCTGGACGTGATGTTATGATTGATGCACCAGCTGCAATTGATGATGCACAATTGAAAGAATTAAAAATTAAAATTGACACAATTTAATCTACAAATTTGAATTGATATATATTAAAAGACGCTGAAATTTCAGCGTCTTTTTCATTTTAAACAAATGTTAAGAAAAATCTTAGGTCGATCATTTTTCAAATTATTAAATTCTTACAATTTAACCTTTTTTATATTCTTACAATTAATGATTCTCAAATATTGGTATCCTATAAACAAATTGCTGTAATAAACTACGTAAAAACACTGTAAATCAATAATTTTTACAAAAATTTAACAGGTAGATGTCTTTTGTATGAATTTATATGTTACATTTGTTTTATTATAAATTATTATTACAATTACAATGCGTACAGGTACAGTAAAATTTTTCAATGAGTCTAAAGGTTATGGATTCATTACAGACGAAGAAACAGGAAAGGATATCTTCGTTCACGCTTCAGGAATTAACGCGGAAGAATTACGCGAAGGTGACCGTGTAAGCTATGAAGAAGAAGAAGGAAGAAAAGGGAAAGTTGCTGCTAAAGTAGCAGTAATCTAAGAAAAATATAGCAATTTATTTTTTTTGCCTCTGAATGGTCTCAGAAGACGTCCCGAAGTATCGGGACGTTTTTTTTTGCCTATTTCTTAAAAAAATATTAAAATTCTTGGATGTTATTTATAATCAATAAAAATTAGGCATAAACGCCATTCTGCACCCTACTTAAAACCTTTTTTAGCTTGTGTTTTACAGACTTGAAAGTTATCTTTGTGGCTCACTTTTCAAGTAAAAAAACGAAGCTTATGCAATCTGATCAATACAGTTACATTCCTATTTTAATGCAGTTTATTCTAGCTGTTGGTTTTGTGGTAGGAACAATCATTATTTCTGGAAAATTAGGACCAAAAAGATCCTCTGAAGTTAAAGATCAAAATTTCGAATGTGGTATCGAATCTGTTGGTAACGCTCGTATTCCATTCTCTGTAAAATACTTCTTAGTTGCTATCTTATTTGTATTGTTTGACGTAGAGGTTATTTTCCTTTATCCTTGGGCTGTTAACTTCAAAGATTTAGGAATTGAAGGAATGTTAAAAATGATTGTTTTCATGTCTTTGCTTTTAGTTGGTTTCTTCTACATCATCAAAAAGAAAGCATTAGAGTGGGAATAAAAAATATTAGATTTCAGATTTTAGATTTTAGATTAAATTGATTTAGAATTTTAGGTTTGAAAATAATATCTCAAAATACAATATTGAATTTTAAAATATTGATTTCGGTTTCAAGGTCAAAAATCTAAAATCTGAAATCTACAATCTAAAATAAAAATGAGCGATTCAAAAGTAAATATGGTTTCACCGCCAGAAGGAGTTACTGGTGAAGGTTTCTTCGCTACAAAACTTAGTGATGTTGTTGGTTTAGCAAGAGCCAATTCATTGTGGCCGCTTCCTTTTGCAACTTCATGTTGTGGTATCGAATTCATGGCAACAATGGCATCTCATTACGATTTAGCTCGATTTGGTTCTGAGCGTGTGAGTTTCTCACCAAGACAGGCAGACATGTTATTAGTTATGGGAACTATTTCAAAAAAAATGGCTCCTATCTTAAGACAAGTTTACGAACAAATGTCAGAACCTCGCTGGGTGATTGCTGTTGGAGCTTGTGCTTCTTCAGGAGGAGTATTTGATACGTATTCTGTTCTTCAGGGAATTGACAAAGTAATTCCAGTTGATGTTTACGTTCCTGGATGCCCGCCAAGACCAGAACAAATTGTTGATGGAGTAATGAGACTTCAGGAACTGGTAAAAAGCGAATCTGTAAGAAGAAGAAGCTCACCAGAATATCAAGAATTATTAGCTTCATATAATATCTCCTAAGATGGCTTTAGAAAACACCCTGATCCAAGATAAACTTACTGAAACATTTAATAACGATGTTTTCAACTTTCAGCAAGAAAGAGATATTTTTTCTTTAGAAGCTTCAGCTGATAAAATTACACCGTTGATTCTATTCCTTAAAAACGATCCAGAATTAAAATTTCATTTCTTAACTGATTTATGCGGTATCCATTACCCAGATAATGAGAGTGAGCGTCAGTTTGCAGTTGTTTATCACTTACACAACTGGTACGAAAACAAAAGAATAAAAATAAAAGTTTTCTTAAACGGTGAAAAACCAGAAATTAAATCAGTTTCAAATATTTTCCTAAGTTCAAACTGGATGGAAAGAGAAACGTTCGATTTCTACGGAATCAATTTTATTGGTCACCCACAATTGAAACGTATTTTAAATATGGACGAAATGGTGTCTCACCCAATGCGAAAAGAATTCCCAATGGAAGACAGCGGAAGAACCGACAAAGACGACAGATTCTTTGGAAGAACAACAACAAATTGCTAAAAAATAATTCAACATTATAAAATGTCAGAACTATTATTACCACCAGAGCATCGTTATGCTAAAATAATTAAGGAGAGACTTAATGAAGACGGAAGCGAGCTTTCTGTACTGAATTTAGGTCCAACTCACCCTGCGACTCACGGTATTTTCCAAAACATCCTTTTAATGGATGGTGAAAAAATTCTTGAGGCTGAGCCAACTATTGGTTACATCCACAGAGCTTTCGAAAAAATTGCCGAAAATCGTCCTTTTTATCAAATTACACCTCTTACAGACCGTATGAACTACTGTTCTTCTCCTATTAATAATATGGGATGGTGGATGACAGTAGAAAAATTATTAGGTATTGAAGTTCCTAAAAGAGCGCAGTATTTAAGAGTTATCGTTATGGAGCTGGCTCGTATTACGGATCACATTATCTGTAACGGAATCTTAGGTGTTGATACTGGTGCGTATACTGGTTTCTTATACGTTTTTCAATTTAGAGAAAAAATCTACGAAATCTACGAAGAAATTTGTGGAGCTCGTTTGACTACAAATATGGGAAGAATCGGTGGTTTTGAAAGAGACTGGTCTCCAGAAGTTTTCAAAAAACTAGATAAATTCCTTGAAGAATTCCCACCGGTTTGGCAGGAATTCCAAAACTTATTCGAAAGAAACAGAATTTTCCTTGACAGAACTGTAAACGTAGGAGGAATTACTGCTGAAAAAGCAATGGCTTACGGATTTACAGGTCCAAACTTACGTGCTGCCGGAGTTGATTATGATGTACGTGTAGCTCAGCCTTACTCATCTTACGAAGATTTCGATTTTATCGTTCCTGTTGGAAAATCAGGTGATACTTACGATCGTTTCTGCGTTCGTAATGCTGAAGTTTGGGAAAGTTTAAGCATTATTCGTCAGGCTTTAGAAAAAATGCCTCCAGGAAACGAATATCATGCTGAAGTTCCAGATTACTACCTTCCTCCAAAAGAAGATGTTTACACTTCTATGGAATCTTTAATTTATCACTTTAAGATCGTAATGGGAGAAGTTCCTGTACCAGTTGCAGAAATCTATCACCCTGTTGAAGGAGGAAATGGAGAACTTGGTTTTTATTTAGTAACAGACGGAAGTAGAACTCCATATAGATTACATTTCAGAAGACCATGCTTTATTTATTATCAAGCATTCCCAGAAATGATTAAAGGTGCCATGCTTTCTGATGCAATTATCATACTTTCAAGTTTGAACGTAATTGCAGGAGAATTAGACGCCTAAAAGATTGAAGATTTTAGAATGTAGATGTCAGATTGGAAAATCTAAAATCTAAAATCAGAAATCTAAAATTAATAAAGATTGCAGAATATGGATTACGGACAAAGATTGAAAAAATCTAAAATCTAAAATCTAAAATCTAAAATAAAAATGGAACGTAAACATTACAAACAAGAAATAAACATGACTGAGACATTGATGAACCGCATCAATGAATTAATTAGTCATTATCCTGAGGGCAAACAAAAATCGGCTTTATTGCCTGTTTTGCATGAAGTTCAGGATGCACATAACAACTGGCTTAGTATTGAACTGCAAGATAAAGTTGCCGAGATTCTTCAGATAAAACCTATTGAGGTTTATGAAGTGGTTACTTTCTATACGATGTTCAACCAGAAGCCAATTGGTAAGTATATGTTTGAGTTCTGCCAGACTTCTTGTTGCTGTTTAAGAGGTGCCGAAGATTTAATGGATTATACTTCTGAGAAACTTGGCATCAAAATGGGCGAAACAACTCCAGACGGAATGTTTACCATTGCTGGTGTAGAATGTTTAGGTGCCTGCGGATACGCTCCGATGATGCAGTTGGGAGATTTCTACAAAGAAAAACTGACAGAAGAAAAAATCGATCAGATTATTGCTGATTGTAGAGATGATAAAATAATATTACACGATAAATAAGATGTCACAAAAAATATTATTAGATAAAATCAATATTCCTGGAATTAAAACCTACGAAGTTTATCGCCAAAATGGTGGTTACGCTTCTGTAGAAAAAGCTTTAAAAACATTAACTCCGGACGAAGTAACTGAGGAAGTAAAAAAATCAGGATTACGCGGGCGTGGTGGTGCAGGTTTCCCTGCCGGAATGAAATGGAGTTTTATTGACAAAAAATCAGGAAGACCAAGACACTTAGTTTGTAACGCCGACGAATCTGAGCCTGGAACATTCAAAGATAGATTTTTGATGGAATACATTCCTCACTTATTGATCGAAGGAATGATTACTTCCAGCTACGCTTTGGGCGCCAACCTATCTTATATCTACATTCGTGGAGAATATATGTGGGTTTTCAAAATTTTAGAAAGAGCAATCGCCGAAGCAAAAGCTGCAGGTTGGTTAGGAAAAAATATATTAGGAACAGGTTATGATCTGGAACTTCACGTTCACTGTGGAGCTGGAGCTTATATCTGTGGAGAAGAAACAGCATTAATCGAATCATTGGAAGGTAAAAGAGGAAATCCTCGTATTAAACCACCTTTCCCAGCGGTTTCTGGTCTTTGGGCAAATCCAACTGTGGTAAACAACGTTGAAACAATTGCGACTGTGCCTTGGATTGTAAACAACTCTGGAGACGATTATGCTAAAATTGGTATTGGACGTTCTACTGGAACTAAATTAATTTCTGCTTCAGGTCACATCAAAAATCCTGGTGTTTACGAAATTGAATTAGGTTTAAGTGTTGACGAATTCATGAATTCTGATGAATATTTAGGAGGAATGTCTTCTAGTCGTCCATTAAAAGCATTTGTACCGGGAGGTTCTTCTGTGCCAATCTTACCAGCTGAATTGATTTTCAAAACAGCAAACGGTGAAGATCGTTTAATGACTTACGAATCTTTAAGTGATGGTGGTTTTGCTACCGGATCTATGTTAGGTTCTGGAGGATTTATTGTTTACAACGATACTGCTTGTGTGGTAAGAAACACTTGGAACTTTGCTCGTTTCTACCACCACGAATCTTGCGGACAATGTACACCTTGCCGTGAAGGAACAGGATGGCTGGAAAAAATCTTATGGAGAATTGAAAACGGTCAAGGCCGTGAAGAAGATATCGAATTATTGTGGAGCATTCAAAGTAAGATTGAAGGAAACACCATTTGTCCACTTGGTGACGCCGCTTCTTGGCCAGTAGCAGCAGCAATTCGTCACTTTAGAGATGAATTCGAATATCACGTTCGTTTCCCTGAAAAAATTAAAAATAGAGATCACTTTGTCGCTGAACCTTTTTCACAAGTGAAACATTTAGTTGGCGGTAAAGTAATCGTATAAAAATAAAAAGCAGAAAGTTATAAAGTTCATAATGTTAAAAAGGACAGCAATTCTTTTCAATATTCCGACTTTCAACATTCAAATCATAAAGAGATGAAAGTAACCATAGACGGTCAAAGTATAGACGTAGAACCAGGAACAACGATCCTGCAGGCTGCACGTATGATTGGTGGAGATTTGGTACCACCAGCCATGTGCTATTACTCAAAATTAAAAGGCAGCGGTGGAAAATGCCGTTGTTGTTTAGTTGAAGTTTCTAAAGGTAGTGAAGCTGATCCAAGACCAATGCCAAAACTTATGGCATCTTGTGTAACAGGATGTATGGACGGAATGGAAGTAAACAGTAAATCTTCTGCCAGAGTTACCGAAGCGCGTAAATCTGTAACAGAATTTTTATTAATCAACCACCCATTAGACTGCCCAATTTGTGACCAAGCGGGAGAATGTGATCTTCAAAATTTAAGTTTTGAACACGGAAACCCAAAATCTCGTTACATTGAAGAGAAAAGAACATTTGAACCAGAAGATATTGGTCCAAATATTCAACTGCATATGAACCGTTGTATCTTATGCCAAAGATGTGTACAAGTTGCAGATCAATTGACAGACAACAGAGTTCACGGAGTATTAGATCGTGGTGACCACGCTAATATTTCAACTGGAATTTCTAAAGCAATCGACAACGAGTTTTCTGGAAACATGATTGACGTTTGTCCTGTTGGAGCTTTAACTGACAAAACTTTCCGTTTTAAATCGAGAGTTTGGTTTAACAAACCTTACAATGCACACAGAGAATGTACTACTCCAGGATGTTGCGGTAAAACTACAGTTTGGATGTTTGGTGGAGAAATTCAGCGTGTAACTGGCCGTAAAGACGAGTACCATGAAGTGGAAGAATTTATCTGCAACAGCTGTCGTTTTGATCACAAAGATGTGAAAGACTGGGTTATTGAAGGACCGAGAGAATTTGAAAAAGATTCTGTTATCAACCAAAATAACTATACTCAAAAATTAGAAAAAGTTACAATCGATACTGAAAAGAACATTCTTCTAGGTAGAGATATCGACCGTAAAAAGATTAGTATGGCAGCAATTCCATTAACTGATAAAGATCAAAAATAGTAAGAAATGGAAAGTGCATTTATTATAGAAAAAAGTGTTGTTATTGTTGTCGTTTTTGCGGTAACAATGATTATGGCGATGTATTCTACTTGGGCAGAACGTAAGGTTGCTGCTTTCTTGCAAGATCGTGTTGGACCAAACCGTGCTGGATGGGGAGGTTTATTACAGCCACTTGCAGATGGTATGAAATTATTCTCTAAAGAAGAGTTTTTTCCAAATACACCAAATAAATTTTTATTCGTTGTAGGTCCTGCAATTGCAATGAGTACTGCTTTAATGACAAGTGCTGTAATTCCGTGGGGAGACAGGCTTCACCTTTTCGGAAGAGACATTATTCTTCAGGCTACAGATATCAATATCGCTTTATTATACATTTTTGGAGTTCTTTCTGTTGGAGTTTATGGAATCATGATTGGTGGATGGGCTTCTAACAATAAATTCTCATTAATGGGAGCAATTCGTGCAGCATCTCAAATGGTTTCTTATGAAGTTGCCATGGGATTATCGATGATTGCTTTATTGATGATGACTGGAACAATGAGTTTAAAAGAAATTTCATTACAGCAGTCAGAATGGCACTGGAATGTATTATATCAGCCATTATCCTTTTTAATTTTCTTAATCTGTTCTTTTGCTGAAACGAATAGAACACCTTTTGATTTAGCAGAATGTGAGAACGAATTAATTGGAGGTTACCATACAGAATATTCATCTATGAAGATGGGATTCTATTTGTTTGCTGAATATGCTAGTATGTTTATTTCTTCTACTATTATTTCTGTTTTGTTCTTTGGAGGATACAATTATCCTGGAATGCAGTGGATGGTAGAAAATGTTGGCGTAAATACTGCTAACTTATTAGGAATTGCAGTTCTATTTGCAAAAATATGTTTCTTCATATTCTTTTACATGTGGGTACGTTGGACAATTCCAAGATTTAGATATGACCAATTAATGCACTTAGGCTGGAGAATTTTAATTCCGCTTTCAATCATTAATATAATGATTACAGGTATTGTAATATTAAGACACGATATTGCAGCTTTCTTAGGATTCTAAGAAACCAGTAATTATTCACAAATAAAAAACAAAATAGATTTGAATTTGAATACTCAAATTTTGAATCATAAACTATACTAGTAAAAATGTCAATAGAAACTATATCATTATCGGGTAGAAAAAAGGTGGTGTCAAATAAGGACATGACTTTTTTAGAACGATTGTATCTTGTGGCGATTGTAAAAGGTTTATTTATTACTGTAAAACACCTTTTTAGAAAAAAAGTTACCATTCACTATCCTGAGCAGGTTCGTGAGATGAGTCCGGTTTATCGTGGTCAGCACATGTTGAAACGTGATGAGCAAGGTCGTGAAAACTGTACAGCGTGCGGATTATGTGCTTTATCTTGCCCAGCAGAAGCGATCACTATGAAAGCGGCGGAAAGAAAACCAGATGAAAAACATTTATACAGAGAAGAAAAATATGCTGAGATCTATGAGATCAATATGCTTCGTTGTATTTTCTGTGGTTTATGTGAAGAGGCTTGTCCAAAAGACGCTATTTACTTAACTACTTCTAAAGTATTAGTTCCTGCTAACTACAACAGAGAAGATTTCATTTTCGGGAAAGATAAATTAGTGATGCCTTTAGAAATGGCTATGAAAAATGCTCAACTTAAAAATGCTAACTAAATGATACATATTCCTGATTTTGCACACGCAACAACTGTACAAGTTATCTTTTGCTTTTTAGCGTTTATTACCGTTATTACTGCTTTCTTGACTATTTTCAGCAGAAACCCAATTCACTCCGCTATTTACTTAGTGATTTGTTTCTTCTCGATTGCTGGTCATTATTTATTATTAAATTCTCAGTTTTTAGCTGTTGTACATATAATAGTCTACTCTGGTGCTATTATGATTCTATTCCTGTTTACGATTATGTTAATGAACTTAAATGAACAGCGAGAAGTGCATCGTCCTAGAATTACACGTTTAGGAGCAATTGTATCTTTCTGTTTAATCTTGATTGTTTTAATCACAATCTTCATTAACTCTAAACCAATTGTTGGAGAATACGATTCTACAGGAGAAGATTTTCAGTCTATTAAAGTTTTAGGTAAAATTTTATTAGATGAATATATGGTTCCATTCGAATTTGCTTCGGTATTGCTTTTGGTAGCTATGATTGGAACAGTTCTATTGTCTAAAAAAGAAAAATTAAATAAATAATGGGTAATATATTAAATCAAATAGGTATTGAAAACTACATCTTTTTGAGTGTTGTACTTTTCTGTATTGGTATTTTTGGTGTATTGTACAGACGAAATGCTATTATCGTTTTCATGTCTATCGAAATTATGTTGAATGCGGTAAACCTTTTATTTGTTGCTTTTTCAACTTATCATCAAGATGCGCAAGGACAAGTTTTTGTGTTCTTCTCGATGGCGGTTGCTGCAGCCGAAGTTGCGGTAGGATTGGCCATTTTAGTTTCTATCTTTAGAAATATCGGATCAATTAGTATCGATAATTTAAAAAATTTAAAAGGATAATCAGAAATGGATACCAATTTAGCTTTAATTTTAGTTTTAACTCCTTTACTAGGTTTTCTGGTAAATGTCTTTTTTGGAAAAAGCTTAGGAAAAACAGTTTCTGGTGCAATCGGAACTATTGCCGTAGCAATTTCTTTTGTAGTTTCTCTTTTACTTTTTAATCAAATAACTTCAACCGGAAAAGGAATTGAGGTTACTTTATTTGATTGGATTCAAATTAGCAACTTAAAAATCAACCTTGGATTTTTATTAGATCAATTATCAGTTCTTTGGTTACTTTTTGTAACAGGAATTGGATCTTTGATTCACTTATACTCTATCAGTTACATGCATGATGATGAAAATATGCACAAATTCTTCTCTTACCTGAATTTGTTCGTTTTCTTTATGATCACACTTGTAATTGGAAGCAACTTATTAGTTCTTTTCATCGGATGGGAAGGTGTTGGACTTTGTTCTTACCTATTAATTGGGTTCTGGCATAAAAACCAGGATTACAATGATGCTGCGAAAAAAGCTTTCATCATGAACAGAATTGGAGATTTAGGTTTATTAATCGGAATGTTCATCATCGGATCGATGTTCTCTACATTAGATTATGCCACTTTAAAAACGGCAATTGCCGGAGCTTCTAATTTAGATTCATCTTTACTTTCTTTAGCAGCTTTATGTTTGTTTATTGGAGCTTGTGGTAAATCTGCTCAAATTCCGTTATACACTTGGTTACCTGATGCGATGGCTGGACCAACTCCAGTTTCTGCATTAATCCACGCGGCAACGATGGTTACTGCTGGTATTTTTATGGTAACAAGATTAAACTTTGTTTTTGACCTTGCAACAGATGTACAATCTGTAATCGCAATAATTGGAGCCATCACTTCATTAGTCGCTGCTACAATTGGATTAGTTCAAAACGATATCAAAAAAGTATTAGCCTACTCTACAGTTTCACAATTAGGTTTAATGTTTTTGGCGTTAGGATTTGGAGCTTATGAAGTAGCTGTTTTCCACGTAATCACTCACGCTTTCTTTAAAGCTTGTTTATTCTTAGGTTCTGGATCTGTAATTCATGGATTACACGGAGAACAAGATATGCGTAACATGGGTGGTTTACGCAAAGTAATGCCAATTACGTTCTGGACTATGTTGATTTCTTCATTAGCAATTTCTGGAGTTCCGTTTTTCTCAGGTTTCTTCTCAAAAGATGAAATCTTATTGACTGCCTTCCACCATAGTATTCCATTATATGTTGTTGGATCGGTTGCTTCAATTATGACCGCTTTCTATATGTTCCGTTTAATGTTCTTGACTTTCTTCAAAGAATTTAGAGGAACAGAAGAACAAAAACACCATTTACACGAAAGTGGTTCATTAATTACTATTCCGCTTATCATCTTAGCTATTTTAGCGACTTTTGGAGGATTAATCAGTTTACCTGGACACAGCTGGTTAAATAAATACCTTGCTCCTCTTTTCACAAAAGCAACAGAAGGCGAGCATCATTTAGGTACAACTGAATACACTTTAATGGGAGTTGCTGTTTTAGGCGGATTATTAGGTATTTTAATTGCTTACGTAAAATACTTTAAACAAGATAATGTTCCTGAAGCTGATGAAAACATTACTGGTTTAAGCAAAGTGTTATACAACAAATACTATGTAGACGAAGTTTACGACGCTGTATTTGTAGCACCAGTAAATAGTTTATCTAAATTCTTTAGAGATTATATCGAAACAGGATTATCTGCTCTTGTATTTGCATTAGGTAAAATAGCAAACGAAATTGCTTTTCAAGGAAAAAAATTACAAACCGGAAGTATAGGATTATATCTATTTGTTTTTGTTTTAGGACTTTGTGCAATTGTTTCCTATATATTTTTAGCTCAATAATATTATTACTATGAACGTTTCTACTATATTAATTATACTTTTAATTGGTGCATTTGTCACTTATTTTTCTGGTGACAAACTAGCTTCAAAAGTTGCTCTACTTTTTAGTTTAGCCGCTTTAGTATGTTCAATTGTATTATTGAATAATTATTCGGCTGGCGAAAATATCAGCGTAATCAACAGCTGGATTACTCAGCCAAAAATTTCTTTCGCTTTAAATGCAGACGGACTTGGGCTTGCAATGGTTTTACTAACCGCAGCTCTAACTCCGATTATCATATTTTCTTCTTTCGGAAATGAATATAAAAATGCTAAAGCTTTTTACGGTCTAATCTTGTTCATGGCCTTTGCTATGACTGGGACTTTCTTAGCAGCTGACGGTCTTTTATATTATATTTTCTGGGAGTTAGCACTTATTCCAATCTACTTTATTGCTTTAATCTGGGGTAATGGAGATGCAGAAGAACGCAGAAAAGCAGTGGTTAAATTCTTTATTTATACACTTGCCGGTTCGTTATTCATGTTAACCGCTTTTATTTATTTATATACAAAAGCAGGTTCTTTCTTAATTGAAGATTTATACAAATTAGATTTATCTGCTTGTGAGCAGTTATGGATTTTCTTGGCTTTCTTCTTAGCTTATGCTATTAAAATTCCAATTATTCCTTTCCATACTTGGCAGGCAAATGTGTACCAAAAAGCACCAACAGTTGGAACAATGCTTTTATCTGGTATCATGCTGAAAATGGGATTATACAGTGTACTTCGCTGGCAGTTACCAATTGCGCCTTTAGCTGCTAAAGAATACATGAATATTTTTATCGCTTTAGGAATTGCCGGAGTTATCTACGGATCAATTGTTGCATTGAGACAAAAAGATCTTAAAAAATTATTAGCTTATTCTTCACTTGCTCACGTTGGATTAATTGCTGCAGGTTCTTACACTTTAACTCTTGATGGTTTAAGAGGTGCTGTTATGCAAATGATTGCTCACGGTTTTGTGGTAGTGGGATTATTCTTTGCTGCTGAAGTAATTTATAGAAGATTTGAAACTAGAGAAATTGAAGCAATGGGCGGTATTCGTACACAGTCTCCAAAATTTACTTCAATGTTTTTAATCTTAGTTTTGGCTTCTGTTGCATTGCCAAGCACATTTAACTTTGTTGGAGAATTTACAGTATTATACAGTTTATCTCAAGTAAATATTTGGTTTGCAATTCTTGGTGGAACTACTATTATTCTAGGAGCTTACTATATGTTGAGAATGTTCCAGCATGTAATGTTAGGAGAAACAAACTCTAAAACTTTTGCAGATGTTTCTCTTAACGAAGGAATCTCATTTGTTGCCATTATCGCTGTTTTATTGTTCTTTGGATTCTATCCAAAACCAATTACAGATTTGATTACACCAAGCTTGGAAACTATTTTACAAGTTATCAATAAGAACTAATATTTTAAACAAAAAATAAATTAGGATTACACTTCAAATTGCAATCCTAACTCAAAAAGACAAAAATGAATACATTAATAGCTATAACAGGATTGGGTATTTTCTGCCTATTGTTTGAAATTCTTAATTTAAGAAAGGCCATCATTCCTATTACCATTTTGGGTTTAATAGGTGTATTGGCACTTAATTTCTATGAATTTGGAACAGAACAAAGTTATTACAACAACATGGTTGCGGTGTCTAAGTTCTCTACAGCCTTTTCATCATTGTTTATCGTTTTGACCATTTTCCTTGTAGCGTTAAGTCATAATTTTTACCAAAATCATCCAACAAAAATTTCAGATTACGTTGCCATTAAAGTATTCTTATTGGCTGGGGCTGTTGCAATGGTTTCTTTTGGAAACTTAGCCATGTTCTTCTTAGGAATTGAAATCTTATCTATTGCATTATATGTTCTAGCGGCAAGTGATCGTTTAAATATTAAAAGTAACGAAGCGGGAATGAAATACTTCTTAATGGGATCTTTCGCATCTGGTATTATCCTATTCGGAATCTGTTTGATTTACGGAGCAATGGGAAGTTTTGATATAAGCGAAATTCACGAAAGTGCTTTATCTGCAGAATTACCAATCTGGTTTCCAATTGGATTGATTTTAATGATTATTGGAATGTTATTTAAAGTTGCTGCAGTTCCTTTCCATTTCTGGGCTCCAGACGTTTACGAAGGTTCTCCTGCTTTAACTACTGCTTTAATGAGTACATTGGCAAAAGTAGTAGCCATTGCCACTTTATTTAAGCTGATTGCTGGAATGAACGTAATTTCTTCTTTAGAAAATCAAGATCTTCTAAATACTTTTGAAGTTATTGTTGTGATTATTTCTATCGCTTCAATGTGTGTCGGTAATATTATGGCTTTAAGACAAGTAAACGTAAAACGTATGCTTGCTTTCTCTGGAATCTCGCATGCAGGTTTCATGTTAATGACATTATTAACTGTTTCTGCTTCAGCTGGTGTTTTATTATATTATACTGCAGCTTATGCTTTGTCAGGAATCGCTGCTTTCAGTGTTATTTTATACGTATGCAGAGATCAAGACAATGAAGACATTACAAACTTCCACGGATTAGGAAAAACAAATCCGTTATTGGCAGCTATCTTGACAGCTTCTTTATTGTCTATGGCCGGAATTCCAATTTTCTCTGGATTCTTTGCTAAATTGTTTTTATTCAATCAGACTATTCAAGCAGGATATATTGGTTTAGTAATTGTAGCAGTAATTAACTCTATTATCAGTGTGGGTTACTATTTCAAATTAATCATTGCGATGTATTCTAAAGAGCCGAATCAGGAAAGAACGGGAAAACCATTTCTTATTTATGCTACAGCAGTAGTATCAATTGCGTTAAACATCATTTTAGGTTTATTCCCTTCATTAGTTTTAGATTTATTGCAATAAGATAAAGGCATACAATCATATAAAGAAATCCATCAAACTTAATTTTGATGGATTTTTTTTATGACAAATAAAGAAGAGAAATTCATGTTAAAAATTCCGTTCATTCAATTGCACTTCAAAAAATCTCCATATATTTGAGTTCAATTAAATGTATAAATTATGAACTTTAATTCAAAAAATCCATTTTTAAACAGCAAGCGTTTTTCGTCTGATGCTGAACCAAGAACTGAAGTACACCAAGCTCAGATTATTGATTACAACCAAGAAATGACAGTGTCTGGAACAATTAATAAAACAGCAATCCTGTTTCTAATCTTATGCGGTGCCTCTATGGTTACTTGGTGGATGGCATTTAATGGAATGAATCCGATGCTTCCAACTATCGGTGGAGCAATTGTTGGCTTTGTTTTGGTCTTAATTTCTTCTTTTAAACCTCAGTATTCTCCTTACCTAGCTCCAGGATATGCTTTATTTGAAGGTTTATTTATTGGAGGAATTTCTGCCATATTCGAATTAAGATTTCCTGGAATTGTAATTAATGCGGTTGGAGCAACTTTGGTTACTTTCTTAGTTTGTCTTGGTTTATACAAATTCAAAATCGTTAAAGTTACAGAGCAATTTAAATCTGTGGTGGTTGCGGCTACATTAGCCATTGCAACTTATTATTTAATTTCTTGGGTGATATCAATGTTCTCAAGTTGGACACCCGTTCATTACGGAAATTCGATGATGAGTATCGGAATTAGTGTTTTTGTAATTATCATCGCCGCTCTTAATTTGTTTCTAGATTTCGATTTAATTGAAAAAGGAGCAAAAGAAAGAATGCCAAAGTTTATGGAATGGTACGGTGCAATGGGATTAATGATTACATTGGTTTGGTTGTATATTGAATTTTTAAGACTTTTATCAAAATTATCGAGCAAGGACTAGTAAGTTCTTTTTAATACTATTTGAAGCCTTTTTGAGTAAAATCAAAAAGGCTTTTTTTATTTTCTATCATTCCCTTTCAAGCATTTTTTTTAGATATTCTCACAAGCAATCAAAACAAAAAAAGCTAATTTCCTACAAATTTGTAAAATGTAATTTATTGCATCCAAAAAAATACACTTTTATTAAAATTTTACACCTTTAGAAAAGAACTTCTCAAAAGACTTATAAAATCTGAGCCTTTTTAAATTACACCAATATGTAATTAATTACAATCAGTGCAATTAATTACATATTTATCATTTAAAAATAAAAATATTTTAATTATTCTCTTTTTAACATATAAAAAATTAAATAATTAAAAATTAATATATAATTTAGTGTAATCGATTACAATTAAGCCACTAATTATCGATAGCAAAACCACTTACTTATTAACAAATTTAAACCACGCAATTATGAAAAAAAATCTACTTTTTATGACCTTCTTTTTAATTACCCTCCAAACATGGTCACAACAAATCACAGAAGCAAGCGGCTGGCTTGAATCCGTATTCGTAAAATGGCAGCCCGTAAACAACGCTCAAACCTACAATGTTTATTACACTGGGGGAGGAATCGTAGACCAAAAGATTGATAATGAACTGATCAGAAGCTACGGAACTTATTTTAGAGCCGACATTCCAGGCCTAAAAGCCGGATCTTACACAGTAAAAATCAAACCTGTTATTTCTGGTGTTGAAGGAACTGGAACCACAACCACTTCATTAACCGTTAAAGCTCATGACAGATCCGGATTTGCATTTTCAAACTCCAGAGTTCCTGGAGCTTATAATGCAGATGGAACTCCAAAAAGCAATGCAGTAATCCTTTACATCACACAGCAAACCAAAAACACAATTTCACTTAATGTAACAGGAGCATCAGCTAATCCGTGTGTTGGACTTCAAACGATTCTGGACGGATATAAAAAAGGAAAAGACACAAGACCTTTAATTATTCGTATGATTGGTCAAATCACTGACTTAACTTATATGATGAATGGTGATCTGGTAATTGAAAATAATAACAATGCAGCAAGCTACATCACTCTGGAGGGAATTGGAAACGATGCTACAGCAGATGGCTGGGGAATCAGAGTCAAAAATGCTTCAAACATAGAAATTCGAAATATTGGAATTATGAATGTGGATAGCGGTGAAGGTGATAACATTGGTTTACAGCAAGACAACGATTATGTCTGGGTACATAATTGTGATTTCTTTTATGGAAAACCTGGTGGCGACGCAGATCAAATAAAAGGTGACGGAGCTCTAGATTGCAAAAAATCGACTTATGTAACCTTTTCATACAATCACTTTTGGGATAATGGAAAAAGCAATTTATTAGGTTTAAGCGAAGGAACTACAGAAGGTTTATATATAACTTATCACCACAACTGGTACGATCATTCCGATTCGCGCCATCCAAGAATCCGTTATTATTCTGCTCACGTTTATAATAATTATTATGATGGAAATTCTAAATATGGTGTTGGGTCAACTTTAGGTTCTTCTGTTTTTGTTGAAGCTAATTTCTTCAGAAATTGTAAATACCCTATGCTGACTTCTATGCAGGGAACAGATATTTTTTATGGTACTGGAGGAACTTTTTCAAGTGAAGATGGTGGCACAATTAAAGCATTTAACAACACTATGAGCGGACAAACTCGTTTCGTTGGATACAATGCAACCACATATCCAGTAGAATTTGATGCGTATGTTGCAGCGACTAGAAATGAAACCATCAACAGCAGTATTAAATCAAAAAAAGGAGCTAAAACTTATAATAATTTTGATACCAATTCAAGTGTCATGTATGCTTATACACCTGAAACGCCAGAAAATGCCAAAACTACTGTTATGCAATATGCCGGACGTGTTTCTGGAGGTGATTTTCAATGGACATTCAACAATGCTGTTGACGATACTGCCGACTGTGTAAATATTGGCTTAAGAGATGCTTTAAACTCTTATCAGACTGGTTTAGTTGCTGTACAAGGCGGAACAACTGGAAATCAAACTTTGACTTCACCTTCAAACACTAATCAAACCGTAACTAGCGGAACAGCGATTGAAACTATTGTCTTTACATGGGGAGGTGATGCTACTGATGCTACTGTAACAGGTTTACCGGCTTCAGGATTATCATTCGTAAAAAACGCTACAGCGAAAACAATTACGATTACTGGAACTCCAACTGCGAATGTAACTTATTCAATCGCTACAACAGGTTCAGCAGGGAATCCGGCAACGGGATCAGGAACGATTACAGTTAACGCTGCAGGAACTCAGACTTTAACATCTACAAACAATAACAGCCAGACTGTTGCCAGCGGAACTGCGATAAGCTCCATTGTATTTACTTGGGGAGGAACTGCAACAGATGCTTCAGTAACTGGATTACCTGCTTCAGGCATCAGCTTTGTAAAAAACAGCTCTGCCAAAACCATTACGATTACAGGAACACCAACTGTGAATGTATCTTACACAGTAACTACTACAGGAACAGGAACTACCGCATCGGCTTCTGGAACTATAACAGTTACAACTAGTAATCCTTCTGGAGATGAAATACATAATTTTACTATATCTGGAAAAGACAGCGATTTCTACACTATAACAGGTAACCTTTCTACAACAAAAGGAACTGTTACCTATAATGGTTTAACACTAACGCAATGTTTAAAAATCGAATCTTCCACCAACATTTCGTTTACAACTGCCCAAGCAAGTACTTTAACTTTAGTCTTTGTAGAAGCTACTGCAACTATTAAAGTGGATAATGTAGATAAAGTAGCAACAAACGGAATTGTAACAGTATCATTAACAGCGGGAAGTCATACTATAACCAAAAAAGATACTTCAAACTTATTTTATATGAGCACGGTTTACAATACTGGGACATTAAAAATGGCACAGCCAGAATTAGCTACCGACACAAAAGTATATTTATATCCAAATCCGGTTTCAAACACTCTATACGTATCAGATCCAGTGCAGAAAGTGGAAAGTATTCTAATTTATAATGTGAGCGGAATCCTAGTGAAAACTGTTCAAAAAGGAGCCGAAAATATCGATGTTAGTCATCTGGCATCAGGAAGTTATTTTGCTAAAATTTCAACAACCGAAGGTGCAATTAATCAAACTGTCATTAAAAAATAAATATTTGAACATTTTCTAATCATAAAAAAGGCTTCCTGATTTGGAAGCCTTTTTACATTTTATTTCTATCTCTTACGGTTTCTAAACTCTTGCTGTTCCGTTATTTTTCCAAATTCATTCAAACATTTTTTAATTGACTCCAGATTGAAACCAACAAAAAATAACATCCCAATAAAAATTACAATCCAGCTGTAAACAATCTTTACAAAAGAAATATCTGATGTAGCTACGTAAAAAATGACTGTTGGCAGAATCGAAACTATAAATGTCAGTCCTAATGCTAGCATTAACGGGTTTACGATATAACTGTTTATACTATTCAGCCCAATTTTTCTAATAATAATTGCTAAAAAAAGCAATGCCATTATTCCAAAAACTATACCTGCAAAACTATAAATCATAAAAACATCAGGCTGATTGTTTATCTGTTTTTCGTATCCAAAAAAGGTATCAAAATTGAATTCCATCGTACTTCTTTTGTTCTGGTGTTACATCAAATAAACTCTGAGATTTATACCCCATCATTTTGGCTAAAATAAAGTTAGGAAACTCTTCAATTCCCACATTATAAAGATTGATACTGTCATTAAAAAACTCTCTTCTATCAGCAATTTTATCTTCCATTTGGGACACTCTTTTCTGTAGTTCCAAAAAATTACTGTTTGATGCCAATGTTGGATAATTTTCAGAAACAGCAAATAGGTTTTTCATCGTTTTTGAAAACTCATTTGCATTTTCAATTTTTTCTCCAACTGATTTTGAGTTCAGAAAATCAGTTCTTAATTTAGTTAGATTCGTTAATAATTCCGTTTCATGTTCCATAAATTTAGAAGCCACTTTTACCAACTCTGGAACTTCCTCTGCCCTTTGCATTAGAATCACATCAATATTTCTAAAGGCTTTTTCATAATTATTTTTAAGCATAACCAGCTTATTATAAATTCTGATAAAAAAGTTAAAGAACACGAAAAGCAGAATTATTCCGACGATTAAAGCAATATTTTGAACTGTCATATTTGTTTAGTTTAGAATGATATAAATAATTAGAAGCGAAATAAAAAACAGAGTAATTAAAAAGGAATCTAATAAGGGTTTGTATTTGTTTCTAAATGAAATACTTCGTGGAATTGCAATCCCAAATACATTATCTGAATCTCCCTTTTTTATAATTGTTTTTCCATTATCTGAACCGGCATAGCCTATCAGAAACATGTAATCGTTATGTCTTAAATACGTTTCTGAATATCTGGTCTTACCTCCTTGCTGATTGTCAACTCTATCGAAGAAATATTCCATTCCTTCTCCATCAACAATGACAGAACCTGTTTCATCTTTAATTTTAAATTTGCCTGTTTTAACTTCACTAAAAATAGTAGAATAAGTCGTTCTGCCATTATCATCGGGTTTGCTTTCTTTTTCAATTTTATAATAATATCCAATGCAGGGTTTATTAAAATAGGGTGAAATAATGGGTTCAATCTCTTCGAGATCACCCTCTACTTCTACCATTCCCATTGCAATTGAATCCATTTTTGAAGTGGGAAGAATAGACTGCAGACGCATAAATTTGCTTTTACTGCTAGGAAAAAAGATATTCTTTAGAATAATAAAACCCGGAATAATTAAAAAAAGAAGTTTTAGATTTTCGGTCTCTGCCAATAAAATAAAAGTTCCAAAAATACCCGCTATAATAAAAACTCCAAGAATCTTTTGACCAAATGTTGTTTTAGGAATATTATGTTTTTTATTAAATTTTTCTCGTTCTATTTTTTCCTCTTTACCACTCTGAATTCCTGCGTAAATCATTCCAATAATCGCACAAAAGAAAAGAGAAATAAATAATAACAACACAGTAGCCAAAGGAAAAGAAGTATCTATTACATAACTAATTCCAACAATAGCTGGAGATAAAACAAAAAAAAGCCAATTAGGAAATTTCAAATTAAAAAGTCCTGAAAAGATTAAAGTCTGAAATAAGGCAATTCCTAAACTAAAAAGCATTAAAAAAATAACCTCCGCAGTATCTACTCTATTTTGAGTTAAAAATTCGAAAAAATCATTCATAATAAAAGGGCAAATGGTTATGTTTTCTTAGGGTTAAAATACAATTTCGACTTCTTTAGACAGTAACTTTCTAATTCTATTTCTTTCTAAATCAGAAATCGGATTTTGACTTAAATCCAGACCTATAAGCTTCTGTAATTTGTTAATTTCATTTGGAATTTCAGCGATTTCATTATCACTTAAAACCAAAAATTTTAAATTTTTAAACTGTAAAATCTCTACTGGAAATATTTTCAATTGTTGTTTAGATAAATCCAATTCGATGACAAGTTCTGATTTTAATTTTGCTTCATCTAAATTGTAAAAAGTCGTTTTTTCTTTTTTCTTCTCTTCTTTGTTTCTGTTTAAAAGACCAAATCCCGCTAAGATCAAAGACGCTATAAAAAAGATACATAAAAATGCAGGCCAAATTGGATCATCATTTTTTTCTGATGTAAAAAGACGAACGTAAATGTAATAAGCCATTCCGAGAACAAGTGTAAGAAACAGTCCAAAAAATAGTAAATAAAGACAATATTTCAGAATAGAAAAGATGACTTTTTTCACCTTGGTAGTATTTTTTACAGTAAAAAAGTATACCGTCAAGCCTAAAATTAAAATCCAAAAAACTGCTACTCCTATTATTCCGATTTCACCTCCATTTTCGATAATGGCAAATGAGAAAAAAACAGGAAACATTAAAACGAACCCAATTAATAGTACTGTAAAACCAACAGACAAACAACCTGCCTTTTGTTCTTTATGGGATGATCTAAGCCATAAATAAGCCAGTAAAAAAGATAACAGAATAATACCAATAAATGCATATCCAAAAGGAGTTAGTCCAGCTAAAAAAATCAAAGTCATTTTTAGTTTCTTATAAATTAAGCATCAAGAAATGATGCTGGGAAAATAACGGCGAATTACAAATTAAAATAAAAATACTACAAATTTTGCCATTAAAAAAACCGCTTTCTTCAATTAATGAAAAAAGCGGTTTTTATTTATTCTCTAACTTCTTGTATTACAAGTCAAATTTAATTCCCTGTGCTAATGGAAGATTCGTTGTATAATTAATGGTATTGGTCTGGCGTCTCATATAAATTTTCCACGCATCTGAACCTGATTCGCGCCCTCCTCCGGTTTCTTTTTCACCTCCAAAAGCACCACCAATTTCTGCTCCCGAAGTTCCAATATTTACGTTTGCAATGCCACAATCAGAACCTGTTACAGATAAAAATCTTTCGGCTTCTCTTAAATTATTCGTCATAATTGCTGATGATAAACCTTGCGCAACACCATTCTGAATTTCGATTGCATTATCAACTTCTCCTGAATATTTAAGTAAATATAAAACCGGAGCAAAAGTTTCATGTTGTACAATTTCAAATGAATTTTCTGCTTCTGCAATTGCTGGTTTTACATAACAGCCACTTTCGTAACCTTCTCCTGAAAGTACTCCTCCTTCAACCAAAATCTTTCCGCCTTCGGCCACAACTTTATTTAAAGCCGATGCATACATTTCTACGGCATGAACATCAATCAGTGGTCCAACATGATTGTTTTCGTCAAGCGGATTTCCAATTCGTAATTGTTTGTAAGCAGCAACCAATGCATCTTTTACTTTATCATAAATATTTTCGTGAATAATCAATCTTCGTGTTGATGTACAACGCTGTCCTGCTGTTCCAACTGCTCCAAAAACAGCTCCAATAACCGTCATTTTTATATCAGCATCCGGCGTAACAATAATCGCGTTGTTCCCTCCTAATTCTAATAAAGATTTTCCTAATCTTCCGGCAACTTTCTGAGCCACAATTTTCCCCATTCTAGTCGAACCCGTTGCAGAAACAAGCGGAATACGAGTATCAGCTGTCATTAATTCTCCTATTTTGTAATCTCCATTTATTAAGCACGAAATTCCTTCTGGCAGATTATTTTCCTTAATAACCTGAGCAATTATATTTTGACAAGCAATACCGCATAAAGGTGTTTTTTCTGAAGGCTTCCAAACACAGACATCACCAGAAATCCACGCCAATGCTGTGTTCCAAGACCAAACCGCAACTGGGAAATTAAACGCCGAAATGATTCCGACAATTCCCAACGGATGATATTGTTCATACATTCTATGTCCCGGTCTTTCAGAATGCATCGTTAATCCGTGAAGCTGACGTGATAAACCAACAGCAAAATCGCAGATATCAATCATTTCCTGAACTTCTCCAAAACCTTCCTGCAATGATTTTCCCATTTCGTAAGAAACCAATTTACCAAGTGCTTCTTTATTTTGTCTCAATTTTTCTCCAAACTGACGTACAATTTCACCACGTTGTGGTGCAGGAATTAATCTAAACGTTTTAAAAGCTTCTGCTGCGGTTTGAATTGCTTTTTCATAATCCTCAGATGATGACATTTTTACTGAAGCAATTAATTTTCCGTCAACCGGCGAATAACTTTCTAAGATTTCTCCAGATGAAAAATTATTTATTCCTGTTGATGTTCCTTCATTTATGGTTTTAATGCCCAATTTTTCCAGAGCTTCCTTCATTCCAAATTGCGATGCTATTGTTGTCATTGTAACTTTTTTAGTTAAAATTGTTATATTATTAATGTAAAGATATAGTTTTAGAATTAATTTCAAATTGAAGTTAATTTATAAATAGATGTAAATTTAAGGTTATTTAATAGTATTAACAGAAACTAGACTTCACTAATTGAATTTATTTAATGAAATTTGCACTATTTAAAATAAAAATCATGCTTCATTTTTACCGACTATTACTTTGCCTTCTTTTAATTTCATCAAATGTTTTTTCTCAAAAAGAAAAATCTACTTTTCAGATAGTTCCTTTAGGAATAAAAGGCGGTATTGATGAAAAAAATCTATCAGCTTATTTGCTTGCTCCAGTTAATACAAACGATTATATCTGTCTCGATGCTGGAACGATAAACGCTGGAATCGAAAAGGCAATTGAAAACAAAGTATTTAAAGTTTCGACAAACGAAGTTTTAAAGAAATATATTAAAGGGTATTTAATTTCGCATGCTCATTTAGATCACGTTTCGGGTTTAATCATTAACTCTCCCGCTGATTCTTCTAAAACAGTTTATGCAACAGAGAAATGCATGGAAATGATGGAAAATCATTATTTCAACGATCAGACTTGGGCGAATTTTGGAGATAAAGGCCCTGGTTTTCCTTTGAAAAAATATCACTTTCAAACTCTGAACATTGATGAAGAAACTCCAATTTCAAATACTAAAATGATGGTTAAGGCTTTTCCGTTAAGCCATGTCAATCCATTTGAAAGTACTGCATTTCTAGTTAAAAGTGAAGATTCTTATGTTTTATATTTGGGCGATACTGGTCCTGATTCTGTTGAGAAAAGCGATAAACTAAAAGCTTTATGGACGACAGTTGCCCCTTTGGTTCAGACCAAACAATTAAAGGGAATTTTTATTGAGGTTTCGTTTCCAAATGAACAGCCTGATAAATTTTTATTCGGGCATTTGACTCCAACTCATTTAATGACTGAGCTTCATATTTTAGAAGATTTGGCTGGAAAAGGTTCATTAAACAATTTCAAAATTGTCATTACTCATTTAAAACCTCCTGCAAAAAATATTGCCAAAATTAAAGAACAGTTAAAAAATCAAAATGATTTAGGATTGAAGCTTATTTATCCTGAACAGGGGAAAAAGTTTGTGTTGTAGTTTTTATTTAGCAAAAGATTTCACGGAATTAAAAGAATTTTTAAAATTAATTCTTCTTTATTATAAACCCGACAGATTTTAAAAACCTGTCGGGTTTGATATCTAAAATTAAATTTAATTTATTTCTTAGCCACAAATCTAGGATCAGTCTCCATCACAGTTCCACATTTATCGCATGTTCTTAATTCTTCTGAATTGTAAAAATGTTCAAAATGAGGTAAGAAATCTTTCTCGATATTGTGCAATTCAAAATACACTTCATACAATTTATGATTGCAATTGTCACAATGCCAAAGCAAACCATCGGTAAAACCTTGCCCAGCACGTTTACGTTCTATTACCAATCCGATAGAACCTGCAGAACGAACGGGAGAATGTGGCACTTTTGCCGGATGCAGGTACATATCGCCAGCATTTAATTCCATTTCCTTTCGCTCCCCATCTTCCTGAATCACTACTTTTATACTGCCTTCTAATTGATAAAAAAGTTCTTCGGTTTCGTTATAATGATAATCTTTTCTTGCATTTGGTCCCGCCACAATCATTACGATATAATCACCAGAATCTACGTAAAGATTTTTATTTCCAACTGGCGGTTTTAATAAATGACGGTTTTCGTCAATCCATTTAGTTAAGTTGAAAGGTTTTGCTATAGCCATTTTTTTAATTCTAAATTGTGAAAAGCTAAGGTAGTGAATTTGTAGAGACGCACTGCAGTGCGTCTTTCGGTTTCTAATTCCATTTTGAGAAAAAAGTTAGACGCACTGCGGTGCGTCTCTACTGTCGAATTTCTTTTATCAAATAAACATAAACCGGAAAATGATCACTAAAACCTGCTTCTGTTAATGTATTTCGCAACGGATAACCTTTATATTGTCCCGAATTCTGAATAAGATAAGGTCTGGTGAAAATCCCTGCCTTCCAAAAACTAAAAGTTGCAAAATCTGATTTAGTTAAAGATGCTGTCATCATAATTTGATCGAAAATATTCCAGGAATCCCGAAAAGCGATTGTTCCCAATCCTTTATTTACTAATTCTTCAAACGGATTAAAAACACCAAATTCTAAAACTTCTGACTTCTTTCCTTTTGCTCCCAAAGCCATTTTTACACTATTATTAATTGGTCCGTCGTTAAAATCCCCCATTGTCATCACTTTTGCTTGTGGGTTTATCTTTTGTAAAGAATCGATAATTTTTCGGTTCAACTTTCCTGCTGCTTCTCTAAACAAAGTTGTGGCTTTTTCTCCTCCAGATCTTGACGGCCAGTGATTGACTATTATATGTATTTCTTCATTTTCTAAAAATCCCGAAACCAATAGCTGATCTCTGGTAAAAACACGATTGTTGTTTTCTTTTTTAATTTCAAGTTCATCATCTTCAATTTCCGATTGTTCTTCTTTTTTGAGACTATTTTTTTTATAAATGATTAATGGAATGTTGGAAAAAGAAGTCGGGCGAAAGTACTTTTTCTGATAAAGCAATGCTACATCGATGCCACGTTTATCGGGTGAATCAAAATGAATGATTCCGAAATCAAATTGCTGTAATTTTGATTCTTTGATTAAGTCCTCCAAAACATCTCTATTTTCTACTTCAGCACAACCAAACAAAACTGGGGCATTTGAATTTTCTGGTGTTCCAATTTCAGAAATTACTCTTGCTAAGTTTTTCAACTTTTGCTCATATTTTTGTTTTGTCCAATGTTGTGTGCCATTTGGAGTCCATTCATCATCATTTGTAAAATCATCATCTACAGTGTCATATAAATTTTCAAAATTGTAAAATGCAACGGTATGTATTTTGTATTTTTTAGGTTGCGAATTTGAACAATTACTAAAGAAAATAAAAAAACCAAAAATTAAAGTTGTAAGGCGCATAGTTCTACTTAAATAAAAATCTAATGTATAAAAAATTGATTTGTTTGTAAGAATTTTCTAAATATTTATTTTGCATTTCCTTTTTTTTATTCAAATTCTCATGTAACTTGCTGGCTCAATTTGCCATTTAGAAAATGAAAAAAATCCTTTCGATATTTATACTATTCTTAAGCCACAACACAGTTTGTTATTCTCAGAAAAACAGCCAATTTGTCGACAGTATTAGAGTAAAGTATAATATTCCAGAAATAGCGTACGCCATAGTTTCTTCTGATTCTATTTTAGAAATAAATGCTTTAGGATATAAAAAAATCAATAGTAACTTAAAGGCTGCATTATCAGATCGATTTAGATTAGGTTCTATTACTAAAACCGTTACAGCCTATTTAGCTGCAGTTTTGGTTAAAGAGGGCAACTTAAAATGGGAAACTAAATTTTTTGATTTATACCCAGAATTAAAAGCTGGAAGTAATCCTAATTATTACAATTTTACTTTAAGAGATTTTATAACTTTTAGAGCAAATATGCCAACTTGGTCGTATGGAAATAAAACTCCAACCCAAAAAGAAATAAAAGGAACAAACCCTGAACAACGTTACGAGTTTATGAAATGGTTTTTCGCAAAAACTTCTTCTATTTCAGAAAAACAAGATGTTTATGGTTCTAATCCTAGTTACGTAGCAGCCGGATTAATGCTGGAAAAAGCGACTGGAAAAACATACGAAACCTTAGTACAAGAACTAGGAAAAAGCCTGAATATTGATTTTGAATTTGGTCAGCCGAATTTAAAAGACAAAAATCAGCCTTGGGGACATGATGAAAATATGATTCCCGAAAAACCAGCTTTAAATTATAAATTAAACTGGCTTTCGTCAGCCGGAAATATCAATGTAAGCTTACCTGACTTTTGTAAATTCATTCAACTACAACTTAAAGGTTTACAAGGAAAATCTAAACTTTTTACAGAAGAAGAATTTAATTATATGCATTTTGGCCTGCCCGAATTTTCTTTTGGCTGGTATCCAGAACTCAGCAAAAATAATGAACAGCAATATTCATTTCATAATGGAAATCCTGGAACATTTTTAACCAAAGTGTATATTTGTAAAGCCACCAACAAAGCTTTTATTCTCTTTGCCAATGTACAATCTGAAAAAGCAGATGAAGGGTTAATTGTAATTTTAAAAGAATTGGAAACTAAATACGGATGTGTTCCGTTTTATTAAAATAAGAATTAAAATAATTTATAATTTTAAGCAAAAAGAAAAATGAATAGAAAAAGCTTTCAACACTTCAAAAAACACTTTATCCTATATAGAGTCGCATTTCTTATTTTTGCTTTTCAATCATTCACTTGTCAATCTCAACAAAACATGATAACACCACCTTATTTACAAAAAGGAGATACTGTCGCACTTTTAGCAACAGCTAGAAAAAATATCGACGATAACTTAAAACCAACTATAGATTTATTGCACAGCTGGGGCTTAGAAGCCGTCGTTGGAAGCACAATTGGTTTAGATTATCATCAACTAGCAGGAACAGATGAACAAAGAGCTGCCGATTTTCAAAAGCAAATGGACAATCCAAATATTAAAGCAATCTGGTGCGTTCGTGGCGGTTATGGAACGGTAAGAATGTTAGATTTATTGGATTTTACCAAATTCAAACAGCATCCAAAATGGATTATTGGTTTCAGCGACGTTACGGTTCTGCACAACCATTTAAATACGATGGGCTACAAATCTATTCACGGAATTATGCCTGTAACAGTTCCAAGAGCAACTCCAGATGCCGTGAGTTCTTTAAAAGCTAGTTTGTTTGGTGAGCCAATTTCTTATTCCATTAGCCCAACTCCTATGAATCGTTTGGGGAGTGCAACTGGAGAATTAGTGGGTGGTAATTTATCTATTTTATACAGTTTATTAGGATCTCCTTCAGCAATTGACTGCAGGGATAAAATTTTATTTATTGAAGATTTGGATGAATATCTTTATCATATCGACCGTATGATGATGAATTTAAGACGAAATGGATGCATCGAAAACCTAAAAGGAATTATTATTGGTGGCATGACCAGCATGAAAGACAATGAAGTGCCTTGGGGTAAAAATGCACTTGAAATTATTGACGATGTGACCAAAAAATATAACATTCCAGTAATTTTCAATTTCCCAGCAGGACATATTAGAGACAATAGAGCTTTAGTTATGGGAAATATAGTTACGATGGAAGTTACAGCAACAGGAAGCACATTGACATTTAAAAAATAGAACTTATATTCCTTTAAACCTTTCTCTCTTTAAAAGGCTTAAATACCACATAAAAATCTCGCAGAGACGCAAAGCCGCAAAGTTTAAAAACACTTTGCGGCTTTACTTTTTTACATACAGAAAACCTGAAACTTGAAACAAAAAACAATGGCAAAACATAATGAACTAGGAAAATTAGGAGAAGATCTTGCAGCGTCGCATCTAGAAGAAAATGGATATGCCATTCTAGAGCGAAACTTTGTTATTCAGAAAGCCGAAATAGATATAATTGCTCAAAAAGATGCTGTTTTAGCGATTGTAGAAGTTAAGACTCGTTCGAGTTTAGATTTTGGTTCTCCACAGGATTTTGTGAAGTCCAAAAAAATTCAATTACTCATTAAAGCAGTAAATGCCTACATAAACGATAGGGAAAAGGATTTTCCTGAAGATATAGAAGTCCGTTTTGACATCATTGCAATCCATAAAAAAGGCGAATCATTTGCAATTGAACATTTTACCGACGCTTTTTATCACTTTTAACATAATTTTTTATTGTTATAATTGTAACAATTTGTTTTTTTATTTATATTTGCAGAGATTTATAACATCGCAATGTTAAATTAACAACCAACCGAATACAAAAAAAAAAAAAGATTATGAAAACTGTTTCTTCTATTGTAGAAAACTACATTAAAACAAAACCATTTTTATTGAATGCCCTCTCGCTCGGAATTATTAACCTGACATCACTTTCGCGAAATATTATGACCGAATTAGAAAGCGAATTTGGTAAAGAAGTAAAACAAGGCGCTGTAGTAATGTCTTTAAAACGACTTACAGAAGAACTAGATTTTAAATTGAATCACAAAATCAATAAAGTAATTAAAAATATTGGCGAAATCACTGTTCGTTCTGAACTTACGGATTACACTTTTGCTGCTTCTGAAACTGTTTTAAACAAACAGGCAGATTTAATCTCTGATATTAATGCTTTATCTGATATTTTTTATACCTCATCTCGTGGTGTAAACGAAACCAATATTGTTGTCAGCAGTAGTGTTAATCATTTAGTTGAAAAACACTTTATGAGAGAAAAATTAATCCAGAAATTAGATAATTTGGCTTCCATTACGGTAAAGTTACCAAAAGAAAATATCGTAGTTCCTGGTATTTATTACTTCATTTTCCAGCGTTTGGCTTGGGAAGGAATTATTATTAATGAGGTCATTTCGACTTCAAACGAGTTTACAATTCTTGTTGGAGAAGATCAGGTTGATGTTGCTTTTAAAGTAATTAAAGACTTGAAAAACTAATTCAAAATCCTATTGAAGAATCCATTTTGATTCCTCTTCATACAATCCTTTTATCTTTTTAATGAAAGATGAAAGGATTTTTTTTTTGAGTAAATACAGTACTTCCACCTAAATTTCATTTTTCTCAAATAAGAATATTCTCAAAAGTCAAATTCTGAAATAAACTTTGTTTTACAAAAGCGTCAATATGACACTTACTTGTAATAAAGCCACTTTACACGACATTTTACATCTTTCTCTAAAAAACTAACAAAAAATCCGAAATAAGTTTTTTTATATATAATTTGTTGCGAATAATATTTTTATATATTTGCGAAGAAGTCAGACATTAGACCTCGCATTTTGATAGTTTAATACCATTAGAATTAAATAAACGAGATTAAATTGTTAGAAGCTGCCGACCATAGTGAAAAATTATTGGTAAGTGAACTCAAAAACGGAAACGAAAAAGCTTTTCGCCAACTTTTTGATTTATACCACCAAGATATTTACGGTTACAGTATCAGTCTTCTAAAATCAAAAGAGGCAGCAGAAGAGAATGTACAGGATGTTTTTATGAAAGTTTGGCTCAACCGCGAGAGTTTAAATATAGAACAGTCGTTTAAGGCTTATATTTTTACAATCGCAAGAAATCAGGCTTTTAATGTTTTGAACAAAGCCGCAAACGAAATTATATTGAAAGAAGCCGTTTTCTACGAAAGTCAGAAAACACATGAATACGGAGATTACGCCATTCGCGAAGCCGATTGCAAAAAACTCCGAAAACAGGCTATAAAACAGCTTCCTCCTAAACGACGGCAGATTTTTAAGATGTCGCGAAAAAAAGGAATGAGCTATGAAGAAATAAGCAATGAACTCGGAATATCGATAAATACAGTCCGGAATCAAATGAGTAAAGCGCTCGAATCGATGCGCGGTTTTTTTCAACTTCACGATGAAATTATCTAACCAAAACCACAATAATGACCATTAAAATCACTCTTCGGAGTGATTTTTTTTTGATTATAATTTTGATTTTTTAGCCACAGATTAAAAGATTAAATGGATTTCAATCTGTGGAAATTCTTTAATCTGTGGCTAAAAATGAAGATTAATTGCCTCCAGCTTTAGCTGGAGGTCTTAAAATAAGTAATCAGTTAGGCTTTAGCCAAAATAGTTAGTTTGGCTAAAGCCTTTTGCAGTGTATTCTTCCAACCTCCAGCTAAAGCTGGAGGCAATTTAAAGGTTTCCAAAGATTGAAATCCTAAATGCAAAAAATGGTTTTCATCATAAAAAATTACAATACAAAATACTGACAATCAAAACTATAAAATATTTAAAATGTTAAAATTTAAAAAATTATAACGTTTGAGTAGTACTACCCTTTCACTCAACTGTATTATAGAAACACAGAACCTAAAAAAACATTCTTTAATGAATTCAAATTCTGAAATAAAAACGCTTTTAGAAAAGTTTATTCTCAATCAATGTACTGCCAAAGAAACTGAGCAGGTAATTGCTTATTGCCGTGATAACAAATTGACAGACGATTTTCCGACTGTAGAAGAAGTGCAAAAACTTTTAAACGAAATGCCAAAAATGGAAGCTCAAAAAGCGGATTCTATTTTTGATAACATTCTAGCAGCTGCTAAAGAACAAGAAACTGTAATCGAACTGCAACCTAAAAAATCGAATCGCAGAAAGTATATTTCAATTGCTGCATCGCTTTTAGTGCTTCTTGGAATTGGTTTTGCTTATAAACAAATTTTCTTGAATAAAACGGCTGAAGTTCCTTTCGATTTTAAAAGCACTGATATTGTTTTACAAATGGAAGACGGAACGGTTCAGATTATTTCTGAAAATGGTAAAGTTCAGGTTCAGGATAAAAATGGAAATGTTATTGGAAATCAAAACGGCGATAAATTGGTTTATGAAAAAGAAACCGATTCTGATAAATTAGTTTATAACACACTTAAAATTCCGTATGGTAAAAAATTCCGTTTAGAATTGTCTGATGGAACTATGGTTCATTTAAATTCTGGAACTACTTTGAGATATCCTGTTAAGTTTATCGCTGGAGAAAATCGGCAGGTTTATTTGAACGGAGAAGCTTTTTTTGATGTTGCCAAAGATAAAAAACATCCTTTTATAGTGAATGCTGACGAACTGAATGTCCGCGTTTTGGGAACTCATTTTAATGTTTCTAATTATCCGGAAGATAACCTTACCGATGTTGTTTTGGTCGAAGGTTCTGTTGGAATGTATCGTTCAAACGAAGAATTTGATGCTGCTAAAAACACGATTTTAAAGCCTGGTTATAAAGGAAGTTTCAATAAAGAAAATGCTTCAATCTTTACAAAACCAGTTATTACAGAAATCTACACTTCATGGATTGATGGCGGACTGACATTTAGAAACATGACTTTCAAAAACATTATCACCAAACTGGAAAGACGTTATAATGTGACGATTATCAATAAAAATGAAAAACTGGCCAACGAGAAATTTAATGCCAGTTTTAAAGAAGAATCTATAGAAAATGTAATGAGTTATTTTAATGACATTCATGGCATTAATTACATCATAAAAGACAATCAAATACTAATTAACTAACCTCTAAAACCAACAAAAAAATATGATGAAATAACATTGCGGGAATAAAAAAATCGGAAAGAGCTGCGAACAATTTCCGATTAACTAAGTGATTGAATATAACGAATTAACTACAATCAATTAACAAAATTATGAAAAAAAAATCTAAGAATAATGGGTTTCTATACTCATTGTTCCAAAATGACCTAAAATTGAAACTAACTACTCTACTTATTTTGGTCGCCATGTTTAATATCAAAGCAAGTACTTATGCCCAAAAAACAAAAGTTACCCTTGAATTAAACAATTCAACAATCGAAAAGGTTATTGAGACCATTGAACAAAAAACCGACTTCAGATTTATTTACAAATTGAATGATATCGACTTGGATCGCACCGTTTCAATTTCTGTAAAGGATCAGTCTATATATGTGGTTTTAGATAAACTTTTTAAAGGAACTCCAACCGAATTTAAAATTCGCGATACCCAGATTATCCTTAAAAAACCCGAACTCAAAACAGAAAGAATTGAATTTCAAAAGCAGACTGTTTCTGGAATAATTACAGATGAAAACGGCCTGCCTCTTCCTGGAGCATCGGTTATTGAAGAAGGAACTAAAAACGGAATCGTAACCGATTTTGATGGAAAATACAAGCTTACTGTCGAAAGCAGTCAGTCTGTAATTGTCGTTTCTTTTGTTGGATACAAAGAGAAAAAAGTAGTGGCCAATCAAAGTGTAATCAATATTCAGCTTCTTCCAGATGCAACCGATTTACAGGAAATTGTGGTTGTAGGTTACGGTACAGCATCAAAAAGAGATGTTACTGGAGCTGTTTCTTCTATTGCGGCTAAAGATATGAATCAAGGTGCTATTGTAAATCCGTTGCAGTTAATTGCTGGAAAAGCGGCAGGTGTTAATATTACTCAATTGGGGAGCGAGCCTGGTCAAGGGCCAAGCGTTCGTATTCGTGGAATTTCATCTTTGATTGGCGGAAGTGATCCTTTGGTAGTGGTAGATGGAATTCAGGGAAATATGGACTTACTGAATCAGGTTCCGCCAAGCGAAATTGAAAGTTATGATATTCTAAAAGATGCTTCTGCTACTGCAATTTATGGTTCTCGAGGCGCGCCTGGTGTAATCATTGTGACAACTAAAAAGAATAAAGCAGGAAGAACTACAATGGAATATACAGGTTCTACTTCCTTAGATTTTATTCCGAAAAAATTAGATATGTTGAATGCTGACGAATGGTGGGCAGCAGCTCAAAGCGTGGGCGTTCCAGCATCTGCAAATCACGGTTCCAATACAGATTGGTACGGTCTTTTGACTCAAACAGGACTTACACAAACACATACTTTATCTTTTGGTGGAGGAACTGATAAATTTAATTACAGAGCTTCGTTAACAGCTATTTTGCAAGACGGAGTTGTAATTAATTCAAGCAATCAAAAATACATCGGACGTATTCAGGCTACTCAATTGGCTTTGAATGATAAATTAAAATTGACTTTCAATTTAAATACTGGTATTAACAATACAACCAGTATTATTCAAAGTATTGGAACAGCAGCTTATACATCAAATCTGATTACAAATGCCTATTTAGTTAGACCGACAGATCCTGTTTTCAATACTGACGGCACTTATTTTACAGATTCGAATGTGTTCCAATATTTAAATCCGTATGCTGCTGCACAAAGTGTTTCCAATAATGCAGAAAATGATAACATATTCGGAAGCTTGAAAGCTGATTTAGATTTAGCTAAAGGTTTAACTGCAAACTGGTTTGGAAGCTGGAGAAAAACAAATACAACGGAAGGGTATTATCTTCCTGTAGTTTCAACAAGTGCTTATGCAATTGATCAAAATGGTTACGGAAATGTTCGAAACAGAAGACAAAATGAGAAATTAACCAACTTTAGCCTTAATTATAAAAGAACTTTTGGCATACACAATATAAACGTGTTAGGTTTATACGAATGGCAAAATCAAATGTACCAAGGAAATTTTGCACAGGTAAGAGGTTTTATTAATGATGATGCTACTTACAATGCACTTCAATTAGGTGATTTAACCAAGATTCGTCCCGGAGATATTGAATCTTATAAAAATGACAGAACTTTAGTTTCGTTTTTAGGAAGATTAAATTATTCTTTGCTAGACCGTTATTTAGTTACAGCGAGTATTCGTCGTGATGGTTCTTCGGTATTTGGAGTAAACAACAAATGGGGAAACTTTCCTTCTGCATCTGTGGCATGGCAAATCCACAAAGAGCCTTTCATGCAAAACCAAAACTTGTTTGATGAGTTAAAACTTCGCGCCGGTTATGGAGAAACAGGTAATCAGCAAGGACTTTACCCTCAAAACTCATTGTCTTTAGTTGGCAGCAGCGGTACTACTTATTTTGGAGGAAATCCAATTACAAACTATGTAATTACACAAAATGCAAATGCCGATCTAAAATGGGAAACTAAAAAACAAACCAATTTAGGTATTGATTTCGCTTTATTAAACAATAGATTAAGAGGAACTGTTGATGTGTACACTTCTAAAACAGAAAACCTTTTGTTTGATTACACAGTACCCCAACCTCCGTATCCTTATCCAACTATTAAAGCAAATGTTGGAAGTATTTCGAATAAAGGTATTGAGGTATCACTTGCTTATGATGTAATTAAATCAGACAACAGCACCCTTACTTTAGGAGGAAATGTTTCCTTTATGAAAAATGAAGTTCTTAATCTAAATGGCAGTATTAACGGCGTTCCTTTAAATACTGATTATGTTCCTTGGGGAGCTGCAAACTCTTATTTAGTGAAAGGAAAACCAATTGGTGCTTTTTACATTTTGGAACATACCGGAAAAAATGAAAATAATGTTGAAACTGTTTTGGATCGTGACGGGAATGGTGTAATTGATCAAGGTGTAAAAAGTCCAGATCGTTACTATGCTGGTTCTGCTTTACCAACTTATACTTTTGCTTTTAATCCATCATACAGATATAAAAACTTTGATGCGTCTTTACTATTAAGAGGTTCAGGAGGAAATAAAATCTACAACGGATTACGCTCAAACTTAAGCCGATTGGAAAACATAGGTAAATCGAATGTTTTGGCAAGTGCTGTTGATCAAGGAATTTACACTTCTCCTTACGGTTCCGATTTATGGTTAGAAGACGGTTCTTTCATTCGTTTAGAAAATCTTACAGCGGGATATACTTTCCGTTTCACAGATAAATACATTGATACTATTAGACTTTCACTTACAGGAAACAACTTATTCCTAATCACGGATTATTCAGGTATTGATCCAG
This sequence comes from Flavobacterium quisquiliarum, assembly GCF_019308285.1. Classification (GTDB taxonomy): domain Bacteria; phylum Bacteroidota; class Bacteroidia; order Flavobacteriales; family Flavobacteriaceae; genus Flavobacterium; species Flavobacterium quisquiliarum. The sequence continues at coordinate 60,855 of NZ_WWEM01000002.1, forward strand.
AATTGAACGTAAGCGGAAGTGGCAGACCTGAAGATAACTTTGGAGGCGACAGAGGAATTTATCCTCGTACAAGAAGCGTGGCGTTTGGTTTGACTGTAAAATTTAAATAGTAAAAAACATGAAACTTAAAAATATATTGATAACAGGAAGCTTGTGTTTCCTGACTCTTTTTAGCTGTACAGATATAGACGAAAATGTGTATGATAAATATCCTGCAGAAGATTTTTACGGAACTCCAGAAGGAGCTGATATTGCACTGGCAAGTGTATATGCTCAAGTTCCTGGCGAATTTGTAAGAGACAACGCTTCTGGTGTGGGTTATGCTGGCGCAGATAACGGATGGTACGACATGAACTGTATGTCTTCTGATGAACAGGTTATTCCGCATAGAAATACTGGTGACTGGCAGATGGATTTTGCTCGTCTGCATAAACACGAATGGCTGCCTACAGACTTCATTATCAACAATACTTGGAACTGGCTTTACAAATCAATTTTCAGTGCTAATCTTGCGGTCAGTCTATTAGAAAAATCAAATGCTGAGGCTTCAAAAATTGCTGAGGCTAAAACATTAAGAGCTTTCTTTTATTATTTATTAATTGATGATTATGGCAATGTCCCTTTCTTCACTGATAATAATATTACTGTTGATAAAATTCCACAGTCAAACCGTAAGGAAGTTTATGATTTTATAGTAAAAGAATTAACGGAAAACGTTGAATTATTGTCAGGTACAAGAGGAGGAAATTATTATGGAAGATTCAATAAATGGGCAGGATATACTTTGCTGGCAAAAGTCTATCTAAATGCAGAAGTGTATACTGGGACTCCAAAATGGAATGAAGCTTTAGCAGCTTGTAATAAAGTCGCTGACGGAGGCTTTACACTTCATTCAGGGGCTGCAGATGCTTCAAATCCTTTGGGAAGCAAGTATTATGAATTGTTTGGAGACGTACTTCCTGAGGACGAAACTATTCTTCCAATCTATGCAACTTTAGATATTGTATCTCGTAACGTTTATGCTGTTCGCAGTTTGTACGGTGCTCATGCTCAAGCTTTATTTGGTTTCAGCGGTTGGAATGGTACAATTGTTCCTAAAGCTTTTTTCCTAAAATATGATGCAAATGATATTCGCAGAAAACAGTTTTTGTTTGGAGAACAACCAGGTGGCTTCAATTATACATTAGATGTTGCTTCATTAGACAATCCAGGAGCAGATCCACAAGCAGGAGTTCGCAATGTAAAATTTTATCCTGTCGCACCAAGAACAAGCGGAGGTGCTTCTAATGATTTTCCGATTTTTAGATATGCCGATGTTATTTTAATGATGGCCGAATGTAATGCTCGATTAGGAAATGCTGCAGTTGCAAAACCTTTTATTGATCAAATTAGAGTACGTGCAGGATTAGATGCATTAGATCATAACCCAACTCTTGAAGATATTTATAACGAAAGAGGGTTTGAACTAAACTGGGAAGGGCACAGAAGACAAGATATGATTCGCTTTGACAAATTTTTATTAGCAAATGAATTTAGACCTGCATCTCCTGCTTTCAGAAAGTTGTTCCCAATTCCTACTTCAGCTTTAGATGCTAATCGTGGATTAAAACAAAACCCTGGTTACTAAAAACAAAAACAATCATGAAAAAATATATTAATAAATTATTCATACTTGGCAATTTGCTTTTTTTGGGTTCTTCCTGCGAAAACGACGCCGAATTAACAACATTGAAATCTGTTAGTTTTCCATCGGAAATAACTGTTTCGTCTACAAAAATTGTTTTAACAGAAGACACTGCAGATGATCAAGTTTTACTCGTTTCATGGCCCGAAGTTACTTTTCCAATTGATGCTCCCGTGACTTATGCTTTACAGTTTGACTTAGTTGGAGATACCAGTGGCGCCAACGCTTGGCTGAAAGCGAAACGAATTGAAGTTGGTACAGATGTTTTAAGCAAAACTCTAATTGGTCAGGAATTAAATAAAATTGCAGTCGATTTAGGACTTCCAATAGATGTTGAAGGCAAACTAGTCGTACGTGTGGAAGCGGCTATGGATCGCAAAGTTTTTTCCAATCCAATTACTTTGACAGTAACTCCGTATGAGAAGAGTGTCGTTTTTGGCGAAATTTATATGCCGGGTGCATATCAAGGAGAATGGAATGTAGATATTGCCAATTCTTTACCTGCTATCGCAAAAGGGGTTTATCAAGGTTACATTACGGTATTACCGGGTTACGGACCAGTATTTAAATTAAACACGGAAAGAAACTGGGCACAATTTTATGGAGCCGGCGCCACAAACTCAGATATGATAAATATGAGCACTAAAGATTTTGCACTTCCTGGCGAAGGTTCTTTCCAAGTCAAAGTAAATTTGAATACTTTAAAATGGTCTGCAACGCCTTATTCTTGGGGAATTGTTGGAACCTCTCAAGCTGGAGGATGGGATAATAGCACTCCTATGAGCTACGATTATCAAACAAAAACATGGAAAATTACCGCTAATTTAGTAACAGGAGCGTTAAAATTTAGACTAAACAATAGTTGGACTATCAATTATGGGCCAGCAGACCCTTCAACAAACACAATCAATTTAGATAATGGAGGTGCTTATGATATCCCTGAAGCAGGAGTTTATGAAGTAACTTTTAAAATTGATGAAGCAGATCCCGTAAGCAATGGTTACCCAAAAACCGCAACTTGTACGATAGTTAAAAAATAATCTAACATGTAATAAGCTAGATTAGTTTGAGTGATACCTGCCTTTTTTGAGCGAAAGGCAGGCTATCTTAAACTCTTGACTATTACAACAAAATTCAAAGAAACATGAAATCAAACATAAAAATAGTTTATACATTTCTGCTAGCCTTAGCCTTTATTTCCTGCAGTTCTTCTGATGACGGTAACAAAACTCCCGAATCTCCTTATACACAATACGGTACTCCTTTTGATAAAATGCCCAAAAAAGAAGATGCTATAATTTATCAGGTAAATATTCGTGCTTTTAGTCAGGCTGGAAACTTAAAAGGCGTTCAGGACAGATTAACCCAGATTCAGGAATTGGGGGCAAATGTGATTTACTTAATGCCTATTTATCCTGTTGGAAAAGAAAAAGCAACTGGTGAATTGGGTTCTCCTTATGCTGTTAAAGATTATAAAGCCGTTAATCCTGATTTTGGAACTTTGCAAGATCTGCAGACTTTAGTAGAAGAAGCACACAAGAAAAATATGGCTGTTGTTTTAGACTGGGTCGCGAATCATACTGCATGGGACAATGCTTGGATTACACAACACAAAGATTGGTATCAGCAGGATGCGAGCGGTAATATCATTATTCCGCCTGGAACCAATTATAATGATGTGGCACAGTTAAACTTCAACAATACAGAAATGAAAGAGGCCATGATAGATGCTATGTCCTACTGGGTTTACAATGCGAATATTGATGGTTTCAGATGCGATTATGCCGATTTTGTTCCGAACAATTTCTGGGCAGATGCCATAACAAAACTTCGAAAAATTAAAAAAAACCAAACTATTTTAATGCTCGCTGAGGGTTCAAAATACAATCATTTTGCTTCTGGTTTTGATTATACTTTTGGTTTCAATTTCTTTTATACTATCGAACAATTATTCAAAGAAAATAAATCGGCAACAACGATTCAGAATTCCAATGCTACAGAATATGCTAATGTTTATGATTCAGCAAACAGAGTCGTTCGATACACAAGCAATCACGACGTAAACCTTTCTGACGGAACACCACTGGAGCTTTTTGGAGGTAAAAAAGGCTCTATTGCAACTTTTGTAGTCGCAGCATATTTAAAATCAGTTCCAATGATTTATAACGGGCAAGAAATTGGATACGATAAAAGATTAAACTATTTCGCCAGAACACCAATTGACTGGTCAACCGCCGACACTGAAATGCTTGCCGAATACAAAAAAATAATTGCTTTTAGAAATACCAGTAAAGCAATTAAGTCTGGAGAATACACAGGTTACAGCAGTGATGCCGTAAGTGCTTTTACTATGGAAAAAGATACCGAAAAAGTTTTTGTCCTTTCTAATTTAACCAGTTCTGCAGTAAAACATCTTATTCCAAATACATTAAAAGGAAACTGGAAAGATGCCTTTACAGGAGCTTCTGTAACTCTTGGTTCAGATGTAACGCTTCAGCCTTTTCAATATTTAGTATTGAAAAATTAATATTCAAATGCAACTTTAAAACCTAAATTTGCACAAAACTAAATAAACACATGAATTTTCAATCCAAAAAAATCCTGTTCCAAATTCGTTTGGTCAGAAAAACTGCGGTCTTTTTTTTTGTATTTCTGAGTGTATTTTCACTGAGGGCACAGGAAATAACTTCGCCAGACAAAAATCTTTCTTTAAAATTTGAATTAAAAGAAGGTGGTATTCCTTCCTATCAATTATCATATAAACAAAAACCTGTTATAAAACCAAGTTCGTTAGGTTTGGAAATTCAAAACGGAACTTCGTTTATGGATGGTTTTTCTATTACAAATACTGCTCAATCTTCTGTTGATGAAAACTGGAATCCGGTTTTAGGAGAAGAAAAAACAATTCGTAATCATTACAATGAATTGGTTGTCACCTTAACGCAAGCGAAAAACAATAACCGATATATCCGCATTCGTTTCCGTTTATTCAATGACGGATTGGGATTTAGATATGAATTTCCAAAACAAAACGAGTTAAGTTATTTTGTAATTAAAGAAGAACGTTCTGAATTTAATCTGGCTGGCAATCATAAAATTTTCTGGATTCCGGGAGATTATGATACCAACGAATATGCTTATACCACATCAAAAATTTCGGAGATTCCTTCGTTGATGAAAAAAGCAACAATCGAAATCAATGCACAGCAGCCAATCGCAGCATTGTCTGTACAAACTCCATCCATGATGAAATCAAACGATGGTTTATACATCAACATTCACGAAGCCGGATTAATCAATTATCCAGCCATGTATCTTGAAGTTGATCCTGTGAACAATAAAATGATCAGTCATTTGGCACCAGATGTCCTTGGCGCAAAAGGCTATATGCAAACTGATGCACAAACACCTTGGAGAACGATTGTTGTAAGCGATAAAGCTACTGATATTTTAGCTTCTAAATTGATTTTAAACCTTAATGAACCAACCAGTTATAAAGATGTTTCGTGGATTAAACCAGTGAAATACATCGGAATTTGGTGGGAATATTTTGTTGCAGGAAGAAGTACGTGGGCTTTTGGAAAAGAAAACAATGTAAAAATAACAGACGATTTTACCAAACTTACTCCAAACGGAAAACACGGAGCTACTACAGAACGTGCCAAAGAATATATTGATTTTGCTGCTAAAAACGGTTTTGATGCGATTCTTATTGAAGGATGGAATATTGGCTGGGAAGACTGGATTGGAAACTGGAAAGAAGAGGTTTTTGATTTTGTAACCGCTTATCCTGATTTTGACGTAAAAGCGGTTCATTCTTATGCAGCTTCAAAAGGTGTAAAAATTATCATGCACCATGAAACTTCAGGATCGGCTACAAACTATGAACGTCGTTTAGATCGTGCTTTTCAATTTATGAATGATAATGGTTACGATGCCGTAAAAACTGGTTATGTTGGAAAAATTATTCCACGTGGCGAACATCATGACGGACAATGGATGGTAAATCATTATATCAATGTTGCCAAACGTGCAGCCGATTATAAAATTATGATTAACAGTCACGAAGCGGTTCGTCCGACGGGTTTAAACCGTACTTATCCAAACTGGATTGCTCAGGAATCTGCTCGTGGAACAGAGTTTGAATCTATGGGAGGATTAGCTCCAGATCATACTACAATTTTGCCTTTTACAAGATTAATGGGAGGTCCAATGGATTATACGCCTGGAATTTTCCAAACTGATTTATCGTATTATGGAACAGGAAGTACGCAACGAGTTAATACGACTTTAGTAAAACAACTGGCTTATTATGTTACCATGTACAGTCCGTTGCAAATGGCTGCTGATATTCCAGGGAATTATGAGCGCTTTCCAGATGCATTTCAGTTCATCAAAGATGTTGCTGTAGATTGGGATAACAGTTACATTCTGGAAGCCGAACCTGGAGATTACATTACAATTGCCCGTAAGGCAAAAGGCAAAAACGAATGGTTTATTGGCGGAATTACAGATGAAAATTCTAGAACAGCCAACATTTCATTTGAGTATTTACCAGCTGGAAAAAATTTCATCGCAACAATTTATGCTGACGCTAAAGATGCCAATTGGAATCAAAATCCACAGAAATATACGGTTACTAAAGCTATTGTAAACTCAAAAACTAAATTGAAGCAATATTTAGCTCCAGGCGGCGGTGTTGCCATCAGTATTAAAGAAGGAAATACTTCAGAAATAAAGGGATTGAAGAAATTATAAAATGTTTTTTGCCACGAATTCACGAATTAAGCTAAATTAAAATTCGTGAATTTGTGGCTATCTTTTTAAAAAGAATAATTCAGAGCAAGTCCAAAATCACTCTTTAGTGTAATCTCATTTTTGATTACAGCAGGTTTAAAGGCTAGATTTTCGTCTACATTAAATTGCGATAAAGCGGCATCAACATTAGCATCTATAATATTGAGGATATAAAATCCAACCATAAATAAAGCAGATAAATCCCGGTTTCTCTGATACCCTTTTTGGATAGTAATCAATTGACTTTCTGTTAAACCAGACAAAGATTCGGAATTACTTTTCGTTCCTTCCAGTCTGCTTTTATATTCGTCTCGATACAAATTATACTTCTTCTTATTATCAACATACAAATAGGCACTTGTACCAATTGCTCCGTACACTAAAGGAAGCTTCCAATATTTCTTATTGTAAATTTGTCCCAAACCTGGTAAAACGGCTGAATAAAATGCTGCTTCTGCAGGACGAAGTGGATCAATACTTTCTGATTTTATAGAATTATTTGAAATAGTTTTAGTTTTTTCCTGAGCGAAGATCGTAGTCAATCCTAAAAATAAAAATAGGAGAATAAGTTGATTCTGCATATAAAGTGGTCTTTGAAAATTTGGATCAAAGAAAACTTTTTAGTTCTAAGATTTTTCTTAAATAAAAGATAAAGAAAACTTAAATTTTTTTAGCCACGAATTCACGAATTATTTAAAAATAATTTGTTGCAATCCTTGATCATTAATTAGAAAATATCTTACTAGTAATAATTCAAAATTATTTCATCTTCTGAGTTAAGATTTACTCCGTCCTCATAAATATAATGGGTCTTTTTTACAGGAAAATTTTCTGAATTATAAAGCATTTTATCTTTTACATAAATTTTTCCGTCATATTTTATTGCTGTTCTATTATTTGGAGAATAATAAAGTGCAGGTGAACTAAGGGTGTTATAAATTACATAATACAAACTTTGATTTAGTTTTTTAAAGCTGTAATAATATGGATTATTTTTATCATCATATTCATTTTCCTCAATATCAATATAACTAGTTCTATTACTTGATATTCTTTTTATTATATTCCCTCTTGTATCATAAACAAATTCAGTCGTAGAATAGTTTTCTTCACCATTCTCGTCTGTAAAACCCTTAACAGCAATCGTTTTTAAAATTCTTCCTGTATCATCTGTGTTAAGTTCAGTAACATAAGTATGTGGCTTATCAAGGAACAGTACTCGATGGTGTGTCACTATTACCTTATTCTTGGTATATTCCAATGTCATATAATCATCAGATCCTTCAACAGTAGTCTTAATCAGCCGTTTTTGACTATCATATTCATAGGAATTAGATTGAGAATACGTTGTTGATTTGTATTTTTGCTTTATTACTTTTCCTTCTGCATCATACTCATATTTGTAATTTTGATTTTCACCATCTGCCGATCGATACGTTATTTCTGTTAAAAATCCATTTTCAAATTTGTAAAGCTCTTCATAACCTCCTTTTTCAACTGTAACAGACTTTAATAAATTCTTATTAAAATCCTGACCATCCGAATCATTAGAATTATCAGAACTGCAGCTTAGAACCGCACTTATTATTAGTATATAAATTAATATATTTTTTACTTTCATATAAATAATTGAAATTTTACTCCTCAAACAACTCCATCAATTCCAAAGCACGTTTTATAGACTTCACATTTTCAAAAGTCAATAATAAACGTAAGCCGTTTACGGTTTGTTTTTCTTTCATTTTACAAAGATTACTATGCTTCTGAACAAAATTCAAAACATTCCTAAACTTCACCGACTGGTAATAATCGGATTGCTGATCTGAAACGAAATAACCAATCATTTTGCCTTGTTTCAAGACCAATTTCTCGATTCCGACTTTCGTTGCAATCCATTTTATTCTGATGCTGTTTAACAATGCAGTCGCTTGTTTTGGCAGTGGCCCAAAACGGTCAATCAATTTTCTTTCGTACTCCTTTAAACCAGCTTCGTCTTTTATCGCGCCTAATTCGTTGTATAAAACCAAACGTTCCGAAACGTTATTGATATATTCGTCAGGAAATAACAATTCAAAATCGGCATCGATTTGAATGTCTTTTACGTATTCTTTGGTATCAATATCATTTTCTTCCGGATATAAATCTTTGAATTCGTTTTCCTTTAATTCTTCAATCGCTTCGTTCATGATTTTTTGGTACGTATCAAAACCAATTTCATTAATGAAACCACTTTGTTCTCCGCCTAATAAATCTCCAGCACCACGAATTTCAAGATCTTTCATCGCAATGTTGAAACCACTTCCCAATTCGCTAAATTGTTCCAATGCCTGAATACGTTTTCTCGCATCTTCGGTCATTGATGAATAAGGAGGACAGATGAAATAACAGAACGCTTTTTTATTGCTTCGCCCAACACGTCCACGCATTTGATGCAGATCGGACAGTCCAAAATTATTGGCATTATTGATGAAAATCGTATTGGCATTTGGAACGTCCAATCCGCTTTCGATGATTGTTGTGGCTACCAAAACATCAAAATCTCCATTCATAAAACCTAACATCAATTCTTCGAGTTTGGCGCCGTCCATTTGTCCGTGGCCAATTCCAACTCTGGCATTTGGAACCAAACGCTGAATCATTCCAGCAATTTCCTTGATATTTTCAATTCGGTTATTGATAAAGAAAACCTGTCCGTTTCGCTGAATTTCATACGAAATCGCGTCACGAATAATTTCTTCATTAAAACCAACCACATTCGTTTCAATTGGATAACGATTTGGTGGAGGTGTTGTAATTACAGATAAATCTCGTGCTGCCATTAAGGAGAATTGAAGCGTTCTCGGAATTGGTGTTGCCGTCAATGTCAAGGTATCAACATTGGCTGCAATTGTTTTTAATTTATCTTTTACGTTAACTCCGAACTTTTGTTCTTCATCCACAATTAATAAACCTAAGTCTTTAAAAACTACATTTTTATTTACTAATTGATGTGTTCCAATAACAATATCCAGTTTTCCCTCTGCTAAGTCTTTTAAAGTCTGTGTTTTTTGTTTTGCAGTTCTAAATCGGTTTAAATAGCCAATAGAAACGGGCATATCTTTTAAACGCTCTGAGAAAGTTCTGTAATGCTGATACGCCAAAATCGTAGTAGGAACCAAAACAGCTACTTGTTTACTGTTATCAACTGCTTTGAAAGCCGCTCGAATGGCAACCTCTGTTTTTCCGAAACCAACATCCCCGCAAACCAAACGATCCATTGGGCGATCGCTTTCCATATCAGCTTTTACTTCTGCTGTTGATTTGGTTTGATCTGGCGTATCTTCATAAATAAACGAACTTTCTAATTCGTTTTGCAAATAACTGTCTGGCGCAAACTGAAAGCCTTTTTCTAAACGACGTTTGGCATACAATTGAATCAAATTGAAGGCAATATGTTTAACACGCGCTTTGGTTTTTTGTTTTAAAACTTTCCAAGCGTTGGATCCTAATTTGTAGATTTTTGGAGGAGTTCCGTCTTTTCCGTTGTATTTCGAAATCTTATGAAGCGAGTGAATACTCACATACACAATATCATTATCGGCATAAACCAATTTTATGGCTTCTTGTGTTTTTCCTTCCACCTGAATTTTCTGCAATCCGCCGAATTTCCCAATTCCGTGATCGATATGCGTTACATAATCACCAACAGAAAGTGCAGTTAATTCTTTAAGGGTAATATTCTGTTTTTTAGAATAACCGTTTTTGATATTAAATTTATGATAACGCTCAAAAATCTGATGATCGGTATAAGCCGTAATCTGATTTTCTTCATCAATAAAACCTTGGTATAAAGGCAATACAATGGTATGATATTGTTTTCGGATATTTTCTGAATTGGCTTCGTCCAAAGACTCAAAAATATCGTGAAAACGTTTGGCCTGTGTTTCATTCGAACAGAACAAATAATTTTTGTAACCGTTAAAGTGATTATCGCTCAGATTGTTTAGCAATAAATCAAATTGTTTATTGAATGATGGCTGAGGCTGAATATGAAATTCGTATTTTTTTGTTGTCTTAAAAATTGGTTTTGAAGCCAATTCTATAATAGAAAAATCTAAAGCTCTCTTGATAAACGCCGCCTGATTCAGGAATAATTGTTCCGGGGTTGCGTGTTTTATTTCTTTTGATAATTTCTCAAAAGCTTCTTCTGCCCTGGCAAATTGTTTATCTAACTGACTAAAAAGTCCGTCGGTATTTTGGATAAAAAGAACTGTTTTTTCAGCAATATAATCTAGAAAGCTTTCACGATTTTCCTGAAATACCTTGTTCTCAACATTTGGAATAATTGTAATTTTCTTGTGTGTTTCGACAGACAGCTGTGTTTCTACATCAAAACTTCTGATACTATCTACTTCGTTTCCAAAAAACTCAATTCTATATGGATGATCATTTGAAAAAGAAAAGACATCGACAATTCCACCACGAACTGAAAATTCGCCCGGTTCTGTAATAAAATCGACTCTTTTAAATTCGTATTCAAATAAAACTTCGTTGATAAAATCAATCGAAATTTTGTCGTTTAAAGCGACTTTTAAAGTATTTTTATCTAGTTGCTGGCGTGTTACTACTTTCTCAAAAAGTGCTTCTGGATAGGTAACAATTACAGCTGGTTTTTTTCGGGAATTGATTCTGTTTAAAACCTCGGCACGAAGCAAAACGTTCGCATTATCAGTTTCATCAACCTGATACGGACGACGAAAAGATGCGGGATAAAACAAAACATCCTGCTCTCCGATCATTTGCTCTAAATCGTTTAGGTAATAGGCCGCTTCTTCCTTGTTGTCTAAAACAATTAAAAAAGGAAGTTCTGTTTTCTTAAAAACGGAACGGATTATAAAGGAAACAGAAGATCCAAGCAAACCGTTAAGGTTCATTTTGACCTGATTTCCTTCCAGTAAACTTTTAGCAATCTGCTCCGCTTTCGGCAGATTGTCATAAATTGTATATAAGGCGTTTTTACTCAACTTTTAATGCGTTTTGATCTGTTGGTTGTATAGGAACCTGTGGAGCACTCGAATTCGGTATCGCGCGCGTTGTATCTAACATTCTCAAGAAATCTTCTTCTCCTTGTTCTTTTGGTATTTTGGCTTTTTCGACAATTTTATCCATTTGTCTTTCCAATGAAATCAGTTCTTTATTGATTTCCTGAATCAGAAAAACAACTTTATCATCTGGAATAGTGTTTAAATGAATAAACAAATCCAGCATTTTTATTTTAGTAATTAAAATCGAAATACGGCTTTTAATTTGAGGCTGATTGAACTGAGTTGGAATATTATTGTTCAAAGCCATTGCCTTTTTAGAAATAGCTGCCGATTTTTTCTGAAATGCGCCAATCGTTTTTCTAGGTTTATCTCCTATTTCTTTTAAGAAATCACGCCATTCTGCCCAGTTTTTTATATTCTCTTCTGAAACCTCATTGATGGGTTCATCTATAAAAGTCCAGCCCTTATTAATATTATTAAAGATTTTTTCTTTTTTCTTAGCTTCTTTTGCATTTTCAGCAAGACGCTTTTCATTCTCATTTTGACAAGATTGCAGTACAAAAATCAAAAGTAAAAACAGCGCTATTCTATATTTCATTTCATAAAATGTTAGGGTGCAAAGTTACAAAGTAAATTTACAATTACGAATTCTGTTTTTTGCTAAAGAATCTATAAATCAAGGTTATTTTTTATCTTAGATTAAACGGTTAAAAAAAAGAACTTCTTTCACTTTTATATCCCAAAAGCAACTTTTAAAAACCATTTTAAAAAGGCACAAAAACAAACACCTGTAAAAGAGAATAATCTAACGAAAAAAGTTTTTAATTATTGAATCTATAATTTATGATTCTAAAAAGCGCTAGTAATTGCGAAAACGTTATATTTGTCTCTCTAAAAATCATCGAAAATGAATCCTAAAATATTGATCATTGGTGCCTGCGGTCAGATTGGAACAGAACTGACGCAAAAACTGCGTAAATTATACGGAACCGAAAATGTTATCGCTTCTGATATTCGAAAATTAAATACTGATGTTGTTAATTCAGGGCCTTTTGAAGTTGTCAATGCTTTAGATTTTAACCAGATTGAACATTTGGTAGAAGTACATCAAATTACCGATGTTTATTTGATGGCAGCTCTTTTATCGGCAACAGCCGAAAAAAATCCTGCTTTTGCCTGGGATTTAAATATGAATTCTCTTTTTCATGTTTTAAATTTAGCAAAAGCTAAAAAGATTCAGAAGATTTTCTGGCCATCCAGTATCGCAGTTTTTGGACCGACAACTCCAAAAGAAAACACACCTCAATATACTGTAATGGAACCTTCGACTGTTTACGGAATTAGTAAACAAGCAGGAGAAAGATGGTGCGAATACTATCATAATATATATGGTGTAGATGTTCGCAGTATTCGTTATCCTGGTTTAATCAGCTGGTCTACTCCTCCGGGCGGTGGAACAACAGATTATGCTGTTGATATTTTTTATAAGGCTATTGCCGATAAAAAATACGAATGCTTTTTATCATCTGAAACCAAAATGCCAATGATGTATATGGATGATGCCATTGATGCAACAATCAATATCATGAAAGCACCGGTTGAAGAGATCAAAATACATTCTTCATACAATTTAGCTGCGATGAGTTTTACCCCAACTGAAATTGCTGCCGAAATCAAAAAACATATTCCAGAATTTGAAATCACTTACAATCCGGATTTCCGCCAGAAAATTGCGGACAGCTGGCCGGCTAGTATTGATGATTCTTCAGCAAGGGAAGACTGGAATTGGAATCATAAATTTGATTTGGAATCGATGACCAAAGATATGATTGAGCATTTGAGTTAAATCAATAAAACCATTTAATTTTATAAAAAGATTGAATAGCGTCCAGCTTTAGCTGGATGTAAAATGAATTCAAGCAAAGGGCTTTAGCCAAAACTGTCGTGGTTTGGCTAAAGCCCTTTGCCTTTCAAATCTTCTTCCTCCAGCTAAAGCTGGAGGCAATTAATCTTCTACTAAAAAAGTAAACGTTTTTATAATAAATCTTTAAAAAAAGCCAATTGTTTGTATCTAGCCCCGATGGAGGCGGTATCCTTGCTGGCTCGACGTCGGGCAACAGCGAGATATAGCCGAGAGCGGGAACCATGTATATTAAAATGCCTTTTGTGATGCTCCTGAAACTAAAAAAATCCCGTTTAAATTAATAAACGGGACTTTTTTATTCTTGTTTGAAGAATTACTTCACTTCAAAAACATTATTTGTTTGTTTTACATCAGCCATTAATCCGCTTGGATCGATAGTGATTTTTTTGATTGCTGTTTTGTTTTTGTCAATTGTAAAACTATAGTTTTGCTGTGCCCAAGCCCAATCTTCTAAAACCGTTCTTTTTTGATTTGGGTTTGGATTTGGTTTAATGAAATTCATCATTCTTAACGGAATATAGAAATTTTCAGAAGTTCCGTCTGTATAATCCACTTTCAAATCGATTGGCATTGGCATTCTTCCAATTCTTTCTAAGGAAATGGTTGTTTTTCCTGCGTTGTCAGCAACATCTTTGATACCGTAATCAATTGTATTGGTTGTCTGTGCCCAATCTGTTAAATACCAGTCTAACTCAGCTCCAGAAACTCTTTCAGCTGTTCTTTTGATATCATTTGGAGTTGGGTGCTTGAATTTGAAATCATTGAAATATCTTTTCAAAGTCGCGTCAACATTCTCTTTTCCAATAACATATTCTAGCTGTGAAAGGAAAATACTTCCTTTAATATAAGATGAAATACTGTATGGACGATTTTCGTCATAACGATCTCCGTGCGTTGTTTGAGGCTGTTCTTTACCAGAATTTACCAGATTGTAATAAGCATTATAATTTCCTTTAAACGGATTTACTTCTTTTTTATCTCCTTTTAATTCATTCAAAGCACTGTCTTCGATGTAAGTTGTAAAACCTTCATCCATCCAAGGGTGTTTTGATTCGTTTGAAGCTAAAATATGCTGGAACCAAGAATGTCCTAACTCGTGTGTTGCAGTTCCCAGAATTCCTTCAAGCGTTCCGTTTCCTAACATCAAAGTACACATTGCATACTCCATTCCGCCATCTCCGCCTTGAATAAAGGAGTATTGTTTGTATGGATATTGTCCCACTCTGTTGTTATAATAATCCATAACTTTTACCATTAAAGGCTCCAACTGTTTCCAGTTTTCTGCCACCTTTGGTGTGTTTTTGTAAAAGAAATGCAAATCGACATCGTTTGGTCCTTTTACAATATCATGTGCATAATCTTTGTCTGCTGCCCAAGTAAAATCGTGAACATTTGGCGCAATAAAATGCCATGTTAATGTTTTTGCTTTTTTAGGATAAACCACCGTTACACCAGCATCTTCATAACCATGTCCGATTGAATTTTTATCTTGTAAATATCCTGAGCCACCAATTGTGTATTCCTTATCGATTGTAATTTTTACGTCAAAATTCCCCCAAACTCCATGAAATTCTCTCGCAATGTATGGATCTGCGTGCCATCCTTCGAAATCAAATTCGGCTAATTTTGGATACCATTGTGACATTGAAAGTTCAATTCCTTCAGAATTATTTCTTCCTGAACGACGAATCTGAACTGGTACTTGTCCATCAAAATCTAATGTAAATGTCGTTTTAGAATTAGGCAGAATTGGTTTTGCTAAAGTCACTTCTAAAATAGTTCCAGAAACTCTTGTTTGAGCAACAGCACCATCTTGCTTGAAGTTTGTGATTTTTAAATATCCAACTTCATTTGGTTTTAAAGTCTCAATTCTGCTTTGTTTTATATCCTTTCCGCTGGCATCTTTTGTTTTATTTACCATTCTTCCGTCTGGATCTTTAATGAAATGAAGACGTGCATCCATTTCGCTTCCTGGCTGAAAAGCATTTGGATATAAATGATAGAATACTTTTTTCAATGTATCAGGAGAATTGTTAGTATAAACCAATTCTTGTTTTCCTTTATACTGATAGTTTTTTACATCCATAGAAACCTCCATTTTATAATCGGCATGTTGCTGCCAATAGGAAGTGCTTTGAGCAAAAGCTGAGTTTAAACCAAAGCTTAGGAAAGAAAGTAAAATAATTTTTCGCATATTGATATTTATAGAAAATGGAAGAGCGCGAACTCTTCCATTAGATTAATAGTGTATTTATGTTTATTTTTTAGACATTTTCTCTGCCATTAATAAAGCATTGTAAGCGTTTACCATCTTTGCTGTTTTTGATGATTCTACAGAAGAAACAGCTGCTGGTTTTTCTCCTGGATTTTCACCTTTTCCTAAAACCACTTTAGAAGGAAGTGCAACTCCAGAATCCATTAAAATCTTTTTAACTTGAGAAGCTTTTAATTTTGGATAGTAAGAACGAATCAATGCTGCAACACCTGCTGCATTTGGAGATGCCATTGAAGTTCCTTGTAAATATTTGTATTTATTATTTGGAACTGTTGCATAGATTTCTTCTCCTGGAGCAAATACGTCTACATTGATTTTTCCGAAGTTTGAAAATCCTGCAACCACATTTTCGCCGTATTCTTTATTGATTGCACCAATTGTAATTAAATTGTCTGCAAATTCTTTTACGTTGTCTTCAGAGTCGTTTGGATAATTGATGTTTTTTGCTTCATCAATATTATAACCATCGTTTCCTGCAGCATGAACAATTAAAACGTCTTTTTTAGCTGCATATTTAATAGCATCATAAACCCATTGTTTGTGTGGAGAAAAGCTTTTTCCGAAACTTCCGTTGATTACTTTCGCGCCATTATCTACAGCATAACGAATTGCTAAAGCAATATCTTTATCGTACTCATCACCATCTGGCACCGCTCTTACAGTTAAGATCTCAACATTTGGCGAAGCTACTCCGTCTCCACCTAAATTATTCCCACGAATTTGCGCAATAATTCCAGCAACGTGAGTTCCGTGAAGTGCTTTTTCTTTGTCTGGACCAAAAACTACATTATTACCATAATGAGCATCTTTAATATCTTCTGGATTATCGCCTACGATTTTTCTTCCATCAAACTCTTTGTTTAAGTTATAATTTAATTGATCGTAAACTTGTTCTTTATATTCTCCAAAATCAGCTTCTGGATCAAAAGTTGGCCCAGCATTTGTGAAAATCTGAGTCATTATAGCTTTAGCTCTTTGAACTTTAGGATCAGTTGATGTTACCGCGCTTAAATCCTCAATTTTGTATGTAGTTTTATTAAGCTCTTTTTTGATTGTATTGTGAATATCAAGTAACATATCTACTTGTTCTTTATCTTTAAGAGCTTCTTCGTACTTTTCAGTATATTGCGCTAAGGCAGCTTTATATTGTTCAGAACCGTCATCACCTTTTTTAACGATACGCGTCATTTCAAGGTTTTCATTAACCGCATTTCCAAGAAAGTTCCATCCATGAATATCATCGATAAAACCATTTTTATCATCATCGATTCCGTTTCCTGGAATTTCTTTAGTATTAGTCCAGATCATTCCCTGAAGGTCTTCATGCTCGATATCTACACCAGAATCTACAATACCTACAATCACTTTCTGCCCTTTTTTACCTTGCAGTAATTCAGCCCAAGCTCTGTCTACACTCATTCCTGGAATAGAATCTTTTACTAAATCTAAATGACTCCATCTTTTTAATTCATTTTCACTAACTGGTGCTTTTTTAACCACTGCCAAAGGAGCAACAATTGGCTGTTTTGGTGCTGCTTTTTGTGCTTGCAAACTTGCACTGCAACCTGCTAATACAAGTAATGCAAAAGCAGATAATTTAAGAGGTTTTATATGACTCATGTATCTATAAATAATTGTAAAGTTAAAAGATGGGTCTAAATTATACTTTTTTGTTACAAAAAACTAACCATTAACAATGTGTTATGAAATTTTGATTATTTTTCTAATCGATTGTTTAATAACAATAAGTTTTTTCTTTAGCTAAAGCTAAATCTTTTTTGATGAATTTAAAAAAAAAGACTGTCCATATTGACAGTCTCTTCTTCAAATTGTAATTAATAAAATTATAAACATCTATTATAATACTTTAAAAAATCTCTTCACAGCTAAAAACCTCTTTTAAACGAACTCCTCTTTCTGTATGTTCAACTGTTATGATTTGATTATGTGCATCATGTTCTAAAAATAAATAATGATTTTGATCTGCAGCCAAATTCAAAAATTTTGATTTTTCCGGCATTGTCAAAAGGGGTCTTGTATCGTAACCCATAACATAAGGAAGCGGAATATGTCCAGCTGTAGCTAATAAATCGGCACAAAAAACAATTGTTTTGTCTTGGTATTTGATATAAGGAATCATTTGTTTTTCGGTATGCCCGTCAACGTAATAAATTTCAAAACCTAATGCTGCCGAAAAACCAAAATCGGATTCTGGTCTTGCAATAAAATTTAGCTGTCCGCTTTCCTGCATTGGCAGAATATTTTCAGACAAAAAAGAAGCTTTTTCACGGGCATTAGGTTTTGTCGCCCATTCCCAATGATTTTCATTGGTCCAAAATTTTGCGTTTTTAAAAGCAGGTTCATAACCCGTTTTATCTGAATTCCATTGCACACTTCCGCCACAATGATCAAAATGAAGATGTGTCATAAAAACATCTGTAATATCATCGCGATGAAAACCATATTTTGCCAACGATTTATCTAAGGAATGTGATCCCCAAAGCGAGTAATATCCAAAGAATTTTTCAGATTGTTTATCGCCCATTCCGGTATCAATTAAAATTAAACGATTTCCATCTTCAATTAATAAACAACGTGCGGCAATATCAATTAAATTATTAGCATCGGCAGGGTTTGTTTTGTTCCAAATTGTTTTCGGAACCACACCAAACATAGCGCCTCCATCTAATTTAAAATTTCCAGATTCGATTGGGTAAAGTTTCATGAGTAAGATTTTCTAAAAGAACAAAGCTAGGAAATACAAACCCCTTTTACTAAAAATTACTCTTAAAACTGTTATTCTAGTGTGATGGAAGCACTTCCCATAATTTCTTGTTTATCGAAGAAATTAACAAAATAAGTCCCTTTTTTAAACGGATTTTCGTTTGCATTTAAAATGCCATAAACATTAACCGATTTACCTTGAAAATCTGTACTAACAATAAAACTATAAACCAAAGCCTTATCATTTCCAAACTCAATCAATTTATTATCTCCTAGAACCGTATTTTTTTGGTCTAAAACTTGAATATAAAAGACTTTTTTACCCGTTTTGGCAACTGCATTTCCATTAACAGTGAAAGTTGCTTTTAGTTTTTTCGTGTTTTTAGCTTTGTTTGTTTCCAATTCTGCACCAGAATTTTTTTCACGAAGTGCAATAACTTTAAAATTACTTAACGAAAGTTTCGATGCATCTTTCAATGTCGATTCCAGTTTCTTTTGTTTTAAAATCAAAGTATCATTTTCAGCCTTTTGTTTGTACATTACAACATTTTGGCTTTCAATTTCTGTCAATAAATTTTTATTCTGAGATTTCAGTTTTTTAATCTCTGCTATCTTATTTTCTAATGATACTTTCGATTCAGAAAGCTGTGATCGGAATACTTTAAGTTGTGCTGATGAAGGATTTTGAGACGTTTTAATAATCTCCATTAAATTCTCCACATTTCTTCGTTCCAATTCTAATCGCTCAGATAAAGCCGTTTTTTCTTGGATTGCAATATCATAAGCCGCTTTTAATGTAATTAACGAATCTAAAATATTTTTTTGCTCCTTTGTTTCTTTATTTTCATATAAGAATTCTTCTAGTACACCAGTTTCTCTAGGTAGATTTTCATTATACTCAGACTCATTACTAAAAACCAATACGCATGCTCCTAATCCCAAAACAAAAATTAATATGAATAAGGGTTTGTACCAAGCAATTTTATTTTGTTTTTTCATAATTATTCACAATTTTTTGCAAAAGTACCAATTAAATTTTCCTTGTAATGAGTATAAATACTTGTTTTTTAACATTTACAAACGATATTTGCAGCTTAAAAGAAAAAAATTACCAGATTCTGATTTTAGGCGTTTTTTAGAGGCTGGATTTTATCAAAATAAGTAATATCTATTTTAACATTTGTTATAATAATGTGAACCGTTATGGAAAAAGGTTTTTAAGTCGTATCTTTGCAGACAATTTCTATTTAACATTGAAAACTAGCGTTTTAAATCTGTACTAAATTCTCTACAGAAGAAAAAGGCTTATTAAAAAACAAACATCTAAGAACAATGATAAAAGTTTCTGATACTGCCAAAAAGAAAATCATCGACTTGATGACTGATGATGGTTTTGACGCCGCAAGCGACTATGTAAGAGTAGGCGTAAAAAGCGGTGGATGCTCTGGTTTGTCTTATGATTTAAAATTTGACAAAACCAAAGGAGAAGACGATAAAATATTCGTTGATAACGACATACAAATTGCTGTTGAAAAAAAATCATTTTTATATTTAGCTGGAACTATTTTAGAATTTTCTGGCGGATTAAACGGAAAAGGATTTGTTTTCAATAATCCAAATGCAAGCAGAACTTGTGGCTGCGGTGAATCATTTTCACTATAAAATACAAAGAGAATACCAAGACTAATAAAGATTTAATCTTTGAAATTTCTCAGATTAAATCTTTGAATCTTTAAAATCAACAATGAGCAAATACACAGAAGACGATTTAAAAATCGAACTGGAAACTAAAGAATATGAGTACGGATTTTATACCAATATAGAATCTGAAACTTTCCCTATTGGCTTAAACGAAGACATCGTGAGAGCTATTTCGCTTAAAAAAGAAGAACCTGAATGGATGACCGAATGGCGTATCGAAGCTTTCCGTGCTTGGAAAGAAATGATCGAACCAGAGTGGGCAAACGTACATTACGAAAAACCAGATTTTCAGGCAATCTCTTACTATTCGGCTCCAAAACAAGTAGATCCTAATAAAACTTTGGATGATGTTGATCCGGAATTATTAGAGATGTACAAAAAACTTGGGATTTCTGTTGATGAACAAAAAATGATGAACAATGTCGCTATGGATATTGTGGTCGATTCTGTTTCTGTAGCAACAACTTTCAAGAAAACATTGGCTGAAAAAGGAATTATTTTCTGTCCAATTTCTGAAGCTATCAAAGAACATCCTGAATTAGTAAAAAAATATTTAGGAACTGTTGTACCACAAAAAGACAACTTCTACGCAGCATTAAACTCAGCGGTTTTCTCTGATGGAAGTTTCTGTTATATTCCAAAAGGCGTTAAATGTCCAATGGAACTTTCAACTTATTTCAGAATCAATCAAGCAGGAACGGGACAATTCGAAAGAACTCTAGTTATTGCCGATGAAGGTAGTTACGTTTCTTATCTTGAAGGCTGTACAGCTCCAAGCCGTGATGAAAACCAATTACACGCTGCTGTGGTTGAATTAATCGCTTTGGATGATGCTGAAATTAAATATTCTACCGTTCAAAACTGGTTCCCAGGAAACAAAGAAGGAAAAGGTGGAGTTTACAACTTCGTAACTAAAAGGGGTTTATGCGAAACTAACGCTAAAATTTCTTGGACACAAGTTGAAACAGGTTCTGCTGTAACTTGGAAATATCCTTCTTGTGTATTAAAAGGAGACAATTCAGTTGGAGAATTTTATTCTATCGCTGTAACCAATAATCACCAACAAGCAGATACTGGAACTAAAATGATCCATTTAGGAAAAAACACTAAATCGACTATTATTTCTAAAGGTATTTCGGCTGGAAAATCACAAAATAGCTACCGTGGTTTAGTGCAAATCTCGCCAAGAGCGGAGAACGCAAGAAACTTTTCTCAGTGTGATTCTTTGTTAATGGGCAATAACTGTGGAGCTCATACTTTCCCTTACATCGAAAGTAAAAATCCATCAGCAAAAATCGAGCACGAAGCAACTACAAGTAAAATTGGAGAAGATCAGGTTTTCTATTGCAACCAAAGAGGTATTCCGACTGAAAAAGCGATTGCCTTAATTGTAAATGGTTTCAGTAAAGATGTGTTGAACAAACTTCCAATGGAATTTGCTGTGGAAGCTCAAAAATTATTAGAGATTTCTTTAGAAGGATCTGTAGGATAATTAAAAACTAGAATATATGGATATCATCTTAAAAAATGTAAAGAAAAAAGATTTTCCAGTTTTAAAATCACTGGCAAAATCTCTTGGTTTTGAAATTATTGAAGAGAAAGAGAAACCATATAATCCAGAATTTGTAAAAGAGATTCTAGATGCCGAGCAAAGTATAAAAGATGGTAAAGGAGTTAAAATAGACTTGGAAGATTTGTGGAAGTAATTTATTCTGAAAAAGCTCTAAAAGACAGAGAATATTGGAAAAAATCTGGGAATAAAGCAGTCATGAATAAAATTACAGCTTTAATTGCAGATATTTTACTTCATCCTTTTGAAGGCATAGGAAAACCAGAACCATTAAAATATGAACTTTCAGGAAAGTGGTCTAGAAGAATAAATAGAGAACACAGAATAATATACCGAGTTACTGACGAAGGAACTATCGAAATATTGGAGATTCTCTCTTTAAAAGGACATTACGAATAAAAAAAATAAAAAATAGCAATCTTGAAATTTTCGAATTTCAAATTATCTAAATTTTCAAATAAATAAGATGTTATCAATAAAAAACCTTCACGCCTCAATTGGTGATAAAGAAATCCTTAAAGGAATTAATATAGAAGTTAAAGCTGGAGAAGTTCACGCGATAATGGGACCAAACGGTTCTGGAAAAAGTACACTTTCTGCTGTTATTGCAGGAAACGAAAACTACGAAGTTACAGATGGAGAAGTTATTCTTGACGGAGAAGATCTTGGCGATTTAGCTCCTGAAGAAAGAGCACACAAAGGAGTTTTCCTTTCTTTTCAATATCCGGTAGAAATTCCTGGAGTTAGCGTTACTAACTTCATGAAAACAGCTATCAACGAAACTCGTAAAGCAAACGGACAAGAAGAAATGCCGGCTAACGAAATGTTGAAAGTAATTCGTGAGAAATCGGAACTATTGGAAATCGACCGTAAATTTCTTTCTCGTTCTCTTAACGAAGGTTTTTCTGGAGGAGAGAAAAAAAGAAACGAAATCTTCCAAATGGCAATGTTAGAGCCAAAATTAGCTATCCTTGACGAAACCGATTCTGGTCTTGATATCGATGCTTTAAGAATCGTTGCAAATGGTGTGAATAAATTAAAAAGCGACAAAAACGCAATTATTGTTATCACGCACTACCAACGTTTGTTAGATTATATTGTTCCTGATTTCGTTCACGTTCTTTACAACGGAAGAATTGTAAAATCTGGTGGAAAAGAATTGGCTTACGAACTGGAAGAAAAAGGATACGACTGGATCAAAGCAGAAAACTAGTTTACAGTTACAGTTTACAGTTTGCAGAAACTCATAACTTATAACTCATAACTTACAACTAAAGAAATGGATTTAAAAGAAAAATTAGTATCGTCTTTTATGGCTTTTGAAGAGCGTGTCGATGTACATTCAGATTTACATGACATACGCACAAATGCTTTAAAAAACTTCGAAAATAAAGGTTTCCCAACCAAAAAAGAAGAAGCTTGGAAATATACATCGCTAAATGCCATCTTAAAAAATGACTTTACGGTTTTTCCAAAGCAGGAAAATGCAATCGAATTTAATCAGGTAAAAAAATACTTTTTACACGAAATTGATACTTACAAATTAGTATTTATCGATGGGGTTTTCAGTTCGCATTTGTCTTCTACAACTCATGACGGAATCGATGTTTGTTTGATGTCATCGGCATTGACCAAACCAAAATATAAAATGGTTATTGATACGTACTTTAATCAAATTGCGAGTAAAGATGATAGTTTAACTTCATTGAATACTGCTTTTGCTATGGAAGGTGCTTTTATCAATATTCCAAAGAAAAAAGTAGCGGACAAACCAATTGAGATCATGTATTTCTCAACTGGAAATGAAGCAGCTTTAATGGTGCAGCCAAGAAATTTGGTTATTGTGGGCGAAAATTCACATGTTCAAATTATCGAGCGTCACCAAAGTTTGAACGAAAATCCGGTTTTAACAAACTCTGTTACAGAGATTTTTGCTCAAAAACGTGCAATTGTTGATTATTACAAAATTCAAAACGACAACAGCGAAGCAAACTTAGTTGATAATACTTATGTTTCTCAACAACAAGAAAGCCATGCTTCAGTTCATACTTTCTCATTTGGAGGAAATTTAACTCGTAACAACTTAAACTTTTACCATTTCGGAGAAAGATTGACAAGTACATTAAACGGAATTTCGATCTTAAACGACAAACAACACGTTGATCACTATACTTTGGTAAACCACGCAACGCCAAATTGCGAAAGTTTCCAGGATTATAAAGGAATTTTTTCTGATCGCTCAACAGGAGTTTTCAACGGAAAAGTTTTGGTAGAAAAAGAAGCTCAAAAAACAAATGCTTTCCAAAAAAGTAACAATATTTTATTGAGCGACAAAGCAACAATCAACGCAAAACCGCAATTAGAGATTTTTGCTGATGATGTAAAATGTTCTCACGGTTGTACAGTTGGACAATTGGATGAAACAGCAATGTTCTACATGCAATCTCGTGGTATTCCTCAAAAAGAAGCTAAAGCTTTATTGATGTACGCATTCTCAAATGCCGTTATCGAAAGCATCAAAATACCAGAATTAAAACAAAGAATTACTAAAATCATTGCCATGAAATTAGGGGTGAATTTAGGATTTGATTTGTAAAAAATTCTATTTTAGAAAACTAGAAAACCGATAAGCTTTAAAAGTTTATCGGTTTTTTTATTTGCTTCTCCTGCAAGGTTTCCAAAACCTTGTAGGTATTTATATTTACGTTTCTATACCTACAAGGTTTTGAAAACCTTGCAGGAAGAGAACAATCTATTTCTTCACACTCTCAATTATCCCTTTCAAAAATCCATTAAAATCAAAATTTTTATCACCTTCCCTCACTCCCATTCTCACAATAACCATATCCAAAGACGGAATAATCGCTACCATTTGACCTTGATATCCACTACAATAAAACATATCTCTAGGAACATCTGGGAATTTTCCTCCGGCATTTAACCAAAATTGAGCACCATATTTTGCTTCAGAAGTATTGGTTGGAGTTGCAGTGTATTTTACCCAGCTTTCGTCTAGAATTTGTTCGCCGTTCCAATTTCCTTTATGAAGGTATAATAATCCAAATTTAGACCAATCTCTTGGTGTTGCCCATCCGTAAGATGAACCTACAAAAGTTCCAGACATATCTTGTTCGACAATCATCGAATTCATTCCAATTTTATCGATTACAGCGCTATACCAAAAATCAAGATACTCTTGCTGCGTCTTGAATTGTCTTCTTAAAATTAAAGACAATAAATTAGTTGTTCCTGATGAATAATTCCAATGTGTATTAGGTTTAAATTGAGCTGGTTTATCCAATTGCACTTTTCCCATATCTTCTGCCTGGAAAAGCATTTTTGTAGCATCACAGATCGTGCTATAATTCTCTTCCCATTCCAGACCAGAATTCATATGAAGCAAATCATTAAGCGTAATATTTTTACGCTCATCATTTTTCCATTCTACAACTGGGGCAGGTTTATAAATATCAATTTTTCCTTGTTTCGCCAAAACACCAAAAGCCGAACTTGTAATGCTTTTTGTCATCGACCAGCCTAAAATTTTACTGTCTTTATTGAAACCTGTATCGTATTTTTCGCCAATTAATTTGTCTTTATATAAAACCACAACGGCGCGTGTGCGTTTTGCTTTTCCGCCATCTTTATCAAAAGAATCATCAATTGCTTTTTTTAATTTTGTGTAATCCACATTCGCGAAAGCGGTATCTTTCGGTTCGTTATTTCCATATGGAAAAGGGAGATTATTAACCAATTTTGTTCTCTTTGGAAGTAAATATGGTTTTGAAACATCATAATCATCATTAATCAATAAAGCACCTAAACCCTCTCTGTAAATCGCTTTCCTTTCTTTTAATCCGTAAACAGAAGAAACAGCAAATTTTCCGGCATCATCGATTGAATTTTTAGCCAAATCAATCATATCGATATCATTGTCGGTTTTCTGAATTAAATCTAACGGACGATTATCAATAAAATGACCAGACGCAACACTTTTGGCCGAAAAACCAGAAATTAAATCAAGCTTTGGATAAGTCGTAAATCCGAAATACAAAAGAGCAAGAACCACTACAAGCAAAAGTACTTTGAGAAATTTTTTCATGATATGTTAGTATTTTTATTGCAATATAAATAATTTATGTTCATGATTTTAGGACCGAAACAACAAATCTGTTTGAGATAATTCAGAAAATAGAATCGATTTTTACCAAATCAGCATTTACGCATCGTGACAATGGTATCATAAAAGGAAATTATAGAATTCCTGTATAAACAAATTTAGTTTTAGTACTTTTGTAGATAGATTTTTTCTAAATAAGACATGCTAGATATTCAAAAAATAAGAGCTGATTTCCCGATACTTTCACAAACTGTAAACGGAAGGCCATTAGTATATTTCGATAACGGAGCTACTTCGCAAAAACCGCAAGTTGTGATCGATGCAGAAGTAAAATATTATCAGGAAATTAATGCCAACATCCATCGTGGTGTTCACACTTTAAGCCAGTTAGCAACTGATGCTTATGAGGTTTCACGCGGAAAAGTACAAGAGCATATTAATGCCCGATTTTCTCATGAAGTACTTTTTACTTCAGGAACAACACACGGAATTAACTTAGTTTCAAACGGTTTTGCTTCAATTTTAAAACCAGGCGACGAAGTAATTGTTTCTTCATTGGAACACCATTCTAATATTGTGCCTTGGCAAATGTTATGCGAAAAAACTGGAGCAACTTTAAAAGTAATTCCAATCAATGATAATGGAGAATTGATTTTGGAAGAATTTGATGCTTTACTTTCGGAAAAAACAAAAGTCGTTACGGTAAATCATATTTCAAATGCACTCGGAATCATTAATCCGATAAAATATATTATTGATAAAGCCCATGCGGTAGGCGCTGCAGTTTTAATTGATGGTGCTCAGGCGGTTCCGCATTTAAAACCAGACGTTCAAGAATTAGACTGCGATTTTTATGCTTTTTCAGGACATAAAATGTGTGGGCCAACAGGAACTGGAATTCTTTACGGAAAAGAAGAATGGCTGAACAAACTCCCTCCTTATCAAGGCGGGGGCGAAATGATCAAAGAAGTTACTTTCGAAAAAACAACTTATGCAGATCTTCCACATAAATTTGAAGCTGGAACGCCAAACATTGCGGGCGGAATTGTTTTAGGAACTGCGATTGATTACTTAAACAGTATTGGTTTCGAAAATATTCAAGCATACGAACACGAACTTTTAGAACACGCTACAAAACGTCTATCTGAAATTGAAGGTTTAAAAATCTACGGAACTGGAAAAAATAAAGCGTCTGTAGTTTCGTTTAATATTGATGGAATACATCCTTATGATATTGGTTCTATTATCGACAAATTAGGAATTGCAGTTAGAACTGGACATCATTGTGCACAACCGATTATGAATTTCTTCTGCATTCCGGGAACGATCCGTGCTTCTTTTTCTTTTTACAATACAAAAGAAGAAATTGATGCCATGGTGGATGCAGTTAAGAAAGCGCAAACAATGCTAAGCTAAAAAATATCTTATGAGAATATTGTCTTTATTGCTTTTAACTCTTTGTATTGCAACTGGATGTTGCAGTCAGAAAAAAACAGATATGACTTCAACTCAAATCGAATATTCAGCACACTCAAGAGGTTATTACAAAACTATAGTTGCGCAAAACAAAACCGTTTTGGTTACTAAGCAACGTAATGCTGAGCCTGAAAAAATCAATATTGATGATGCAAAATGGAATGAGATTGTTGCTGCATATTCTAAAGTGAATTTAGACAATCTTTCAGCATTAAAAGCACCCACAGATAAACGAACTTATGATGGTGCCGCAATAGGAAATTTAAAAATAACTAAAGACGGAAAAACCTATGAAACACCTGGTTTCGACAATGGTTTTCCGCCAAAAGAAATCGAAAAACTAGTAAATTTATTAGTTGATTTTGCTAAAGAATAATTATGACGATAAAAGAAATACAAGACGAAATAATAGACGAATTTTCGATGTTCGACGACTGGATGCAGCGTTATGAATACATTATTGAACTAGGAAAAAGTCTTCCGTTAATTAAAGAAGAATATAAAACAGACGACAATTTAATCAAAGGTTGTCAGTCAAAAGTTTGGCTGCAAGGCGAACAAAATGATGACAAAATCGTTTTTACAGCAGACAGTGACGCTATTTTGACAAAAGGAATAATTGCGATTTTAATTCGTGCGTTCTCGAATCAAAAAGCAAAAGATATCTTAGAAGCGGATACTGATTTTATAGACGAAATTGGATTAAAAGAACATTTATCAGCAACGCGCGCCAATGGTTTGGTTTCGATGATCAAAAACATCAAAATGTACGCTTTGGCTTTTGACGCTAAAAACAAAAATTAGATTTAAAATTCGCCACGAATTCACGAATTTCTCCAATTGAAAATTAGTGAATTCGTGGCGGAAAAAACAAATACAAAATGAGCCAAGAAATAGACACAAACGAATTAGGAGAATCAATCGTAAGAATTTTAAAAGGTATTTACGATCCTGAGATTCCTGTAGATATTTATGAATTAGGATTAATTTACGACGTAATGGTAAATACAGATTACGAAGTAAAAATTCTTATGACTTTAACTTCGCCAAACTGCCCAGTTGCAGAAAGCTTACCAAGAGAAGTAGAAGAGAAAGTAAAAACAATCGAAAACATTAAAGATGTTGACGTTGAAATTACTTTCGATCCGCCTTGGAGCAAAGATTTAATGAGCGAAGAAGCAAAATTAGAATTAGGAATGCTTTAATATAAAGTGTTCAGTATTTAGTTTTTAGTGTTCAGAAATTACTGAACACTAAAAACTGACCACTGCTGACTATAAAATTATGGAAGAAATCATCAATAAAGTTGCCAATAGTGCTTTAGAAGTTTTTGATCTTGAGGATTATTATCCAAAAGGAATCCGTACTCAAATTGACATTTCACAATGGCTTTTGGAAGGATTTCTATTGAAAGAAAAAGACTTTAGAGAGCATCTTAAAAACCACGATTGGTCACAATATCAAGATCAATATGTTGCTGTACATTGCAGTACAGATGCGATTATTCCAGCTTGGGCTTTAATTTTAGTTGGAGTTCATTTAGCACCTTTTGCTAAAAAAGTGGTAAACGGAAATATAGAAGATCTTGATGCAAGCCTTTACGAAGAAATCCTAAGTAAAATAGATTACTCTGTTTATGCAGACAAACCTGTAATCGTAAAAGGCTGTTCTAGAAAACCAGTTCCAATGCGCGCTTATATTTTAGCGACTAATAATCTTCAATCTTTTGCAAGAAGCATCATGTACGGCGAAGCATGTTCTGCAGTACCTTTATATAAACAATCTAAGAAATAACCTGCAATAACCGCCGGTCAACCTTTATCTTTCGATTGGTTTTTAGTATATTTGATAACACACTTAAACTAAATACCATGAGAAAGATTTTTTTATTACTCTTCGTTTTAGCAAACCTTACTTTTGTTCAAGCTCAAAATACTGAAAAAGAATTAGCCCAAAATACCGAAAAAGCCGTAAAAAAACTCAATGATACAATTGAAAAAGAAGGCTGGAAAGCAAAAGGTACAGTATCCCTTTTATTAAATCAATCAAGCTTCAACAACTGGATCGCGGGTGGTGAAGATAGTTTCTCTGGAACTTTAGGAATCAATTATGATTTCAATTATAAAAAAGACGATGTAACTTGGGACAACAAAGTCTTGGCTTCGTATGGGATATTGCAAACCAAAAATACTGATTTCAGCAAAAAAACAGACGACCGTTTAGAGTTTAACTCAATCGTAGGAAAAAGAGCTTTTGGCGAATGGTACTACTCATTCTTCCTAAATTTTAGAACTCAATTTACGACAGGATATATTTATGGACAGGATGCTAACGGAAAAGAAATTAGAACGGAACAAACTAAATTTATGTCTCCTGGATATCTGACTGTTGGACCTGGTATTTATTGGTCGAAAGATGAAAATCTGAAAATAAATTTTGCCCCTCTGACTTCAAAATTCACGTTTGTAGACAATGCTTATACAAGCGGAATTGATAGATTTACAGGCTTGCCTTATGTTGATGGCGCTTATTTTGGTGTTGACGAAGGCAAAACCATGCGTTATGAACTGGGTTTTTATGCGTCAGTTTATTACAAACTAGCCATTATGACGAATGTAACAGCAGAAAACACACTTAATTTATATTCTAATTATCTAGAAGATCCTCAAAATGTAGATATCAATTATTCTTTGAACATCATTATGAAAATCAACAAATTCTTGTCTGCCAATTTTGCTTTTCAAGCGATATATGATGACAATGCATTCAGAGGACTTCAAACTAGACAAGTATTTGGCTTAGGTGTTAATTTTGGATTTTAATAATTAGAAGCCAAACAATAGGCTTTTTAATAAACATAGTTCCCGCTCTCGGCTTTATCTTACTAGCCCGACGTCGGGCCAGCAAGGATACCGCCTCCATCGGGGCTAAATTCAAACAATAAGTTTCTTTTAAACATAAAAAAACGGCTTTTGAAAATTTTCAAAAGCCGTTTCTATTTTTATTCTTCTTCTTTTTCTATTGCATCTTTATAATCAGGATACAAGAATTTATTGTAAGGAAAACGAGTAATATGAATTTGTCGAACCGCTTCGTATACTACTTCTCTGAATTCTTCAAAATTCTCTTTGTTTCTAGCCGAAATAAATAACGCATTATCTTCTCCAACGTTACTCATCCAAGTTTGTTTCCATTCGTCAAGTGTCCAATGTTTTCTGGTTTTTTCAGTAATCAAATCATCTTCATCAATGGTCAGGTGTTTATAAGCATCGATTTTATTAAAAACCATAATAGTTGGTTTATCATTGCTTTTAATTTCCTGCAGCGTCTTGTTTACAGATTCTATATGATCCTCAAAATCAGGGTGCGAAATATCTACGACATGTAAAAGTAAATCGGCTTCACGAACCTCATCCAATGTACTTTTAAAAGAATCTACCAATTGTGTTGGCAGTTTTCGAATAAAACCAACGGTATCAGAAAGTAAAAACGGCAGGTTTTTGATTACCACTTTTCGAACCGTTGTATCTAAAGTCGCAAACAATTTGTTCTCAACAAAAACATCGCTTTTTCCAATCGCATTCATCAAAGTCGATTTTCCAACATTGGTATATCCAACCAAAGCCACACGAACCATTGCACCTCGATTGCTTCGCTGAATACTCATCTGTTTGTCAATCGTTTTGATTTTATCTTTCAATAACGAAATTCGGTCACGCACAATACGTCTATCCGTTTCAATCTCTGTTTCTCCAGGTCCACGCATCCCGATACCTCCTTTTTGACGCTCAAGGTGTGTCCATAAACCAGAAAGTCTTGGCAGTAAATATTGGCACTGCGCCAGTTCTACCTGAGTTCTTGCATACGAAGTTTCGGCTCTTTGTGCAAAAATATCCAGAATCAAATTGGTTCTATCCAGAATTTTACAATCAATAATTCTAGAAATATTTTTTTGCTGTGAAGGCGTAAGCTCATCATCAAAAATTACAGTCGATATTTTGTTCTCTTTTACAAAAAGATTAATGTCATCAATTTTTCCCGTACCCACAAAAGTTTTGGGATTTGGGCGCTCCATTTTTTGCGAAAAGCGTTTAATGACTTCACCGCCTGCGGTAAAAGTCAGAAACTCTAATTCGTCTAAATATTCATTTAGTTTCTCTTCACTTTGATTTTGAGTAACGATACCTACAATTACGGTTCTCTCAAAATTTATAACTTCTTTTTCTAACATAGTCTTGAATAAGCTGCAAATTTAATGATTTGTAAGCTACAATCAATTATACAATTTCGTTTTTAAATTTATATACTGCTTGCAGACAATAAAAAATGGAACCTCGTTAAGTTTTACCTCAACAAAATTCCATTTATCTGAATTGGTCTCTCAGTATGAAACGTTTACTCGTAAATAAACGTTTTTTCGGTTTTTACAATTCCATTTTCTTCTATCTGAGAACAAGAAATTGGAAAGTTTAATTTGTTGTATTTATATTTTCTGCTTACCGCAACTAATGCTGTAGATGACGGACTGAAATTCATTTCATTATTATATGAAATCGCTTCAAAAGGAAATTCCTCCTCATGGTAGGAGATCATTGGCACAATCACTTTATAATTATCTCCAAAAAGATTCTGAACAATCAATTGATCTACCGATTTTTTATCATCATAAGTAAAGGTTTTAGAGATTTTATCTCCAACTAAACCTCTGTGTTTAGAGACATTATCGTTTACATAAACATATTCTAATTTTCCAATAATAGCTTTATTTCTATCGCGAGAAGTACGTCTTACAATGATTCCGTTTTCAACAAGGTATTCAATATCATCTAATAAGTTTTGATGATTAGTACTGCTTTTAGTAGTTACTTTTATCCTTGCGCCTTCATAAACAAATGAAACTGTTTTGGTGATATAATTTGGCCCTTCCTGATATTTTTTTACAAATTTGGTAATATTATTATCAGCGTTGTAAGTATAGTTAATTACTTCTTTCCAGTCGCTTCCTATTTTATCTTTAACGGTCATATCTAATAATCCGTTTTTATTGTAATAGAAATGCTGTACGACATCTGAAGTTGTGATTGTCTGAAGTTTCCCGTCTTTAAAGACCATTGTTTTATTTACAATTTCACCGTCTTTAGAGTTTTGGTAATTTGTTTTTACAATGTTAATCTGCTTTAGTTTAACATCATCTTGACTATGCATCAAGAATGGAAACACCATCAATAAGATGGCAGCAAAGTAGGTTCTCATATTTGTTTTTGTATTGATTTGGGATGACCAAAATACAAAAATCAATTAGATTTTAAGAATTTGAAATACAAAAACTACAAACTTTTCAATAAAAACCTAAAAACCAACCCATTATTTATTAAAATAAAAATTATCTCCTACTTTTCACCAAATAGTTTTACACTGATTTTTGTTTATATTGTTTTATCTATTTGAAAAACAAAAAATTAAAAATGCAATTTAAAGTTCTTAAAAGTTTATGTATACGATTTAAGTATATCAGAATAGTGCAATAAATCGTAAATAACGAAACAAACTATTTGTAAATAATTGTCAGCTCTCAGTTTGTGATATATTTCAAAAACACAATATCTAAAAGAGATGACAAAATATTAACTTAAAAATTCAGAGAATCGAAAAAAAATGCACGAGAAAATTTGTTGCTTTAATTTCAACATTAAACTTAATTAGTTTTGGTTTTTATAATAAAAAACAAAGACAGGTTTATCCTGCTTTAGTTTAATTTTTAGAAATTTTACAATATAAACCTAATTCACACATATATCTTTTTGTCGTTGAACTAGATATTTTATAACCGTTTTTTTGGAGTATTTTTGCTATTCTTTGCGCACCATATCGCTGTTGAAAATTGAAAAAAACTTTCGTAATTTCTTCTTTTATTAAAATTCTTTTTTGTTGTGCTTCCGAAAGACTCTGGTTTTTCCAATTACTATAGGTACGTGTACTAAAATTTAATACTTTGCACATCTTTCTTATAGAGTAATTTTTTTCATGATTTCGTATAAATTGAAAAATTTCAAATTTTCCTTGATACATACAATCTCCTGCTTTCTTAAAAATTTCAAACTTCAAATCTAAATCTTTAATTTTTTTTTTAAGTTCATATTTTTTTTTATCATCTGGACTTAATCTCAAAGTACCTGTACCCGGAAAACTTCCAGTTCCATATTTTTGATAATCCTGTCTCCATCTGGTAAGTAATGAAGAAGTTATATTAAGTTCTTTTTCAACTTCTGCAATATTGCCTCTTTCATAACTTAATTTGACAGCCTCTACCTTGAAATCAAAGCTATAAACCATTGGTTTCTTTTTCATTTTTGCAAAAATTTTATTTACGTGCCTTAAATATTAAATTAGAAAATGGTTTTTGATAAATAAATTCATATCATTAGCAAACTACTTTTAAGTTTTAAATTGATAATTAAAAAAAGCTAAATCTCAAAGTTAATTATCTTGGTTAAACTCTTCTATGTTTTTAAAATTCAAAGCTGAATGTATTCTTTTTTTATTGTACCAATTTTCTATAAAATCAAATATTTTTTCTCTCATTTCTTTTTTAGATAGGAATTTAGTTTGCCTATGTATTAATTCTCTTTTTAGCGTATTGAAAAAGCTCTCAGCTACGGCATTATCAAGATGATTCCCTTTACGGTTCATACTTCTTGTTACACATTGATAAGAATCTAATTTATGTACAAAAGCTCTACTTGCATATTGTACCCCTCTATCAGAGTGAAATATTAAAAAGTCTTTAATTTCTCGATTACTTATTGCCATTTCCCAGGCAGGTAAAACGGTACTTTTAACAGACAAACTAGTCCCTAAGTTCCAACCAATTATTTTTCTATCATATAAATCCATAATTATAGTCAAATACATAAATCTTTTATCTATTTGTATATAGGTTATATCTGAAACCCATACTTTTGAAGGTGCATTTACAGAAAAATTTCTGTTTAATACATTTGGAGAAGTAAATAAATTGTGTTTTGAATCTGTAGTTACTTTAAATCTACGTTTAAGCTTCCTATACAAGCCCATTTCTTTCATGTGAAATGCTACTTGTGCTATTGATATTTTGGTTCCTCTGTTATTAAGTTCTCTGGTGATTTTAACAGATCCGTATTGTTTATTAAACTCATAATAAATTGAAATGATTTTTGTTCTAAGTAGCAATATTCGTTTTTGACTTTCTGAAATAACTTGCTTTTTCCATACACGAAAAGTGCTTTCAGATACTCCTAAAATCTGACACATTTTATTTATAGGATATATTTTTTCATTTTCACTAATGAACGAAAAAACAAAAGATTTTCCCATTGATAGATACTTCGAACCATTTATCAAAATATCAAATTTTTGTTCAGATTCTTTGAGTTTTTGCTCAAGTTCGAAAATTTCTTTTTTATCCGGATTTATCCTTTTCTTACCCGTTCCAGGAAAACTTCCTTTACCAAATTGTTGATATATCTGACGCCATTCAGTTAATCTTGCTGGGTTTATTTCAAGTTCAATGGCCAGCTCTTTAAGAGTGGCTCTTTTATAACTTAAATGTACCGCTTGTTCTTTAAAAAGAGGAGAATATATTATTCTTTGCTTCCTTAACATCAGATTTAATCAATTAAAATACTGATAACTAAGTTAATACATTTTATTTAAAATGTTTAATATTCTCTATAAATCATTTTTTGATTAAAACATTCTTTTAATCATGAGTTTTACAAATTAGATTGCGATAAGTTCCCTTTACTCAAATGAAACGATATAAAAAATATCTACATATAAAATCAATTTCGTAAAAAATCAATAATAAACTGTCGTTTTTTAAGCTTTAAATCTTAAACTGTCGTTCTAATTTTAGAAACCATAAAAGCAATCAGCACTCCAAAAATTCCAATAAAAGCAAAAGAAAACTGAAGTCCAAAACTTTGCGCAATATGCCCAATTACTGGCGGCCCCATTAAGAAGCCAAGGAAGCTCACACTCGAAACAATTGTTAAAGCTTCTCCTGCTGGAACTGTTGGATTTTTACCTGCAATGCTATAAACAGTAGGAACAATCGTTGCAACTCCCAAACCAACAAACATAAAGGCAATGGTGCAAGGAACGATATAAGGAAGAAAAACAGCCGTAAAAAGTCCAGCCGAAATCATAACGCCGCTAATCTGCATAACACGCTCGCGACCGAATTTATTGATTAGACCATCGCCAAGGAATCTGCCGCTGGCCATCATAATCATAAAAGAAGTATATCCTAGAACAACCAACGGTCCCGGCGCTTTTACAATGTCTTTAAAGTAAACACCACTCCAGTCAAACATAACCCCTTCGCTCGCCATACTGCAAAATCCGATAACACCCAGCCAAAGCAAAGCCGAATCTGGTTTTACAAATAGCTTTTTTTTCTCTTCTTTGGCTTTTGACTTCTCTTTGGCTCTAACCAAAAATTTAAAATTAAATGCCACCATCAATAAAACAATGAATCCAACAATTATAAAATGATGCAACGGATTTAATTTTAAAGTCAACATCCCCAATCCAACCAATGCGCCTGTGAATCCTGCAAAACTCCACATTCCGTGAAATGAGGACATGATTGTTTTTTTGAATAAAACTTCAGTATAAACGCCTTGTGTATTTACGGCAATATTGGCAAGATTTCCAAACAAACCGAACAGAAATAATCCAAGGGATAATTGCAATGCCGTTGTTGCCAATCCTAAATTAATAAGACAGAAAACATACATGATAAGAGAGAAAATCAAAATACGATGGCTTCCAAATTTTGTTACCATTTTTCCTGAAAACGGCATAATTGCCAATTGACCAACTGGAAGCGCAAAAAGTATAGAACCTAAATCACCTTCTGTTAAATGCAAGGCTGTTTTAATGTCTGGAATTCGGCTCGCCCAAGTTGCAAAACTTAATCCCATTCCGAAATAAAACATTCCAACGGCAAATCGAACTCGGTTTAAATAAGAGGCTTTTGCTTCTCTAAATACTTTCTTGATTTTCCCTTTGGTTTGAAAAAGCGCTAATGGATTAAAGTTTATCAGCATATTGAATTTTTATTGAATATTGTCAAAAATACTAAAAACGCTTAGCAAAGTGCACAGAGCCTAGGGTTATGCACAATTTACAACGTTATTGTTTATAAATTCGAAGGTTATTAATTGAAATCTTCTTATTAAAATTACAATTTTTCGGGTTTAGTCGAATTATAATTTGTTTCATTTTTTAATTTGAAACAAAAAAAGAAGCTGCATCAAAATTGATACAGCCTCTTTTTTATGTTATTGATCGTTCCGCAGAAACATTTGATTTTGACATCATTTTCTACATTCCAACATATCAAACGTCCCTATGAAACGAAATCCACTGGACATTATTTTTTTCTACCGATGAAACATTCTTACGGAATGATAACGTTATCTATAAATAATTAAAATCTTTACGATATACTGATTACCTTTTGTTGGGCATTGCTTGCAATGGCAGCTTCTATAATCTGCATTACTTTTACACCTTCATCTGCGGTAACAGGTTCTGGTTTATGGTTTGCAATAGAATCGTAAACACCATCAAAAAAACTGAAATAATTTCCTTGAAGCGTTGGTACTTTTTCTCTCACAATTTTACCATCTATTTCAGTATGCAAAAGTCCTTGTAAATTTTCATCTTCTGTTCCCCAGGAATCTAAGTTTGGTTTTTTTCCTACTTTTAAATCGTCTTCTTGTACGTCTCCGCGAGGTTTTAAAAACGAACCTTTTTTTCCGTGAAGCGTATACGCTGGATTGGCTTCTCTAACAAAAAATCCTGCTTTTATTCTCACTCTGAAATTAGCATAAAACAAAGTCAAATCAATCCAATCATCAACTACAGAGTTTTCTCTCGTTACACGGATATCTCCAAATACTGATTTTGGACAGCCAAATAAACTCACTGCCTGATCGATAATATGTGGCCCTAAATCTTTCAGAACTCCCGCACCATCATTTGCCGTTTCTTTATGCGCTTTTGGACTCAATAACGGATTGTATCTGTCAAAATGAAATTCAGCTTCGACTAAATCTCCTAAAACGCCGTCATCTATAATTTTTTTAACGGTTTTGAAATCACTGTCCCAT
The DNA here is from genome assembly GCF_019308285.1 of Flavobacterium quisquiliarum. GTDB lineage: Bacteria > Bacteroidota > Bacteroidia > Flavobacteriales > Flavobacteriaceae > Flavobacterium > Flavobacterium quisquiliarum. The sequence continues at coordinate 98,310 of NZ_WWEM01000002.1, forward strand.
CTTCTGTTTTGAAAAACGGCTAATTTCACTCCTTTATCTTTTGCAATCTTTGCGAGTTCTTTTGCTTCCGCAGCAGTTGTAGTGAACGCTTTTTCAACAACCGCATGTTTTCCTGCTAAAAGTACTTTTTTAGCATATTCGTAATGCGTTCCGACTGGCGTATTCACAATTACCAAATCTACATCATCTGCCAAAAGTTCGTCCAGAGTGGCATAACTTTTCACGTATGGATAATCTTCCTGAATTAGTTTTTTACTTCTTTCCCAAGAACCTAATAATTCAAATCCCTGATGAATATCTAAAAACGGAGCGTGAAAAACTTTCCCCGACATTCCGTATGATAATAATGCTGTTTTTATTTTCTGCATGTTGTTATGGTTTTTTAGCCACGAATTCACGAATTTATTTTTTTTAATAAAACCTTTAATTCGTGAATTCGTGGCGGAAAAAATATTAAAGTTTAGCTCTTTCGTATTGTTTTGGCCATTGAATATCGGCGTTTAGTTCTTTGGCAAAATCCAAAGGTAAATTCGGATTTCTTAATGATTCTCTGGCGAATAAAATCAAATCGGCCTGACCGTTATTTAAAATATCTTCGGCTTGTTGGGCTTCAGTAATTAAACCAACTGCTCCTGTTGCGATATTTGCTTCTTTCTTTACTTTTTCAGCAAAAGGAACTTGGTATCCTGGCCCAAGAGTAATTTTTTGATGAGAAACCAATCCGCCTGACGAAACATCGATTAAATCTACTCCTTTTTCTTTTAATATTTTAGAAAGCTGTACCGATTCTTCTGGATTCCATCCGCCTTCTGCCCAATCTGTTGCTGAGATTCTAACCAATAATGGAAGATTTGAAGGCCATTCCGTTTGAACTGCTTCTACAATTTCCAGTGTAAAACGAATTCGGTTTTCAAAACTTCCGCCGTATTCGTCTGTTCTTACATTCGTTAAAGGCGATAAAAATTGGTGTAATAAATAACCGTGCGCGGCATGAATTTCCAAAACCTGATAGCCTGCTTCGACTACTCTTTTTGTTGCCGATTTAAAATCTGAAATGACTTTTTGAATTCCGTTTTTATCTAAAGCTTCCGGAAGAAACGGTTCGTTGTCGTGATACGGAATCGCACTTGGCGCAACCGTCTGCCATCCGCCTTGAGCGAAATCTAATTTTTTATTGCCCAGCCAAGGAGCCGAAACACTGGCTTTTCGTCCAGCATGCGCCAATTGAATTCCGGGAATCGAATTCTGAGATACAATAAACTGATTGATTTCTTTTAGTTTTTCGATATGCTCGTCTTTCCATATTCCAAGATCAGAAGGCGAAATTCTGGCTTCAGGAGAAACAGCTGTTGTTTCCTGAATAATTAAACCTGCACCGCCACTGGCACGACTTCCTAAATGCACCAAATGCCAATTGTTTGCAAAGCCGTCTTCGGCAGAATATTGACACATGGGCGAAATAGCAATTCTATTTTTTAGGGTAATGTTTTTTATAGTTAAAGGAGAAAATAATTGTGAAGCCATACTTGTAACTTTTAATGGTTTTATACTACCTATTAAATAAGGTAATGTTCAAAAAAGTAAAGTTACGGCATCTTGTTAAAACGAGATATTTAAATGTTTATTAATTAACAAACATTTAAAACCTTAAACATTATCTTGCGGTCTTAAATTAAATTATAAAACGCTACTTTTGTGCGTTAAATACGAACTAAAAATAAAAAATGGATATAGTTATCAAACTCTCTCAATTTCTATTGAGTTTATCTTTACTTATTATTCTTCATGAATTAGGGCATTTTATCCCTGCTAAATTATTTAAAACAAGAGTCGAAAAATTTTATTTGTTTTTTGATGTTAAATATTCACTTTTCAAAAAGAAAATCGGAGAAACAGAATATGGTATTGGATGGCTTCCGTTAGGAGGTTATGTAAAGATTTCTGGAATGATTGACGAAAGTATGGACAAAGAGCAGATGGCTCAAGAGCCACAACCTTGGGAATTTCGTACTAAACCAGCTTGGCAGCGTTTAATTATTATGCTTGGCGGTGTTACTGTAAACTTTATTCTGGCTTTTATTATCTATATCGGAATGGCTTTCGCTTATGGCGATACTTATATTGCTAATGCTGATTTAAAAGATGGTGTTCTGATTGAAAATCCAGTGATGCTTAAAGCTGGTTTTAAAACAGGCGACAAAATTATTTCGATTGATGGAAAAAATGTAGAGAATTTTGACAAAGACATGAACATAAATATCATTATGGCAAAACATGTTTTAATTGAAAGAAATGGGAAACAACAAACTCTTACAATGCCTACCGATTTCATTGATCAGCTTTCTAAAACAGAAAAAGGTCTTCTTGTTGGAATTCGTAGACCTTTTGCTATTAGTCAGGTTGCTGAAGATTCTCCAAATCAAAATTTAAAACCAAAAGATTTGATTCTTTCTCTTAACGGCGAAAAAATTAAATATTTTGATGAAGCTAAAGCTGTTTTAGATATAAACAAAGGAAAGCAAATTACGGCGGTTGTTTTGCGTGATTTAAAAGAAACTCCAATTACTTTAAAAGTTACCAATGATGGTAAATTAGGAGTTGTTTCTGGCGGTTTAGATATGAAATCATTAGAAAAATTGGGGTACTATAAAATCAGTAAAAAAGAATATGGTTTCTTCGAATCTATTCCGGTTGGCCTTCAAAAAGGAAAAGATCAGTTGGTAGGTTACGGAAAACAATTGAAAATGATTTTTAATCCAGAAACTAAAGCGTACAAACAAGTAGGTGGTTTTGCGGCTATTTACAACATTTTTCCAAGTTCTTGGAGCTGGGAAGTTTTCTGGTCCATCACTGCTTTATTGTCAATTATGTTAGGAGTTATGAATTTATTGCCAATTCCTGCTCTTGATGGTGGTCACGTGATGTTTTTATTGTATGAAATCGTAAGCGGTAAAAAACCGAGCGATAAATTCCTAGAGAACGCGCAAATGGTTGGTTTTGTTTTACTTATTTCACTACTACTATTTGCTAACGGTAACGACATTTACAAAGCCATTGTTGGCAAGTAAAAAAAAGTCAAAAAAAGAGTGAAAATGTTTTTGAGAAACTAAAAATAGTTTTATATTTGCACTCGCTAAAAAGAGCAATACTTTCCTCCTTAGCTCAGTTGGTTAGAGCATCTGACTGTTAATCAGAGGGTCCTTGGTTCGAGC
>NZ_WWEM01000020.1:0-369129 GCF_019308285.1 Flavobacterium quisquiliarum
AGTTGAAAATATGATTGATGGTGATGGTTCTGCATTAGTATCAAGATAATTTTAAAATAAAAATGGCAAAATATTCAAGAATTGAAGTGGCTCAGACTATGAAAGAGAACGGTATGGTTCCGTTATTTTTTCATTCTGATATCGAATTGAGTAAAAAAGTATTGAAAGCATGCTACGACGGCGGTTCCCGATTGATGGAATTTACCAGCAGAGGCGACTTCGCACATGAAGTTTTTGGAGCTTTAAACAAATATGCTTTGGCAGAACTTCCGGGAATGATTTTGGGAGTAGGTTCTATTACAGATGCGGCTTCGGCTTCTTTGTACATGAGTTTAGGAGCAAATTTTATTGTAACACCAGTATTTAGAGAAGATATAGCTATAGCTTGTAATCGCAGAAAAGTGCTTTGGTCGCCAGGCTGCGGTACTTTGACAGAAATTGCAAAAGCAGAAGAATTAGGTTGCGAAATTGTAAAATTATTTCCAGCTGATACTTACGGGCCAGAGTTTATTAAAGCGATAAAAGGTCCGTGCCCTTGGACAAATATTATGCCTACAGGCGGTGTTTATCCAACAGTGGAAAGTTTGAGTTCGTGGCTGAATGCAGGAGCAACTTGTGTAGGCTTAGGCTCACAATTAATTTCAAAAGATATATTAGAAAAGAAAGACTTCGACGGATTGACTGCAAAAGTTAAAGAGGTTCTTGATATTATAAAAGATATTAGAAAATAAGATTAAGGGGTAATCATGCCAACTCCTTATTTTATAAGTTTTTTTTAGATTTTTAGAGATTGTAATTGAACATTACGCTTGAAAAATTTAGCTAGCCATTCCTCACAGCCGGCTTTATTTTATTCAATCGGGTGTAATGTTTCTTTTACAATTTAAAAGGCAGAAATGATGAAGTAAGGATTATAAATGGTTATTTGAAACAACTAACTAAGAAAATCAAAATGAAAAAATTAAATAGAATAAATACTGGATTAGAAAAGTTACAGCCAATTAAGGTAGTTCAGTTTGGAGAAGGTAACTTTTTAAGAGCTTTTGTTGATTATGCTTTTGACAAACTGAATAAAGAAGTTGATTTTAATGCCGGTATTGCAGTAGTGCAGCCTTTGAAAGACGGTATGGTAAACATGATTAATGATCAGGACGGTCTTTATACCTTGTTTATGAACGGAATTAAAAAGGGTGAAAAGATACAAGACATTGTATTGATTAATAATATTGTAAAAACGATAAACCCATATACTGAATTTGCAAATTATTTGGCTTTAGCCAAAGAAGAAGAACTTCAGTTTATCGTTTCTAATACTACAGAAGCTGGAATTGAATTTATTGAAAGTGATACTCCGGACATGCAACCACCGGTATCATTTCCTGCAAAATTGACGGTTTTATTATATGAAAGATTTAAACATTTTAATGGAGATGCTTCTAAAGGAGTTACAGTAATTCCTTGTGAATTAATTGATTATAATTCTGAAACCCTTAAAAAATATATTTTGCAATATGTTGATTTATGGAAATTAGAAGATGCATTTAAAACTTGGGTATCAGATGCTTGTACCTATCATAGTACTTTGGTTGACAGAATTGTTCCGGGGTATCCAAGAGCTGAAATCGAAGAATACAATAATAAATTAGATTATGAGGATAATTTAATTGTTGCAGCTGAACCTTTTTTCCTTTGGGCTATTGAAGGTGGAGATGATTTAAAAGCAAAATTGCCTTTTCACAAAACAGATTTGAATGTAAAAATCGTTGACGATATACGTCCTTTTAAAATGATTAAAGTTCGTATTTTAAACGGTGCGCATACGGCAATGGTTCCTTTTTCACTTTTGCATGGTAATAAATTAGTAATGGAAACTGTTAACGGAGATTTTACTGGAAAATTTGTAAACAGTGTTATTAGTGAAATTAGTGAAACTCTTGATATGGACAAAAATGAAATTACGGCCTATTCTGAGGAAGTAATGGACCGATTTAAAAATCCATTTATCAAACATGCACTTTCTGATATTGCATTAAATTCTGTGTCGAAATTCAAAGTAAGAGTTTTGCCTAGTTTATTAGGATATTATAAGGCTAACAAAAAATTGCCTGTTAATTTGACTTTTTCATTAGCGAGTTTAATTCGTTTCTACAAAGGAACTTGGAATGGGCAAAATTTACCGGTTAAAGATGGTGAAGATATCGTTTTGTTTTTTGAAGGTTTATGGAAATCAGATGATTATGAGAAAATCGCTCGTTTAACATTACAAAACAAAAGTTTCTGGGATGAAGATTTGACTGAAATTCCTGGATTAACAAGAGCAATTACAATTGCATTAGAAGAAATAGATTCAAACGGAATTGAAGCAGGTTTTGCTAAGTTTCAGGAAAGAATAAAATAAAAAAAAAAACACAAGAAAAAAACAAAGAACAAAGGTTAATTATGGCAACGCAGAAAAAATTAATAAAAGTAAACCCAACCGATAATGTTGCGGTTGCTTTGGTGGATCTTACTGCAGGCGAAGTGATTGATTTTGAAGGACAATCAATTACCGTAGAGTCTGACGTAAAAATGAAACATAAGATTGCAATGGTTCCTTTTAATGTAGGAGACAGAATCATTATGTACGGTGTTTTGGTTGGAAAGGCAAGCGCTAGAATCGAAAAAGGCGGTTTGCTTTCTACAGCAAACGTAAAACACGAAAGTGATAAAGTTACTGGTAAAACGGAAACTATTGGCTGGACGGCTCCAAATATCGATAAATGGAAGGATAGAACGTGGCAGGGCTATCATAGAGAAGATGGTCAGGTTGGAACAGAAAATGTTTGGTTGTTTTTTCCATTGGTTTTCTGTGAAAACAGAAACATCGAAATCTTAAAAGATATTTTTGAAAAAGAATTAATGAAACCGAAAGAGAACGATTATCAGTTATTGTTGCGTTCTTTGGTGAAATCAGAAACGGGTGGAGCAGGAAATCAAGAAGCTTCAAACGATGCGAATTTATTCAATAATATTCAAGTAAAATTCATTACACACCAAGGAGGTTGTGGTGGAATTCGTCAAGATTCTCATAGTTTGGCTAAGCTTTTGGCGGGTTATGTAAATAATCCAAACGTAGCTGGAGCAACGGTATTGAGTTTAGGATGTCAGAATCTTCAGATTTCAATTTTCAAAGAAGCTTTAGATGCAATTAATCCAAATAGTAAAAAGCCTGTTTTGATCTACGATCAGCAGTCTATCGGAACAATTGAAACCATGTTGAGCAGTGTGGTAAAAGACACTTTTGAAGCGATTAAAAAAGCAAACGAAATAAAAAGAGAACCAGCTCCATTATCTAAACTAAGAATTGGTTTAGAGTGTGGTGGATCTGATGGATTCTCTGGAATTTCTGCAAACCCAACATTGGGAGTGTTATCTGATCATTTAGTGGCTTTGGGAGGAACTACAATTCTTTCTGAATTCCCTGAATTATGTGGAGTAGAACAGGAATTAGTAAATCGTTGTATAGATGATAAGGATGGAAAACGTTTCTTAGATTTGATGAAATGGTACGAAAAAACAGTTGTTGATGCAGGTTCAGGATTCGATATGAATCCTTCTCCAGGTAACATTAAAGACGGTTTGATTACAGATGCTATGAAATCGGCTGGTGCTGCTAAAAAAGGAGGGACATCGCCAATTACAGGTGTTTACGATTATGGAGAATATATTAATGAACCAGGCTTTACATTGTTGTGTACGCCAGGTAATGACGTAGAATGTACAACTGCAATGGTAGGTTCCGGAGCAAATATGGTATTGTTTACAACAGGTTTAGGAACTCCAACAGGAAACCCAATCGCGCCAGTTGTGAAGATTTCATCAAACACACAATTAGCAAACAAAATGTCTGATATTATTGATATTGATACTGGTGGAATTATCACTGGAGAAAAATCAATTGATGAAATGGCAGACGAAATGCTTGAGTTTATTATTGATATTGCCAGCGGTAACATTAAGACAAAAGCAGCTATTTTAAATCAAAACGATTTTATTCCTTGGAAAAGAGGAGTATCGCTTTAGTTTTTTAGGCTCAAAGTTACAGAGTTACAAAGAGACAAAGGTTTATATGTAGAGGCGCACAGTAGTGCGTCTCTTTTTTTATAGAGAGTGCTCCAGCGGAGCAAAATATTTATAGAATTGCGATAAGACAGACAAACAAAAGTTCCGTAGGAGCGACATATTTTTCTGCAACCTAAATATTTTGCTCCGCTGGAGCTTCCATAAAAAAAGCCCATTCTAAAATGAGCTTATATAACTTATATGGTAAAAAAAATTAAAAGTTGGTTTTAGCAGAAGACTTACGAATGTGTAATTCGGGTGCTAAAACGACCTTTTTTTCGATTTTTATAGTATCTGTTTTGTCTACTTGTTCTAAGAAAACACGGGCAGACATTTTCCCCATTTCTAATGGTGACTGATCTACAGAAGTGATTGATAATTCCATGAACTTCGTAAACGGTTCGTTACTGAATCCAGCAACACAAAATTCGTTCGGGATACTGATATTTCGCTCTTTAAGTTCTTGAATTGCGCCTAATGCAGCAAAATCACTCGAAGAGAAAAGGGCGTCTGGAGGAGTTTCTAGTTGTAAAAGCTTATCCACAGATTCTTTTCCAGCATCAACAGCACTTTTGGTATAGATTACGTATTCTTCTTTAAATTCAATTCCATTGTCTAGTAAAGCTTGTTTATAGCCTAAAAACCTGTTTTTAAAGATATCTAATGATTGATCACCAGAAAAATGTGCAATATTTCTACAGCCTTCATCGATTAAGTGTTTAGTGGCTAGATAACCGCCTTTAAAGTCGTTAATGGTAACAGAACTAACGCCGTCAATATGTTTGCTTCTATCGAAAAATATCAGCGGTACATTTTTTTCTAATACATTTCTGAAAGCGCTGTCATTTTCATTAGAAACACCAGTAACTGACATCATGATGCCATCTACTTGTGCGTCTACAAGAGTATGAAGATTTTCATTCTCTCTTTTAATGCTTTCGTGTGTTTGACATATGATGACTTGATATCCGTGTGGATAAAGTTCTTCCTCGATTCCTCTAATAACAGAGGCGAAAAAGTTGCTGTCAATACGTGGTACAATAACACCGATATTATTACTTCGACCGCTCTTTAAAGCCAGTGCTAATTTATTTTGCTTATAATTCATCGCTGCGGCAGTTTTGATAACCAGTTCGCGAGTAGCCTCCTTAATTTTAGGATTATTGTTTAATGCTCTCGAAACCGTTGCAGCAGTGATATTTAGTTTTTCAGCAATATCATAAATAGTTACTTTTTCACTCATTCAAAAAAAAAGTTTATCGGTTTATTTTAGACAAAAGTACATTTTTTTTCATTATGTAATAAAAATTGTTATCGATTACCATAATCAAAAACTCAAACGATTTAGGTTCTACAATGGTAATAAATTATCTAAATTTTTGCATTAAATGTAATAATTTTTTCTAATAAAAATTAAATATATAATTTTTTTCTAAATTAATTTGGTCTCTTAGAACAATTTTTCTACTTTCGTGTAATCGATTACATAATTTTACAACGTTTTCGCTAAAAAACAGGAAAATACTGCGCAAATGATTACAAATAAGAGTATAACATTAAACGGGATGCTAGTTTTAACCTTTTTGGGGTTATTAGTGGTGTCGTGTGCGAAACAACCTTCAGCAGCTTCTTTAGAGAATCCATGGAAAAAAATGGATTTAGTGCTGAAAACTATGCCACAGACTCATTTCTCGAATAAAGTGTATAATATAAATGATTTTGGCGCTGTCGCAGATGGTAAAACGTTAAATACAGCAGCATTTGAAAAAGCAATAAAAGAATGTAGCGCAAACGGAGGTGGTCAGGTTTTGGTTCCAAATGGGAAATATTTAACTGGGGCAATTCACTTAGAAAGCAATGTAAATTTGCATTTAGCTGATAAGGCAGAAATCCTTTTTAGTTTAGATCCTAAAGATTATCCAATGGTTCATACTTCTTGGGAAGGAACAGAAGTAATGAATTATTCCCCGCTTATTTATGCTAAAAATAAAACAAATGTAGCCGTTACAGGAAAAGGAACATTAAACGGACAGGCAGACAGTAACAATTGGTGGATTTGGGCCGGCAGTAAAAATTATGGCTGGAAAAAAGGTGTTCCCTCTCAAAATGATCCAACAAATCGCGAGGTTTTAGTAGATATGGCAGAAAAAGGAGTTCCAGTGTCTGAAAGAGTTTTTGGAGAAGGAAGATATCTGCGTCCAAATTTTATTGAGTTTTTTGAATGCAATACTGCATTGATAAAAGATGTGACTATTATAAATTCTCCTTTTTGGATTTTGCATCCAATAAAAACCAATAACATGATTATTGATGGCGTAACTGTAAATAGCCATGGTCCAAATAATGACGGTTGTGATCCTGAGTATTCTCAAAATATTGTAATTAAAAATTGTACATTCAATACAGGAGATGATTGTATCGCTATTAAGTCAGGACGTGATGGAGACGGCAGAAGAGTTGCTATTCCAAGTAAAAATATTATTGTACAAAACTGTAAAATGATTGATGGTCATGGCGGCGTTGTAATAGGAAGCGAAATTTCTGCAGGCGTAAATAATGTTTTTGTTGAAAACTGTGTGATGGACAGTCCGAATTTAGATCGTGCCATTCGTATCAAAACCAATTCAAAAAGAGGTGGCGTTATTGAAAATATTTTTGTTCGAAATCTTGAAGTAGGTACTGTAAAAGAATGTGTTTTAAAATTGAACATGTTTTATAATGTTTACGGATCTCAGACGGGAAATTTCATTCCAACAATAAGAAATGTGAGTTTAGAAAATGTCAATGTGAAAAATGGTGGGAAATACAGCGTTTGGGCAGATGGCTATGCCGAATCACCAGTTGAAAACATCACATTGAAAAATGTAAAAATTCAAAAAGTAGATTCGCTTTACTTATTGAAAAATGTAAAAAATATAAACTTTATAGATACCTATGTTAATGGTAAAAAAGTGGAATCTGTAAAATAAGATTTTCTCAAAATTGGTAATTAGTAATTTGAAGATTTTTTGAGAGTATTGTTTTTTGAAGGAGTTAAAAAGGAGTTTAACTGCTGTTAAGCTCCTTTCTTAACCGAAAAATAAAAATGAAAATGCAGAAATTGAAGTTAATTTTAGTGGTGTTTTTTTATGTTGTTGTGGCACAGAGCCAGCAATATCAGATTGACTCCTCTTATACTATAAAAAGCACTTATGCTAAATTAATTAAGAAACATCCTTTTATTACCATTCCAGAGGTTAAACCAAATCCAGATGTTCAGGAAATGTTTGATTTAATTTATAATAAAGAAAAAGAGAGAGTACTTCATTTTGATGCCTTTGTCAATAAAAAACAGAAAAAAAATCCAGCTGTAATTATGATTCATGGAGGAGGATGGAGATCTGGAAATAAAGATCAAATGCAGTTTATGGGAAAAGAAATTGCGGCAAAAGGATATACCACTTTTTCTATTGAATACAGATTGTCATTGGAAGCAAAATACCCGACTGGAGTTATTGATGTAAAAAATGCTATAAAATTTATCAAAGACAATGCTTCAAAATTTAATGTAGATCCTAAAAAAATAGCCGTTTTAGGTTGTTCAGCTGGAGGACAGATGGCAGCTTTAATTGGGACCACAAACAATAATCCAATTTTCGAAGACAAGAGTTTTAAAAGTAAATCATCATCAAAAGTAAATGCAATCATAGATGTAGATGGAGTTTTGGCAATGAAACACCCAGAATCTACAGAAGGAGAAGTGGCTGCATTTTGGTTAGGCGGTAAATCAAATGAGATTCCTGAAAACTGGAAAAATGCTTCTGCTTTAAGTCATACCGATAAAAATACGCCACCAACATTGTATATCTGCAGTAGTATTCCAAGATTTCATGCGGGAAGAGACGATATGATTAAAATTTTGAATGAATATAAGATTTATAATGAAGTACATACGATTGCAGATTCTCCTCATTCCTTTTGGTTTTATGAACCTTGGTTTGGACAGACAATTTCGTATATTGTAGGATTTTTAGATAAAATTTTTAAGTAATTTAGAATAAAAATCTAAACCAGTAAAAATTATGTGTAAATCTCTACTTACAAAGATTAATCTTAAAACGGCAATTGTCTTATTATTTTTTTTAGGTTTTAAAACAATAGCTCAAAATCAAAATGAATTAGGAAAGACTGCTATTTCTTACGATTTAAAATGGTCGGAGAGAATGGCTCTTACGATCTTAAACAGATATCCACAGGCTTGGCAGCTGGACGGAAATGATAAGCCAAAATGGGATTATAAAATGGGATTTGTATTGTCTGGTTTTGAAAAATTATATCAAAAAACAAACAATCAAAAATACCTTAATTATATCAAAGAGTATGTTGATGAAATGATTGACAGCACTGGAAACATAAAAAAATATGATATAAAAGAATATAATATTGATTATCTAAATCCTGGAAAACTGCTGTTTAATCTATATGATATCACGAAAGATTTACGCTATTTTGAGATAATTGGAAAGTTAAGAACACAATTAGAAACACAGCCTAGAACAGCTAGTGGAGGATTTTGGCACAAACAGATTTACCCAAATCAAATTTGGATTGACGGTTTATATATGGCTGAACCATTTTACACTCAGTTCACTGTTAAATATGAAAAAGGAAAGAGTCTAGACGATATTGCAAAACAATTTGAATTAGCGCAAAATCATCTTGTAGACCAAAAAACAGGTTTAGTTTATCAGGCTTGGGACGAAAGTAAAGAAATTGGCTGGGCTGACAAACAAACAGGAACTTCTCCGACAATTTGGGGAAGAGGAATTGGATGGTATATGGTGGCATTGGTAGAGACATTGGATTATTTCCCAAAGTCACATCCAAAATATAAAGTTCTGGTTGGGTATCTAAATCAGATTGCAAAGAATGTAAATCAGTATAAAAGCGAATCTGGTCTATGGTATCAGGTAGCTGATAAACCAGAAAAGTTTGGAAATTATGTTGAGCCATCGGCTTCCGGTATGATTATTTATGCTCTTGTAAAAGGAGTAAATAAAGGATATTTGGGCGGAAGTTATAAAGTAAAAGCTAAAAAATCTTTTGACAACTTTATAAAAGAGTTTATAAAAGTGGATAAAAAGGGAGAAGTAAATGTTTTAAATGTTTCATCGAACATTGGGTTAGGAGGAAAGCCTTTTCGTGATGGAACAAATGAATATTATCTTACCTCAAAACCTAGAGATAATGGGGCAATAGGTCTTGGAGCCTTTTTCTTAGCTGCAATAGAATTGAATAAATAATAGAATTTAAATATATTTTGAAATGAAAAATAATAGAAAGCACAGTTATTGGATGTCAGTTTTGATGATCTGCGTTATGACGATTACAAGTTGTAAAGTAACTTCTCAGGAGCCAGCAAAAAAAGATATTATAATTGCAAAGAGTGCAAAATGGTCTGATAAAATGGCTTTGACATTAATGAAACGTCATCCAGAATCGTATATGCTTGATGATGCTAAGAAACCAAAGTGGGATTATGTTCATGCTTTAGTGCTGCATTCAATTGAAGAATTGTACAAAAAAAATCCAGATCCTAGATACAAAGCTTATGTAAGAGGTTATGTGGATCAACTGGTACAAGCAGACGGAAGCATCAATACCTATGAGTTTGATAAATTTAATATCGATTTAGTACTTCCAGGACGTTTGCTTTTTGATGTTTATGCTTACTCAAAAGAAGAAAAATACTTAAAAGCATTACAATTAATTCGTAAGCAGATTACAGAACAGCCAAGAACACCAAGCGGTGGATTTTGGCACAAACAAATCTATCCAAATCAAATGTGGTTAGATGGTTTGTATATGGGAGAGCCTTTCTATGCAGAATATACGGCTAAATTTGAAAACGGAAAGAGCTTTGATGATATCGCAAAACAGTTTGAATTGATTCAGCTGAAAGCGACAGACCCAAAAACGGGATTATTGTACCACGGATGGGACGAAAGCAAACAAATGCCTTGGGCAAATAAAGAAACAGGAAATTCACCAAACTTTTGGTCTAGATCTTTAGGCTGGTACGTAATGGCTTTAGTTGATGTTTTAGATTACATGCCGAAAGATCATCCAAAAAGAAAAGAATTGATTCAATATTTAAACAATTCTTCTGAAGCGTTACTTAAATTTCAAGACAAATCTGGTTTATGGTATCAAGTAACAGACAAAGCCGGTGAAAAAGGAAATTATTTAGAAGCCTCTGGTTCGGCTATGTTCTCTTATGCTTTTGCAAAAGGAGCAAACAAAGGATATTTGCCAGCTAAATTTAAAAAAGCGGCCAACAAAGCTTTTGACGGATTAACTACAGTTTTAATCAAAAAAGTAGACGAAGATGGCGGTATCACATTAACAAATTGCTGTCAGGTTGCAGGTTTAGGAGGAACTCCATACCGAGACGGATCTTACGAATATTATGTAAACGAAAAGAAAAAAGACAACGATCCTAAAGCTACTGGTCCTTTTATTTTGGCAGCTTTAGAATTGAATAGATAGTTTTTTAATTGATAATTCAATTGTTAATTATGGACCTAACAGATTTTAAAATTTGTTAGGTCTTTTATAAACTAACTACTTTTAAAATGAAAAATATAAAAATCATCCTTTTACTGCTTTCCATTTTTTTCTTTCAGAAAAGTACAGCGCAAGTCTGGGTGTCTGATAATGGTGACGGAACCTACACAAATCCAATTCTTCATGCTGATTATTCTGATCCTGATGTTATACGTGTAGGCGATGATTATTATATGACAGCTTCTTCATTTAATTGTATTCCAGGTTTACCCATTTTACATTCTAAAGATTTGGTAAACTGGAAACTTGTTGGACATGCATTACTTAAACAGCCACCTTATGAAACTTTTGATAAAGTGCAGCACGGAAATGGGGTTTGGGCACCAAGTATTACTTATCATAAAAATGAATTTTATATTTATTACCCAGATCCTGATTTTGGAATTTATATGATTAAAGCCAAAAAAGCAGAAGGGCCTTGGTCTGAACCTCTTTTAGTAAAAGCAGGAAAAGGACTTATTGATCCAAGTCCACTTTGGGATACCGATGGTAAAAATTATATGACGCATGCTTTTGCAGGAAGCCGAGCACAAATTAAAAGTTTATTGGTTGTTTGTACTATGAATTCAGATGGTACATTTATAAACAATGACGAAGTTATGGTAATTGACGGACATCAAGGAGAAGAAACAATAGAAGGCCCCAAATTTTACAAACGAAATAATTATTACTATATTTTTGCTCCTTCTGGTGGCGTGCCAACAGGCTGGCAAACAGTTTTAAGATCTAAAAATGTTTTTGGACCGTATGAAAAGAAAAAGATTTTGGAACAGGGTTCTACAACTATAAATGGTCCGCATCAAGGTGCTTGGGTAACAACTCAAACAGGAGAAGACTGGTTTTTTCATTTTCAGGATAAAGGAGCTTATGGAAGAATTGTTCATTTACAGCCTATGAAATGGGTAAACGATTGGCCGGTTATGGGAGAGGATTTTGATAAAAACGGAATCGGCGAACCTGTTACTACTCATAAGAAACCCAATGTTGGTAAAAAATATCCAATAGAAGTACCTGAAACTTCAGATGAATTTAACGAACCTAAATTAGGACTGCAATGGCAATGGCAGGCAAACAAACAAATTAATTTTGGATTTCCAACAAGTTTAGGTTATCTGAATTTGTTTTGCAACACTACAACGAAGAACATTTTTAATGCTCCAAATTTACTATTGCAAAAATTCCCAGCAGAAGAATTTACAGTAACAACAAAGCTGACTTTTAATTCGAGATTAAATGGGGAATCAACGGGTTTAATTATTATGGGATTAGATTACAGTGCACTCAGTTTTAAAAGTGATAACGGAAAATTATATCTGAATCAGAAAACAGGAACTTTTGCAAACACAATTTCAGAAACAGAAACAAAACCAGTATTAATAGAAAACAATACCATTTATTTGAGAGTAAAAATCAAGAAAGGTGCTATCTGTAACTTCTTCTATAGTTTAGATGATAAAAATTATCAGCCAATAGGAACTGAATTTAGAGCAAGAGAAGGAAAATGGATTGGGGCTAAAGTGGGACTTTTTGCCTTAGGTGAAGAAGTGAAAAATGATTCTGGAAATGTAGCCGTAGATTGGTTTAGAGTAACGAATTAAAAACGAAATGATGAAGTTTAAAAAACAAATAATTCTTTTTTTATGTTTTTGCAGTTTTGCTGTAAAATCTCAGAATACTTATAAAAGATGGCCAGAAATTATTCGTAAAAACGAAGTAGTTTGGTTTGGATCAGATGAAGCGAAAAGAATTGCAGAAAATGTTTTACTGTACCAAAGAGATATTGGAGGCTGGCCCAAAAATATTCAAATGCAGGAGGAACTGACTGAAAAACAGAAAAAAGATTTAATTGCATTAAAAAAAACAGCTGTTGAGACAACAACAGACAATGGAGCAACTTGTCAGGAAATGCTTTTCATGTCCAAAATGTATGCTCAGATAAAAGATGAACGTTATAAAGAGTCTTTTCTAAAAGGATTGAATTATTTGTTGGAAGCGCAATATCCAAATGGCGGATGGCCACAGTTTTATCCGTTAAAAAAAGGATATTATACACATATCACTTACAATGATGATTCGATGGTTAATATTATGAATGTAATAAAAGCCGTCGCAGACGAAACAGATTATTACAGCATAAAGCCATCAAAAGAAATAGTTGATAAATGTAAAAAATCATTTGATAAAGGGATCGATTGTGTCTTAAAAACACAATACAAACAAAATGGTGTATTAACAGCATGGTGTGCGCAACACGATGAAACTACACTTGCTCCAGCAAATGCAAGAGCTTTTGAATTGGCTTCATTAAGCGGTTCAGAATCGGCAAAAATTGTATTGCTGTTAATGTCAATAGACAAACCTTCAAGAGAAATTGTGACCGCAGTAAAAAGTGCTGTCGAATGGTTTGAAAAAACAAAAATCACCAATTTAGAAGAAAAGAGAGTTTTAAACGACGCAGGAAAAATTATAGATAAAAAAATGATTCCAGTCGTAAATGGAGGCCCAATATGGGCCCGATTTATGGATTTGGAAACGAATGAACCTTTCTTTTGTGATCGTGACGGAATAAAAAAGAAATCAATAGATCAAATTGGATCAGAACGCAGAAATGGTTATTCATGGTACTCAGATGCTCCAAAAGAAGTTTTAAAACGATTTCCAGACTGGGCTGTTAAAAACGGAACCAAAGTAGGCGCTGCGGAGAAAAAAAATGTAAACTATATTACAGTGGCACAAGATGGTTCAGGCGATTATACTAAAATTCAAGATGCCGTTTATGCAACTCCAGCTTTTCCTTATGAAAAAGTCACCATTTATGTGAAAAATGGAATTTATAATGAAAAAGTCCGTATTCCAGAATGGAACAACAATGTAATCCTAAAAGGAGAAAGTAAAGAAAATACCATTATTACCTTTGATGATAATTTTTCAAAAATAGCGTTAGGGAGAAACAGTACATTTTATACTTCTACACTTTTAGTTGAAGGTGATGATTTTACAGCATCTAATTTAACTATTAAAAATGCCTCAGGAGAACGTGGACAGGCAATTGCATTATCTGTTATTGGAAATCGTGCTAAAATTATAAACTGTAATCTTTTAGGAAATCAAGATACTTTATATTTATCTGGAAAAGAAGCAAAACAATATTTCAAGGATTGTTATATAGAAGGAACAACAGATTTTATTTTTGGAGGCGCAACAGCCTTATTTGAAAACTGCATCATACACAGTATTAAAAGTTCTTATATAACTGCGGCTTCAACTCCAGCAGGAACAGCTTTTGGTTTTGTTTTTAAAAACTGTAAACTAACAGCAAACCCAGATGCTAAAGATGTTTATTTAGGCAGGCCTTGGCGTATTTATGCCAAAACGGTTTTCATAAACTGCGAAATGGGGAATCAAATTAAACCTGAAGGTTGGGAAAACTGGTCTAAGCCAGAAGCCGAAAAAAATAGCTTTTACGCAGAATACAATTGTACAGGAGAAGGTTTTCAACCATCTAAAAGAGTGAAATGGTCACACCAGCTTTCAAAAAAAGAAGCAGGACAATATTCTATAAATAATATTTTGAAGGATAAAATTGCAAATTGGTATTTAAATTAGATTACTTCTTACAGTCTCGGTTTTCAGTACAGACTGCGACTGAAAACTGCGACTGAAAACTAAAAAAACATGAATATTAAATATTTATTTCTATTACTCCTTTCTTGGGTATCGTTTTCACAAAACAGCGATTTCCCATCTGCTAAGGTAGATGCTATAGTCAACAGAATTAAGTTGCCTGTATTTCCTTCCTATCAGGTAAATGTGATAAAACTTGGTGCAAAGGGGGATTCCATTACTGATAACAAAAAGGTTTTTGACAAAGCAATGGCCTTATGCAAAAAGAATAATGGAGGAACGATAATAGTTCCGAAAGGAATTTATAAAATCAACGGCCCGATTCATTTTGTGAGTAATGTTAATTTGAAAATGGAGAAAGGAGCCAAAATCAAATTCAGCGACAATCCAAAAGATTATCTGCCATTGGTTTTAACAAGCTGGGAAGGTACAATGTTGTATAATTATAGTCCACTAATTTATGCTAATAATTGTAGTAACATTGCCATTACTGGAGAAGGAACAATTGATGGAGAAGGAGGAAAAACATGGAAAACATTTAAAGCAAAAGAAGGAGAAGGTAAAAATCTTAGCCGTGAAATGAATCATGCTAATGCTCCAATTGAAAGCAGAAAATTTGGAGAAGGCTATTTTTTGAGACCGCAGATGATTCAGTTTTTAAATTGCAAGAATGTTTTGGTCGAAAATATTAGAATTGAAAATTCGCCATTTTGGTGCCTTCATTTATTAAAATCTCAAAGCATCACAATTCGTGGCATCAGCTATAAATCGTTGAATCATAATAATGACGGAATAGATCCTGAATATGCAAAAGACGTTTTAATAGAAAATGTCAACTTTGATAACGGAGACGATAATGTAGCCATAAAAGCAGGAAGAGATCATGAAGGACGAGCCAATACAGCAACGCCAAGCGAAAATATTGTAATAAGAAATTGCAATTTCAAAGGACTTCATGGAGTCGTAATTGGCAGTGAAATGTCGGCTGGAGTTCAAAATGTTTTTGTAGAAAATTGTAAAACAGCAGGTTATTTAAAAAGAGGAATTTATCTAAAAACAAACGCTGATCGCGGAGGATATATTAAAAATATATTTGTTCACAATATTCAATTAGACCAAGTAGAAGACTGTTTGTATATCACATCAAATTATCATGGAGAAGGGAATGGCTATCAATCGGATATATCTAATGTGCATTTTTCAAATATCAGCTGCAATAAAGCTTCTGAATCTGGAATTGTTATACAAGGATTTGCAGACAAAAAGATACAAAATATATCATTGAAAAATATCGAGATTAAAGAAGCGAAAAATGCATTATCAAATGAAAACGCAGAAAATGTTTTAATGACAGATATTTTTATAGGACAAAGAGCAACAGTGCCTACAGCAGTTTCAAAGAATTGATTTTTAACCCCAAAGCAAACAAAGAAAATACAAAGTTCGCAAAGCTTTAGATAATTTTCTCTGAGTTTAAATTAAATAAAGGCACAAAGTAATAAGGTTTCTTTTGTAGAGAAGCACCAGAGTGCTTCCACACAATGAATATCGATAAAGTTTTACGAAAAATAAAACTTTGCGTCCTTTGTGGTTAGACCACGAACAACAACAATAAACCAAAAACAACAAACAAAATGAAAAAATACATTCTCTTAGCATTTCTAATAACATCATTAAGCTTTGCCCAAAAAACATCCCTGTATTGTATTGGAGATTCTACAATGGCCAATAAAAAAGATCCAGATCGTAAC
This sequence comes from Flavobacterium quisquiliarum, assembly GCF_019308285.1. Lineage (GTDB taxonomy): Bacteria > Bacteroidota > Bacteroidia > Flavobacteriales > Flavobacteriaceae > Flavobacterium > Flavobacterium quisquiliarum. Next base: position 16,083 of record NZ_WWEM01000020.1, read on the forward strand.
CCAGAACATGGCTGGGCACAAGTGTTGCAATCTTTTTTTAAAGATGATATCGTAGTGGTAAATAAAGCAGTAAACGGAAGAAGTACCAAAAGTTTTATCAACGAAAAACGTTGGGATTCGATTTATAATAAACTTAAAAAAGGAGATTATGTTTTTATTGAATTCGGACATAATGATGCCAAAATAGAAGACTCTTTACGCTATACAAATCCGCATACAGCATATAGGCACAATTTAATCCGTTTTGTAAAAGAGAGTAGGGAAAAAGGAGCAATTCCGATACTATTAAGTTCTATTGCGAGACGCAATTTTAATGAGAAAGGAGTATTAGTGCCAACACATGGCGATTATCCTTTAGAAACTCGTTTAGTTGCCCAAGAGTATAAAGTCCCTTTTATTGATTTGGAGTATTATACAGAATTACTGGAACAGTCCTATGGACCAGAAAAATCGAAACAGCTTCACCTTCATTTCAAGGCAGGAGAAAATGCCTATTATGATAAAGACAAAGCAGATGATACACATCTTTCATTATTAGGTGCTACAAAAATTGCTCAGATTGTAATTAATCAAATAAAAGAAATAGATGATGCATTACTAGTTAAACTTAAAAAAGGAATTAAATAGAGGTGCATTTAACTTGTAAATTGAAGTGTATACTAACTTTGAAAGGTTGTTAGCAGATTTTTAGAAACCCGTGGTTAATCGAACAAAAAAATCCTTCTTAATATATTGTAAAATACTCAAAATTTATAACTTATGATATAAAACCTTATTCTGATATAATTATAACTTTTGATAGATAATTAAATTTTACCACTAGTGTAGTTTTATAGTGTTCTTTTTTTGGAAAAAAGATGATTTATTGCAAGCTTAAAAAGATTAGTATTAGCATTGTTGAATAAATTATATAAAAAGGGTTGTTACTAAATTTTACTCTAATTGGTTATCTAGAAAAAGAACTTTGAAATAATTAATAAAAACAATTATTTGAAAAAGTTTCTAGGAAAAAGTTAGATTAAAAAAAAAGAATATGGGAGTAGTATACGGAATAGATATATATCATAAAAACTATTCAGAGGATCCAAATTATTATTCAGATTACGAGGTCTTTTCTCTTAAACAATTAGAGGAAGTATTAGAAAAAGCCATTAAAACTACCAGTTATCAATTAAAAAGAATTAATAGGCAAAGACTTTTATTACAATATTTCTCTGTAAACCAGAAAGAAAATAAAATAGTAAAAGGAGATGAACAGTTTACAATTGAAAACGATTTTTCAAAAAATAAGACTATACTCAAAGCACTAAAATTAACCCCTCGATTATATAATTTAATAATAAAATTATCTCAAACAAATAGAATAAAGGTTAAAGACAACGAGATTATACCTATTTATACCCTTGAAACAATATCGCAATACAAAGGAAAGGGAAATTATTGGCTTGCCTATAATAGAGATTCTAATGGAGTAAAAGACGATGCAATACAAATCGCAAAAAACTTTATAAATTATAATGAGTTCTGGGAATTTACGGTTTTTATTGAAAATTTTGGATGTTTATATTTTAACAACCATACTGATGAACCTATTGATGGTTTTTACAATATTGTAATTAAATTAGTTTCGACAGGAGAAGAAAATAACAATCATGTCACATTAGAAGAAAGTGAAAATCTTTTAGACAAGTTTTTTTATAATATATTAGGAAAAAAAATTAATAAGGTTTCAATACTTTTTCAACCAGTATATAAATCCTATGAGAATGTAAAAATTAAAATTGAAGGAAAACTTGATATTGAAAAATTAGTTAAAACATATCTTGAAATTAATATAGATCAAAACAAAAAACTTAAAAGTTATGATGTAAAGCTTTTAACGAATTATAGTATTAGTGTATGTGATTTTTATAAAAAAGAGGAAGAAGACCTTGGTAGTTTAGAAATCAATGAAGCAGGACTTCAGAAAGGGCTAATTTATAACAAAATATATAATAAAGGTGTGTTTAACTTTTTATGCACTGTAATAACGACTAATTTTTGTCCCTGTTCGCCTGGTGGTGTAAATAATAAAGAAGAAAAGATTATATATTATAAACAGGCAAAGGACAAAGAAATTCTTCAAAAATTATATAGTCCATTTGTTACTAATTTGATTTTTAAAAAAGTATAAATTACTTTAATTATCTAAAGAAAATACTTTTAGAATTTGTAATAAATCAAGATAATAATTTAAAATGAAAATATATTTTTGGAAAATTATCTAAGTTGCTTGATGCATAATTAAACGCAATGGCGATTTACAAAGATATCTTTTTCGGTCTTATTATTTTAAGAAAATCGGATCTTAAAAATATCAGTGTTGATTTTTTAATATGCTTTTTTTAATAAAATCATCCATTGGTTTATGTTTGAATAATTCAAAGTATTTAGATGAAAAATAACTTAATTTACTATAGCTTAATTCATACATTACTTCTGTAAGTGAATGATATTCGCCACTTTTTAAAAGTTCTTTGGCAAGGTTCATTTTTTCCTGAATGAAGAAATTATTAGGCGTCGTATCTGTATTTTCTTTAAAAGCCATTTTATATTTTGATTCAGACATTCCTGCCATCGAAGCTAGAAATATAACAGAAGGAAAGGGACTGTATAAATTAGAAAGCATGTATTTTTTTGTCTTATTTATAGCATCGCTTTCTGCCTGAGTTAGATTGTTTTTCTTTTTATCGATATCATAAAATTTGCTAAAGAAATTACCAAGAAGTTTTAGTGTAATGCCTTTTAAAAAAGATTCAAAAGATAGATCATGAATTGATTTGGTCTTAAGAGATTGTAATAGCAGTATACTGTTACTATCAATGTTTCCATAGTGATAAAACATTTCCTTGCCAACTCTATCGTTGAGACTGCCTTTATATTCTATTTCAGGGTATTTCGAAATGAAGTCTGCTAGCATTTTTTTGTCAACTAATATCCTCAATGCAAAAGTTCTTTCTTTTAAAGCAGGTTTATAAGAACTTTCAATTTGATTATCAATTATGGCTAAATCTAATTTATCATAGGACCCAATCTCATAATCGTGATTGTTAATCTTAATTAAATTGATGTGTTCACTTAGATCAAAGTGAAAAATATACAACTCGTGATCTGATTTTTGGCGATGTATTTTTAAGGGATTATTTAAAAAAACATCCATAAAAACTACTGATATATTTGGAGTAACTTCAGAAAAATAGCAATGACCATTTCCAATCTTTTTTGGAAAAGTAATTATTTTATCACCTATCATTTTTCCACCAGATTGTTTAGCAAGCTGTGGCATCCACTCAGGAGTTAGACTGTAATAATGCGATATTTTTTTCATAGAATCTATAGTTCTTTAAAAGTGGTATTTGAAACTGTTTTATAATTCTTTGACAAACGCTTTTGGTGACAGCCCAAAATATTCCTTAAATTTCGAAGCGAAATATGAGTTATTTGTAAAATGAAGTTTATCAGCAATTTGGGAGATTGATAATTCTTTGGCTTCAAGGAGCTCTTTGGCGAGTAATAATTTATTTTCGACAAAATATACATTTGGAGTGTTACCTGTAATTTTAGTAAACAAACTTTTAAACTTAGACTCAGACATGTTTGCTTTGTTTGCCAATTGTTTTATACTCGGAAAATGATCTTCCAAATGTGCTGTTAAATACATTTGTATAGAAATAATAGTCGCCAGATCCTGTTGATTAACTGTTTGTATAATGATACGTTTTGTGGCTATTTTTTTTAAATAATTGGCAATAAGCATATGAACGCTTCCTGTAAGGTATAAGTCAAAAATGGGGCCGCCCACTTTTACTTTTCGCAAATCATCAAGAATATGAAGGCTATCATCACTCATTCTGTCAAAACGAACAATTGTATTTAATTTGGGGTTAATGATTTTATCAATATCGGGTAAGAAGATATTATTTTTAATAGCAAAAGATTCAATAATATCTTTTCTAATGAATATGCAAAGAGCAAAAGTCTTGCTGCCCCTTGTTACATGGTAATCTGAAGACAATGCTCCATCAATTACAGATAAATTGTATTGCCATTTAGTGACGTTATACATAAAATCGGGGCCAGAAACGGTAGCATTACCTTCTGTAAGGTTGTAATAGTAGCCAACAAAATTAGGGTTGCTATTTCGCTGTATTAAATGTAATTCCTTTTTATATTCAACATCAATATAGTATGCGATAATTCCTTCATCGCATTTTAAGAAATATCGGGTGCCAGTTTGAATGTCCTCAGGAATTACTATAAAACTTTCCTTTACTTCTCCACCAAATTGGTCAGCCAAATTTTGCACCCAATCTAAATCTGCACTATAAAAATGTTCAATTGTTTTCATAGGAAGTATTATTTATCTATATAAAGTTAGTATTTTTTAATTTACTGTTAAACAGTATGTTAAAATTTTGTTTTTTATTTGGTTGCTTTAATTGAATTCTCAGGATTCTAATTAACATTACTTTTTTAAAAGTAAGATTAGTCTTATTTTGTTGTTTATTTAACTTATTGGAGACAAATGGTATGCCTGAAATTTTTATTTTTGATTATTGGTTGAGAATCAATTGCTTAATTTTTAGTGTTAAAAAAGCAGACAGTATAACAGCTGGGAATTTATACTCTAAATGGGAATAATTCCTCGATTTTTTATTTCATTTTTTGATTTAATGTTTTTCGATCAATTTGTAAAATCTGAGCCGCTTTTGTTTTGTTGTTGTTTACAGATAGTAAAACTTTTACGATTTGTTCTTTTTCATATTCTTTTAAAGATTTGAAAATATCACTCGAACTAGAAATATGATATTTTAAGTGATCTGGAACTTGGGAAAGGCTTATGGTGTCATCACTAAGTATTACCATGCGTTGTATGATGTTTTCTAGTTCTCTTATGTTTCCAGGCCAGTTATATCTTAACAAAACCTCTAAAACTTTTTCATTTACTTTTATATTTGGTTTGTTATACTCGTTGGTATATTTTTCAATAAAGGCATTTATAAGTAGCGGTATATCTTCTTTGCGATCTCTTAAAGCTGCAGTTTTTATATTGATAATATTAATACGATAGTATAGATCCTGTCTAAAAAAACCTTTCGAGATCATTTCTTCAAGATCACAGTTTGTAGCTGATATTACTCTTACATCAATCTTTTCTGGTTTGTTTGAACCAATTCTTAGAATTTCTTTCTCTTGTAAAACTCTAAGAAGTTTTATCTGTACCATTAAAGGTGCATTTCCGATTTCATCTAAAAATATTGTACCGCCATTGGCTGCCTGAAATAAACCAATTCGATTTTCTGATGCCCCTGTAAAAGCTCCTTTTAAATGTCCAAATAATTCAGATTCAATTAAATTTTCTGGGATACCTCCACAGTTTATTGCAATAAATGGTTTATCGGCAAATTTTCCCGTATAGTGTATGGCTCTTGCAATTAATTCTTTTCCAGTGCCGCTTTCTCCTTCAATCAATATATTGGCTTTAGTATCTTTTACACGTTTTATAATTTCAATATTATCTTTAAATTGACTTGAATGGCCAATTATTTTATCATATGAATTTCCATTTTTATTATATTCAAAATGATTAGATTTTTTTTGAGAATGATTAGCTTTTAGAAGCGATCTTACTATTGCCTTATGCATTTCATCACTGGTAAAAGGCTTGGTTAAATACTCTAATGCGCCAGATTTAATAGCATTGACAACAGTATGAACAGATGGGATGCCAGAAACCACAAGTTTTGGTACCAAAGGATAATGTTCTTCTGTATACTTTATTAGTTCAATCCCATTAATATCTGGCATATTGATATCTGTTATTAAAAGATCTATGGTAGATAGTTTTAAAACCTCAATAGCTTCTGTAACTGAAGAAGCTTTATAAGTTCGAAAATTTAAAGCTTTTAATTGTCTTTGAATTAAATCAAGCATATCAGTGTTATCATCGACAATAAGTATGTTTTCTTTTCTAGAGGTCATTTTGTCATTATATTAAAGGTATTTTAATTGTAAAAATGGTTCCAGCAGGAAAATTATCTTGCTGCACAATCTCTCCGTTATGATTTTTAATTATTCCGTGCACAACACTCAAGCCTAAACCACAGCCATAATTAACTGGTTTTGTCGAAAAAAAAGGTTCGAATATTTTTTCTTTAATATCTTCTGGTATACCAGTTCCTTGATCTTCTATTTTTAGAAATAAATTAAAATCATCACTGTCTACTGTAATTTTAATTGTGCTTTTTTCTGGTGAGGCGTAGATAGCATTTATAAGTAAATTGAATAAAACTTGAGTAATTTGAACAGAATCTACTTTTGCAACAATATTATCATTTTTAATAATTAATTCACTTTTAATTCCTTTTTTCTGAAAGTTTGATTTTAAAAAGGATAAAGCAAACAGAATAATTGGTTTTATTTCTTGCAATTCTAATTTCTGAGGCATTTCACAAGAGAAATACATTAGTTTTTTGACTATTTCTCTGGAATAAATAACAGAATTTATTACAATCGAAATATCCGAATCAATATCAGGATTTTTATTATGATCCTTTATTAGCTCTGCAAAACCTAGGATGTTTCCTAATGGTGTATTTAATTCATGCGCAATTCCAGCTGTCATTTCACCAAGAAGCGTTAAGCGTTCCATGCGTTCTAACATTCTTCTTAAAACGGCTTTTCTTTCTAAGGTTTGATATTTTTCAATATAGTTTCCTATTTCTATTGCAATTGTATCTAATAGTTTTTGTTCGTCTTCTTGAAAATCTTTTTCAGAGTATCTTGTAGTCGGATAATGAACCTTAATATGACCAACATCTTCATTCTTAACTTTTATGAGACTTGATTGAAAAACACTATTTTCATTCTGTTCGGATGTTGATAAATGATAATTTGCTACATGAAGTTCTACAATGGCATCTAAGTTAAAATGCCAAGCATTTTTAGCACTCAGTATAATTTCATAAAGAGTTTGAATGTGGATGGATGTGGATTTCGAAATGATCTTAGAAATTTCATATAGACAGGTAAGTTCTTTAATTTTTTCTTTAAGATTTTCCTCTGTTAATTGCAGGTTCATTGTGAGAAAATGTTTATTTTTTTATTTTGAATTTGGCTCAAAAGTAAATAAATATTTTGGAGATAAATTCAAAAGAAAGTTAAAACTTAACTGCTTGATAATAAATGATATATGTTCTTTTGTTTAACCTTATTTTATTGTTTTTATGACTTTTAAGGGTAGTTTTAATAAGAAGTTTTGTGTAAAAAAGTGGCAAATAATACCGTTTTTTTCATAGGTTAATTTTATGACTCTTCCATTATTGTTTTTAGGTCCTTAATTAAGTCTTATTTTGATAGTTTAAAAACTTATAGATCTCTAAAAAAGTGACTTGATGAAATACTTTTGCCTATTAGAATAATAAGCTGAAAACAAAAAATATGACCACTGCTAGTTTTTCATTAGAGTTTCAATTGAATATTTCTGAAGTAAAAAAACTTAACAAAATGTATTTTAAACATTTATTAAGAGAGCGAATTGTATATTGCTTTCTTGCTGTCTTAATGTTTGTGATTTTTGTTGATTATACTGTAGAAACAGATTTTTTTGATTGGTTGCTAAGAAGCTTATTTCTCGTTGTTGCTTTTGTAATAATTCAGTTTTCATTTATTGACATTATATCCAAAACAGTCTTTAAATGGATTAAGAAATTAATGAGACTTGATAAATTTCCTAATAGATACAAACTCACTTTTACTTATTCTGATATTTGTGTCAAATCACCATTGGGAGAATTAACTCATAAGTGGTCCAAAATTGAAAAAGTTATTTTGACCAAAAATTTTTTGTTTTTCTATGTTAAAGAACAAAACAGTTATATAATTTCTATCTCGAAAAAAGATAGTGATTCCAGAAAAATAGATGAGTTGCTTTCATTTGTTGAAAAAAATGTTATTCCTATTATTAAAGTTTAAGTCTTTAGTTTTTATTATTTGATAGATTAAAAAATACCTTAAAGTTGCCATTTTATGACTTTTTGTGGGTTATATTAATAAAATTATAGATCTAATTTTACAATGTTCTTACTTATTTGTTGTTAGGACAAAATATTCATTGTGGATCTTAAAAAAAATGAAAATGGAAAAGGAGCGAGTTTTAGTACGAGATAATAAAGGGATCTTTTTGAAAATGTTTAAAAGAAGGCTAAAAGCTGATTTTGATTTTTTTGAAAAATCCTTTTTTGATCATAGTGAAGACAAGATTAAACAATATGACCGTATTGTTTATGTTGTATATGAAAAAAAAGAATTGCTTGGTTTCTTGCAAGAGGAAAATAAAAACGAAAACATTTTAGTTTGTTTATTTGATAAGCATTTCTTTACGAGCCTTTCGTTTTTAGAAATGATCAATAATTTGATTTTGTTTGACGAATCTAAAACTAGTCGAGAAATTTTTAAAGAGGTAAAAACATTCTTTAAGAAGAAATTGGACTTTAGAAATGATAGAATCTCTTTACAGCAGTTAAATTTTATGCAAGCAAAATTTCCTGAATATTATAAAGCAATGTATTATTTAATGTAATTATTTTATTTTTTATATTTTTCTATGTATCTATTTTGACTAATAGTACGCCATGAAATGCAGGATAAGGATTTTTTCTTATCCTGCTTTCTTTTTTTTGATTGCTGGGATCTAGTTAAATAAAGTTTTTTGATTTTTATCTATTGACTTTAATAATAGATTGTCTTGAATCTTTCAATAAGAAGATTGATAAAAGTCTTATTAAGGACAATATTTTTTTTTATGTCTATCTGAGTTAGATGTTTTTCGATTAATTTTCTCCTATCTGAGTCATTTTTTCTTAATGAAATTGTAAGAAAAGGGAGCGGTTGCTAATGAAATCTTTTATTATTTCCCATGTTTACGATACTTTCTATAAAGCCTCTAAATGAAATGTAATAGTTTATTTTTAAAATAAGTGTTTGATTTCTAATTAATTGTGTTTACTGGCACTCACGAAAAAAGAAGAGTCAATTTATTGTAAAGAAAATGAGTGAAAAACTGCATTAAATTTAACAGCAATTTTGTTGTAACTATCACACAAACTTTTATTTTTGTGGCTTAATTTAACAATATATAAGCATGAAAGATTTATTAGTAAAAATCAACGCCGAAATTGACACATTTAAAGCAGAAGCTGAATCTTTAACTGAAAAAGGAATTAAAGCTGCAGGTCCAAGAGCACGTAAAGCTACTTTAGAAATTGAAAAACTTTTAAAAGAGTTTAGAAAAGTTTCTATCGAAGAATCAAAAAAATAATACAACTAAAACCTCGTCAATCGACGAGGTTTTTTTATGCTCTAAAAAAAGTAAAGTTTAAGACAAAGAGAAGAGACCTTTGTTACTTTGCTCCTATGTAACTTTGCATCTTTAAATTGAATTTCTATCAATAAAATTAAAAGGTACTTTTATTTGCCCTTTCTCTTTATTCAAAATCATTCGAGCAGCTGTTTCTCCCATAATATTAAAATCGGTTGACATTACTGTAATACCTAATAATTCTTTTAGAGGGGTATCATTATAAGAGATAACGCCGATTTCTTTTCCTAGAATAAACTCTTCATCACGAATTTGTTTCATTAAATTCACTAAGTCAGATTCTTCAATAGTGATAAATAAGTCTCCTTTTTTCAGAATCATATCGTCATAAACCTCGCTTAAAATCTCAAAGTTGATTTCGTGTTCAACACAAAATTTTCTGAATCCGTGCAATATTCTTCTCGGATAAGGATAGACAGCTTTGTCAGGATAAACTAAAATCAATTTCTTGTATTTGGTTATTTTAGAAAGTCCTTCTTTTAATGCATTGTAAATGTCATTTTCAAAGTCTTGATAGATTTTAATAACATCATCTCCGGTTCCTAATTTGATATTATCTAAAACAACTAATTTTTCCTGTGGAATTTTTTTAATAGCATTAACCACTTCATCAGTAAAACTTAAGTGTTTTAATTCGTCTGTTTTAAAGTGAGTTGTAATTACATAATAATCGTACGCACCTTCAAATTTGTCTAAAATATTAAGAAACAAGGTTTCGTCACAATGGTAAATTTGTAAGTCAACATGTGCATTAGCTCCCAAAGTATTGATAAAAGAGCTGTAGGTTTTCATTTTATAAGAACTCAGTTTATTTGTCAAAAACAAAATATTTACTTTAGATTCTAGTTTAGTTCTTGTAATATAATAGCCCTTTCCTCTAATAGAAGAAATAATTTTTCTTTCCTTTAAAATATTATACGCCTTTTCCACAGTATCACGAGACATATAAAATTCTTCGCTAAAACTGTTGATAGAAGGAATTTTTTGATTGATTTTTAAATTTCCGTTGGCGATGTTCTGAAGAATAGAGTCTACAATTTGCTTATACTTTGGAACTCGTGAATCTTCGTCTATTTTAATAAGTTTAATCATGGTATCTGGGAAACTTGTCTCGTATTTCAACGGAACGATTTTTTAATTATAACTTTTATTAGAAAAACTCTTTAAGAATGTTTTTTTATAAAAAAAGAGATTTTCAACTTGGCTTGTAATACTTTTTTTATATTTATTGAAATTTCCTCAAAATGCGGATTCAATAATTACGAAATCGATTGCTAAAGTAGCCATTTTAAATTTATTTCCCCAATAATTACGGACTGTTATTTCTAATTACCTTCACTTTTTAACAAAAAAACGAAAAAGCATAAAGGATAGTACAGGACAGTTTTGTTTTTTACATTCTATTATTTTACAAAACCAAATTACTAACAAACCTAACCTTTAAACCAAAAACACTATATGGAATCATTATTAGGAATCATTTTTCATTCTATCGGGGGATTTTCTTCTGGTAGTTTTTATATGCCTTTTAAGAAAGTAAAAGACTGGGCTTGGGAAAGCTATTGGCTGGTAGGAGGATTTTTCTCTTGGCTGATTGTTCCACCATTGGCTGCTTACTTAACGATTCCAAATTTTACCGAAATTATCGCAACAGCTTCTCCATCAATAAAATACTTTACTTTTTTAATGGGATTGATTTGGGGAATTGGTGGTTTAACTTATGGTTTAGGCGTTCGCTATCTAGGAATGTCTTTAGGAAACTCAATTACATTAGGATTTTGTTCTGCATTTGGAGCTTTAGTTCCTTCTATATATTATGATATAGTTCCAACGGAAGGTAAAATTTCCTTTACTCATATGATTTCTAATCCTGGCGGACAGCTGGTTTTATTTGGAGTTGTGGTGTATTTGGTTGGAATTGCGATTTCTGGAAAAGCAGGAATGCTGAAAGAAAAGGATTTTGCAACCGGTCATGAAGATAAGGATAAAGACTTCAATTTAGTAAAAGGTTTAACTGTAGCCGTAATTTCAGGAATTTTAAGTTCTTTTTTTAATTATGGAATTGAAGCAGGAAAATCAATGGCAGAACATGCTGTCGTAAATGGTGCAAATCCGTTGTTCCAAAACAATGTGACTTATGTTGTTTTATTATGGGGCGGACTTACAACCAACTTTATTTGGTGTCTTTATTTAAATTTTAAAAATAAAACAATTAAAAACTATACAGATAAATCTACTCCAATAACTAAAAACGTAATGTATTCTGCTCTTGCTGGAACAATGTGGTTTTTACAGTTTTTCTTTTACGGAATGGGAGAGAGCAAACTTGGAAATGGTGCCAGTTCGTGGATTCTGCACATGGCAACCATTATTTTAACAGCAAATTTTTGGGGTTTTTATTTGAAAGAATGGAAAGGAGTTTCTAAAAAAACAATAAGAACTTTTTTCTGGGGGATCGGGCTTATTATGCTGGCGATCGTTTTGGTAGGAATTGGTAACTCATTATAAATAATACAAGAAAATAATATAAGTATATGTCGAATACAAAAACAATTAATACAAATTTTAAGCATGTAAGCTACCTTTGGGATGATGCTAAAGCCGCAGCACTAGCGGGGGATGAAGTAGCGCTTTTTATTTATCGTTCTAACTTGTTAGGAGCTGATTTAAGACTAACTAATTATGGAGGAGGAAATACTTCTGTAAAAATTACAGATAAAGATCCTTTAACAGGAACATCTTCTGAAGTAATGTGGATTAAAGGTTCTGGTGGTGATATTGGAACTTTGACAAAATCTGGTTGTGCAGCTTTGTATTTAGACAGACTTCGTAATCTTGAAAATGTTTACAGAGGAATTGAATTCGAAGATGAGATGGTAGAATTATTCAACCACTGTATTTTTGATTTGGCTTCTAAAGCACCTTCTATCGATACACCTTTACACGGTTTTCTTCCGTTCAAACATATTGATCACTTACATCCAGATGCGGCAATTGCAATCGCTGCGGCTAAAGATGGAAAAAAGATTACAGAAGAATTATTTAACGGAGAAATTGGCTGGGTTGGCTGGCAGCGTCCAGGTTTTGACCTTGGTCTTCAGTTAAGAGCTTGTTTAGAAGAAGCAGCTAAAAACGGAAAACAATTACGTGGTATTATGTTAGGTTCTCACGGTTTATTTACTTGGGGAGATACTGCATACGAAAGTTATATTAATACGCTGGAAGTAATCGAAAAATGTGCTGAATACTTAGAAAGCAACTATGGTAAAAAGCGTCCTGTTTTTGGAGGTCAGAAAATTGAAAGTCTTCCTGAAGCAGATCGTAAATTAAAAGCAGCAAAAGTAGCTCCAATATTAAGAGGTTTCTGTTCGTCAGAGCGTCAAATGATTGGTCATTATACAGACGATGCAAGAGTTTTAGAATTCATCAACTCTAATGATTTGTCTAAATTAGCTCCACTAGGAACTTCTTGTCCAGATCACTTTTTGAGAACTAAAATCAGTCCTTTGGTTTTAGAATTAGATCCAAACGAAGATTTATCTAATGTTGATGCGGTCAAAGCAAAATTAACTCCTGCTTTTGAGGCTTACCGTGCCATGTACAAGGACTATTACAATGCTTGTAAAAAATCAAATTCGCCAGCAATGCGTGACCCAAATCCAGTTGTAATTTTATATCCTGGAGTTGGTATGTTTACTTTTGCTAAAGATAAAACAATGGCGCGTTTAGCATCTGAATATTATATCAATGCTGTAAACGTTATGAAAGGTGCTGAAGCAGTGTCAGAATACACTTCATTGCCACATCAAGAGGCTTTTGATATTGAATATTGGTTGTTGGAAGAAGCTAAATTACAGCGTATGCCAAAGCCAAAAGCATTATCTGGAAGAGTAGCTTTGATTACAGGATCAGCGGGAGGAATTGGTAAAGCTATTGCTAAAAAATTCGCTCAAGAAGGTGCTTGCGTTGTAATTAATGATATTAATGAAGAGCGTTTAGAAGGTGCAACTGCTGAGTTTATCAAATCATTTGGAAAAGATGCGGTTTCTAGTACTTTATTGAATGTTACTGACGAAGTAAGTACAGAAAAAGCATTAGATGAAGCTTCTTTAGCTTTTGGTGGTGTTGACATTGTAGTGAACAATGCTGGAATTAGTATTTCAAAATCTATTGCAGAACATACTTTAGAAGAGTGGGATAGATTATATGATATCTTGGTAAAAGGACAATTTATTGTTTCTAAAGCAGGAATCGAAGTAATGCGTAAACAAGGTTTTGGAGGAGATATCGTAAATATCGTTTCTAAAAATGCTGTTGTTGCAGGCCCAAATAACCCAGGTTATGGTTCGGCTAAAGCTGCGCAGGCGCACTTAACACGTTTAATGGCGGCAGAACTTGGAGCTGATAAAATTCGTGTCAATACAGTAAATCCCGATGCTGTAATTTCAGATTCAAATATTTGGTCTGGAGGATGGGCTGAAGGTCGTGCAAAAGCATACGGAATCACAGTGGAAGAACTTCCGGCTTACTATGCAAAACGTACGTTATTAAATGAAATCATATTGCCTGATGATATTGCCAATGCTTGTTTTGCTTTTGTTGGAGGTTTACTTGGTAAATCTACAGGAAATGCCTTAAACGTAGACGGCGGCGTAGCAATGGGCTTTTATAGATAAAGATTGTTTAGGTTTTTTATATAAGTTTGTTTAAGCAAAAGTGGTTTTTTGTGGTCTAACGTTCGAATCTTTCGGACGTTAGATTTTTTTAGCATATAACATTGCGCTTTAACAACGAAAACTTAACAAAAAAGTGAAGTAAAACGGGAGTTTAACTGCTATAAAATTTTTAAGTTGAAAAATATTAAACACATAAAGATATGGAACACAGATAAAACGGATTCGCTATCGCGAAAACGCTGATCTGCATAGATTTTTTAAATTTCATTACAATAAAAAAATCCGGTTTTTTTCCGTGTCTTCGCGATAGCGAATCCGTGTCATCCGCGTCAAAAATCTAAGCATTGCGTGTTAAAAATATAATAAGCCTATAAAAATTTATATATTGTAAACTCTATAAAAAGATAAATAACTATGTTAATCTCATCAAACCATATTGATTCTCATAATGAGGATTTATTAAAAAAACATCAAAATAAATTAGTTTTTACAGCTTCAGAAATAAATGAAACAGAAGCTATTATTCAAAAATTAATCGATTTTCAAATTGCAATTCCATCTTGGGCTTTAGGAACTGGAGGGACAAGATTTGGACGTTTTGCAGGAGGAGGAGAACCTCGTTCTTTAGAAGAAAAAATTGAAGACGTTGGATTGCTTCATAAATTGAACAATGCATCAGGTGCCATTTCACTTCACATTCCTTGGGATATTCCAACGAATTATGGTGCAATTAAAACATTAGCTGGTCAGCATGGTTTGAAGTTTGATGCAATGAATTCAAATACATTTCAAGATCAGGCTAGTTCTGAGCATACTTATAAATACGGTTCTTTACAAAACGTAAACAAAGCAGTTCGCAAACAGGCAATTGCTCACAATATTGAAGTAATTAAACATGGAATAGAATTAGGATCTGAGTCTTTAACAATTTGGTTAGCTGATGGTTCTAATTTTCCAGGACAATTAAATTTTAGAAAAGCTTATCAAAATACATTAGAAAGTTTAGAAGAAATCTATGATGCATTGCCTTCAAATTGGAAATTATTTTTAGAATACAAATGTGCTGAACCTAACTTTTATTCTACTACAGTAGCAGATTGGGGACAGTCTTATTCATACGTTCAAAAATTAGGAGACAAAGCGAAAACACTTGTTGATTTAGGTCATCATTTGCCAAATGCAAACATCGAACAAATTGTTTCTATTTTATTGATGGATAATAAATTAGGTGGATTTCACTTTAACGATTCTAAATATGGAGATGATGATTTAACTGCAGGTGCGTTAAAGCCATACCAGTTATTCTTAATTTTTAATGAATTAGTAGAAGGAATGGATGCAAGAGGAATGAATCACGCCAAAGATTTAGGCTGGATGATTGATGCTTCTCATAATATTAAAGATCCATTAGAAGATTTATTACAATCTGTTGAAGCGATTATGATTGCTTATGCACAAGCACTTTCTGTTGACAGAAAAGCATTGGAAAAAGCGCAAGAAGAAAATGATGTGGTAAAAGCACAGGAAATCCTTCAAAATGCTTTCCGTACAGATGTTCGCGCATTAGTGTCAGAAGCTCGTCTTCGTTCTGGAGCAGCATTAGATCCAGTGGCATTATATCGTTCACTTCAAGTAAGACAAAATCTTATCGAAGAAAGAGGTTTAAAAACAATGGCAACGGGATTATAATCTGAATTTTTAAGTTATTGGTTATTAGTTATGAGTTAAGTAGATTAACTATTGTTGCTTGTGTTGTTTATTTAATGTAAAAAACAATATGAGTAAGCACAATAATATTGAACTTTTCACATGACCAATAACCCCATAACTCATAACTCATAACTAAATAAAATGAATGTAGTTGCGATTTTTGATATTGGTAAAACAAACAAAAAGGTTTTTTTATTTAATGAAAATTATAAAATTGTCTGGGAAAAATCAGTTAATCTGGAGGAAACAAAAGACGAAGACGGATTTCCCTGCGAAGATATAGACGTTCTTCAAAAATGGATTTTAGATCGATTAGAAGAAATAAAAAAGCTGAGTGATTATGTTTTAAAAGCCATCAATTTCAGCACTTACGGAGCCAGTTTTGTTTATATAGACGAAAAAGGAAAAGTTTTAACTCCTCTGTATAATTATCTGAAAGATTATCCAGAGGAATTAAAATCTGATTTTTATAAAAAATATAAGGGAGAAGAAAAGTTTGCTGTAAAAACAGCTTCTCCAGTTTTAGGCAGTCTGAATTCTGGAATGCAGATTTACAGGTTAAAAGAAGAAAAACCTGAATTATTTCAGAAAGTAAAATACTGTCTGCATTTGCCACAGTTTTTGAGTTTTCTTTTAACCAATGAAGCTTACGCAGATATTACAAGCATCGGCTGTCATACCAATTTGTGGAATTTCAAAAAAATGAAATATCATAAATGGTTAAAAACTGAAGAAATTGAGGCTAAATTACCTCCAATTTATTACGGTAAAGATGTTATAAGAACAAAAGAAGGATTATCTATTGGAACAGGACTTCACGACAGTTCTTCAGCAATAATTCCGTACACCATAAACTTTACAGAACCTTTCGTTTTATTATCAACTGGAACTTGGAGTATTTCTCTAAATCCTTTTAATACTAAGCCATTGACTTTTGAAGAATTGCAGCACGATTGTTTGTGTTATATGCAATACACAAATAAGCCCGTTAAAGCGGCACGTTTATTTGCCGGAAACGAACATGAAGTGCAAACCAAAAGATTGGCGGAACATTTTAATCTACCTGTGGATACTTATAAGGAGGTTTATTTTGACAAAAAAATAACAGCCAATTTACGTTCACTGAACTATCAGATTTTCTATCCAAAGAAATATGATTTTGATATTTTAAAAGAGTGTCCTTTTCAAAAGAGAGATTTATCACAGTTTAAAGATTATGAAACTGCGTATCATCAATTGATGCTGGATTTAGTGGAACAGCAATATTTTTCTACCAATTTGGTAATCCAGAACAGTCCTGTAAAAAAGATTTTTGTAGATGGCGGATTCAGCAAGAATTCAATTTATATGAATTTATTGGCAGAGGCTTTTCCAGATGTGGAAGTTTATGCAGCTTCAATGGCACAGGCGAGTGCTTTGGGCGCGGCATTGGCAATTCATGAAAACTGGAATCCAAAACCAATTCAGAACGATTTAATTGACTTGAAATTCTATAAACATTAGGTAAAAACGGTCTGTATGTTGTAAATTTGCTGAAAAACGTATTTTTTACATTTTTACTTTATACGCCTAATGAACAACACACTAAATACTACAATATGAAAATTGGACTTTTTATACCTTGTTATGTCGACCAATTTTACCCAAAAGTAGGAATTGCAACCTACGAATTACTTCAAAAATTAGGCTGTGACGTGCATTTTCCAATGGGGCAAACCTGCTGTGGACAGCCAATGGCAAATAGTGGTTATGCACATTTAACAAAAGGATGCGACGCTAATTTTATTGCCAATTTTTCTGGATTTGATTATATTGTTTGTCCTTCTGGAAGCTGTGTTTTGCATGTGAAAGATCACTTACACGATGAAAAACAAGAAGAAAAAGCGACAGCAATACGAAATACGGTTTACGAACTTACAGAATTCATTACAGACGTTTTGAAAATTGACCATATTGATGGAAGATTTCCGTTTAAAGTTGGAATGCACGTAAGTTGTCACGGTCAGCGTGGGTTGAAGCTTTCGCAGATGTCTGAATTAAATGCACCTTTTTTCTCTAAACCAGAACAGTTATTACATAGTATAAAAGATCTTGATTTAGTTGCGTTAACCAGAAAAGACGAATGCTGTGGTTTTGGGGGAACTTTCTGTGTGACTGAAGAAGCGGTTTCTGTAAAAATGGGGCAAGATCGTATTAAAGATCATGAAAGTCATGATGTGGATTATATTACAGGTGGAGATATGTCTTGCTTGATGCATTTGGACGGAATTCTAAAAAGACAAAAAAGCAGGATCAAAACCATTCACATTGCAGAAATATTAAATTCACTCGAAAACTAAGAACGGATGTTGAGTATAAAGTTTAACCGCAAAGTTCGCAATCCCGATAGCTATTGGGAACGCAAGGTTCGCAAAGTTAATTTTAATCTTTGCGAACTTTGCGCTTTTTCCTTTGCGAACTTTGCGGTTAAATAAAGCATACCAAT
This sequence comes from Flavobacterium quisquiliarum, assembly GCF_019308285.1. Classification (GTDB taxonomy): domain Bacteria; phylum Bacteroidota; class Bacteroidia; order Flavobacteriales; family Flavobacteriaceae; genus Flavobacterium; species Flavobacterium quisquiliarum. Next base: position 34,372 of record NZ_WWEM01000020.1, read on the forward strand.
GATAAACATTTCAAAATTGACTTTTAAATAGTAGAAAATGTCATCAGAAAAAATAATACAGCACAGTGAAGCCGCAACAAAGTTCAATAAAGATGTAGAACGTGTGAATTGGCATGATGAAACACTTTGGTTTGTTCGCGCTAAAAGAGATAGATCAGCTCATCAAATAGCAGATTGGGAATTGCTTCGCGAAACGGCTTCCCAAATAAAATTTAATGTACTTTCTAATATCCACGATTATTTGGTTGAATTTGAGGCAAACGCGCAACGAAACGGAATAATTGTACATTGGGCAGCTGATGCCAAAGAACACAATGAAATAGTACATTCTATTCTGGCAAAACATGATGTAAAGCAAATGGTGAAATCCAAATCGATGCTTACAGAAGAATGCCATTTAAATGATTATTTAGCTGAAAAAGGAATTGAAGTAATCGATTCAGATTTAGGGGAATATATTGTTCAGCTAAGAAAAGAACCGCCAAGCCATATTGTGCTTCCAGCGATTCACTTAAAGAAAGAAGATGTAAGTGAAACTTTTCACGAACATTTAGGTACAGAAAAAGGAAATTTCAATCCGCAGTATTTAACAGAATCAGCTCGTCATAGTTTGAGAAATACTTTTTTGACTAGAAAAGTAGCTTTAACAGGAGTCAATTTTGCCGTTGCAGAAACAGGAGAATTCGTAGTTTGCACCAATGAAGGAAATGCCGATATGGGTGCGCACTTAGCAGACGTTCATATCGCCTGTATGGGATTCGAGAAATTGATTCCGAAAAGAGAACATTTAGGTGTTTTCCTTAGATTGTTAGCACGAAGCGCAACAGGACAGCCGATAACAACTTTTTCAAGCCATTTCAAAAAACCAAGAGACGGAAAAGAAATGCATATCGTAATTGTAGATAACGGAAGAAGCACGCAATTAGGAAGAGAAGATTTTAGGAATTCATTGAAATGCATTCGCTGCGGTGCCTGCATGAATACCTGCCCTGTGTACAGACGAAGCGGTGGACACAGTTATCATAATGCAGTTGCGGGGCCAATTGGTTCTATTTTAGCGCCAAACTTAGATATGAGCAAAAATGCTGATCTGCCTTTTGCCAGTACGCTTTGTGGTTCATGCACGAATGTTTGCCCTGTAAAAATTGATATTCACGACCAATTATACAAATGGCGTCAGGTTTTGGTAAAAGAAGGCCATACGCCAAAGGTAAAAACTGTGGCGATGAAAACAATGGCAACCGTTTTAGCCAATCCGACCGTTTTTAATATTGCTGGGAAATCAGGACGATTTGTAATGAAGAATATTCCAGGAATAGTCAATAATAAAATGAATAAATGGTACGATCAGCGCGAAATGCCAGATGTTCCAGAAGAATCTTTTAGAGAATGGTACAAGAAAAATTCGAGAGAATCTAAAGAAAAAGGAAATGAGTAGTAAAGGCGAAATTTTAAAAAGAATAAAAGCGAATCAGCCTAATGAACTTGCAGAATTGCCAGATTTAAAACTTTTAGGTTCTGAACAATTTGATATAATAGAAACGTATAAAACGGTTTTGAAAGGGATCGGAGGAGATCCTGTTGAAGTTGCTGATTATAATGAAATCATCAATTATATCAAATCGAATTATAATCTGGAGAAACGATTAATTACAACACTTCCAGAACTTTCTGAAATTGCGTCTTTAGACTGGAAAACAGTTGATCCGCATTCGCTTCAGGATGTTGAATTAACAGTTGTCAAAGCGCATTTTGGTGTTGCAGAAAACAGTGGACTTTGGGTTACAGATGATATATTAGGTCAACGTGTTGCGCCATTCATAGCACAATATTTAGCCATTGTAGTTCATAAAAAAGACATTCTGCCAACGATGCAACAAGCTTATGACAGAATTGGCAATATGGAATATGGATTTGGAACTTTTATTGCAGGGCCATCAAAAACAGCAGATATTGAACAATCTCTAGTTCTAGGCGCACATGGCGCAAGAGGATTGATTGTTTTTTTATTAGAATAATAAGTTGATTGAGCTTCTTTATTGATAAAAATATTCGCATAGAATTTAAACTCTATAAGGAATGTTTTATTAAAAAGAATAGCTTAAATATAAAAGCTTGATTAGAATGCAGGAATGTTGGTCATTTCTGCATTCTTTTTTTAAATTTTCCCTAAAATTACCTTATAATTGTACTTATTACCCGACCCTAACTAAGTACATTTTGAAACCATTTGTTCTCTATTTTCTACTCCTTTTAGGATTTTCTTCTGAGGTTTTTTCACAAGATTATCCAGTCAAATTCCTTGATATTTCTGACGGTTTGTCTAATAATTCAATTATCTCTATTTACCAGGATAATGAAGGATTTATGTGGTTTGGAACTTATGATGGTCTAAATCGATATGATGGCTACAATTTTAAAGTTTTTAGAAATCGGATCAACGATAAAAAATCACTATTATTCAATACGATCTACAATATTGAAGGCGATTCTAAAAACAATATTTGGATAGGAGGAACCAATGGAATTTGTATTTACGACAAGAAGAAAGCCGTCTTTCATACCGTTAGATATATAGCTCAAGATAAAAAAACAAAAGTTTTACAGGATATTATTCATCAGATGCGATCCGTGTCAGATCAATTGGTGTTGGTTGCTTCCCAAAAATTAGGATTATTGGCTTTTGAAAATGGTTCTTTTATTGGAAAACATATTTCGCTAAATGCTTTAGGAAACAGAATCAGCATTAATACTTATGACGCGATTGCTATTCAGGAAAACAAAGAAAAATCAGGATGCTGGGTGTATGTTCGAAATGTGGGGGTGTGTAATTATGATTATAAGATAAAAGATTTAAAAATAATATTTCCGCTTTCCATTGGAGTAAAAGCAATGAAATTGTCCGCTGACGGAAATCTTTTATTAGGAACCGATGAAGGATTATTTTTATTGAATACTAAGACAGGTTTGGTTTCAGAAAATTATTTTACCAATAAATGCAGTGTTACAGATATTTTAATTGATAAAAAAGGAAAAACCTGGCTGACAACAGACGGATGCGGTATTTTTTATATCAATCAAAATAATAAACCTGTTTCTTACAACGAACAATTAGCAAAGAGTAATTCGGTCTGGAGTTTATACGAAGACAAATCAGGTAACAAATGGTTTGGTTCACTTCGTGGGGGAATCAGTATGCTGAGTGATACGCCTAGGTATTTTAAAAGCATCCGATACAATGCAAAAGAGCCTGCAGACAACTTTATTTTATCTTTTTGTGAAGATGAAAAAAAGAATCTTTTGGTGGGAACAGATGGTGCAGGATTGAAATACTGGGATCGAAAAAATAATACTTATACCAATTACGGAACTTCACTTTCAAGCCCTTTTATAACGGGAATAATCCGCGATAATAACGATATCTGGATTTCTACCTGGGCAGGAGGTATCAATCGTATCAATAAGAAAACAAATAGTGTAAAAAAATATTCGTGTTATAATACTTTTACTAAACAAACTGAAAAAAATATTTGGTTTGTATTCAAGGATTCAAAAGCCAATATTTGGGCAAGTGCAACAAATGAAGGTTCGTTATATTTTCTGGATCGCAAGACAGACAATTTTATTCTTTTTGATAAAAATATTGACAATCTGCAATGCATGACGGAAACTTCAGATGGAAAATTGTGGGCAGGAAATTATAGCACACTTTTATCTATCGAAAAAGAAACGCGAAAAGTTACTAAAAAAGTAATTGGAAATCCTATTCGATGTATTTATGAAGATAAAGACAAGAATCTCTGGGTTGGAACACAAGAGGGAGGTTTGCTATTATTCGACCGAAAAACAAATACTTTTAAAAGATTAACGATTGATGATGGCCTGCCGTCGAATACTGTTTTAAGGTTGTTGGAAGACAAATACGGCAACTTATGGATGAGTACCTACAACGGAATCTGTCGTTATGATAAAAAGAGTAAAACATTCCGTAATTTCTCTGTAAATGATGGACTTCAAAGCAATCAGTTTAGTTTTAATGCAGGAATCGAACTTTCTTCTGGAGAATTTCTTTTTGGAGGAATTAACGGTTTTAATATTTTTTATCCTGAAACTATAAAAGGATTTAACCAAAAGAACAATGTTTTACTGACTGATTTTTATGTTAACAATCAGCTGATTAAAGAAAGTAAAGCAGAAGTTGATACTGATTCAGATAAAATAAAAGATGTTAGTTTAGAATACGATCAAACGACATTGTCATTAGAATTTGTTGCCTTGGATTATAACAATTCAGACAAAATAAATTACGCCTATTTTCTGGAAGGCTGGGACGAGCAATGGAATTATGTTGGACAAACCCGAAAAGCAAATTATTCCAGACTTCCGGAAGGGAAATATACTTTTAAAGTAAAAACAACCAATTTCCAGGGCGGATGGAATAAAGAAGTCAGTTTGGTTTTTATAACTGTTTTACCACCATGGTACAGAACCTGGTGGGCCTATACCTTGTATTTAGCGGCAATTGGCGGACTTTTATTTTTATATCTAGATTATAATAAAAACAAAGAAAAATTAAAATATAAAGTCAAGATTGCTGAACTGGAAAGCAAAAAAGAAAAAGAGATAGCCGAAAAACAGGCGTCAATGTTTACTTATATTTCGCATGAATTTAGAACGCCGCTTTCGCTGATTATTAATCCGTTGAAAAAAGCGGTTCAGAAAGAAAATGTTGAAAATGGTTCTGCTGGAAGTGATTTGGCTATTGCGCACCGAAATGCGAGAAGGCTTTTAAGTTTGGTTGATCAGTTGCTTTTATTAAGAAAAGCTGAAAACGATGCCGATTCCTTGCGATTGTCTCCCATTAACGTAAATAATCTTTCTAATGAAGTGTATCAATGTTTCGTCAATCAGGCAAAAGAAAAACAGATTAGTTATAATTTCATTATTCCTGAGCATGAAATTACAATCATTGGCGATTATGAAAAGATAGAAATTTCATTGTTCAATTTAATGTCAAATGCTTTTAAATATACACCAGTTGGAGGAGAAATCAATTTGAAAGTAACCGAAAATGAGGATGAAGTTTTTCTTGAAATAAGCGATAGTGGAGACGGAATTGATAAAAAAGATATTGATGTTATTTTTGAAAAATTCAAACAGATCAATTCTAAAGTTTCCGTAGGAACTGGTTTTGGTATCGGGCTTTATATCGTAAAATATTTTGTTGACAAACACAAAGGTTCTGTAGCCTGCAGTAGTGAAACTGGAAAGGGGAGTATTTTTAAACTAACATTTTTAAAAGGAAATAGTCATTTTGAAGATGCTGAAATAACAGACGAAAAACCGCAGAGAAGCCAGTTATTTGATGAATTGATTCCAGATGAATTGGAAGAACCAGCAATAATAAACTTGGTTTCTGAAAGTGATTTTAAAAAGACCATGTTAACTGAAAAACGTACTGTCTTAATTATTGATGATAATGCTGAGATTCGCACCTATTTAATCAAATTGTTTTCTGATAATTACATTGTCTATATTGCAGAAAATGGAGAAGAAGGACTAAAACTGACCAAAAAACACATGCCTGATCTTGTAATCAGTGATATTACAATGGAAGAAATGGATGGTTTGGAATTATGCCGAAAAATTAAAGAAGACAATGCATTATCACACATTCCTGTTATTTTATTAACGGCATCCAAAAATCCTGAAACCCATTTACAGGGAATTAATGAAGGTGCAGACGATTATATCACAAAACCATTTGACGATGATATTCTGACAGCACGTGTAGAATCTTTATTGCGAAACCGACACAATTTACGTGCTTATTTCTTAGATAGTATAACGCTCAAAGAAAACACTCAGAAAGTTCCTGTCGAATATCAGCAGATGCTAAAAAAATGTATAGATATTGTAGAAGCCAACATTCATAAAAAAGATTTTACGATTCGAACTTTTGCACTTGAAATGGGAATGAGCCACAGAACGCTTTATACCAAAATCAAAATTATTTCGGGACAGACATTAAATGCTTTTATTCGTTCCCTACGAATTCGAAGAGCAGCGATGTTAATGTTGACAGAAGAAATGAATATCGCACAAGCAAGTGCCGAAGTTGGTTTTGAAGACCCAAAATATTTCAGACAGCAATTCGTAAAACTTTTTGGAATGACTCCGTCAGAATATATCAAAAAGTATAAAAGTTCCTTCAATTCGGATCTAAATATCATTAAATAGTTAAGAGAACAATAAAATTATGTTGCATTATCTGCTTGATTTTTGCGATAATGCTTAAAATCTTCTATACAACTTAAACGTTTTAGCTGAAAAAATAGTATTTATTCAATAATTACGGATAATTTAAAAATACATACCTAATTTTTAATATTTGCTAAAAATAAACACGAAATAATAGTTAATTGCAATTTTGACCTCCTTTTTTTTCCATTTTACCCCTCCTTAGAAGTGTGTAATAAACATTTCTTTGCACTTATAGCAATCAATTAGTACGGAATTGGTGTTAGTTATAAATGTTAGTTTCAAGATAATTTTTTTTATCTGTTTAAAGAGCTGAGCACTCTTTAAATTTTCTAAAAGTAATGGTTGGTTACATTACTTTTTGAACCCGCAGCTTATTTATAAGCTGCGGGTTAATTACAAAACAACTAACATAATTAAGAAGTAAAAAAGAGAAAAAAAATAGCAAACAATTAATCAAACTCAATTCTATATGCAAGTAGCCACATAATTATTTCGACTTCTTTTCTGCCTCAAGAGAGGAAGAGAAAACTTGAATAACCTACGATTAAAACAAACTTTCACTTTCGAAAGAAACCTAACTAACTAAACCTTAAAATTAAAGAAATGAAAAAAAATGTATTTTTATTTTTTCTTGCTCTTTTTGGCATTCTTCTAACAGGCTGTCAAAATAATGAATCAGGATTCCCTAGTTCTGATAACCCTACGGTGGTAGTTTCTACAAAAGAAATTTATGGAGCGCCAAGTAGAAAATTTGAAATCAAAGCAGCTCTTGCCGATGATTTAGGATTAAAAAGCGTACAGATTCAAATTCCAGAATTATCATTGGATAAAACAATTAGTTTTGCAACAAATCCGCTTTTAGAATCGTATGATCTTAGTTACTTTTTTGAAGTTCCAGCCAATAGAGGAACATCAGAAGCATTCAAAATAAAATTAATCGTTACTGACGTTTCGGGAAATGTTGTAAACGAAGAAATCAATTTACGTCTTGACGGAGAGTTTGCAGCACCAAGCATTTCTATGATAACGCCAAAAGAAGGAGCCGTAATTTTATTGTCTACAAGTAATGACATGCCTGTAAATTTTGTAGTAAATGACGATTCAGGAATTGATTATATTCAGATAAAATGTGAAGAATTGGGTATTGATGAAACCGTACAATTAGACGGTGCCCCTCATTCTTATACTTTCAATAAAACCTATAAATTGCCAGTTACAGCAGCCAATTATGTTTTAACGATTACGGCTAAAGATAAATTTACAATTCCAAATACAGGATCAATCAATATAAATATTGTGGCTACAAATGAGTATCCAGCAATCTATTTATGCGACCAGCCAAAAGGAACTAATTTGACAACAGATGCAGTGGGTGTTCCAATGTATTTCCATGAAAAAACAGGTCAGGATTTCGAATTCAAATATTATGCTGATAAAGACAACAAAGAAATTTACTTCTTAGGTCAGGAATCAGATTTTGCACCACATTGTTTTGGTCTAAATGCTTCAAATGAATTAATAGATGATGTGGCTTCAACACCAATTATTTTGCCAACAAAAGGATATTACAAGATAAAAGTAAATCCGAATACTTTAAAATACACTGCAGAAAAATACACGCCTTCGAGTAAAGTTTGGGCAGATGTGGCTAACGGTTTATGGCATGATGATGCGGCACAGAGAAAACCTTTCGTAAGTGTTTGCGGTGGCGGAATTCAAGGTGCAACTTGGGATACTTGGGATGCTTGGACACAAAAAGGACTGCACTTAGCTAATAATGCTTCAAATCCATATCAATTAGTTGGAGAGTATACTTTAACTGGAACTATGGAAGCTACTTTCACAGGTCAATGGTGGGATCCATCTTGGAGATTAATTAAAAACGGAATTGCAACCATGTCTCCAGGAGAAAATGGTAATGCTAAATACTCAGCTGCTCCGGGTGTATACAAAGTAGTTTTAGATACGGAATTAGAAAGAGTATTTATCACAAAAAAATAGTGGGTTATGACCTTTGTTGTAAAATTAATAAATAAAACAGCTTCATATGAAATTTAAATATATAGGATTTTTTATTGCCCTTTTGTGTACTGCGGTATCTTTTGGACAAATAAAAATAAAAGGGACTGTAAAGGATAAAGCCAATGTGCCGATTCCAGGAGTAAACGTAATTATTAAAGGAACTTCATCATCTGCGGCAACAGATTTTGATGGAAATTATGTTCTTAATGTTCCAAATAAAAATGCACAGATTGAATTCACTTTTGTTGGATTCACAACCAAATTGGAAACAATTGGAGACAGAACAGAAATAAATGTTATCCTTGAAGAATCAAGCCAGACATTAGATGAGATAGTTGTAGTAGGTTATGCTGCAGTAAAAAAGAGTGATGTAACGAGTTCTATTTCGTCAGTAAAAGGAAAAGAATTACAGACTATGACTGTAGGTAACGTAACCGAATCGCTTCAGGGAAAAGTAGCCGGAGTTCAGGTTACAGGACAAGGTGGACCAGGTGCACAGCCAAGAGTTTTAATTCGTGGTATCTCGACTTTAAACTTAAATACAGATCCGCTTTATGTAGTAGACGGAATCCCGATGGGAACCAGTATCAATTTCTTAAGTAATAATGAAATTGAGTCTATGGAAGTTTTAAAAGACGCTTCTGCAAGTGCCATTTATGGTTCTCGTGCTTCAAACGGAGTTATTTTAATTACTACTAAAAAAGGAAAAGAGGGTAAAACTAGATTTACTTTTGATTTGAGTTCTGGTATGCAGATTATGAATAATCCATACAATATGGCAGATGCCGAAGGTTATGCGACCATCATGAATAAGGCTTACAACAATTCAGGTTATTCAGATTATCTGCCAAATCCTTCTCAGTATCGAGGAAAAACAACAGACTGGTGGAAAGAAGGAATTAGAAAAGGAACGCCAGTTACCAATGCATCGCTAGGAATTTCGGGAGGTTCAGATAAACATACTTTCGGAATAAGTCTTAATTATTATAATTCAGAATCTATTTACGGTATAGGTGGCTGGGAGAGAGTGACAATGAGGATTGCAAATGATTTTAAATTCTCAGATAAATTTAAAGCAGGAATTACTTTAAACCCACGTTATGAAACTTGGGGTGCACCAGGTAACTGGGCAGATTTTGATAAAATTGATCCAATTACGCCAATTTACAAACCTGCTGATCAATTAAATGGTACAGAAAACGAATATAGCATTTATGCCAGATCTCCTTCGTATGTATGGAATCCAGTTGCAGCAGTAAATAGATATGACGATTATACCGATAAGTACAATTTAAACACCAATGGATATTTACAATACGAACCAATTAAAGGCTTAGTGATTCGTACACAGGCATCTATTGAGGTAGGTGATGAAGTTAGAAATTCATTTACGCCTGATTTTGTAATCGATGCAGCACACGAAAAACAAGAAATTAATAATGTGCAGAAATGGAATACTACAAACGTAGATTGGACCTGGCAGAATACGATTACCTATTCTAAAACATTTGCAGAGAAACATAATGCTTCTTTAATGATTGGTAATACAATGGAGGAATATAATGGAAATAATCTGTGGGGTTATGGTGAAGGAGTTCCAAATAATTCTGATTCGATGAGAGAATTAAATGCAGCTACTAAAAACAAAGACAGTAAAGGAAATAGCTGGTCTAGTTCATTGATGTCTTATATTTCCCGTTTTTCTTATAACTACGATGGTAAATATTATTTTACAGGTACATTCAGACGTGATGGTTCTTCAAAATTCATGACCAATAACAAATGGGCCAATTTTCCTTCAGCATCGGTTTCCTGGAGAATTTTAAACGAAGGTTTTATGGAATCTGCTAAAGATGTAGTAAGTGATCTTAGATTAAGAGCAGGTTGGGGTAAAGTAGGTAATCAAGGTCTTCCAGATGCGGTTTACCAATCTAATATCGGACAAGGTTATTATGTAATTGGTGGTGAAGTAGTAGATACTTCTTATCCTTCTTCAATGGCAAACAAAGACATTAAATGGGAAACGGTAGAAGATATGAGTTTCGGACTTGATTTTGGTTTTTTCAAAAATAGAATTTCGGGATCACTAGAATACTATAAAAAGCAAACGAACGATATGTTGTTCTTAAAACAGTTTCCAACTTATAGCGGATTTCCAGGATATTCAACTATGTGGACAAATGTTGGTTCTATGCAGTCAAGCGGTATCGACTTATTACTTTCGTATAAAGACAAAAAAGGCGATTTCTCGTATGGTGTAGACTTGACTTTTACAACCGTGAATGTTAAAATGCTGACGCTTTCCGCTGATGGTGAGAAACTATACGGATCTGGAAACAGAACATTAACAGTCAAAGGAGATGAACCAGGATATTTCTACGGATATGTTGCAGATGGATTATTCCAAAACCAAACCGAATTAAACTCACATACAGATGAACACGGAACCAAATTACAACCGTATGCACAAGTAGGAGACGTTCGCTTTAAAGATGTAAACGGCGATGGAAAAATTGATGAAAAAGACAGAACAAAAATTGGTTCTCCTTGGGCAGATTACAACGTTGGTCTGAATTTAAATTTTGGTTATAAAAACTTTGATTTAGTAGCCAATTTTTATTCAAGTATCGGAAATGATATCGTAAATCAGAATATTTCAGATTTATATAATGGAGCTAGTTTAACGAATAAAGTTAGCGGATTAGAGCAAATGGCTTGGCATGGCGAAGGTACTTCTAATTCCATTCCGCGTTTGTCTAAAGATGACAATAATGAAAACTTTACCAAATTCTCATCTCTGTATGTTGAGGATGGTTCTTTTGTACGCATGAAAAACTTACAGTTGGGATATACTTTCAATAACAAATTCGGATTGGATAAATTAAGAATTTCATTGTCAGGACAAAACTTATGGACATGGACAAAGTACACAGGAGTTGACCCTGAAGTTGCAGGAGGAGATCCTGATAAAGGAGACAGAGTAAAAGGATCAGGTTTTGGAGGATGGAACTATCCAGTACAGCCAACAATCTTGATGGGGCTTAATGTTGCATTTTAATTAAAACGATCATGAAAAAAATTATAGTATCAATCATAGCTTTCTCTTTGTTTTCAACTTCTTGCAGTGATTTCATTGAAAAAGAACAAAGAGGAACGCAGACTTTAGAGAACTATTTTCAAACAGCACAAGAGTGTGAAAATTATACAAACGAATTAACAAAAAGGTTGTTGCTCCCTAACGACTGGTGGACCTTGACAGCGCCAAGAGTAACAAACGAAATGTCAACCGATGACGCCTGGATGGGAAACACTGGACAAGATAGCGGCGCACACAGACCTTGCTCGCAGTACATTATTACTCCTGATAATATGGGAGACATGAACAGTATTTATACCGCTCATTTTTATACCATCCAATCCGCTAATATTGGTTTAGAGAGAATGGTTTTATCACCAATTACAGAGGCTCAGAAAAACCAATATATGGGAGAATCATTATTCGTGCGTGCTTATTGCTACTACGAATTAGTAAATCTATTTGGGGGAGTTCCATTGTATACAAAATCTTTAGGGACAGGAGATTTAACTTTAGAGAGAAGTTCTGCTGCAGATGTATATGCACAGATTGAAGCTGACCTTAAAGAATCGGCTGCAAAATTAGAAAGTGCTCCAGTTGCGAGAGATGGTAGAATAAACAAATGGGCTGCTTACGCTTTATTAGCTCGTGTATCATTGTTTCAGGAAAAATGGGCAGAAGCTAAAACCTATTCTAATAAAGTTATCACAGAAGGTCCTTTCCAGTTAGAGGCTGATTTCTTAAATATCTGGAATGTGAATAATCATAACGGAATTGAATCTATTTTAGAGGCACAGTCATCATCTGTTCAAAATAGAGATTTAGGAGCGGCTTTGCCAACTTTAGCTGGTGCTAGAGGAGAAGATAAAAAGAATTTCCCAAGTAATGATGCACAGGATGTTTTGGATGGATGGGGATGGTGTATGCCAACAAGCGATTTAGAAAATGCTTATTTATCTGAAAATGATGTGATCCGTCGTAGAAGCACAATTACAAAATGGGGAGAAGCTGCTTACGGTGATGAGGTTTTGAATCCAACACACAAATTCAGTTTAAACGATAATAAATCGGGGCGTATCTGCCGTAAATATTATATTCCAATTGCAACACGTCGTTCATTAGATAAAAAAGATGCTCACTTGCCATTAAATATTCCGTTGATTCGTTTAGCTGAAATGTATTTAACAAGAGCAGAAGCTAATTATCATACAGGCGGAGATGCTTTAGGAGATATCAACATCATCAGAGCACGTGTAAAATTAGATCCAAAAACAGGAATTTCTGGTCCAACACTTTTAAGACAAATCTATAAAGAGCGTCGTTTAGAATTGGCTTTTGAAGGGTTACGTTTATTCGATATTCGTCGTGAGAAAGATCCAACAACAGGAAGACCAGTTATTGAGTCATTGATGGGACCAAACGGAACTTTTGTGAAATACAATTTGAGTTCTACAGATCCATACGAAACCACAAACTTGAGAGAACCTCAGGATAAAGGAATCAATTTTAACCCTGCTAAAAACTTGTTGTGGCCAATCCCACAATTAGAAATCGATTTGAGCGGTGGTGTAATTAAACAAAATCCTGGATACTAATATGAAGATTAATAATCAAAATAGAGTAAGTCTGCTGTGTGCAGGCTTACTTTTCGCAAGTTCTCTTTTTGTAAGCTGTGATTCTGAGAAATCTGAAAATTCAGGTTCAGAAAATGCGGTAACAGAATTGAAAGTAAGTTTGGATATGAATCTTCAAACAATGGAAAGTTTTGGAGCTTCGGATGCTTGGCAGTGTAACTTTATTGGAAAAAACTGGCCAACTGAGAAAAGAAATAAAATAGCCGATTTATTGTTCAGCCAAGGTTTAGATGCTGATGGAAATCCAAAAGGTATTGGATTGTCATTATGGCGTTTTAATATTGGAGCAGGAAGTGCAGAACAAGGCGACGCCAGCGATATTACTGATGAATGGAGAAGATCAGAATGTTTTACGACTAACGGTGTTACCTATGATATGACAAAACAAGCCGGTCAGGTTTGGTTTATGAAAGCTGCTAGAGAACGTGGTGTAGATAAATTATTAGCATTCGCTAACAGTGCTCCAGTTTATTTGACTCAAAACGGAAAAGCACATGCTTCTATCAAAGAATTCTACAATTTAAAAGATGGAAAAATGCCCGATTTAGCTGATTTCTGGGTTACCTCTTTAGACAAATTAAAAACAGAACACGGTTTAACAATCGATTATGTGAGTCCGTTTAACGAACCGCAATACGAATGGGATGGTTCTGGACAAGAAGGTTCGCCAGCAACGAATACTAATATTTACAGTTTTGTAAATATTTTATCTCCAAAATTGCAGGCCAAAAATTTAGAAACTAAAATTGTAGTGGGAGAAGCAGGAGCTTATGAGCCTTTATACAAAACCGTTTCAGGGAAAGAAAGCAGATCAAATCAGATTGATTATTTCTTTGCGGCGAATTCTTCTAAAAAAATCACAGGTTTGAGCAATGTAAAAAAGACTATTTCGGGACACAGTTACTGGCAGGCTTGGCCATTAAGCACTCTTATTTCGTCAAGACAGGAAGCTGCATCAAGAATCCAGTCAGTTGGAGGAGTTAGTCTTTGGTCATCAGAATATTGTGTTTTAGAAAGTCCAGGAACTGCTGAACTTCCAGGTGGAGCAGGAGCAGGAAGAGATTTAGGAATGTCATTAGCACTTTGGACAGCTCGTATTGTCAGCACTGATATTGCTGTTGGAGGTGTTACTTCTTGGCAATGGTGGACAGCAATTAGCCGTGGAGATTACAAAGATGGTTTGATTCACGTAGACGATGGCGCAAGCAACGGAGCTGGAAATGCAGATTATTGTAAAAACGATGGTTACATCAGAGATTCTAAAACACTTTGGGCATTAGGAAACTTTTCATTCTTCGTAAAACCAGGAATGGTAAGAGTTCAAATTCCAAGTGTTGATAATACGATGGAACTAAATAATGTTATGGTTACCGCTTATAAAGATGCGACAAACAAAAAACTAGTTGTGGTTGCGGTTAATATGAGCAAATCGGCGAAAGCCTATAAATTGAATCTTTCGGGAGGAACAGTAACCGATAACAAATTAACGCCTTACACCACTTCTGAAACATTGAGTTTGAAAAAAGGAACAACGGTAGATGTTTCTGGTTTTGAAATTCCTGCCAGATCTGTAGTAACCTACGTAGGAACGTATAAATAAGAATAAAAAATTAACCGCAAAGTCGCAAAGACAAACCGCAAAGTTCGCAAAGCTTAAATTAAACTTTGCTCCCGATAGCTATCGGGATTGCGAAAAACTTAGCGCCTTTGCGGTTAAAAAACAAGAAATAAATGAGAAAAATATATCTCTCGCTTTTATTGGTAATCAGTTCGCTGTCATTTGCACAGCGAACCGTTACCATCAGCACAGATAATGTAGTACAAACCATGGACGGTTTTGGAGGCTCAGATGCCTGGAGAGCTCAGTTTGTGGGCAAAAACTGGCCGGAACAGAAAAAAAATGCTATTGCAGATTTGTTATTCAGTAAAGAAATCGATGCAAACGGAAATCCAAAAGGAATTGGACTTTCGATTTGGCGATTTAATTTGGGTGCTGGAAGTACAGAACAAGGAGAAAACAGCAAAGTTTCTGATGAATGGAGAAGAAGTGAATGTTTTCTAAATGCTGACGGGACTTATGATTTTTCTAAACAAGAAGGACAAAGATGGTTTCTGCAGGCGGCTAAAAAAAGAGGAGTAGAAAAATTTCTTATTTTTACGAATAGTCCGCCGGTTCATATGACAAACAACGGATTATCTTTTGCCTCTCAAAAGAATAAACTGAATCTAAAAGATGGTGCAATTCCACAATTTGCTGATTTCTTAGTTCAAAGTATTCAGGGATTGGAGAAAAAAGAAGGAATCAAATTCGATTATGTGAGCCCAATAAACGAACCGCAGTGGGAATGGATGCCAAAACAAGGCGATACCAACAGTCAGGAAGGTACACCGGCAACCAATCAGGAAATTTATGATTTGACCAAATCACTTTCGGAAAAACTGAAAGCTAAAAAAATGAGCACCGAGATTGTGATTGCAGAAGCGGCGCAAATCGATTATTTATATGAAAATGTAAATGCAGAAAATCGTGACAATCAAATTGATTATTTCTTTGGAAAAACCAAAACCAATGTGACTAAATTTTCAAATGTAAAAAATGTAATACTAGGACATAGTTATTTTACAACATGGCCTATTGAAAGACAAGTTTTAAGTCGTAAATTAATTGCCGCTGAAGTAAAACAAAAACCGGGATTAAAATACTGGCAGTCGGAATACTGTATTTTAGAAAATCCAGGAGAATCTGAAATTCCGGGAGGTTCTGGAGGTGGAAGAGATTTAGGAATGCAGACCGCTTTGTTTGTAGCGAGATTAATTCACAATGATATTGCAGTGGCAAATGCGGCTTCATGGCAGTGGTGGACTTCGATCACAAGAGTAGATTACAAAGATGGTTTGATCTATCTGGATGACGGAAAAAGCAACGGAGGAACTGAGCCCAATTATGTGAAAAATGATGGCGAATTTCACGATTCAAAACTGCTTTGGGCACTAGGAAATTATTCTCTTTTTGTTCGTCCGGGAATGCAGAGAATTGATATTCCAAACCAAAAAGAATTAGACGCAGCAAATGATGTAATGTTGACCGCTTACAAAGACATTCAAAACAAAAAGCTGATTGTTGTAGCTGTAAACTGTGGAAAACAGACTCAGAAATACAAGTTCGATTTATCAAAAGGAACTTTAAAAAATAACGAGTTCACACCTTATGTAACTTCTGATAATTTAAATTTAAAAAGAACCAGTTCGCAGAAAATTAATAATTTAGAGATTCCTGCAAAGTCGGTAGTGACTTTTGTGGGAGAATTTGAGTAGTGGGCAGTGTTCAGATTTTTAGTATTCAGTTTTAAGTTGAAGATTTGTTAAGAATAAAAACTAAGCCAAGAACTGAATACTAAAAATCTGAACACTGAATACCAATCTAAATCTTGAAACCAAAAATTAACTAAAAAATAAAAATATAGTGTTAAGTAAGAAAACTTTAATCCCTGTTTTACTCTTTTCATGTCTGTCTGCGAGCAGTCAGATTTCGTTTGGAGATTCGAAGAAAATAAATGACAATTGGAAATTTGATCTTCATGATGTTTCCGATGCAAAAAATGCTGCTTTTGATGATACTAAATGGCAGAACGTCAATGTACCGCACGATTGGAGTGTAAAAGGACAATTGAGTCCAACGTTGGCAAGCTGTCAAGGATACTTGCCGGGCGGTATTGCTTGGTACAGAAAATCAATTAATATTCCGCAGAGCAAATCGGGCGAAAAAGTGTATTTGTACTTTGAGGGAGTTTACAATAGAAGTGAAGTTTTCATCAACGGAAAATCATTAGGGAAACGTCCAAATGGTTATATTTCTTTTGCTTATGATGCGACTCAATTCGTAAAATACGGTGGAGAAAATACAATTTCAGTTCGTGTTGACCACAGCCAGAGCGCCGATTCAAGATGGTATACGGGTTCAGGAATTTACAGAAATGTGTGGGTGGTTTATGCTAATCCAGTTCATATTGCACAATGGGGTGTTTATGCTTATCCAGAAGTTAAAAAAGGAGCTGGAACATTGAATGTTGAGGTTGATGTAGAGAATGGTTCTGCTTCGAAATCAGCTTTAACCGTTGTAAATGAATTGTTTTCAAAAGATGGAAAATCAGTTGGAAAAACAACTTCTAAAGTCGAAGTTGCAGCCAATCAAAACGGAAAAGTTGCTGCTAAAATCAACGTTAAGAATCCACAGTTATGGGATTTAGACAATCCGAATTTGTATCAGTTAAAAACAACCGTTTTACAAGACGGAAAAGAAATCGATAAAACAGTAACACAAACAGGTTTTAGAAATTTTACTTTCGATCCAAATAATGGTTTTGCCCTTAATGGAAAATGGATGAAAATGAAGGGAGTTTGTTTACATCACGATGCTGGGGTTTTAGGTTCAGCAGTTCCAAGAGAAGTTTGGAAAACAAGATTGCAAACCTTGAAGGAAATTGGTGTAAATGCCATCAGAACAAGTCATAATCCGCAGGCACCAGATTTTTATGAACTTTGCGACGAATTAGGATTATTAGTTTTAAACGAAGCTTATGACGAATGGGAATTCCCAAAACGTAAATGGTTAGAAGGCTGGAATTACGGAACTCCGGGTTTTGAAGGCTCATTTGATATTTTCGCAGAGTATGCTGAAAAAGACCTTGAGGATTTTGTGCGTCGTGATAGAAATCATCTTTCTGTATTTGCGTGGAGTATTGGTAACGAAGTAGATTATCCAAACGATCCGTATTCGCATCCTGTTTTGGATAAAGGAAAAGACGGTTTCGGACAAGCAGCTTATGGCGGTTATAAACCAGATGCACCAGATGCCATGCGACTTGGAGCTATCGCAAAACGTTTGGTGGCAGCAGTTAAAAAATACGATAAATCGCGTCCAACAACAGCTGGTTTAGCAGGAGTTGCCATGTCTAATGAAACAGAATATCCAGGCGCTTTAGATATTACAGGATACAATTATACAGAAAGCAAATACCAGACAGATCACGCTAAATATCCGAAAAGGGTAATTTACGGAAGTGAGAATGTTCACGATATGGAACCTTGGCTGGCAGTAAAAAACAATAAGTTCATTTTTGGACAATTCCTTTGGACTGGTATCGATTATTTAGGAGAATCAGGAAGATGGCCTTCAAGAGGTTTTTATTCCGGTTTAGTTGATTTTGCTGGAGTTATCAAACCAAGAGGTTATTTCCGACAATCTTTATGGTCAGATAAACCAATGGCTTATTTAGGAACGTATCCGTTAGTAAATGAAAAAGATATTTCTAAAGATGCATGGGCAATCTGGAATTACGAAAACGGACAAAAAATCCGTGTGGTTTGTTATACCAATGCAGCAAAAGCACGTTTAGAATTGAACGGAAAAGTGGTTGGGGAAACGAAATTATACGACGAAAAAACAGGAATTATTTACTGGGATATTCCTTTTGCTTCAGGTAAATTGGAAGCAGTTGGCTTAGATGCAAACGATAAAGAAGTGAGCCGTTATGCAATCAATTCAACACAACAGCCAGTTGAATTGACAATTGCAGAGAAAAACATCACAATTAGTAAAGAGAAAGGTGTAGCAAAAATCATGGTTCAGGTTAAAGACCAAAACGGACTTCCAGTAATGCTTTCAGACAATGAAGTTACGTGTACAATCAGTGGCCCAGGAACATTATTAGGATTAGAAGCGGGAAATAACAGCGATATGACTGATTATACGGATAATGTGCAGAGAGTTTTCCACGGACATATTGCGGCTTATATTCAGTCAAAAGGAGATTCGACAGAACCTATTAAAGTTAAATTTACAAGTCAATGGCTAAAACCAGTTGAGGTTACCATTAATGTAAAATAAAGAATGTCCTATTGAAACGTTATCAATCTCTCATCGATTGAGATGAAAAACATATAATAATGAAATTGTTTATCCCATTGTATCAAGTAATTGACAAAAAAACAATGGGATATTTTTTTTTATTATATTTAAAGTGTAAAAAATACACATAACCATAAAACAATGAAAAAAACTAACTTACTAGCCATGATGATGGGAACATTTTTCCTATCAATTGTATCTACCGCACAAACCAAACCATTTCAAAAAGAAGAATTTAAACAATGGGCTCAGACACCACCGATGGGTTGGAACAGCTGGGATTGTTACGGGCCGACTGTTGAAGAACATGAAGTAAAAGCCAACGCCGATTATATGGCAAAAGAGCTGAAGAAATTTGGCTGGGAATATGTCGTAGTGGATATCCGATGGTTTGTCGAAAATGACAAAGCAGGTGGATACAATCAAACGGATCCACGTTATGTGATCGATCAGTACGGAAGATATCTTCCTGCTGTAAACCGATTTCCTTCAGCAAAAGACGGGCAAGGTTTTAAACCGTTAGCCGATTATATTCATAAAAAAGGATTGAAATTTGGAATTCATATTATGCGTGGTATTCCGAAAAAAGCGGTTGAAGATAAAATGCCGATTAAAGGAACAAACGGAATTACAGCAGATCAGATCTATTCAACAGCATTACAGTGCGAATGGTTGAGAGACAATTATACAGTTGTAGCGGATAAACCGGGAGCTCAGGAATATTACAATTCTATCTTTGAATTGTACGCACAATGGGGAGTAGATTTTATTAAAATTGATGATTTATCAAGGCCGTATCACGAAGGCGAAATAAATTTGATTAGAAATGCGATTGACCATTGCGGACGCAAGATTGTATTAAGCACGTCGCCGGGAGAAACACCAATTTCTGCAGCACAGCACGTAAGTACACATGCTAACATGTGGCGTATGGTTGATGATGTTTGGGATACATGGCCTCATATCACGCATTTGATGGATGTGGCTCAAAAATGGTATCCATATATTGCACCGGGAACATGGCCAGATTGCGATATGATTCCGTTAGGACGTATTTCGATTAGAGGAGAACGTGGCAACGACAGAATGACTCGTTTAACAAAAGACGAGCAATATACTTTAATTACATTTTTCAATATCTTCAAATCGCCATTGTTTTTTGGTGGAGATTTACCAAGCAATGATGCTTTCACTTTATCATTATTGACGAATAAAGAAGTTGTAAAAATGCATAACGAAAGTACGGCTGTAAAACAACTTTTCCAGAAAGACGGAAAAATTGCAGTGACTTCAAAAAATGCAAAAGACGGAAGTGTTTATTTGGCGCTATTCAATATTTCAGATAAGGACTCAGAGAAAGTATCCGTAAATCTTTCAGAGCTTGGAATTTCAGGTACAGCTGAAGTTTTAAATATGTGGACAGGCGAAAAATCTAAAACAACTTCAAAAGAAATTGGAGCCGATTTAAAACCGCATAGTTCAGTTCTGTATCAATTAAAAAGCAAAAAATAATGAAAAGGTTTTTGCTTGATAGTAGTTTAAAACTGATTCTATCTTTTCTTATTATTTTTGGAATATCTGGATTTAACATCAAAACAAATGATAAAAATCCAGATAAAGTGTATTTGTTTGCTTATTCTACTGTAAAAAATAATGGAAAAAACGGACTTCATTTTGCGTGGAGTACAGATCAGAAAAACTGGTTTGCAATTGGCCCTGAATTCAGTTTCCTAAAATCAGATTTTGGAAGCTGGGGACCAACGGGAAAAAGCATGTCTGAAGCTTTTTTAGTTAAAGATAATGCTGGAATTTTTCACTGTTTTTGGAGTGTTAGAGATAATGTTTTTGCTCATTCAGAAAGTAAAGACTTGATCAATTGGGGAAGACAAAATTATATTCAGGGAATGAAAAATTTTGTTGGAAAAGGCGAAGATAAATCGGTAATTCTAAATGTTCAGGTCAGCCAAAAAGAAGGTAAGTATCTGGTTCACTTTAGCGAAAGCGGAAAAAATTATTATACAGCCACAAAAGACTTTCAAAATTATACTCCTGCTGTAATTGATGCTAATGTTTCTGCATTAAAATTAAGAAATGAAATCAAAATTCAAGGCGAAGTTTTACAAGGAACGATACATCAGGTTAATTGGAGTTTGGTTGACAACATGATTAAAAACATGGAGTCGGTTAAGTTTAGGGATAAACAAAATAATACTTCTCCTAAAAGTGATAGTTTACTTTTCTTAGGTTTAAAACCGGTTAAGGCCGAAATTAAAATAAACGGTCAGGATTCAAAAAAAATCAGCAATATGCTAACGGGGGTTTTCTTTGAAGACATTAATTATGCAGCAGATGGCGGTTTATATGGAGAATTGATTCAGAATCGTGATTTCGAATATTCGCTTCATGATAAAAAAGGAAGAGATGAAAAATGGAATGCTTCAATGGCTTGGAGCGGGAATTTTAAAATTGAAAAAGAGAATCCAATTCATGCTAATAATCCTAATTATGCTATAATCAAAAACGGAAATATCACTAATTCAGGTTTTGACGGAATTGCACTTAAAGCGAATGAAAAATACGATTTTAGTGTTTTTGCTAAAGGAACAAAAGCAGTTGTAAGTCTAAAATCGCCAAACGGAGAAACTTTAGCGGAAGCGGCATTTTCCCCTTCAAATTCATGGAAGAAATTTAATCTAGTTTTAAAACCTTTAAAAACAGTAAATGATGCTCATTTAGAAATTAGTACCAATGGAGAAACTGCTTTTGATATGGTTTCACTTTTTCCACAGAAAACATTTAAAAATCGTAAAAACGGATTACGTTTAGACTTAGCTGAAGCAATTGCAGACATGCACCCAAAATTCGTTCGTTTTCCAGGCGGTTGCGTGGCGCATGGAGATGGACTGCATAATATTTACAAATGGAAAAACACCATTGGCCCGCTTGAAAGCCGAATTGGATCTCGAAATATCTGGGGGTATCATCAATCAATGGGATTGGGCTATTTTGAGTATTTTCAGTTTTGTGAAGACTTAGGTGCGGCGCCTGTTCCAGTTTTAGCAGCGGGAGTACCTTGTCAAAATTCATCTGATGGAGGTTCTGGACAGCAATTTGGAATTCCGATGGAAGATATGGACGAATATGTGCAGGATGTTTTGGATTTAATTGAATATGCCAATGGAAATGTCAATACCGTTTGGGGTAAAAAACGTGCTGAAGCTGGACATCCAAAACCTTTCAATCTAAAATATGTCGGAATTGGAAATGAAGATTTAATCAGCGATGTTTTTGAAGAACGTTATCGAATGATCGTAAAAGCAGTACAGCAAAAATATCCTGAGATTATGATTATCGGTACTGTCGGGCCATTTTTTGAAGGAACTGATTATAGAGAAGGATGGAGAATTGCTGATGATTTGAAACTGCCACTTGTTGACGAACATTATTATCAATCTCCAGGCTGGTTTATTAATAATCAGGATTTTTATGATAGCTATGATCGTTCCAAATCTAAAGTGTATCTGGGAGAATATGCTTCTTGGGGCAATAAGTTCTATAACGCTTTGGCCGAGGCATTGTATCTTACAGGTGTTGAACGAAATGGGGATGTGGTTTCAATGGCTTCTTATGCACCGCTATTGGCAAGAGAAAAACATACGCAATGGAATCCAGATCTCATTTATTTTAATGGAAATGAAGTAAAACCGACAGTAAATTATTTCGTTCAAAAACTTTACGGTCAGAATCCTGGCGATATTTATTTGGAGAGAAGTATAAAAGCTTCGGATAATGCTGAGGTTAATAAACGCATTGGAGTATCTGTTGTTAAAGAAAGTATTTCGGGAGATTTGATTATAAAATTGGTTAATGTGCTTCCAGTTGCGGTTACGCCATCAATTGAAATCGCTAATTTGGCTACAACTGAAAATGCAAGTTATACGGTATTAGCTGGAAATCCAGAAAAAACAGATGTCAGACCCATAACTCAAAATGTTACTGTTAAAGAAGCATTTTCAAAAGAATTACCTCCATATTCTTTTACTTTGATTCGTATTAAAACCAAAAAATAAGCTGTTGTGTTATTTTCGAAAATAGAACGGTATTAAACTTATTATAAAATGAAAAAATTAAAATTCAGTCTTGTAGTCTTGTTGTTAATTTCAACTTTTTTACAAGCACAAGATAAAGCAAAAGGAATTCCGCCTGCAGTGGCAGAGAAAGATTTAACAGCTTATTTATTCGTATATTTTATTGGAAATAAAGTCGAAGAAGAAGCGGTTAATTATGCCGTAAGTCAAGATGGATATCACTATTACAGTCTTAACGGCAACAAACCTGTTATAGACAGTAAAACAATAAGTTCTACAGGAGGTGTTCGTGATCCGCATATATTACGTGGAGAAGATGGCAAAACATTTTATATGGTTTTGACCGACATGACTTCTTCAAAAGGCTGGGACAGCAACCGCGCTATGGTTTTACTAAAAAGTACCGATTTGGTTAACTGGAAAAGCAGTATTGTGAATATTCAGACTACATTTCCAGGAAACGAAAACCTAAAAAGAGTTTGGGCACCGCAGACTATTTATGATGCGAAAGCAGGAAAATATATGATTTATTTTAGTATGCAGCATGCTGGTGGTCCTGATAAAATTTATTACGCTTATGCGAACAAAGATTTTACAGCTTTAGAAAGTGAGCCGAAATTATTGTTTGTTCCAAAATCTGGTAACGCTTGTATTGATGGTGATATTATCGAAAAAAATGGAGAATATCATCTTTTCTATAAAACAGAAACCAATACGCCAGGAATCAAAGTGGCAGTTACACAAGACTTGACTTCAGGGAAATGGATTGAAAATGACAATTATCTGCAACAAACAAAAGATGGAGTAGAAGGTTCGAGTGTTTTTAAACTGAATAATTCAGATGAATATATTTTGATGTATGATGTTTATACCAAAGGAAGATATCAATTCACAAAAACGAAAGACCTAGAAAATTTTAGTGTAATTGATAATGATATTTCAATGGATTTTAATCCGCGTCACGGAACTATTCTGCCGATCACACGTTCTGAATTAAAAAGAATTACAGACAAATGGGGAACTCCTGAAAAATTTCCAAAAGTAAATCACAATCCCGTTTTAGAAGGATATTATGCTGATCCTGAAATTCTGTATTCCAACAAAACAAAGAAGTATTATATTTATCCAACAAGCGATGGATTTGATGGCTGGTCGGGTTATTATTTTAAAACGTTTTCATCAGATAATTTAGTAGATTGGAAAGACGAAGGGGTAATTCTTGATCTTAAAAAACAGGTGTCTTGGGGAAATAGAAATGCTTGGGCACCTTGTATTGTCGAGAAAAAGATAAAAGGAAAGTATAAATATTTCTATTATTTTACTGCTGCTCAAAAAGTAGGAGTCGCAGTTTCAGACAATCCAACAGGTCCTTTTAAAGACAGCGGAAAAGCCATTGTAGCCAAAAGGCCAGAAGGAATAAAAGACGGACAAGAAATTGATCCAGATGTTTTTACAGATCCTAAATCAGGAAAAAGTTATTTATACTGGGGAAATATGTATATGGCTGTAGCCGAATTAAATCCAGATATGGTTTCTCTAAAACCAAATACTCAAAAAATTATAGCGGTAAATAATTCTTTCCGTGAAGGCACTTATGTGATTTATAGAAACGGAAAATATTATTTCTTTTGGAGTGAAGACGATACCAGAAGTCCGAAATATAAAGTAAGATACGGAATTTCAAATTCGCCGACTGGACCATTGGAAATTCCAGAAAATAATATTGTTATTCAAGGAAAACCAGATGAAGGAATTTATGCTACAGGACACAATTCGGTATTACAAATTCCAAATAAAGACGAATGGTATATTACATACCACAGATTCTCGTATCCAACTGGAATAAAAATGGGAGATGCGGGAGGTTTTCATCGTGAAGTTTGTATAGATAAATTAGAGTTTAATGCAGATGGAACTATTAAACAGGTTGTTCCAACGCATGCAGGAATAAATGCAATAAAATAGCTTTAAAACATTATATAAAAAAAAGCCATTTCCTAATTTTAGGAAATGGCTTTTTTTTTGTTTTTATAAATATTTTAAAAAAGTTTCTTTTCTGTAGTCACTAAAAATTTTATAAACCTAAGCTCGATTATTAAGGAATTGATTTATAAATGCGTTTTATTTCTGCAAGGTTTTTAAAACCTTGTAGGTGTCTGGATATGAATAGAATAATACCTGCAAGGTCAAAAAAGGAGCTTGCAGGAAATCCTTTTCGATAAATAATTGGAAATAAGTAAAATAAAAAATTATAATAATCGAACTCAGGTTATAATTAAAAATTTAAATAATTGATTATTAATGATTTAATTTTGTTAAATTTATATGTTGTTAAAAAAAAGAAGTACTCAAAAATGAATTTATTTTTGGTATTTGATATTTCTTTTTTGATTTACAAAACTATAAACCAACATATTTTAAAAAGCCATTTGATAAAATTGTACGAGCATTTTCTCAACCTATACACCCTTTAACTGAATCTAGTTTTTTTAGCTTTTTATAATACATTTTGAGGTGTTTGTTCAAAAAAACATCCAGTCCATTCTTTCTTTTTTAAGCCATTTTTATTTCTCTATAATTATTATTTGTTAATTCTAATAATGTAATCTTATGAAGAATAAAATACTTTTCACACTTTTGCTGTTGTCTAGTTTTGTAACCTATTCTCAAGTTGGAATAGGAACACCAACACCCAATTCATCTTCACAGTTGGAAGTTGCCGCAACCAATCGTGGTGTATTGATTCCTAGAATAAATTTAACGAGTTCAACAGATGTATCAACCATTGCAGGTGGAAATGTCAATAGTTTGTTGATATTCAATACAGCAACAATTTCTGATATAAAACCAGGATATTACTACTGGTTTGACAATAAGTGGAATCGAATAGTAGTTTCTGGAGAAACAGCTGTGCCAGCTGGATCTGTTATTTACAATTCGGTTAATCAGACTTTTTCATATATTGATAATTCTGGAAATTCGCAGGTAATTGATTTTAGTCCAATAGTTAAAGCTAATGAAACCATTACAAATCAGATACAGAATACTGCAACGGGAGCGATAACCTATACAAATGAAGCTGGAAATTCAACCACTTCTCAAGTGGTTAGTGCCAATACAGGGAATTTACTTAAAGCAGGAACAGATGGAGGAGCAATGTTAGATGTTGCTGCTATTCCGGTAAATCCTACTACTGTTTCCAACGCATCGACTGGAAATATAGCAACAGTTACAGTAAACGGAATTGCAAGCACTGGTGCTCCGATTGTCAATTTAAATGAAACATCGTTGTCAGGAACAAGTCTGACCACAACAGTAAACGGAGTTTCGAGTACGGCTTTGGATTTAAGTCCGATTTTAGCTTCTGGCACAACCAATACTTTAGGTTTGGTAGGAAATACATTGACTTCAAATGTAAATGGAATTTCGTCAACATCGAATGCAGTCAGTGGCCTTTCCAATGCATCAACAGGGAATACAGCAACGGTTACAGTAAACGGAATTACAAGCACTGGTGCTCCGATTGTGAATTTGAATGAAACTTCTTTGACTGGAACAAGCCTGACTACAACTGTAAATGGAGTAGCGAGCACACCTTTAGATTTAAGTCCGATTTTAGCTTCCGGTACAACCAATACTTTAGATCTGGCGGGAAATATACTGACTTCAAATGTAAATGGAGTTTCGTCAACATCAGATGCAGTCAGCGGAGTTTCCAATGCCTCGACTGGAAACACAGCAACGGTTACGGTAAACGGAATTACAAGCACAGGTGCTCCGATTGTCAATTTAAATGAAACTTCATTATCAGGAACAATCCTGACCACAACAGTAAACGGAGTTGCAAGCACAGCTTTGGATTTAGCTCCTGCAATTTCGGCATCGCAGACGGTTACCAATTTAGTTCAGACAGCAAGTACTGGAGTTATTACATATACCAATGAAAGCGGAACCAATCAGACCGCAAATGTAACCAGTACAAATGCAGGCAATATTTTAACCGTTGGAACAGACGGCGGATCTTTATTCACGCCAGCTTCACTTTCGGATGCAACTTCTGTTTCAAATTCCTCTACAGTAAATACGGCAACTGTGACTGTGAACGGAAAAACAAGTACAGGCGCACCGATTGTCAATTTAAATGAAACTTCATTATCAGGAACAAGTCTAACTACAATTGTAAATGGAGTTTCGAGTACGGCTTTGGATTTAAGTCCGATTCTTGCTTCGGGAACTACAAATGCTTTGAGTTTGGTAGGAAACACATTGACTTCAAATGTAAATGGAGTTTCGTCAACATCAAATGCAGTCAGCGGAGTTTCCAATTCATCAACAGGAAATACAGCAACAGTTACAGTAAACGGAATTACAAGCACAGGCGCACCGATTGTCAATTTAAATGAAACAGCATTATCAGGAACAAGTTTGACTACAACTGTAAACGGAGTTTCGAGTACGGCTTTGGATTTAGCTCCTGCAATTTCGGCATCTCAGACGGTTACCAATTTAGTTCAGACAGCAAGTAATGGAGTTATTACGTATACCAATGAAAGCGGAGCCAATCAGACTGCAAATGTAATCAGTACAAATGCAGGCAATATTTTAACCGTTGGAACAGACGGAGGATCTTTATTCACGCCAACATCTCTGGCAGATGCAACTTCTGTTTCAAATTCATCTACAGGAAATACGGCAACTGTGACCGTGAACGGAAAAACCAGTACTGGTGCTCTAATTGTGAATTTAAATGAAACATCATTATCAGGAACAAGTCTGACAACATCTGTAAACGGAGTTGCGAGCACAGCTTTAGATTTAGCTCCTGCAATTTCGGCATCGCAGACGGTTACCGATTTAGTTCAGACAGCAAGTACTGGAGTTATTACGTATACCAATGAAAGCGGAGCCAATCAGACCGCAAATGTAACCAGTACAAATACAGACAATATTTTAACTGTTGGAACTGACGGCGGATCATTGTTGACTTCAACATCCCTGGCAGATGCAACTTCTGTTTCAAATTCATCTACAGGAAATACAGCAACTGTGACCGTGAACGGAAAAACCAGCACAGGCGCACCGATTGTCAACAGTAATACCTTAACAGCTGCAAACGGCAACTTGGTATCAACAGTAAATGGTGTAGCAACAACACCAGAAGTTTCGGTGCTAATTGCAGCGAACAATGGTTTAACAGCGACTAATGGCAATGTGCAATTAGATGGAAGTTTAATAAAACCGACTATCATTGCTACTGATGCTACTAACACTTTGGCTATTTCAGGTTTACAGCCAAGTGCTGCCACAACTGATTTAATTGTCGTAGCAGATAATACAGGAGTTTTAAAAACTAAAACTCTGGCATCTTTAAATGCAAATAACTGGAATTTACTGGGTAATGCAGGTACTGACCCTTTAACTAATTTTTTAGGCACTACTGACAATGTTCCATTGCACTTCCGCATAAATAATACAAATGCAGGAAAGATAACAAATGATACATTCACAACTGCATTAGGTTATAATACATTAAGTCCTACAGCTACGGGAGTATACAATACGACTATTGGTACCAATACTCTAAATAAGCTTACCAGTGGAAGCTACAATACTGTTTTTGGTGTTAGTTCGGCTGAAAATCTTACGACTGGTTCTAATAATACTGCTTTAGGAATCAATAGCTTGCAAAACAACATTAGTGGTAATTATAATGTTGGTGTGGGAGCAAATGCTTTTCAGGCAGTTAACAGTGGCAACGGAAATGTTGGTTTAGGTAATAGTGTGGGATTCTTGCGTACAGGCAACCAAAATATAGCTATCGGATTTAGTGCAGACGACTTGGGAACTACAGGAAGCAATAACTTGGTAATCGGGGTTGGAAATAATACCTCTTCGCCAACAGTAAGCAACGAAATGAATATTGCCAATACTCTATTTGCTACATCAATAAATGGAGCAATTGGAACAGGTAGTGTAGGTATTGCCGTGCAGGCACCAACAGCAACACTAGATGTTAATGGCAATGCTCGTGTGCGTGATTTGCCAGCTGGTTTAGCAACAGATGATATTGTTACAACTGATGCGGACGGAAATTTAAGAACAATTACTCCGTCAGTTTTAGTACCCGTTACAACGGTTTCAAATACATCATCAGTGAATGCTTTAAGCACTACAGTTAATGGAGTAAAAGGTAATGATGTAAATATTATCAACAGTAACACTTTAACAGCCCCAAACGGCAACTTGGTATCAACAGTAAATGGTGTAGCAACAACACCAGAAATTCCGGTGCTAATTGCAGCGAATAATGGCTTAACAGCGATTAATGGCAATGTACAATTAGATGGAAGTTTAATAAAACCAACTGCCATTGCTACGGATGCTACTAACACTTTGGCTATTTCAGGTTTACAGTCAAGTGCGTCAGGAACTGATTTAATTGTGGTAGCTGATAATACAGGAGTTTTAAAAACTAAAACTTTGGCATCTTTAAATGCAAATAACTGGAATTTAATGGGTAATGCTGGTACAGATCCTTAACTAATTTTTTAGGCACAACCGATGATGTTGATTTAGTTTTAAGAAGAAATTCTATTCAGGCTGGGAAAATTGAAGCAACTAATATCTCTTTTGGAGTTAACTCATTTAATGATTATTCGCCAGGACTTTATAATGTTGCAATTGGTACCTCTTCCCTTTTTGAAAATTCAACAGGGAATAATAATACTGCAGTGGGTTATAATGCGCTAACAACAAGTCGAACAGGAAACAATAATGCTTCGCTGGGTTCTGACGCAGGCTCACTTAATACCCAAGGCTCGCAAAATACCTTTATCGGAACCAATTCAAATCCGACAGGAGGTGTATTTATAAATAATGCTACAGCTATTGGATATAATTCAACAGTAGCAGCCAGTAATAGTTTAGTACTTGGAGCTATTGGACCTGATGCTGTTAAAGTTGGTATTGGTATTGATTCGCCATCCAACACCTTACATGTAAAACCTATGGTAACGCTGAATCCCGTTCGTTTTGAGGGACTGCAGCCAAGTGTATCTGGAACTGATTTAGTTGTTGTAGCTGATAATACAGGCGTTTTGAGGACAGTGACTCCAAGTTCATTAGTTCCCACGACTTCTGTCTCCAATACATCATCAACAAATAATTTGAGCACTACAGTAAACGGAGTAACAGGAGCTGACGTTACTATTATCAACAGCAACACTTTAACAGCCACAAACGGAAATTTAGTGTCAACTGTAAACGGTGTACAAACAACGCCTGCAGTTCCTGTATTAATTGCAGCTAACAATGGTTTAACTTCAACTAATGGCAATGTACAGTTAGGTGGTGCTTTAACGATTCCAACAACAACTATTGCTACAAATGGTTCTACTAATTCATTAGCAATTTCAGGCCTGCCGGCTGGAGCGCCCTCAGATAGACTTGTAGCTATTGATCCTACAAGCGGGATTTTAAAAACAGTTACACAGGCAATGTGGTCTACAATAGGTAACGCAAGTACAAACCCAGCAAGCAATTTTTTGGGTACGACAGATAACCAGCCATTGAGACTAAGAATAAATAATGTTACAGCTGGCAATATAGCAACAAACAACACAGCATTGGGCTATCAAGCTTTGACCAACACAAATACAGGTATTGGTGGTGTAGAAAATACAGCAATTGGTGTTGGAACTTTGGTTTCAGTAATTTCTGGAGGTGATAACACCGCAGTGGGGCATAATGCATTAAACAGAACTACAAGCGCGGCCAATACTGCAGTTGGAGCCGTATCATTACCAATTAATGTAGGCGGAACAAGGAACACTGCAGTAGGTTTTCTAACCTTGACAGCTAATACTATTGGAAATTATAATAATGCTTTCGGTGTAAATGCACTTCATGATAATATTTCAGGCAGCTACAACCTTGCTGTTGGGAGTAATGCTGGCTATCTTGGTACAACTGGGAGCAACAACATTCTTATTGGCAGCATGGCATCTACATCAGACGGAGTTAATACTTCGGCACTTGCAGCAAGCAATGAATTAAATATAGGCAATACCTTATTTGGTACAAGTGTAAATAACAATTCTAATATAGGTCCTTATACTGGCAGAATAGGGATCAATACAAATGTGCCAACAGCCACTTTAGATATTAATGGAGCTGCTCGTGTACGTTCTTTGCCAGCAGGTTCGCCAACAGACAATATTGTTACCGTTGATGGAAGTGGCAATTTAAGAACCGTTCCTCCAGCAAGCAGTATTACAGTTACGATGAATATTGTGAGAAACACGGCTGATTACACCGTAGATCCTGCAACAGATAATGTGATATTAATAGATGCAGCTTCAAATAATGTTACCGTTACAGTTCCTTCTGGTGTAGCTGTGGGAAGAGTATTTACTATTAAGCGTGTTGACAGCGTTTTAGCCAACACAGTTACAATTACATTTGCAGGTGCAACTGCTGCGGTTAACGAAACAGATACGTTTATTTCAGTTGATATTAAAACAGCTTACCAGATTATTACTGCTGGAAGCGATAAATGGCAAACTATTTCAAAGTTTCAATAATTGAATACTGTCCTATGAGGTTGGTAATACTAATTTATAAATTTTATCTAAGCCTTTAAAAGTTTTTTGCACATTCTAGTAGCAGAAAACACCTTCCTTCCTTTAAAATTCATTTTTAGTATATTATTTGTTTGTTTTTAAATTATAAGAAAAAACACCGTAAGCCTGATACTCATTTACCTTAGAGAGATTTAGTGCATAAAAAACAATGTCTTAATATGATATTTTAAAAACGTCTAGTGGTAGAAAAATATCTTATTCTAAACGGAAATTTGCACTCTGTAAAACCCTACTAACAAAAACAATTAAACATCAGATTTTAAGAAATAAATTTAATCAAGATGAACTTAAAACTACCTAAGAGGCCCTTATTTATTCTTATAATTTTTATTATAAGTTTTTATGGCCATGCACAAGTAGGAGTTGGAACACTGGCTCCTGCTAGTTCCGCTCAATTGGATGTAACGGCTACCAATAAAGGTATGCTTATTCCAAGACTCTCTTTAATACAAACTACCAATCAAAGTCCGGTTACAGGTGCCATTGCAAATAGTTTGCTGGTCTATAATACAGCTACAGTAAATGATGTCACTCCGGGTTTCTATTATTGGCAGACTGATAAGTGGATTAGATTGATAGGAAAAAGCGATCCTGTTATATTTAATGAAACTTTGACTACCCTGACTTATGATGCCAATACCAATAGATTAACATACAAAGATGAAAACGGCGTTTCCAATGTTTTGCAATTGGTTGGACAAACAGGACAAGCAGGACCCGTAGGGCCAGCCGGACCACAGGGACCTCCGGGAATAGCTGGAAATAATGGGGCAAAAGGCGACAAAGGCGATACTGGAGCACAAGGAATTCCAGGAAACGACGGAGCAGCTGGAGCACAAGGAGGCATCGGTTTAATTGTTGATGGAACTAATACAACAGTGAGCGGTTCTGGAACAACGGCAGATCCTTATAAAATCAATACATCTTCAATGCCTGCTGCAACGGTGTCTAACACTTCTGCTGGCAACCTTTTAAACACAACTGTAAATGGTGTTACTGGACCAAACGTAACTATAATCAACAGCAATACTTTAACAGCTGTAGATGGAAATTTAGTGTCTACTGTAAACGGTGTAGCCTCAACAGCAACAGTTCCTGTGCTAATTGCTGCAGACAATGGTTTAACCGCAGCCAACGGCAAGGTACAATTAGGAGGCAATTTAACCCAGCCTACTACCATCACTGCTGATACTACCAATACTTTGGCCTTAAAAGGCTTGCAGCAGGGAACTTCATCAGGGGAATTACTTATGGTAGAGCCTACTACGGGCGTCATCAGAAAAATAAGTATCAACGAGTTGACTGGGGTTATAAAAGAGGAACTGACTGCTGTTTTTGGACAGAAGGATTTTGATACTCCACAGCCCATTACCTCTTTAGATAAAATACAAGTTTTTAGAAACGGAGTCGAAATAAATTTTACCGCAACCCTAGGAACTTCCCAAGTAACACTACAGCTTTATGCTGATACTAATGGAGCATGTTTGCAAGGCGATGAAATAAAAATTTACCAATGGAAATAAAAATAAACTAGCATTAAAATAAAAAACAATTCTTAAACCAATATAAAAATATGTAAAAAGAAAAGAAATAGAAAAAAAGAAAAAACAAATGGGATATTTTTTTTTAATATTCATAATAAACAACAGTAAACATAAATAATTAAACAAAATTTCAATCATGAAAAATAATACAATTAAAAAAACAGGTTTAAAAGCAGTTTTTGTACTAACATTAGCTTTAGCTGGCTTTAACGCTCAGGCACAAGACCAATCAACAGCTATAACCAAACAACCAAGTACCACCTTGCCTCAAGTGGGAGACGGTACTGCCCTTACACAAGGATCTGTAAGAGTAATTGACAATAAAGGAACCATTAAATATTTACAAGTTAAAAATGGTATTACACAAATTACAAATGCTGCTCCTAGTGGAGGTATTGTTACTACATGGCAATTGGGAGGCACATTAACTGATAATACCTATATTGATGCATCAAACAAAGTATTTGCGCTTGATGGAATTACGTTGGTAACTAACGAACCTGCTTCAACTGATGCAGGTGACAAAACTAAACATGGTACAGGAACAGGTCTAACACTTTTGGTACGTAATGAAGCCACAGGTGAAACTATGAAAATGAAATTTTCAGATTTAGTAAATGGAGGACAGACAGTAATAACTGCTGCTACTGCTACAAATGCCACTTTTACCGATGATACTCTTCCAGCAACTGTGCAAAAAGTATGGGTATATCGTAATGGTGCAAAATTAGTGGCAGGTCAAGATTATTCTTTGGCAGGAACTACTGTAACAGTTAATTTTGAGAATATAACAGTTCCTGACGATTATGCTTTTATAACTGGTGATAAGATAGAAATTCAGTGGGTTAAATAGTTAAGCACTCAAAAAGCAATAATTAGAGTAATATTAAATCACTTTTATCTCTCTGCCTCTTGTAAGGCAAGAGAGGTAAAAGTGATTATAAAAAGGAATACTAAATTGATATCTAATTATAACGCTAACTGTCCAGTTTGCTTTATAAATGATTTTTTTCAATGCGTATAGCGTTTTTTCCGTAGAATGTTGTCGGGTTTTTAGTGTAATATAGAACTAGGAGTGTATAAAAATAATACTCCAATTAAATGATTAAAAAAATGAATAAGTATTTAATAATATTGTTGTCTCTTTTATTCCCTTGTGTGCTTTTGGCTCAGAACAGGGGAATAAGAGCGGTTGATAATAAGGGTACAATTATTTATGTAGATCCAAGCAAATGGTTTCAGGTTGGAACTAATCTATTTAATAAAAACACTATAGGAAATGTAGCCATAGGATTAGATCCAGAAAGTCCTACGCCGGTCGATGTCGATTCCCGCTTGTATATTAGCAATGGGGGCAGCACCACATTACCTGCATTAAAATTGAATATTCCTTTTGACGGAGAATTGACTGACGATTTGCTTACATGGGATCCAAGTGACTTTTCAGTTAGAAAAATAGATATTACTAAATTATTGCCAAACGACTGGCATTTATTGGGGAATGCTGGAACTGATCCAACAACGAACTTCTTGGGAACTACAGATAATCAGGATTTATCATTTAGAACTTACAACACCGAAAGAATGCGTATTGCCTCATCTGGCAATATCGGTATAGGTACAGCTGCACCCGCAACCACATTAGAAATTAAATCAGCAACAGCTGATACATCCGGACTTAGGCTGACTAATTTGACATCGGCAAGCCCAGCAGACTTAACCGGAAAAACAATTGGAGTAAATGCTGCTGGTGATGTAGTTATTGTTAACAGTTCTGTTGCGGCAACAACTGTATCCAACACTTCAACTGGAAATTCTTTGACTACAACAGTAAACGACGTGACTGGAACTGCTGTCAATATCATCAATAGCAACACCTTGATAGCCACAGATGGCAAGCTAGTATCAACTGTAAATGGCGTAGAAACAACACCAGAAGTTCCTGTACTAATTTCAGCAAACAATGGCTTAACAGCAACTAATGGCAATGTACAATTAGACGGTGCATTAATAAAACCAACTACAATAACTACTGATGCTACCAATACATTGGCAGTTGAAGGTTTACAGTCAGCAAGTCCTACTGGTACTGATAATATAGTGGTTGCGAATCCTTCAACAGGGGTTTTGTCAACACTTGACCGTTCGTTTTTTAACAATGACTGGCATTTACTTGGTAACGCTGAAACTACGCCTGGTACTAATTTTATTGGAACAACCGATGATCAGCCTCTTATATTTAAGATAAATAATCAGCAATCAGGTGCTTTAACCAGTGTTTTTAGTGGAGCAAACACTTCTTTCGGCCATTATTCATTGCAAAATCCCAACGTAGCAGGTGGCGG
Organism: Flavobacterium quisquiliarum; assembly: GCF_019308285.1. Classification (GTDB taxonomy): domain Bacteria; phylum Bacteroidota; class Bacteroidia; order Flavobacteriales; family Flavobacteriaceae; genus Flavobacterium; species Flavobacterium quisquiliarum. Next base: position 69,895 of record NZ_WWEM01000020.1, read on the forward strand.
AACAAACAACTCAGCATTTGGCGCAGGTGCATTGTTGCTTACTACAACGGGGACGGCCAATACAGGAATAGGAGTTACAACACTTCAGAATAACACCTCAGGCGGGAATAATACAGCTGTAGGAATGAACAGTATGTCAAATAGCGCTACAGGAAATGATAATACAGCTATGGGAGCGATGGCACTATTCGGGAGTAATGCTGGCTCTGGCAATACTGCCGTTGGATTCTCTGCAGGATATAATGTTCAAGGGAATTACAATACGCTCATTGGTTTAAAATCTGGTCTAAGTATTACGTCCGGTACAAATAATACTGTAATAGGAGGAAGCTCAACCGGAGACATCAGTGTTTCTGCAGCTAATGCCAGTCACGAACTAAACATCGGAAATGCCTTATATGGTACTGGAATTAATAACGCTGCCGGGGCAAATACAGGTAAAATAGGTATTAATGTACAAAATCCCGATGTAGAGCTAGATGTAAATGGAAAAGTTAAAATTCGTAATTTGCCTACAGTAACTGGCACAGATAATCTTGTAACAACAGACGCAACAGGTAACTTGCATCAAAGAACAGTGGCAGATGCGGTTGGGACTATAGGTTGGCTAGTAAAAGGAAATACAGGTACAAACCCAGCAATATCAGTTACAGGAACTGACTTTTTAGGTACTACAGATGACCAGCCTTTGATGTTCAAAGTTAAAGGCACAAACTCTGGTATGATTAGCACAGATACCAAAGGCAAAGGCAATACCACTCTAGGATTTAAGAGTCTCTTCAATTGGACAACTACTTCAGCTGGACAACAAGGTTTAAATAACACAGCTATCGGAAATAATACTTTGGCTGCAGGAGGTGCTTTCAGTGATAATACAGCCATTGGCTATAATGCTTTATTAAGATCAGCATCAAATGCCAATACAGCTGTAGGAAGCCAGGTAATGGCTACTTATACGACTTCGGTAGCAGCTGCTGGATGGAATACAGCTGTAGGGTATCTTGCAATGATGGGTCAAACTCCATCTAGTGTGAGCACAGGTGCTTATAACAATGCTTTTGGTTCGAGTGCGCTTCATGACAATAGTTCAGGCACAGGGAATGTGGCTATTGGTTTTGGTTCGTTATCGAGCAATTCAACTGGAAGCTACAATGTTGCTATAGGCCACAATGCAGGTAGTACTACAATAGCTGGTACGGGCACAGGTAGCAACAATATTCTTATTGGTGGAGTTGGAGGTACTACTCCATTTACAATTAATCCTTCTTCAGTAAGTGCCAGCAACGAAATGAACATTGGCAATACCTTGTTTGGCACAAGTATAAATGGTGCTATCGGTACAGGTAAGATAGGTATTGATGTACAGGGACCTCTTGTAGCCGAACTACAAGTATTAGGTTCGGTAAGAACCGGTACAAGTACAACAGGAACGATTGGTCAATACTCTTTTGCGGGGGGTACTAGTAGTGTAGCATCAGCTGCTGGTTCATTTGCTTATGGAAGTGGAGCAACTGCCACAGGAAGCAATAGTGCTGCATTTGGAAGTTCTACCGCCAGTGGTAATCAATCCTTTGCTGCTGGTAACAGCAATAAGGCATTAGCAAATTATTCAACTGCTATTGGTCAAAGTAATTTTATAGGTGATGGAGTAACGCTTTCTCCAACACCACTGAATGGAGCACCAAATACATTTATAGAATCAACCGGAAATCCAGCAACTGCCTCATTTGCGGCTGGCTACAATAATAGAATAAGTATCCGTCAAGCTGCGGCGTTTGGTGCCAGTAATGTAGTAAATGGTGAAAGCTCTGTAGCAATTGGTGTTCAAAATACAACAAATGGTCAAGCTTCTGTGGCAATGGGAAGTACCAATATCCCTTCGGCACAATATTCAGTAGCTATGGGCTTTAACAATACATTAGATGCCAATAGTACTTACAGCGTTGCTGCGGGTAATGGCAATAAATTAATATATGCTAAACAAGCTTTTACAGCTGGAGCAGCGAATGAAATTGGATCATCGAACACCAATACTGCAGATTATAGTGCTGTATTTGGTACGGGAAATAAAATTGGAGCTACCGCTCTAAGTACAGCAGCTTTTGCAGCTGGAAGCGGCAATATTATAAATGGTACTTATTTAAATGCAATGGGGCAAGGTAATAATATTGCTGGTACTGGTAATACAGCCATCGGACAAAGCAATGCTGTTCAACAATATGTAGGCAGTTCGGTAGCCTTAGGTTATCAGAATACATTATTGAGTGGCACTTCTGGTACTGCCAATACTTACAATGTAGCTGCAGGATTTAACAATCAAGTCGCTGGTTACGCTTCTATTGCACTTGGTGAAAATAATATCATTGGCATCGTAGGCAGCAATGTCAAAAGTGCTGTAGCAATCGGATATTATACTAATGTAGCGTCGGGGCACGATGGTTCGTTCGTTTTTGGAGATAGATCAAATGTCGCCACCGTTTCCTCTACAGCAGCAAACCAATTTACAGGTATGTTTAATGGTGGCTACCGTTTCTTAACCAACAGAGGCGATTTAAACAAAGGAATGGTAATGGATAATTTAGGTAACGCAACTTTTAGCGGTATGATAACTCCTAGTGCAGTAGTGCTTCCTTCAGATATACGTTTGAAAAAAGACATCCAAACCTTAACAAGTGTTTTAGATAATATTAAACAAGTAAGAGGAGTAACCTATTACTGGAAAGATGTTTCAAAAGGCACAGACCTTCAGTTGGGTATGATTGCACAAGAACTGGAAAAAGTTTATCCTGAATTGGTAATCACAAACAAAGAGACAGGTTTAAAAGCCGTAAATTATGCTCAGTTTACAGGAGTATTAGTAGAAGGTATTAAAGAACAACAGACTCAGATAGAAGATCTAAAATCTGAAGTAGAAACATTAAAAAAACAAATGCAGGAAATTAAAGATTTGTTGAAAAAGTAGTAAAAAGATTAGTTAACGCAAAATAGTAAGTCATGACTGGAATAAGTAGATATATAGCAATATTATTGTGCATTCAGAGCATAACGGCACAAACTGTCAATACAGGTGTGTTAACAATTGAACCCAACACTGTTCTTTCGACCTTTTTTGCTTTTGATAATAAAGCAAGTGGAGATGTTTTGCACAATGGAAATTTTTATGTCTATTCAGATTTTAAAAATGATGGTTTGTTTACCTATAGCGATTTATCGGATGGAAAAACTTTTTTTATTGGTAATTCCAATCAAGTAATAGAAGGAGCATCCATTTCAGAATTTCAGAATATCGAATTCAATAACGTTTCCAGTAAGTTTCCTTTTTCCTTAAAAACCACTGTTGTGGTTAATAAACTGTCATCCTTTAGAAACGGAATCGTAGACGGATCTCATGATGCAGGAATAATGATTTTCAAAGAAAATGCCTCCCATTCCCAAACCAGTAATTTGAGTTTTGTTGACGGAAGGGTAGAAAAAATAGGCACCGCAAAATTTGAGTTTCCTATTGGCGATGATGTGTATTACAGACCCTCTTTCAATGATGCAAACAAGGTTAATGATACTTATACAACCGAATATTTTTTTGAAACTATAGGCAATATTCATCCCTACACCAGCAAAGAAGCAAGTATTGTAACCATAGATGAAGCGGAATATTGGAATTTAACCCAAGAGCAAGGAACAGATAAAGCAGTTTTGAGTCTTACTTTGGACAAAAATACGACACCAGCTATTTTCTTTCAGGAAAGTAATGATACAGAATTGGCAATTGTAAGATGGGATGCTCCAACATCGAAATGGATTAATGAAAAAGGAGCAGCCACAGATGTTCTTACAGGAGCCGATTATACTAAATTAATAACTACTCAGGTCAGCGGTTATAGTGTCTTTACCATAGCACTAGTAAAAAAGGAAAATCCAGAACCACCATCTGATGAAATTGTAATTTATAATGCTGTTTCTCCAAATGGAGATGGAATAAATGATACTTTTCACATTAAAGGAATTGATAATTTTCCAAATAATAAAGTCGAAATTTATAACCGATGGGGTGTAAAAGTATACGATGCGAAGTCTTATAATGAGAGTGATATTATGTTTAGAGGTTATTCAGAAGGACGTGATACAGTGAAGAAAAATGAAGGGTTGCCTGATGGAACTTATTTTTATATTTTAGAATATGAAAGTGCAGGCAAAACAAAGCGAAGATCAGGGTATCTTTATATCAGCAAGGAGAACAAATAAAAAAAGCGAGGCTTAAACCTCGCTTCATTATTTATATTTTAATTTATGATGTTTGATCATCTATAGTGGCATCAGGAGCATTTTTCTTTACAGATTCGATTCCGTTTTCTCTAGCGGCAACACTTTCATACATTTCGCTTGAACCAATAATTTGTCCATTTCCAGCTTTTAGATTGAAATATGGTTTTCCGTTTTTGGCTTCTTTTCTATCATAACGGTTATCATCACTTGCATTAGTTTTTACAGATTCGATTCCATTATTACAAGCCGCTTTTGTAGTATAACCTTCGCTTGTTAGAATAGTCTGGCCATTACCAGCTTTTAAATTGAATTGAAACTCTCCGTTGGTTCTGGTAGTAATTACAAATTTTCCCATGTAGTTTTTTATTAAAGTTAGGTAATATATTCATTTTGCTAAAGATAAAAATACAAAACTTAGTCATATAAATCATACATCAGTTTGAAAAAATGATTATCAAAACAATAAAAATGATCAAAAAAGCAGTTCCTTTATTAAGTTAAAGTTATATTCCTAAACGAAAATCAGATACACTTTTTTCTTCTAAATTGATTTCTTCAAAAATACTTTGAGTTCCTTTATCTACAGGACACTGCGTGCTAATTCCCATCCAAATTTTTTTTGGATAGTTGTTTTTATACAAACGCACCATCTGCCAGTTTTTTTTATCTAAAGAATAATAACTTGCAACTGTTTTGGTATCCGAAGAGATTTTCATATAAACCGTAGGCTCTTTTACAACATCATGATTATTATCGTCAGAAGTGCCCATAGTACGAACCGTTACAATTCTATGATTGCCTCTTTCGTCTTGTTCAAAGCAGAATTTCTGGTAAAAACTGTCATTTACATAAATATATAAAACTCCGGCATTGTACAATCCTTTTTCGGTAAATTCAGGTGTAACTTTAGCCGTTAGCGTAAAAGGTTTGGTATTGTCAACTTTAGACAAAAGCATTGGAGCAGTAGTGTTGGATAGTTTTCCGTCAGGATCAGAGAAATAATCCGATTTTTCTCCAGCTTTAAAGATGATTTTCTCGTTTGCTTCTTTTTTAATTAAAGTATCAGCGCCATTTAGTGCTTTAGTAAAATGTATGTTTGATAACTTAATATCACATGGTAAACCATTAACAATTGCAGAATCTAATTTTATTTCTTCTTTCATTGTTGTTTTTGCAGTTTCATTTTTGTTATTACAGCTTGATAATACAGAAAGACTCAAAATAGTAATAGCGCTATAAAAAATTGTTTTCATAAATTATTTTTTTGGGATATAAAGTGATATTTTTAGTTTTCCAAAAATAGTGTTGCTTACAAAGAAAGGCAATACGTAAAATTAACCAATTACAATTCCGAATGTCACAAAATCCTTCAATCGAAAATCAATTAATGACTACGTTTTTAGAACAAAAATTTGAGATTGAAGAATCTAATGATATCGAAATGTACAAACAATTTGTTGCTAATTATGTAAAGATCGAACAATGTGTGGCTGTTTTATCTGATTACCAAGCAGATTGCAGTTATATTTATGCGGGAAGCTTTGGTGCTGTTTTTGGACTTCCAGATGAAAAATCCGTAATTGATTCTGCTTTTGAAGAATGTATTTTCACAAAAATAAATGAGGATGATTTAGCGCAACGTCATGTCTTAGAACTTAATTTCTATCAGTTTTTAAAAGGAATTCCGAAAGAAGAATATAGCAATTACAGTACTTTCAGCCGTCTTCGAATGAAAAGTTCGGCAGAAAAAAATGTTTACATCAATCATCGTACTATTTATCTCAAAACATTCAGTAACGGAAGTATTTCATTAGCCTTATGTTTGTACCTTCCATCTACAGATTTACAAGCTAGAACAGGAATTGAAGGGAAAATTATAAACATTCAGACGGGTGTTGTCGTTGAAGCTGAGAAATATAAAAACAATGCAGAATCAATACTTTCTAAAAGAGAAATAGAAGTTTTAAACAGTGTAGCAAAAGGAAATAAAAGCGAACAAATTGCTGCTGAAATGTATATTTCTGTTTACACAGTTCGCCGACACCGCCAAAATATTATTGAAAAATTAAAAGTAACGAATACAGCGGAAGCAGTACAGACCGCTTTTGCGATGGGAATTATTTAGCATTAATCTTATAAAGGTTTTTTGTATTTTTATAATTATCTGCTAATGGTATACAAAGTTAATTTTGGCAGATGATATTGTTTTTTTATGAAAGAAATCAGCGAAATTCTTAAAGCATATTCAAAAGCAAAATTGGAAGAAAAGAAAACAGCTTTAGCCACAGTGGTTAAAGTTGAAGGATCGTCCTATCGTCAACCTGGAGCTCGCATGCTTGTTACTGAAGATGGTCAGTTAACCGGTGCGATAAGTGGTGGTTGTCTTGAGGGAGATGCTCTTCGAAAGGCACTGCTTTCTATCCATCAAAAACAGAATAAGCTTATAACTTACAATACCAGTAATGAAGACGATGTTGAATTAGGGTTACAATTGGGATGTAACGGAATTGTGCATATACTTTTCGAGTATATTGATGAGGAACAGGCGAATAATCCGATACAGCTTTTGCAGCAATTAGAATTAGAAAGAAAAGAAGCGGTTATTGTTACTGTTTTTTCACTTAAACGAAATGCCCTTCAAATGGGAACAGTATTATTTTTTAGGAAAGACAGTCCTATCTTAAATCATAATAACGCAGTTTTAAAACTAATTTCGGATGTGAAACAAGTGCTTCAAAATAAGGCATCGGTCGTAAAAAAACTTCAAACCGAAAATAACAATGAAGCTTTGATTGAATACATCAATCCGCCAATTTCACTTGTAATTGCTGGAGCAGGAAATGATGTGCAGCCTTTAGTAAAAATGGCTTCTATATTAGGTTGGAAAATTACTATTGGCGACGGTCGGGCGACTCATACAACTGAAAAGCGTTTTCCTAAAGCAGATAAAGTTCAAACTGTTAAGCCAGAACAATTTCTAGAGAATATTATAATTGATGAGCGTACCTATTTTGTTTTAATGACGCATAATTATAAATATGATGTAGCGGTTCTAAAACAGCTTTTAGAAACCAATTGTAAATACATCGGAATTCTTGGCCCTAAAACCAAATTAAACCGAATGCTGGATGATCTTGAGAACGAAGGAATAAAGCTTAGCGACGAACAATTGGAACGCATCTACAGTCCGATTGGTTTAGATATTGGAGCAGAAACTTCAGAGGAAATTGCTCTCTCAATTGTCGCAGAAATCAAGGCCTTTTCAACAGGAAAGACTGGTACTTCTTTAAAATATAAATTGGGTAAGATCCATGATGAGGTGCCGCATGAGGGATAAATTTCAAAATAAAACAGGAATCATCATTTTAGCCGCTGGAAATTCTTCCAGACTAGGCCGTCCCAAGCAATTACTAGAATATAAAGAATCGACACTTTTAAAAAACACAATTTTCGAAGCCTTAAAGGTCGAAAATGTATTCGTATTAGTTGTAACAGGTGCAAACCACGAAACTATCGAAAAGGAGCTTAATTTTCCCGAAATTAGAATTTGTTTAAATACAGATTGGCAAAATGGAATGTCATCTTCAATTGTAAAAGGTTTAAGCGAATTATTGAACTTAAACCCCGATTGTGAACAATGTATTTTTGCAGTCTGCGATCAGCCTTTTGTGACCAGTTCCATATTTGAAAATCTTATAAAAGAACATCAGATTACCCAAAAAGGAATTGTTGCTTCAGCGTACTCCGAAACTCTGGGAACTCCAGTATTATTCCATAAGAAATATTTTAAAGAATTATTGGATTTACAAGGGCAGGAGGGAGCAAAAAAACTCATTAAAAAATATGCTGAAGATATCGCTTCGATTTCTTTTGAAAAAGGTAGTATTGATATTGATACTGAGGAAGATTATAATAAGTTGATTTTTAAAGGAGGGGCAAAGTAACAAAGTAACAAAGTAACAGAGTTTTTTTTTAATCCTTTTAACCTGTGAATCCCGATAGTTATCGGGAGTGGCAAAAAACTTAGCGCCTTAGTGCCTTCGTGGCAAAACAAATTGTTGAGCCAAAGTTAAAACCCGTTCAACCGTAATATCAATTTCTTCATCAGTAGTAAATCGTCCCAAACTAAAACGAATGGAACTCAAAGCTTCTTCATCAGACAATCCCATCGCTTTCAAAACATGTGAAGGCTCCGAAGTAACCGCAGAACAAGACGAACCATTGGAAACCGAAATATTTCCCAAAGCCATAATAAGTTGTTCCGAATTCACACCCGGAAAACAAATATTAGTAGTATTATAAATTCGTTTTTGAGTGTTTCCGTTTACGAAAGAACCTTCGAATTGTAACAAGTTGTATTCGAGTTTATTTCGTAATAGATGAATTCTATTTGAATCTTTTTCTAGTTCATTTACAGCTATTTCCGAAGCTTTACCTAAACCGATAATTCCGTGTACATTGAGTGTGCCACTGCGTAGTTTTCGTTGTTGTCCGCCGCCTATAATTTGAGGAAGCAGTTTGATTTTGGTTTTCGCCGAAACATACAAAGCACCAACTCCTTTTGGACCATAAAATTTATGAGCAGATAAAGTTAAAAGATCAATTCCCAATGCTTTAACATCAATTGGAATTTTCCCAACTGCTTGTGTGGCATCGCACATAAAAAGTACATTTTTACTTTTCAGTATTTTAGAAATTTCACTAACATTTCTTATGACACCTGTTTCGTTGTTAGAAAACATTCCGATGAAAACCAGAGTTTTATCTGTTATAGTTTCGTCTAAAAGGTTTAGATCTAAAAGCCCGTCATGGTGAACAGGTAAATAACTGACTTCAAAACCATTATTTTCCATAAAACGACAAGTTTCAAGTACCGCTTTATGTTCTGTCGAAATGGTTATGATATGTTTTTTATCTTGGTTTATGAGACCTTTAATTGCCAGATTGATTGCTTCTGTAGCTCCCGAAGTAAAAATAATTTCTTCAGCGTCTGCATTAATTAAAGCAGCGACTTTCCAAGCAGCATTTTCTACAGCTTCGTTTACTGTTAGTCCTGCAATATGACTGCTTGTAGAATTGGCATACAAATCAGTAAAATAGGGAAGCATAGCATTCAAAACGCGTGCATCAACACGAGTCGTGGAGTTATTATCAAGATAAATATTTTGTTGATGTGACATAAATCAAAGATTAGTCTTGTAAAAATACAATTTTCAGTGTTTAACGACAATTCAGATGATTATAGGGAGCAAAGTTTTTTTCTCTCGCAGATTTTGCAGATAAAGCAGATAAATTTAGCAGAATAAAAATCTGTGGAATCTGCAAAATCTGCGGGAAACGGATATGTGCAAAGTATATTTATAAAGTTTTCCGATTCCAGCTTTGCGAACTTTGCGTTTTTATTAAGGTGTAAATAGTAAAAAAACTTGCGCTCTTTGCGGTTAAATAAAAATTGAAATTGTAATTATTCTAAATAAGCCTAATATTTGAATTTCATAACTTTTTGTGATTTAAGATTGTTAAATTTGTTAGAATACCCAAGTGATTTTGCTAATTTAAAGATAGATAGAATGGCTTCTAAAAAAAATAATCCGAAAGAAGTAACGGAGAATGACTCCAATTCCCGTCGTGACTTTATAAAAAAATCGGGACTTTTTACTGCGCTGGCTTTTACACCACCTTCATTGGTAATGGCTTCAGAGAACAAATGGGATGAAAAAATAGCAGAGTATTTAGAGACGGTACCGCTATCTATTGAAGTAAACGGTAAAAAACACAATCTTAATATCGAGCCGAGAACTACTTTGCTTGATTTGTTAAGAGAGCAATTACAGCTTACCGGAACCAAAAAGGGCTGTGATCACGGACAATGCGGCGCCTGTACAGTTCATGTAAACGGAACGCGAATTTTATCCTGCCTGACTTTGGCATCCATGCAGCAAAATGCAGAGGTTACTACAATTGAAGGGCTTGCAAAAGGAAAAAAACTGCACCCAATGCAGGAAGCTTTTATCAAACATGATGGTTTTCAGTGCGGTTATTGTACGCCTGGACAAATCATGTCGGGTATTGCCTGCATCAAAGAAGGCCATGCCAACAGCAGAGAAGAAATCAGAGAATACATGAGCGGTAATATCTGTCGATGCGGTGCTTACCATAATATTGTAGATGCTATAACTGAAGTGAAGGAAGGAGGGAAAGAGTTATGAAAAATTTCCAGATAATTAGAGCTTTATCATCAAGAACAGCCGTAACGAATATTAGCAAAGAAAATGAAGCTATGTTTATTGCAGGCGGAACAAATCTGGTGGATTTAATGAAAAAGAATGTTGTAGCGCCAGACAAATTAATTGATATCAACGGTTTAGATTTAAAGGAAATAGAATTTGTAAAAGGAAAAGTTTCGATAGGCGCTTTAGCAAAAAACAGTCAGGTTGCTGAAGATGTAGCAATAAAAGAAAAACATCCTTTATTGTCTTTAGCTTTAGCAGCAGGAGCTTCACAACAAATCAGGCACATGGCAACAGTTGGCGGTAATATGCTGCAGAAAACTAGATGTTCGTATTATTACAATACCGATATGCCATGTAACAAAAGAACACCAAAAAGTGGCTGCGGAGCTATTGGCGGTTCCAACAGGATGCACGCTATTTTTGGAGCTTCAGATAGTTGCATTGCCGTTCATCCAAGTGATATGTGTATTGCATTGGCTGCATTAGACGCGCAGGTTTTAGTTGAAGGACCAAAAGGCAAAAGACAAATTAAATTTACTGATTTTCATCGTCTGCCAGGAAATACGCCTGAAAAAGACAATACTTTGGAAGCAAAAGAATTGATTACTTCTGTTGAAATTCCAGATCATAATTTTACCAAAAACGTACATTATCTAAAGGTTCGTGATAGAACGAGTTATGCCTTTGCATTAGTTTCTGTTGCTGCAGCATTAGATTTAAAGAATAATGTAATAAATGATGTCAGACTAGCAATGGGTGGCGTGGCACATAAACCGTGGCGATTAACTGAAGCAGAAGAATTTCTAAAAGGGAAAACAGTTTCAGAAGAAGTTTTTAGACAAGCAGGCGATTTAGCTATGAAAGGTGCTAGAACTTATGGCGGAAATGACTTTAAAATTACGCTTGGAGCGAATACTATAACAGAAGCACTTACGATAGCAGCATCAAAATAATTAGAATTATGAGCAAGACAAGTAATATTAATAGAGTTGACGGATTTGCTAAAGTAACGGGTTCTGCAACATATTCTGCTGAATACAAAACACCTGGAGTGGTTTATGGCTGTTTGGTGGGAAGTACTATTGCTAGAGGAAGAATCAAGAGTATTGATACTAAAAAAGCAGAATGGGCACCTGGAGTTTTAGCTGTCATTACCCATTTGAATGTGGATAAACCTACAGGATATCAAAAGGTAAAAGACAAACGTAATTTTGGGCAGCCATTACAAATTTTTAAAGATGACTCAGTATTATACTATGATCAGCCAATTGCTTTGGTTATTGCAGATACTTTTGAGCGCATGCAATATGCTGCGAGTTTAATCAAAGCAGATTATTTTAAGGAAGAGCATTCAACAGATCTTCAAAAAGCAGCTGATAAAGAGAAAAAAATAGATACCGAAAAAGGTAATGATTACCATCGTGGAGAACATGACGGCTATAAAAATGCTGAGGTTATTTTTGAAGCCGAATATACCATTCCGACAGAAGTTCATAATCCGATGGAATTGGCTAATATCATCGCGAAATGGGATGGAAACAAACCGACTTTATATACTAAAAGTCAGGGAGTAGAAGGAACACGAAGAAGTGTCGCAGGAGTTTTTGATGTTCCTGTTGAGGATGTTTCGGTGTTTTCAGAATATCTGGGCGGAGCATTTGGAATGGGATTACATACTTGGCCTTATGAAATTGCCGCTTTGATGGGCGCAAAGAAATTAAATCGTCCAGTAAAATTGGTTTTGCATCGAGAACAAATGTTTACTAATGTTGGTTTCAGACCCTTTACAATTCAGAAAATGGGTCTTGGAGCTACAAAAGCGGGAAAACTAACAGGTTTAACTCATGAAGCTGTTGCGATGACTTCCAGTTATGAAGATTTCATGGAAGGAACGGTAAACATGTCCCGATTTATTTATGATTGTGCTAATGTTTCGACACGTTATCGTATTGTGCCTTTGGACACTTGTACACCAATCTGGATGCGTGGCCCAGGAGAAGCAACCGGTTCGTTTGCGTTGGAATGCGCAATGGATGAGATGGCCTATAAATTAAACTTGGATCCAATTGAATTCCGCAAACTAAATTATGCGGAAAAAGATCAGGAGCAGAATAAACCTTGGAGCAGTAAATACCTTTTGGAATGTTATGAAGGCGGAATGGAACGCATTGGCTGGAAAAATCGTAAAAATGAACCAGGTTCAGTTAAAGAAGGAAACTGGCTCGTAGGTTACGGAATGGGAACAGGAACTTTTGGCTGTTACAGAAGTCCAACTTCAGTAAAAGCAAAATTTTTACCTGACGGAAATTTAGTACTGCAATGCAGTGTAAACGATATGGGGCCAGGAACTGCAACCATGATGACAGCAATTGGCGCTGAAATTACAGGACTTCCTGTTGAAAATATAATCATTGAAATGGGAAAAAGCGGACTGCCAAAAGGCCCAACTCAAGGAGGGTCGGCTACGACTTCATCGGTCGGTTCTGCGGTACATGATGCTTGTAATTTATTAGTCAGTAAAGCGGTCGGATTAGCGAGTGGAACTTTAGCATTTAAGGGAATTCCTATTACAGAGTTGACTTTTGAAAATGGAGTAATTTCGTCTAAAAAGAACAGTTCAAAAAGCGTTACGTTAGCCTCTTTGTTAACAGCGAATAAATTAGACGAACTGACGGTAGAAAATCTTTCAAAGGCAGATGAAGAAGCGAAGAAATATTCTATTTATTCTTTTTCGGTACATTTTGTAAAAGTTTTGGTGAATCCAAATCTGGGTAAAATTCGATTGGCACATGTAGTTTCCTGTGCTGATATTGGAACGGTAATCAACCAAAAAACTTCAGCAGGACAAATGTATGGTGGTGCGGTAGGGGGAATCGGAATGGGGTTGATGGAAGCTTTAGAAATCGATCATCGTTTTGGTCGTCCAATCAATAATAATTTTGCTGATTATCATGTTCCTGTAAATGCTGATATTGAAAAACAGGAAGTTTTTTTCGTTAATAAAAAAGACCCAATCAGTAATCCAATGGGAACAAAAGGATTAGGAGAAACTGCTTTGGTTGGAATGGCGCCTGCAATTGCAAATGCCGTTTTTAATGCCACTGGAAAGCGAGTTAGAGATCTGCCGATTACATTAGATAAAATTATAGAAACCGTTAAGGTTTAAAAACAAAAAGAGATATTGAAAAATGTCTCTTTTTGTTTTACGCTCCGATTTTAAACATAACCCGTGGTTTCAACCACGGGAAATAATTTGTCTTGTCGCTTTTGATTGTGTCTATGTTTATTCCGGATTGTATTTAGAAATGTAGAAAAATATTCAAAAAAAAATTATCAGTTTATAGCAATAGGTCTATTTCTTTCTAAAAATTTCCTCAATAGAATCATTAAAAAAGCTAACGTACCAAATGCCATAGTAAGCCAAGGTGTATATTGAACACCTTTATTAACGATAATCAATCCTCCAACTGTTGTACCTAAAGTAACTCCCAGATTCCCAAAAGAAGTAGCAAGACTATTCGCAAATTGAAGTGAATCAGGTGCCGATGAAATCATATAAGTCGAAGCATTCAGAAAACTGGGAGAATATAAAAATCCCCAAAGGGCCACCACAAAAATTATGGCAATCGTATTGGAACCAGAAAAATAAAGTAATATGGGAATAATGATTGTTCCTGATAAAAACAGGGCAGTTGTATTGGCTATATTTTTGTTTAGCATTTTCCCAGACACACGATTAGCAATGACGCCTATTACCCCAAATATAAAAAGCATATAACTTACCATTTTACCGTCCATTCCTTTGGCTTTATTCAAATATTCGGCAAAATAACTGTAAGTAGAAAACCAGGCGGCTATCATAAAGAAATTCATAGCTGTGCTTATAATAAAAATAGGCTGCGTTAGTATTTTCAGTTGACTAGAATAAGACTTTTTTTCTGTAACTGGCATTTTGGGTAAAAAGAAATAAATTACAAGTAAAGCTATAATACTTACCAGAGATTGAATCATAAAAGAATATTGCCATGAAAATATGCTGGCTAACCAAGTTGCAAAAGGAACTGTCGAAACCATCGCAATTGCAACGCCATTAAAAACAATACTCATGAGTTCATTTTCCTGTTTTTTATTGCCTACTGAAATAGCCACTGATAAAGCTGTGGCAATATAAACAGGCTGTAAAAATGCCGGAAGTATTCGAACCAGCATCAGTAACCAAAAGGGTGGAGAAAATGATGAAATTATTCCTGTAAAAATAAAGATAATTAGTGATGTAAGCATTATTTTTTTACGATCAAAACCTGAAGTGAGTAAGGTCATGAAAGGACCTGTTAAGGCAATTACTAAAGCAAAAGCACTGAGCAGCATTCCCGCTTTATCAATGCTTAAATTATAATGTTCGGCAATCTGAGGCAGAATCCCAATTACACCAAATTCTGTAGTGATAACAGCAATAAAACCTAAACATCCGATGTACGCGTATTTTTTCATTTTATTAAAACAGTATTATTTAAAAAATCTACTATATCCTGTATCAAAATTTTAGACTCATCAATAAATCCTCCCATTTGAAAGAAACCATGAGTTGTTCCCTTATATAGATTTAATTTGACACTTCCTTCAGCTTTTTTTATTTTTTTGGAGTATTGAATCGCTTCATCTCTTAAAGGATCATATTCTGCCACAGCGATGAATGTGGGAGGCAGTCCTGATAAATCATTTGCTAATAAAGGAACAGCATCTGGATTATCTTCATGTTGTTTGGATAAATACCAATCCCATGCTTGAATCCCACCTTTTAAATCGAGAAGAGGTCCGTTTTGAAATTCAATCCAAGAAGCTGTTTTTAAATCATTGTTTGTTACAGGATAGATAAGCAATTGTACCGCAATTTTACTTCTGAATTTTCTTGTAATTGATGAAGCCAAAGCGCCACCCGCACTGTCACCTGCAATGATTATTTTTTCTGGATTAATATTAAGTGATAAGGCATTTTCAATCAACCATTTTACAGCAAATTCACAATCGTGTAATCCTGCCGGAAAAGGATATTCTGGTGCAAGCCGATAATCTACCGAAATTATAGTTGATTGTGTCGCATTAGACAGTTGTCTTAAAGGTGTATCGTGTGTTTCAAGGCTTCCGGCATTAAACCAGCCGCCGTGAAAATAAATAATTACAGGTTGTTTGTCATTATTGTTCGGACGATAAATTCGTAAGTTAATTGAATTACCAGCATTTGATAATGTCTGTTCTGTAATTTGAAAAACGGCTTCTTTTTCTCCGGCCAGAGGTATAAATTTTTCGTAAAAAGCCCTGTTTGCCTCCCATGGATTTAGATTCTCATCTATTTCAATTTTTTGTATAAAGTCCAATACATCTTGTACTTCTTTTGATAGTATCATATTATTTTTATTAGGATGATGGACAAAATTATTTCACAATCCCTAAATTTGTATGGTACACATTCAAATGTATGGTACTAACAAATTTGTAAGTAATGGGAAAAAGAAAAGAAAATTCAACTAATATGTTGAATGAGAACTATATCACAGAAAGCTGTAATTTAACTTATGCAGTATGTAAAATAGGAGGAAGATGGAAGTTGTTAATCCTTTGCAAGCTTGAGAATGGAAAATTACGTTTCAGTGAATTACGTAATCAAATAAAAGGCATTACAGAACGTATGCTGACTCTTCAATTAAGAGAGCTTGAAAAAGAAGGTTTGATTAAAAGAACTGTTTATGCAGAAGTTCCTCCAAGAGTAGATTATGAGTTAACCGAAATTGCTAAAGAATTAGTTCCTATATGGAATCAATTGAGTAATTGGGGAGCAAAACATAAGGAAATCCTATTGTCATCAGTTTCTTCTTCTATATAAAACACATAGCCCGTGGTTAAAACCACGGGCTATGTTTATAGAGAATTATATTTTTAAAACGGATTAATTATTTAACCGTAATTGGTAATTCAGCAGTTGTTTTATCCCAGCCAATCACAAGATTTGCAATGTTGCCTTCAGTAGTAAAAGCAATTGATAAAGCCTCGATTGGAGTAGAAACTGGATTAACAGGAACAGAAACTCTTACAACGTCTTTGCTTTCGTCATAAGCATAACCACCCCATAAATCTAATTCTTTGTTGATAATTACTGTCCATTTATCTTTTTCAGGTATTACAAATAAACTGTAGTATCCCGCAGGAACTTTTTTACCGCCGATTGTTACGTCTTTGTAGAATTTGATTTCTGTATTTTCATTAGCACCAACTCTCCAAACTTCACCAAATTTTACAACGTCACCAAAAATAGTTCTTCCTTTTGCAGAAGGTCTTGCATAAGTAACTTTTACAACTGGATTTGGATTATCTGTTTTTTTGAATTTAACAGCCTTGTTTGGGAAATAAGAAATATCAACTGGACTTGCATCAAGAGGAGCAAATTTTACCACATCTTGCGCCTGAACTGTAATGGCAGCAAACAAAGTAACTGCCAGTAAACATAATTTTTTCATAGGATTACAATTTTTAGAATTACTACAAAGTAAATTAATAATGAAGAAAAATCATATAATTCCAGTTTGTTTTTTGTTAATGAATTGGTAATAACGAATAAATTTTACTGTTCTTTTTTCTTTTTCGCGTACCAGTCCTGCATGATGTAAAATGCTTTTTTCTTCTCTCCATCATTTGAGATTAGACCTTTACGGTTATAACCATCCTGAATACCTGGAAGCAATCTTTTTGGAGATCTGAAATCAACCAGAATCCACGGACTTGTGCCACTTAAGTGAGGAATTTTTTCAATCATTTTTAAATTCTGAATGTATAGATATTCCTGATATTCTTCTGTCCAGCGTTCGTTTTTCTCTCCATGAAAACCAGCTTTGGCATCACCTCCAAATTCTGAAACAAAGACAGGTTTGTTGTATGGCGTAGTCCAGAATGTTTTTTCAGCATTTTCTAAATTACCTCCATACCAGCCTAAATATTGGTTGAAAGCAATAATGTCAAGCGATTTACCAATTTCATCATCAATTTTTCCATTATGTGATAGTAAGGCAGCACTGATTAATCTTGTATCATCTAATGATCTTGTATGAGTTACCAAATTTGTGATAAAAGTATTTCGCGCATCAGAAACCGGAGTTTCATTAGCCATAGACCAAATAACAATACTGGCTCTGTTTTTATCTCTTGTAATCGCAGCAGTTAACTGATCCTGGGCATTCTTATAAGTGTTTTCATTTTTAAACTCAACGGTCCAGTAAACCGGAATTTCTTCCCAAAACATTAATCCCATTTTATCTGCTTCTCTTACCATATTTTCATTATGTGGATAATGTGCCAGACGAACATAATTACAGCCCATTTCTTTAGCCCAATTTAGCAAACGTAATGCATCTTCTTGCGAATTGGCACGTCCACCTTTGGCATTTTCTTCGTGAATCGAAATGCCGCGTAAAAAGACAGGTTTTCCGTTTAATAAGATTTTATCTTCTTTTGTTTCAATCGTTCTGAAACCAATTTTATCATTTATTTTTTTTCCGTTAAAGTCAACAGTCACGTCATATAACTTTGGATTTTCCGGTGACCAATACGAGATTTTTTTCGCAGGAATTTCAAAATTTAAAATTCCATTAGCACCAATTTTTCCTTTGTAATTGATTTTTAGTTCCGGAATAGAAATTGCAACCAGATTTTGTGCCGGATTTAAATTATTGATTTTAATAAAACCGGAAATAACATTTGCATTTCCTTTCTTCAGCTGTATATTGTAATCTTCCACAAAAGCGTTTTCTTCTTCAATTAAAGTTACATCGCGGGTTATTCCGCCATAATTCCACCAATCAGTATTCACAGTAGGAACATCTTCTTTATGGCGTGTATTATCTACTTTAATAACCAAATAATTTCCGGTTGGTTTTACAATAGAAGTAATTTCATAATTGAAAGGTGTAAAACCGCCTTCGTGTGTTCCCAGCTTTTTTCCGTTTAAATAAACATCGGCTTTGTAGTTAATGGCTCCTAAATAAACAAAAAGACGTTTATTAGCGGCTAAATTATAATCAAAAGATTTTTTGAACCAGACATTGCCTTCGTAGTATTTTAATTCCATAACCTGCGAGTTCCAGTCACCCGGAATATTGATTGTTGGTGATTTATCAAAATCGTACTCTACTAATTCCTGTTTGTTTTGAGCATGATAATTCGTAAAAAAAGATCCTTTCGCCGGTTTTTCACTTTTGTCATATTGATCAAGGTGAAAGCTGTAAAAGCCAGTTTGATAAGGATCGACAATGTAATTCCACACACCGTTTAATGAAGTGGTATTTCGGTTTGGAACGTTTGATATTAGATTTTGTGCAGACGCTAAAACGGATGAGGTTAGGAGTAATGCGGTTAATAGTTTTTTCATTTTTGTATTAATTTGTTTTTGTGTTTTTGCCACGAAGGCGCTAAGGCACAAAGTTTTTTTTTTTGTCAGGATGACAAACCAAGCTAAAAAAGCTTAGTGCCTTTGTGGCCAGAAAATTTTACTCAACAGGAATCTTCAAATATTCCCCTTTAAAACTTTGATTGAGTGCCGTCATTTCAATTGGCTTGCCTGTGCCATCAGGAATCACTTCTATAGATGCTTTTCCATTTGCCATTCTAATGGATTCGCTTCCAGTTGGAGTTCCTTGATTTTTTAATGTTTTACCACCTTTCAAGCATTGGAAATAAACACTTTCTTCATAATCTAAACAACGCAAATTGTTGTTGTCAATCGCAATAGCTGTTACTAGATAATTCCCATTTTTCAATTTCTCTGCAGATAATTGCAGGGAAGAAGCGGTATCATTTTTATTAAAACGATAATTCACTTTTATGGTATCAGAAACGGTTTTTCCGTCTTTGTTTTTACCAATCGCAAGCAAGATGTTTTCTCCTTTTTTGAAGGTAACATCCCAGGTTAAGCCATTGGCTGGATATAGAGAAAGATTACGTTGTTTTTCGCCCAATGATTTTCCGTCATGAAATAAAGTTACTTTCTCACAGTTGCTGAATACGCTGATTGTTCTAGGTGTGTTTTCAGGCCCTTGGCGTTCTGTCCAGGTATGTGATTCGATGTAAGTGAAAGGCTCTTTTGCCCAATAACTTTTAAAAACATAATAGGCATCTTTCGGATTTCCGTTGCGGTCTGTAAGTCCTTTTTGGTTCATGTACGGAATATCATCTTCAGGACGTAATGGTGTTGCAAAATCCTTAAATGCCCATTGAATATTACCAACAAACGTTGGATCATTTTCGGATACATGCAAATGCCAGTCAAATAAATCGACTATGTAATTCTCGCTCCAATCTCCAATTTGAGCAATATTCGCCACTTTTGTCTGAACAATAGCTTCTTCCCAGCCTTCTGCTTTTATCACATTTTCCCCTGTAACAGGGTTTTCGCTGTGACGACCTACGTGACTGTCACCGCCATATTCAGCATGAATAAAATGTTTGTATTCTTTTTTATAAGTGTTAATTGCTTTTTGATAGCTTTTATAACTTCCAGAATACCATCCAGACCAGATAGAAGGAGAGAATACATCTACAATATGTGAACCTTCGTAATATTTTCTGATAGCCGTTTTTCGGGTTGGATCCAATTTATGCGCCAAATCATTTAATTCGGTTAAGAAAGCATTGGTTCTTTTATCATTATCTCCATCAGGAAAATCAGGAAGCCAGTTGATTTCGTTTCCTAAAGACCAGATAACAATACTCGGATGATTGTAATTCTGATTGATGATTTCTTCCAGCATGTTTTTGGTATTGGTTTTCCAAGCCTCATTTCCAATACCGCCTCGGCACCACGGCAATTCATCCCAAACCAAAAGACCAAGTTCATCACAGGCTTTATAAACTTCAGGATCCTGAGGATAATGCGCTAAGCGGACAAAATTAGCACCCATTTCTTTGATTGATTTCATATCAGCCCAATGCTGTTCGTTGCTCATCGCAGCGCCAACTCCGGCTTGTTCTTCATGGCGGTGAGTTCCTCGAATAAGCAGACGTTTTCCGTTAAGGTAAAATGGCCCGTGATCTTTAAATTCAAACCATCTAAAACCTACTTTTTCAGAAACACTGTCTCGGATTTGATTTTTTTCTGATAAAATAGCTGTCAGTTTATATAAATTTGGTTTGTCAGTATCCCATAGTTCAGGATTTTTAATGTTTTCAAAAGTAATTGTTGAAGTTTTAGCTGAAACAGGAATGGTTTTGCTGACTACTTTTTTTCCTTTCGGATTTGAAAGCGTAACCGTTAACGACAAATCTTTTGAATTATCTGAATTTGCAAATGAAGAAAAAATATGTACAGAAGCTTTTTTAGCTGAAACTTCTGGTGTTGTAATCTTTATGTTATCAATATGATTTTTGTATTGTGAAACCAGCCATACATCGCGTGTAATTCCGCCATAAATAAAGAAATCACTTTTTTGTGATGGAATAATTTCGATATCGTAGCTATTGTCTACACGAACAAAAATGTCATTGTTTCCTTCTTTGATGAAGTTGGTAATATCAATAGAAAAACCAATATAACCACCTATATGACTTCCAGCTTCTTTTCCGTTCACATACACATTTGTAGTGACATTTGAGCCTTCGAAGTATAAAGAATAAACGCTGTTTTTGTCTATTTGAGGAATATCTAATTTCTTTTGATACCAGCTTGCATCACGACGGTAACCAGGGTATAAATCGGTTGCGTCTTCGGCGTTCCAGGTATGTGGTAAGTTTAAAGAAGTCCAGCCTGATGCTTTTTGTGCTTCGTTTAAGTTTTGGGTATCATTTTCTAAATAAAGCCAATTGTCATTAATGTTCCTCTTTGTCTGAGCAAAACTGCTCAGACAAATTTGAAACAAAACAAAAAGTGCAAAAATTGAAAATGTATTGTAATGTCGTTTTTTCATAAGGTTATAAGGCTTTTTTTAGGTTCAAAGGCTCAGAGATTCAGAGTTACTAAGGCAGGAAGCCTTTGTCACTTTGTTACTTTGCATCTATCTTACTTTTTCTAAGTAAGGCTTCTAGAAAGTAATAATCGGCGTAGATAATCGGTTCGTCAATTTCATCATGTTTTGGCCAGTTTCCTGTGCTATGATCAAAAAGAAAGGGAGCCTTAATGTTGGCATCTAAAATGTAATTTTTGCTTTGTACAGAAGTCATCATTTTATTGGCAAAAGCCAGATAATTTTCTTTTTTAGTATATCCGTACAATTCGTATAAAGCAGAAGCCATAACCATTGCAGCAGACACATCGCGAGCCGAATTTGGAATGCTTGGATCTTTAAAATCCCAATACGGAATTCCGTCTTCCGGCAGGTTTTTATTTGCCATAAAGAATAGAGCAGTAGCTTCGGCTTGTTTTATATAAGCTTCATCTTTGGTATATCGATACGCCATAGTAAAACCATAAACTGCCCAAGCCTGACCTCGTGCCCAAACCGAATCGTCATTATAACCCTGAAGCGTGGTTTTCTTTCTTACATTGCCTGTTTTTGGATCATAATCAATAACATGATAACAGCTATTGTCGTCTCTAAATTGGTTCTTTAAAGTGGTATTGGCATGCTGAATGGCAACATTACGATATTTTGGATTTCCAGATATTTTTGAAGCTTCAAAAAGTAATTCCAAATTCATCATATTATCAATGATAACTGGATAATCCCAAATTTCCTTATTGAAATCCCAAGAACGGATTGAACCTACTTTTGGATCAAATCTTTTGCATAATGTTTCTGCGCCTTTAACGATTACGGCTTCGTATTCTTTCTTGTTTTCCACTTTCAGTGCTTCTCCAAAACTGCAGAACACTTTAAAACCTACATCATGCGAATTTTTATTGACACTTTCTTTTTTACTGAAAGGCGTCCATTTTTCGGCTTGTTCTTTATATTTTGAATCGCCTGTTAATCGGTACAACTGCCAAAGGTTTCCAGCAAAAAAACCGCTTGTCCAATCTTTCGATGGAACTTTACGTATTTCGTTGGTTTTAATGTTCATGCTTCTTGGCATGGACATAGAATCTACAGGATAATCCAACAACATTTTGTAACGTGTGTCCAGCAGACTATTTACAGATAAAGGAGTTTTTGTTTGAGAATTAATTCCGGATTTGCACGCTGTTGCCAGCGATGCAAACCCAAGAATTAGAGAAATGAAATTAACATTCTTCATATTAAAATAATATATATTGTGTAACTGCTTAATGTCTTTTTTAAACACATAGAAACATAGATTTTATTTCTGACTGAGTAAATAAAAAATGACTAGTCATTGACACATAGCTCTGTTTACTTATAGCAAGTGAAACGCCTTTCTACGTTATCTAAACTATGTTTCTATGTGTTTAAAAAAGGGTAATCTAATTAATAACCAGGATTATTTGGCTTTAAATTCGGATTGATAGCCAATTCGGTTCCCGGCAATGGCCATAAATAATCTTTATTTGGATCGAAATTAGCATGTGGTTCCAAGCCATTTGGGCCGAATACTTCTGGGCCAATTTTTAATCTCTTTATGTCATACCATCTTACGTATTCAAAAGCCAGTTCTAATCTTCTTTCGTCAATTACCATTTTTCTAAAATCGGCTTGAGATAATCCTGGAGTTACGTTTGCAGGGAAAGAGACCAGTTTTCCAGCTTTATTTCTAGCTCTAGCACGAACACGGTTTACATAACCATCGGCCTCCGTTGTTCCGGGTGTAATTTCGTTTAAAGCTTCTGCAGCAGTCAATAAGACTTCTGCAAAACGCATTGTGATGTAATTGTGCTGTGAAGTCCTTCCATTAGCACCTGCTTTTCCTGGAAAACGGAAATATTTAGCAATATGCGGACGAGGCGCTTTTTCGTTATCACTCGAAGGATAAACCTGTAAAGCACCGCCAGGACCTGTCTTTTTTCTGATAATCGTATCAAAACTTACCGCTCTTCTGTAATCTCTCTGATCCCAAGTATTGAATACTTTCAATGATGGAACGGCAACCGAGAATCCTTGTCCGTAACTATAACTGTCGTCTTTCAATGAACCTGTAAAAAAGGCTGTATAATCCTGGCCGTAATTTCCTGAAGTTAAGTTATTAAAATCTACTGTAAACAATGGTTCTTTCAAAGTAGCCGTTTTAGTAGCGTTAAATAAATCCTGAAAATCGGCATCCAAACCTAGACCAAATTTGGCTTCGTTTGTAATAACGTATTTGGCTTCGTCATAAGCTTTTTGAAAATTTCCTAAAGTTAAGTAAACAGAGGCTAAATAACCTGCAGCAGTTCCTTTTCCCGGAACGGCTTTTACTTTTGGTTTGTCTTCCAGCCATTGTTTGGCAAATTCTAAATCAGCAATGATTTTTGGATAAACATCAGCTTCTTTAGTTTTACTCATAGAATTAATCTGATTGACATCATTTACCACAAAATCAATGTATGGAATATCTCCAAATAAGCGTACTAAATGATAGTAAGCAAAAGCTCTTGCAAAATAAGCTTGAGCTACAATCGCATTCACTTTTGCAGGATCGCCTGGTGTTTTCTTAGCACCTTCAATTGCCTGATTCGCTGCTGTAATAATAACATACGATTGAGGCCAGAAGTTTGCAACAAGAGCATTGGTGTCATTCATGCTCATATCATTTACATCAATACGTGCGGCTTGAGTAGTTCTGTCGCCAATATCGGCCATATCATCGCGAAGCATTAAAGCGATTGTAAATTCTCTTCCCCAGTAATTGTTGTGGGCGATGTTGGCAAAAGCGCCGTTTACAGCTGCTTGTAAATCATCGGTATTATTAAAAAAGTTATCTGGACGAATAATTCCTACTGGTTTCTCTTCCAAATCAGAACATCCCAAAAAGATGATTGTTCCTAAAAATAAAAAAGCTATATATTTTTTCATGATTCTTTTTATTAAACTAGAATTTCACATTAAGACCCATTGTAAACGTTCTCACGTTTGGATATCCACCGTAATCTAACCCTAGATAAGTATTACTTCTTGAATTATTGTCATTTAAGTAACTTGTTTCAGGATCTGTTCCCGGATAATTTGTAATCGTCCAGATGTTTTGGGCACTTACATAGAAACGAACTTTGTTTAATCCCATTTTAGAAACAAAACTTTCATCTAAACTGTATCCTAAGGAGATGTTTTTTAGCCGAATGTAACTTCCATCATAAACAAATCTTGACGTAATTCTTTTTGTTCTTGCCGCATTAATAGGCACATCAGTATTTGTATTTGTTGGAGTCCAAGAATTTAAAACTTCTGTAGTAGCATTATTGTTTCCAGATGCCAATTCCATCAAAGTATAGTTTAAAATTTGCCCGCCTTCTGATCCTTGAAAAAAGATGTTCAAATCTAAATTTTTATAAGTGAAATCATTATTGAATCCGAAAATAAAATCAGGATTTGGGTTTCCAATAATGGTTTTATCCTGCGAATCTAACTTTCCGTCTCCATTAACATCTTTGAATTTTTCTCCTCCAGCAATAGTTTCAAAGTTTCCTGGTAATATAGTTTCTCCCTGCTGAATTACACCATCATAAACAAACCCAAAGAAAGAACCTACAGGTTGTCCTACTCTTAAAATCTGAGATTCTGTTGCCAGGAAATGTCCTGGAGCAGAATTGATCAATAAGTCTTTGTTATCGGCTAATTTTAATACTTTGTTTTTGTTTGATGAAATATTGAAGTTAGTTGACCAAGTAAAATCGGCACCGATGAAGTTTTTGGTATTAATTCCTAATTCCCATCCTTTGTTTTCCAATTCACCAACATTTTGAAGCTGTGTTGCAATTCCCGAAACTCCCGGAAGCGGTCTGTTAAACAACAAATCTTTTGTAATGGTTTTATAATAATCTGCTGTTATGCTGATTCGGTTGTCGAATAAACCTAAATCAATTCCATAATCCTGCTGATACGATGTTTCCCATTTTAAGTTCGGATTATCCAATGAAGTCAGCTGAACTGCATTTACAATTACGTCACCACTCACATAATAAATTTCAGAGAAACGAGAAAGAGTAGAGTAAGCACCAATTGAAGGGTTACCAGTTGCACCATAACTCGCTCTTAATTTTAAGTTTGAAATGGTTTTATTGTCTTTTAAGAAAGCTTCTTTACCAATATTCCATCCGATTGCTCCAGAAGGGAAAGTTCCATATTTGTAGTTTTTACTAAAACTTGATGAACCATCTCGTCTTGCTGTAAAAGTCAGTAAGTAACGATCGTCATAATCAAAATTCAGCCTTCCAAAAGCAGAAATCAATTCGGTTTCAGATAAACCAGAATCAGGTTTTAAGAATACTGTTCCAGCACCTAAATTTCTGTAAGAGTTCGTATTGGTTAAGAAACCTCTTGAAGCTGCATACGAATTTTCGTTTTTGTTTTTTTGATATGAATATCCTCCAAGAACAGTTAAGATTCCTTTGTCGATAATTTCACGTTTAAAAGTTAGATAGTTTTCTGTTAAGAAAGAAGAAAAACGAGTATTGTTAACAGAAGCTTCTCCTTTTATATTTTTTCCTGCAATTAAAGTCGACGGAATAAATCTACCTGTTTGAGAATTACTGTCAGTCAAACCTAAAGTGGTTTTAAAATCTAAATCTTTTGTGATTTGATATTGAGCGAAGAAATTGTTTCTGTTTACAATAGAAACAGTTTCTAGAATGTTTTCCATTGCCGTTGCGTATGGATTGTCAATATCGTCACCAATTGGAGCCGTTGTGGTATAAGAACCATCAGCATTGTAAATTCCTTTGTCTGGCATAAAACGGTAAGCCGATGCAATTACGCCCGCTGCACCAGTTCCTCCAGCACTTGTTTGGCTTACAATTCCTTCTTTGTTTTGTTTACTTGTAAAAGTATTAAGACCAACTTTGAATTTAGGTGTCAAATCTGCTTCTAGATTACTTACAATGGTATATTTGTCAATTCCAGAATTGATAACAACTCCATTTTGGTTGAAATAAGTTCCAGAAACGTAATATTTGATATTTTCAGAACCGCCTGAAAATGATAATTGCGTATTCGAAATCATTCCGTCACGGTAAATTACATCTTGCCAGTCTGTATTTGCTGGACCTTGTGTATGCGTGGTAAAACTTTTTCTATATGCGGCAAATTGATCGGCATTCAGTAAATGCAATTTATTGTTTACAGATTGTATTGATGTAGAGTTACTGAATTCAATTACTGGTTTTCCTGGTTTTCCTTTTTTAGTGGTAACCATGATAACACCGTTTGAACCTCTAGAACCATAAATAGCAGTAGCCGAAGCATCTTTTAATACTTCTATAGAAGCAATATCCTGAGGGGCTGGCATAGAGGCGCCTGCAAATCCATCTACAACCACTAATGCGTCACCGCTGGCATTGATAGATGTTCCACCTCGAACTCTAATTTTTACTGGAGCTCCAGGTTCTCCACCATTATTAGTTTGTACAGAAACCCCAGCTGCGCGTCCTTGTAAAGCTTGTTCTGCATTTAGTACTGGATAAGCAGTTAATTCCTTTGCTGTTACAGAAGAAACAGAACCTGTAATATCGCTTTTTTTACGTGTTCCATATCCTACTACAATCACTTCGTCAAGTGCTTTTGCATCGGGTTTTAGACTAACATTGATTACGTTTTTAGTTCCAACTGGAATTTCAACTGTCTGAAATCCGACGAAATTGAAAACTAAAACGGCATTTTTTTCCGATACTATAACAGTATAATTTCCATCCATATCTGCAGAAGCTCCAACTGAGGAGTTTTTGATATAGACATTTGCGCCGGGAAGTCCAAGTAGATCTTCGCTTGAAGTTATCTTTCCGGTAACTTTTCTTTCCTGTGCATTCATCATGAAATTCACCAGTAAAAAAGACACCAGTAAACACCATTTAAACGGCTTGTTTTTTTGGTTTGTAAACATTCATTTTTCGGTTTAAGGTTAATAAGTTTAGATAAAGTAGAAAAGCAGCAAACTCATTCCGATTATGAGAATGACAAATACAATTTGCAATAACAAGAAGTTTGATTTTCTGATTTTCATATCGCAAATGTAGAGTCCGAAAACGATATAGAAATACAAAAAAGGGTATCTAAAAATACAGATACCCTTTTTTAAGCCTTTAAAACAAAGGTTTTTTAAATTGTTGCAGAAGATTTATAAAATTTGTCTGCATATTGTGACGGAGTTTCCCCGTATTTTTTCTGGAAGCATTTACTGAAATATTTTGGGTTGTTAAAACCAACTTTATAACTTACTTCAGAAACGGTCAGTTTATTTTGTTCCAATAATTGAGCAGCACGTTTCAATCTAATTTCATGAATAAATTCATTTGGCGTGCAATTGGTCCAAGCCTTAATTTTTAAAAATAACATGGTTCGGCTGACACCCAATTCAGAACAGAAAAATGGAATATCAAATTGTTCGTTTGAAATATTCTCTTCCACAATTTTAAACGCTTTTTTCAATAATTCTTCATCCAATGATGAAACTGTAATTTCTGATGGAATAAAACTGTCTTCGCTTGAAAATTTGATTCTTAAACGTTCGGTTGTGTTCAAAAGATTTTTAACACGAAGTCTGAATTCCATTAAATTAAATGGTTTACTGATGTAATCATCGGCACCGCTTTCCAATCCTTCAAATTTATAGACTAATGAAGATCTGGATGTTAAAAGAATTACAGGAATATGACTGGTTTTTAAATTCTCTTTTATTTTAGAACATAATTCAGTTCCCACCATTTCAGGCATGATAACGTCGCTGATAATCAAATTTGGAACATATTTTAAAGCTTTCTCAAAAGCAATTTTTCCGTTTTCGGCTTCAATAATATTGTAGTCTTTTTTGAGTAAGTTTTTCATGAACTTTCTCAAAACCTTATGATCTTCAACAAGGAGAATGGTTTGTTTTTCTTCGTTGACAATTAAATCTTCGATATCTTCATTTTCGATAACTTCAGAAGGTTCTAACTGTGCTGCATACTGCTCAACATCATCACTGATTTTAAAATCAGGAATAATTTCATTATCCGAAAGATGTTCACGTCCCAGAGGTAACGTTACTTTAAATACAACACCTCCAGTTGGTTTATTGGTGACATCAATCGAACCTTTATGGAGTTTTACAATGTTTTTTACAATTGAAAGTCCAATTCCGGTTCCTTTATTATAGTTTTTCTGAACCTGATTATGTGTTGGGACTTCAAAGAACAAATCAAATATTTTATCGATATGTTGTTCAGCTATTCCAACTCCTGAATCTTCAACCGCTATAAAAAGGTTTTCCTGGTCGTGATTGATTTTAATGTTGATTGTACCGCCTTTTGGAGTATATCGAAAAGCATTCGAAATCAAATTATAAAATACACGTTCGAGTTTGTAACGATCATAATAAACCAGAATTTCATCGTCTGAAGTTTCAAATGTATAATCGTACCTACCGTCTTTGGCGTATTCTATGAATGATAAGTAGATTTCTCGAGTAAATTTGACAATATTCCCGTTTGCCGATTCCAATGTAACCTGATGATTTTCGAGTTTTCTAAAATCCATTAAACGGTTAATCAAACTCAGTAAATGATTGGCACTGCCTTCAATCACTAAAAGCTTTTTGTACATTTCATTTGTTCCGTTATAGTCGGCTAGAATCTGCTGTAAAGGTCCTAGGATTAAAGTCAGTGGAGTTCTGAATTCGTGCGAGATATTCGTAAAGAAATCCAGTTTAAGCTTGTTGTTTTCTTCAATACGTTTGGTTTCCAAATATTCTAATTCCAGTTTTTGTTTCAATCTGGCTTTTGATTTCATAATCCAAATCAAGCCGTATAATCCCAAACCAATAACAATTCCGTACAATAAAAAAGCCCAGATACTGCGCCAGGGAGCTGGATTTACGATTACTGTTAAAGTCGTAGGTTTCTGATTCCATTCTCCATCATTATTAGCACCGCGAACTTCGAAAGTATAAGTTCCCGGATTTTGAATGGCAAAATTGGCTTCGGTATTTTTTGTAGTTGTCCAGTTGTTTTCTAATCCCGTTAAACGATAACTGTATTGATTATTTTTAGATCGAATATAATTGGGTATGGCAAAGCTAATAGTAAAATTAGCCTTATCATAGTCCAATGTTATAGTTTGAGTAAATCCAACACTGTTTTCTAAAATACCGTCTTTGTCATTGGCATGTATCGTTTCATTTTTAATTTTCAAATCAGTAATTAAAACCTGTGGTGCATAATTATTCAATGAAATTTTTGTCGGATCAAAAAATGTAGCTCCAGACGGACTTCCAAAATAGAATTGATTTGAAGCGAGTTTTAAAGCCGAATTATCATTGAATTCGTTGCTCGCCAATCCGTCTTTTTGGTCGTAAATAACAATTGCTTTTCTATTAGTATTGTATTTTATAATTCCCTGATTGGTGCTGATCCATAAGTTTTTATCATCATCCTGTAAAATGGAATGGATAGAAGTAATAACTGTATTTCCAATTTTAAGATGAATATGATTGAATCTCTTTCCATCAAAATAATGAAGTCCTTTTGCTTTAGTTCCAACCCAGATTCTTTTTTCTGAATCCTGAAATAAAGTCAGAATATCATCACCTGATAAAGCAGCATGATTATAAAAGAAATGCTGAATGGTATATTTTTTTGGATTGAAGTTTTTTAACGGAATACGATTAAGTCCGTTTTGAGTTCCGATCCAGACATAATTTTGTTTGTCTACTAATATGGTTCGAACAATATTATTGGTTAGGAAAATAGGTTTTGTATTATCATTTCCAAGAATATCAAAGGTTTTATCCAAAGTATTATAGCGAACCAAACCTTTTCCAAAAGTTCCAATCCACAAAATACTTCCTTCTGTTTTAAGCGAATAAACTCCGGTATCTTTTAATAAATCACTTAAATCTGAAGTAATTCGATTATCTTCAATTCTTTTTGAAATAGTATTATATGCTGATAGTCCTTTAGAAAAAGTTCCAATCCATAAAATATGATCATCAGAAAGACACATCGCTTTGATGTCATTTTTGTTTGTTTGTCCCGTTTTACTATTGATATAACTTACTGCCTCTGTATTTTTATTGAAGATTGTAATACCACCACCTTCGGTTCCAAAATAAATATTCTGGTTTTTATCAGTAATGATAGAACTTACTACATCAAAACTCATTGGAATTTTTTTCGAATTCTGATTATAGTTAGAGAAGTTAACATTGGAAATATCCCAAAGATTGACGCCTTTGTAATAGCAGCCAATCCAAATGGATCCTTTTTTATCCATAAAAACCGATTTTACTTTGTCGATTCCAATGCTGTTATTGCTGTTATTGATTTTCTGCAGACTCTTGTCTTTTCCTAAAATATAGATTCCATCATAAGTACCAACCCATAAAGAGCCTTGATTGTCAATTACTAATGATCTAATGTCAGTATTGATTTCACTGTATTTATTGGCTTCTAAAAACGAAACATACGCTTTTTGTTTTACATCGAATTTTAAAAGTCCTTTATTTTTAGTTCCTACCCATAAATCTCCGTTTTGATCTTGAATAACTGATTGAACATTTAGAAGATCAACGCTATTAAACGGATAATTTTTGAAGATAAATTTCCCGCCTTTTCTATTGATAAGCAAACATAAACCTTTAGTCGTTCCAATCCAGATTTCACCTTTTTTGGTTTTTAGAATGCTCTGAATATTATTGCTGGGCAGTGTTGAAGTATCTTCATCTGAATGAAAAATAGAAGTAAATAATCCTGATTTTTTATTGTAAATGGTTAGTCCTTTAGAAGTTCCAAACCACATTTCACCTCCAATTTCCCTGATACTCCAAACCGCATTATTACTTATTGTCTGATTGGCTTTCGTATAAAGATATCTCGTGAATTTATTTGAAACTGGATCATAACAGTTTAATCCGTTATAAGTTCCAACCCAGATTTTACCCAAGTTATCTTCTTCAATCGCTAAAATATCGTTATTACTGATAGAAAATTTATCAGAAACATCATTTCGATAAATTGTAAAATGACTTCCATCGTATTTGTTTAGACCATCACGTGTACCAAACCACATCTGTCCAAACTTATCCTGATGTATGGCAATAACAGAACTCTGCGAAAGTCCGTCGGTTGTGGAGATGTTTTTAAGACGGTATTTATTTTGAGAAAATAGATTTCCAAAAACAAATACAATGGTGAGAAGAGCTATTTTATATTTCATAGCGTTTATTTTTTTTGCCACAAAGGCGCAAAGACACAAAGTTTATCTAATTACTTTGAGTCTTTGTGGCAGTTTTAACTTATTTTAGGCGTCTTTGTAATTGATAATCATAAAGAGACGGAATTTTTTCAATTGGCGTATTTAAAAATTCGATATATGGGTCAACGTCGTATTTGATTTCAAATTTTGCATTTCCGTGAACTCCAATGATTCTGGCGAAAGCGCCATCTTTCATTCCGTATAATAAAACAGGTTTTGCCAGATCTGGATTGGTAACCTGAACATTTAGATTCCAAAAAGTACTGAAAGGTCCGTGTGAAGGTTTCCAGTATTCAGCGCCGCCACCGCCAAATAAAAAGTAACTGTTATTTTTATCTGGTGTAATATGGACCGTAATATTATCAAATAAATTTTGATGATTGGCACCTGAATGCTGATCTAAGAGTGCATCGGCAAAAATTTCACAATCTTGATACACATTTTTAGTTGCAAAAGTATTGAAACTTAAAGGATGCACGGTTTTATTATAGATTTTTAGGTTTTTGACTAGTACATTGTGAACACCGCCTAAAGTTACGGTATAATGTGCTAAATGTGATCCATCGCTTGTAATATCTTGAACGGTTACATTTGAAACTTCTTCGCCTAAAATGCCGCTATCTGCATTAGTGATTTTAACATCTTTTACCCAGCTGTTAAATAAACGGGTTAAGAAAATACCATTATTTCCAGGTTCCACATGATGGGCAACTCTTGGAGTATCAGGAAAAGTAAAACGAAGATGTTCGATTCCGACTTCATTTAAATGTTTCCATTCTACCAATTTTGCCTGATAAACGGGTTTGATTGAAATAGTTAAAGGTGTTTTAAGCGTAATTTTTGATCCAGAAATCTTAAGAATTTCAACTTGCTGTCTGACGATAGGAAGCTTTGGAAACTGCCAGTGATGTGATCCTGGTTTTACTTTAGCGCCTTGGTATAAATCTTTGATGATTTCGCCGTTTTCGCCTTCTTTGTTAAATAATTGTAACTCGACAATATCACCAGCTTTCAGATTTTTAACATCAGAAACATTGATAGTAAATTCTCCCATTTTCCCAGAACTGACTTTCGCCAGAACATTTGCTTCGGGTTCATATTTATCCAAATAAGATTTTACGCGTTCTCCCGGAACCTGCGTCCAGATAAAACCTCCCGACCACGCATATTGTGAAAAAGGCAAATCGACATTGTTTTCGGGCTCACGCTGTCTTTTGTCAAAAGTGGTTAAATATTCACGAAGTTCTGCTAAAGACTCAGGATCTTTAAGATACATCATGGGTCTTGGGCAATAGATTTCTGTTCCGTTTTCATCAGAACCTGCGCCTCGAAGCACAAAATTGCTTCTTTCGATGTAGAGAATATCACTAAGGATAATTTTTCCTTTTGGTAATTGCAAAATGACATTTCCATCAACAGCATTAGCCGCTTTGAAAGCTTTTAATAATGCTTTTGAATCATCGAGATGATCATCGGCTTTGACGCCAAAATCGGTTGCATTGATAATTTTTCCATTGACTTCAGGAATCGGGCTCTCGCCAAAACGGTAGCCTGCATAGCTGAAATCAGGGAGATAGTTTATTTTTGAAGTAATAATTTTAGGTAATTCCTGCGCCAATATGGTATTCATAAAAAAGCCACAGGAGACAATAATGGCTTGGCGAATCATGGTTTTTGTGGTTGTGGTTAGTAAGTTTTTTTTTTGATTTGCCGCTAAGGCACTAAGGCGCAAAGTTTTTCTTTTTTTATTTCACGCTCCCGATAGCT
Organism: Flavobacterium quisquiliarum; assembly: GCF_019308285.1. GTDB lineage: Bacteria > Bacteroidota > Bacteroidia > Flavobacteriales > Flavobacteriaceae > Flavobacterium > Flavobacterium quisquiliarum. The sequence continues at coordinate 103,448 of NZ_WWEM01000020.1, forward strand.
ATCGGGATTAAAAGATTTAAGCAGATGCGCGCAGATATTCATTAATAAAATCTGCTATAATCTGCCAAATCTGCGTGAAACAAAATCCTTTTAATCTTTAACATAAAAAGCTTTGTGTCTTAGTGCCTTAGTGGCAAAACAATCTATAAAGATCGTTTAATCCCTATTTCAAGTCCACGTAGTTCTGCGAGACCTCTTAAACGGCCAATTGCAGAATAACCTGGGTTTGTTTTTTTCTTTAAATCATCCAGCATTTGGTGTCCGTGATCGGGACGCATTGGCAACGTGCTGTTGTTTCTTTTTTCAACTTCTAAAATTGCTTTTACAACTTCGTACATATCAACATTTCCTTCCAAATGGTTAGCTTCGTAGAAACTTCCTTCTTCGTCACGCTGTGTGCTTCTTAAGTGAATAAAATTCATTTTATCGCCATGGCGTCGTACCATTCCTGGTAAATCATTATCAGCTCTTACGCCGTAAGAACCTGTACACATCGTAAATCCGTTGGATGGAGAAGGAGCAGCGTTCATTAACTCAATTAAATCTTCTTCTGTGCTTACTACTCTTGGTAAACCTAAAATCGGGTAGGGAGGATCGTCTGGATGAATAGCCATCAAAACGCCTTTACTTTCTGCAACTGGAATAATTTCTTTTAAAAAGAAGAAAAGATTATCCTTCAAAGCTTGTCTGTCAATATGATTGTAAGCACTTAAAGTTACAAGAAAATCTTCAACACTATAAGCTTCTTCAGCACCTGGAAGTCCAGCTAAGATATTTTGCTGTAATTTTACTTTATCTTCGGCTGTCATAGCTTCAAAATAGCTTTTTGCTTTTTGAGTCTGTTCTGCTGAATATTCTTTTTCAGCTCCCGGTCTTTTTAGAATGAACAATTCAAAAGCAGCAAAAGCATTGATATCAAAACGTAAAGCTTTAGATCCGTCTTCTACTGTATAAGCTAAATCAGTTCTTGACCAATCTAAAACCGGCATAAAATTATAACACACACATTTAATCCCACACAAAGCCAGATTACGAATACTTTCTTTATAATTTTCAATGTATTGCAGGTAATTTCCAGTTTGTTTTTTAATGTCTTCGTGAACCGGAATACTTTCTACAACTGACCAAGTTAAACCTGAAGCTCCTTTTTTAGGATCGCCGTCTTCGTGTTCGATTTCGACTTTTCTTTTAATGATTTCATCAATGCTCCAAACTTGTCCATTTGGAATATGATGTAGAGCAGTTACAATTCCGGTTGCTCCGGTTTGTTTGATATCTTGTAAAGAAACAGGATCATTTGGCCCGAACCATCTTAATGTTTGTTCCATGTTTATAATGTTGATTTTATTTCCTGCAAGGTTTTCAAAACCTTGTAGGTATGATTTTAAAGTTATTGTTTTAAATATTTATACCTACAAGGTTTTGAAAACCTTGCAGGAGAGAGACTTTGCCAAATTTTAGATACTTGTCGCAGCAAATCCGCCATCTACTTTTAAGATAGTTCCTGTTACGAATTTAGACATGTCACTGCATAAAAATAAAAGTGCTCCGTCAATATCTTCAGGACTTCCAAATCTTCCCATTGGTGTATGATCGATGATTTTTTCGCCTCTTGGAGTTAATTTTCCTTCTGGAGTCAATAATAAAGCACGATTTTGTTCCCCAATGAAGAACCCAGGCGAGATTGCATTTACACGAAGTCCTTCTCCATATTTTTGCGCTAGTTCAACCGCCATCCATTGTGTAAAGTTGTCAATCGCTGCTTTTGAAGCTGAATATCCCACAACTCTAGTTAAAGGTCTTTGTGCCGATGCAGATGAAATGTTAATGATGTTTCCTGATTTCTGTTTTGCAAAAAGCTCCGCAAAAACCTGAGTCGGAAGCATAGTTCCAATAATATTCAAATCGACTACTTTTTGTAAATCGTCGCTTTTCATATCATAAATTGCTTGATCGGGCTGAATTGTTGCACCAGGCATATTTCCTCCAGCAGCATTGATTAAAATATCTAAACGACCATATTTCTCTACAATTAAGTCTTTTACTTTTTCTAATTCTTCTTTGTTTAAAACATTGGCTTGAACAGCAAATGCCTGTCCTCCGTTTGCTTCAATGTTTTTAACTGTATTTTCTGCTTTTTCTAATGATTGAGAAACAATTCCCACAATAACACCTTGCTGTGCCAGTACATCTGCAAATCTGCTTCCCAGTACTCCGGCACCGCCTGTTATTAAAGCAATTTTTCCTTTTAAATTAAATATTGAATTCATCTTAGTTTATTTAAAAATTCCAATACTTTAAATTCCAAATTGGAAATAAAAGTATTTATGTTCTTGATTTTGATCTTTTGTTTTTACCAGATTTTGGAATTTCAAAATTTGGATTTTAAAATTTAAGCTCTAACGGTTTTAATCAATTCCAAAACTCTTTTCGTTTCTTCTTCGATTGTATCATAAGCTTCATCCTGCATTACTTTTTTACTGATTAGTTTGCTTCCCATTCCAACCGCAGAAACCCCAGCATTAAACCACGTTTCAATACTTTGGCTAGTGGTGTCAACGCCTCCAGTTGGCATAAAGATTAATTCTGGGAATACGTCTTTAATCCCACTCATAAAATCTGGGCCTAAAATATTTCCAGGAAAAAGTTTAATGAATTTTACTCCTGCATTTTCAGCTGCAATAATTTCAGTTGGAGTCATACAGCCTGGCGCATACAAAACTTCTTTACCAATTAAAAACGAAGCCACTTCAGGAACAAAACCTGGACTAATGAAAAAATCGGCGCCTGCTAAATAATACGTTTCTGCCTGAGCTAAGTTTTTGATGGTGCCAATTCCTAAAAGCATTCCTGGTAATTCTGTATTTCGAACTTCAATTAATTTATTGAAATTTGAAATAGCTTCAGGGCCACGACTAGTATATTCCACCGCTCGAATTCCTGAATTATAAAGTGTTTTTAAAATCGCAACACTTTTGTTTTCATCAGCATTAAAATATAAAGGAAGCATTCCTTGTTTTACAATAACTTCTATCGCATTTTCAATAGTACTCATTCCTTATATTTTTACTTTAATTACAATTTTCTTCAATAATCCTTCGCCAATCATTGCTGTGTGAACATCTTCAGGAAATAAAATGGCAAATTGTTTTTCCTGCAATTGAAAAAACGTATCTGGAGCATCATGAAAAAAACGAACATCTCTTTCGTCACTGTAATCGCCGTTTGGATTTACACATTTTTCTCTTGGTTTCCATGCAAAAGTTTCTGGGCCTTTAATCGAAATCTGAATATCGATATTTTGATCATGACATTCAAAACCTTTAACGGCTTCTTCCTTAGTATTTCCTTGTCCGACAATTACAATTAGTTTTAAGCCCTCGCCAATTTCAAATGCTCCTTCTTCAAGATTGGCAATGTCATTTTGATTTACATAATCAAATGCCTTTTGAAAATTAGGATGAAGGCTGTAATATTTTGCAGCATTATGTAATGAATCTACTATCATTCTTTATAGATTTTTTTGGTTTTAATAGTTAGTTTTCAATAGATAACAGAAAAAAAGAATTGTTTTTTTAATGTTATGTGTATATTTGCCGTGTGCGTACACGGTATTTTACAAATGTATGTAAAATGCATTGTAAAACAACTTATTTTTGATAAAATAAATTAGTTTTACCGCACTGCGTTTATTTTTTTAACTTAAAAAGAATCAATATCATAACAATCAAAAAAATTGCCGAATTAGCGAATGTCTCTCCGGGAACGGTTGACAGAATCATACACAAACGCGGACAAGTAGCGCAGGAGACCGTTGATAAGGTCAATGCGATAATTGATGAATTTGGGTATAAACGAAATATATTGGCAAGTAATCTGGCTTTAAATAAAAAATTTCATTTTGCTGTTTTTCTTCCGAAGTCGGAAACTTTAGAGTATTGGAAAAGTCAGGTTGATGGTATTGAAAAAGCAGCTATTGAGTTTAGTAAATTCGGAATCGTTTTGGATTATTTTTTCTACGATTATAATCTAATATCTTTCAAAGAAACCGTACATAAAGTAATGCAGTTTGATTGCGATGGTTTGTTATTTGCACCGATATTTTATCAGGATTCGGTTGAGTTTTTAAATGAATATCAAAAGAGAAACATTCCAGTTGTCATGATCGATTCTAATATTTCTGAAGGAAATCAGCATGCTTATGTGGGGCAGAATGCTTTTCAGAGTGGTTATTTAGCAGGAAGGTTAATCAGTTTTGCTGTAAAAAATGAAAGACAGGTTTTGATTTTTAAAATTACAAGAGAAATAGAAAGTACTTCGGTTTATTTACAGCGAATTGATGGTTTCTATTCTTATTTTAAAGATCATAACGAACTGACGAATTTTAAATTTTCGGAAGTTACTTTAAAAGATTCCAAAATAGATCAATTGAGTTTAGATATGTTTGCTGGCATCAACAGCGTATTTGTTCCCAATTCGAGAGCTTATATTGTTGCGGAATTTTTATACAGAAACAATATAAAAGGTGTCCGAATCATTGGTTATGATTTATTGAAAGAAAATATTGAATATCTCAATAAAGGCGTAATTGATTTTTTAATCAACCAAAGGCCCGAAGACCAAGGATATATGGGAATCAATTATTTGTATAAGAAATTGGTTCTTCAGGAAGAAACGGAACATACCCATTACATTCCGCTGGAAATTATTTTGAAGGAGAATTATTTTCCTGCGAGGAAAACTGTTTGATTGTAGATTTTAGAAATAACCCTTTTAGAGTTGATCATTTTCAATTATAGCTCGTGGTTTCAACCACGGGAACACAATGCATAACCACAATACGTTTCCCGTGGTTGAAACCACGGGCTATGTTTACAATTAAAGAATAAAAAAAACTTTGTGTCTTAGTGCCTTTGTGGCAAAAGAAAAATCACTTTTTCACTTTTACAGTCAAAGGATTATTAATTTTTTCAGCAAAAGAGCTCAAATATTTTTCCCATTCTTGTTTCGTTTGATACGGACTTCCTTTTTTCCATCCGAAACCAACATAATAAATGGCTTTATTGTTTTTAACTGCTATATTGCCGTACAAGTTGCTCAAATCTATTTCATTTGTAACATGATTGTCAAAACTTAGTAATGAGCCTTTTGGCGAAACCAATCCTAAACCAATTTCAGAATCATCAATTGGTTCCCAATAGCTTAACCATCCTTCTTTTAGGTTTGTTCCAGTAGTTCCTTTTTTATCATGAAGAGTTAGTCCAGCAGCCACAGTTTTAGTTCCTGTAATATTGATTTCAAAACGAGAAAGCTGACTTCCGTAATCTAAACTAATCAGTTTTGATTCCGTTATTTTATTGCCTTTCGCATCCCAATCAGCATAGGTTAAAATAAAACTAGTTCGAATTGGGCCAGTTGTGATCGTTTTCCAGCTGATGAAGTTTTTAGAAAAATAATATTTTCCATCTACATTTACGGCAATTCCGCCCACGCCACGACTTGGGCCAACTTGAAAATTATCTAAACCTTCTCCTGTATCTTTATGATAAGTACCTTTTCCAGTAGTCATTTTATCATACCATTTGTTGATAATTGGATATTCAACTCTTTTTAGCCAGGCATCAATGCCGCTTGTTAAAGTACCGCCGGGAACGTTATCTTCAACCATTTTTTGAGCAACTGGGCCATACGTTCTAAAAGCTACTTTATTATTTTCCCAAGCATAATCATCTGTTCTTTCTGGAACAAAACGAGAATAACAGCTGATTGTTTGAGAAGCATTCGGATTAGTTCCAACTAAAACCTCAAAATCTTGTTTAGACGAAGCTTTAATTTTAGGCTGAAACAAAAGAACATCCATTGTTCCGTCTCCATCATTATCTACGGTTTGAGTTTGAAGAAAAGAATTATTGCTGAGATCTTTTATAGTATAATTTTCAAGTTTAGCATCTGCTGTTAGTCCTAATGTTTTTTTAGTCAGCTCAACAGTTTCAAACTCTCTGTCGACTTTTAAGTTATTGTTAATGGTTATGATTTTGTTTTGTGACTGAATACCAAAAGTTCCAGCCAGAATTGCGGTAAATAAAAAGTACTTCTTCAAAATTTATAAATTTAATTTTTAAAAAATCGGTTTGATAGGATTTTATAAAAGTACAAATCAAAAAATAAATTCAAATACAAAATAGGAGTAATTCTGTACAAAACAGTGAAAATGAGTTAAAAATCTTTGAGAAAGAAAATAGATATTTTTTTGTAATTTACATTCGCTGACTTTTACTTCAGTAGAATTTATAATTAAATGAAAATCAATAAAAATGGTTAAATGTATTATTTTCGATTGTGATGGTGTTTTGGTGGATACAGAAAAAATAGGAAACGGAGTATTGCTAGAAATGGCAAAAGAGCATGGATTTGAATTAGAATTGGAAAAAGCCTATCATTTATTTAACGGTCGAAGCCTTAAAGATTGTTTCGTTCAGATTGAAAATGGAATCGGGAAAAAACTTCCGGAAGATTTTGAGTCGAATTACAGAGACAGAAGTTTCGAAGCTTTCAAAAAGGAAACTAAACCAATGGAAGGAATTGTTGATTTTCTAGATAATCTTACAATACCATATTGCACTGCTTCGAGCGGACCGTTAGAAAAAATCAGACTAAATCTAGGACTTGCAGGTTTACTTGATCGATTTGAAGGTAAAATATATAGTTCGTATGTTATTAAAAGCTGGAAACCTGAGCCTGGAATTTTTCTTCACGCGGCCGTAGAAATGGGATTTGATGTGAAAGACTGCATTGTAATAGAAGATAGTGTTGCAGGTGTTAGGGCAGGATTAAACGGCGGATTTAAAGTATATGGTTTTGCCAATGGATTTAATAATGAAGATTTAAAACAAGAAGGTGCAATTCTTTTTCATAGTTACAAAGAATTAAGCTTAATGCTTGGAATTTAGGCTGTTTTGAAATAATTGAATATGATTACATATTTAGATTTCAATATGTGAATGTGATAAACATTATTATTCCGTAACACTATCATAAACTCATTTTAGGTTAAAATCAATAAAATTGCGGTTAATTAAAAGTCCCAAGCTTCTAATAGTCCCCATTTTATTAAAGTTAAAAAACCTATGAATTCAAAATACATTTCAGTTTATATACTATCCATTTTTATTTTCTTCAATTTTAGCATTTCTGCACAAAAAATAAAAAACTTAAACGGAACACAAATTGCCTTTTTATCCGATGTTCATCTTCAGGATTTATTTGGAGGTTTCTCAGATTCAGATTATAAAGGCGTTTTAAATCCGAAAACGGGACAATATGCTTTGGTACGAACAATGTCATCGCAGCTTCATTCAACTCGAATATTCAACGAAAACTATTTTGCTTTTTTAGCAGCGTTAGAAGATATCGCCAAGCGAAAGATAAAATATGTCGCACTTCCAGGCGATTACACAGACGACGGTCAGCCAATACATGTTCGCGGTTTGGCAAAGATTTTAAATGAATATCAAAAAAAATACGGAATAGAATTCTTTATTACTACAGGAAATCACGATCCAGTTGGGCCATTTGCGCAAGAATCTGGCAAAGAAGATTTTTTAGGTAAAGAAGGTAAAAGTCAGCCCATTTATAGCAAAGACGGTATGTATACGCCCAATCTACACATTGAACAGCCTGTTGTCCTAACAGCCGATATTGCTAAAATGGGTTATTTAGGAATTACAGATAACCTGAAAGGTTTTGGTTTTTATCCCAACAAGAATTATAAATTTTGGGCAACTCCATTTTCTCATTACACAAATGAAAATTATTCGTTTGAAAAAGCTGCAGAAAGCGCAAAATTATTTAATCGAATGTATGAGGTAGCGCCTGGTTACCAAGTTCCAGATGTGAGTTATGTGGTTGAACCAATTGAAGGACTTTGGTTAATGGCAATTGATGGAAATGTTTATATCCCGAAGAAAATGAATGGCGATCCAAAAGATTCTAAAAGTTATTCTGAAGCCAGTACGGGTTATAATAATGTGCTTTCAAATAAAAAACATCTGATTAAATGGGTCGAAGAGATTTCGGCGCAGGCCAAAAAACAGGGAAAAACTTTAGTTGCTTTCAGTCATTTTCCGATGATTGATTTTAATGATGATGCTTCCTCAGAAATAAAAGAATTACTTGGCCCAAATAAATGGCAGTTAAACCGAGTTCCAGTAGAAGAAGTAGCACAGCTTTTTGCCGACGCGGGTTTGAAGATTCATTTTGGCGGTCACATGCATATTAATGACACGGGAGTTAGAACAACTCAAAAGGGAAATACTTTAGTAAATATTCAGACTCCATCACTTGCAGCCTATATTCCAGCTTATAAATTACTGACTTTAAAGAAAGATAATGTTGTCGATATTCAAACGATTACAATTGATAATGTTCCGAGGTATGATGAACTATTCGATTTGTATAAAATGGAATATCAATTTTTAGAAAGTCAAAACTCTAAAGATATTTGGAATATCGATATTCTAAATACCAAAAATTATCATGATTTTACCGATTTTCATTTGAAGGAATTAGTACGTCTTCGCTTTCTAAAAGATGATTGGCCAAGTGAATTTAAGGATTTTATTTTGAATGTTTCTGCTAAAGATTTACTGGTTTTAGCTAACATACAAGCCGATCAGGATTTTGATTTTATATTAAAAAATAAAACTCAGTTTGAGAAAGAATGGAAAACAGCTGAAATGAAATCACAGCAAATTCTAGCTCAAAACAAACTCACAAATGAAGATTTTAATTGGACAGGAAATGATCTTCTAATTGATTTTTACCGTTTTAGAAGCGCCGATGAATTGGCTTTTGCCGATGTTTCGGAAAGAAGAACAGCGGCTTATAAAGTTTTAGCAAAGCTGTTTTTAGATACTAAAGATGATGTTTCAAAACCTTTACAAAAACAAATGAAATTGTTCTTCAGTATCTTAGAAAAATTCATGCATGAAGTTCCGGCAGATCATTTTACAGTTAATCTTCATACTGGTGAGATTAACCGCAAAGAGCGCTAAGAATTTCGCAAAGCACGCAAAGAATTTTTTAAGTTGAATTTTACAAATAAAAAAGTTCGCAAAGCTTTATCTATAAAGCTTTGCGAACTTTTACTTTTATGTAGCATAATCTTAGATAAAAAAACTTGCGACCTTTGCGAAATTCTTTGCGCACTTTGCGGTAAAAGCAACCTAATTCACTCGAAATAATATAATAAACTAATAGTTAAATATAATTTCTATGTGGTTGATAATAAGTATATTTGAGTATAAGATTAAGCATTGTTCGAAATCTTAAACAAACTTCATTAAATAACTCAAAAGTACTTAATATGATACATCAAATTGACACTACTGATAATGTTGTAGCCTTTAGAGCTTTGGCAGAAGTAACAAAAGACGATTTTTTAACAGCTGTCGTTCCTGCTGTTGAGCATCTCGTAAAACAAATAAATGAAATTAACTTTTTACTAGTATTAGATACTGATATCCAAAATTTCACTGCCGGTGCATGGCTTCAGGATGCACTGCTTGGGTTGAAACATCTAGGTAAATGGAATAGAGCTGCAATTGTAACTGATACAGATGAAATCATATCTTTCACAAACGGATTCAGTTTTATTATTCCAGGCGAGTTTAGAGGATATAAAAGAGTAGAGTTTAATAAAGCATTAAACTGGGTTGAAGGAAATATTTCCTAAACACTTAAAAATGAGAAAGAGCGCTGTTTTAGGCGCTCTTTCATTATATATGATACAGAATATTAATGATTGTATTCGATACCGCTGCTTGATTTAGCATCGATTTTTTCTTTCGTAATTTCATTGTATTTTTTATAACACGCAGAAGCTAAAATCGGCAAGGCAATACTTCCTACAACTGCACTGGCTTTTGGATGTCCCGTTTTTTTTAGAACTGCCGAAGCAACAAGAGCTCCAACACCTGCAAAGACCATTTGCTTTACAGAAAGATTAAGAGATTTACTTGGTTCTGGAGTGATTCCATGCAATAATGGGTCTATGAAATTTAAATTGTCCATCATGTTAATTTATTTAGTTATTACTTATTTTAATTATTGTTTATCGATTTCAGTTTCACTCTCGATTTTTTCGATTTCAACCTTTTCTTTTTTAATGGCCTGACGCAATAAAGCAAAAAGACTCATGTAAACATTTGCTACAAAAACCAGAGAAAACCCTGCCAAAATATAGCCTCTCCAATCATTTAACAAAAGTTTATAATCACAAAGAATCAAAAACGCAATTGTGACATAGTGGCTGAAACAATATTCACAGGTTAAAAGATAGAAAAATTTTCTGGATAGTAAAAATCTGTCATTTTTTGCATGACTGACACACCATTCATGAGGTTCCCTAAAAATTTCTTCATGCGTTACCGTCCAGCTTATGCAGGCGATCGGAATAGCTAAAACAAAAAGCCAAATGATTTGTGTTACAATTTCCATAGTTGCAGGGAGAGAACTTTAATTTATTCTCTTGGATGGTTTTCAGGATAGTGTTCAGCATCAAAATCATTCAATTCTTCATCTTTATCCAAATCTCGTTCTTTTTCTTCGTCATTTTCCTGATTTAAATCAGTTGGAGGATAATTTTTATCATCATTATAATGATTTATTTCGCCATCATTTGTAATAAGCCCATCTTCATTAATAATCCTTTCCTGATTCGGAATATTTTCTGCTCTTAGAGTTTCATTTTGATGACTATCATTGGAAGCATTCCTTCCGTCATCAATAAATTCTTCTTGATACTGATATTGGTCATAATCCTCTTCATAAATAGCGTTTTCGTTTTCAATAGGAGTATTTTGATCCATAATATCAGGATCTTGTTCTCCGTAGTTATCTTCATTTATACCTTGAAATAAATTTTGTTCATCATAAAAAGAATCAGCCTGATAATCTACGGGAGTATTTTGGTCTATGAAATCAGGATCGTGTTGACCATAATTTTCGTTATTTAGATTTTTCATAATTTCTTTTTTTAATGTTTATATTGATTAGAAAAATGCCTGTTTTACAAAGTTAAATTGGCAATTGCCAAAATGTATTACAGAAATATGTTCGGTATTTCTATAATTTTCAGTTGGTTATGTTTTTGTTTGGAAATTTTGAAAGTGCACAATAAGAACTTAACTTAGTAAAACTTAAAAATGAAAAATGAAAGAATTGTATAGCATTGGTGAAATAAAACCATTTTCAAAGATTCAGATTGAAGAAATTGAAAATAAGATTCCCTTTTCTTTACCAGATGATTATAAAGATTTTTTGAATTATTACGGTTTAGGTTCTATAAATGAATTAATACTAATTCAGGAACCGGATGAAGAATTCATTAAAAATAATTTTAGAGATGATATGGATATCTGGACTGTGGCAGAAAATGAAACCCAGCTTTTACTTAATTCTCTCACTATTACCACAACTATAGACGGAGATATAATTACAGTTATCCAAGATGAAAATAAACCCATTGTAATTCTTCCAAGACATTCAGAAGAACCTGTTTATTTTGAAAGTTTTATGCCAATGATAGAATATTATACTGAAAAATATAATTTGGAGAATTTATATTTTGACCCAAGTTTCAATTTTCAGCAGGAATATATAAGTTTTGTAAAAAACGGAACTATAGAGAAATCCTTGTTTGATAAAGTACTTGAAGAATTTTTAAAAGAAATTTCATTCGATAATTCATTTAATTTGAAGATACAGCCAAAATATATAATTCAGAAAATAGGAGGTTGGGTGTATTTTGATTGTATCGGGAAAAGTGCCATCAGAGTGAAATATCAGGAACAATTTAAAACTGAAGCAGAAAAGATTATTCAGTTTATAAAGAATCGAATTGACTGATAATTTTTTGTTTCATTCGTCCCGTAGGGACGTCTGATGTCATTTTTGTTATGATCAATCAAACGCTCCTACGGAACGAAATTAACAGAATGTTATTTTACAGAATAGAGAGAACCATTCTTTATGGTTTTCTTATTTAACTTTCCTTTGCTGTATAATTCTTCCAGAATAATTATAGCATCCTTAACAGAAATATCTTGAATAACCGCATATTCTTTTGGTGCTAAAGTGGGATAAACTTCGAAAATGGATAAGGTATTTTTAGCAACGATTTTTTCTTTTTTACTTTCAGGATATAACGCTAACAAAGCATTTTCATAAGCGGAATAAGGTTTAGAACCATAAACGGTTAATTGATTATTATTTCCATCAGAAAAAAACAATGTTGGAAATCCTCTGACACCAAGTGATTTTCCAAGTCTCAAATCTTCTTCAAAAAGTTTTTTGGCATCTCCATCATAATCTTTTTTTAGTTTTTCAGGATCAAGACCTGCAAGTTTTCCTGCCTCGACTATGTTTTCCCATTTGGCAATATTCTTTTTCTCCAAATATAATTTTTCACGAAGAATTCGCATAAATTTTACTGCTTTTTCCTTACTCTGAATTTGTGCCGCTTTCATAGCGATACAAGAGGGATAAGAAGAATCTAATGGGTCTTCCAACCAAACATCGCCATCAATTGGCATTTCGTAATACAAACTTGCTTCGTCCCAATGATGTGCAACGTCAGACGGTTTGCTGATTCCTCCGCTGTTATAATTCCAATCGGGTAATAATCCGCCCATTCTGTAATCGATTTCGAAATCATCTCCGTATTCTAGTTTTAGTTTTCGTAGTTGAGGTTCAATTCCCCAGCAGGAAGAACAGATAGGGTCGGTATAGTAGATTATTTTTACAGGTTTATTTTCAGATTTAATAGCAATATTTTCATTGGATGTTTCGCCAACAGGCATTTCACAGGTTCCGCTCACAGGATCACATAAAAGCGGATTTGTTTTGTTTTCGTTCATTTTAGAATGCGTTTGTGATTGACAGCTTGTACTGAAAATCAAGATTAAGAATAGCGAAAGTACTTTCATATAATTGTTTTAAATTTTCGCCTGGGTTTAAAAAATTAACTTCAAACAAAGTTCGTCAGTAATTAGTCACAAGTCAATTAGTCAAAAAAAAGTGACTAGAAAAAAGAGTTTCAATTTTAAGGAATTGTCATTTTTTTCTAAAAATCAGGTTTAGGAATCATAAAGTAATTGCAATCTTACAAAGAATTACGTATTTTCACATTTCAATAAAATTTTACAAAGCCAAAATGAATTATATTCAAAAGATTAAACGCCTTTATAACTTGTCTGAAAATGAAAACTACGGATTTTCAGAAGCCGAAATTCTTGAACTTGAAAAGGATTTAGAAATTACTCTTCCCATAAAACTTAAAGAATATTATCTTGAATTGGGAAAAGAAGAAAATCTCAATTATGTCTACAACCGATTACTGAAACCTGAAGAAGTTGCTTTTTCTGAAGACGATTTTCTGGTTATTTATGAAGAAAACCAAAATGTCGCTATCTGGGGTATCAAAAATGATGATTTAAAACTGGACAATCCGCCGGTTTACGGAAATTATGATACAATCGAAAGATCGGAATGGGAAATTGAAACACAAACCACAGAGGACTTCTTTTTATTTATGGGAGTTTATAATGGAACTTTAGGCGGTTTACAATACAATGGAAACTATATTGGCGATATAGATTCTGCTATAGTAAAACAGGTAGAAGAAAATTGGACATTTGTACCTGAAATCAGCAGAGACAATCAAAAAGTATATACAGACAATTTTTATGATATAATTAGTTTGTCTTTTGATAAGAACAATAATTGCACTGCTTCTTTTATTGGGAGCAGTAATCAAGAGCGTTTTGATGCTATTTTAGATATAATAGATATTGACTGGTCTTATTTGTCGTATGATGATGAGGATTATGATGAAGAAGATGAAAACGAATAAATATGTGGTTCAGTAAATTTACTTTTTTCGATAAACAAGCAGGTTTAACTGAATCGGTTTCAGAAGATTTTTTTAGCAAACCATTTTCACAAGAAGAGTTTGGAAATTTTCCTGATATACAGAGTTTGTATCCAAATGGTAAGAAGGCTGAATATTTTCCTATTCCGAAACAACTTAGACTTCCTGAGGAATATGTTGAACTTTTACAGCATTCAAACGGAGGCGGAATAATAAACGGCGAACGTGAGTTTGGTTTTTTCTCACTTGAAGAAATTCGGCAGAGGTATATAAATTATGGATTTCCAATTTGGGCGCCGGCATTTCTTCCGATTGCTTTTAACGGCGGAGGAAAATTTTATGCGTATGATCTTAGAAAAGATAATGAATTCCCAATAATTTTGGTTCCGGCCGGAAATCTGGGGTATGATGATGACTGCTGGGTATTTTTAGGCAATACACTCGTAGAAGTTTTGAGTAAAACCACCAATGTAGAAGATGAACTGGATGTACTTTATCCTGAAAAAGAATTAGCTGAAAAAGACAGTAAATCCAGAAAACTTTATCTTGAATTGAAAGATTTAGAGGAAAAGAAAGTCAACGGAAAAGTTGATTTAAAAAACTATCTGCTTACTAAAAAACGAATTGAGGCCGAGCTAAGAAAATTATAATAAAACTTGAGGGAAATGGATAATAATATAATCTGGAAAAAAGTAAGAGAGGCAGTTCTGGCTAAATTTGGTAATTCTGGCACAAGAGAAGATGAGGAACCTTATTATTCTTTAGACGGAAAAAGTATTTTGTATAATGGTTACGAAGTTAAAAATGCCGATTTTGAAAGTTTTACTTATTGCTTTCGTTTTGCTAAAGATAAAAATAACTGCTACAGAACAAATACGAAATACAAGGAAGCAGATCCTGAGACTTTTGAAGTTCTAAATTATCATTTTGCTAAAGACAAAAATCATATTTATTCTATTAATGGAATCGTAAAGAATGTGGATTACGAATCTTTCGAAGTGTTGGATAACGGCTATAAAACGGATAAAGAAGGAAAAAAAGTTTCAGGTCTCTCTTTCAGCAGCGATAAATCAGGAGTTTGGTGGATGGACTATTATTCTTTAAAACCTACTTTGATAAAAGGAACCAATAAAGATACTTTTCAACGAATAGATGATTCTTATTCCAAAGACGATAAATATGTTTATTACGCAGGAACACGTTTGCCAAAAGCAAATCCTTTAACGTGGAAAAGATTAAATGAAGAAACCTATTTTTCTCAGGATGAAGACAAGTTCTATTTCGGACAGGAATTATTAAAAGATGCCGACCCAGATACATTTGAAATTGTAGCATTACCTGAAGCTTTAGGAATAAAACCTTATGCAAAAGATAAAAACGTGGCATACATCTGTCATAATATCGTTTCGCATAAAGAGTTGCAAGAAACCATCAAAGAAGAATTGAAATTTGTTGAGGAACTGAAAAAAGGATAAAACATGCTGAAAATATTGTCTGTAAAGGAAATCGGAATCGATCTTTTATCAAATAAACAATCGATTAGAAATTTTCCAAAATTGGTTTCTTTTCCCTTTGCTGAATTATATAGAGATATTGTGACTCAGATCAAAACCGTTGAAATTTCATCAGAATGTATTTTGTTTGACAGTGTTGAAGCATACAATGAAACAAAAGAGTTTTCAAATCCCGATTACTGGTCTGAAAATACAAAAGAAAGAATAGAAAACTTCTGGTTTTTTGCCCAAAACGGACAAGGAGATTATTGGCTGTTTGATGCTAAACAAAAAGTCTATTTCTACGATCACAATCAGGAAAAAATGTGTACTCAAAACTTTACTGATTTAGGATTGAATTTTGAGAAATGGCTTCAGTTCGCTTATCTAAATAAACAGTTGGATGAAATCTACGAAACAGAAGGTGAAATTAGCGAGGAATTAAAAGCAGAATACAAACAAAGATTAGAAGAAATTAGTGGTCTTTTATTGGAAAAGCATCCTTTTGAAATTTAAAAATTAATTAAAAAGGTTCCGCAAAGAGGAACTTATAAACTCATAGTTAAAATGAAAAACGAAACATTTGACATCATAGAATTACGTCCAGCAACAAAACATTATTATGGAGAGAGTGTAGAAGTAGCAGAGATTTTACTTGAAGATGGATTATTGGTAAAAGCAAGTACAATTGACATTCCGCTGGGACATTCCCGTTATGGAGGACCAATTGCAGATCTTCCAAAAGATTTTCCATATCCAGATGATTTGCGTTTTGCAGGTCAGTTGGATTTAAAACAAATTGCTCCACATGATAAATAGGGGCTTTTACCTAAAACCGGACATTTATTCTTTTTTGCCGATATTATGGAAGACAAAGGACTTGTAGCTTATGCTGATATTGATAACAGCGAATTGGAGAGAGTGGTAAAAGATCATGACGATAATTTTTTTGAAGGTGTTTTAATCAAAGAAGCTTTTGCTAATACCGAAAAATTGACAAGCCGTTATCGTCAGCCTGAATACGAAGATGAAGAAGAATATACTAACGATGAAGGTGTATTATGGGATTATTTTGTAGGAAGCGAAACTTCTAAAATATTCGGAATCTTTACACATTGCCAGTGGCAGGAAGAAGAAATATTAGAAGTTGTCAATTCAGATAAAGTAGTGCTTCTGCAGATTGGAGAAAACGGTTTTAATGACGAAGGTGTTTTCAGCGTTTTAATTGATAAAAATGATTTGAAGAATCTGAATTTTAGTAACTGTGAATTTCATTGGGGACAATCGTAAAGTAAGAATGAAAAAACAAAATTTAATAATTGTGATCTTGTTATTTTTTTCAGGTGTTTATTTACACGCTCAAAAAAATAAAGATCAAACAGAAAAAGGAATGTTATTTACTTTAAAATACGAACATCAGGATTGCTCGTACGAGATACTGGTTAACGATGTACCTGTAGTGAACTTTTTTGGTTTAGGCGGTGGGTTTTCTTTAAAAAAGGAAATTAATCAATATATTTTAAAGCCGGGAAAGCAGGATATTACAATCAGGATTTATCCACAAAAGAAAACTGAAGATTCCTTTGAAGATTTAATAAGCGAATCGGCTAAAGTAAAGATTGTTATAAAGAAAAATAAAGAACCATTATCTATGCTGGATGTAGCAGAAGCAAGAGAAAAAGGAATACAAACCGAATGGGATGTTTTAAGTTTTGAAACTCCAGCAATAGAAAAGAATGTTCCTTATATCGAATTTAAAACCTCTTTTAATGTATTAGATAAAGATATCACATGGAAAATTAAAGGCTGGAGTGAAAGCAGAGATTTAAGAAATGACCCTGATTTAAGAAAACAGGTGGATGCTTTTTACGAGAATTTTAAAAGTATTTTGGCATCAAAAAAACAACAGGAATATCTCAAGTTATTAAAAACAAGCATTCATGAAGAAGCAGAATCGAAACCTTGGTTTGGAGCAGATTTAGAAAAAGATTTATCAAACGAAATGCTCCAGTATGCAAATGAAGAACGAAATTTTATTTATCCTTGTGAAAATGCTGAAATGAAGTTTTATGGAAACGGAAAAATTGTAACCTTGATTTGCAAAGATAGTACCACTTATGGTTATTCTCCATTGATTTCAAAGACTGCAAAAAATGTAATGCCTAAAGTGCATGTATTTTATCTGCATAAACCCAAAGGCTCAAACGAACTGGAAATAATCAGATAGAAAAAAAATCAAAATGATAAAAGATTTAGGACACGGTTATAAAATTATAGACAATAAATTTATTCTTTGTTATGACAGTGAAGTGTTTAAAAAGTTTTATAAAACAATTGACTTTGAGACTTTTGTAATAGTTGCCACTAACGCAGAATTTGATAATGATGGTTTTGCTTCTACAATCTATTTTGCAGATAAAAATCACGTTTATATCCAAAGTGCTTTTACCGCTTTTTCAATTATAGAAGATGCAAAACCAGATGATTTTAAAGTAATAGACATTCAAAAAGGATATACTTTCTCCAACGGAAACCATTATCGCCACGATGATAAAATGCCTTTTGATCTTAGTAAAGCAAAACATCTAAATGATTATCATATTCAGGTTGAAGATCAACTGTATTTTGGAGATGTAAAACGAATTGAAAATGTCGATTCGGAATCTTTTACAATTCCACATCCTGAATTAATCGAAAATCTGGCAATGGATAAAAATCATGTTTTCTTTAAAGGAGAGATAATTCCGGAAGCAGATCCAAAGACATTTAAAATTCTGGAAGGCTGTTTAGATGGAATTTATTATCTGGAATGCGACAACGCTTTTTATGCTAAAGACAACAAACAGGCTTATTTTATCAGAACAACAAGTAGTGAAGTGAAAGTGATAAAATCCAAAAGCCTGAATGATTTTCACTTTAAAGTGATCAACGAAAGAGGATATGCTTTTGATAAAGAATACAGTTATTATATGGGAAAAAGAACCAAACTCTAAAATTATGGCATTATATAAATTTGATGAAGTTTTAAATGATCTAATGGATTATTTTATTCTGGGCGATCCCGATTATTTACTTCAATACAAGATAGAGAATAACCTTCCCGATGATTTGCTGACAGAATTCACAACAGAAGAAACTGGAGATCAGGTTGTAGAAGAAGGTGTAATGGTACCCATGATAGGAATTGAAAATTATCCTTATACCGTTTATTTTAATTTATCAGATGAAACGTCAGAGTTGTTGAAACAAGGAAATGAAGTGCAGCATCAGCGTGATGGATATTGTTTGAAGGTAGTGAATGGCAGAATCTATCTTTATACAATTCCCTATTTAAGAGATTTTACAGAAACCAAATTAGGATTATTAAAGAAATATAAACACGCAACAATAGAATTACCAAACGGCTGGTATTCGGTAGCCATTTTGGCGGGATTGACCAAACAACTTTTAAAAGTAGAAACAGCTTCAGGAGAAATAGAAGAGTTTGAAAGTATGGAACCTACTTTTGAATTTGTTTTAAAACCTACTGTCGAAAAACCAGATTTTATGGCTGATTTTACTTATCCTTTTAAAGTAGAGATACGTGAATAGAAAAATTCAACTAGAAGAAATCAGTAATAACACTTTTTTCTGGAAATTTTATTTCTGCTGGTCAAGAGGTTGTGATCATGAAAAAGAAATAAACATTGATGAGGCTCTGGAAGTGTTAGAAATAGATGAAACTAAATCGTACGAATGGGAAAGATCATTTTTGAATGAAGAAGATATAGAAGAAAATCCAAGATATATTGCAGAAAAACTGACTGACGATTTAAATTACGCAATTGAATTTCAGGAATATGAAATCAACTTTTTTCTGAATGATATTTATATTGGAAATCTGGGCGGACATTTCGAAGCCTGGTTTTTTACATTAGAGGAATTATTAGCTTTTGAAAAATATCCTGAATTATTTCTCCTTTTTCTACCAATGACAGGAATTGTTGAAAATGAAAGATTGGTTTTAAAACCGTTTATAATAAAGCATTTAAATTCAATTCCAAAATTCGAAACGCATTCTGAATATATTGCCAATTGTATTTTAAACGGTTTGGCGATGGAATCTGGATTTTCAGAAAAAGAAGGAGTTGGCATAACCAATAATCAAAATCATAGTGTAAGGAATATAGCAACATATCCACGTTATAAAGAGAACGTTGAAGAATTAAATAAACTTCTGATTAAGCTAAAATAGCTGACTTCAAATAGTATTAATATAAGCCAAATAATCTTTTTTATGGAAAGCAGTATGAACAACCAAAAATTTGAAACCGATACATTTTCTCTTTTAATTCCTTCTGTTTATACAGATATGCAGGTGGTTTGGGAAAGCATCAGAGCAGCGCACGAACTGCCCGATGATGATTATTTATCATACGCAACAACAACTCTTATTCCTGTAGAATTTTTTAATGAATTTGATGGAGAGAATATTGTTTTGCGCTTTTGGCAATCTAATAAACTAGCAGACGAGGAAATTGAGCTGATAGAAGAAAAGGAAATTCAGGTAGCAGGTCATAGTTCGAATATTCGATTAGTGAAATCAAAAGATGATATTTTCTATTATTTGGCTATTGTTCAGATAAGTGATCAATTTTGTTATATTTTTAAAGGCGATTGCAAAATAGAACATAGAGCTTTCTATGAACCGCTGTTTGAAGCTATTTGGCAAAGTTTGGAGTACTTTGGAAATCATCAGGAAGCAATAGATAAACTGCCTAAATTTTTACAAGATTTTTATTATCATAGAAAATCAGAGAATAATTTTAACGAAGAAGAACAATTAGAGGAAAACAGCATTCTTCTAGCTATAGAAGAATTTTCTATTCCGGTAGACGACAAAGAATATTGGATAATAGATGATATTCAATTACAGTTTTTACCAGAATGCAGTGCTTCAATAAATGGAACTTTGTACGTTAATTTAGAGGGAATTATTCCTGAATTTGAAGAGAAAAAACATAGCTACATTGTTGATTCCTATAACGGAGCAGTAGCATTAAATTTTTCTCTTGGTCAGATATACAATCAAGGAATACCTACTGGTCTAGTTCCTTTTGAGAAAGGTAGAGACGAAAGTTATAATCATTATTTATGGGATCGAGGTTTCAAATATTCGCTTGGTTTTACGGGAAATGTTACTTTAAAAGACGGATGGATAGGGCTGAATGGGTATCTGGAAGATAAATGGGATCCTAAAAGATATAAAATAAGCTTAGCTAAAAAAATAGCAACACAAGAATTAGAATGGGAAAAGTATGATTTTACGATGTTCAAAGAATTAGAAAAGACATCACCAAAAATTGTACGTCAATTAAAATTAAAAGATCCCGACCCAACCGAATTAAGAGAAGAGCTTCATTCATTAGTTCATTTGGAATCACTTACAATTCAGTTTTCAAACAACAGTAAAGAGGCTGAAGCATTTACTGAAATACCTTCATCAATTAAGCATTTTAAGAATTTAAAAAGTTTACATCTTTGGGGTATTGCAGCAATTACCAAATTCCCAGAATGGATTGGAGATCTTCGTGAATTAGAATTTCTATTGCTAACGGGAAGTAAAGTTGAAGGAATTCATCCCTACACCTTACAGTATCTTTCGAAGCTTAAATTATGTTTTCTTGAAAATAACAATTTAGGATCTGCTCCTAAGTTACTACCTGATAATTTGGAGGTTTTACATTTAGAAGGAAATCAACTGACGGATGTTCCAAATTCATATACTCAATTAAAGAATCTTAAAAAACTCCATATTAAAAATAACCCTCTTAAATCCCTTCCTAGTGGACTTGAAAATATTCCAGAACTTGACTTGGAACTGGAGAAAAAAATGACTTTACTTGATTACACCTATAAAGGCGCAGATAACAACGGAGTAGTGCCATATGAAGATGAACTATTCTATGCCCGTAACGATTCGGACTTAAATTCAAACCTTCGAAAAGCTATTGAAGAAAAAGGTTTTCAGGAATATGAAAATGGACTTTCTAAAATTGCTCGTCATGCAGTAAATTTTGCTACTATAATTCCAGATTTATACGATGAAGTAGGAAATAATCGAATAGGAGGGCTTCCTGATTTGCCTGTAAATGTAGATTATCCTACAGTAAAAAGCGATGATGAAAAAAAAGGTTATCAGTTCATTGCCCAAATTAATTGCGCCTCTATTGCTAATTTACAGGATTATCTGCCTCGTACAGGAATGCTTTATTTCTTTATTGAAGATCAGCAGGATTTTGTTCCTAGAGTTATTTTTTATGAAGGGGAAACGGATAATCTAAAATCGGCGAAAGAATTGAATATTGATGAAGAGTTTATCTACGATGAATCTGGCATTTACCAGGCGTTTAAGACCAATTCGGAAAAATGTATAAGTCTTCCATCATTTTATAATGATGAGCATTATTATAAAGACATCGCGCCTGAATTAAAGGAATTAGAAGAGAAATACGACGAAACCGAAACCTTAAAAGAAGCACTTTTACCTTTTAATACTAAATCTTCTCACGGAATTAATAATTATGTCTTTAAACAACATGATTCGCCTGAAATAGAAGCAGTCAATACATTGAAAGGAAAACAGGAAGAATGGATGGTACTATTGCGTGTAAGCAGTGATAATAATCCGGGCTTTTGTTTTTGGGATGCTGGAGAAATTTATTTTGTCATTCACAAAAGCGATCTGGCTAAAAAAGATTTTTCAAATGTTTATTGCGGATTAGAAACTAGTTAATTCTTCTAAAAACGCATTTGTATTATTTTGTAGCAACGGATTTCAATTCATTTTTAAATGCAGTCATAGATTATAAAGTTATATAGACACAAAAAAATGTAAATTAAAAATGTGCTGAACCTACGGCTCTCTATTTCGATGCATTTTCTTTACGCTGGATTAAAATCCAGCGCTACAAAATAATTCGAACCGATGGTTCTTTTATATTATGTTTAAACATGATTCTTTGCAAGTACGAAATCTGGAATTCCGTAGGAATGTTTCATTTTGTAGCAACGGATTTTAATCCGTTGTTAAATAATGTACACAAAGATTATAAAGTTCCATAGGAACGACACATATAAAAAAGAATTTCGTGCCTTAGCGCCTTTGTGGCAAAAACAAACTCATTAAACTTTCATTAACAAAAAGTAAGATTCCATTAGTTTATATTTGTAAGGCTCAAATTAATCCTAAAGCGTTTTTTATGAAAATCAAATCAATTTCCTATATATTTTTATGGACTATTTTTTCCGTTTCAGCTTACAGTCAAAATGTGAAGCTGTTGAATATCAATCAGCTCAATGAAAGAATAAAAAATGGAAAAGACAGCACTTATGTCGTTAATTTCTGGGCAACCTGGTGTGCGCCGTGTATAAAAGAATTACCACATTTTGAGAAATTGAGCGGCGAACACAAATCAGAGAAACTGGCTGTATTATTAGTGAGTCTTGATTTCAAATCAAAATTAGAGTCAAATGTAATTCCGTTTGTAAAAAGAAAAAATCTAAAAAATGAAGTATTTCTTTTAAATGAAAGCAGTCCTCAGGAATTCATTGACCGAATCGATCCAAGCTGGTCAGGAAGTATTCCGGCAACACTTTTTATAAAAGGAGACAAACGAAAATTTGTCGAAAGTGAATTTACCTATGAACAATTATTAACTGAATATAAAAAACTATAAATCCGTAAACCATGAAAAAGATAATTTTATTATTCGCATTAGCATTTTCTGCTTTTCTAGCGCAGGCGCAGACAGGAACAACTCTTAAAGCAGGAGATAAAGCACCAGATTTTAAGCTAAAGAATGTTGACAACAAAGAAGTTTCTTTCGGAACTTTTAAAGATGCAAAAGGTTATATTGTTGTTTTTACTTGTAATACTTGTCCGTATGCCATTGGATACGAGCAGAGAATTATCGATTTAGATAAAAAATTCAGACCACAAGGATATCCGGTAATCGCTATCAATCCAAACGATCCGGAAGCTTCGACAGCAGATACTTTCAGTAAAATGCAGGATTTAGCAAAAGAGAAAAAATATCCTTTCCCATACTTATTTGATCCAGGGCAAAAAATTACTGACGAATACGGAGCAAAACGTACACCACACGTTTTCATTATTTCTAAAACAGCAAAAGGAAACGTAGTAGAATATGTTGGAGCAATTGACAACGATCCGGAAGGAAATAAAGCTGATAAAGTAAAATACGCAGAAGATGTAATTGCTTCACTAAAAAGCGGACAGAAACCTGCTATCACGCAAACAAAAGAAATTGGCTGTACAGTTAAAAGAAAAGCAAAAGCTTAATTTTTTTGTTTCAGGTTTCAAGTTTCAGGTTGATATACGATATGTATACATAACCGCAAGGTTCGCAAAGTTTTTACACAAAGCTTTGCGAACTTTGCGTTTTCTATAGATTTTACATATCAAAAAACCTTGCTTGCTTTGCGGTAAGAAAAACACAAAGCATAGCAACCTGAAACCTGAAACCTGAAACAAAAAAACAAAATTCTAAAAAATACGAAACGCCCCTATTAAGGGGCGTTTTTGGCTAGTATAATGAACAAGTTTGCTTTCTATTTTTTATCAATTTTGTAAAGTCTTCCTTGATCGGTAACGGCGTATAATGCTTCATCTTTTCCTTGTGTAATATCTCTGAATCGTTGGCCTTCTCCAGCCAATAATCGTTCTTCTCCAGCTACTTTATTGTCTTTAAAAGCTAGACGTACAATATGCATGCCACTTAAAGCGCCTATGAATAAATTGTTTTCCCATTCTGGAACTCTTTTTCCTGAATAAAATGTCATTCCACTTGGTGAAACTACAGGATCCCAATAATAAACAGGTTGTTCCATTCCCTCTTTTTGTGTTATCCCTTCACCAATTTTTGCACCGCCATATTCGATTCCGTAAGTAATCGTTGGCCAGCCATAATTAGCTCCCGCTTTAATTCTGTTAATTTCATCGCCACCTCTTGGGCCGTGTTCACTCTGCCACAATTCTCCGCTTGTAGGGTGAAGTGCCAATCCTTGAGGATTTCTATGACCGATGCTGTAAAGTTCAGACAAAGCACCAGTTCCTGTAAAAGTTGGATTCCCTGTAGCGGCTTGTCCATTAGTTGTAATTCGGACAACTTTACCTAAGCTACTGTTTACAGCTTGTGCCAATGGGCGAGTTTCTAATACAGATCGTTCTCCAATACTTACAAATAAATTTCCGGTTTTATCAAATAAAACACGGCCTCCGTAATGCAGTGTGCTGGCATTAGGTGTATTAGAACGATAAATAACGGTCACGTTTTCAAGAGCAGTTTCATTATTAGATATTCTTGCTTTTGCAACCGCTGTGATATTGCCACCTGCCACAGCTTCAGAAAATGCCCAATAAATCATTCTATTTGTTTCAAAAGCAGGATCAAGGCAAATTCCTAGCAAACCTCCTTGGTCTGCTGGATTAACTGCTGGAACTCCTGTTAAGGCATTACCAATTACCCCCGCTTGAGTAACAATTTTAATATTTCCCGCTTTTTCAGTAACCAAAAGACGTCCGTCAGGAAGATAAGCAACGCCCCAAGGAGCGCTTAAACCGCTGGTGATAACTTTAGATTCAATTTCGGTGGTAGTCTGAATGCTTCCTGCACGTGTTTGTCCTGAAAATGCTGGTTGGTAAGAAGTGTTAGCCGTTCCCGTTTCTACTGGTGGCCCTGTTGGCCCAACGTTTGTATTATCGTCGTTATCATTGTTGGAACAGCTTCCTAATGCAAGAAATCCAGCAAGAAGTAAAATACTTTTTTGAATTATCATAATGCTTTCATTTTAATGGTTAAAAAATAAATTATGCATTATCGAACATTTCGAAAGAGAAGATTGTTTTTGGAAATCTATTTAAAATGAAATGGTCAGTTTCTAAATAAATTCGCCTTATATTTTCAATTAAGAATGCCTAAATGCTTTGTGCCATTTTATCTGAAGCAAAAGAATTTCAAAAAGCAGAAATTAAACTTCTTTTGGAAAAGCATTTAGTGGGACATGCTTAATTGAAACGGAAATTTGTGAGAGATTATTGTCAATAAAAATTAGATTATTTATTTCGAATCTTAAATTTAACATTCAAATTTTGAATGGCAATATCGACGAGGTCTTGAATTTAAAGGGATTTTTAAAGACTTTTTAGTTTTTTCATGAAGACAGGAAAAACTTCATTTAATTCTTCAAAAAGTGGATTTTTGCGATTTTTAATTTTGATTTCGCTGAATAATTTTAGTCCGATTGCAAATTGAACAGCTTCAGAATCATCAGCAAAAATGTTCTTTTCTTTGATTCTGTCAATGATTCCAAAAATTTCATCGTGATTGTCAAATTCGATTCCTAATTCCTTTGCAGGTTCAGTTTCGCCATTTGCATATTCCTTAAGGCTTAATGTTAAGTAATATTTGTTTGATCTTTTTTCCATAATTATTATAATTTTATTTTAGCCATTTATCAACCATTGTCTTAAAGGCTTCTTTGTATTGTTCGCCAACCGTAATTTCTATCTTATCGATAAAAATGGAGTTTTTACTGATGGCGCTGATTTTATCTAATGAAACGATGAAAGAGCGGTGTACTCGCATGAATTTTGAAGATGGAAGTTTTTCTTCTAAAGCTTTAAGGGATATGAGTGACAGTACGGCTTTCTGCGAATCTTCGAGATGTACTTTTACATAATCTTTTAAACTTTCGATGTAGCAAATTTCTTTTAAAGAAATACGAACCCATTGGTATTCGACTTTTAAAAAGATAAACTCATCATCTGCAGCAATGTTTTGAAAGGCATTATTGTTGGCTTCTTCATGTAATTGAAGGACTTTACTTGAAGCACGCAGAAATTCCTCATAACTAAAAGGCTTTAAAAGATAATCAACAGCATTGACGCGATAGCCTTCAATAGCATAATGATTGTAAGCGGTTGTAAAAACGATTTTTGGCAGAGGCCCGGCTTGATCTTGTAAAAGTCTTGCCAATTCCATTCCTGTCAAGTTAGGCATGTTAATATCGAGAAAAACAACATCTGGTTTTTCTTCCCTGATAATACCCATCGCATCTACAGCATTGTCGCAGGTCGTAATTAATTCTAAAAATGGTGTTTGATGAATAAAGGTTTCAACCAATTTTAAAGCTAATGGTTCATCATCTACTGCTATACATCTTAATATGGTCATTGCTCTAAAGTTATTTTCAATTTAATTTTATAAGTTCCATCTGGAGTAACACCAAAAGTCATAAAATGATGATTGGGGTAAATCAGATGCAGTCTTCGTTTGGTATTGGTTAAACCAATGCCTCCTACATCAGGAATAGAGACTTTTTCGAAGAAAGTATTTTCTACTTCAAACTCTAAATCAGTTCCTTCTTGTGTCAATTTTATGTGTATTTCGCTTTTATCAGTAGCATGAACACCATGTTTAAATGCATTTTCTACTAAAGGTAGTAATAACATTGGAACAATTGGATAATCCTGAATTTTTTCAGGAATCTCACTTGTAATAGTCAATTTGCTGTTAGCACGCAGTTTCATTAAAGCAATAAAATCTTTTAGAAATTCGACTTCTTTTAATAAAGTTGTTCTTTCGCCTTCGGTACTGTAAAGTAGATAACGCATCATACGGCTTAAGGTATGAAGTGCATTTCGAGAATCTTCAATGTCAGTATAAGTAAGCGAATAAATACTGTTTAGTGAGTTAAAGAAAAAATGCGGATTAATCTGTGCTTTCAGCATTGCCAGTTCGGCTGCAGTTTTATCTTGTTCTAATTTTTGTTTGTGTTGTGCGGCTTTTTGCCAATATTGCAGCATCGCCCAACTCGTACTTATTCCTAAAACCAACAGTGTCAGTGTAAAAACATAGTTGTCGAAATAAGGATTTTTATATTTTGTAAAACCAATTGCCTTACTAATTTGATTGTGAAGATCTGTTTGAGATGTATAAAAATAGGCAATTAACTGCATACTTAAAATAGCCAGCAATGCCCAAAGTAAAAAAGGAGAGGTATTGTCTTTTATGATTGTTTTGGGTACAATGATTTTTGCTGTGGAATAAAAAACAACAATTAGTAAAAATAAAATAATACTCTGCCAAAGCCAAAATGCCGACGGGAGCACTACATTCCAAGTTAATGGAATATAAAACAGCATAAGATACCCTAATAATAACCATCCAAGAATGTGTAATCCAGTGAATAAATAGGGTCTAAAAAGGTTAGGTGTCATTGCAGTTTGTTATTTTTAAGGACAATATTACATTTTATTCGAATACAATTTTTAGGCAATCGCCCAACAGGGATTTAGAATCTCTAAAAAGTGTTTTAGAGCCGATAAGACAAAAATTAAACACTTGTTTAATATTTTAAAAAAGTCCATCGGTTCTAAGGTTGCCTTTATCGATTGTCTTTCACTCTTCGTCTATTTGAAAATTTTCGTTTGTTATATTTTAGTTCTTTTGTTGTCATATAATCGATAATCACACATTTTTCACAATGAATAAGCAATCATTTTTAAGTATTCTCGCAGCAGCATTTATTATCGCATCTTGTGGTAAAAATGATAAGTCGGCTCAAGCTGGCGGAGCACCGCAGATAAAGGAGTATAAGACTGTGACGTTACAGCAGAAATCAGCGACATTAAACAGCGATTTTCCAGCAAGTATTCAAGGACAGCAAAACATTGAAATCCGCCCAAGAGTTGAGGGATATATTGATAAAATTTTTGTAGACGAAGGTGCAGTGGTAAAAGCTGGACAGCCTTTATTTAAAATTAGTGCTCCAGAATATGAGCAGCAAGTAAGAACGGCAACTGCAAGTATTAAAAGTGCTCAGGCAGATTTAAGTTCGGCTAAACTGGCTGTGAATAAAGTAAAACCTTTGGTTGAAAAAGGAATCATCAGTAAATATGATTTAGAATCGGCACAATATACTTATGAGTCAGCTTTGGCTGCTTTGGCTCAGGCAAATGCAGCTTTAGTCAATGCTAAAGTTAATTTAGGATATACTACTGTAACAAGTCCAGTAAATGGAGTGGTAGGTTCTATTCCGTTTCGTTTAGGAAGTTTAGTAAGTTCTAATACTACGGAACCTTTAACTACAGTTTCAAGTATTGGTAATGTGTATGCTTATTTTGCAATGAACGAAAAAGCATTATTAAATTTTACTAAAGATTCAGGAGCTTCATTAAACCAAAAATTAAAAAGCATGCCAGCAGTTTCTTTATTGCTTTCAGATGGTTCTGCTTACGATGAAAAAGGACATATTGAAACTGTAAACGGATTAATCAATACTGAAACTGGAACGGTAAACGTTAGAGCGCGTTTTCCAAATTCAAAAGGAATTATCAGAAGCGGAAGCAGTACAACAGTTAGAATTCCAAAAGATATAAAAGACGGAATCATTATTCCTCAAAGTGCAACATTCGAACTTCAAGATAAAATGTTTGCAGTTGTTTTAGGAAAAGACGGAAAAACAAGAAATGCGAATATCACAGTGCTTGAAAATACAGCAGGAAACTATTATGTGGTAACAAGCGGTTTGCAGGCAGGAGACGAAATAGTTTTAGAAGGAGTAGCTTCTCTAAAAGAAGGAACTGAAATTAAAGCGCAAAAGCAAAGTCCAGAAACAGTTTACGCTGATTTAAAATAAAAAAAGAATGTTTAAAAAATTTATACAAAGACCCGTACTCTCGACGGTAATATCTGTTATTATCGTTATTTTAGGTGTTTTAGGCCTAATTGAGTTACCGATTTCCCAATATCCGGATATTGCGCCGCCAACGGTAAACGTGGCAGCGAGTTATACAGGAGCCAATGCGGATGTGGTACTTAAAAGTATCGTAATTCCGCTGGAAGAGCAGATTAATGGTGTAGAAAACATGACTTATATGACTTCTACAGCAACAAACGATGGTAATGCTTCTATTAAAGTTTTCTTTAAAGTAGGAACTAATCCTGATTTAGCTGCGGTAAACGTTCAGAACAGAGTTTCCAGAGCAACAAGTTTATTACCTGTAGAGGTAACGCAGGCTGGGGTTACTGTAACCAAAAGTCAGAGTAGTAACTTATTGATTTTCTCTTTATACAGTGATGATAAAGCTTACGACCAGACGTTTCTTCAAAACTATGCTAAAATCAATCTTGTACCACAGATTCAGCGTGTAGTTGGAGTAGGAGATGTGACCGTTTTTGGTGCAAAAGATTACTCAATGAGAATCTGGCTGAAACCAGACGTAATGCAGCAATACAAACTGATTCCGAGTGATATTTCGGCAGCTTTAGCTGAACAGAATATCGAAGCGGCACCAGGTAAATTTGGTGAAAACGGAAATCAAGCGTTTCAGTATGTAATTAAATACAAAGGACGTTTAACTTCGGCTAAAGAATTCGAGGAGATTATCATTAAATCTGTTGGAAATGGACAAATGCTGCGACTTAAAGATGTGGCTAAAGTTGAGTTAGGATCTTTAAGTTATTCTTCCACAATTAAAACAAACGGTGTAGAATCTGCAGCAATGGCAATCAGCCAGACTCCAGGATCTAATGCACGTGATGTAATTATCAATTCTAAAAAATTAATTGAAGAAGCGGCAAAAAGCTTTCCAAAAGGTATGAAATATACCATCATGGTAGATGTCAACGAAAACTTAGATGCTTCTATTGAGAAAGTAATTCACACTTTAGTTGAAGCATTTATCTTAGTTTTCATCGTAGTTTTTATTTTCCTTCAAGATTTTAGATCGACTTTAATTCCAGCAATTGCGGTTCCGGTTGCGATTGTGGGTACATTCTTCTTCCTGAATTTATTCGGATTTACGATCAACTTATTGACGCTTTTTGCAATGGTACTCGCCATTGGTATTGTGGTCGATGATGCGATTGTCGTCGTCGAGGCCGTCCACGCCAAATTGGATGACGGATATAAATCGGCTAAAAAAGCGACTATTCATGCGATGGACGAAATTTCGGGAGCGATTATTTCGATTACATTGGTAATGGCAGCGGTATTTATTCCAGTAACATTTATTACGGGATCAACAGGGGTTTTCTACAAACAGTTTGGTATTACGCTTGCTGTTGCGATTATTCTTTCGGCAGTAAATGCCTTGACATTAAGTCCAGCTTTATGTGCACTTTTATTGAAACCGCATGCTGACGATCATAAACATAAAAGTTTTTTACAGCGTTTTTATACATCATTTAACGTTGCATTCGATAATGTAACGCAGCGATACAAACGTTCCGTAAGTTTCCTTTCTGTTAAAAAATGGATTGCATTGGGATCTATTGTCATTGCTGGTTTGGCATTGGTTTATATGATGAAAACTACGCCGTCTGCTTTCGTTCCTGCGGAAGATCAGGGAACTGTTTTCGCGAATATCAGTTTACCGCCATCAGCTTCTATGGAGCGTTCGGATATTATTGCTAAAAGAGTTGATAGTATTGCGAAGACTATTCCAGGAGTTAAAAATACACTTCGAATTGTTGGACAGAACTTTACAGCGGGTGCGGGTAGTGCCTACAGTATGGTTATTGTAAAATTGTATCCTTGGGATCAGCGTGATTTAAGTGTTGATGATGTAATCGGACAGCTTTTTGCTAAAACAAGCGGTATTCGTGAGGCTAGTATATTCTTTATTTCGCCGCCAACTATTCAAGGTTTTGGACAAAGTGGTGGATTCGAATTCCAATTACAGGATAAAGGAGGGCATACTACTGCTGAATTCTTCAAAGTAAATAACGAATTCTTAGCGAAGTTATCTGAGCGTCCAGAAATTCAGTACGCAACAACGCCTTTCAACCCTGGATTCCCTCAGTATATGATGGATATTAATTTAGCGAAAGCGAAAGATGCGGGAGTTTCTGTAAATACAATTCTTTCAACAATGCAAGGTTATTACGGAGGATTGTATGCTTCGAATTTCAATAAATTTGGAAAACAGTATCGTGTAATGGTTCAGGCTTCTCCAGAGTTTAGAGCTAATACGCAAGGATTGAATAAAATCTTTGTTCGTAACAGTGCTGGAAATATGGCGCCAATTACAGAGTTTGTAAAAATGACGAGAGTTTTTGGACCAGAATCTATTTCGAGATTTAACTTATTTACGTCGATTTCGATTACGGGAGCACCAAAACCAGGTTATAGTTCTGGAGATGCGATTAAAGCAATTCAGGAAGTTGCTGCAGAAAATCTTCCAGCGGGTTATGGTTATGAATTCTCTGGATTAACACGTGAGGAATTAGCTTCAGGAAGTGAAACAATATTCATTTTCGTATTATGTTTGGTATTCGTTTATTTCTTATTAAGCGCGCAATACGAAAGTTATATTTTGCCATTTGCAGTATTATTGTCAATTCCATTTGGATTAGCGGGAGCTTATTTATTCTCGATTATTTTCAAATTGAACAGTAATATCTACTTACAGATTTCTTTAATCATGTTGATTGGACTTCTGGCCAAGAATGGTATTTTGATTGTCGAATTTGCTTTGGACAGAAGAAGAAAAGGACTGCCAGTTGTACAAGCTGCAATTGAAGGAGCTGTGGCGCGTTTACGTCCAATTTTGATGACTTCTTTCGCCTTTATTTTAGGATTAGTTCCGTTGATGTTTGCTTCTGGAGCAGGAGCGGTTGGTAACAAATCGATTGGTACTGGAGCTGTTGGAGGTATGTTAATTGGAACCATTTTAGGAGTTTTTGTAATTCCGGTTTTATTTATCATATTCCAAAATTTACAGGAAAAAATCAGCGGACCAGCAAAAGATGGTTATGATGATGATGACGACGAAGACGAAATTCATTTAATAGAAGCTCATAAAGAGTAAAATTTAATTAAGAAAGAAATGACGAATAGTTCAAATAAATATATTTTACTGGTAATAACAGCCGCACTAATTAGTGCGTGCTCTGTTACCAAGAAATACGAACGTCCCGCAACCTTAAAAACAGATCAGTTGTATCGTGACCAATCTTCAACAGATTCGACTACAATTGCGGATATGCCTTGGCAGAGTGTTTTTAAAGATGAAAAACTGATTGCATTAATTCAGAAGGGATTAGATCAAAACCTGAATCTGAAAAATGCAATTGAAAATATTGTACAAGCAAGAGCTTCTCTGCGTCAGAGCAAATTAGCTTATTATCCAACTTTACAATTGGACGCAAGCGCTACTCATAATAAGCAATCACAAGCAGGACTTAACTTTCCAGCAGGAATCAATATCAATACTCTAACGACAACCTATAAATTAGGGGCAAGTACTTCGTGGGAACTTGATATATGGGGAAAATTAAGCAGTTCTAAAAGAGCGGCCTTAGCAACTTATTTAGCAACCGATGCTGCAAAACAAGCTATTCAAACACAATTGATTTCTGATATTGCGAATAATTATTTCATGCTGCTGGCTTATGATAAATCGCTTAAAATTACGCAGGAAACCTTAGAAAGCCGTGTCAAAAACGTTGAAACAATTAAAGCTTTAAAAGAAGGTGCAATTGTTACAGGAGCCGCGGTTGTGCAGAGTGAAGCCAACCAACATGCAGCAGAAGTTTTGATTCCAGATTTAAAACAAGATATCCGTGAAACAGAGAATGCATTGAATATCTTGTTAGGGCAGGCACCTGGACCGATTGATAGAGGAGAATTAGAAACACAAATTATCCCCGAAAAAATTGCACTTGGTATGCCAGCTCAGTTATTGCAGAACCGTCCTGATGTCCGTCAAGCGGAATTTAATTTCAGAGTAGCTTTTGAAGCTACAAATTTGGCTAAAACCTATTTTTATCCAAGTCTGACACTTACGGCAAGTACAGGATTTTCGAATTTGGAATTGAAAGACTTTTTTAGTAATTCTATCTTTTATTCCATTATTGGAGGTTTAACACAGCCAATTTTTAATCAAGGATTGAATAAAATGAGATTGACAACGGCTCAGTCAAAACAATTGCAAGCATACAATAATTTCCAGCAAAGCCTTTTAGTGGCAGGACAGGAAGTTTCAAATGCGTTATATTCTTACGAAATGGCAGTTGAAAAAGAAGATTCAAGACAAAAACAAATTGAAGCCTTAGAAAAAGCAGTTGATTTCACACAACAGCTTTTGGAATACAGTTCAGCAACTAACTACACAGACGTATTGACTTCAGAACAAAATCTTTTGGCTGCACAATTAAGCGGTATAAATGATAACTTACAAAAGCTTCAAGCTGTAGTTAATTTGTATAGAGCTTTAGGTGGAGGTTGGAAATAAGATCCCTTTGATTTATAAAAATTACCGTTTGTCGGAAATACTGCACCTTTCGTCTAATAAATAATTAATTATTATAGAATTGGATTTACATTTGACACGGTTAAAATAAAAGTATACTTTTAAGTTCCCACGATCAAGATCATTTGATGATCACTTAATTTAAATAAAAACATGACTATAAAACGCCTCAGAAATGGGGCGTTTTTTTTGTAATCTATATCGGCTGAAAAGGACTATTCGTCGATTAGTTTTACCTTTCTGTATAATGAATACAATAAGTTTAAATATTGGCACTAATTTCGATTCTTATCTACTAAATAAATATTTAAAACTAAAGATCATGAAAAAATTAGTATTCGCCTCAGTACTCTTTATGAGTGTTTTTTTCGCCCAAGCACAAGTGTCAATCAATGTAAATATTGGAACACCTCCAAATTGGGGACCGCAAGGATACGATGACAGCAGATATTATTACCTGCCAGATATCGATGTATATTATGATGTAAATCAAAGCGTATTTATCTACGACAATGGTGGAAAATGGATGCGTGAAAAAAGACTTCCGTCAAGATATAGAAATTATGATTTGTATTCAGGTTACAAAGTAGTTTTGACTGATTACAGAGGAGATTCTCCTTATTACTATCACACGAAACATAGAGCCGATTATCCAAAAGGTTATCACGGAAAACCTCAGAAAAACAGAGGAGAAAAACCTAAAGGCAACAATGGAAATCATTACGGAAACGACAAAGGTAATAAAGGAAAAAACAACTCCAAAAACCACGATCACGGAAACGGAAAACACCGTTAATTCTTAAAATGACTAAATGAAAACGCCTCCAATTTTGGAGGCGTTTTTTGATTTTATAAAAAATAACATCATTATTTTATCATCATGTATTTCAACATAGCCGTGGTTTCAACCACGGGGACGTATTGTAATGATATTGTGTCGCTCCTCCAGAGCTTTATTATAGGTATGTTGTTTTATTTATACTAAACAAAAAACCTCCAGCTTTAGCTGGAGGCAATTGATATTAAAATAAATTTGTGCTAATTTGTGTAATTTGTGGCTAAAAACTATTCCGAAACCGTTTTAACTTTATGTCCAATAGCGCCAAAAGAAAGAATAATCAAGAAACAAACTAACGGAATAATATATCCAGACTGAATATCATCATGATTCATATCGATTAAAGTTCCCATTCCGTACGGAATGATAGCACCGCCGACAATTGACATTACTAACCAAGAAGAACCCGTTTCAGTATTCGATTTTAAGCCTTTAATTCCTAAAGAGAAAATAGTTGGGAACATAATTGACATAAAGAATCCGATTCCGCCAAGAGCGTAAATAACCACAATTCCAGAACCGTAAATAGCAACTAGACAAAGAACAGCGCTCATTACACAATAAATAGATAATAAAACATAATCCTTTACAAAACGTAAAAAGAATGTTCCAATAAAACGTCCAGCCATAAAAAGGAAACCATAAATTCCTAAATAATATCCAGCCGTTTTTTCGTCTAATCCAGCCCCTTGCTGTGCAATACGGATAAAGAAACTTGTAATACAAACCTGTGCTCCAACATAGAAAAACTGAGCCACAACGCCCCAGCTTAAATGTCTGAATTTTAAAACAGAGAAAAATCCTGGTTTAATTTCAGCTTCAGCATGAGTTGCTTTCATTGAAGGCAATTGTACGAAGTAAAATATAATAGCAACCAAAACCAAAATGCTTCCCAAAACGATATAAGGCATTTTTACAGAAGCCGCTTCGCCTAATAAATATGCCGCTTTTTCTGCCTCAGGCATTGCTGCCATTTGTTCTGGTGTATGATTGGTTCCTGAAAGAATAAATAACGAACCTACTATTGGAGCAACCATTGCTGCTAATCCGTTGAAAGAAGCCGCTAAATTCAATCTTTTTGAAGAAGATTCCGCTGGTCCTAAAATCGCTGCATAAGGATTGGCACTAGTTTCTAAAATGGTCAAACCACATCCAATTACGAATAAAGCAAATAGAAACAATTCGTAAGTTCTGGTATTAGCAGCTGGAACAAATAAAAATGCTCCTGCAGCAAAAACTAATAATCCTGTTATAATACTGTTTTTATAGCCAAATCTTTTAATCAGCATTCCAGCAGGAATTGCCATGATAAAATAAGCAAAGAATACAGAAGTATCAATTAAAGTAGATTGACGATTATTCAATTCACAAGCTTTTTTCAAATGCGGAATCAAAACAGAATCTAAGTTGTGGGCCATTCCCCAAAGAAAAAATAGGCAGGTAACAAGAATAAAAGGCAAAAGATATTGATTTCCTTTTCCGCCTTCTGTCGGCACTTCATGTTGATCGCCGGCTTGGTTTGTAATTTGCATTGTTTAGATAGTTTTTTGTTATTTTTTAGGTTCAAAGTGACAGAGAGACAAAGGCTCAAAGTTTTTTTAAACTCATGTCTCTTCGGTGTTGTTTTTTTATTGAAGGTCAAGTGGCAAAAAAATTATAGGTTCAAAGTGTAGAAACCTCTGTCACTTTGCAACTTTGTCTCTTTGTCACTTCAAGAAAAATTATTTTTTCTTCACCAAAAGTAAGTGATCACATACCAAAACGACTTCACCGCGCTGGTTAATGATTTCTACGTGTTCTGTTACAGTTCCCATTTCAGGATTTTTGGCTTCACCTTTTTCAGAAATGGTAACTTCTGAATGGATGGTGTCGCCGATATGAACGGGTTTTACAAAACGCATCTTGTCGTAACCTCTAGAAAAAGCTTCAGGATTTATTTCAGAAGCCGTTAATCCGATTCCGATAGCAAAAACCATGGTTCCGTGGGCAATTCTTTGTCCGAATGGCTGCGTTTTACACCATTCTTCGTCCATGTGATGTGGGAAGAAATCCCCTGTGTGTCCGGCGTGAACTACAAAATCAGTTTCTGTAATGGTTCTGCCTAAAGTTACTCGTTTGTCGTCGATTTGATAATCTTCGAAAAAAGTCGATTTAAAATACATATTTTAGATATTTTTTATCGGTCTAGCTCTTTCAAACAAATGCTAAAAGACATTTGTTTTAAGATGGACTGAAATTTGTTTTTTTTTGGTTTTGAAATATAGTGTTTTAATTACACTTCATCAAAAGAAATTCCACCGTTTTTACTACTCGCGTAACAAGCTTCTACAACTTTCATTGTTCCTAAAACATCCTGAACGCTGGCAGATAAAACTGAGTCAGAACCCTCTTTATAACGCATTAGATTAGACATTGCACCAATAAAAGCTTCAGGAAACCAAGAACCTTCTAATTTTACTTCTGTCCATTCGTATTCATTTTCATTATCTTTTTTTGGCAGCGCGTACTCAAAAACGTCAGGAAGACCGTCAGGATAGTTCATTAACAATCCCATTTTTGCTTTAACAGCACCTTTTGTTCCTTCCCATTTGATATAACTTTCTTCATGTTTTGGTCCAAAGTGATGATCGTGATTCGTATTGATGACAACATGTTTGTCTTCGCCATAATCCAGAATAATTGTAGATCGACTTGAAGATAATTTTTTAAGCGGATGTTTGGCTGTTTTTGCCAATACACTTTTCGGATTTCCCAGAAAAGATCGAATGCAGTCAATGTAATGCACACTGTGAAAAAGAATCTCCAATCTCGGATGTTCTTTAATTAAAGGAAACAATTCCCAAGGCGTATTTACAGTAACTTTAAATTCTAAATCGTATAATTCACCAATAATTCCCTGATCGATTAAATATCGGGCTGCACTTACAAAAGAAGCAAAACGCAATTGGAAATTGATTGCAGCAACCAAATTTTTTCTTTCGCAGACTTCTACAATTTCACGAGCCTGAGCTAAATCATTTCCCATTGGTTTCTGAATTAAAACTGCAGCTCCGTCGGGTAATTGTTCTAAAATTTCGATATATTGATCAGGTAAAACGGTAATATCGTAAACCGCGTTTGAAGGCGCATTTTTAACCGCATCGGCAACACTTTCAAAAACATGATCGATTTTGAATTGTTTCTGTAAATCGTATGCTTTCGAAATCGTTCTGTTGGTAATACCAAAAACTTTAAAACCAGCCATTTCGTAAGCGGGAAGATGTGCATCTTTTACAATACCGCTCGCTCCGATAATCACAATAGGTTGTTCTGTTTGGGGAAGTAAAGGTTTATAGGGAATATTCATTTGTTCTATATTTTGAAATGAAGTCTGCCAAGTTTAATTTTTGACAGAGCTGTGTAATGTTGTTCCTTGACTTAATTCTTTAATTTTTTTCTGAGTTTCCTCTAAAATTATACCTGATGAAATATCAGTTTCAATCGCTTTTAAAACTGCTCCGTCAATTAATTCGGCTACTTTTGGCCAGATTGGTGTTTGAGGTAGTGTTAATGCATTTTCATGAAGCATTTCCAGTTTATGATAAAATGGAATCAAAGTATTGATTTCTTCGTCTTTCCAAGTTGATTTTCGGCACCCGATACCACCTTCAGTAGTCAGTAGTTTATCACTTTCCGGCGTTGTGGCAAATCGTAAAAAATCATAAGCCAGTTTTTTGTGTTTGCTCCCAGAACCAATGGTATACAACCAATATACATTCAAAGAAGCCGTTTTATGACCAGGATCAGATGGGAGGGAAGTGATATCAATTTTCCCTTTCACTTTCGATTCTTCAATTACTTCAGCCATAGAAGCAAATCCGAACCAGTTGATTGCCATTGCGGCTTGTCCTTCGGCGAAAGCCAAACCTGCTTCAACTGAACCAAATTCTCTCGATTTTGGATGAACGGCAGTTACATCATTGACCATTTTTCTATAAAAATCCAATGCTTTTATTGCTGCTTCATTATGAATATCAATCTGATTTTTTTTGTTTAATAATGAACCGCCACGTGTCCATAATTGCAGACAAAAATCAAAAACCATATTATGTCCGTCTGGATAATTGGCAAAAACAGCACCGTATAAATTTTGTTCAGGACGATTAAAGAATGTGGCAATTTCTGTGAATTCC
Source organism: Flavobacterium quisquiliarum (assembly GCF_019308285.1). Classification (GTDB taxonomy): domain Bacteria; phylum Bacteroidota; class Bacteroidia; order Flavobacteriales; family Flavobacteriaceae; genus Flavobacterium; species Flavobacterium quisquiliarum. The sequence goes on from NZ_WWEM01000020.1 coordinate 142,203, forward strand.
TGCCATGTTTTTGGTGTATCAAGTTCGTAACCAAACTGTTTTTTAAAATTCTCTTTTTCTGTTTCGTTTTCGAATAAATCTTTTCGGTAAATCAGACACTCAGGCCCATCGTGAAATGGAAGTCCGAAAATGCCGTTACTCAGCTTTTGTAAATGTAAAAGCGATTTATGCCATCCAAAAGGATAATTTTCTGGTGGATTTTCTCCAATTAATGAAAATAAATTAAGAACCGCATTTTCGTTTGCTGCATCAAAAATCCAATCGGTATTGATATGAGCAATATCCCATTTTCCTTCTTTTAGACCTTTTTCTGAAATTGTAGTTTCATATAAATCATGAAGTTCTAAGGCAACCATTTCTGCTTCCATTTTTATGTTGTTTTGAAGACAGAAAGTATCCCACAACTTTTGAAGTGTACTTTCGAAAGGATCGAATTTACGAACAGCGATTCTAATTTTTTCCATTAACAGTCAATAAATTCTTTAATAATTTTCTCGTTGTCCTGACCCAGTTTCGGAGAACCTTTTCCAGAAGTCAGATATTCGCCGTCAATTTTTATCGGACAGCGTGTTGTTTTATAAGTATAGCCATCCAACATTTCGACTTGCTGTGTAAAATCCAAAACCTTAAATCCATCTTCTGCAAATAACTGTTGATAGTTTAAAACTCCTGCGCACCAGATGTCGGCTGGTTCTAAAATATCTAACCAAAACTTTGTTTCCTGTGTTTGCAGATGATCGGCAAGAATATTTTTGATTTCGTCTCTAAGCGTAAATTTATTTTCAGGGAAAGCCAATAAAGCATCACATTGGAGCAAAGAAGCTAAAACAGGAATCGATCCCATTGCAAGAGCTAAATAACCATTTTTGGTTTTATAAATTCCGTATGGCGCGCCCAAATAAGCATGTGCGTTGTTGGTTTTAGTTCGAACAGGCAATTCGCCTCCATCATTAAAGAAAGTGGTAATCGTTTCAAACTGAAAATCAAATGCCGATTCTAGCATGCTGACTTGAATTTGTGCGCCAATATTATGAGTTGCTTTTCGGTATAAAGAAGCTAAAATTCCTTGCGCTAAATGAGCTCCGGCAAGCATATCTACAATCGACAATCCCATTGGAACTGGTCCATCTTCTTGATTACCGCTCAGCCAAGTTAAAGCGGTTAAAGATTGTAAAAGCAAGTCTTGTCCCGGTAAATCCTTTAAATCAGGATGTTCTCCAAAACCTGAAATTGACCCATAAATTACATTTGGATTAATGCTTTTTACGTCATCATAACTTAAACCAATGCGTTCCATTACTCCGGGTCTGAAATTATGCATCACAACATCAGCTTTGGCTAATAATTTTTTTAGTTTTTGAAGTTCCTCTGGCTGTTTAAAATCAATGGCAAAAGATTCTTTGTTTCTGTTGATGGTATGAAAAACAGACGATTCTCCGTTCATAATCAAATCAGAAGTATATAAAGTACGGCAGATATCTCCCGTTCCCGGTTTTTCAATTTTTATTACGCGCGCTCCCAAATCTGCCAAACGCAAACTCGCTGACGGCCCCGAAAGAAACTGACTGAAATCTATAATTAAATAATCTTCTAATGGTTTCATTTTTTCTGTTTAACCGTTTATTATGGTTTATTTGTTTAATCGTTTTATTCAACAATTAAAAATCTAATTTGATCTGCTCAAATCATTTTAAATCTGCGCGAAATACTTTTTTTGCGTATAAATTTTGTCACGCAGATTTATTTAGATTAAAGCAGATTAGGCAGATTTTAATCTAAACTGATGAATAATAAATTTTAGCTTATTGTTGAATAAACTCTTTATGTATTACTAAATTATCTTGTCCTACTTTTGGAGCGGCTTTTTCGCTTAATAAAATTTCACCGTCTAACTGAATCGGACTTCTGGTGGTTACCAAAGTTTCGCCTTCACTATTTTTTACGGTTTGTTTTAGCTGTAATTCAGTTACAAAAGGCTGATTGTCCAGTTCTTCGTAATTGAAAACTTTTCCGCACCAAATACCTTCTTTCTGCAATATTTCAATCCAATAATCAGAAGTTTGGGTTTGAATTCTTTCGCTCAAAATCGTTCTGATTTCATCTCTTTTTTCAAACCAAAGATGTTTGTCAGCGAAAGCGTTTAAATCCAGTCCTAATGTTTTTCCAATAAAAATCAAATCGCCCATTGCCAGCGATAAATAACCGTCCTGAGTTGGGTAAACGCCATAAGGAGCGCTTAAGAAAGCATGCGCACTTCCTTTAATATCGCCTCTTTCCGGTTGTTGTCCACCATCATTTAAGAAAGAAGTGATGGCTTCAAATTGTACATCCAAAATAGATTCCAGCAAACTGACTTCTACCAAAACTCCTTTTTTAGTTTTGGCTCTTTTTAAAAGTGCTGCCAAAATTCCTTGTACAAAATGATTCCCGCACATTAAATCGGCTACAGCCAAACCAAACGGAACTGGGCCTTGACTTTTGCGTCCGCTTAACCAGCTTAATCCGGAAAGCGATTGTAACAATAAATCTTGTCCCGGTTTTTTTGCCCACGGACCTTCATTTCCGTAACCTGTAATGGTTCCGTAAATAATCTGTGGATTAATAGCCAAAGCATTTTCAAAATCTAAACCGATTTTTTCCATTACTCCGGGTCTAAAATTATGCGTCATAATATCAGCCTTTTCGATTAGTTTTTTAATCAAAACCAAATCGTCTGGATTTTTCAAATCGGCTGCAAAAGATTCTTTATTTCTGTTAATCGTATGAAATAGTAAACTGCTGTCGTCTACAAATAAATCTTTTATGCTCAATTGTCTGCAGGCTTCACCTTTTACAGGACGCTCAATTTTGATGACGCGTGCACCCAAATCAGCCAGTTTTAACCCAGCCGAAGGTCCTGCTAAAAACTGGCAGAATTCCAGGACAACTAATCCTTCTAAAGGTCTCATACGGTCTGGATTTTTAGAGATTCCGCGTAAAGCGAATTCATTTCTTCCAATACTTTTAATTCATCTCCGCCATTCATCAAATAATTACGAACCACATCTCCAGCATGATCTTGGAAATACATATGTCCATAATATCTCGGACGAAGGAAAGCGCGCTCTAATGCAGGAAGTGTATTTTTGAAATAATCGTGAGTTACACCATTAATTCGCTCGTTTTTCCAAGCTTGCAAATGACCTGGCTGACCTCCGTTATCGGTATAAATATTCTGTTGAACCTGCGATGAACACGTAAATTCAGCATATTTTATGGCAGTTTCCATATGTTCGCCGAATGATGAAACAGCTAAACCAGTGCCGCCCAAAGAAGAAATCATCGGATTATCATTCAGTTTTACTAAATCATAAAAATGTAAAAGGTTTTGGCTGTAGCCAATACGAGAATAATTAGAATAACCGTAAGCAAATGGGCAATAGGCAATTTCGTCTGAATTAACCATTGCTTCGTAAACTTGTATAGGATTTCTATTAAAGTTAGCTGGATCAATTAACTGAGCCAGTTCTCTAAACATTTGAAGTGCTTTGATTCCTGTAGTTTCAGAAATCACTTTTTCTTCTGAAAGAAAAGGAGCTTCGCCCAAACTACAGCAAAACATATAAAAACTCATTAAAACATCTACCGGAATTCCAGCGAAAGCGACTAAGCCTTTTTTCGCTAAAGCCAATAAATCGTCATAAGTTTTTGGAACTTCTAAATTATTTTTTTCTAAAAGATCCAAGCGGGCAGAGGCAACCGGAGTTGCAGCGTCGATTGGAAGCGCCCATAATTTATCATGAAAAACATAACTTTCGTACGATTTTCCAACAGTATTATTTTCTTGATCTTTAATATATTCGTTTGATAAATAATCAGATAACGGAAGAATCGCTTTGGTCTGCGCCCCAAAACCTGTCCAAGGATGATCGATTACCAATAAATCGAACCTTTTGGCCAAGTCTTCGATAGAAGCATCTGCAAATTCTTGTAAACTTCTTTTCTCCCAAGAAATTTCAACATCAGGATGTAATTCTGTAAAACGCTGCGATGTAGCAACCATTGGAAGCAAACCTCTTGTATGGTTCCAAGTTATGCCTTTTAATTTTATCATTTGGATATAGGAATTTTGAGTAGTGAAATCGATTGAAATAATAAATGTAAAATTTACAATTACAAAAGTAGAAATAAGATTTAAATGCACAAGAAATCCTTTCTTTTTAAGAAATCTTTTTTACATAAATCGATAATTAGTGATATAATTTTTACAAACGATCTAAAAAATGTTATAAAAATTTAAAGTTTAGTCATTTTAAGAATAGGAAAACGAAATATCTCTCGGATATTAATTTTTAAAAAGTATTTTTGTAATTGTGATTTTTACATTTATTAATTTTGCTATGTTCTTTTTGAAGAATTTTGAATTGATGAATGAAGAATAACTACAAATTATAAACTAACAACTAAAAATATACGATTATGAAATTAATACGTTTCGGAGAAATCGGAAAAGAGAAACCAGGAGTTTTGATTGGAGAAAAGAGATATGATGTTTCTTCGATTGTAACCGATTTTAACGAAAGTTTCTTTGAAGAAAACGGATTAGAAAAATTACAAAAAGCATTAGAAAGCAATCCAACTTTGCCAGAAGTAGATGCTTCAATACGTTTAGGTTCACCGGTGGCTCGTCCTTCAAAAATTATCTGCATTGGATTGAATTATATTGATCACTGCAAAGAAACAAACGCTCCGATTCCAACAGAACCTATTATTTTCTTCAAATCTACTACTTCGTTATGTGGTCCAGACGATGATTTGATTATTCCAAAAAATAGTGAAAAAACAGACTGGGAAGTAGAATTGGCTTTTATCGTGGGCAAAAAAGCAAGTTATGTTGAAGAAGCAGAAGCTTTAGATTATGTTGCGGGTTACGCTTTATTGAATGATTATAGCGAAAGAGCTTTTCAATTAGAGCGTGGAGGACAATGGGCAAAAGGAAAAGGGAGTGACACTTTTGCGCCTCTTGGACCATTTTTGGCTACAAAAGATGAAGTCGCAGATGTGGACAATTTAAAGATGTGGCTGACGGTAAACGGTAAAAAATACCAAGATAGTAATACACTAAATCTAGTTTTCAAGATTCCTTATTTGGTACATTATTTAAGTCAGTTTATGACTTTGCTTCCGGGTGATATTATCAGTACAGGAACGCCTCCGGGAGTTGGTTTAGGAATTAAACCAGATCCGATTTATATTAAAGCTGGCGATGTTGTTGAATTAGGAATTGAAGGTTTAGGAACAAGTAAACAAAAGGCTGTAGCATATCAAAAATAAAAATTAAGAAAGTATAAAATGAAATATATAGTTTGCGAAAAACCGCAGGAATTTTTACTAAAAGAAACCAGTATTCCGGAACCAAAAGAAGGTGAAGTTTTATTGAAAATTAAAAGAATCGGAATCTGTGGAACTGATATCCATGCTTTTGGTGGGACTCAGCCTTATTTTGAATATCCAAGAATTTTAGGTCACGAATTAGCAGCTGAATATGTAAAAGGAAATGCAGAAGGTTTTAAACCAGGTGATAAGGTAACTTTTATTCCGTATTTCAACTGCGGAAAATGTGTGGCTTGTAGAAACGGACTAACAAATTGCTGTGTAAATATTAAAGTTTTCGGCGTTCATATTGATGGCGGAATGGCTGAATATGTGTCGATTCCGGAACAATATTTATTGCACGGTCAAGGTTTAGATTATGATGAATTGGCTTTGGTTGAGCCATTAGCAATTGCAGCACACGGAGTAAGAAGAGCTGCTGTTAAACCAACAGATACTGTTTTGGTAATGGGAGCAGGACCAATTGGAATTGGTTTGATTCAGTTTGCTAAAATTGCGGGTGCAAAAGTAATCGTAATGGATATTAACGATTACAGATTGAATTTCTGTAAAGAACAATTACAAGCAGATGAAACGATTAATCCGTTGAACGATGATGTTGCTCAAAAATTAGCGGAATTAACCAACGGAGATATGGCGAATGTGGTAATTGATGCAACTGGAAATCAGAAAGTGATGAACAGTGCTTTTAATTATATTTCGCATGGCGGAAGATTTGTTTTGGTTGGACTTCAAAAAGGAGAATTGAATTTCAGTCATCCTGATTTCCACAAAAGAGAATCAACTTTAATGAGCAGCAGAAATGCTACAATTGAAGATTTCGAATATGTAATGAAATGTTTGAAAGAAGGAAAAATCGATCCGAAGAAATACATTACGCACAGAACTAGTTTTGATGAAATGATTACTGATTTTGGGAATTTGATTGACCCTAAAAATAATGTGATTAAGGCGTTGATTGAAATAGAATAATTTTTTTAAAACACATAGAAACATAGATTTTTTTGTTTCTTGAAAGAGAATAGAAAGAAACTAGTTTCTAAAACATAGAACTATGTGAATTAATGCAAGTGAAACGCCTTTATGCGGTTCCAAAACTATGTTTTTATGTGTTTAAAAATGAATCTTAAATAACCACAAAAATGGATTTAAACTTAAAAAACAAAATAGTTGTCGTTTCTGGTTCGGCTGGAAAAGAAGGCAGTATTGGAGAAACAATCATTAATAGATTGGCAGATGAAGGCGCAATTCCGGTTTTAGTTGACAGAAATGCAAGAGGTTTCGAATACGTGGAAAGACTTCAGAAAAGAGGAGTTAATTCTTTATTTGTACAGACTGACGTAACCGACCCTGTTGCAATAGAAAATGCTGTAAAAGTAATCGGAGCAAAATATGGAAGAATTGATGCTATAATTAATAATGTTGGCGTGAATGACGGTGCAGGATTAGATTCAAGCTACGAGGATTTTATGAATTCTTTGAAATTGAATGTGGTAAGTTATTTTTTATTGACTAAATATTCGCTTCCATTTTTAAAAGAATCAAAAGGAAATATTTTAAATATTGGTTCAAAAGTGGCTTTAACAGGTCAGGGCGGCACTTCTGGTTACGCTGCTGCGAAAGGTGGAGTTTTGGGCTTAACTAGAGAATGGGCAGTAGATTTGATTCAGTACGGAATTCGTTCGAATGCCATTATTATTGCTGAAAGTTATACGCCTGCTTACGAGGATTGGATTAAAACATTACCAGATGGAGAGGCAGTCTTGAAAAAAATTAGTAAAACGATTCCATTAGAAAGCCGAATGACCAAAACAGAAGAAATTGCAGATACGGCTCTTTTCATCATTTCTGAAAAATCATCGCATACTACAGGACAATTTGTTTTTGTGGATGGAGGTTACGTACATTTAGACCGCGCTTTAATCAGCGATGTTAATTAAAAAGTTATGAGTAAAAGAATAGATTCGCATCAGCATTTTTGGAAGTTTGATCCCGTTAGAGACAGCTGGATCGATGAAACTATGCAGAATATCCAAAGAGATTTCCTTCCTGAAGATTTACAGCCTTTATTAAAAGAAAACCAGTTTGAAGGCTGTGTTGCCGTTCAGGCAAGCCAATCGGAAGAAGAAACGCAATTTTTATTGGATTTGGCTTCTAAAAATGATTTCATAAAAGCAGTTGTGGGCTGGATCGATTTGAGAAATGAAAACATTGAAGAACGTTTACAATTCTTTTCAGATCAAAAAAAACTGAAAGGTTTCAGACATGTTGTGCAAGGAGAACCAGATGATTTTATGTTCGGAACAGAATTCAGAAGAGGAATCACAGCTTTAAAATCCTTCAATTATACTTACGATATATTGATTTTTGAACGTCAATTACCAGCTGCAATAAGTTTGGTGAAAGATTTTCCAGACCAAAAATTTGTAATTGATCATATTGCAAAACCAGATATTAAATCAGGGAGCATTGATTCTTGGAAAAAAGGAATTGAAGAAATCGCAAAGTATGACAACGTTTGGTGTAAAATCTCAGGAATGGTCACAGAAGCCGACTGGAAAAACTGGAAGCCAGAAGATTTAAAACCTTATTTAGATGTAATTTTTGAAAACTTTTCAGTTGATAAATTGATGTATGGTTCAGATTGGCCGGTTCTTAATGTTGCTTCAGATTATCATGAAGTAGTAAAAACTTTAGAAGATTATATTTCGAAGTTTTCTATTGAAGACCAGAATAAGATTTGGTTTGAGAATGCGAAGGAGTTTTACAATTTATAATTTATGAATTAGCTCGTAAATTAGGAGAGCCTGAAAGGCTCATACCATGAACACAGGGCAACGCCCAGTGACAGCAAATAGAGATATGCAACAAAGCCCTGAAAGGGCGTAAGCAAATTTGAAGACAAATGCTTGCGCCCTTTCAGGGCTTTATGATTGCTGGTGTATATCAATTCATAGGGCGTAGCCCTATGGTGATGCTTTGAGGCCTTTGGCCTATTATTAGAATAATAAAAAAACATAGCCCGTGGTTTCAACCACGGGAGCACAATGTGAGACGTTACAATATTGCGTCCCCGTGGTTGAAACCACGGGCTATATTTGAAAATTGGACTTCACTCGAAATGTCAAAAAATATTTCTAATTCTTCAAAACATTATTTTCTGGAGCCCACTTTTTCTGCCATTCTGGATATTTCTTCAATGCCTTTTCAGGTTTATCCGTATACCAAGCATAACCCGTTCTTCTTTCACGGCTTACCTCGGCTAAAGAATATAGAAATTCGCTGTCACGATCGCTGAATAAAGGTCTGTGTGTTTTTAATTCATAGTAACGAGTCCATATTGGTGGCGCTGTTGGATCGTTTATGATTCTTACGTCATTTTTGATTTTCTTGTATTTGGATTCCATTTCTTCAGCAGCAAAACTTTCAACTCTGGTATTGTAGATTTTAGAATCCTGAAACCATTTTACGGCACCCTGAATGGCATTGATTATCTTTTCATTTGGATTATCAATGTCCATCAAAAACAAAACTATATCAACACTTTCTGCATTACAGATGCTTGGCGGTTCAAATTTACGCGCCCAAGCAGGTTCAAGTGTTATTTCGTCGTGTTGCTGGCACCAAGCGGTTAATTTTCCGTTGTCTTTAATCTGCATTTTTAAAATACACTCTAGTCCTTTTTGATATGCGGTGGCTACTTTTTTTCTAGTTTTGGCATCAATAAAAGCATAATCAGGATCATTGTTTACAATCTTTTTAAGGAGATTCATGATTCCCATATATGCTCCGTCATTAAAAGTAATATGACGGCTATAACCTTTTTCTAAAGGAAAATATTGTGGCCAGCCTCCGTTTGAATATTGTGCTTTTATAGTGAAATTAATACCTCTTAAACACCCATCTTTATATCTTGAATCTTTTGTTAGCGTATAAACCTGCGCTAGATAATGAATATGTGTATAAGTTGTTTCATTATCGAAAGTAGTATGTTCGATGTATTTTGTCTTAACCACACTGTCAATTTGTTGTGGCGTCAAAATAGCTTTCATATCATAATTCTTAGGCCAGCCTCCATTATCACGCTGGAAATAGAGAATATTATCTGCAATTTTGGTGTAATCTGTTTCAGCATATTTCGGCTGATTCGGAATCGGATTTATGATATTGGTTTTGTCTTTGATAAAATACCAATGATTGGTGCCGTCTGTAAAAGGTTTTGTACTGATCTCGCTGTTTGTCTGTGCATTTGAATACAAAAATGAAAAGACACAAAACGCTGATGCCAATAATTTCGAGCTGTTTATGGAATTGAACATAAAATCTCCGTTTTAAAATTTAACAGCTTTCTTAGGAACAGTTTTATCGACAGTAGTAGTTTTTGATAAATTAGAACCGCTTAAATCGATATTTTTACTGGCTTCTCCTGCAATTGTAATGGTATTTGAAGAGGAAGGATTAAATGCTACATTTTTTAAAGAAAGGTTTTGTGCATTGTAAATCTCAAATGCATTTTTAGCTTCAATATCTAATTGTAAGTTATTTAATTTTATTCCTTTAGCGTCAATAATCGAAAACCCTTTTTCAGCTTTGGCGATTAAGTTTGTGATTTCAATATTTTCTAAATTCATTTCTGGAAGACCTTGCAAAAATACGGCTTGCTGAGCACCTTTAATAGTGATATTTTTAATCGAAATGTTTTTAAACTGAGGAGTTTCAACTGTCACAGGCATCGCCTTGTTGACCACTTTGTCTCCGCCTTCTTCTAATGTTTCGGCAATCGATTTTCCTCCGTAATACAAATTAAACGAGATAGCCTGTGATGGAATATCAGTCATAAACACATCTGAAATAAAGATGTTTTCTACGACACCACCTCTTCCGCGGGCACTTTTAAAACGCAGACCTACATCTGTTCCCATAAAAGTACAATTAGAAACGTGAAGGTTTTTTACACCTCCAGACATTTCACTTCCTACTGTAACTCCTCCATGACCATGATAAACAATATTATTTCTCACAATGATGTTTTCGCAAGGAACACCTCTCTCACGTCCGTCTTTATCTTTTCCGGATTTAATGCAGATAGCATCATCTCCCACATCAAAACTTGAATTTTCAACCAATACATTTTTACAGCATTCCACATCAAGACCGTCTCCGTTTTGAGAATACCAAGGATTACGAACACTTACATTGCGAACAATCAAATCTTCCACCATAAAAGGGTGGATATTCCACGCTGGGGAATTCTGAAAGACAGGACCGTCAAATAAAACTCTTTTGCTGTTTTGAATGCTTACCATTACCGGACGAAGAAAATCGTGAATGGTTTCAAATTCTTCTTTTGTTTTTAAATCCGGACGCACATTTTGATCAGCCCCTTTAGAAGCATTCATAAAAATTTCAGAAGGATACCAGCTTGTTTTATCTTTGTTTAAAACGCCACCTCTTGCAATAACTTCTTTCCATTGGCTGTCTGTCACTTTACTTTTCTTAACCTGTCTCCATACTTCTCCAGAACCATCCCAAACTCCGGTTCCAGTAAAAGCAATATTTTCGAGGTTTTTACCATAAATAGGAGAGATGCATCGCCAAGTATTTAAACCTTCAAAGTTGGTTTCAACCAAAGGATACAAAGTTTTGTCTGGAGAAAATTTTATCAGAGCACCTCTTTCTGCATGTAACTCAATATTACTTTTTAATATAATTGGTCCTGTAAGCCAAATTCCAGGAGGAATAATTAGTTTTCCACCGCCTTTTTTAGACAGTGCATCAATCGCATCTGCAAAAGCTTTTGTATTTAAAACGTAGCCTCCATTTACAGCGCCATAATCCTTTAAGTTTACGGTATTGTTAGGAATAACAGGCTCGTTAATTTTTGACATTTTGAACTCAATGTTTTGGTAAGTACTGCCTGAGGTATTTTGAGCATTAAGGTCTTTAGAACTCAGACACATCAAAAAAGCGAGTGCAAGAGAGGCAAATTGTAGTCGGTTGATTTTCATTGTTAGTAATTTTTTTGGTGTTTATTTTATTTATATGAAAATTTAAGTTCTTATAAATAATAATCTTTAAATGTAATCGATTACACAAATCTATTAAAAAAATAATACGAAATAACAGTTTTAGTCAATTTATCACAGATTTTTTATGAATTTAACTTTTTTTGATTCGGAAATGAAAGGATAATTAAAAGCCGAATTTTCGAAATGAATGTCTTGAAGTCAATATTACAGGAGGGTACAGGATGCTCGTAATTTTATATTCTTTTAAATTGTCCCTGTTATTTGGTAAAAGTGTTAAAAATACAATTATTTGTAAAAGTTATAGCGCTTTAAATAAATGCCTCGTAATTTTAGCTCAAGAAAAAAATCAATACTATAAATAATGCGTTTAATTCCTTTCAACAAATTACTAGTCGTTTTTTTACTGGTATTCACAATTTCGGCAAGTGGTGCTGAAATCTGGGTTTCACCATCAGGAAAAGATTCGAACATCGGAACAAAATCAAACCCGCTGGCAACGGTTCACATGGCAATGCGAAAAGCCAGAGAACTTCGTCGCTTAAAAGATCCATCGATAAAAGAGGGAATTCGTATCATAGTAATGAACGGAACATATTATTTAAACGAACCTTTATTTGTAAGACCAGAAGATTCGGGAACTCCAGAAAGTCCAACAATTATTCAAGCTGATGCTAACGCAAAACCAATTATAAGTGGTGGAATCGAAATTAAAAACTGGACAAAATCGACAACTGTTATTAACGGACTAAAAAAAGGTTCGGTTTGGGTGGCAGACGCACCAACGAAAGCAGGAACGTTAATTGATTTCAGACAATTATGGGTAAACGATAAAAAGGCAGTTAGAGCCAAAAATACGGCTGGAACGGCAATGGAACGTATTTTATCTTGGAATCACGAAGAACAAACCTGCTGGATTCCGTTTAAAGATAAATCGGTGAAGTTTGAACCGGGAATGGAAATGTTTATTGTGCAATGGTGGTCGAATGCCAATCTTCGCATCAAAAATATTGAAGTGCAGAAAGACAGCGCCAAACTTTCATTTGAAGAACCTGAAAGCCGAATCCAAAGCGAACATCCTTGGCCAGCGCCTTGGATTTCTAAAAATAACGGAAATTCAGCTTATTTCTTAAACAATGCTTTTTCACTTTTAAACGAACCGGGAGAATGGTATTTAGATAAGAAAAATGCCAAAATCTATTATATCCCAAGAGCTGGAGAAGATATTGCCACAGCTAAAATTACTGCTCCATTTTTAGAAAATCTTTTAGAAGTAAAAGGAACAATCGATTCTCCTGTACATCATTTTCAGTTTAAAGGAATTTCGTTTCAGTACAGCAACTGGCTTCGTCCTTCACAGCAAGGTCATGTGCCGTTGCAATCTGGTTTGTATTTGTTAGATGCTTATAAATTGAAAGTTCCTGGAACGCCAAATCAGGCGAATTTAGAAAATCAGGCTTGGGTGGGAAGACCACGTTCGGCGGTTGAAGTAAATTATGCTAATAATATTCAGTTTGAATCTTGTCGTTTTGAACATTTAGCTTCAACTGGTTTAGATTTAAATAAAGGAACAAATCACAATACTATAAAAGGAAATTTATTTAAAGATATAGGCGGAAGTGCCATCAATGTTGGAATTTTCTCTGAAGAAGCTTTTGAAGCACATTTGCCTTTAATCATAAAAGATGAAAGAGAAATGTGTTCGGATGAAGTGATTTCAGATAATTTAATCACCAATGTAACCAATGAAGATTGGGGAACTCTGGGAATCAGCGCTGGTTTTGTTCGAAATATTACGATTGAACACAACGAAATTTCGGATGTATCGTATTCTGGAATGGCAATGGGCTGGGGTTGGACACATACGTCAAACGTGATGCAGAACAATAAAATTCTAGGAAATAAAATTCATCATTATGCCAAACATTTACATGATGTAGCGGGAATTTATACACTTTCGGCTCAGCCAAACAGCCGAATTGAAGAAAATTATATTGATAAGGTTTACAACAGTCCTTATGCACACGATCCGTTTTTATGGCTGTATTTGTATACTGATGAAGGAAGCGAAGGTTTTACGATTAAAAACAACTGGATTGCCGAAAAGAAAATCCTTAAAAACCACAATGGCCCAAAAGGCAATATCTGGGAACACAATGATCCGTATGTAAGTTCTAAAATTAAAGATGCTGCAGGAATTAGAGCACCGTATAAAGATTTAGAAAAAGAAGTTGTAATCGACGAAAAATGGGGATTGCAGGAAATGCCAAAACCGTATGCAATCGAATTAATAGGTTCTGATTTTGATATCGAAAAAATCAAATCAACTTTAACGGGATTTAGAATTGTAGGTCAGGAATTGTACCAATGGAAAAATCATTTGGTTATTTACGGAAAAATGAATCAACCCGAAAGAACGAAACGTAAATTGGCAGGCGCTTTTCCTTCTTTAGAAATTAAAATCTATGAAGATTTGGTTTATGATTTTCAAAACTTCGAAAGATGTAAAGATTCAAAACCTGCATCAGATTGGGAAAATGTGGTTTTAACAGCCAATCTTCCTGCTGATGAAAAATTGCAAAAAGAATATGTGGAGTATCATAAAACGCAATTCGAAAAATGGCCAGAAGTTGCCAAAGGTTTCTGTAATGCCGATTTTCAGCAATTGCAGGTTTTCAAAAAAGACAGACAATTAATTTTGGTAATCAGTATTCCGAAAGGGGAAAATTTGGATAAATTAAATCCAAAAACCACCCAAAATAATCCAAGAGTTGACGATTGGAACGCCTTAATGAAAAAATACCAATCTGGAATTGAAGGTGCAAAACCAGATGAAACTTGGATTTTCTTAAACAAAGTAGAAGTAGAAGCAAAAAAATAAAAAATAGCCACGAATTCACGAATTTTCTTTTGAAAATCTTTGCGATTATTTTTTCGAATAATTCGAATTAATATTACATCTAGATTGTAAAAAAATAATTCGTGAATTCGTGGCTAAAAAAACTATCAAAAAACTAAAATAAAGACCAATGTTAAAAATAGCCATTCTGGGACTTGGAGAAGGACGAAGCACAATGTCGGCTGCAATCGAAAGTTCAAAACTAGAACTCGTTAAAATATGCGACCGAAACGAAGAATTGTGTAAACAAAGAGCAAAAGAATTCGATTTTCATGCGTACACCACCAGTTACGAAGATTTGTTAAACGATGCATCAATTGATATTATCGCGATTTACACACCGGATCATCTTCACGCACAACATGTAAAACAAGCTTTGTTACATGGAAAGCATGTAGTTTGTACCAAACCGTTTATCGATGATCTTTCGGATGCAAAAGAATTGTTGGAATTAAGCAAATCAACAGGAAAGAAAGTTTTCATTGGGCAAAGTTCCCGTTTCTTCGAACCAGCCAAAAGACAAAGAGCCGATTATGAAGCAGGTTTAATTGGAGATTTAATTACAATCGAGGCGCAATACCATGCCGATCACAGATGGTTTTTGAAGAAAGAATGGTCGCTTTTGCAATCGTTTAAATGGCTTTACGGAGGTTTGAGTCATCCTGTAGATTTTATCAGATGGTATCTTCCAAACATTGAGGAAGTTATGGGGTACGGAATGATCAGCAGTAACGGAAAAAATGCTGGATTAAAAAATGAAGATACTATGCACTTTATTTTTAAAGCAACTGATGGAAGAATTGCTCGTGTAAGCGGGGTGTATACTTCGCCAACTCAGCCAGCACAACGTGACAGCGGCATGAGTACGATTTTAAGAGCAACAGAAGGAGCTAGTCAGGCCGATTATCACGAATTGCGTTATGCAGTTACTGATAAAACTGGAGAAGAAAAAGTGATTACTTGGGGCGACAGCACGATAAAATATTATTTCCGTTTTGAAGGACAAAGTCATCACGGCGGAGAATATCAGAATTATTTAGAATATTTTACAGATAGTATCGAGCAAGGTTTTGAAGCGTATCCAAACATGGAAGAAGGAATTGGAACCGTAGCTTTATTACAAGCAATGGACAAATCTTTACAAACTGGAATGCCGGTTAAAATTGCAGATATTCTTAACGAATACGGACTATGAACAGTATCTACGATAAATTAACCACGCTCGATTTTGTTATTGTTGCGGGTTATTTGGTGGCTTTATTAGTCATTGGGTATGTGGTAAGTATGAAACAGAGAAAGAAAAACGAAACGCTTTTTCTTGCCGGAAATTCTTTAAACTGGTACAGCATCGGGTTTAATATGTGGGGAACCAATGTTGGGCCTTCGTCATTATTGGCTTTTGCGAGTATTGGTTACGCTACTGGAATTGTAGCAGGAAATTTCGAATGGTACGCTTTTGTGTTTTTATTGCTTTTGGCAATGGTTTTTGCACCAAGATATATTGCGAGTAAAGTAAGCACGATGCCCGAATATATGGGAAAACGTTACGGTGACAGTACACAGAACATTCTCGCGTGGTACGCTTTAGTAAAAATATTAGTAAGCTGGCTGTCTTTAGGATTATTTAGTGGAGGCGTTTTAGTACGTCAGATTTTAGGAATTCCGATGTGGCAAAGTGTTACGGTTTTAGTGATTTTCTCTGGAATTTTTACTTTTGCAGGAGGATTAAAAGCAATTGCTAAAGTCAATGTTTTTCAGATGATTCTGTTAATTGTGGTTTCATTAACCCTTTCGTATTTAGGATTGCAAAAAGTGGGTGGCATCGAAGCTTTAGCAGCAAAAACACCGTCGAACTTTTGGAATTTAGTGCGTCCGTCAGATGATGCGAGTTATCCGTGGCCTGCTATTTTGTTAGGATATCCTGTAGCGGCTGTTGCTTTTTTCTGTACCGATCAATCGATGGTGCAGAGTGTTTTAGGTGCGAAAAATCTAGAACAAGGACAACTTGGCGTGAACTTTATTGGATGGCTGAAAGTGATGGCGCTTCCGTTATTTATCTTACCTGGAATTTTGTGTTATGCTTTATACCCGGAATTAGGAAGCAATTCAGACTTAGCTTATATGACAATGGTTACGAACCTTTTCCCAAGCGGCATGAACGGTTTGGTAATCTGTGTGATGATTGCGGTTTTGGTGGGAACAATTGGTTCTTCGTTAAATGCTTTGAGTACTGTTTTCACCAATGATATTTATGTAAAGAAAATCAACCCGACAGCGACGATTCAGGATCAGATTAAAATTGGTCGTTTAACGATTGCTGCCGGATGTGTATTTGCGATTTTGATTGCCGTTGCGATTGACAATATCAAAGGACAAAATTTATTCAACATTTTTCAGGCAGTTTTAGGGTTCTTGGCGCCTTCGTTATCTGTTGTTTTCCTTTTGAGTGTTTTCTGGAAACGCACTACAAAAAAAGCCGTAAATGCAACACTTTCTTGGGGTTCGGCTTTTAGTTTGTTTGTTGGGGTTTTATATCTATGGATTTTTCCTGCCGATAAATATCCAGTTTGGCCTCACTTTTTGTTGATTTCGTTTTACATTTTTGCTGTTTTAATGATTAGCGCGGTTATTATCTCTTTAACCGATAGAAATCCTGAAGTTAATGTTTCAGATGAAACGGATATTCCTAAAACGAGTAAAAAGGTGAAGCTTTTGTTTGGTCTGTTGGGATTGGTGATTTTGGTTTTGTATTTGGTTTTTAATGGAAATTAATAAATTCAAAGAATCTTAAACATAGCCAGTGGTTTCAACCACGGGAAACGTATTTTGATAAACGTAATGTGATATGCTTTGCGTTCCAGTGGTTGAAACCACTGGCTATGTTCAGAAAAAATAGAAAAGGCTTTAGCCAAATTGTAGATATTTGGCTAAAGCCTTTTGAGCGTTATAAAAAGTAACTTGAGGTTTAAATCACTTTTGCTATTTGTGTGTTTACACGAATATTATAAGCTGCATCCAAACCTGGTGTTTCATAAGTGGTGAACGCTAAATTTACACTTGGTCTAAAAAGTAGACAATGTGTGGAGCCTCCAAAATGAAACATTCCTAGTTCGTCGCCTTTTTTCACAATGTCTCCGGCCTTTACTTTTATTTCACAGCTGGAAACTTCTGCCATCCCCACAGGAATTACACACATAAGTCCAATTGCAGGATTATCTGCTTCAATAAATATTATGGCTCTGGTGGCAACTGCTGTTAAAAAAGGTTGTGAATTGTTGGGTGCACTCGAATCGGGTCCCGCCGGATTATAGAAACCTTGATATATATTTTCTAGATAATACGAACCGTTTACAATAGCAGTTTTAACAATTCTGCCGTTTACAGGACTGTGCCAGCGGTGATAGCTCAAGGCACTCAAAAAGGCCTGATAAACTGTTCCACCATCAAATTGTGGGGCTAATTCATCAAAATTCATCATGTTTTCTAATGAATAAGGCTGTCCTTTTAACCAAAATTGATCTGATAATGCTACATTCTTGGCTACTTGTAAAGGTGCCGACTCACAGGCGTTTACAATAATTGAATCGTCATTGGGTGCAGTAACTGGACGGACATTTTGGCAAAACAATCTTGTGAAAAAATCATCCCAGCTTTTGAAACCATAATATAGTTCTGAAGGATTTGATTGAAAAACATCAGAAAATGTAGCATTGGGCGAAATAGGATTCGGTTCTAAACCTAATGCTCCTTGAGCAACTTGCATCATTTCCGATTGTGCTACTTCGCTCAACCAAGCAATTACATCTTCTGAAGGATCATTTTCTACCAAAACATATCTGGAATCTTCCGTAACCAAAAATTTAGACCAGTAGTTTAATATCTTTTTTAACTGCTGATTGACCAAAGTGTTTGAGAAAACATCATAACCAAAACTAGTCGCCATTGGCCAGGCTAATAGAGCGTTAATAGGAAAACCAATCATACCTGAAGGTGTTTGATTTCCGGGAGCGCCAGTTTGGTATGCTTCGGGAGCAGTTTGCATGATTCCGTTGAGTAAGACAAGGAAATCCTCAAAAGTCATAGGTTCTGGTTCCCATTCTAAAGGAGTAGTTTGCTTTAAAAAATAAGCTTCAGCAAACATTCCCTGCACATTAGCATACAAAACAGAGTCTGAATACACTAGATTCTGAAAATCGGCAATTTCGGGAATAAGTTGTGTTGGATTTTCTGCTGTAAATTTCTTGATTTTTTTAATCCAATCCTCGATAATTTGGGGATTTTGTGGCAACCAGCCTCCCAATAATTGTTTTGCTTTAGTAAATTTTGTTGTTTCCATAGTTATTTGGGTTAAATTCATAACGAAGGTATTTTAGAAAATAATCCTACAATGTTAAATAGTCACAGAAGGTTATTTTGGTGTTATGAAGACCTTATATTGCTGACAGGAAACGAAATACTTTTGGAAAAGCAACTTAGATAAAAAAAACACATAGCTTTTCAATCCAGAAAAACTATGTGTTTTATTATGAAATGAAATGCCTCTAAAGACAATCCAATATACTATCCCGAAGCTTCGGGACTATGTGTTTAAAAAAATTACTCAGCCTTTTTCTTTCCTTCAATATTCGGCAAGAACCCAGTAATAACGCCAATCAAAGGCAGAAATGCACAAATCTTAAATACATATTCTATACTCGTTGCATCGGCAATTTTTCCTAAAACAGCTGAACCTAATCCTCCCATTCCGAAAGCAAATCCGAAGAAAAGACCTGCTACAAGTCCGACTTTTCCAGGCATTAATTCAGTTGCATAAACTAAGATTGCAGAGAAGGCCGAAGAAAGAATTAATCCGATGATTACAGATAAAGTTCCAACCCAAAAAAGAGAAACATAAGGTAACATCAAAGTAAACGGAGCAACACCCAAAATAGAAACCCAGATTACATATTTACGTCCGAAACGATCTCCAATTGGACCTCCAATTAAAGTTCCGGCTGCGACAGCTCCAGAGAACAAGAATAAATAGACTTGCGACTGCTGAATCGAAATATGGAATTTATCAATCAAAAAGAAAGTGTAGTAACTCGTAATACTGCTCATGTAGAAGTATTTAGAGAAAATCAAAACCAATAAAATTACAAGAGAAGCAATTACACGGTTTTTAGATAAATGATGCGTTTCAATTTTATGAGCCGATTTATTCGCATTTCTTTCAGATAAATGTTCTGTATACCAAATTGCAATTTTATACAAAGCAAAAACGCCGATTAAAGCAATAATACAAAACCAAGCAATATAAGACTGTCCGTTCGGAATTACGATAAACGCTGCTAATAAAGGGCCAATCGCACTTCCGGCATTTCCGCCCAATTGAAAGATGGATTGCGCCAAACCTCTTTTTCCACCCGAAGCCAAATGTGCTACACGAGAAGATTCAGGATGAAAAATGGAAGATCCAATTCCGATTAAACTAACCGATAATAATAAGTTGATAAAACTGGTAGCAATCGAAACCATAAAAAGTCCGACCATTGTAAAACACATTCCAATAATTAAAGAATATGGTTTAGAATTTTTATCGGTATACATTCCCACAAAAGGCTGAAGGATAGAAGCTACGATTTGGTAGGTAAAAGTAATGATTCCGATTTGAGAGAAACTTAGGTTAAAGTTTTCTTTCAACAACGGATAAATTGAAGGGACTACGGCCTGTAAAAGATCATTAATTAAATGAGAAAAACTGATGATGAATAAAATCGAGTAGGTGGTTTTTTTAACTATGTCAGGATTTGCTTTAATAGTGTCCATGAGATATTTTTTTGATTTTTAAATTAGGTTAAAAAACAACAGCTGTATTATTTTTTGCAAAGATTAAAAGAATAGTAATGTCAGAATTGCTATATTTGGACAATGAATAACCATATTCGGACATATAGAATGGCTCAGGAGCATGGATACAGAGAAGATCCATCGATTCCTGTTATTGGCTATACTGAAATGGTAACCAATGAAATGTGTATTTCGCATTCGCATCCAAGAGGACAATTAATTTATGCAACCCGTGGTGTAATGAACGTGGTTGTGGGCAATCATATTTGGGTTGTGAATCCGTTACAGGGTTTGTGGCTTCCGGGCGGAGTAGAACATCAGGTTACTTTTCAGAAAGATGTTAATTATTACAGTGTTTTTATTGATGCATCTGCAATGGCGGGATTACCAGAGAAAAGTTTTTCATTTGATATTCCGATGTTTTTAAAGCAATTGGTTTTCAAAATCATTTCTTTTGGAATAGAAGGAAATTTAACGCCACCGCAACACAGGATCATATCGGTTTTTCTGGACGAATTGGCTTTAATAGAACCAAGCGCTACTTTCTTGCCAACAACTAATCACGAAAGATTACAAAAAGTAGTCGAACTTTTAATGGAAGATATTGCCAGTAAAAATACGATTGAATATTACGCCGAACTTTCTTTTATGAGTACCAGAACTTTATCTCGATTGTTTATCAAAGAATTGGGAATGAACTTCAGTGACTGGCGTACACGTTTAAAATTGCTTGAAGCCATAAAACGTCTAGGCGAAAAACAATCCATCAAAGAAATTGCATTCAATTTAGGTTACGAAACGACAAGTGCTTTTATTTATATGTTTAAAAAGCATTTAGGCAAAACGCCTTCTAATTATATTTTAGAAGATGAAAATGAGAACGATAAATTATCGGCTTAATTGATGAAACTAAAAATAGAACACGGATAAAACGGATTTACTTCGTAAAGACGCTGATTTAGACGGATTTTTTAAACATATAGAAACATAGGTTTTTATTCTCTTTGCGAAATAGAAATAATAAAAATGACTAGTCATTAACACATAGCTATGCGTATGTATGCAAGTGAAACGCCTTTATGTTCAAAGCAATTCTATGTTTCTATGTGTTTAAAAAATAAAATCCGTTTTCATCCGCGTCTTTGTGATAGCGAATCCGTCTCGTCAGCGTCCCATAAAATTCTAACATCATTTTTTTTAGTACTAAAAAAGTGATACCTCGTAATTTTTCCCTTAAAAAATTATCAAAAAGTATTGTTTTTCATGAAATAGCAGGATAGTGCAGGTTGTCAAATGTGAAAATAACACTTATCTTTAGTCCCAAAATATACTTACTATGCTAAACCGCTCTTCCATTTTTAAGATCTTGCTTATTTTTGTTGCCTTTTTTTCATGTTCATTATCATTTGCACAAGAAAAAACAAAAGAAGCGACATGGATCTGGTATCCAGGAGATTTTGAAGTTTGGTTAAGCAATAAAATGCAGGTAAGACGTACAGAACGTGAAGCTGTATTTCCTCCGCTTTGGCAATATTACAGTCCTTATGCTTTAGTCACTTTTCAGACAGAAGTAGATATTCCACAACCAGACGAAGTAAAAATTTTCTCGGAAGGACCTTTTCAATTGCTTTTAGATGGCGTTCAAATTTATGGACAACCAAAATCGATTACAGTTCCTTCCGGAAAACACAAAATTTCCTTTAAAGTTTATAATCAGGAAGTATTGCCGGCTATTTATATTTCAGGTCAATACGTTAAATCTGATGCTTCGTGGAAAGTTACCAACGAAGATAAACTTTGGATTGACGAAACCGGAAAAGCACAACAATCTGGCACGCCATGGGTTCCTGTTGGTTCTTGGAATTTTAATTCGCCAGAAAATAAACCTTCTGAGTTTAAACTAACAACAAAGCCTTTAAGCGCAAAGAAAACCGAAAAAGTAGGAACTGGTCAATTGGTAGATTTTGGAAAAGAAACTTTCGGTTATATTAAAATTCACGGTTTAAAAGGAAAAGGTAAACTAGCATTGTATTATGGAGAATCTCGTGAAGAAGCTTTGGATTCTGCTAAATGCGAAACTTTAGATCACTTATCTTTTGATGGAAAACAATCTGAAACTTATACTCATAACGGTTCAAAAGCTTTCCGTTATGTTCAGGTGCAGGCAGATGCTGGTGTAAAATACGATTCAATTTCGATGTTGTATGAATATCTGCCATTAGACTATCGTGGCGCATTCAAATCATCGGATGAACAATTGAATAAAATTTGGGATGTGTCGGCTTATACGATGCATTTAACGTCTCGCGAATTTTTTATCGACGGGATCAAACGTGATCGCTGGGTTTGGTCTGGCGACGCTTATCAAAGTTATTTAATGAATTATTATTTATTCTTTGATTCAGCTTCTGTAGAAAGAACTTTGTTAGCACTTCGTGGAAAAGATCCTGTAACGGCTCACGTAAATATCATTATGGATTATTCGCTGTATTGGTTTGTAGGTGTTTACGATTACTACTTACATACGGGCGATACGAAATTCATCAAAACTTTTTATCCAAGAATGAAATCGCTTATGGATTTCTGTTTAGAAAGAAGAAATAAAAACGGATTCCTTGAACCATTAGAAGGCGATTGGGTTTTTATTGATTGGGCTGACGGATTGCCAAAAACAGGCGAAGTTAGTTTTGAGCAAATGCTTTTAGCAAGAAGTTTAGAAGCTATGGCGGTTAGTGCCGAAATTGCTGGGAAAACCGAAGATCAGAAGCAATATCAAAAATTAGGAACTGATTTAAAAACAAAATTATTTGATGTCTTTTGGGATAAAAAGGAAAACGTCATGAAGCACCAGCGTATCGATGGTAAAATGCAAAATATTGTAACCAGATATGCTAATATGTTCGGTATATTTTTCAATTATTTTAATGAAGAACAAAAACAAAGCGTAAAAAACAAAGTACTGCTCAATAAAGATGTTCTGCAAATTACAACACCATACATGCGTTTTTACGAATTGGAAGCCTTATGCGCAATGGGAGAACAAAACTACGTTTTAAAAGAAATGAAAGATTATTGGGGAGGAATGCTGAAAGAAGGCGCAACCTCTTTTTGGGAAGAATACAATCCAAACAAAAAAGGAACGGAACACTTAACGATGTACGGTCGTCCTTACGGAAAAAGCCTTTGTCACGCTTGGGGTGCAAGTCCGATTTATTTATTAGGAAAATATTATTTAGGTGTAAAACCAACCGCTCCAGGTTATGCCGAATATGAAATCAAACCAAATCTTGGCGGATTGCAATGGATGGAAGGAAAAGTGCCGACACCAAATGGAGAAGTGGTCTTGTATGTAAGCAAATCAGAAATCAAAGTAAAAGCAGGCGAAGGAGAAGGAAAATTGATTATTGAAAGTTTGGTTAAACCAAAAACAAACTCGGGAACGATTACAGAATTGGCCAAAAACAAATACCAATTGACGGTAAAACCTAATATTGACTACAAAATAAGTTATAAAGCAGTTAAATAATGATTCAAAAAAGTAAACATATTTATTGGTTATTCTTGGTTTTTTTGAGCATTCAAGTCTCAGCACAAACCACAGCATGGAAACCAGCATCGTTTGAAATTGTAAAATCCAATTATAAAACTTTCAAAACTACGCAATACGCTCATGTATTTTCAGGAAGCAAACACAATATTGTTCGTTTAGCTCCAGAAATGCAAGGTTTAACAGGAATTGAACTTCCTTTAGAAGCTTATAAAAAGGGAACAAATACTTCTCTCCAATTAAAATTTAAAGAATCCGTAACTGTTTTGATTGGAGTTTTTCAGGATAAAAATGCCGAATACCTTCAACTAAACCAAATTGGAAATAATAATGAGATTCTTTCAAATGGAGTAACAATTACAGGTTTACCACCTGTTGATGTTTATGCAATTCCTTACGGAAAAGGAACTCATACTATTTTGCCAAATCAAAAAGGATTATTTGCTGTTTTGGGAGTTTTGAAAATCGACCAGCAGTTGAATGCGAGAGATGCTAAATTACCTGATGGAAAACTTTGGAATCCAACTTTTATAGTAGAAGGATTTTCGGATGAAAAACCACTTTTCGAAATTATTAGCGGAGAAAACAAACCTGTTATTGATGAAGGAATGTCTGGAACAGAAGGAATTCAAGGCGGTTTTGAAGGCGGACGTGTGGTTAAAGTCGGCGATACGTATCATATGTTTCCAACCGAAAGAGCAGGTGAAAAAGGTGTTGATTACTATTATGATCGTGTAAAAACCAAAATTGGACATTGGACAAGTAAAGATGCAATTCATTGGAAAAGAGAATCAACAATTTATCAAGCAAGTGGAACTTACGCTGTTACAGAAGACGATAATCCAATGAACGATCGTCGTGCGGCTATTTGGTCGTATATGCCTGTTTTTAATGAAAAAGCAAACAAATGGTACGGCTATTATTTGGCGTATACTGTGAGTAAAGAAATTGAACCAAACCATTCATTCGGAAGAATATGGCGTTGTGAATCGACTGTAGACGGAATCAACGGAATTGGCGGGCCTTATAAAGATATTGGAATCATTATGGAACCAGGATTGGATTCTCAACCTTGGGAAGGACGTCAGGGTGTTGCCTCGTTTTTCCCATACCAAGTTGGCGATAAATATTTCGGATTCTATAGCGGTGCGTATCCGTTCAATTCATGGGCAGATTATCCGAAGAAATCAGGAAAAGGCTGGTTTGTAGCTTTAGCCGAATCCAAAAGTTTAGAAGGTCCTTGGTTGAGAATGAACAAAGGTTTGGAACCCATTAAAACCATGCATCCGTTATTCGTAGAAAACCCAATTGTAAGTCAATTACCAAACGGACTGTACATTGCAATTTTCGACGGGGGGCCAGACGGCTGGGGACATCATTTACCCAACATGATTGCGTATTCTTTATCAGCAGACGGCGTGAACTGGGCAGAAGCACATTATCTTCCAATAGAAACTAAAGTAGATAAATGGTGGGATATTATGCGAACGCCATTATGTTTAATCCCAGAAGGAAACGATGTTTACACCATAGTCTATAACGCCATCGACCTGAAAAGAAGATTTCATCCAACAGGAATGGTAAAAGTAAAACTGAATAAAGACGTAATGGAATCTAAATTAAAAGAATTGAAAAAATAATTTCACGCAGATTTTACAGATTTAAGCAGATTATTAATTGATTTTTATCTGCGTTAATCAGCCAAAATCTGCAAAATCTGCGTGAAACAAAAAATAAAAAAAACTTAGTCCCGATAGCT
The DNA here is from genome assembly GCF_019308285.1 of Flavobacterium quisquiliarum. Taxonomy (GTDB): domain Bacteria; phylum Bacteroidota; class Bacteroidia; order Flavobacteriales; family Flavobacteriaceae; genus Flavobacterium; species Flavobacterium quisquiliarum. The sequence continues at coordinate 167,636 of NZ_WWEM01000020.1, forward strand.
ATCGGGATAGCGCCTAAAAGGCAAAAAAAAACATGAAAATGAAAATTAAATATCTAATTCTAACCATTTCAGCACTTGCTATAACCAGCTGTGCAACAAAATACAAGAAAAGAGAAATTACCGACAACGTAATGCAGGAGATTTACGAAGAAATCAAAACGCCTTACAAATACGGCTTGGTAATGGTTCCTACCGACAACTCATACAAAATGGATTGTCCGAGTGTATTCAGAAAAGACGGTAAATGGTACATGACGTATTTAATTTATGACGGACGAGGTTATGAAACTTGGTTAGCAGAAAGTGATAATTTGTTAGACTGGAAACATCTAGGAAAAGTAATGTCTTTCTCAGAAAATGAAAAACATTGGGATGTTAACCAAAAAGCAGGATATATTTCGTTACAAGACATGACTTGGGGCGGAAGCTACGAATGGGAAAAATACGATGACAAATACTGGATGAGTTATTTTGGAGGAGACAGCAAAGGTTATGAAGCGGGTGTTTTATCAATCGGAATGGCATATACCAAAGAAGCTCCGACAAAACCACACGAATTTCAGAGATTAGAAAATCCGGTTTTGACTCCAAAAGATAAAGACGCAAAATGGTGGGATAATAGCACAATGTACAAAAACAGTGTGATTCGAGATAAAGATAAATTGACGGGACACAATTTTATTATGTATTACAATGCACGTGGTGATAGTATAAATCCTGCTAAGGGCGCAGAGCGTATTGCTATGGCCGTGTCGGACGATATGAAAGAATGGAAACGTTATGGCGACAAACCTTTAATCAATCATCATAAAGGAATCTCAGGAGATGCTTATATTCAGCGTATTAATGATACTTGGGTAATGTTTTATTTTGGAGCCTTTTGGACAGGCTGGGATCAAGGTGCATTTAACCGTTTTGCCGTTTCGAATGATTTAGTAAACTGGACCGACTGGAAAGGAGACGATTTAGTTAAATCTTCTGAACCTTATGATGATATGTTTGCGCATAAGTCATTTGTTGTAAAACATGATGGCGTTGTTTATCATTTTTATTGTGCCGTTAACAAAGCAGAACAAAGAGGAATTGCAATCGCAACATCTAAAGATTTAGGAAAAAGCAAATTGAATTTTGTAGCTCCGCCGGAGAAAAAGAAGAAGAATTAAGAGGAAAGTACAAAGTACAAAGTACAAAGAATTAAGATATAGTATGCTTTTTAAACCTGATAGGTTTAATTACTTAAAAATAAATAAAGACACAGTTTTGTCATTTTGACGAAGGAGAAATCTCCACAATTAGCTCCACACAGAAAAGCTACCAATCTTTGTAGAATATCGCACGGAGATTCCTCCTTCGTCGGAATGACAAAAAAACTAAAAATAAAATAATGTTTAAGCCATTTCAAATAAATAACTTTTCAAGGTTTCGATTTTCGATACCAAAATCGGTATTCACATTTTTCATTTTACTTCTAACATCTTACACCACGCAAGCCCAATCCGTAACAGGAGAACCAGCGGGAGTTCCGGAATTACATAAAAAATACGAATTTGCTCCGTGGGAAGATCCAACAATTACAAGCATCAACAGACAGCCATCAAGAGCAACTTCATATTCATATTCAAATGTTGAAGACGCATTAAAAGGTGACAGAACCAAAAGCCGAATACAAATGCTAAATGGCGATTGGGATTTTAAATATGCTGTAAACCTAAAAGAAGCTTCTAAAGATTTCTATAAGAATACTGTTTCAGGGTGGGACAAAATCGAAGTGCCTTCAAACTGGGAAATGAAAGGATACGATAATCCAATTTACAAAAGTGCCGTTTATCCGTTTCGACCTATAAATCCGCCTTATATTCCTAAAGATTATAACGGAGTTGGTTCTTACCAACGCAGTTTTACCGTTCCTGAAAACTGGAAAGATATGACTATAACTTTGCATTTTGGAGCTGTAAGTTCAGGTTTTGAAGTTTGGCTAAACGGAGAATTTTTAGGTTATGGAGAAGACAGTTTTCTGCCATCAGAATTCGATATTACACCTTATTTAAAAGCAGGAGAAAATGTGGTTTCAGTTCGTGTAATCCGTTGGACAGATGGTTCTTATTTAGAAGATCAGGATCACTGGCGCATGAGCGGAATCCAGCGTGAAGTTTTCATTATGGCCGAACCAAAATTGCGTATTCAGGATTTCTTTGTTCAAACCAAATTAGACAAACAATATACAGATGCGATTTTCAAATTGCGTCCAAAGGTAGAGAATCTGACTGGAACAAAAATCAAAGATTACACGATGAATGTTCAGTTGTATGATGCCAATAATACGGCAATGTTCAAAGAACCGCTTCAAAGACCAGTAATTGATTTAATCAACGAAAGTTATCCTCGTCTGGATAATGTTCGTTTCGGATTCTTCCAAGAAACGATCAAAAATCCTAAAAAATGGAGTTCAGAAGAACCGAATTTATACACGATAGTCATTTCGATAAAAGATAAAAACGGAAATGTTACCGAAGCCAAAAGCTGTAAAGTTGGTTTCCGTTCGATTGAATTCTCGAAAGAAAACGGAAAAATGCTCATTAACGGAAAAGAAACCTACGTTTATGGCGTAAACCGTCACGATCATCATCCAACAAGAGGAAAAGCGGTTACTAGAGAAGATATCAAGCAAGATATCACTACGATTAAAAAGTTCAATTTCAATTTTATACGTACAAGTCATTATCCAAATGATCCTTATTTCTACGAATTATGCGATCAATACGGAATTATGGTAATGGATGAAGCCAATCAGGAAACACACGGAATAGGTGGAAAATTAAGCAACGATCCGCTTTGGACAAATGCTTATATGGAACGAATGATTCGTATGGTCGAAAGAGATAAAAACCATCCGTCAGTTGTAATGTGGAGTTTAGGAAACGAAGGCGGGAAAGGACCAAATCATTCGGCAATGTCAGGTTGGGTTCACGATTTCGATATTACACGTCCAGTGCATTACGAACCAGCACAAGGAAATGCAAAATTAGACGGATATATTGATCCGCTTGATCCTAGATATCCAAAAACAATCGATCATGCTTACAGATTCGAAAATCCGCAAGACGATTCTTATGTCGATATGGTCAGCCGTTTTTATCCAGGCGTTTTCACACCTAAATTTTTAGTAGATCAAAAGAAAGATACTCGTCCGATTATTTTCGTTGAATATTCTCATGCAATGGGGAATTCGGTTGGAAATTTAAAAGAATTATGGGATGAATTCCGTTCGCTTCCAAGAGTTATTGGGGGCTGTATCTGGGAATTTAAAGATCAGGGAATCTTGAAATTTGATTCCAGATCAGGTCAGAATTATTTTGCTCACGGAGGAGATTTTGGCGAGAAATACCACGACGGGAACTTCAATACAAAAGGAATTGTAGATTCTAACGGAAAACCAAAAGGATCTATTTTTGAAAACAAATGGGTGTATCAGCCGGCGATTTCGACTTTAAACGGAAATCTGCTAGAAATTAAAAATCGTCAAGCCGTTAAATCTTTAGAAGGTTATATTCCAGTTTTAAAAGTGTTGGAAAACGGAAACGTAATCAAAACTCAGATTTTAAAACCATTCAAAGTAGAAGCAGGGCAATCGGAAACTTTAGACATGAGTCAATATCTTCCAAAAATGAAAGCTGATTCAGAATATATTTTAAATATAGAATTCCAGCTTTCAAAAGATGAGCTTTGGGCTTCAAAAGGTTACGTTGTTGCGGAAGATCAGTTTATATTGAAAAAGAAAGAAACTTCAATTGATTTTAGAAATGAAAAAGATTCAACGTATAAAACAACTGAAACAGATTTTGATTTCCAAGTTAGAGGAAAATCTTTTGAAGTAAAAATCAGCAAAGAAAATGGAGCTTTAACTTCGTATATTTTTAAAGGCGAAGAACAAGTTTTTGCTCCTTTACTTCCAAATTTTGTTAGACCTTTAACTGATAATGACAAAAGAGGATGGAAGTCTCAAAAATTATTAAAACAATGGTATAAAGCAAAACCAAAAGTTTTAAGTACAACAATGGGAATTGGAATTGATGGTACTGTAATTACAAGTGAATATGAAATTATAAAAGACAGTGCAAAAGTGCAAGTTGCTTATAAAATCAATGAGAATGGATTAATAAAAGTAAATTACAGTTTAAAAGCTTCAAACAAATTGCCGAACATTCCAAAAATTGGAATGCAGATGGGAGTTAGGAGAAATTTCGATCAGATTTCATGGTATGGAAAAGGTGAACTGGAAAATTACAGCGACAGAAGTTTTGGTTCGTTTGTTGGAAAATATTCGCTTCCGATAAATGATTTTATCGAACATTATCCAAAACCACAGGAAAACGGAAACCGATGCGATGTAAGATGGATGGCATTAAGCGCTCCACAGAAAAACAACGGATTTTTAGTAGTTAACGACTCTAAAGTCTTAAGTATGAGTGCATGGCCTTATACGCAAGAAAACTTAAGCGCATCTGGACATACGTATGATTTGAAAGATCCGGGATTCTTGACTGTAAACATCGATTTAATCCAAATGGGAGTAGGAGGAAACGACAGCTGGACGATTGTTGCACAGCCATTAGAACAATATCAGATTAAATCTGGCAATTATGAATACAGTTTTTATTTGACGCCTTTCAATGGTTCAAAAAATGAATTGGAAAGTAGTTTGAAGAAATTTAAATATTAGTAATTGATAATTGATAATTGATAATTGATAATTGATAATTGATAATTTTAAAATTAAGAACTAATAGTTTAAGGTACAGATTGTCATTTCGAGGGACGAGAAATCTTCGCAAGAAACTTTACAAAGGTGATCCACCATGCGGAGCTACTCACGAAGATTTCTCCTTACGTCGAAATGACAAAAAAGACGAAAAAAAGTAAAAAATCTGCCAAATCAGCCAAATCTGCGAGAGTAAATTTTTCCCGCAGATTTGGCAGATAAAACAGATTATAAAAAAAACAAAGAATAATGTTTCAAAAAAAACACCTCTTTTTTATCCTCCTTTTGGCAAGCCTCGTCTCTGCACAGGAAGTTCATAAAAAAGAATCTTTTCAGCCAACTTTAGACTCCTCAAGACCTTGGGTGTATTGGTATTGGATGAAATCGGCCTATTCTAAACCTGGAATTACAGCCGATTTAGAAGCCATGAAACAAGCCGGGATTGCGGGCGCTTATTTAATGACTATTAAAGGTCCAGCCAATCCGCCATTGATAGATCCGCCAGTTTTACAGTTGACGCCTGAATTTTGGGATATGATTCATTGGGCTTTTAAAGAAGCAGATCGTTTAGGTTTGAAACTGGCTTTTCATGGAGCAGACGGATTTGCCGTTGCAGGCGGGCCGTGGATTACACCAGAAATGTCGATGCAAAAAGTAGTCTGGTCAACAACTGAAATTTTAGGTGGAAAAAAAGTTGCGTCGAAATTGCCAGTGCCAGAACACTATAAGGATTATTATAAAGACATTGCCACATTTGCTAGTCCGATTAAAGAATACCAAATTACTTCGCAGATGCAACTCCCAAAAGTGACAACATCAAACAATACCGATGCATCTTTTTTGGCTGATCCTAAAAAAGATGAAAACTTCAAATTTGTCGATGCGGGTTGGATTCAATACGAATTTGCACAGCCTTTTACCTGCAAATCTATTGTTATTGAAACCAAAGGAAGAGATTTTCAGGCACAGCGTCTTATTGTAGAAGTGAGTGATGACGGAATCAATTTTAGATTCCACGAAAGAATGATCGCACCACGTCATGGTTGGCAGGATATGGATTTCCCAAATACACATACTATTACGCCAGTTACAGCAAAATATTTCCGATTTGTTTATGATCCAAAGGGAACAGAGCCAGGAGCAGAAGATTTAGATTTTGCAAAGTGGAAACAGAATTTGAAAGTGAGTAAAATTACACTTTCGAACCAATCACTGATTAATAATTACGAAGGAAAATCAGGAGCAATCTGGCGTTTGACTCCGCAAACTACAGAAAAAGAAATTCCAAATTCTGATGCATTCAAAAAGTCAGAAATTATCAATATATCCAATTTTGTTGATGCCGATGGAAACCTAAACTGGAAAGCTCCAAAAGGGAAATGGAAAATTATCCGAATGGGACATACTTCTACAGGACATGAAAATGCAACAGGCGGAGCAGGAAAAGGACTGGAAGTCGACAAATTTAATCCAGAATTAATTCGTTTTCAGTTGGATCATTGGTTTGGAGATGCCGTTCGCTCGGCAGGCTCAGAATTGGCTTCAAAAGTTTTAGAAATTCTTCATTTTGACAGTTGGGAATGTGGAAGCCAAAACTGGTCTTCGGTTTTTCAGGCAGAATTTAAAAAGAGACGTGGCTACGATCTTGTAGAATATCTTCCAGTTATGGCCGGAATTCCCGTAGAAAGTGCCAATTTCTCAGAGAAAGTTTTATACGATGTTCGTAAAACAATTGCCGATTTAGTTGCCGATAATTTCTACGGAACTGTAGCGCAAATCGCCAAAGAAAACAATATAAAATTAAGTGCAGAAAATGTAGCGCCAGTTGTAACCAGCGATGCATTGCTTCACTATAAATTTGTCGATTATCCAAGTGGAGAATTTTGGCTGAAAAGCCCAACCCACGATAAACCTTTTGACATGGTTGATGCCATTTCGGGCGGGCATATTTACGGAAAAGATATTATTCAGGCTGAATCTTTTACGGCTCTGAGAATGGATTGGGACGAACATCCCGGAAATCTAAAAACAACGGCAGACCGGAATTATGCTTTAGGAATTAACCGTTTATTCTATCACGTTTTTGTCCATAATCCGTGGACGGATAGAAAACCCGGAATGACCTTAGACGATATCGGAACTTTTTTTCAGAGAGATCAAACTTGGTGGAAACCCGGAAAAGCGTGGTTCGATTATTGCCAAAGAGTGCAGTTTCAGTTGCAAAAAGGTAAACCTGTAATTGATTTGGCAGTTTTTATTGGCGAAGATTTTCCTTCCCGTTCTTTTGTTCCAGATCGTTTGGTTCCTTTTATTCCGAATGTTTTCGGAAAAGAAAGATTGGAAAGCGAGAAAATCCGTTTAGAAAATGAAGGCCAACCAACGGCAAAAATGCCCAAAGAAGTGACCTATTCTAAAAACATAACTGATTTATCACAATGGATTAACCCGCTAAATGGTTACCAATATGATTCATTTAATGCCGATGTTTTAATTAATCGTGCGAAAGTGGTAAACGGAAAAATTTCATTTGAAGGCGGAATAGAATATGGCGCTTTATTCTTCCCAGGAAGTCATAAAATGGCACCAAATAAGATGCTTTCTTTGGCTTCTGCCGAAAAAATCCTGCAGTTGTTAAAAGAAGGAGCGACAATTTTTGTGGATGAAAGACCAAACCTTCAGCCAGGAATTCAATCAGAAACCGATCAAAAGAAATGGCAAAATGTAATTGATGAAATCTGGAATAATGCCAATTCATCAACATGGAAAATCGGAAAAGGAACGGTTGTCAAATTACCGTATTTAGGAAATGATTTTGCGTCAATCGGAATTACTCAGGATGTTTATTTTCCAAATTTAAACCGAGCTGATTCAGAAACATTGGCGTGGGCGCATCGTAAGTCGGAAACAGAAGATGTTTATTTCATTTCGAATCAAAAAGGAGAAAAAAGAACATTCGATGCTTCTTTCAGAATAGCTGGAAAAATTCCTGTTTGGTACAATCCTGTAACAGATGAAACTTCGACTTTAGTCAATTGGAAAATAGAAAACGGAAGAACAATTGTTTCGATAACTTTAGATGCCAACGAATCAGGTTTTGTGATTTTTAAAGGAGAAACGAAAGAAGTTTTAGCACATGAAAAATCATCTGAGTTTGAAAATGTTCAGACTTTAGATGAAAACTGGGAATTACAATTTGATCCTGAATTTAAAGGTCCAAAAGAAGTAGTTAAAACGAACAAACTTTTTGATTGGAGTACTTCTGAAAATGACCAAATTAAGTATTATTCGGGAACTGTAGTTTATAAAAAAGAGTTTGTCTGGAAAGGAAAAGATTCCAATAAAATCTGGCTGGATTTAGGAGAAATCTCAAATATCGCCGAAATCAAAATCAATGGAAAAGACTGCGGAACTCTTTGGACTTTCCCTTTCAAAACTGATATTTCAAAAGCTTTACAAAAAGGAAAAAATACGATAGAAATTAAAATCACAAATACCTGGGCAAATAGATTAATTGGCGATCAAAAATTGCCAAAAGAAGAAAGATTAACATGGACAACAGCGCCGTTCCGTTTAGATGGAGAGCCATTGTTGAAAGCGGGATTATTTGGGCCAGTTACAATTTTACAAGAAAAATAAAGGTTAGCCACGAATTCACGAATTATTTTTAAAATCAGATTAATAAAAAATTCGCGAATTCGTGGCGGAAAAAAATAGAATATGAAAAAATCAATTATTGCATTATTAACGATTTTAGCGAGCTTTCAAATCAATGCCAAAATCAAACTACCAGCATTGTTTACCGACAACATGATGTTGCAACAAAAGTCAAACACACCAATTTGGGGTTGGGCAGAAAAGAACGTAAATATTACAATCAAAACTTCGTGGGATTCTAAAACCTACAAGGTAAAAACAGATGCTTCAGGTAAATGGAAAACAGAATTAAAAACGGTTTCTTTTGGTGGTCCATATACTATTGAAGTTTCAGAAGGAACGGAAAAAATAACCATCAAAAATGTTTTGTTAGGTGAAGTTTGGCTTTGTTCAGGGCAGTCAAATATGGAAATGCCATTAAAAGGATTTCAAGGACAGCCAGTTAAAAACGGAAATGAAATTATTGTGAGATCAACCAATAAAAACATTCGTTTAATTACGATTCCAAGAGCAACCGTTTTAGAACCTTTGCAAGATTTCGAAGGGAAATGGGAGGAAGCTTCTCCAAAATCAACCTCTCGTTTTAGCGCAACAGCTTGGTATTTTGGTTCGCTTTTACAGGAAGTTTTAAATGTTCCTGTGGGATTAATTCACGTTTCGTATGGTGGTTCTAGCATGGAAGCTTGGATGAACAAAGAAATGCTGAAAGATTTCTCAAGTGCTAAAATTCCGACTACAAAAGAAGAATTGGTAAAAGACCCAAATCGTGTGCCAACGACTTTGTTTAACGGAATGCTTTCGCCTGTAATTGGGTACGGAATTAAAGGCTGTATTTGGTATCAGGGAGAATCGAATTACGAAAGAGCAAATGAATATACTGCTTTAATGAAAAAAATGGTAAGCAGTTGGAGAACGCTTTGGAATCAAGGAGATTTTCCTTTTTATTTCGCTCAGATTGCGCCTTTTAATTATGCTTCATTTCATCCAAAAGATTATCAGGAAAAATACAATTCGGCTTATTTGAGAGAAGCGCAGTTTAAGGCTTCGACAGCAATTCCGAACTCAGGAATGGCAGTTTTGATGGATGTAGGTGAAGAAAACAGTATTCATCCAATGGATAAAGAAAAAGGAGGAAATAGATTGGCTTTTCAAGCTTTGGCAAGAACATACGGAATTGAAGGTTTTGAATACGAAAGTCCGAAATACAAATCGATGGAGATAAAAGATGGCGCTGTAACGGTTTCTTTTGATGATGTTAATAACGGAATTACATCTTATGACAAAGAAATAACTGGTTTTGAAATCGCAGGAGAAGACAAAGTTTTTTATCCAGCGAAAGCATCTGTTAGAAGAAAGTCAGTGGTTCTGACTTCTGATAAAGTAAAAAATCCAGTGGCAGTTCGTTATTTATGGAAAGATTTCGCTAAAGCGGAATTGTTTAGTGGCGGAGGTTTGCCGGTTTCTTCGTTTAGAACAGATGAGTGGTAATATATGGAGGACGCTCCTGCAAGGTTTTCAAAACCTTGTAGGTGTGGTTAAGGTATGAGTTTAACGACTAGTCTGTCGTCCCGAGGAACGAGGGATCTCCGCAAGTAACTCGAAAAAGATTTACACACACTTAATTTATAACTCTCGCAGATTTGGCAGATTTTGGAGATAAAAATAAATCTACTCAATCTGCCAAATCTGCGAGAGAAAATAAAAAAATAAAGACCTACAAGGTTTTGGAAACCTTGCAGGAGAGAAAAAGATGAAAAATACGATACTAATAATACTTTTCTTCACAACGCTTTGTCTTAAAGCGCAAATTCCTACGCTTGATAATTACAATCAGGTTTGGACAACGCAAAGTAATAATTCGTCAGAATCGATGCCTTTGGGAGGCGGGGATATTGGTATGAATGTCTGGGTTGAGAAAGGCGATTTGTATTTCTATTTTTCGCGAAGCGGGACTTTCGATGAGCATAATACCTTATTGAAATTAGGTCGTGTAAAAGTCACTTTAACGCCAAATCCGTTTGAAGGGAAAGACGGTTTTCATCAGGAATTAAAACTTAAAGGCGGTTATGTTTTGGTTGGGCAGAATGATACTAAAATCAAACTTTGGGTGGATGTTTTTAAACCAATCATTCATGTTGATTTAGAGAGTAAAAACCCGTTGAAAATGAGGGCTTCTTATGAAAGTTGGCGTTATCAGAACCGTTATCCGAAAGGGAAGGAAAATAATGCCAATTCTTATAAATGGGCGCCTCAGGGAGAACTTATTACGTATAAAGATTCTATTTTGTTTGAAAATAATGGAGTTAAATTTTACCACAGAAATCGAGAAAACACGGTTTTTGATGTTGCGGTAAAACAGCAAAAAATGGAATCGGTTAAAGATCAAATGCTAAACCCGATTGCGAATCTGAATTTTGGTGGATTTATGAAAGGCGATAATTTAAAGTCAGATGGAACATATCTTGGAAAATATCAGGATACCGATTTTAAAGGGTTTAATTTAACAAGCATAAAACCATCCAAAAAACATTCTTTAGAAATTTATTTAAACACCAATCAATCTGATTTTTCTACTTGGGATAATGGATTAAAAAGTTTGATTTCCGCAAATAAAAATACAGCTAAACAAGCCGAAAAAAACACTCAAAAATGGTGGAATAATTTCTGGAATCGCAGTTTTATTTTTACTCAAAAAAATCAATCGATTGCCAAAGATTCAGTGTATCAAATTGGGCAGAATTATCAATTGTTCCGATACATGCTGGGATGCAATGTGTACGGGAAATATCCAACAAAATTCAATGGCGGGCTTTTTACAGTTGATCCTGTTTACACGAATAAAGACCTCAATTTTACACCCGATTTCAGAAATTGGGGCGGAGGAACGATGACAGCTCAAAATCAGCGATTGGTTTATTTTCCAATGGTAAAAAGCGGTGATTTTGATATGATGAAATCACAATTGGATTATTACGTTAGTCTTCAAAAAAATGCTGAACTGCGTAGTAAAGTATATTGGAATCATAACGGAGCATCATTCACAGAACAATTAGAAAACTTCGGCTTGCCAAATCCAGCTGAATACGAATGGAAACGTCCTGCAGATTATGATCCGGGAATGGAATACAATGCGTGGTTGGAATATGAATGGGATACGGTTTTGGAATTCTGTCAAATGATGTTGCAACAGAAAGAATATGCTGGAGAAGACATTCAAAAATACAATCAATTCATCATTAGCTGTCTTCGATTTTTTGATGAACATTATCAATATTTAGCCAAACAAAGAAGCAGAAAAGCTTTGGATGGAAATGGAAAATTAATTCTTTTTCCGGGTTCAGGGGCGGAAACTTATAAAATGGCTAATAATGCCAATAGCACAATTTCGGCTTTACAAGTAATTACAGAAAGTCTTTTAAACCTTTCAGGGAATCAATTGTCAAAAGAAGACTCAGAATATTTAAAAGCATTTCAAACCAGAATTCCGCCTTTAAATTTAGGGCAGATTGAAAACCATAAAGTTTTACTTCCTGCTAAAACTTGGGAAAGAGTTAATAATTCTGAAGTTCCGCAATTGTATCCTGTTTATCCGTGGGGAATTTATGGTGTTGGAAAACCTGATTTGGAAACGGCTTTAAATACGTGGAAATACGATCCAGATGCTTTAAAATTTAGAAGTCATGTAGGTTGGAAACAAGATAATATTTTCTCGGCTCGTTTGGGTTTAACGGAAGAAGCGATGAAATATAATACAATGAAAATAGCGAATTCAGAGAGACGTTTTCCAGCATTTTGGGGACCTGGATTTGATTGGGTTCCAGATCATAATTGGGGTGGATCAGGAATGATTGGCATGCAGGAAATGCTTTTGCAGGAAGCAGACGGGAAAATCTATCTTTTCCCAGCGTGGCCGAAAGAATGGAACGTTCATTTTAAATTACACGCCAAACAAAATACTACAATTGAAGCCGAACTCGTGAATGGAGAATTGAAGGTTTTAAAAGTAATTCCAGAAGAAAGAAAAAATGACATTATAAATCTGCTAGGAAAATCTGAAGCAGAGAAAATGAAATTAAACTAACTATTACCACAAAAAAATGATTAAGAAATTACTAAGTGCAACAGTTTTGTCAATGTTTTTGGCTTCAAACGGACAAGCACAATCAGTTGCAAATACTGATAAGCAAATTGTAAAAGTTGACTTTGATTTTTTTCAAAGAAGACTAGAAGAAGTTCATGATCCAAGCTATGATTCGTGGGTGATAAATGAAGGAAAAGAAGCCGAAAAATCATTTAATTATGTGTCATTTAAGCTGAAAGGAAACTTTACTTCAAAGTGGTACAAAGTAGGAATGAGTGCTCCGTTTTATAATAGATTAGGAAGTGATGGTTTGGTTACGGCCGAGAATTTGGAATTGAAAATCAGTGGACTGAAAGCAGGAAAACATACACTTTTGACTTTTCACAACGCTTTTGATGTCATTACAGGAAAAACTTTTTCTCCAATCAAAATCTTCATAAACGGAAAACTTCAGGAAACAGTAAATGCAAGTCAGAGAGCCAATGCTAAAATTGATGCTTCGATGGCGTATATTACTTTTAGTGCTGAAAAAGGAAAAGATGTAATTGTTCGTTTTGAGATAGATCAAACTTCCAATCCTGATATCGTAAAACAAATTGTGATTAATGGTTTTGAAATTGATACGCCAAACCTTATGTATCAGGCGCGTACTCCTGAACCAAAAAACAGAGACGAACACGTTGAAGTAGGCAAAACTTTAACCTTAAAATGGGATGCTGTAAAAAATGTGGCCTCTCATAAATTGTACTTCGGTGAAGACAAAAACGCGGTAGAAAATGCAACTGAATCTTCAAAAGAATTTAAAGGAAAACTAACTGATAAATCTTTTACAGTTTCTGATTTATATTCAGGAACAACTTATTATTGGAGAGTCGATGAAGTTGATACTAAAGGTGAAGTGACTTTAGGAAATGTATGGTCGTTTAAACCTGCACAATTGGCATTTCCAGGAGCTGAAGGTTACGGACGTTATGCTGTTGGTGGACGTGGAGGAAAAGTAATTGAAGTAACGAACTTAAATGATGACGGACCGGGAAGTTTACGTGATGCTATCAATCAGGAAATTGGGCCAAGAACGATCGTTTTCAATGTTTCGGGAAATATAAAACTGGCTTCGAGATTAGTAGCAAATCAGCCATATATTACTATTGCGGGACAAACAGCACCAGGCGAAGGAATTACGATTAGAAGAGCGCCAATTGGATTGACAGGAAATGATGGTGTAATTCGTTTTCTAAAAGTGAGAATCGGAGGCGGAACTACTTTTGACGGAATGGGATTAACAGGCGCAGATTATAGTATAATTGATCATTGTTCAATAAGCTGGACGATCGATGAATCGTTTAGTTCACGTGGTGCACATCATATTACTTTACAGAGAACTTTAATTTCTGAAGCTTTAAACGTTGCGGGACATGATAAATATGAAGCAGGTAAAATGCACGGTTATGCAGCTACAATTGGCGGCGATATAGGTAGTTTTCATCATAATTTATTATCTCATAATTACGGAAGAAACTGGAGTATTGGAGGAGGTCTAAGCGGAGATGGATTTTATACAGGAAGATTGGATATTACTAATAATGTGGTTTACAATTGGGGGAAAAGAACAACTGACGGTGGTGCAAATGAGGTAAATTTTGTCAATAATTATTATAAACCGGGTGCTTCAACTGGGATTTTTGTAGCTTTAAATGCACAACATGAAGGCGTTGGAAAAGGAATGCAACGTTATTATTTTGATGGAAATGTTATGCCGGGTTATTTCGATGAGAAATCTCAAGATAAAGGCAGAAAATCGACTGTGACAAATAGAGAGAAAGTAGAATATGAAACTTTTGTAGATAAACCATTTTTTCCTTCTTATGTAAACACCCAATCAGCGAAAGCGGCCTATAAAAATGTACTTTCAGATGTTGGTGCTAATCAGCCGTTTTTTGATAAACACGATAACCGAATTATCAATGAAACTTTAAAAGGAACTTTTACTTACAAAGGAAGTAAAAGCGGTTTAGGCGGCATGATTGATAATGAACAGGATGCAGGAGGATGGCCAAATTTTGCGTCAGAAACTCGTCCAGCAGATTGGGATACAGATCATGACGGTTTGCCAAACTGGTGGGAAAAAGTTTTTGGACTAAATGAAAACTCGGCTTCAGGAGATTTCTCAGATGCTAATTCAGATACTGATAAAGACGGATTTACTCAGTTGGATAATTATTTAGATTGGTTGGCTCAGCCTCATTATTTTGTGAATTTAAAAGATAAAAAAGTTTTAAACGTAGCAGACTATTTCAAAGGTTTTGAAAATAAACCTGTTTATACTTTCTCCGAAGTAAAAAATGGAAAAGCAAGTTTAAAAGGGAAAGAAATTCAGTTTACGGCTTCAGATAAAGGTTTCGCTTCTTTCGTAGTAACGGTAAAAGATGCGGATGGAGATTCTATGAGCAGAACTATCAATTTCTTCGTAAAATAAAAAATTAGTTAGCCACGAATTCACGAATTATATTTAAAGATTTTCAAAAAATAATTCGTGAATTCGTGGCGAAAAAAAATATTCAAAATGAAAAAGAATATCATCATATCATCCTTATTTCTTTCAACCGTAATCTTCGCCCAGAACAAAGGTTTGGTTGCAAATTCAGAAAGTCCGTATTCCAAATTACAAAGCGTAGGTTTACAAGATGTAAAATGGACAAACGGTTTTTGGAAAGAGCAATTTGATGTAGAGACCAAAAATACTTTGCCGTACATGTGGGATTTGTATCATAACGATGAAATTTCGCATGCTTACAAAAACTTCGAAATTGCAGCTGGATTAAGCAAAGGAGCTTTCAAAGGACCTTCTTTTCATGATGGAGATTTCTATAAAATTTTTGAAGGAATGGCAGCTACTTATGCTGTTACAAAAGATAAAAAACTCGATGCAGAAATGGATAAAGCTATTGCGCTTTTCGCGAAAGTACAGCGAAAAGACGGTTATATCCATACGCCAGTTTTAATTGACGAACGCTGGGGAACTTTAGGACCAGAAGAAGTTAAGAAACAATTAGGTTTCGAAAAATACAATATGGGACATTTAATGACTGCAGCTTGTATTCATTATCGTGCTACGGGAAAAACAAATTTCCTGAATATTGCTAAAGGTGTTGCAGATTTCTTATATGATTTCTACAAAAAAGCATCGCCAGAATTGGCCAGAAATGCAATTTGTCCATCACATTATATGGGAATTGTTGAGATGTACAGAACTGTAAAAGATCCAAAATATCTGGAATTAGCTAATAATCTAATCGATATCAGAGGAACTACAAATGACGGAACGGATGATAATCAGGACCGAATTCCGTTTAGACAGCAGACAACTGCGATGGGACACGCCGTAAGAGCAAATTATTTATACGCTGGAATTGCCGATTTATATGCCGAAACAGGAGAAAAGAAACTACTAGATAATCTAGAATCAATTTGGGATGATGTAACGTATCGTAAAATGTACATTACGGGTGGTTGCGGTTCTTTATACGACGGAGTTTCGCCAGACGGGACTTCTTATGACCCAACGGTGGTACAGAAAATCCATCAGGCGTATGGAAGACCTTTTCAGTTGCCAAATGCAACGGCTCATACCGAAACCTGTGCCAATATTGGAAATGTTTTATGGAACTGGAGAATGCTTCAAATTACAGGAGATGCCAAATATGCTGATATTGTGGAGTTGGCATTGTATAACAGTGTACTTTCGGGAATGGATTTGGAAGGAGAAAAATTCTTGTATAATAATCCACTGAACGTTTCAAATGATTTACCATTTCACCAAAGATGGGGCAACGAACGCGAAGGTTATATTGCTTTGTCAAACTGTTGTGCGCCAAACGTAACTCGAACAATTGCCGAAGTCGGAAATTATGCTTACAGTCTTTCCAAAGAAGGTTTGTTTGTAAATTTATACGGAAGCAATTCTTTGAATACCAAAACAATTAATGGAGAAGCGTTGCAAATTGAACAGCAGACGAATTATCCTTGGGATGGAAAAATAACTTTGAAAATTGTCAAAGCGCCAAAAGAAGACTATGCAATTCTTTTAAGAATTCCGGGCTGGGGTTCAGGTGCAAAAGTTTTTGTAAACAACTCACAGATTATTGATAAAATCGTTTCAGGGACTTATTTCGAAGTGAATCAAAAATGGAAAAAAGGAGATGTTATTGAATTGAATCTTCCAATGCCAGTTGAACTAATGGAAGCGAATCCGTTAGTGGAAGAAGTTAAAAATCAGGTTGCTGTAAAAAGAGGACCATTAGTGTATTGTTTAGAATCAGATCAATTGCCTGCTAAAATTAGTGTGAATGATGTGGCTTTAAAATTGAATTCACAATTTAAAACAAATCCTTTTACATTAAACAATAGAAACTTAGTGAGTATTGATGCGGAAGCTGTTATAAATTCAAATAATTCATGGGAGAAAACGTTGTACAAACCGCTTTCTGCTAAAAATGAAAATACTGTACAAGTAAAATTGATTCCGTATTTTGCATGGGGAAATAAAGGAAAAGGTGAAATGACGGTTTGGATGTCGCATTAAAATGATATATAGATTCCTGTTTTTTCGTAGAGACGCACTGCAGTGCGTCTACGCCATGTATATCAAACATTGTGGTTACGTTGCGTAGACGCACTGCAGTGCGTCTCTACAGATAAACTTTGTCTAAAAATTCTAATATTAAATATTATGAAATATATTCTGGTTTTATTTTTAACAACACTTTCTCTATCAGCTCAAACGCTTGATAATAGATTATCATTAACCGTTGCCCAAGACGGTTCGGGAGATTTTAGAACCATTCAGGAAGCAATAAATAATGTAAAGGACAATTCTGAAAAGCGAGTTGTAATCACTATAAAGCCAGGAAAGTATGTAGAGAAATTGGAGATTCCAGCTTCTAAATCCTTTATTACTTTAAAAGGAGCAGACCGAAATAAAAGCATTATTTCATTTGATGATTATTCAGGAAAGCCGCTTCGTGAACTAGATCCATCAGGTAAAAAGGAATTTGGAACAGGAACTTCATATTCTTTTTTAATTAAAGGAAATGACTGTACACTGGAAAATCTTACTGTCGAAAATACCGCAGGAAGAGTAGGACAGGCAGTAGCTTTACACATTAAAAGTGATAGAGTTATAGTGAAAACCTGTAATCTTTTAGGAAACCAAGACACTCTTTATTTATCTGAAGAAAAAACTCGTATCTATTTTGAAAATTGTTTCATCAACGGAACGACCGATTTCATTTTCGGAGCAGCGACAGCTTATTTCTATAAATGTACTATTGAAAGTTTAACGAATTCCTATATTACTGCTGCTTCAACTCCGCAAGGGCAGACTTATGGATTTGTTTTTGTTGATTGTAAGCTTACTGCAAAAGACAAATCGGTAGACAAAGTATTTTTGGGAAGACCTTGGAGACCTTATGCGCAAACCGTTTTTATTAATACCGATTTAGGTTCGCATATTATTCCCGAAGGTTGGAATGCGTGGATTGATACTCGATTTCCAGACAAAGATAAAACGGCTTATTACGCAGAATATGGGAGTAAAGGTGTGAGTGCAAAAAATATCTCGCAACGAGTATCATGGTCACATCAGTTAAAGAAAGAAGATATACTGAAATACAGTAGGAATTTAGTTTTAAACGGATGGAATCCTGCTAAATAATTCAGCAATTCCCAAAAAATATATTTAAAATATATTAAACCTGCTATATGAAGACAGTTTGTCTTTGAATAGCAGGTTTTTTTATCGTATTTTAAACATGAAACAGAATAAAAAGTGCGTTTAATTATCGTTAATCAGAAATTACTTTTAAATTTTTTTCTTTTTAATAAATTTATTTCTCATCATTTTGTAACTATCCTGATTCTATTTTTGTAGGCTTTTTAGTGTAAAATGAATTTGTTTTTAATAATTAACTCTATCGTTTTCGTAAAAAAGCGCATTTTTGTAAGAACTTAGGAATCAGTTATGATGTATTTGATTTTGCAGAATAAATAGTAGATGTTTATTTTTGATAAAAATCTTATTATTTTTTAGTCAAAATAGGATATTAAATTTTGTTTTAAGCAAACATTTGTCTCAAATATTCTATTCCGTTTATTTTTTTCATTCAATTTTTATTAATATTGTTTTTTTTGTGTCTTTTTTTTTGAGAATACATGATTAAAACAGGATAGAGCAGGACGGTTCTAATGTAGCATCGTTATATTTTTGGAAGACAAAAAAATAAATGTGTTTTAAACATTTAATGAAATTCTTTAAGATTTCTTTAAGCTAAATTTTGTTAATAATTTGAAACATATTTAACATGACTAACTAACAATTAATAACCTAACCAAAAAAACATTTATGAAACAAGCACTTATAAAAAGATGTAGTTTTCTTTTGTTTACACTGATAAGTGTGCTGAGTTATGCTCAAAACTCAAGTAATACAGTTACTGTTACAGGAACTATTACCGACAATTTAGGAGGACTGTTACCGGGAGTTAACGTAACTGAAAAATCTACTAAAAATTCAGTCACAACAGATTACAATGGAAAATACCAGATTAAAGTAAAAAGTGGAGGAACTTTGGTTTTTTCGTTCATTGGAATGAAAAAACAAGAAATCGCCCTTAATAATCGTACTATCGTTAATGTAAAAATGGAAGACGATTTTAATCAATTAGAAAATATTGTTGTAGTTGGTTATGGTAGTCAGAAGAAAAAAGAACTTACCGGAGCAATCGCTACTATTAAGGCAGATGATTTAATGGACTTGCCAGTTACAAATTTATCTGACGCATTAAAAGGATTAGTTCCCAATCTTAATGTTAGTAGTGGGTCTGGTCGTCCAGGAGAAGCAGGAACTATTCAGATTCGTCAAACTTTTAGTTTGTCTAAAGATGGAGGGTTTGATATTCCATTAATCATCATTGATGATATGATTCAGATAGATCCATCTAATGGTAAGCCTACATTGGAACAGTTTAATAGATTAGATCCTTCAGAGATCGAAAGTATGACTGTTTTAAAAGATGGTTCTGCTGCAATTTATGGTTCTCGTGCTTCACAAGGAGCAATTGTGGTAAAAACGAAGCGTGGTAAAGCAGGCAAAGCAAAATTCTCATACAATAGCCAGTTTGCTATCAATGATGCAATTAGCCATAGTAAAGTATTGAATGCTTACGAATTTGGAGTTTTTAGCAATAGATATTTTAAATCAAGAGTAGCAGCTCCAGCTGTAATTGATCCAGCTACGATATATTCAGATGCAGAATTGGAGCAAATGAAAGGTTTAAATTATAACTGGTTAGATGAAGCTTGGAAACCAGCAATTCAGCAAAAACACTCTTTCAATGTGAGTGGCGGTAATGAAGATATTACCTATTTTGCCGGTGCAACTTATCTAACACAAGATGCTAATTTAGGATATCAAAAATATGAGAAGTGGAATTTCCGTACAGGTATTAATGCAAAAATTGCTAAGAATTTAGATTTTTCTGCTTCTGTTTCTGGAAATGTTGGATTTATCGATAAATCGTTTACTAAAGCATCATCAAATATTAGTGACGGTAGTTATGGTTCTGCAGCTGGTGGGGAACAAGCTGATTATGGATTCTTGTTACACATGCCGCAACATGTGCCTTGGCAAACAACTTTGGATGGAAAAAATTATTATGTATCTCCATTTCCTAATTCAAACAAAAACTTTGGAAGCGCAAATGCAAATAATAACATTGCAGGCTGGAACTATTTTGCAAATTTAAATAATGGCTCACATCAAACTACTGATGATAATACATTTAATGTAAATGCTTCATTGAATTATAAGGTAGCAGCAGTAAAAGGATTGTCTTTCAAAGTAAGTTATTCAAGAAATCAAAGTTCAACTTACAATGAACAAATTCAATTGCCATACGATTTAGTTAGAATTAGAGATTACCAACTTCAAGACAAACACTTAGCAAGTGCAGCTAATCCTAGTTTTTATAATGCGACCACTAATCCGACAGGTAGCTATGTATTAGAAACTAACGTGAGAAACTCAAGAGTATATTATAATAATACAAACGGTAAAAGTACTCAAGGAGATTTCTTAATTAACTATGACAGAACTTTTGGAGATCACCAAATTGGTGCTATGGTAGGTGGTGAAGCTTCAGAAGTATACAATACATTTACACGTTTGGCATACGAACAAACTGGAAAAGACTATTTAGGAGATTATCGTACTGCTGGTACATTGAGTACTTCTAATAGTCAAGCTACAAAAGTAGAAGGAGGTACACTTTCTTATTTTGGACGTTTGAATTATAGTTTCAAACAAAAGTATTTGTTCCAATTTATTTTACGTAGTGATGCTTCTACAAAATTTGCTCCTGAACACTATTGGGGAACTTTCCCATCTGTTCAATTGGGGTGGGTAATGTCCAAAGAAAATTGGTTTGAAAAAAGTGTGCCATGGGTTGACTTCTTTAAAATTCGCTACTCTATCGGTAAAACGGGTAAAGATAATATTATGCCATGGAGATGGGAACAGTATTATGATCTTATCGTAGATAAAGGATTTCAATTCGGTCCTGGTACAGCTACTAGTGGTGGTGGATGGAACGGAAATGGTTTAACTCCTAGAGTAAATCCAAATAGAGATGTAACTTGGGATACTACTATAAAAAACAACGTAGGAGTTGATATTACTTTGTTGAAAAACAGATTAAGCTTAACTTATGATTTCTATTATGATAAAAATAAAGAAATGTTGACAGATATGAGTAGCGCTGTAGGTGTGCCAATTTCTGTAGGAGGAGCTTATGCTGAACAAAATTATGGTAGGATTGATGCATGGGGACATGAAATTAGCCTTAATTGGAGTGATAAGATAAAAAGTAATATGAGTTATAATGTTGGATTAAACTTTGCTTATAATAATAATGAAATCAAATTGTATCCTGATCAGGGAAATATGGTTCCATCTAATCAAACTAAAAGAGAGAGTTATTCAACATTTAATCCAGTATGGGGATTTGCAGTTTGGAAAGGAACATCAACAGGGGATGGTATTTTGCGAACAGATGAAGATATTGCAAATTACTGGGCATATCTAACAGAACGTGCTACTGCAGTTGGTGGAGTACCAAGATATTTTGATATCAATTCTGCTGCTGGGATGAGAAAAGGATCTTTGGCTTATCAAGATGTTGCAGGTCAGCTTAATCCAGATGGTTCAATGTCAGGGGCTGACGGGCAAATTATCAAAGAAAATGATTATGTGAAATTAGCAAATAGTAGTAGAACTTATACTGTTATAACAAACTTAGGTTTCAAATATGACGCATTTTCTTTAAGAACTCAAATATCAACTTCTTGGGGAGGAGCAAATTTTGTTGACTTAGTAAATCAAGGTACGTCATCTGCACACAATATGTGGTCTCGTGAGAGTTTCTGGAGAGATATGTACAGTGAAGATAATCCAAATGGTAAATATCCTAACGTTGCACAATGGACATACATGTCAAGTCCATCAGATTTTTGGCAGATAAGTACTTTCCGTTGCTTTGTTAGAAACTTAAGTCTTAATTATGATATTCCTAAGAAGGTTTTTGCAGACACAAAAATTGCTGCTATAACATTAGGTATAACAGGTAATAATCTTTGGGATTTATACAATCCTTATCCAGATCATTATAGAAATATGTATGATAACTCTTCTGTGAATTATCCTACACTTAGAACTTGGTCGCTTAATTTTAACGTATCATTCTAATCAAATTAAAAAGAAATTATGAAAACACCATTTAAATATATAACACTATCACTATTACTTGCTGTAGGTGCTGCTTCTTGTAGTGATGATTTTCTAAAGGACAAGAAAGGTTATGGTTTTTACGATGATACATTCTACCAGACTCAGGAGCGTGCTCAAGCGTATGTAGATAATCAATATTACGATTTTTATAATGCATATAAGTCGCCAACTGCTACAATTATTGGTTCTTTTACAGATACCAATTCAAGATTGACAGAAGAATTAGGTGGAACACAAGATTTTATAAATCCTAACAAAACTATTATAAACTCGCAAGATGCAAGTGGTTATTATGGAGCAAAATTAGGAACAAGCATAAATAATCATCCTTACAATAGAATTAGAGAATGTAATGCTTTCTTAGAAGATATTGATGTAAAAGGTTCAAACTTAGATAAAACATTTCGTGATCAGGCAAAAGGACAAATGTATTATATGCGTGCCATGCAGTATTTTGATTTGATGCGAGTTTATGGAGGGGTTCCTATTGTAACAACTGTTCAGTCTGCTTCAGCTAATGATCCGTCTATACAGATTCCAAGAGCTAAACCTTCTGAAGTTGTGGCACAAATTGTAAAAGATTTAGACATGGCGGCAAGTTTATTGCCTGGAAATTGGGCTTCTGGCGCATATGGTCGTTTTACAAGAGGTGCAGCTTTGGCACAAAAATCTAGAGTACTTCTAACATTTGCAAGTCCTTTGTTTAATAAAAACTGGGATGGTTCAAACGAGCGTTGGGAAGCGGCTTTAAAAGCTGGATTGGAAGCAGAAGCTCAATTGACTGCAGACGGATATGGATTATATGGAAGTACTGCAAAACAATGGGAACAAATGTTTTTAATTGATAATGCATTTTGTTCAGAAGCTATTACAGTGCAACTTTGTGGAGTTGGTGTTACATCACAGGCTATAAATAATTCTTGGGAGAAAGGAATTCGTTTATTAAGCTTAGGTGGAACAGGAGGAGGAGTTGCTGCTCCTAAAGAAATGATTGATTTATTCCCAATGGCAGATGGTAGTAGACCAACTACAGCAAATGGTTACAACGATTTTACTTTCTTCCTTAACAGAGATCCTAGATTCTATAGAACATTTGCTTTTTCTGGTGTTAAATGGGGAAGTAAAGAAACTCCTAATAGTGTTCTTTGGGCATACCGTTGGGTAGATGGTTCAAATAAAGCTGGTTTTTCAGATGGAAATACAGCTATATCTAGTCCAGCTTTCATTAGAAAAATGTCAAATACTGCTGCTAGTAAAGAAACTAACTTCCAATACTCAGGAACTGATATTTTTGAATATCGCTATGCTGAATTGTTGTTGAATATCGCTGAATGTTATGCTGCTTTAGGTCAAACTAGCAATACTTTAACTTATTTAGGAAGAATTAGAAATCGTGTTGGTATTCCTCAAGGTACTAATAATTATGGTATCGGTACATTATCAGATAAGTACAAAGCTATAGAAGCTGTTTTATACGAACGTAGAGTAGAGTTAGCTTACGAAGGAAAACGTTTTTGGGATGTACAAAGATGGATGTTATATGATAATGAAGTTTTACCTGGAGTTAGTGGAGGTACTGTAAGTAAATTAGGTTTAACCCCGATTAACGGAACAAAACGTACTGGTAACTTCTTACAATACAGAGTTGCAACAACGTCTGCAACTACAGATCCATTGGCAACTGCACGTGCAAGTATAGTGGCTGATCCTGATGCAGCAAATTTCAATACTCAGTTAGCAACTTTAGCAACGTTCTACAACACAAACTTTATTCGTACAAATTTAGTTACCCCTATGGATAATTTTAATGGAGCAGCTGTAAATATTAAGTTCAATCCGAACTATTACATAAATGGTTTGAATACAACTGCTCTAACAGCAAATCCATGGTTGTTGCAAACTATCGGTTGGAATGATAATTTTGGTGGAGCTGGAACGTTCAACTACCAAGAATAAAATAAATCATATAAAAAGAATTATATAAAGCTTTTCACCTGTATTTGTCAAAAGATACAGGTGATTTCTTTAAAAAGAATTACCACAACTAGAAATTAACATGAAAAATTCCGTATTATTTATCGCATCGTCTCTTCTTTTTTTGGGAAGCGCAAAATGTTTTGCTCAATATCCAAAGATAAGCCCAGAAGTTCAGGCTCAGGAAAAAGCAATCAAAGAAGAAGCTCAAAGACTTTCTGACGAAGCTTGGGAAAAAGCTTTAGTTATTATTGAAGAAGAAGCAAAACATGGAAAACCATATATTCCATGGGCAGCTAGACCAACCGATTTACCTCAAGCAGAAATTCCTGCTTTCCCAGGTGCCGAAGGTGGAGGAATGTACACATTTGGAGGCCGTGGAGGAAAAGTGTATACTGTAACAAGCCTAGAAGACCGTGGCCCTGGAACTTTGCGTGAAGCTTGCGAACAAGGAGGAGCGAGAATAGTGGTATTTAATGTTGCCGGAATTATTAGATTAAAAAGTCCTTTAATTATTCGTGCACCTTACATTACAATCGCAGGACAAACGGCTCCTGGTGATGGTGTTTGTATTGCAGGAGAATCAACTTGGATTGATACACATGATGTAATTATCAGACACGTACGTTTCCGTCGTGGAGAAACTTTCGTAGGACGTCGTGATGATGCTATTGGAGGAAATCCTGTTGGAAATATAATGATTGACCATGTTTCTGCAACTTGGGGATTAGATGAAAATATGTCAATTTACAGACATATGTACAATCCAGGACCAGGTTATCCAGATATCAAAGTGGGAACGGTAAATATTACAATCCAAAACAGTTTATTTGGAGAAGCTTTAGATACTTACAATCATGCTTTTGGAAGTACTTTAGGTGGAGAAAACTGTTCTTTTATGAGAAATATGTGGGCTAATAATGCAGGAAGAAACCCTTCTATTGGATGGAATGGAATTTTTAATTTCGTAAATAACGTGGTTTTCAACTGGTACAACAGATCTACAGATGGTGGAGATTATACTGCAAACTACAATATCATCAACAACTTCTACAAACCAGGTCCTGTAACCGATTTAACACAACCAATCAGCTATAGAATCTTAAAGCCAGAGTCAGGAAGAAGTAAATTGCCTTATATGGTTTTTGGTAGAGCGTATGTAAACGGAAACGTTGTAAACGGAAATGAAAAAGTAACTAAAGACAACTGGGATGGCGGAATTCAGCTAGAGAATAAAAAAGGAGAATTAATGACGTATGATGAGGCAAAAGAATACTTCTCTAAAATGAAAGTAGAAAAACCTTTCCCAATGCCATGGTTCAATAAATTTATGACTGCTGAAGAGTCTTACGAATTTGTACTTAAAAATGTTGGAGCTACGCTGCCAATCAGAGATAAAGTGGACGAAAGAATCGTAAGAACAGTAAAAACAGGAGTTCCTGAATATGCAAAAGGATTAGAGAAAAAGACATTCTACCAATTCGAACACAGACGTTTACCGATGGATTCTTATAAAAAAGGAATCATCACTGATATTTCTCAAGTTGGCGGATATCCAGAATACAAAGGAAAACCTTATGTAGATACAGACAAAGACGGAATGCCGGATGCATGGGAGAAAAAATACGGTTTAAACCCGAACGATCCATCTGATGCACAAGGAGATTTAAACGGAGACGGATATACTAATATTGAAGATTATATCAATGGTGTAAATCCTGCGATAAAAGTAGACTGGAAAGATTTGGCTAATAATAAAGAAACATTAGTTAGACCTTTATTAGATTTAAAATAAGGAACAGTTTTTGAAAACATTCTTGTTTCTTAGTAAACAGGAATGTTCTTCAAATAATAAAAAAATAAAATAATGGCACTAAATAAAATAAATGCTGGTTTATTATCGCTGGTTTTCGCATTTTCATCTTTAAATGCGCAACAGCATTTAGATCCTGAATATGTAAAAGTTACTAACGAAAGAGCTGCAAAAATCGTTACCAAATTAGATTTGAAAAACGAAGCAAAAGAAAAAGCAGTTTCAAATATTATTGCACAGCAATTTAGAGATTTAACTGAAATTCAGGACGGAAGAGATGCTGAAATCAAAAAAGTAAAAGAAGATACTTCTTTAGCTAAGGAAAAGCAAAACGAAAAGATTGATAAACTGAAAGCAAAAGCCGACGAATCAATTGCTAAACTTCACAAATCGTACATTAAAAAATTAGGTAAAGAATTATCCGAAGATAAAATTACTGAAGTTAAGGACGGAATGACGTATGGCGTACTTCCAATAACAGTAGCAGGTTACAACGATATGCTTCCAAACTTAACTGCAGAACAAAAAGATTATATCTACAAAGCTTTGGTTGAAGCTAGAGAGCATGCGATGGATGCTGGTTCATCTAAAGAAAAACACGGTTGGTTTGGTAAATACAAAGGAAGAATCAACAACTATTTATCAAAACAAGGTTACGATTTAAATAAAGAAAGTGCTGACTGGCACAAACGTATTGAAGAAAGAGAGAAAAATAAACCAAAAGACTCTACTACAAAAGAATAATCTCTGAAACACTTTACACTAAGAAACTATTAACTACAACCACACAATTCAATGCATAATATTTTTCCAAACCGTACTTTAAAAAGAACATTAATGGCTTTCTCATTTTGTTCGCTTGTTTCGTCGGCGTATGCCCAATATCCCGTAATTCCAAAAGATGTTCAGGCAAAAGCCGATGCTATTTTAGCTGACGAAGAAAAAAGATTGAGCGAAATCTGGAATGCTAATCTTCATATTATTAAAGAAGAAGCAAAACAAGGAAAACCTTATCTACCTTGGGCTTCGTATCCAAAAGATTTTGTTTTTGCGGATATTCCTGCTTTTCCGGGTGCTGAAGGAGGAGGAGCTTATACACAAGGCGGACGTGGCGGAAAAATATTTGTGGTTACAAGTTTAGAAGACAGCGGAAAAGGAACTTTCCGTGAAGCCTGCGAAGCTGTTGGAGCGAGAACAATTGTTTTTAATGTTTCGGGAATCATTCAGTTGAAAAAAAGAATCAGCATGCGTGCGCCTTACGTAACCATTGCAGGACAAACCGCTCCTGGTGATGGAATTTGCATTGCCGGAGAAACTTTAGAAATTGACACACATGACGTTATCATCAGACATATGCGTTTCCGTCGTGGAGCTACAGATGTTACACGAAGAGATGATGCATTAGGAGGAAATCCGATGGGAAATATCATTGTAGACCACTGCTCGGTAAGCTGGGGATTAGACGAAAATGTTTCTTTATACAGACATCAGTTTGCCGCCAATGCAAAATCAAAGCTGGAAAAACTGCCAGCTTGTAATATCACGATTCAAAACACTATTTCATCAGAAGGTTTAGATACATACAATCATGCTTTTGGAAGTACAATCGGCGGATTGAATAGTACTTTTATGCGCAACTTATGGGCAGACAATATTTCCAGAAATGCTTCTATCGGAATGTACGGTGACTTTAATTTTGTGAATAATGTAGTATTCAATTGGTGGAATCGTACGCTGGACGGAGGAGATTATCGTTCAATGTTGAACATCATCAACAACTATTTTAAGCCAGGACCAATTACACCGCAAAATGAGCCAATTTCATATAGAATCGTAAAACCGGAATCGGGTTATATTGAACCAAAACAATATGGAAGAGCTTATGTTTCAGGAAATTTTATTGTTGGTTCTCCAGAAGTGACAGCTGATAACTGGAATGGCGGCGTACAATTGGAAAACCTTCCAGAAGCAGAAACAAAAGAATTTTTGGCAGCTATTAAACAGCCAAAACCTTTCTCAATGCCAAAATTTAATATCATGTCGGCAGAAGAAGCTTATGATTTTGTTTTAACAAATGTTGGAGCAACAATTCCGAAAAGAGATGCTGTTGACGAAAGAATTATCAAACAAGTTAAAACTGGAAAAATTGAAGTAAAAGACGGTTTGGAAAATTCAATTGGAAAAGAATATATCAAAAGAAGATTACCTGCCGATTCATATAAAAAAGGAATCATTACACATCCAGATCAAGTTGGCGGATATCCAACTTACAAAGGAAAAGCCTATAAAGATTCAGATAATGATGGAATTCCAGATGCTTGGGAAAAGAAATATGGTTTAAATCCAAACGATGCTTCAGATGCTAATAAAGATGCAAATGGAGACGGTTATACCAACATCGAAAAATATTTTAACGGAATCGATCCAAACACTAAAGTTGATTGGACGAAAACGGAAAATAATACGGATACTTTAGCGAAGCTGAAATCATTGTTGCAATAATTTCAACTTAAAGAATGTACCCAAAGTTTGTCATTCCGACGAAGGAGGAATCACACTAGAAACTCCACAACAGTACGTAAATCCCGCGTGAGATTTCTCCTTCGTCGAAATGACAAAATTGTGGAAATGCTTAACTTTAGAAAATTGAAAAATATACTTAAAGTGAATTTCATTAAACAAAATATAATCCCTTCCTTCAAAAACACATTAGTGATAATGTGTTTTGCTATGTTTACATCTGGAAACATCACAGCCCAAAACAATTTCCCAGACATCGTAAAAACCAAAGAAGGTAAACTTTCTTTCACAACAGATAATCAAGGAAATCAAATCCCTGATTTTTCTTTTGCAGGATACAGAAACTCAGAAGTTGCCCTTCCAAATTTAGACAACAAAATTTTTGTTTCGAAACAAGAAGAAGATGCAACGCAGAAAATCCAAAATGCAATTGATTATGTCAGTGCATTAAAACCAGATAAATCAGGTTTTCGTGGAGCTGTTTTGTTGGATAAAGGAACGTTCAAAATCAGCGGAACATTATACATCAGAAAATCAGGAGTTGTTTTAAGAGGAAGCGGAAATGCTGAAAACGGAACTGTACTTTTAGGAACCGGATTAGAAAGAGAAGCTTTAATTAGAATTTTGGGTGAAAATGATAAAGTATATAAAGATTCATTTGAATTTGCTAATGCTTACACACCACTTGGAACGCAGAAAATTCAATTAAAAAATACTTCAAAGTTAAAAGTTGGAGACGAAATCGAAATCAGCAAACCTTTAACGGATAATTTCATAAAAGAAGTAAATATGCAAGATTTTGGTGGAGAAACTTCTTGGATTGGTTGGAAAAAAGGAGATTGGACGACAACATGGAATAGAGTTGTAACCAAAATAAACGGAAACGAAGTAACGTTAAATGCTCCGATTACAATGTCGTTAGATGATGTTTTCGGAACTTCAAAAGTAACTGTTTATTCATGGGCAGGAAGAATCGAACATATCGGAATTGAAAATATCTTATTAAAATCAACTTACAATCCTTCAAATTTAAAAGACGAAGAACATCGTTGGCAGGCAATCAGCATTGAAAGCACTAGAAATGCGTGGGTAAAACAAGTAAAATTCAAACACTTTGCAGGTGGAGCCGTTACAGTTTTAAAGACAAGTCAGCAAATTACGGTTGAAGATTGTATCGCTACAGAACCGATTTCAGAAATTGCTTCATTCAGAAGACATACATTTTACACAGAAGGTCAGCAGACTTTATTTCAGCGTTGTTATTCAGAATTTGGATATCATGATTTCGCTGTTGGCGGATTTGGAACAACTGGACCAAATGCGTTCGTACAATGCGAATCACATTTGCCTTTCGAAAACAGCGGAGCAATCGGAAGCTGGGCAACAGGAGTTCTATTTGATATCACTAATATCGACGGAAAAGCATTAAGTTACAATAACAGAGAACAAGGAGGAAGAGGAGCAGGATGGACAGCAGCGAATTCTGTAATCTGGGAATCGTCGGCATCAAAAGTAGAATGTTACAGTCCGCCAACAGCACAAAACTGGGCTTTTGGAGTTTGGGGACAATTTGGAGGAAACGGACATTGGAAAGACGTAAACGGACACATCAGTCCAAGAAGTTTATTCTACACACAGTTAGAAGCCAGATTAGGAAAACTTCCTGTTCAGCCTTTTATTTACGATTTAGGCTCAGAACCCTCTTCAAGTCCGAGTATTGAAGTTGCAGCAGAATTAACTAAAAATTCGACTACAACCGCAAAAAGCTTACAAGAATGGATTGCAGAAGCTTCAAAAGCAAATCCGATTAATACAGACAGTAAAGGTTTAAAAAATGCAAACGATTTAAAATTTGCTTCAAATAAAACTGAAAAATCAGTTTCAAAAGTAACAATAGAAAACGGCTGGTTAACTTTTGAAGGAAAAGTAATTGCAGGAAAACAAACCAACGTTGCTTGGTGGAGAGGCGATTTAACAGATGATTTCGTAAACAAATCGACACCGCATATCACTCGTTTTGTACCAGGAAGAACAGGAAACGGATTGACTGATAAAGTGCAGGAAACGGTAGATTATTTAACTAAAAATAATATCGTTGCCTTAGAACACAATTACGGTTTATGGTACGACAGAAGAATGGACGATCACGAACGTGTTCGCCGATTTGATGACGATGTTTGGCCTCCGTTTTACGAACAGCCTTTCGCAAGAAGCGGAAAAGATTTCGCTTGGGATCATTTAAGCAAATACGATTTAACAAAGTTCAATGATTGGTATTGGAGCCGTTTAGCGCAGTTTGCAACACTGGCAGAACCAAACGGACAACTGTTAATCAACCAGCAATATTTTCAACACAATATTTTAGAAGCAGGAGCGCATTGGGCAAGTTCGCCTTGGCGTTCAGCAAACAATATCAACAGCACAGGCTTTCCAGAACCGCCACCATATGCAGGAGACAAACGTATTTTCATGGCAGAGCAGTTTTATGATATTACGAATGCTCAAAGAAGAAAATTACACGAAGGTTTCATTAGAAAATCATTTGAGAACTTTCAGGAAAACAGCAACGTAATTCAGTTAACTAGCGCCGAATATACAGGTCCGTTACATTTTATGGAATTCTGGTTAGATCAAGCCCAAAAATGGAAAGACGAAACAGGCAAAAAAGGCTTAATTGGTTTAAGTGCCACAAGGGATGTTCAGGATGCTATTTTGAATGATGCCAAAAGAAATAAAACCGTTGATGTAATTGACATTCGTTATTGGTATTACAAAGAAGATGGTTCGGCTTATGCACCACAAGGAGGCGTAAATTTAGCACCAAGACAGCACGCCAGAAAATTAAAAACCGGAAAAGAAACGGATAATCAGGTTTATCGTGCCGTTCGTGAATACAGAGAAAAATATCCTGAAAAAGTCATTTTATATTCAACAGATGGTTCTTCAAGATTCGGATGGCCTGCTTTAATGGCGGGAGCTTCATTGCCAAACATTCCGAAAATCGAATTGCCTCAATTTTATTCCGCTTTAAGCGAAATGAAATTAGTTGGTGGAAATACGTTTTCAGACAATCTATGGAAATTGGAAAACAAAGGAAAAAGCTATCTTTTCTACATGAAAAACGATCAGGATATTACCATCGATTTAGCAAACGAAAAAGGAACATTTGAAGTATTTGCAATTAATGCAACAACAGGAAATGTAACAAAAAAAGCAAACATAAGCGGAGGAAAACAAGTCACAATTCCACAAGTTGAAATAAAAGAAAAAGTACTTTTTGTAGTGAAAAAGTAAAAGGTTTTGATAGCCACGAATTCACGAATTAATCGGAAAGAATTAATTCTGTTTAATTGCTCAAATCTGTGAGAGAAAAATTTCACGCAGATTTAAAAAAGATTTAAGCGGATTTAGCAGATTTTTTAAATTTTAATCTGCGTAAATCTTCCAAAATCAGCAGTCCCGATAGCTATCGGGAGCGTGAAATAAAAACACAAAGATTATAAAAAAATAATTCGTGAATTCGTGGCAACCAAACCCAAGAAACATAAATTCAAAAACAACCAAAATGAATCTGAAAATTAAATCTTTATACGCTCTTAGTATAAGCTTTATGTTGACAGCACAAAGCGGATTTTCGCAATCTGCCAAAACAAAAGCACCTATGCCTGAAATCAAAGTGTCTAAAAATCAGCATTATTTTGTTACCGAAAACGAAAAACCATTTTTTTGGCTAGGTGACACAGGCTGGCTGGCATTCGGAAAACTGGACAGAGCAGGAATTGAGAAATATTTCAAAGACCGAAAAGACAAAGGATTTAATGTAGTTCAGGTGATGGTTTTACATAACATCAATGCCGTTAACGTGTATGGCGATCCGGCTTTAATCAACGAAGACGTTTCTAAACCTTTGATTACAGCAGGAAATGATTTCAAAGACGCAAAACAATACGATTATTGGGATCACATCGATTACACTTTAGACGTAGCTCAGAAAAACGGAATTTATGTTGCGATGGTCCCGGTTTGGGGAACCAACGTGTCAAAAGGAAACAAAGTAAGCAAAGAACAAGCAATAGTTTATGCTGATTTCTTGGCCAAAAGATATAAAAATAGAACTAATGTAATCTGGTTAAACGGTGGGGATACACACGGAAACGAATTTCAGGACATCTGGAATGCCATTGGAAATACTTTAAAAACCAACAATCCAAATCAATTAGTAACTTTCCATCCGTTCGGAAGAACAGATTCTTCAGATGATTATCATAATGCAAAATGGTTAGATTTCAATATGTTCCAGTCAGGACACAGAAGATACGATCAGGATTCTGTAAAAACGAATTTCAAAGAAGATAATTATAAATTTGTCCTAAGAGATTTCGAATTAAAACCAACAAAACCAACACTTGACGGAGAACCATCTTACGAAGGAATTCCACACGGTTTGCATGATACGCTACAGCCAAAATGGACAGCAAACGACGTTCGCCGTTACGGATACTGGTCGGTTTTATCTGGCGGTGCAGGTTATACATACGGACACAACGCCGTAATGCAAATGTTTAGAAAAGGCGATAAACCAGCTTACGGAAACAAAGAATTATGGACGTCAGCGATTAATGCACCTGGAGCAAAACAAATGGTTTACATTAAGAAATTACTGGAAGAAGTGCCATTTTTAGAAGGAGTCCCAGATGTTTCTTTAGTGGTGAATCAAGGAGAAAAATACGATTATATTCCAGCTATAAAAGGAGAAAAATACGCTTTATTATACACTTATAACGGAAGAATAATAGAAGTAAAACTTGGAAAAATTGCTGGAGATAAATTCGAAGCGATTTGGTACAATCCAAGAAATGGCAAGAAAACCAAAATCGGAACATTTGATAACAAAGGAACTCAGAATTTTCAACCCGCTGGTAAAAAAGAAGATGGTAATGACTGGGTTTTGATTTTGAAATCTACTAAGTGATTAGTGAAAAGTAAAAAGTAATTAGTGAAATGCAATTCGTGAGTAAATAATCACGAATTATCCACAATCTTGTCATTTCGACGTAAGGAGAAATCTTCGCAAGAAACTCTATAAAGTTGCTCAAGCATGAGGAGCTACTAACTAAGATTTCTCCTTCGTCGAAATGACAAAAAATGAGAATAAAATATTTCACGCAGATTTAAAATGATTTAAGCAGATTCTGCAGATTATTTAAAATATAAATCTGCGTTGATCTGCTAAAATTTGCAAAATCTGCGTGAAACCAAAAAATAAACTATGAAAAATATACTAATAATACTCTGCTTCATAACAGGATTAAATACCACTTTCGCACAAGACGGCTGGCTAAACATCTTAAAAGAAGGCGGAAACAACAAAGGAATAAAATGCACCCAAGCCATTCAGAATGCTATAGAAAAAGCATCTAAAAACGGCGGAGGAACAATCTTTTTCCCTGCAGGAGAATATTTGACAGGAGCTTTAACATTAAAAAGTAACATTACGATTCACTTGGATTCCGGTGCGCTTTTAAAGTTCTCAGAGAATTTCGATGATTTTCTGCCTTATGTAGAAATGCGTTACGAAGGAATTGTAATGAAAAGTTTCCAACCCTTATTTTATGCGAAAGATGTAGAAAATATCACCATCACAGGAAGAGGTATAATCGACGGACAAGGAAAAGCATGGTGGAACGAAGTATACCGAATAGAAACGGCCAAAGAACCGCTTCCTCCAACCAAATACCAAACCATGTGGGAAGAGCAAAATAAAGGCCTTTACACAGAACCGTATTATAAAAGAACAGTTGATAAAAAGTTTTTCAGACCATCTTTTTTCCAAGCTTACAACTGCAAAAATATTTTAATTGAAGGCGTAACCTTTAAAAACTCACCTTTCTGGACAATCAACCCAGAATTTTGTGATAATGTAACCGTTACCGGAATTTCGATTTTTAATCCGCATTCGCCAAATACAGACGGAATCAATCCTTCTTCTTGTACTAATGTTCATATTTCAAACTGCCATATCAGCGTTGGCGACGATTGTATTACGATTAAATCAGGAAGAGACGGCGACGGACGTAAATACGGAAAAGCAACAGAAAATGTAACCATCACCAACTGCACCATGTTAAGCGGTCACGGCGGAGTGGTAATTGGAAGTGAAATGTCAGGAGGAATCAAAAAGATTACCATTTCAAATTGTGTTTTTGACGGAACAGATCGCGGAATTCGTATCAAATCGGCACGTGGAAGAGGCGGTGTTGTAGAAGATATTCGCGTAGATAATATTGTAATGAAAAACATCAAAGAAGAAGCTATCGTTTTAAGCCTTTTCTACGATAAAGGAACTCAGGTTGAACCTGTAACCGAGAAAACACCGATTTTCAGAAACATCCACATGAGTAACATTACGGCTTCAAACGTAAACAAAGCCGGACAGATTCTTGGAATTACTGAAATGCCCATTCAAAACATCACTTTCTCGAACATCAACATGGATGGGAAAGAAGGGTTTACCGTAAGTACAGCCACAGATGTTGAATTTCATGATGTAAAAGTAAATGCAACTGTTGGTTCGTCTTTCAAAATATCAGATTCAAAAAATGTGATTTTAGACAACGTAGGATCTTCAACAGCCATAAAAGGAGTTCCAGTTATCAAATTAGATAACGTTTCAAATGCGTTGATCAACAATAATTTTCCATTCAATCCAACCGATATTTTTATCGAAGCCGATGGAAAAGACACTAAAAACATTTTCTTGAAAAACAATGTTTTAAACAACGTTACCACAGCAATCAAAAAAGGAAAAGATTTAGATAAAAAAGCAATTATAGAATAGTTTATTCCTGCAAGGTTTCCAAAACCTTGTAGGTATTTAATAATTATATTTAGAAGCAGAAACATCAGGCTTTTTTGGAAACATCGTCCCGCTTTTCGTTGCAATCTTTTGTACTGAACCCCAGTACAAAAGGATTTCCACTGCAATCGGGGCTAAAGAGAAAGATTAGGCTTTTTTGCAATCAGTAGGATTCTGAAATAAACATAAAGATACCTACAAGGTTTTGGAAACCTTGTAGGAGAAAAAAGAAGAAATGAAAAAAATATTCATCATAGTAACCCTTTCACTATTTGCGATTAGTTATTCGCAGAAAAAGAAAGATTTATATCTTTTTACGTCATTTAGAGAACCCGCGACAGAAGGCTTATATTTGGCATACAGCGAAGACGGTTACAATTGGAAAGGATTAGAAGGATCATTTTTAAAACCAGAAATCGGAGCCAGTAAAATCATGCGTGATCCGTCCATCACAAAAGGAGCAGACGGAATGTATCACATGGTTTGGACAACCGACTGGAAAGGCGGAAACGGATTTGGCTACTCAAGTTCAAAAGACCTGATTCATTGGTCAGAACAACAATATATTCCGGTGATGAAAAACGAACCAGAAGTGGTAAACGTTTGGGCACCGGAAATTTTTTATGATGATGTAAAAAAAGAATACATTGTTATTTGGGCATCAACAATTCCGTTCCGATTTCCAAAAGGTGTTGAAGAGGAGAAAAACAACCACAGAATGTACTATGTAACGACTAAGGATTTCAAAACGTTTTCGGACACAAAATTATATTACGATCCAGGTTTCAGTGTAATCGATTGTGTGATTGTCAAAAAAGGAAAGAAAGACTATGTTTTGGTTTTGAAAGACAACACAAGACCCATGCGAAATATAAAAGTAGCTTTCGGGAAATCACCTTTAGGTCCGTTTCAAAAAAGTTCAGAGCCTTTAACGGAGTATTTATCAGAAGGCCCAACAGTAGTGAAAGTCGATAAAAACTGGTTATTGTATTATGACAATTATGGTTCAAAAAATTATAAAGCGTTAAGCACAACAGATTTTGTTCATTTTGAAGATGTATCCTCCAAAATAAGCCTTCCCGAAGGACACAAACACGGAACGATTACAACAATCTCTGCAGACGTTTTAAAAGGATTAATTGATAGAAAATAAAGAGTTTATTCTCAACGTAAACCCGACAGGTTTTTAAAACCTGTCGGGTTTAATCAGGAATTAAAAAATAATAAAATGATTACTTTCCAAAACATAAAAACCAACATTATTACAGCCACAATTCTTTTGGCTTGTACGACTGTAAATGCACAGAACGACACTGTGCGTTATGTTGGTAAAACACTTTCCAACATCGATTATCATCACGGACAATTGAGTCCTGCCGTTGGAGTCCACGCTACACAAATTATGCGTGCAAGTCGTGAACACCCTGAAAAAGCAGATGGATTTGGATGGACATACAACCACCAGCCGATGATGGCGTATTGGAATAATACCTTTTATCTTCACTATTTAAGCGATCCATCAGGCGAACATATTCCGCCAAGTCAAACTTTATTAATGACTTCCAAAGATGGCGTAACGTGGACAAAACCAGAAGTGATTTTTCCAATTTATAGAATTCCTGACGGATGGAAGAAAGAAGGAGTTGAAGGCGTTGCCAAAAATCTGGATGCAATTATGCACCAAAGAATGGGCTTTTATACCTCAAAAGACAATAGACTTTTTGCTTTAGCGTATTACGGAATCGCTATGGATGAAAAAGACGATCCAAACGACGGAAAAGGAATTGGTCGAGTAATCCGTGAAATCAAAAAAGACGGAAGTTTCGGCGAAATCTATTTCATCAGATACAATAAAACATGGGATAAATCGAAATCTAAATTTCCATTTTATACCGCATCAAAAGACAAAGATTTGAAGAAAGCCTGCGAAGAAATTTTATCCGATCCTTTGGTTTTACAACAATGGGTAGAAGAAGCCGATCGTGACGATGAATTAATTCCGTTACAGAAACCGTACAAAGCCTTTAGTTATTACCATTTGCCAAATGGAAACGTGGTAGGTTTATGGAAACATGCTTTAACTTCAATCAGCAGAAACGGCGGAAAATCTTGGGATTATATGCCATTGCGTGCTCCTGGATTTGTAAACAGCAATGCTAAAATCTGGGGACAAAAAACTTCCGATAATCGTTATGCAACGCTTTATAACCCGTCAGAATATCGTTGGCCTTTGGCTATTTCAACAAGTGACGACGGTTTAAATTATAAAGATTTATTGTTGGTTCATGGAGAAGTAAGTCCGATGCGTTACGGCGGAAACTACAAATCTGCTGGTCCGCAATACGTTCGCGGAATTACAGAAAAAAATGGAACTCCGCCAGACGGAAAAATCTGGGTAGGTTACAGTATGAACAAAGAAGATATTTGGGT
Source organism: Flavobacterium quisquiliarum (assembly GCF_019308285.1). GTDB lineage: Bacteria > Bacteroidota > Bacteroidia > Flavobacteriales > Flavobacteriaceae > Flavobacterium > Flavobacterium quisquiliarum. Next base: position 205,564 of record NZ_WWEM01000020.1, read on the forward strand.
GGCATCGATTCCTGTTCCCGTTACTTCTGTTGTAACAGAAAATGTAAATGACGTTTTCAATACTCTTCCAGACGGACAAGAATTAAAACTATGGAATACGTACGATCTTTCTTGGGCATCAACAAAAATCGAAAAGAAAGCTGATGGTAAGAAATGGCTGACTTTAAGAGATCAGGATTATTTTGACTATTCGCGTGCTGAAAGAGTAATTCCTTTCGCATCAAAAATGGAAGCTGTTTTCACAGTTAAACCAGAGCAAAATAATCATGGTTTATTACAGATTGAATTCCAAAACAAACAAGGTTTGCCTTCTGTAAGATTGATTTTTGATTCGGATGGAGAATTAAAGGTAAAAAATGGTGCGCGTTTGAGTTCGGTTACAAAGTATGAAGCAAACAAAGCCTATACAATCACAGTTAAATTAGATGCTAAAAACCGTCAGTACACTATAAAAGTAAACGATGGAAAAGAGTCAACCAAGATATTTTATGCGCCAACAGACGGTTTCGAGCGAATCATGTTCCGAACAGGAGAACAGAGACATTCACCAAATCCGGACACAGCGCCAGACACAGACGATTACGACGACCTGCCTCAAACCGGAAAATTAATCCCAGAAGCAGTATTCAATATCGAATCGTTGATTACTAAGAAGTTGTAAAAAGTTGAAATAGCCACAAATTCACGAATTATTTTATAAACGTTGCGTAATTTTTGCCACAGATTATAATCCAATTAATCCTTTAATCTGTGGCAGAAAAAATTAGAGAAATTAAACGCAAAGTAAAAATTTGAGTTAATTCGTGAATTCGTGGCGAAAAAAAAAAATATACAAAGTGAAGTTTTTTAAAAGCATAGTATTATTCGTTTGTCTTCTAGTAACTGTAGTTTCTAAGGGACAAGTTCTTCCTGTACGCCTAACAACAGAAATGGCAGAAAACCCATTAGCAATTGTGGAGAATCAGCCGAGATTGGGTTGGCAATTGGTTTCAAAAGAATCCGATGCCTCTCAGGTAGCATTTCTTATCTTAGTCGCTTCTTCAGAAGAAAAACTAAATAATGACGATGGAGATATTTGGAATTCGGGAAGAGTCAATTCCAATAAAAACCTGCATATTCTTTATAGCGGAAAACCATTAAAAAACGAAACCAAATATTTCTGGAAAGTTAAAGTTTGGAATCAATCAGGAAAAGTTTCAAAATGGAGTAGAATCGCTTCGTTCAGAACGGCGCCCTTGGAATCAGATTTAAATCCAACTTGGATCGGTGCGATTACCAAAGCCGACAGTCATTTGCCGGAAGGCAGAAACTACCACACAGCGACTTTCAACAGAGAAAAAAAGATGTCCTTTATCAATGCTTCCGATTCTTTGGCCCGCAGAAGCATCATACTTCGCAAACCTTTCGAAGTAGAAAAAGCAGTCAAAGAAGCTGTTATTTATATTTCAGGTTTAGGACATTATGAATTGACTATCAACGGGAAAAAAGTGGGTAACAGCCAATTTGCACCTCTGTGGACAGACTACGACAAAACGGTTAATTACAATGTTTACGAATTAAGCGCAAAAGAATTTCAAAAAGGCGATAACGTAATTGGCGTTCTTTTAGGAAACGGAATGTACAACACGCTTGCCGAAAGATATACTAAATTCTTCGTGAGTTTTGGTCCGCCAACTTTATTCTTTAAAATGAAAATTAAATATAATGATGGTTCAGAAGAAATTATAAAGTCAGACAGAAGCTGGAAATACAGCAAAAGTCCGATTACTTATAATAGCATTTTTGGAGGAGAAGATTATAATGCTAATTTAGAACAAAGAAGCTGGAATAAAAAAGGTTTCAAAGATAGAGATTGGAAAAAAGTAGTCATTCAGGAAGCGCCAAAAGGTGTTTTAAGACCGCAGACTGCTCCGCCAGTTACGATTCAGAAACAATACGAAGTGAAAACCGTAAAAGAGCTGAAACCGAATTTCTATGTTTTTGATATGGGACAGAATCTTTCGGGATTTCCAACAATCAAAGTAAAAGGAAAAAGAGGACAGACGATTCGCGTTTGGGTTGCCGAAGGTTTAAATGAAGAGGGTACAATTGCTCAGGGAAGATCTGGAAAACCTTATTATTATGATTACACTTTAAAAAGCGATAAAGTTGAAGAATGGACGCCTAAATTCAGTTTCTACGGTTATCAGTATGTTCAGATTGAAAATATTAATTACAAAGAAGATAAAAACAAAGAGTTTCCAACTTTGGTTGATTTAAAATCGAATTTCATTTACAATTCGGCTGGAGAAGCAGGGAGTTTTGCCTGTTCGAATGAGATTTTCAACAAAACACACGAATTGATAAATAATTCGATCAAAAGTAACTTTCAAAGTGTTTTTACCGATTGTCCGCAACGTGAAAAGTTAGGATGGCTAGAAGAAATTCAGTTGAATGGTCCTGGTTTAATGTTCAATTATAACCTTCAAACTTTCCTTCCTGCAACGATGCAGAACATTTCGGATTCGCAACGTGATAATGGTTTAATTCCGACAATAGTTCCCGAATATGTAATTTTTGGAGGCGATTTCACTGATTCTCCAGAATGGGGAGTTACGGGCGTGATTTTGCCTTGGATGTATTATGAATATTATGGGGATGCTTCATTATTAGAGAAATATTATCCAATAATGAAAAAGTACGTCGATTATTTAGGAACGAAAGCGACAAACAACATCGTTTCTCACGGATTGGGCGATTGGTACGATTATGGAACACATCCTGCAGGATATTCTAAAAATAGTCCGATTGCGCTTTCTGCGACTTCTCATTATTATTATGGCGCTTATTTAGTAGCAAAAGCATCAAAATTACTAGGAAAAACCGAAGATTTTGAGAAATACAATACGTTGGCTTCTGAGATTAAAACGGCTTTCAATGCGGCATTTTTTAACGAAGAAACCAAACAGTACGGAACAAGTAGTCAGTTTAGTAATGCCGTTCCGATTTTTATGGATATCGTAGAACCGAAGTACAAGGAGGCAGTAATGCAGAATTTATTGGCTGATATCAAAGAAAAAGGAGATCGTTTGACAACGGGAGATGTTGGAAATCGTTACTTATTTCAAACGTTAGCAAGAAACGGAGAAAACGAAACGATGTATAAAATGCACAATCATTACGATGCGCCGGGTTATGGTTTTCAGATTAAATTTGGCTTGACCACTTTAACAGAACAATGGGATCCGAGAAAAGGAAATTCGTGGAATCATTTTATGTTAGGGCAAATTGAAGAATGGTTTTACCAAAGTTTAGCCGGAATTATGTCCGATCCTGAAAAACCGGGATTCAAACATTTCTTTATTCAGCCAGAAGTGGTAGGCGATATGACTTTCGCGAAAGCGGACTATCAATCGGTTTACGGAAAAATTGCTTCTTCTTGGGAAAAGAAAGACGGAAAATTTATTCTGACAGTTCAGATTCCAGTAAATACAACTGCGACAATAAAATTGCCGGTTGCTAAAAATTCAGAAATAAAAATTGACAATAAAAAGGTTAGGGTAGGTTTTGATGAAAAAGCTCAAAAGCCCGTTTTAGAATTAGGATCAGGAATTTATACAATAGAATGCACAATATAATGGAACGCGGATGATACGGATTTACTTCGTAAAGACGCGGATAAAAACGGATTTTTCTTTTTTTTTTAATAAATAAAAAATCCGTGTAAATCAGTGTTTTCGCGATAGCGAAACCATTTCATCAGCGTCCCAACACACAACAATATTAAAATGAAAAATTTAAAATACATCTTCTTAGTTTCCATTTTTGCTTTGACATTTGCCAATGCGCAAAGCACTTCTGATACTAATTTTAGAAAGCCAGTTTCAGAGACTTTAAAAAAAATAGAAACTGTTTTTAACGTAACCATCAACGATGACAGAGGTTTATTAAAAGGAAAAGAATTGGACTATGCCGACTGGAGAATTGAACCCGGAAATCTGCCACTTTCGCTGACTAATATTCTAGCGCCGTTTGAATTGATGTATTTTAAACAACCCGATGGAACCTACATCATACGCAAATATGAAAACCATAAAGTTTCGGTAGATAAAGGAAAAGAGCGTTTGTTTTACTTAGAAAGCCTTTATTCGACCAAAGAACAATGGGAGAAACGCAAAACGGAGTTAAAAGCTTGTATGATTGCATCATTTGGATTAGAAAAGGCACCCCCAATGCCCAAGTCTAAACCACTTTTAACTCCAAAAAGAATTTACAAAGACTACAGTGTAGAAAATATAGCTTTGGAAATTCTTCCAGGAGTTTATGCCACAGGATCGATTTACAAACCGTATCCGCTCAATAAAAAGTCGGCTGTAATTATTACGCCAGACGGGCATTTCGGAGACGGACGATACAGAAAAGACGAACAGTACCGTTGTGCCATGATGGCCAAAATGGGCGCCATTGTAGTAGGTTACGATTTATTTGCGTGGGGAGAATCGTTATTACAGTTTCCAGAAGAAACACATAGAAACAGTATTGCATCGACAGTCCAATTGTTGACAGGAATTCGTTTATTGGATTATTTGTCAACCTTAAAAAATGCTGATATGTCAAGAGTTGGTGTAACAGGAGGTTCTGGAGGAGGTTCGCACACCATGTTTTTATCGGCGATTGATGACAGAGTGAAAGTTTCAGCTCCGGTTGTAATGGTTTCGTCTCACTTTTCAGGCGGTTGTCCATGCGAAAGCGGACGTGGAATTCACTTATGTGGAAATGGAACCAATAACGCTGAAATTTCAGCTATGATGGCTCCAAAACCGCAATTGATTGTTTCTGACGGAAAAGATTGGACATTGGCGGTTCCAGAATTGGAATTTCCTTTTATCCAAAGAACGTATGAATTGTATGGAAAGAAAGATTTAGTCGAAAATGCTCATTTTGCAAAAGAAGGACATGATTTCGGAATCTCGAAACGTATGGCTTTGTATCCGTTTATGGCGAAATATTTAAATTTAGATTTGAATAAAGTGAAGAACGATAAAGGCGAAATCGACGAATCGACTTGTGTAATTGAACCAAAAGAAAAGTTGTTGGTTTTTGGAGATAAAGGAGAAAAACTGCCAAAAAATGCTTTAAAAGACATCAACAAATTATATGAAATGCTCGGAGAAAAAAATCTGAAAGTTTACGAGGTTAAGAAGTAAAAAAGATAGCCACGAATTCACGAATTATTTTTTTCTGCCACAGATTAAAATGATTATTAGGATTTTTTATCTGCCAGATTTTTAATCAGTGAAAATCCTTTAATCTGTGGCAAATAAATTAGAGAAATTATACGCAAAGAATAATTAGAGAAAATTCGTGAATTCGTGGCGAAAAAAAATATTTATGAAGATAAGAGTTAAAATACAGCAATTAGGTTTTGGAATTTTACTGATTTTAGCAGGTCAGAATATCATTGCTCAGTCAAGTAACGACCTAAAATTATGGTATGATAAACCTGCGTCCATCTGGAACGAAGCCTTGCCTTTGGGCAACGGACGTTTGGGTGCAATGGTTTTTGGCGATCCAGCTGTAGAACGTTTACAATTAAACGAAGAAACCATTTGGGCAGGTTCGCCAAACAGCAATGCACATACTAAATCGATAAAAGCATTGCCAATTGTTCGTCAGTTAATTTTTGACGGAAAATTTGATGAAGCGCAGGATTTGGCAACGCAGGATATTATGTCGCAAACCAATGACGGAATGCCCTATCAGACTTTCGGAAGCGTTTATATTTCGTTCAATGGACATCAAAAATATACCGATTATTATCGTGATTTAGACATCAGCAATGCTACGGCGAAAGTAAAATACAAAGTAAATGGTGTTGAATTTACACGAGAAATTCTAACCGCATTTTCAGACCAGGTTATTGTGGTAAAACTTACTGCGAGTCACCCGGGACAGATTACTTGTAATGTTTTCATGAACAGTCCGATTGATAAAACGGTGGCTTCGACAGAAGGAAACCAGATTATACTTTCTGGAGTTGGAACTAACTTTGAAGGCGTAAAAGGAAAAGTAAAATTTCAAGGCCGATTAACGGCTAAAAACAAAGGTGGCCAAATCGATGCCAGCAACGGTATTTTAAGCATCAACAAAGCCGATGAAGTGACTTTGTACATTTCGATTGCAACCAATTTCAAAAACTATCAGGATATCTCTGGTGATGAAATTGAGAAAAGTAAAGACTATTTAGCGAAAGCGGAAACAAAAGATTTTGAAACCATAAAGAAAGCTCACATTGATTATTACCAAAAATTTTTCAATAGAGTTTCTTTAAACTTAGGTTCTAATGATTTGGTTAAGAAACCAACAAACGAAAGGATCAGAGATTTTTCGAAACAATTTGATCCGCAGTTAGCTTCGTTATATTTCCAATTCGGACGCTATCTTTTAATTTCGAGTTCACAGCCAGGCGGACAACCAGCTAATCTACAGGGAATTTGGAACGATATGGTCACGCCGCCTTGGGACAGTAAATACACAACAAACATCAATGCCGAAATGAATTACTGGCCGGCACAAGTAACCAATTTGCAGGAAATGCACGAACCTTTTGTGCAAATGGCAAAAGAGTTGGCTGTGACTGGTGCAGAAACGGCAAAAACAATGTACAATGCAAATGGCTGGGTTTTACACCACAATACTGATATCTGGCGTGTAACTGCTCCAGTAGATTCCGCTGCTTCGGGAATGTGGCCGACTGGCGGTGCGTGGGTTTGCCAGGATTTATGGGAAAGATATTTATACACGGGAGATAAAAAGTATTTAGCAGAAATTTATCCAATCATGAAAGGTGCAGCCGATTTCTTTTTGGATTTTATGGTTATTGATCCAAATACAAAATATTTAGTTGTTGTGCCGTCAAGCTCGCCTGAAAATACACACGCAGGCGGAACCGGAAAAGCGACTATTGCATCTGGAACGACAATGGACAATCAGTTGGTTTTTGATTTGTTTACGCATGTTATCGAAGCTTCGGCTTTGGTTTCTCCTGATGCTGCTTATGTCAAAAAAGTGGGCGATGCTTTGGCAAAAATGCCTCCAATGAAAGTGGGAAAACACAATCAGCTGCAGGAATGGCAGGACGATTGGGATAATCCAAAGGACAATCACAGACACGTTTCGCATTTGTACGGATTGTATCCAAGTAATCAGATTTCACCAATTAAAACGCCTGAATTATTTGAAGCAGCAAAACAATCCTTAATTTACAGAACAGACGAATCTACAGGTTGGTCAATGGGATGGAAAGTGAATTTGTGGGCGAGATTATTAGACGGAAATCACGCTTATAAATTGATTCAGGATCAATTGCATTTGGTAACAGCAGATCAAAGAAAAGGCGGAGGAACGTATCCCAATATGTTAGATGCGCATCAGCCTTTTCAAATTGATGGAAACTTTGGATGCACAGCCGGTTTTGCTGAAATGCTGATGCAGAGTCAGGAAGAAGCGATTCATTTACTGCCTGCTTTACCAACGGTTTGGAAAGACGGAAGTATTAAAGGATTAGTTGCCAGAGGCGGTTTTGTAATTGATATGACGTGGAAAAACAATAAAGTTTCGGAGTTGAAAATCTATTCGAAAATTGGAGGAAACTGCCGATTGAAAGTAGAAAATACTTTAAAAGGTTCTACACTTAAAAAAGCAAAAGGAAAAAATCTGAATCCGTTGTTTTATGATATAGAAGTGAAGAAACCGATTATTTCTAATGAAGCAAAATTGCCTAAAGTACAATTGCCAAATTATAGTATTTATGATGTGAATATGAAAGCAGGGCAGACTTATACTTTTACTGGAAATTAAAAATATTTTAAAACCATATAAGTGATATAAGGAAATATAAAATTTAGGACGTTCCTGCAAGGTTTTCAAAACCTTGTAGTTATAATGATAAAGTTTGCGAATAAATAAGACACCTACAAGGTTTTGGAAACCTTGCAGGAGTAGAAACCTTGCAGGAGTGAGAAAACGTAAAGGTCTCTTGCGTGAGTGATGGAAGTGGAGCTCTTTTTTGTGAGGCTTTTTCAGCCGAACAAAAAAAGCGGGAACGGACAGCACGACCCGGAGGGGCACGCCCAAAGAATTAGTTTTAAAATAATAATTAGAATATGTTACAACATTTCAAACATAAAATAATAACACTTTCAATAGTAATCGCTTGTATAAACAGCGGTTGCAAATCAAGTGCGGGACATTCTCAAAAAGGAAAATCGGTTATTTTGGAAGAAGAAAATTTCAAACATTATGTTGATTATTTCAACACGATGGAGGATGAAAATTTAAAATTTGCGATTCCGAATGACAGTGCTTGGGCTTGGATGGAAAAGAATATTCCGTTGTTTGAATGTCCACAGCAGAATTTTGAGGAAATCTATTATTTCAGATGGTGGAGTGTTCGTAAACATATCAAAAATACACCACAAGGATTTGCGATCACAGAGTTTTTAGTTGATCGTTCTTATGCCGATAAATACAATATGATCAGTTGTGCTTTGGGGCATCATATCAACGAATTTAGATGGGTTCATGATCCGAAATACATTGAGCAGGATGTGAAAATCTGGTACCGAGGAAATGATGGAAAACCAATGAACAAATTGTATAAATTCAGCAGTTGGACAGCCGATGCTTTATATAATCGTTATTTGGTAAATAAAGATGAAAAATTCTTATTGGATTTGTACCCAGATATGGTTACCGATTATGCCGTTTGGGAAAAAGATCGTCAGCGTAAAGATGGATTATTTTGGCAACATGATGTGAAAGATGGAATGGAAGAATCCTTAAGTGGCGGGCGTAAAGTACAAAATGCAAGACCTACAATAAACAGTTATATGTACGGGAATGCTATAGCAATTTCTAAAATGGCTGAATTGAAAGGAGATAAGGAAACAGAAACCAAATTCAAGGCTAAAGCTGACGTTTTACAACAATTAGTGGAAACCAAATTGTGGAATCAGAAAAGTGAGTTCTTTGAAACTTTAACAGAAAAAGATACTTTAGCACAAGTTAGAGAAGCCATCGGGTTTATTCCTTGGTATTTTAATCTTCCTGAAAAAGGAAAAGGATTCGAAAAGGCTTGGGAGCAGATTAAGGATGAAAAAGGATTTTCGGCTCCGTTTGGTTTGACAACCGCGGAAAGAAGAAGTCCGAGATTTAGAACGCACGGAACAGGAACCTGCGAATGGGACGGCGCGATTTGGCCATTTGCAAGTTCGCAGACTTTAACTGCTTTAGCCAATGTTTTGAATAATTACAATCAGAATTATGTGGGTAAACCTGATTATTTCAAGCAAATGGAATTATATGTTCAGTCGCAATATTACAGAGGAAGACCTTATTTGGGCGAGTATTTAGACGAAACAACGGGTTATTGGTTAATGGGAGACAGAGAAAGAAGCCGTTACTACAATCATTCGACTTTCAATGATTTAGTGATTACTGGATTGGTTGGTTTGCGTCCGAGAGCTGATGATAAGATTGAAGTAAATCCGTTGATTCCACAGGAAAAATGGGATTGGTTTTGTCTGGACAATGTTTTATATCATGGCAATATTATTACCATTCTTTGGGATAAAACAGGAGAAAAATATAATAAAGGAAAAGGGTTTAGAATCTTTAAAAACGGGAAGGAAATTGCGGTTTCTGAGAAATTGGAGAAGTTAGTTTCTGAATAATTTTAAACCGATAAAGTAAATTTAGTTAAGAATAAAATTTGGAGAAAACAGTATTAAATTATTCAATCAAAGGCGGTGTATTTCATATTGCATGGAATATGATATTTGTGGTTTCAGGGATTTACTTTTTATCAATCATAAATATTGAAAAGATTAGATTTAAATTTGGTGATTTGGTTTTACCAATTGTTACTGTTTTGTTTATCATCGTTTATGGAAAAAAGGCGGTAATGACTCTTTTTAATTTTCATAAAAAAATAATATTCTCACAAGAAGGATTAGAACTTAATGAGATTTTTTATGAATGGAAAGATATTATATTTCCAAGAGTTATTGCGAAAACAGAACACACGGCAAAGTACAATTTGTCCTATAAAGAGTTTTACCTCACTTTTGTTTATAAGCAGAAAACGATAGAAATAAAAATAGATGATTATGATGTGTCTGAAAATGAAATTAAGGAACTTATAAAAAAATATACTCCAAAGTTTACACCAAGCACTACGAGCGAGAATAAAATTGTTTACGAACCTATACATGATTTTGACCAAATCATCACTTTAGAGCAATATTATGACCTTGAACATGAGGATTCAGAAGAAGCAATACAAGATGTTCAAAAATTAGCTGTTAAAGATTTAGATGAAATAAAACGTTTTTGTGAAAATCAACTCTTTACACAGCCTGATAAGGTCAGTTTTATTTACTATTCGCTGAGTGAAGATGAAGATATTGATAAATGGGCAGATTTTCTTTCTGATGAGTTTAGCAGAGTTTTTCAGATTGCGTTAAATCAGAATAAAATAAAAGAACTAACTCCAGTTTTATATGAAATTTTAGTAGAAGATATAAGTTCGTATAATGCGGGACAAGTTAGACAGACATTGCTAAAAGGATTAGATCATAAGGATTTAGAAACCCGTTTAAAGGCTTTGGAATTTCTTCAAGATTGGATTGATGAAGAAGTTTTAAAAAGTAATTCATTTGTAGTATCTAAGCTGAGACAAAAACTGAAAGATCCAGAGTGGAAAATGCGCTGGAAAGCAAGTAAATTGTTAGAACAATATAAAATTGCTTTTGAAAGCTTAAGTACACTTGATAAATTAAGACGATTTATAAATCCATAATTAATTAAGTTTTAGTTTGTCATAAATGACAAAAGAAGCATAATTTCCTCTCGCAGATTTAGGAGATTTTAAATAGAGAAAAGTAATCTGCTCAATCTGCCAAATCTGCGAGAAACAAAAAAATAAAGCCAAAAGCTTAAAATAAAATCATGAAAAACTTTTTTTTACATCTTACCTTAATCATTTCACTTTTTACATTTTCGGCGAAAGCCCAAACCAAAATCAGTGTAAGTGATTTAAAATGCGAAATGCTAACCAATCCCGAAGGAATTGATGTTTTACAGCCAAGATTAAGCTGGAAAATAAAAGCAGATATAAATGATGTAAAACAAACTTCATATCAGATTATTGCTTCTTCAAGTTTAGAAAAATTAAATGCCGGAAATGGAGATTTATGGGATAGCGGAAAGATGCAAAGCGATGAATCTGTAAATGTAATTTATAGTGGAAAAAAGCTAAAAGACAGACAAGACGTTTATTGGAAAGTAAATGTATTTACAAATAAAGGCGAAGTTCAATCAAAAGAAACAGCACATTTCAGTATCGGGATTTTAACGTATTCCGACTGGAAATCGACTCGCTGGATTGGCTATGAAAAATTGTCGAAAGATGACAGCATTTCGCAGTATTCAAAATTGTCAGCGCGTTATCTGCGAAAAGAAATCAACCTGAAAAAACAAGTCAAAAGCGCAAAAGTCTATATCATGGGAATGGGCTTGTACGAGTTGTACATTAATGGGAATAAAATTGGTGACCAGGTTTTGGCACCCGTTCCTACGGACTATACCAAAAATATAAAATACAATGTTTTTGATGTGACTTCGCAATTGAAAGAAGGTAAAAATATGTTGGGAACAATTTTAGGGAACGGACGTTTTTTTGCCATGCGTCAAGATTATAAACCTTATAAAATCAAGTCATTTGGTTTGCCGAAAATGGCTCTGCAGTTGTTTGTAGAATATACCGACGGTAGCAAAGACGTTATCAGAACAGATGATACATGGAAAATCACAACCGACGGCCCGATTTTGGCTAACAATGAATACGATGGCGAAGAATACGATGCCCGCAAGGAAATGAATGGCTGGAATACGACCAATTTTGACGATAAAAACTGGGTAAATGCGAGATACGTTCAGGAACCAGGCGGATTCTACGAAGGACAGATGTCGGCGAATATGAAGGTAAAACGTGAAGTAAAACCAATTTCAATCAAACAAACACCAAAAGGAACTTATATCCTGGATATGGGACAAAATATGGTGGGCTGGCTTCAACTGAAAGTGAAAGGAAGTGCAGGCGATAAAATCACGATGAAGTTTGCTGAATCATTACAATCAGATGGTTCTTTATACATTGCGAATCTCCGTGATGCGAAAACGACTGATATTTATACATTGAAAGGCGAGGGCGAAGAAGTTTGGGAGCCACGTTTTGTTTATCACGGATTTCGATTTGTAGAGATTTCAGGATTTAAAACCAAGCCAGCTTTAGAAAATTTTCTTGGAAAAGTGGTTTATGATGATATTCAGACTACGGGAACTTTCGATTCTTCGAACCCAATTATGAATCAGATTTTTAAGAATGCCTGGTGGGGAATCAGCGGTAATTATAAAGGAATGCCGATTGATTGTCCGCAAAGAAACGAGCGCCAGCCTTGGTTGGGAGACAGAACTACTGGAGCTTACGGAGAAAGCTTTTTATTCGACAATCAGACTTTGTACGCAAAATGGTTAGATGATATTAAAAACTCACAGACTATCGATGGCGGAATTCCGGATGTAGCACCAGCTTTCTGGCGTTATTACGGCGATAATGTGACCTGGCCTGGAACTTATATCACGGTTGCCGATATGCTGTATCAGCAATTTGGAGATACAAAAGTGGTAGAAAAACAATATCCATACATGAAAAAGTGGATGGATTATATGGAAGAAAACTATTTGGTTGATAATATTATGACTAAAGATAAATACGGCGATTGGTGTGTTCCGCCAGAATCGTTGGAATTAATTCGTTCGAAAGATCCTTCACGTTTAACCGATGGAGAATTGATTTCGAGTGCGTTTTATTACCAGCTTTTAAATATCATGAAAAAGTTTGCTGTGATTGCCAATGCTCAAAATGATATTAAACATTATGATGATGTGGCTTCAAGAATCAAAAAAGCATTCAACGCTAAATATTTTAATGTATCAAAAAATAATTACGCCAACAATACGGTAACAGCTAATTTACTGCCTTTAACTTTCGGAATGGTTCCGGAAGAATTAAAACAAAAAGTTTTTGAAAACTTAGTGCATGAAGTAGAAGTAATTAAAAACGGTCATGTAAGTACAGGCGTTATCGGAACTCAGTTTTTAATGCGAACATTAACCAATTTTGGTCGTGGTGATTTGGCTTTCAAACTGGCATCAAATAAAACCTATCCAAGTTGGGGTTATATGGTCGAAAACGGTGCCACAACCATTTGGGAACTTTGGAACGGAAACACAGCAGATCCTGCAATGAATTCGCAAAACCACGTCATGCTTTTAGGCGATTTATTAATTTGGTATTACGAAAATATGGCGGGAATCAAGAGCAATCCTGAAACTCCGGGTTTTAAACAAATCGTTATGAAACCAGATTTTAATGCTGGATTGACTTATGTAAACGCTTCATACGAATCGATTTACGGAACAATTAAAAGTGACTGGAAAAAAGATAAAAAAGCATTGGTTTGGAATATTACGATTCCAGCGAATACATCGGCTATAGTATATCTTCCTGCAAGTGATGTCTCGACAGTTTCCATCAATAAACAAAAATTAGAAAAGACTTCTTATAATCATACAACAGAGAAAAATCAAATATTGGTAACACTTTCGTCAGGAAATTTTACGATAAACGTTAAATAATCTGCATTTTTAATAATTCGGGACAGTACAGGATACATTGTTAATTTTTTGGTGTTATTTTTACACTTATTAAATATTTTTGCCTAAAAAAATGTTGGGTATGTATTTATAGTCAAAAAAAATAATTCATAATTTAATTAAGAATGAAGATATCAAAATTAGCATTTGTCTTGTTTGGACTTTTCCTTTTAGGAAGTTGTAAATCGGCTTTAGAGAGAAAGACATGGAAAGAAGGAATTTTAGTAGATCAGTTTATTTACGATAAAGCACCTTATCCTTCTTGCCACGCCGTTACAATTGTCGAAGCCACAAATGGTGATTTAGTTGCTTCATGGTTTGGAGGAACTCACGAAAGACATCCTGATGTTTGCATTTATGTAGCCATCAAACCAAAAGGAAGCGATACTTGGAACGAAGGCGTAAAAGTTGCCGACGGTGTGATGAAAGAAGGACCAAGATTACCAACTTGGAATCCGGTTTTATATCAGATTCCGGGTGGCGATTTAATGTTATTCTACAAAATAGGCCCAAAACCATCTGAATGGTGGGGCGTAATCAGAACTTCATCTGATGGTGGAAAAACTTGGTCTGAAGCACAAAAAATGCCAGACGGTTTCTTAGGGCCAATCAAAAATAAACCAGTTTTATTAAGCAACGGAATATTATTATGTCCGTCAAGCATTGAAGGCGATGGCTGGAGACTTCGCATGGAATCTACTCCAGATTTCGGAAAAACCTGGGTAATGGGTGATACACTTCCAAGAGGAAAACAAAAAATCAATGCGATTCAGCCGAGTATTTTATTTCATAAAGACGGAAGTATTCAGGCGATTGGAAGAACGAGAAACAGAGCAATTTTCAGCACCTTCTCTAAAGATAACGGAAAAACTTGGTCAGCTGTTGAGTTAATCGGACTGCCAAATAACAACTCAGGAACAGATGCCGTAACACTTAAAGACGGTAGACATTTATTGGTTTACAACCACGTTTTACCTCCGGGAACAGAAGCAAAAGGACCAAGAACACCTTTAAACGTTTCGGTTTCAAAAGACGGAATTAACTGGAATGCCGCTTTGGTTTTAGAAGATTCAAAAATCAGCCAATATTCTTATCCTTCGATTATTCAAAGTTCAGACGGAATGGTGCATATTGTGTACACTTGGAGAAGAGAAAAACTGAAATATGTAAAAGTTGATCCAAGCAAATTAGTGGCACTTCCAATTAAAAATGGAATCTGGCCGGGTGACGAAGGAAAAGTAGTTACAGCGGTAAAAGCCGAAGAAGAGTAATAAAGATATAGCCACAGATTAAAAGGATTAAATGGATTAAAAAAAATCTGCTCAATCTGCCAAATCTGCGTGAAAAAAAAACTCTCGCAGATTTGGCAGATTTTGGAGATGGATGGATTAGAAAAAAAAATCATTTTAATCCTTTTAATCTGTGGCAAAAAAAATATAGCCATGAAATCTAAAAGAAATTTAATTGTTGCGCTATTTGTTGTTCTATCAACAACATTTAACAGCTGTGCGACGGCTCAGTCATCCAACAAAAAGCAAAAATATAAAGTTGCGGTTTGCGATTGGATGATTTTAAAAAGACAGAAATTAGGTTCTTTTGCTTTAGCAGCGGAAATAAAAGCTGACGGAATCGAACTGGATATGGGAGGTTTAGGAAACCGCCCAACTTTCGACAGCAAACTAGGTGATCCTGTTGAAAGACAAAAATTTCTTGATAAATCGAAAGAAACTGGTGTCGGAATAAGTTCGATCGCGATGTCTGGATTTTATGCACAATCTTTTGCTACAAGAGAAATCACACCCATGATTACGGATTGCATTCAGGCCATGAAAAACATGAAAGTAAAAGTGGCTTATCTTCCATTAGGAACACAAACGGATTTAGTTAAAAATCCGGAGTTACGTCCAGAAGTAATTAAAAGATTGCAATGGGCAGGAAAAGAAGTTGGTAAAATAGGTGGAGTAATTGCAATTGAAACCTCTTTGGATGCGACAGAGGAGAAAAAACTTTTAGATGAAGTCGGTTCAAAATATATTAAAAGCTCTTTCAATTTTGCTAATGCTTTAGATAATAAAAGAGATATTTCATCAGAATTGAAAATCTTAGGAAAGAAATATTTAGCCCAGATTCATGCTTCGAATACTGATCAGTTTTGGTTAGAAAATGACAAAGCGATCGATATGCCAAAAATCAAAGCGACATTAGATGAAATGAAATGGAGCGGATGGCTGATTGTAGAACGTTCTCGTGATGTAACACAAGTGCATAATGTAAAAGCCAATTACGGAGCAAATGTGACTTATTTGAAGAAGATTTTCCAGAATTAAATTTTTTTAGCCACAGATTAAAAGGATTAAAATGATTTTTTAAATCTGTAGCAAAAGAATCAATAGAAAATCTGCCAAATCTGCTGAATCTGCGAGAGATAATTTTTTCACGCAGATTCAGCAGATCTAGCAGATTATTTTAGAATGAATACCCAAAAACAGCATACCATGAAATATTTACAATTACTCTTTTTATTTTTTTATATCACTTTCGCGACAGCGCAGAACATCACAGTTGTGAGTGATGTCAATTCGCCGAGAGCAAAATTTGGAGCAGAGAAATTATCAGAAACCCTTTCAGCAAAAGGATTTAGCGTAACTTCTTCTGATAAATTCAAAAAATCAAAAGATAAAGTAATTGTTATTGGAGAAAAAGGAACCGATTTCTGGAAGAAAAATGCTAAAAACGCTAAAATCGACGATAGCAAATTAAACAAGAAAGAAGGTTTTCAGATTCGAACTCAAAATAATGTAATTTACATTGAAGGAACAGATGCTTCGGGAACTTTGTATGGTGCATTAGAATTAGCAGATCGTATTAAAAATTCAGGTCAGCTTCCTTCAGAAATTAATATTGATGATAGCCCAGAAATGGTTTTAAGAGGAGCCTGCATCGGAATGCAGAAACCAGTTTATCTTCCAGGACGTGACGTTTACGAATATCCATATACACCGGAAACTTTTCCGTGGTTTTATGATAAAGCTTTATGGATAAAATACTTAGATATGCTGGTAGAAAACCGTATGAATTCTTTGTATTTATGGAACGGTCATCCTTTTGCTTCTTTAGTAAAATTAAAAGAATATCCGTTTGCGGTTGAAGTCGGCGACGAAGATTTCAAAAAGAACGAAGAAATTTATAAATTCTTAACCGTTGAAGCAAATAAAAGAGGAATCTGGGTAATTCAGATGTTTTACAATATTATTGTTTCTAAGCCTTTTGCAGAGCATTTTAATATCAAAACTCAGGATCGTTCAAGACCAATTACACCTTTATTGTCAGATTATACCAGAAAATCTATTGCCGCTTTTATCGAAAAATATCCAAACGTTGGCTTAATGGTTTGCTTGGGAGAAGCAATCAATACCGTTGATGATGATGTAGAATGGTTTACCAAAACGATTATCCCAGGTGTTCGTGATGGTTTACAGGCATTAGGAAAAACAGAAGAACCGCCGATTATTTTGCGTTCTCATGATACCGATGGGCCTTTGGTAATGGAAAAATCACTTCCATTATATAAAAACTTATATACAGAAAGTAAATATACAGGAGAATCATTAACGACTTATACGCCGGGCGGTCCTTGGGGAGAAACGCATAAACAATTAAGTGCTTTAAAATCAATTCATATTGAGAACGTTCATATTTTGGCTAATTTAGAACCTTTTAGATACGGTTCGCCAGATTTTATTCAGAAAACGGTAAAAGCGATGCATAGTGTTCATGGCGCAAATGCACTGCATTTATATCCGCAAGCTTCATATTGGGATTGGCCATATTCTGCAGATAAAACGAAATCAGGAGAACGTTTATTAGAAATGGATCGTGACTGGATTTGGTACAAGGCTTGGGCAAGATATGCTTGGGATAGCAAAAGAGATCGAAACGAAGAAGTTAAATTCTGGGATAATGATTTAGCTGCGAAATTTGGAACGAGTCAAGAAGCAGCCAACAATATTTTAAAAGCTTACGAAGAAACAGGAGAAATTGCTCCAAAAACATTAAGACGTTTCGGAATTACGGAAGGAAACCGTCAGACTTTACTATTAGGAATGTTTGAAAGTCAGTTGGTCAATCCGTCAAAATGGAGAGTTTATCCAGGATTCCATGAATCTTGTGGGCCAGCAGGTGAGTTGCTTTTGGAATATGCTAAAAAAGAATGGAATAAAGAACCGCATTCGGGTGAACTTCCAACTCAGATTATAGCTGAAATTACAGAACACGGAAGATTGGCCGTTGAAGCTATCGACAAAGCCGAAGCCAGCGTAACCAAAGATAAAGAAGAATTTGAACGTCTTAAAAATGATATTCATGCTTATAAGGCTTTCGCCGATTTCTTCTCAGAAAAAGTAAAAGCAGCTTTATTGGTTTTAAGATACAGTTATTCAAATGATATTACCGATTTAGACAAGGCAATGCCTCATTTGGAGAAAAGCATCGAGTACTATGAGTTATTGGTAAAACTGACAAAAGATACGTATTACTATGCCAACAGTATGCAAACTGCTCAACGCCGAATCCCGATTGGAGGAGACGACGGAAACAACAAAACTTGGGCTGAATTGTTACCGCATTACGAACGTGAATTGGCTAATTTCAAAAGAAATTTAGAAAAGCTAAAAGCATCAAAAGACGGTAAAATAGAAACGAAAGAAGGAAAACCTTGGAAAACGGCAGAAGTAACTTTCATTGATGAAAAACCGGGAACTTATTTAGTTAAAACAGGAACAAAAGTGTATGGAACAGATATTTCTGAGTTAACTAAAGTTGCTCCTGAACTTCAAAATTTAAGAGGATATTCGTTTGTAGAAAATGATCAAAACGAAAAAGGAACGCATTTGAAGTTTAGAAACACAAAAGCGGTTAAATTAGTAGTTGGTTATTTCAATTCAGATCAAAAGAGATTTTTATTACCGCCAAGTTTAGAAACAGATGCGGCAGGAAATGCCCACGGTCAAGCCGAAGTAATTCTAGCAAGTGCGATGAATTTAAAAGAGTTGCCTCGTGTAAACATTCATACCTATACTTTCCAGCCGGGCGAGAATAAATTAGATTTAGGAAAAGGAAAAGTATTGATTTTAGGTTTCATCGATGCAGATCAAACGATAACACCGCGTGATGTGGGATATATTGATGCAGGAGAGAAAGCAGCTATTGACTGGTTGTTTTATTAATTTGCGTTCCTGCAAGGTTTTCAAAACCTTGTAGGTATAATAAAGTTTAGAATTAAAAAAATAATTTGGGCGTGTCCCTCCGGGTCGGGCTTTCGGCTATATCTTTTATTCCGCTCCGCTACATAAAAGGATACCGCCTCAATCCCTCACGCGAACTCGTAATTAATTTAGACCTAACATCTTTTTAAAACTTGTTAGGTCTGTGTTAAAGAAACATATACGTTTCCTGCAAGGTTTTCAAAACCTTGTAGGTATCTAAAATGAACGTTAAAAAGTTAAACCTACAAGGTTTTGAAAACCTTGCAGGAAATAGAAAATATGAATAGAATAGTTTTTTTTATTTTTTGTTTTTTTTCAAGTCTTTGCTTTGTTTGGAGTCAGAGCAAAGATTCAGGGAAGTTTCGTAAAGAAATTTCGCTGAATTCATCTTGGGAAACCGTAATCTTGGAAAATCTTCCTGCACAAGAAGAGAGGTTTGTAGACCATCCAGAAACTGATTCCAATTGGCAGAAGGTTAGTGTGCCTCACAATTGGGATCAGTATTATGGTTTCAGAAGAACAAAACATGGAAATTTGCATGGAACTGCCTGGTACAAAAAAACATTAAGGCTTGACAAAAAAGACAGTTCAAAACAGCATTTTCTTTATTTCGAAGGCGTAAGTTCGTATGCGACAGTTTGGGTAAACGGAAAAAAAGTAGGCGAACACAAAGGCGGAAGAACCACTTTTACTTTAGACATTACCAAAGCGGTTTCTTTCGACAAAGAAAATATCATTTTAGTAAAAGCATCACATCCTTCTTTTATTGCAGATCTTCCTTGGGTTTGCGGAGGTTGTTCAGGAGAATGGGGATTTTCAGAAGGCTCTCAACCAATGGGAATTTTCAGGCCTGTTACTTTGGTAATTACAAACGATGTAAGAATTCAGCCGTTTGGTGTTCATATTTGGAATGATAAATCGGTTTCAAAAGAAAAAACAATTCTTCATACCACTACAGAAATCAAGAATTACAGCACCTCACAACGAAATTTAACTATCGAAAATATTCTTCTGGATGCTTCAGGAAAGAAAGTTGTTATTATTAAAAGCGACAACAAAATCAATTCGGGAGAAACAAAAGAAATAGCACAAACACTTCCAGAGATTCAAACCCCGAAATTATGGTCACCGTCTAGTCCGTATTTGTATAAATTAGTTACTTCGGTTTATGAAAACGGAAAAATAATCGACCAGCTGGCAACGCCTTACGGAATCCGCTGGGTAAGTTGGCCGGTTAGCCGTGACGGAAAAGACAATCGTTTTTTCATCAATGATGAACCTGTTTTTATAAATGGTGTCTGCGAATACGAACATTTAATTGGAAAAAGTCATTCGTTTTCAGATGAAATGATTCATTCCCGAATAGAACAGATCAAAGCAGGCGGATTTAATGCTTTTAGAGAAGCACATCAGCCTCATAATTTATTATATCAAAAAGAATTAGACGAAAACGGAATCCTGTTTTGGAGCCAGTTTTCAGCACATATTTGGTACGATACGCCTGAGTTTAAAGAAAACTTTAAAACTCTTTTACGAGAGTGGATTAAGGAACGCAGAAACAGTCCATCGGTTGTCATGTGGGGATTGCAGAATGAAAGCACAATTCCAAAAGAATTTGCCGAAGAATGCACGCAGATTATCCGTGAAATGGATCCGTTATCAGCATCGCAAAGAATCGTAACAACTTGTAACGGAGGAGAAGGAACAGATTGGAATGTAGTTCAAAATTGGTCGGGAACTTATGGTGGAGATCCATTAAAATACCATTTGGAAATGACAACTCAGTTATTAAATGGAGAATATGGCGCATGGCGTTCAGCCGATTTACATACTGAAGGTGAGTTTGACCAAAAAGGAACTTTAAGCGAAAACCGTTTTTCTCAATTAATGGAAATTAAAGTTAGAGAAGCCGAATCGGTAAAAGATAAAATTGCGGGACAATTCAACTGGCTTTTTGCTTCGCATGAAAATCCTGGACGTGTGCAAAACGGAGAAGGATTTAGAGATATTGACAAAGTAGGCCCAGTCAATTACAAAGGACTTTTTACGATTTGGGGAGAACCTCTGGATGCATTTTATATGTATCGTGCGAATTATGTTTCAAACAAAACCAATCCAATGGTGTATATCGTTTCGCATACTTGGCCAAGTCGTTGGGAAAAACCAGGAATCAAAAACGGAATCGATATTTATTCGAATTGTGATGAAGTAGAATTGTTCAACGATGTCAATAAATCTTCTTTAGGAAAACTAAAAAATCCAGGAATTGGTCAGCATTTTCAATTCAATAATGTCAATATTCAATACAATGTTTTATATGCCGTTGGTTATGTAAATGGGAAAGCGGTTGCTAAAGATTATATTGTTTTAAATAATTTTCCAAAAGCACCAAGTTTTGATGTTTTAACAACCAATAAAGTTGATATTACAAAAGCCAAAACTGGTTACAATTATATTTACAGAGTTAATTGCGGAGGTTCAGAATTGACAGATTCTGCTGGAAATACTTGGTTTACCGATACACATAAAAATGGACAAAATAGTTGGGGTTCGTTATCGTGGACAGATAATTTTGAAAAACTACCAGACTTTTTTGCCAGTCAAAGAACAACTTTCGATCCAATAAACGGAACAAAAGATCCTGAGTTATTTCAAAGTTTTAGATACGGAGTTGATAAACTGCGTTACGAATTTCCAGCATCTGACGGAGAATATTTAGTCGAATTATATTTCACAGAACCTTGGTACGGAACTGGCGGAGGTTTAGACTGCAAAGGCTGGCGTTTGTTTGACGTTGCTATCAACGATAATGTGGTTTTAAAAGATTTTGATATTTGGGCAGAAGCAGGACATGATAACGCTTTGAAGAAAACATTCAAAGTAAAAAGCACAAACGGAAAAATTGTGATTTCGTTTCCAAATGTAAAAGCTTCGCAGGCGATCATTTCTGCGATTGCGATTGCGACAAAAGACATTCATGCAAGACCAGCAACCGAATCTTCAAAAAACATTCAGAATCTGGTTTTAGATTCTTATGATAAGACCAACAGAATAGCTTCATGGCTGGATATTAATTCAAAACAATATTCAGATTCTGATGTTGTTTTTACCGAATTGCCTTCTGAGATTTTTGGAGTAGATTATTTACAGTTTTCATCTAATTCTAAAAATAAAGGATCATTTACAGCTAAAGAAGATTCAGAATTATATCTTTTTATAGATAATAAAAATTTGAATTTAGAGCGATTTTCTGAATATAAAAAAATAGAAGAAAAAGCGAAAAACAGCAACGGAATTTCATTTGATGTTTTCACTAAAAAAGTAAAGAAAGACGAGAAGGTTCTTTTTGATAATTCAGAAAACATAAACACAATTGCAGTGGTTCCAACTTACGACATGGGCGAAAAAGACGATTCGAGACCAGTTGTAATTATCGAAGCCGAAAAGACAAAAACAACGGGAACAGGAATCGAAAAAGGAAATTTCAAAAAAGCTGACTATATAGAGTTCACAAAAAAGACAAACAATAGCATTGAGTTTGAAGTAAAACCTGGAGTTGCCGGAATTTATTTAATGCGTTTCCGTTTTATGAATAGAAATGAAA
The DNA here is from genome assembly GCF_019308285.1 of Flavobacterium quisquiliarum. Taxonomy (GTDB): domain Bacteria; phylum Bacteroidota; class Bacteroidia; order Flavobacteriales; family Flavobacteriaceae; genus Flavobacterium; species Flavobacterium quisquiliarum. The sequence goes on from NZ_WWEM01000020.1 coordinate 228,190, forward strand.
CTCCGATGAAAGTGAAATTCAAAATGGAAGATGCGTATGGAATTTTAATGCGAAATGATATGATTGAGTTTCCTTCTTCGACAGAAAAATGGAAGATTTTGAATACAACATCAGGAGGATATATTAATGCAGGAACTTATAAAATAACACTTGAAGGTGATGATTTAAAGGGATTGATGTTGGACAATTTCGAGTTTCAATAGGTTTTTTTGAGGTTCAAAGATGCAGAGGGACAAAGGGACAGAGGTTTAATTAGGATTGCATTGTAGAGACGCACCGCAGTGCGTCTACGCTCCAAATGTCCATACTTTGTGTTAGACGCACTGCAGTGCGTCTCTACAAATACGTTGTGGATACTTTTGTATAAAACAAGATTAGAATAAAAAACATATTCATGATTAAACATAAAAACATATTTCAAAAAATTACAATTGCCTTATTGTTTTCAGTATCAGTTTTTGCACAAAAACAAGCCAGAATTGTAGAAGACTTCAACAAAAACTGGAACTTTAAATTAGGAGATTATCCCGAAGCAGTAAATAGCAATTTCAATGCTTCTGATTGGAGAACACTTCAATTGCCACATGATTGGAGTATCGAAGGCGCTTTTGACAAAGATGCTAAAACCAAACAAGCACAAGGATTTTTGCCAGCAGGAAAAGGTTGGTATCGTAAAACTTTTACTATTCCAGCGAGTTGGAAAAGCAAGACTATTTCTATTGAATTTGATGGTGTTTTTAAGAACAGTGAAGTTTTTATAAATGGAAAATCATTAGGATTTCGCCCAAATGGGTATATTTCTTTTGGTTATGATTTGTCTCCGTATTTAAATTATGGACAAGCCAATATTATCGCGGTTAAAGTTGATAATGATTCTCAACCAAACTCAAGATGGTATACAGGTTCTGGAATCTACAGAAATGTTAGATTGGTTACAAGCGAAAAATTACATGTTGGAAAGTGGGGAACTTTTGTCACCACGCCTGAAGTTTCAACAAAGAAATCAAAAGTACATTTAGAAGTTACAATCGATAATGATAATGATACTGCCAGAGAATTTACATTGGTTACATCTATTTTAGATGCTAAAAATAAGGAAGTGGCAAATAAAGTTTCTATTGAGAAAATTGGAGCTAAAACATTTGAAACCAAGGTGCATAATCTTGATGTTCTAAAAACACAATTGTGGGATACTGAAAATCCATATTTGTATAAAGTTGTTACAAAAATCTACGAGAAATCTGTACTAGTTGATAATTATGAAACTCCGCTCGGATTTAGATTTTTTAATTTCGATTCAGAAAAAGGATTTTCTTTAAATGGTGTTCCAACTAAAATTTACGGCGTTTGTCTGCATCACGATAATGGTGCTTTGGGTGCGGTTGAAAACATTCATGCGGTTAGAAGAAAACTGACTTTGATGAAAGAAATGGGAGCAAACGCTATTAGAATGTCTCACAACCCACATTCTTTGGAAATGATGCAATTGTGCGATGAAATGGGATTTATCGTTCAAGACGAAGCTTTTGATGTTTGGAAAAAGAAAAAAGTAACTAACGATTACCACAAAGACTGGGATGCCTGGCACAAACAGGATTTAGAAGATTTTATCAAAAGAGACCGTAATCATCCATCGGTTATGATGTGGAGTATTGGGAACGAAATTAGAGAACAGTTTGATTCGACAGGAATTGCGATTACAAGAGAATTGGCTAAAATTGTAAAATCTTTGGACACAACTCGTCCAGTAACTTCGGCTTTGACAGAAAATGTAATTGAGAAAAACTTTATTTACCAATCTGGTGCTTTAGATCTTTTGGGATTCAATTATAAACACGAAGATTATAAAGATTTTCCAACGAAATTTAAAGGACAAAAAATATTGGCTTCAGAAAGTGTTTCGGCTTTAGAAACTCGTGGACATTATGATTTTCCAGACGGAATTAAAGCGTGGCCAACAAAACACGGCGCTACGTTTGATGGAAATGCCGATTGGACTGTTTCGGCTTATGATCAGGTAAAATCGTATTGGGGAGCTACGCACGAAGAAAATTGGAAAACAATTAAAAGTCAGGATTTCATGGCGGGAACTTTTATCTGGACAGGATTTGATTATATTGGAGAACCAGATCCGTATCCGTTTCCTGCAAGAAGTTCTTATTTCGGAATTGTCGATTTAGCGGGACTTCCAAAAGATGTGTATTATATGTACCAAAGCGAATGGTCGAATAAAACTGTTCTTCATATTTTACCGCATTGGAACTGGAAAAAAGATCAGGAAGTAGAAGTTTGGGCTTATTATAATAATGCTGATGAAGTAGAATTATTCTTAAACGGAAAATCTCTCGGGAAAAAAGCAAAACAAAATGATGATTTGCATATTTCATGGCGTGTAAAATTTGAGCCAGGAACTTTAAAAGCGGTTTCAAGAAAGAATGGAAAGGTAGTTTTAGAAAAGGAAATTCATACAGCGGGAGAAGCTTCTAAAATTGATTTAAAAGCTGAAAAAACATCAATTAAAAACGACACTTACGATTTGGTTTACGTAACAGTTTCGATGACTGATAAAGACGGAAACTTATTGCCAACCGCAATGGATTTAATCAATTTTGAAGTTTCTGGCGGTGGAAAATTAGTTGGTGTTGATAATGGTTATCAGGCAAATCTAGATTCTTTTAAAGCCAATTCCTGTAAATTGTTTAATGGAAAATGCATTGCGATTATTCAGTCGAATGGGAAGAAGGAAAATATTCAGTTGAAAGCGACAAGTCAAAATTTACAATCTTCGATTATTGAAGTTAAAACGAATTAATCTCGCAATCCCAAAAGCTATCGGGAGCTAAGTTGCAAAGTTTTTGGACCATATAAGTTATGTAAGTGATTTTAAGTTTTGACTTGATTGAACTTATATGACTTAATATGGTTTATTTTTTTCTAACTAATCCATGTTTCCCATTTTTCTATTATTTTCCACTTTCCATTTACTTTTTTCAAATAAATTGCTTTTCCACTCCCGCAAAGTCCAGCGCAATGATAATTGAGTTGTATATAAGCTAATTTTCTATCTATCGAAAAAACGGGAATTGTCATTTGATAAAATCGATACAATTGATGTTTTTTTCGCTTAGTAAGCATTTCTTCAATGGTAGTTGAATTCAATTTATTTATAAGTTTGTCTTCAATTTCTAATTTTTCAGGATTTAAATTTTGGTTTAATAGGTATAAAGAATCTTTTGGAGAGAATGTTTCTCCTGCTGTTTTATCACTTAGTAATGAAGTAATGTAAATATCTTGTGGCGGAGGTGGTGGTTGAGGTATCCCATCTTTTCTTTTTTCGGGAATAAAAATATTTAATTTTTTTAGTTCATTACAAAACATAGCAGAATCTTCATTCTTAGAAAAAACATCTAAACTGTCCTGAATAATTACAGCTTCAACTACTTCATTAATATCTTTAATTTTTTCAGCGCTTAAATTATAGTTTTCCTTTTTGTTTTGGCAATTGTAAAAGGTTAGGACTATAAAAATGAAGATTATATTTTTCATTAAAATAAAGGTTTGGGTTGTTTTTCAAATATAAAAAAAAGTACTCTTTAAAATGTTTTAAAAGAGCACTTTAATAAATATTACAATAGAAGACTATTGCCAGTTTATATCCAAAATAAAAGTAACTTTTTGATTGGGCACCGATGGGTCATTATATTCTAAAGTAATTGTATTTGGATATTTGTTTGTACCAGTAGTATAATCTATCATTTTTGCAAACATATGACCACCAATTCTATAGCCAAACAATCCTTCTATTCTGCTTATTGAAAATTCATATTCTTTAGATAAATCAGTAATTACTTTAGGACTTGATAGAGTCCATGAAAGTGGTAATTGTGTTTTTGAGATATTTTTAAATACTGAAGAAGATGTTTGGTCTTTATAAGTTTCTTCATCTACAATAGAAAATTGTACATTAAAACTATCCCATTTGTTGCCATTTTCATCACTAAAAGGCATCTCAGCGACAGTTACTTTTGTAATTTTTACAGTAGTTGGAGTAGTTGGGGTAATTGGCGTGATTTGTGCAGAAATTATTATTATTTTTTTTATGACTGCTATTCCGCCTGAACCAGATATGTTTAATTCTACTATATAAGTGCCAGGATAAATGTATGTATGGCTCGGGTTTTTCTCTAAGGAGGTTGTGTTATCGCCAAAATCCCATAGATAATTTGTTGCATTTATAGATTCATTTAGAAAATCAATTTTTGTAGGTGATTTTCCATCACTTTTATGAGAGAACGCTGCAATTGGTTGTTCTTGAGGCTCATCAGGTAATCCATCATTGAAAGAACAAGCTAACAGGACAAGTGATATTATTAGACAGGCTAGTTTTTGTAAGTAATTTTTCATTTTATTTAGTCTTAATTTTTGTAAAAATAATTAAAAAACAAATAAAAAAGTAGTTTAATTCTTATAATTATTGTTTTTTGTAATAATTCGTTCTACTTTTAAAGTTTTAAGGATTCTTATATATTTATAAAAACAAAATGACACCAACTTTCTTCGAAAATCAAAAAGAATTTAGAAAATGGCTTGAGAAAAACCACAAAGACGAAAAAGAACTTTTGGTAGGTTTTTATAAAGTTACAAGTGGAAAGCCTTCTATGAGCTGGTCAGAATCTGTAGATCAGGCGCTTTGTTTTGGCTGGATAGATGGTGTCAGAAAATCTATTGACAAGGATAGTTATACGATTCGTTTTACTCCAAGAAAACCTTCCAGTATTTGGAGCGCCATTAATATTCAAAAAATGGAAGACTTGACTAAAGCCGGGTTGATGACAGATGCCGGTTTAAAAGCCTTTAGCTTTAGAACCGAAAGTAAGTCCAAAATTTATTCGCACGAAAAAGAACCTGTTCCACTTGATTTGGAATATGAAAATCAATTTAAAAGTAACGCAATTGGTTGGGAATTTTTCCAAAAACAAGCACCTTCATACAAAAAAGTAATGATTCATTGGATTATGAGCGCAAAGCAGGAAAAGACCAGACAATCGCGTCTCGAAAAAACAATAAAAGAAAGCGAAAATCAAAAGAGAGTTCTGTAAAAGTTTCAATTGAAATTCCTATTTTAGTATTCTGACATAAAGTAAATTATGGAAAAGCAAAATACCACAAAAATAGGAAATGAGGTTCTTTTAGGAATTATTTTAGCTCTGGAACTTTACGCACTTCCAACACAGTTTTATTTATTAATAGAACAATCTGAATTTACACTTTTCGGTGCGTTAGTCCGCTTTTTCAGTTTTTTTACGATTCTTACCAATTCTGTTGTTTTGATCTGCAGTACCTTTAATTTGTTTGGAAGAAGATTTAAGATAAGCGCTTTTTTCAGAAAGAATGCAACAATAACAGCTATAACCGTTTATATTGTAATTGTGGGACTAGTTTTTAATTTATTACTTCGTCAAGTTGTCGATTTAAAAGGACTTCACAGAATTGTTAGCGAAATTTTTCATACCGTTGTGCCTATTTTATTTTTCTTTTACTGGCTTTTTTATGTTGATTTGGAAAAGATTTCTTTTAAAACTATTATGCTTTGGCTGATTTACCCAATAATTTATGTCGTTTATACCTTATTTCATGGTGTCTACACCGATTTTTATCCTTACCCTTTTATTGATGCTGTAAAGCTCGGTTTTCCCACAGCCATAACCAACGGATTATTTGTTTTATTATCGTTTGTAATTTTATCCTATGTTTTAATTTTTGTCTCCAAACTGAAAAATATCCTCATTAGATAAATCCTTGATTATAAGATTGTCCTTTTTCTAAAAACTAAAGAATCATATTTTTACGTAAATAGAAAGAAGATATTTTTTAGAAGAAAATTAGTAGAAAACAGCAAATGATGAAAAATACAAATCAGCATTTTATTCTTACTTTTTTGCAGTGGTTTAAGGAATTTGATGATAATTATTTGGTAAAAATGATGATTTGTTGATATAAAATTTATATTTGCGCAAAGAAAGGAAGACGAAAATCAGCTCAGAACAAGAAAATATCAGAATTGATGAAACGTATTACAAAGAACTATTTTATTCTTTGTATCCACGTCTTGTGAGCTATAGTTTCTCTTTTGTAAAAGATAGTTTTCTCGCCGAAGAAGTGGTAGAAAACGTCATGTTGCAACTTTGGGAAAACCGAATCAAGTTCGAAAAAATAGTCGATGTCAAATCGTATCTCTATACAATGGTTCGCAATGGTTCTTTATTAGCTTTAAAAAAAGAACAAAAAGTAGTCGAATTAGATCATAAACTTTCAGACGAAACAGCAGAATTTGATTTTAATATTCTGGAAGACGAATTATATTCCACTTTAATAGACGCTTTAAACTCGCTGCCCGAAAAATGTAAAGAAGTTTTTGAACTTTCCTGTTTAGAAGGAATGAAATACAAAGATATAGCTGATCAGCTTAATATTTCCGTGAATACAGTGAAGTCTCAGCGTGCCCGCGCCATAGAATTATTGAAGGAAAAACTTAAAAATCACTCCGAACTTTTATTTATTTTGCTTTTTCTTTAAAAAAAATCAAAATTCTTTCCACCCATTTTTGATATTTCGTACTCTTAGTTATATAACATTTACTTAAACTGTTAATAACCGACACTTAATATCAAAAAATATGTCCCAAGGAAAGAAAGAAATCATAATCGCTACTCTCATAAGAAAAGAACTGCTTACGGGAGAATTATCGATTGAAGAAAAGGCTTTTTTGCAAGAGTGGCTTTCTGTACCCGAAAATCAAGAATATTATCAGAAAATTATTGATTTAGAAACTTTAAAATCAAAAGAGAGATTATATAATGCGATTGATACTGATGCAGCATTCGAAAGAATTAAAGGAAAACTTGGTTTTGAAGATACGCCTATAATTTCTCTTTTCAATTATAAAAGAATATGGCAATATGCCGCTGTTTTGGTGTTTCTTGCAGGAATCACTTCTATTTTCTTTTATATGAATAATGATGCAGCTTCAAAGAATCAAGAAGTGGTTGTAAAAAGTATTGAACCAAAATACAACAATCCAACTTTAGTGTTGGCTGATGGTACAGTGGTTTCCTTAGAACCAAAAAAGGAAAAAATTGTTTCTAAAAATGGAGTAATTTCCAATGTAAACAAAGTTTTGGTTTATGATGCCAAAGATCTAAAAGGAGTTATTTCGACTGGAGACAATACTTTGATTGTTCCTGTTGGTGGCATTTACGCTGTCAGCCTTTCAGATGGAACAAAAGTTTGGTTGAACTCCAAATCTTCTTTAAAATATCCTGTAGAATTTAGCGGAAACAAAAGAACGGTAAACCTTGAAGGAGAAGCTTACTTTGAAGTAAGTAAAGATCCGCATAGTCCATTTACAGTAAAAACCAAATCTGGAAATGTAACTGTTTTAGGAACGCATTTCAATGTTAGCGCTTATGAAGAAGATAAAAACTTTGAAACAACGCTTGCAGAAGGAAAAGTAAAAGTTTCAGACATCAGTAAATCTAAGCCAGCAGAAGAAACTATTTTACAACCAGGACAGCAGGCAAGAGTTAAAAACGAAGCTTTGAGAGTGGTTGAAGTTGATCCGTCAGCTTATACAGCATGGAAAGACGGTAAGTTTTATTTTGAAAATGAAAACCTGAAAAACATTTTGATCAAAATGGCAAGATGGTACAACTTTAAGGTGAAGTTCGAGCAAAAAGCATTAGAGCAGATTAAGTTTACGGGAATTGTTTTAAAAGATGAACCGATAGATAACTTTCTCGACGTAATTAGTAAATCATCCAATGTTAAATATAAAATAACCAAAGTAAACCAAATGTATGAAGTAACCGTAAGTAAGTAAAAAAAGAAAACCGGAAAATGTTGCAGCATTTCCCGGCAAGTATTTGTTCAGTCGAAAAAAAGAGTTCGAAATCCATTAACCAACCAAAACATTTAAAAGTATGAAAAAAAACCTATCCGCAAAAGATTGTGGGGTAAAATCCGCGCTTTGGGATAAATTTCTTGACCTAATGAAGAAATCCCTAATATTATCGATATTTCTTTTTAATGTAGTCGCTTTTGCCTATGCGCAAAAAGTAACTATAAATGCAAGAAACCAATCTGTATCTGCCGTTTTAAAAACAATTACGAGAAAAACCAATGTAGAGTTTTTCTACAGTGATGATGTATTTGATGCCCAGAGAAGAGTAAATATTTCTGTAAATAAAGCCGATGTTATGGCTGTTATCAAAGAATTAATTGGTAACGATTATAAAGCAGAATTTGTAAATAATAAATTGATTGTTATTGCATTAAATCCAAAAGTAAAAACCAGCCAAACTTCTATAGTAGAAGAAAAAATAAAGATTAAAGGAGTTGTTACCAATTCAAAAAAAGAATTTTTAATTGGAGCAACTGTTTGGGTAAAGGGAACTAAAGATGGTGCTATTACCAATTTTGATGGTTCTTATGAAATCATGGCTAAAAAAGGCGATGTTCTTGTTTTTGAGTATTTAGGATACAAAAAAACAGAGGTTACTGTTACGGATAGTTTGATTATCAATCCAGTTTTATTAGAAGATGTTAGCAAGCTTGATGAAGTAAAGATTGTTTCTACAGGATATCAAAAAATTGATAGAGAGCGCTCTACAGGATCTTATGTTGCAATTACAGCCAAAGATTTAGAAAAAGTTCCTGTAAACAATGTGCTTCACAGATTGGAAGGGCAAGTTGCTGGTCTGCAATTAAATATTCAGGATTCTGATAACACTTTTGTTTATGGAACTACATATGGAGATGGTCAAGGCAGAAATAGTTATAATCTTGCCATTAGAGGAAAATCTACTTTTGAAGGTACAACAGGGTCTAATGCAATGCCATTAATTGTACTTGATGGTACGCCTACAGAATTAGATATCAGAACGATAAATCCGAATGATATTGAGAAAATTACTTTCTTAAAAGATGCAGCTTCGGCTTCTATTTACGGTGCAAGAGCGGCAAACGGAGTAATGGTAATTGATACTAAAAAAGGAAAACAGGGACAAACGAGAATCAATTTTTCTCAAAATTATGGTTTTTCGAATAAGCCTTCCTTATCAAAACTTCCATTAATGAATTCAGCTCAGGTTTTAAATTTAGAACAGGAATTTGTAGATAAAAATTTGGTTACAGATCCGGCAAGTATAACGTATATGTTAGCTCCTCCTATTAGTCAGGGAATGGACTTGATGTTTCAATACAAACGCGGTGCTATCTCTGAAGCTCAGAGAAACGCCGGCTTAGATATATTGCGTAATCGTAATACTTATGGACAGACAGAACAGTATTTGCTCCAAGCATCATCCACGCAAAATTATAATTTATCGTTTAGTGGTGCACAAAATGATTACTCTTATTTCATGTCTGGATCGTATTCTAAAGAAGAAACTCAATCAAAAGGAAATAGCGGACAACGTTTGACTTTGTTATCAAATCAGGACTTTAAGCTTTTCAATTATTTAAAAATGAACACAAGCTTGAGAGGTTCTATTTTTAAATACAAAATGAATGGTTTAGGACTTTCTCCACTAGGAATTTCAGCAAATACGTTATTGCCTTACGATCAAATTGTTGGAGATGATGGAAATTCAGTAAATTATTACCACCGTTATTATAGTGCACAAACTATGGCTTTGGAGCAACAGGGGTATTTACCATGGACTTACAATTATATAGATGAATTGAACAATAGCGATAAATCATCAAACGAATTAAATTTTGGTGCTACCATTTCGGCTACAGCTCCTTTATTAAAAGGTTTAGATGCTGTAGGAACTTATTCAATAGAAAATGCACGTACATCAAATGATAATATGTTCAATGAAAAGACATACTATGCACGTGATATGATTAACTCAGCAACTTCTATAAACAGTAATGGCGATTTAGTACATGCAATTCCGCTAGGAGGTATTTATCAAAATAACGAATTTGGAACAAGCAGTTATACGATGAGAGGGCAATTAAATTATGATGGTATAATTGGCCAGGATCATTTGATTAATGCAATTGCAGGTATTGAAGCTAGAGAAACTAGAGAAAGTCAAGACAGTAGAACATTATTTGGATATAATCCAAAAACGCAAACTTCTGTAGATCTTCCATCGCTAAATTACGTTGATGTAAATGGATATAATTATACGCTACAGTATGGTAACCAGCATAAAGATGTTCGCAGAAGATTTTTATCGTATTATGCAAATGCAGGCTATACTTATAAGAACAAATATACACTTACAGGAAGTGCCCGTTTAGATGACTACAACAATTTTGGAGTAGATAAAAAACTAAGAAGAACACCTTTATGGTCAACAGGAGCAAGATGGAATATTAAAGAAGAATCTTTTCTAAAAGACAGTAACTTATTTAACAGTTTAAGTTTAAGAGCTAGTTATGGTTACAATGGTAATATTAATATGGAAGTCTTTCCTTTTACCAATATAACTTTAAATAATTTAGATAGTTTTTCACAGCTGCCTTATGCTTCAATAAGTAAGCCGGCAAATCCTAATTTACGTTGGGAAAAAACAGCAATCTTAAACTTAGGAGTAGATTTCTCTATCTTAAACAGTAGATTAAGCGGTACTGTAGAATATTATAAAAAGAATAGTAAAGATTTGATCGTAGAGTTCCCAATTTCTCCATTTTATGGAGTTCAAAATAACTCGTTAACACAAAACGCAGCAACATTATCTGGAAATGGTGTCGATTTAAGTTTAAACGGAACTATTCTAAAAGCAAAAGATTTTTCTTGGAATGCTGGTCTTGTAGTTACATACAATACTACGGAAGTAACCGATTCTCGTTTTCAAAATTTCAGTCAGTATTTAAATGGATCAGGCGGAACACCGCCAGTTGAAGGTTATCCATTGGGCAGTGTCTTTGCTTTTAGATCAGCAGGATTAGATGCAACTGGTAGAACTCAGGTATATGATAAGTCTGGTAATATTGTAAACTCTTTTACTTCTTTAAAAGACATTGAGGATATGAAATACATGGGAACCAATATCCCTTCATATTTTGGAAGTTTTAGCCACACCTTTACGTATAAAAAATTGTCATTATATATTTTGGCAACTTACAAATTTGATTACGTAATGTTTAAACCAACTTATGGAGGTTATGTAGACAGATCAGGAAGATTTAGCAGATACGATTTAAATACGGATATTGACCAGAGATGGAGAACCCCAGGAGATGAGGCTACTACATCAGTTCCGGGAATTATAGGTTCATCTGGTGTAAGTCTTGTGAGATATTTGTCTTCAGATAACCGTATTATGGAAGGAGATCATATCCGTTTTAGAGAGCTTTCATTAAAATACGATTTAAATGACTTAATCAACAGAGGTTCTATAACAGGTGCTTCGGTAACTTTTACAGCTAGAAATCTTGGTTTCTTCTGGAGAAAAAACAAAGACGGTTTAGATCCTGACTTTTTACCTTACACGGGAACTAACATGAAATTGCCGGCAATGGCCATGTATTCAATTGGTTTTAATGTTAATTTTTAATTTTTTAAAGATGAAAAAATATTTAAAATACATCACGATAATAGCTTTAGGAGCAGTTGTTTTGAGCTGTGATAATTACGTTGATATCAAAACCGAGGGTAGATTAATACCCGAAGAAACTGAAAACTACAGATATCTATTAAATAATACATATGCATTTGACATAAATTATGGAGCTTTAGATGTAGCATCAGATGATATAAGTTTTCAAAATGAAGCTCAGACGACTGCATTAAGTGCTTCAGATTACAATCGTCCTTTTGTGAATCAATACAAGTGGGCAGATCAAATTTATTTTGATGGTGAATTAGATTATAATATGAATAGCATGTATAGTGCTTTGTACAATGCTAATATTGTGATCAATGAAGTAATGCAAAGTAAAGAGGGAACAGAAGCTCAAAAACTAGCCATTAAAGGTGAAGCACAAGTACATCGCGCTTTTATCTTTTTAACTTTGGTAAATGCTTTTGGAAAAGCTTATGATGCCACTACAGCAGCAACAGATCTGGGAATTGTTCTTTTTACAACTCCAACAGTTTCAGACAATATCAGAAGAAGTACTGTTCAAAATGCATATGATATTATTTTAAGCGATTTAAACGATGCTGTAAATTCAGGGTTAAAACCAATTAATTCGGGTAACAATGTTGCGTTTCCTTCGAGAGCGTCGGCTTATGCACTTTTAGCAAGAACGTATCTGTATATGCGTAATTATCCTTTGGCTTTAGAAAATGCAGAAAAGTCATTAGCAATTCAAAGTACATTAAACAACTTGGAAGATTACGAGTTTAGTGCTTTTCCAACCAGAAGACTGGATAGAGAATTAATTTTATCAAAGTGGAACGGATATTCTTCGTTAACTTATGCACCGCAAATTTTATCATTAAGTAATGAATTAATAGATTCATTTGATACTAATGATTTGCGTTATGTATTGTTTACACAGCCAACCAGTACTTTTAGTTCTGATTATACAATAGGAAGGACTTATGCTAAAGAAGGTTTAACAGGAGAAAGCCGAAACGGAGGACCAACAGTACCAGAAATGATGCTTATAAAAGCAGAATGTCTTGCAAGGGCAGGTTCTGGCGATTTGGCAATGGCTGAAATAAATAAATTAAGACAAAAGAGATTTAGAGCGACACAATATGTTGCCATGACAGCAACAGATAGTAAAGATGCTTTAATTAAAGTATTGGCAGAAAGAAGAAGAGAGTTGATGGGACATGGCAATTTTAGATGGTTTGATTTGAAACGATTGAACAAAGAACCTGAATTTGCTAGAACTATTACACATACTTTTGCAGGACAAACATTTACACTTGCTCCAAACAGCGATCGTTACCAAATGCCGTATGCTCCAATTTATTACGATTACGCACCAAACTTACAGCAAAATCCATAATTAGATTAATCATAAAAGTGCACTCATCATTCTTTGAGTGCACTAAAATCAAAAAATAACAGACATGAAAAATATCAAACTGATACTATTACTTTTTAGTATCACTACCACTTTATTTGCTCAAGAAATGGCGATTAAGCTTTCGCCAGAACATCCAAATCCAGGAGACGAGGTTACATTAACGTATGATGCGTCTAATGGACCGCTTGCCAATGCGAAATATGTAAACGGAGTCGTATATACTTATGATAACTTTAAATGGCTTATAAACGATATCACTTTGAAAGCTGATGGAGCTAAAAAATGGACTACAAAGATGAAGCTTTCAGATCACGCTTCTTTTATCAACTGTGTTTTTAAATCGGATACCATTGTAGATAGAGGAGAAAAAATGCCTCATGCTTATATGTTTGCACAAGTTCCAGGAGCTTACACAGGCTGGGGACTTTTACGAAGCAGAGCATTTATGGATGAAGTTCCAAATGTCGTGCACGATAGTGCTTATATAAGAGATGAAGTAGGTTTGATGTGGATTAAATACGAATTGCAATACCATCCTGAAACACGTAAAAATGTTTTCTCTTATGGTTTAAAATTCAAACAACAGTCAACTGAAGGAGATGTGTCACCGATTTTCAAGAAAGAACTTCGTTTTATTTTGAGTGAAAATAACTTAAGCAACGTTACACAGTATCAAATTCAGAAAACATTAGGTTTAATGCCGCAACCAGCCAATAAAGCCTTCACAGATTCTGTTCAAAAGGTTTTAGTGACTAAATATCCAAATGGCGTTTGGGCTCGTGATTTAGAGATTAAAAAAATATTCAATGAGGCTGATTTCAATAAAAAAGTAGCTTTATACAATGCCTTTGAGAAAAATTTTCCGCAAAGTAACTTTCAAGATGTTTTAACTGATACAGAAGCACTTTTTTACGATAAAATGTACAAGGCTATTGCTTACAATTATATCGTAAAAAACAAAGATTACAATTATGCGATCAATAATGTAAAAAAAGCTTCGTACGGAATTGTATTAGATTACGCTTGGCATTTAGTATCTATTCCGTTTGACAGAGATCAGGAAGGAAGCGAAAAAACATCCTTAGAAACATTGAAAAAATATGCAGATGTTATTTATCCAGAATTAGAAAGCAGAGAAGCATTTGTTCCAAAGGAATATGCACAGAAATTATCATTGAAAGAATGGCAGGAGCAATGTTTGAACTTTGGAGCTAGAGAGTTTTTTACGTATGCAAAACTTCAGGAAATTTTCAAAAATTATGATTTAGAAAGAAAATATTTGGACAAAATAAAACCTGTAATGCAGTTTAAAAATGCTTCTTATAACGAAGTATATTCAAGAATGCTTTTAAGAGAAGGAAAGACCGAAGAAGCTAAAGCTTATATTTTAGAAGCAGCAAAACAAAACCAAGTTACGCCTGTAATAATTGCAACTTTAAAAGATTTGTATTTAAAAGAAGGTAAAAAAGAAGCTGATTTCGAGACTTACTTAAATTCTTTAAAAGCAGATAAAAATGAAGAGCATAAAAAGAAATTAATCTCAGAATTAATCAATCTTCCAATTGATGGATTTGAAATGGAAAGCAGCCGTGGCGGAAAAGTAAAATTAGCCGATCAAAAAGGTAAAATTGTAGTTTTAGATTTCTGGGCGATGTGGTGCGGGCCTTGTAAAAATGCAATGCCAGGAATGAATATGGCAGTAAATAAATACAAAGCCGATGATAATGTGAAATTCTATTTTGTAGATACAATGGAATACATTAAAGATTTTAAAGCGCAGACTCAGGCTTTCATTAAAGAAAAAGGTTTTGATTTTACAATTCTGTATGATAGTAAAAATCCAAAAACAGGAAAATTCGATGCGGTTTATGATAAGTATTCAAAAGCATTTCACTTCTCTGGAATTCCTGAAAAAATGATCATCGACCAAAATGGAAATTTAAGATGGATGTCTAATGGTTATTTTGGAAGCCCAAGCGAATTGGTTGACGAAATTTCGATTATCGTTGATTATTTAAAAGCTGAGAAAAAATAATTTAGTTAAGTTATAAAATGAAAATTGTTAATTTTTTATATCTCAGTATAGCAGTATTGTGCTGTCAGATTGGTTTTTCACAAACCATCTGGCAGGGACAGTACCATTCGTACCGAATTGTGGTGAAAGGCGATTTTGATAACGCGAAAGATTCCCTTTTGTTAAGTATCCCAGAACAGCAGTACGAATCGATAAAGGTTGGAGTTCGTAAAAATAAGGATAGTATTTCCTTTAAAAATGAAATGTATAATTTCTCTTTTAAAGGAAAGTACAATGCCGATAAAACTGCAGTTGAAGGAGTTTTTAATCATTATTCAATTCCAAATGCAACGGTTGTTTTGAAAAAGCAAAACGAAATAACGCCTTTGTTTTTTGCACAGCATCCGCAGAAACCTTATCCGTATCAGGTAATTGATATGACTTTCTTAGGGAAAAATACAAAACTTACTTATGGAGGAACATTAACAATTCCGAACAACAAAAAGAAATATCCTTTAGCCATTTTAATTTCAGGAACAGGACAACACGATCGAAATTATACTTTTATGGGAAGAGAATCTTTCACGGTTTTGGCTGATTATCTGGCAAAAAACGGAATCGCTTCTTTACGTGTAGACGACCGTGGATATGGAAAAACTACTGGAGATTTTGAAAATGCCACAACAGGAGATTTTGCTAATGATGTTGAAGAACAAATCGCTTATTTAAAAAGTGATAAAAACATAGATCCCTCTTTTATTGGAGTAATCGGACACAGCGAAGGCGGTATGATAGCCTCAATCGTAAGTTCACGAAATAAAGATGTAAAATTTATGATTAGTCTTTCTGGTGTTGGGGTAAGCGGATTAGAAATGTTGAATCTGCAGAATACAGCCATTTTAAAAAGCTATAAATTCTCAGATAAAGTCGTAGCCAAACAGATGGAAATGTACAACATCATGTTCAACGTAGTTTACAATACCAAAGACAACGAATCGACAAAACCGGCAATGGAGATAAAACTAAAAGAATGGATGCAGCAACAAGACACCACAACTTTAAAAGAAGTACAAATGTGGGATGGACGTGACCAGACTTTCTTATACCGTTATGGAAAAGATGCCGATAGAAAATGGTATCGTTACACGATTCATTACAAACCAGAAAACTTTCTGCCAAAGATTACAGTTCCGGTATTTATAGCAAATGGAGACAAAGATATTCAGGTTCCTGCTGTAGAGAATATCCAATCTTTCAAAAAATATTTGGGAACTAAAGATTTAACTACAAAGATTTATCCGGGTTTAAATCATATGTATCAGCATTGTAAAACTTGTACGCAAGGTGAATCCAAAGAACTTGATGAAGTTTTTGCCCCTGAAGTTTTAGATGATATTGCAAAGTGGATTTTGGCTCGATATAAAAAGTGATTGTAAATTCTTAAAACACATAGAAACATAGATTTTATTTTTTTTGAAAAGAGTATAAAAGAGAAACTCGTTTCTCAACACATAGCTTTGTGTAAGTATTGTGAGAACTTTGTTAAAGTTCAAAACTTTGACAAAGTTTAAAGATCTATATCTATGTTTATTTAAACAAATGAAATGCCTTTTATAGACAATCTAAGTCCTATGATTCTATGTGTTTAAAAACAACATTTAGATAAAAAAATACAATAAGTATATTTCTCTAACATCATGAAAAAAATATTCCTTTTTATCGCAATATTCTTTGCGATAAGCAATCTTACTGCCCAAATTTACGATCCCGTTTCATTTACTACTTCAGTAAAAGAAATAGGAGAAAACAAATATACTTTGAGTATAATTGCTAAAATTGATAAAGGCTGGCATATTTATTCTCAGAACGTTCCATCTGGAGGACCGGCTCCTACAAGTTTTACTTTTCCAAAGTCTAAAAACTACAAGACAATAGGTTCTGTAGTCGAGCCTGCAGGACATGAAGTAGACGATCCTGTTTTTAATATGCGAATTAAATACTTTGCAGATAAAGCAGTTTTTACACAGAATATCGAAAGAAAAACAAACGATGCTTTTACTGTTGATGCCGTAATATTTTTTATGGTCTGCAACGATAACAGCTGTCTGCCTCCAGGAGAAAAAGAAGTAAAATTTACCTTCAAAAAATCGGATGTACCAGTTAAAAACGAAGAATTAGCAAGTACAGCTGCAGAAGAAAAAAATACAGATTTGTCTCCAAAAGACGAATCAATTACTAAACAGGATACCACAAACAACACAACAGATTCTGTTAGCATTGCCAGCAAGGATACTCCTGAAAAATTAGACTTGCCAAAAGAAATTTCTTCAGGAAAAACAGCCCCTGAGGAAAGTTTATGGACGCTATTTTTCTTCAGTTTTTTAGGAGGTCTTGCGGCTTTGTTTACCCCTTGTGTATTCCCGATGATTCCAATGACGGTAAGTTTCTTTACCAAACAAAGTAAAACCAAAGCGGCCGGAATTAGAAATGCTATCATGTACGGAATTTTTATTATCGTAATTTATGTGATTTTAGGAAGTTTAGTAACAGCAATTTTTGGTGCAGATGCTTTAAATGCCCTAGCAACAAACGTTGTTTTTAATATTGTTTTCTTCCTGCTTTTATTGGTTTTTGCCTTGTCCTTTTTAGGCGCTTTCGAAATTGTATTGCCAAGTTCATGGCTGACTAAAATCGATCAGAAGTCGGAAATGGGAGGTGCTTTTGGTATTTTCTTTATGGCATTGGCATTGGCCGTTGTTTCCTTTTCTTGTACAGGACCCATTGTTGGGACTTTATTAGTTCAGGCGGCAAGTCAGGCAGGAATTGCTCCGATTGTTGGAATGCTTGGTTTTTCATTAGCGATTGCATTGCCGTTTGCCTTGTTTGCTGCTTTTCCGGGCTGGATGAATTCACTTCCAAAATCAGGTGGTTGGTTAAACTCCGTTAAAGTGGTTTTAGGATTTTTAGAATTGGCTTTAGCCTTTAAATTCTTAAGCAATGCTGACTTAGTTTTACAATTGCATTTATTAGAAAGAGAAGTATTCCTAGCCATTTGGATTGCCATTTTCACGGTATTAGCTTTTTATTTATTTGGAAAAATCCAATTGTCGCATGATTCGTCCATAACTCATATTTCTGTTGGAAGACTGAGTTTAGGAATTATTGTTTTATCATTTGTAGTTTACATGATTCCGGGACTTTGGGGCGCTCCGTTGCAATATATCAGTGGCTTTCCGCCGGCAAAACAATACAGTGAATCACCAAATGGCTTCGGAAATGTCGTAAGTCAAAACAATGAAAAAACAGCGTTGCCAGAAGGTGCAGAAAGCGGTCCAAACGGAATTCCGACTTTTCATAATTATGACGAAGGATTAGCTTACGCGAAAAAAGTAAACAAACCTGTAATGATTGATTTTACTGGATATGCCTGTGTAAACTGCCGTAAAATGGAAGAACGTGTCTGGCCGGATCCAAAAGTTTTGAATGTCCTAAATAATGATGTGGTTCTAATTTCCCTGTATGTGGATGATAAAAGACCTTTACCAAAAGAGGAACAAGTTACTTCCAAAATTACAGGCAAAGTCCTAAAATATACAGGACAGAAATGGAGTGAACTTCAGATTCTGAAATATAAGACCAATGCACAGCCATATTACGTTTTAATGGATCATCAGGAAAATGATTTGAATAAACCATCGGCTTATAATCCAGATATAAATGCTTATTACGAATGGCTTCAGGAAGGAGTCCGGAATTTTAAAAAATAATTTGGGACACGGATGAAACGGATTTACTTCGTAAAGACGCTGATAAAAACGGATTTTTTTAAATATTATACTAAAATCAGTGAAAATCCGCGTTTTCGCGAAAGCGAATCCGTTAAATCCGCGTACCAATCAACCCAAAAATAAAAAGTATCAAATGAAAATTTTTCAATCAAAATATTGGCTTTTTGTCCTTTTAATTGGATTTAAAAGCGCCGCTCAATTTTCGACTACAGTTCCGTTGAGCAAAGATGTCGTTTCGGGCAAATTAAAGAACGGAATGAAATATTATATCCTGCATAATGAATTTCCAAAAGACCGTGTCTGTTTTTATTTCGCTCAAAATGTCGGTGCAATTTTAGAAAATGACGATCAAAATGGATTAGCGCATTTCTTGGAACACATGGCTTTTAACGGAACACAAAACTTTGAAGGAAAAGGTATTATTGATATGCTGGAGAAAAAAGGAGTTCGTTTTGGTGCCGATATTAATGCTTATACGGCACAAGATCAAACGGTTTATAATTTAAGTAATGTTCCTGCAACAGATTCAAAATTAATTGACTCTTGTCTTTTAGCATTGCACGATTGGTCAGGTTTTCTTTCTTTAAAAGATTCAGAAATTGATGCAGAAAGAGGCGTAATTAGAGAAGAATGGCGTACCAGACGTGATTCTGATTTCAGACTTCGTTTAGAAACCGATAAAACATTATATAAAGGTTCTAAATATGCAAAACGAGACGTAATTGGCGATTTGAATATTATTAATAATTTTGATTATCAGGTTCTTAGAGATTATTATAAAAAATGGTACCGCCCAGATTTACAAGCTGTTATTGTAGTTGGAGACATTGATGTAAAAGAAATTGAAAAGAAGATCATTGAAACTTTTTCTTCTATTGAAATGCCTAAGAATCCAGCGGAACGTTATTATGTTTCGATTCCAAAAAATAAAGGAATGGAATATATTTTGGCAAAAGACAAAGAAGCGCAGGAAACTTCAATTATTCTTTACTACAAAAAAGACTATGATAAAATAAAGAATAACGAAACGATCAGAAGAGATTTGGTCAATAATCTGGCAACCGATATGATGAACAGACGTTATCAAGAATTCATTCAAAACAATGAAACGGCTGTACTAAAAATGGCAACTGGACCTTCGGAAGTTTCAAGACTAACCAATTCGCACAGTTTATATGTGGTTCCAAAAAACAATAAAACACTGGTAGGTTTCAAAGAAATGATGACTGAAACTGAAAGAGCGATTCGTTATGGATTTACGCAGAAAGAATTAGACCGAAACAAAGAAAGCGTTTTGAGTTATTATGAAAATCTGCTTCAAAACAAAGACAAAATTGATAACGACGAATTTTCAGAAGAATTGGTGGAGTATTTCCTGAAAGCTGTTCCTTTTGAAAGTATCGATACGCAATATGAAAACATCAAAAAGAGATTAGCTTCTATTACGCTTGCAGAAATCAATCAGGCCGTTAAAAAGCTTCAGACAACTGATAATATTGTGATGACGGTTACAGGTCCAGATAAAAGTGATGTAGTATATCCGACAAAAGAAGATTATATGAAAATCATGGTAGAAGTTAAGAAAATGTCTCTGGAAAAATACAAAGAAACCGATACAGATCAGCCTTTGATTACAGCAGAATTGAAAGGTTCTAAAGTGACAAAAGAAACGCCGATTGAAGGAATAAAAGGAGCGAAAAGTTATGTTTTAGGAAATGGAGCCAAGATCGTTTTATATCCAACAACATTGGCAAAAGATGAAGTTTTATTTTCTGCTTATAGTTTAGGAGGAAGTTCATTAATTAAAACAGAAGATATCCCGTCTTCTCAAATTGCGGTGAGTTTGGTAGAAAGTTCGGGCTTAGGCACATTCAAAAGCACCGATTTGAAAGATAAATTAAATGGAAAAATTGCCAATGTTAAACCCTATATCTCAGAATTAACAGAAGGTTTTCAAGGTTCCAGTAACCAAAAAGATTTTGAGACTTTATTGCAATTGGTATATCTGTATTTTGAACAGGCAAGATTTGATAAAGAATCGTATACAAGAATGCTGACCGGTTTTAGTAATTCATTAGAAAACGCTGCCAATACCAATCCGAAGGTTTTTCAGGATACTATTTCGCAGTTAAATTACAACCATAACAAAAGAGTTCCTTTGTTGAATGAAGATTTTCTGAAAAGATTAAGTTTCGAAAAAGCTTCGGAAATCTATAAAGAGAGAATTCAAAATGTAGCCGATTTTACTTTTGTATTTACTGGAAATCTTCCTAATAATGCCATTGCATTACTTGAAAAATATATTGGAAGTATATCATCAGATGCAAACAAAAAAGAAAATTTTGTAGACAATCATTTAGATCCTGCGCCTGGAATTGCTAAACAATTATTGGTTCGCGAGATGAATGTTCCAAAAGCGAGTGTTTACATTCGATTTGTAAAACAATTTCCGTACAACTATAAAAATGTATTTACAATGCATATTTTATCTGAATTATTGTCTAAAAAATACCTGGACTTAATTCGTGAAGAAGAGGGCGGAAGTTATGGTGTTCATGTCTCTAATTCAGTAAGCCGTCTACCGTCTGATGAATATTCAATGACGATTAATTTTGATAGTGATCCTGCAAAAGAAGAAAAACTAACGAAAATTGTTTACGAGCAAATCGCTTTAATGCAACAAAAAGAAGCGAAAGAAGAAGACATTCAATCGGTTAAAAATACGGTTTTAAAAGCTAGAGCAGAAAAAGTCCTGACAAACGGATTCTGGCTGAGCAGTTTAAATAATATGATTTTGCATAATGAAACGTTCAAAGACGACGTTATTTACAAAAAAACTTTAAACGAAATCACAGCAGCTGATTTAAAAGCTTTCGCTAAAGAATTCTTTGCAAAACCAAGTACAGTTGAAGTAATCATGAAATCGAAACCGCAGGTTGCTGGACCACAATATTAGCATACATTGGTTTTTCATTTGTTTTAAGAAGTATTTTGAATTAGTAAGCTTATACAACTAACTTGAAAAACCTACAGAGAGCTGTCATTATTGACAGCTCTTTTTATGTTTAACTATTTCTCTCAAGAAGATCAAGTAAATCTTTAGGAAGTTTAATTGTTTTGTTGTCAGCAACTTTTTCACTTGGAAAAAGATAGAATTTATTGTTATGCAACCAATAATAATTTAATGTAATATTTCCAGGATCTTCGTGATAAAATTTTTCATTGTCAGGATTTATAATTTCAATTAGTTCTAAAATATTTCCGTTTTCAATAGGACAAGCTAAGGTTGTTCCTTTAGTTGGAATTGAAATTAATGTTCCAAATTTTCCTTTGAGATATTCTGATTCATTTTTTAAATTTAACATGTATGAAGCACTATAGTCGCCACTAAAGAAAGTATAGATTTTAAAATTTTCATGTAAATCATAAACTTTTGTTTCAATTTCATCTGTTGGAATATTATTTATAGCAATTTCGAAAAGTTCTTCTTCAGTTTGTTCCCATTCTAAAGATTCATCTCTTCTTACATAATGAAATTGCCCTTCAAATTCTAATATTAAGAAGGTGTTGGTTTCTGGAAAATCAACTCTTGAAATGTAATTTTCAATTCCATTCGGTATAATGAAGCTTTCTCCTTTAATTAATACTCTTAAAAATTGAGAGGCATAACTAAAATCTTTATATAAATAGTCAAATGCGGATGGATTGTACTTCAATTTATTGAAATGCTCATAAATGATGTTTCTCCAATTGCCATCTTTATTGCCGGAAAGTGTTCTAACTAAATTATCAAAATAGCGATGTTGAACTTCACCACCAACTTCAGTAACAATTTCTCCTTCATCTATTTTGCTAATTACAAATCCGTTTTCTTCGTGGTATTGAATAGCAGTATTCATAACAAAATTATATTCTTCTTTTGTTACAATTCCTTTGTACATATCTGGTAAATTATAACCAGTTTTCTTTTTGAAGATATCTAAGAATCCCATTTTTGTTTTGTTTGATTGAATGCAAATATAAATTTTATTTGTAAATAAAATCTTAAACAATGATTTGTTATATAAAAGATCTTTATACTATTATTTTGTTCATTTAAGTAATTAAATTTATTTTCTCAACTTAATTTGTCAGACAAAAATTACCTGTTATATTTGACGTAATTTCAATGATTAAAGATTTCTTTATGGATAAAATTCTTTGGGAAAAAGTTCAAGGTTTTGAGTTTGATAATTTACAAGATCAGTATGGTTTTTCTACAAGATTGGCGCTTGAAAATCATTGGACATTATATTTTACTCAAGTTGCTTTGTTGGAGTATAAAAAGTTTATGTTTCTGGCGGCGACGCAAAATGAAATGGTTTCACCTTCAGAAATTGTTGATATTGTCTGGCATCAGCATTTGATTTTTACCAATTCCTATACCGATTTCTGCAGTCTTTTAGGAAAAAGAATCGAACATATTCCGTCGACTCATAATAGAGCTGAGTTTGAAATGTTTAATAAAGCGAAAGAACGTACAAAAGAATTATACGAAAGTAATTTTGGAAAACAGCCTTTAGAAGTTTGGCATTATACCAATGAACTAGATTCTTTAGAACTTGAAAACAGTAGTTTTAATGTTGCTACACTTCGAAAAAACTTTTTAAAGTACTCAATAATTGCTTCGATTCTAGTTTGTCTGTTGATTTTTCCTATCCTAATAAAAATTAAAAATCCAGATTTTTTAATTGGTTATTTTATATTGTTTTTTACTGTTATTCTGTTGCTGGAGTTTTACATCAGAAGAAGTTTTCTTTCTTTATATAATAAAATTAAATCCAATCCAATTGTTCAAAATCTGTCTGCTTTGGAGCTGGTTTTCTTTAAAGAAGGTAAATTAGAAAAAGTGATTCATGGCGTTGTCAATAATTTGATTCAGAATAAAAAAATTAGAATTAGAACAGACAACAGGTTAGAATTACTTGATAAAAGTTTAGGGGATAATAAATATGAAAACTGTGTAATTGAATTTATGAGAGATTCCGAATCTGTTTCTTATAAAGATTTATGTCATACTGTAAAACAGAAACCCATTTTTGACCAATTACAAAAAGCAACTTACAGAATTAGAAACAGGGTTATTACCTCAAAAGACTTTGCATTTATTGCTACTTCTGTGATGGTTGTTTTAGGAGTATTGCTCAGTATTATCTTCAGCCGGTTTATTACAGGAATTTGGAGAGGTAAACCTATAACATTCTTATTGTTTTCCATTGTTCCTTTAGTTTTAATTTCGATTGGCTATATCAATAGACTCACAACTTTTATGTTTTCTAAGGTTATTTCATCTGCATTAAAAAAAGAAATCAGAAATAATAATGAAGTCCAAAACAATTGGGAGTGGAATTATTTTTTGTATGGAAGTGTAGTACTTTCCAGTTTTTTTATTCCAATAGCTAATAGTACAAATTCTAATACTAACAACTTTTTCAGCACAGATTCGGGGACTTCAAGTTCGTCCTCATCCTGCGGTTCTTCGTGTTCAAGTTCTTCTAGTTCCTGCGGAAGCTCTTGTGGAAGCTCATGCGGTGGCTGTGGAGGTGGAGATTAAAAAGTGAAGTTTTCATTGTTTTTCATTTTAGAATGATGAAAAGAAATTTAATTTCTTAAATCGATACATTTAAAACCCAAAACGCTATTAAATCTGCTGTTGGTCGAAATTCTATATTTTAGAAAATCAATTTATAGTACATTTATGTTTTATAGACTCTTTTAACGCAGCTCAGCAATGAAAAACATTTACCTTTCTTTATGTCTTTTTGGTGTAATTTTTAGCAGTTTTGGACAGGAATTTGCCAATGCGCCAAAGCCTTTTGGCCCAGTTCCAACGCAAAAACAAATCGACTGGCAGGAAATGGAATTTTATGCTTTTGTACATTTTTCATTAAACACCTTTACCAATAAAGAATGGGGTTTTGGAGACGAATCGCCGGAACTTTTTAATCCGTCGCAATTAGATGTTCGTCAGTGGGCACGTGTGGTAAAAGAAGCCGGAATGAAAGGAATTATTCTGGTTGCGAAACATCATGATGGTTTTTGTCTTTGGCCTTCGGCTTATACGGAACGTTCTGTAAAGAATTCACCTTGGGAAAATGGAAAAGGAGATTTGGTAAAAGAATTGGCTGCTGCCTGTAAAGAGTACGATTTAAAATTAGGATTATACCTTTCTCCTTGGGACAGAAATCACCCGCAATATGGCAAACCGGAGTATATTACTTATTTCAGAAATCAGTTAAAAGAATTATTGACGAATTACGGCGATGTTTTCGAAATGTGGTTTGATGGTGCAAACGGCGGCGATGGCTATTATGGAGGTGCAAACGAAACTAGAAAAATCAATACGTTAACTTATTATAATTGGGACGAGACTTATAAATTAATTTACAGTATCGTACCAAAAACGTTGGTTTGGGGAGTTGGTCCATCTGAAGCAAGATGGATTGGAAATGAAGAAGGACGCGCAGGAAAAACCAATTGGTCTTTATTACGCCAGAAAGATGAATTGGCTGGAAAAGTACATTATACAGAATTTATGTCTGGACATGAAGACGGAGAAAAATGGGTTCCGGGAGAGGCAGATGTTTCCATCAGACCGGGATGGTTTTATCATTCGGTTGAAGATGATAAAGTGCGTTCGCTTGACGAAATGGTAGATATTTATTATGAGTCAATTGGACGAAATGCGACATTATTATTAAATCTTCCTGTTGACAGAAGAGGTTTGGTTCATGAAAATGACGAAGCAAGATTGAAAGAACTCGTTGCGACAATTAAAGCCGATTTTAGCAAAGAACTTTTAGCAGGAACTCAGGCTCAGGCTTCGAACATTCGTGCAAACGATCCTAATTTTGGTCCTCAAAATGTGATTGACGGAAATAAAAATACCTATTGGGCAACAGACGATAAAGTAAAACAAGCTACAGTTGAATTTACGTTTAAAAAACCAACGGCAATTAATAGAGTTTTGCTTCAGGAATATATTAAATTAGGACAGCGTGTTAAAGCATTTTCTATCGAAGCAAAAATTGACGGACAATGGAAAACAATTGCCAATGAAACGACAATTGGTTACAAAAGAATCCTGCGTTTAGATCGTGTTACTGCAACAGCGCTTAGAGTTAATGTTTTAGATGCAAAAGCGGGATTTGTAATCAGTACAATCGAAGCTTATAATGCACCGACTTTTGTAAAAGAACCACATATTGGCCGAGATAAAAATGGTTTGGTTACGATTAAATCGGAAGAAGGAACTTCGATTTATTATACTTTGGATGGAAAAACACCTTCAGAAAAAAGTACTTTATATAAAGCACCATTTACTTATAATAAAGCGGTAGAAATAAAAGCTATTGCAAGAAATACGAAAGAGAAAATCAACAGTGTGGTTAAATCAGCAAAATATGGTGTTTCTAAAGAAAAATGGAAAATTGTTTCAGTTTCAAGCGGAGATGATAAATCAGCAGAAAGAATTATTGACGGCGATGCCAATACCGATTGGGCTTTTGGAAATGATGAGAACAAACTGCCACAAACTGTTGTTATAGATATGGGAGAATTGGTCAGTATTAAAGGTTTTACCTATACGCCGCAACAGGTTGGCAACAATTTAAATTTGATTTCAAATTATGAATTGTATACAAGTGTTGACAATTTTTACTGGGACAAACAATCAGAAGGAGAATTCTCTAATATTAAACACAACCCAATTGAACAAATTAAGAGTTTTTCTACGGTTAAAGCAAGATTTTTGAAATTTGTCGCTACAAGTGCTGTAGGAAAAGCACAAACAGTTTCAATTGCTGAAATTGGAGTTGTTGAGTAAAAGGCTTTTTATAAATAGGAAACTACTTAAAGTTTCCTATTTTGCTTTCTGCCGAACGTTAGCCGTTATTAGTCGAATTTTTGGTAATAACGGATAATATAATTCTACTTTTATCTTGCATTAATTAAATCAGCAGAGCGGTATGATTAAAGAAGATATAGGTTTTAGGGAAGCAGGGAAATTTGAAGAAACTCGTTTTGAGAAAATTCACAATGTTATTTTCGAATCGTCACAAGAAGCTTCTATATTGGTCGCTCGAGAAATCGCTAATTTAATTCAGAGAAAAAACGAACTGAACGAACCTTGTGTTTTAGGTTTGGCTACAGGATCTTCTCCTATCAAAGTTTACGAAGAACTAGTTAGAATGCACAAAGAGGAAGGGCTTAGTTTTGCTAATGTCGTTACCTTCAATTTGGACGAATATTATCCTATGGATAAAAATGATATGCAGAGTTATTATCATTTTATGCATGAGCATTTGTTTCATCATGTAGATATTCCTTCAGAAAATATCAATATTCCTGATGGACAGGTGAGTGCCGAGGAATTACAACAGTATTGTATCGATTACGAGATGAAAATTATCTCTTACGGAGGTTTAGATTTTCAGCTTTTAGGAATCGGAAGAACGGGACATATTGGTTTTAATGAACCTGGCTCACATGTAAATTCAGGTACAAGAAGTATTACTTTGGATCACATTACCAGAGTTGACGCAGCTTCTTCTTTTTTAGGAATAGATAATGTTCCGAGAAAAGCCATTACGATGGGAATTGGTACTGTTAGAAATGCAAAAAGAATTGTTTTACTAGGATGGGGAATCAGTAAAGCAGGAATTATAAAAAAGACAATCGAAGGGAAAGTTTCTTCGCAAGTGCCAGCGACGTATTTACAAGAGCATGACAACACAACATTTGTTCTAGATACTGAAGCTTCGTCTGAATTGACAAGAGTTAAAACGCCTTGGCTGGTTAAGTCTTGTGTTTGGACAGATGAACTAAAATTGAAAGCGGTGGCTTGGTTGAGTGAGTTGACTAAAAAGCCGTTTTTAAAGTTGACTGATAAAGATTATAACGACAACGGAATGTCAAGTCTTTTGACAGAAGAAGGAACTGCATACGATTTAAACATTAAGATGTTTAATAAAATGCAGCAGACGATTACAGGCTGGCCGGGAGGAAAACCAAATGCTGATGATACGTACAGACCGGAACGTTCTATGCCGGAAAAGAAAAGAGTAATCATTTTTAGTCCGCACCCAGATGATGATGTGATTTCAATGGGAGGAACTTTTGATCGTCTGATAGAGCAGGGACACGAAGTTTATGTAGCGTATCAAACATCTGGAAATATTGCAGTTTCAAATGAAGAAGCTTTGAAGTTTGCAGAAATTTCAAAAGCATTAAATCCTGATTCTAAAATATCTGACGGAATTATCGAATTTCTTCAAAACAGAACAGGAAATGAAATTGATTCTTTAGAAGTTAGAAAACTAAAAGGATTAATTAGAAGAAGTGAATCTTTTGGAGCAACACGTTATTTAGGTTTGCCAGATTCTAATGTACATTTTTTAGATCTTCCGTTTTACGAAACAGGAACAGTCAAAAAGAATAATCTTTCGGATGCAGATGTTGACATTATGTGCGACATTATTGAAGGAATAAAACCGCATCAGATTTATGCTGCTGGAGATTTAGCAGATCCGCACGGAACTCATAAAGTGTGTTTAGACAGTTTGTTTGAAGCTTTAAAAAGACTAAAACATAAAGATTTTATGGATGATTGCTGGGTTTGGCTTTATAGAGGCGCTTGGCATGAATGGGAATCGTACCAAATTGACATGGCAGTACCAATGAGTCCTGATCAGGTTTTAAAGAAACGACATGCAATTTTTTATCACCAGTCTCAAAAAGATGGAGTTATGTTCCAAGGTGATGACAGCAGAGAGTTTTGGGTGCGAGTTGAAGACAGAAACAGATTGACTGCAGAAAAATATCACAACTTAGGATTAGCAGATTATTCGGCTATCGAGGCGTTTAAACGTTATCATTTCTAAGTGCTTTTTGCAGCAATAAAGATAATAGACTATTTCATGGTTTATTTTGGTTAGTTACCTATAATTGAGAGAAAATGCGGTCGTGGTTGGCCGCATTTTCGTTTTTATATGGTTTTTGTTTTTTTGTCGCAGAGTTTTTTTTACCGCAAAGCACGCAAAGATTTTACGCAAAGTTCGCAAAGTTTTTTTGCTTGATAAAGAAAGAAATAAAAAAGTTCGCAAAGCTTAAAGAGTAGGCTTTGCGAACTTTTTTAGTCTCATTTTTTTATACAATATAGAATGAAGTCTTAGCGAACTTTGCGTAAAATCTTTGCGTGCTTTGCGGTTAAACCTAAATCGATGAATTCAGGATTTTTTGTTTCACTTCGTCTATGTAAGATCTTCCTATTACATATCGTAAACCTTCAATTTCAATGCTGTTTCCCTCTACTGCGTCAATTTTGTCAATGGCAATCGTGTATGATCTGTGGATTCTGATGAAATCTCTTTCTGGTAGTAATCCTGTAAAATCTGATAAAGTGCTGTGAATAATGAACTTTCCAGAAGTAGTGCTTATTTTTAAATAATCCTTTAAACTTTCGATTACTAGAATCTCGTTTAAGAAAATCTTCTTCATTTTTTTCTTGTCGATTTTAACGAAGATAAAAGGATTTTCTTTGCTGTTTTCTTGTGGTAATTTACTCGTTGTATTATTAAGACGTTTATTGATTTTGTTCACGGCCTTCATTAATCTAGGAAACTCAATTGGTTTTACCAGATAATCTAAAACATCCAATTCGTAAGTCTCAATTGCAAACTGATCGTAAGCGCTTGTTATAATAAGCAACGGGGGATTTTCTAAACTTTTGATAAAATTAATACCGTCTAAAACAGGCATGTTGATGTCTAGAAAAATTACATCAATAGTATTGTTTTTTAAGAAATTTAATCCTTCAATAGAATTACTAAAGGTGTTTACTAATTCTAAATCCTCAATCTGTTCAATATAATTTTTAATAACGTTTATTGCCAATGGCTCATCATCGATAATTAAACACTTTATTTTCATTTGTAAATAGTATTTTAGGCCGATATTTGGTTTTTTGTAGGTATAGTTTTAGAAACTGCTAAAAGCGAGACTATGTGACCTTTATAGCTAGCTTAACGACAAAAATATTCTTTTTATTTTTAAATGAAAGCTTATAGTCATTTTTATTATATGCCAGCTCTAGTCTTTTTTTGACGTTTTCAATACCTATACCACTTGACTTGTTAAAATTATCCTTATGTACGGTAAATTCGGGCATAGGGTTTGAAATTACAAAATATAAGAAATCTCCCTTTACCTTAAAGTTGATGTCAATTATCACATTTCCTGTATTTTTATTGACACCATGCTTAAATGCGTTTTCGACGAAAGTCAATAATAATACAGGAGAAATTTCTTTGTCATGAATATCTCCAGAAATATACATATTTACTTCCAGTCGTTCTCCGTTTCGGATTCTTTCCAAATCAAGATAATTCTGAATGCACATGATCTCGTTTTCCAAAGTTTGCTTTTTTTCTTTTGTTTCATAAAGCATATAACGCATTAGTTCAGAAAGCTTCAGGACTATTTTAGGAGTTTTATTTGATTTTTCAACAGAAAGCGAATAGATATTGTTTAAAGTGTTGAAGAAAAAGTGAGGTGAGATCTGAGATTTTAAAAACAGAAGTTCTGTTTCCAATTGCGATTTTTCCAAGTCGGTTACACGTCTTTGTTCTTGTAATAAATCGAGTGTTATTTTTATTGCAGTTACAAAAGTCATCACATACAATTCACCCATCATCATGTCTATTGTATAATTTAGCGTTAGTGTATTGATGGTTTGCGGACCTTCAGGCCAGACATTATGTGTAATTAATAAATAGGTGAGATTAAATTTTAGCACAACCATTACAAAAATAGCAGACAAAACGGTTACTATATATAGGAAGTATTTTTTGCGATAAACTAAATACGGCATTAAAACTAGTATGTTCAAATAACATAACGCCATGTGAATTGGGAAACCCAGTAATGTCGTTTTTAAAGAGTACACATAATCGTTAAAATAACTTCCCCAACGAAGTGTATTTAGCATAAAATAGGAGAGCCAAAAGTAGGCATGATAGCGTACAGGAAGCTTATAAGATTTGCTTGAGTTGAAAATCATATTGATAGTGTAAAATGTCGTTTATTACTTTTTTTTGATGTTTAGAGCTGTTTAAATGTCGTCCGTCTAAATTTATTTTGGTAAAAGTTGAATTTATCTAAATTTAAAGTTAAATTAATATTGTTTTGATATGAGGAAAATTACTCTGCTCTTTTTAACGGTAATTTTTATTGCAAGTTGCAAAATAAAAGTTGATAAAAACAAAGATCACAAAAGTTTTGCTGCAAATTATGTGAATCCTTTTATAGGTACTGGCGGCCACGGACATACGTATCCAGGCGCAACAGTTCCGTTCGGGATGTTACAAGTAAGTCCGGATAATGGAATTTCAAGCTGGGATTGGTGTTCTGGTTATCATTATTCTGACTCGATAGTTTCTGGATTTAGTCACTTACACTTAAGCGGAACAGGAATCGGTGATTTGGCAGATATTTTATTTATGCCGACAAACAAAAAATTAGATTTAACCGCCAAAGCCGCTTCACGCGATTTCCTTCCGTATAAATCAAAATATAGTCATGTTAACGAAAAAGCAGTACCGGGTTATTACCAAGTTTTTCTTGAAGATCCTAAAATCAATGTAGAATTAACGTCTACGCAAAGAACCGCATACCATAAGTATACCTATAATAATAACGACACACAATCTGTTGTTGTCGATTTAGGTTTTGCTATTAACTGGGACAAAGCGGTAAAAACGTCCATCAAAATTGAAGATGCCAATACTATTAGTGGATACCGTTATAGTACAGGTTGGGCAAAAAATCAAAAAGTATATTTTGTTGCCAAATTTTCTAAACCAATTACAGAATCTATCATTACTGTTGATAAAAAAGTAGTTTCTGGTTCAGACGCTGAAGGCGAAAATACCGCTTTGCAATTGTTCTTTGATTCTAAAAACTCTAAGGAATTAGGTGTAAAAGTGGCACTTTCTTCTGTAAGTGTTGAAAACGCAAAAGGTAATTTAGATAAAGATCAGGAATTTGAAAAAGTAAAAGCTACAGCTTCTTCTGATTGGAACAAAGCTTTAAGTAAAATTACAGTTGAAACTCCAATTGATTCTCTTAAAACAATTTTCTATACTACTTTATATCATGCACAAGTGGCACCTGTAACGTACAGCGATAAAAATGGTCAGTTTAGAAGAGAAGACGATAAAATTATTACTGCTAAAGATTATACTGCTTATTCTACATTATCACTTTGGGATACCTTTAGAGCAGAAAACCCATTGCTAACTATATTAGAACCTACAAAGGTTTCCGATTTAGTGAATTCAATGTTAGCGTATTACGAAACTAAAAAGATTCTTCCGGTTTGGACATTATATGCCAATGAAACCAATACCATGACAGGATATCATTCGATTCCGGTTATTGTTGATGCTTATATGAAAGGCATTAAAGGTTTTGATGCTGAAAAAGCTTTCGAAGCTATGAAAACAACTATGATGCAGGACGAACGCGGTTTGAATTTCTATAAAAAATACGGTTACATTCCGTACAACTTATTAGATGAATCAGTTACGATTACTTTAGAATATGCTTACGATGATTGGTGCGTTGCTCAAATGGCAAAAGCATTAGGAAAACAAGCAGATTATGAGTTTTTCTCCAAACGTTCAAAAGCTTACGAATATTTATTTGATGCCAAATCTGGTTTCATGAGAGGAAAATCAGAAGATGGAAAATCCTGGAATGAACCTTTCGATCCAAAACACTCTAATCACAGAGAACATACCGATTATACGGAAGGAAATGCTTGGCAACACAGTTGGTTTGTGCCTCATAATGTGGATGATTTTATTAAACTTCACGGAGGAAACGACACTTTCACAAAACGTTTAGAACAGTTGTTCACAGAGAGTTCTGAAATTACAGGAAACAATGTTTCTGCAGATATTTCTGGTTTGATCGGGCAATATGCGCACGGAAATGAGCCAAGCCATCACATAGCTTACATGTTCAATCATGCAGGACAGCCTTGGAGAACACAATATTGGGTACGTCATATTTTGGATACACAATATAATACTACAGCAAACGGTTTAAGCGGGAACGAAGACTGCGGACAAATGTCGGCTTGGTATGTGTTCAGTTCAATGGGATTATACCCAATGAATCCGGCGTCTGGAGAATACGAAATTGGAAGTCCGATTTTTGAGAAATCGACTTTAAATCTTCCAAACGGAAAAACTTTTGTAATTGAAGCTGAAAATGTTTCAGAGAAGAATTTCTATATCCAATCGGCTACTTTAAACGGAAAAGCATTTAATAAAACAGCAATCTCTCACCAAGAATTGCTAAACGGCGGTGTATTGCATTTTGTAATGGGAGCACAGCCAAACCAAAAATGGGGTCAAAACTAACTAATTCAAAATAAATATTTAATGAACATTATAGACGTATCAATCATTTTAATCTATATCGTAATGTCGGTCGGTATAGGAATCTGGATTTCAAGAAAAGCATCAAAAGGACTTGATGATTATTTCCTTGGAGGAAAATCAATCAAATGGTATTTTTTAGGATTGAGTAACGGCTCTGGAATGTTTGATGTTTCAGGAACTTCCTGGATGATTGGCGTTTTATTTCTATATGGTGTAAAAAGTTTCATGTTTATGTGGCTTTGGCCAATTTGGAATCAGATTTTCGTCATGATGTTCCTCGCAGTCTGGATTAGAAGATCAAAAGTAATGACAGGTTCTGAGTGGATTTTAACTCGTTTTGGAAGCGATCAGGCTGGAAAAGCATCACACATTATTGTAGCGATTTTTGCAATCATTTCTACAATTGGTTTCATTGCTTATTTCTTTGTTGGAATCGGAAAATTTGTAACGATTATTCTTCCTTGGGATTTAACAGTTCACTTAAATGGTTCTGTTTTTTTAACGTCTGAACAGGCTTATGCTTTGTTAATCATTTTCTTAACTACAATTTACACGGTTAAAGGCGGAATGTTTTCTGTAGTTGCGACAGAAGTAGTACAATATATTATTATGATTGTTGCCGGGGTTTTAATTGCTGGTTATGCCTTCATTAATTATACAGATATTCAGATCAATTCGGTTATTACACCAGAATGGAAAAATGTTTTCTTCGGATGGGAATTCGAAACACAATGGAGCGATAAATTCGAAACTTTCAACAGATTAATTGACACTGAAGGTTACAAAATGTTCGGCGCTTTTATTGGAATGACCTTGTTTAAAGGTTTCTTCGCGAGTGTTGCAGGACCAACTCCAAGTTATGATTTACAGCGTGTTCTTTCTACAAAATCAGTAAAAGAAGCGGCCTACATGAGTGGTTTCACGAACTTGATTTTATTTATTCCCAGATATTTATTAATCACAGGAATTGTGGTTATTGCATTGGTAAACCTTGCGCCAGAATTAAATGCAAACGTAAATCTAACGGGTGCAGATTTAGAATTATTGATGCCAAAAGTGGTGAATCTTTATATCCCAGTTGGAATTAAAGGAATTCTTCTAGCAGGATTATTAGCGGCGTTCATGTCTGGATTCTCTGCTTTCGTAAATGCAGGGCCAGCGTATATTGTAAATGATATTTATAAAAAATACTTCAAGCCAGTTGCTTCAAACAAACATTATATCAAAGTAAGTCAGATTTCTTCTTTCTTGGTTGTTGGTCTTGGAGTTTTCATGGGATTCTTTGCAGATTCGATTAACTCTTTAACACTTTGGATTACAAGTGCATTATATGGAGGATATGTGGCAGCCAACTTCTTGAAATGGATTTGGTGGCGTTTCAACGGATGGGGTTATTTCTGGGGAATGGTTGGCGGATTAATTGCTGCTTCTCTTCAATTCGTTTTAGATCAGAATAAGGGAAATTTAGCAGCTGGAACATTCTTGCATGACCTTTCGCAAGTACCATCAATCTACTTATTTCCATTAATTTTTGGAATGTCAATTTTGGGTTGCCTTTTAGGAACTTACCTAAGCAAACCAACAGATATGGAAGTCCTAAAATCTTTCTACAGCAATGTAAGACCGTGGGGATTCTGGACTCCAGTTTACAAACAATTGAAAGCGGAAGATCAGTCTTTCCAAAAAAATAATGATTTCTACCTAGATATGATGAACTGTATTATCGGTATTATTTGGCAGTCAAGCATGATTCTGCTTCCAATTTATTTCATTATCAGAGATTATCCAAAAGCGGGAGTTGCTTTGGTGGTTTTCTTAGTGACGACTACAGTGTTGAAGTTTACTTGGCTGGATCGAGTTAGGAAGATTGAAGAGTAGAGATTTTGTAGAGACAAGATTAAAGAAGCAAGATTTTAAAAATTTAAACACATAGAAACATAGATTTTCTTGACTTTGAAAAGAGTGTAGAAAGAAACTAGTTTCTCACACATAGCTTTGAATATAGCCCGTAGTTTCAACTACGGGAACGCAAGATGAACCGTAAAGCTATGTTTATTTAAACAAGTGAAATGCCTTTTATAGACAAAATAAACCTATGTCCCTATGTGTTTAAAAAGAATAAAAGAATAAAAAAACTAATAAATAAAAAAACAAAAAATGAGTACTATTCCTTGGCAAGACAGACCCGAAAACAGTAAAGATGTAATGTGGAGATATTCTGAGAATCCAATTATCGACAGATATTCGATTCCTTCATCAAACAGTATATTCAATAGTGCAGTTGTACCTTTTGGAGACGGATATGCTGGGGTTTTCAGATGTGATAATAAAGCAGTTCAGATGAATATTTTTGCTGGTTTCAGTAAAGATGGGATCAATTGGGACATTAACCATGAACCAATTGAGATGAAATCTGGAAATACAGAAATGATCGAATCTGCTTATAAATACGATCCACGTGTGGTTTGGATCGAAGACCGTTACTGGATTACTTGGTGCAACGGTTACAACGGACCAACAATTGGTATTGGTTATACTTTCGATTTTAAAGAATTTTTTCAATGCGAAAATGCATTTTTACCTTTCAACAGAAACGGAGTTTTATTCCCACAGAAAATCAACGGTAAATATGCGATGTTAAGCCGTCCAAGTGATAACGGACATACACCTTTTGGAGATATCTGGATCAGCTATAGCCCGGATATGAAATATTGGGGAGAACACAGATTGGTGATGAAACCAAGTCCGTTTGAGCAAAGTGCATGGCAGTGCACAAAAGTAGGTGCGGGACCAATTCCGATTTTAACAGACGAAGGCTGGTTAATGATCTACCACGGAGTTATCAATACTTGCAACGGTTTCCGTTACGCAATGGGATCTGCTCTTTTAGATGTTGATTCGCCAGACCAAGTAAAATACAGAACGCAACCTTATTTATTAGGACCAGCAGAAACGTATGAAATGGTTGGAGATGTTCCAAATGTAGTATTCCCTTGTGCTGCTTTACACGATATTGAAGAAGATAAATTGGCAGTTTACTATGGTGTGGCAGATACTCATGTAGCAATCGCTTTCGGAAAATTAAGTGAAGTAATTCAGTTTACAAAAGATAATAGTTTATAATACAAAGATGCATAGTAGAAGTAATTTATTGTCCCTTGCCGTTTTTTTTGTTGGATTGATGAGTTATGCGCAATCTGAAAAACCGGTTACACCGAAAAGTTATATTGCCTATAAAACGTCAAGCGAAATTGTTATTGACGGCGATGAAGCAGATAAAGCTTGGGAAAAAGCATCTTGGACAACTCCTTTTGTCGACATAGAAGGTGTTGAAACTCCAAAATACAAAACTCAGGTTAAGATGCTCTGGGACGATAAATACTACTATATCCTGGCAAAAATGGAAGAGCCTCATGTTTGGGCAAATCTAAGACAGCGCGATACAATTATTTTCTACAATAATGATTTTGAGGTTTTTATTGATCCAGATAATGATACTCATAATTATTATGAATTAGAAATTAATGCGCTGAATACGGCTTGGGATTTATTCATCAATAAACCATACC
Organism: Flavobacterium quisquiliarum; assembly: GCF_019308285.1. Taxonomy (GTDB): domain Bacteria; phylum Bacteroidota; class Bacteroidia; order Flavobacteriales; family Flavobacteriaceae; genus Flavobacterium; species Flavobacterium quisquiliarum. The sequence continues at coordinate 265,049 of NZ_WWEM01000020.1, forward strand.
GAGAAAAAAATACCGTTTTAAACGACTGGAATATAACAGGTTTAAAATCGGCTGTAAAGGTAGACGGAACTTTAAATAATGCTTCGGATACAGATAAAGGCTGGACATTAGAAATTGCCATTCCGTGGTCGGTTTATAAAGCATCTTATTTTGATAACATTGTTCCAAAAGATAAGTTTTGGAGAGTTAATTTCTCTCGGGTAAATTGGCAGCATTCTATCGCTGACGGAAAATACGAAAGAAAAAAAGATTCAGAAGGAAAGTTTCTCCCAGAATACAATTGGGTTTGGTCGCCTATGGGAGTGATAAATATGCATGAGCCCGAAAAATGGGCTTATGTATACTTTTCTTCAAAAGAAAGCGATGATAAATTTACAATTCCGCAGGAAGAAAAAGTAAAATGGGAACTTTATACGTTATACCGTGCTCAAAAGAGATATTTCGATAAGAATAAATCATGGGCAAAATCACTGCAAAGTATCAGTAAAAAAAATATAGTTGTTGATGGAAAAGTTTTAAAACCAGTTTTAGAAAATCATTCATCAGGATTTAATATCTTGGTAAAGAGTCCTTTTTCAAACAAAACCTTAATAATTAAAGAAGATGGTAAAATTATTACGAACGAATAAGCTGCAAAAACTATCAAAAGTTTTAGTATTAGCGCTTTCGCTGAGTTTATTCTCGTGCGGACAAAAAGAAAATAAAGATCAGGAAAACGGTAAATTCACTTTTGGTGTTTGGACAACTGCCGACGCTAAAAAATCGGATGCAGATTATTCAAAAGAATTCAAAAAATACAAAGACGGCGGAATCGACGAAGTTTTAATTAACACGCAAACCGATCCGAAACTATTAGCAAGATTAGTTCCGCTTGCAACAAAAGAAGGACTAAAAGTGCATGCCTGGATTATGGCAATGAATCGTCCAAATGATTCAATTGCGTTACAGCACCCAGATTGGTATCAGGTAAGTAAAGAAGGAAAATCTTGTTTTGATAATCGTCCGTATGTAGATTATTACCAATGGCTTTGCCCTACTAAAGAAGAATCTAGAAACCACGTTTTAGGTTTAGTTGAAGGTTTGGCAAAAGTGGAAGGAATCGAAAGCGTGCATTTAGATTATATTCGTTTCCCGGATATTTTCCTGCCAATCAGTTTATTGCCAAAATACAATTTAGTTCAGGATACAGAATTACCACAATTTGATTTCTGTTATTGTGATGCTTGTGTAAGCAAATTTGAAAAAGAACATCACAAGAATCCAAAAGAAAGCCACAATACTTCAATTGACATGGAGTGGAAAAACTTCCGATTAAATGCGGTAAAAGCGGTGGTGGATGACGCTTACAAAATTGCTCACAAATACAATAAAAAATTAACAGCAGCAGTATTTCCTTATCCTGAAATGGCAGATCACATGGTGCGTCAACGTTGGGATAAATGGAATATTGATGAAGTTTATCCAATGATTTATCATAGTTTTTATGATGAAGAAATTGACTGGGTTGGTTACGCAACAAAACAAGGTGTAGCCGATTTAGAAGGAAAGCCAACGAAAGTAAATACAGGAATTTACATTCCAGGATTAAAATCGGATGCAGAATTAAAAGAAGCAATTCTTCAAGCAAAGAAAAATGGCGCAACCGGAGTTTCATTTTTTGACGGAAATGCCTTATCAGATAGTAATTTAAAAACGATTAGAGAGGTAAAATCGGCTTTGTAGTCGATTTTACTGGGATTAAAAATTATTACTGATTAATTTAGCAACATTAAGAACATTTTGTTTCTGAATGTTGAATTAAAACCAAAAGACATGTCAAATAGAAGAGATTTTATTAAGAAAACGACTTTAGGCACCTTAGCCATAAGTTCTGTTTTTGGCGTAAGCGGATTTGCAGCTAATTCTGAGAATGAAGAAACAGCTGTAGAACCAAAAGAGAAAAAGCAGCAGAAACCGATTATTATTTCGACATGGAATCACGGTCTGCCTGCAAATAAAGAATCCTGGAAAAACCTAAAAGAAGGAAAATCGGCTTTAGATGCTATCGAAGCCGGAATGAAAATACCTGAAGCCGATCCGACTGTCCGCAGTGTTGGTTATGGAGGATATCCGGATCGCGAAGGGAAAGTGACTCTTGACGCCTGTATCATGGATCACAACAGTAATTGCGGTTCTGTTTGTTTTTTACAAGGAATCAAACACCCAATTTCTGTGGCAAAAAGAGTCCTGCAAAACACACCGCATGTCATGTTAGCAGGACAAGGAGCATTGCAATTTGCTTTGTCAGAAGGTTTTAAAGAAGAAAATTTACTGACTCCAGAATCTGAAAGAGACTGGAAAAAGTGGCTGGAAGATTCTAAATACAAACCAGTTATTAATATAGAAAATCACGATACAATAAGTATGCTAATGTTAGACCAAGATGGCAACCTTTCTGGCGGATGTACCACGAGCGGTGCAGCTTGGAAAATGCATGGACGCGTCGGTGACTCCCCAATAATCGGCGCGGGTCTTTTCTTGGACAACGAAGTAGGAGCAGCAGCTGCAACAGGTTTAGGAGAAGCGGTTATTAGAACTGCTGGAAGCGCAATGGTCGTTGAATTAATGCGTCAGGGAAAATCTCCTTATGATGCTTGTAAAGAAATCACAGAACGTATTTACAACAAACATAAAAATCATAAAGACATGGAATATCTGCAGGTTGGTTTTATTGCTTTAAATAAAAACGGCGAATATGCAGGTTACAGCCTAAGATCAGGATTTAATTACGCGGTTTCTGATGATGTAAAAGGACATAGAATGGAAGACGCGAAATTTAAAATGTCTTGGGATAAATAAGATTTTGAGTGAAATTTTTTAAACACATAGAAACATAGATTTTTATTGTGTTTAGAGGCATTTCACTTTTAATAAATAACATAGCATATTGAGAACTTTGACAAAGTTTTACCACAAAGTTTTGTCATTTCGACGAAGGAGAAATCTCCGCAAGAAACTCTACAAAGATTGGCGAGTTACGTTGAGGAGCTACTAACGAAGATTTGCTTCGCCTGTTCGCTATCGCTCGAGTCTCCTAACGTCGAAATGACAAAACTGTGACAAAAAACAAAACATAAAAAAGGAAATCAGTTTCTATGTGCATTAATGCAAAGTGAAATGCCTTTTTAAGCTTTAAAAAACTATGTCTCTATGTGTTTAAAAAACAACCACAAAGAGAAACCAAAAAATAAAGAATGAAAAAATTACTATTCCTATTAACCCTAATCACTTCAATTTTCTCGTCTAACGCGCAGAAAGTGTACACAGAAAGTGATATTCGTATCATTCCGAAACCGGCTCAGACTCTGATCAAAACAGGTGTTTTTGAATTTACAAAAGATACAAAGTTTGTAGTAAACGGTGATTTTCAAAAAGATGCTGCCAATGCTTTGGCTTCTAAATTTGGAACTGCAGCAGGATGGAAACCAGAAGTGACTACAAAAGCTCCAGCGAGTAATTATGTTTTACTAAAAACAGATCCGAATTTAAAAAATGAAGCTTACGTTTTAGATGTAAATCCGACGAACATTATTATTTCTGCTAAAGGAAATAACGGTTTTCTATACGCTTTAGAAAGCATCAGACAATTACTTCCTGAAGCAATTGAAAGTCAGTTTGCGATTACTTCTGCAAAATGGCAGATTCCAAGTTTGACAATAAATGACGAACCTCGTTTTAAATGGAGAGGTTTAATGCTGGATTTTTCACGTCATTTCTTTGATAAAAATTATGTTTTAGCCACAATCGATCGTTTGGCAGCGCATAAAATGAACGTTTTGCACATGCATTTAGTAGACGATCAAGGCTGGAGAATCGAAATCAAAAAATATCCAAAACTGACAGAAGTGGGTGCCTGGAGAGTCGATCAGGAAAACAGAAGCTGGAATGCCAGATTAACGACAAATCCTGACGAGAAAGGAACTTATGGTGGATTCTTCACGCAAGAAGAATTAAAAGAAATTGTAAAATATGCTGCAACAAAAGGAATCGAAGTAATTCCGGAAATCGAAATGCCGGCTCACGTAAGCAGTGCCATTGCCTCTTATCCAGAATTGGCTTGTTTCGATCAGAGAATTGGTGTTCCGTCAGGGGGAGTTTGGCCTTTAACAGATATTTACTGTGCAGGAAAAGAAACGACGTTTGAGTTTTTACAAAATGTTTTAGACGAAGTAATGGAAATTTTTCCTTCAAAATATGTTCATATTGGAGGAGATGAAGCGACTAAAACCAATTGGGCTAAATGTCCTCATTGCCAAAAAAGAATTAAAGACGAGCATTTAAAAAGTGTTGAACAATTACAAAGTTATTTCGTAAAACGCATTGAAAAATATGTGAATTCTAAAGGTAAAAAGCTAATTGGCTGGGACGAAGTATTGGAAGGCGGATTAAATCCTAGTGCAACAATTATGTGTTGGAGAGGAGAAAAAATAGGTGCAGAAGCGGCTAAACAAGGTCATGATGTAATTATGTCTCCGGAATCTCCTTGTTATTTTAACTTCTATCAAGGGCCTCAAAACGAAGAACCTTTAGCTTTTGATGCTTACAATCCTTTAAATAAAGTATATCAGTTTGATCCGGTTGTACAGGGAATGACACCAGAAGATGCTTCACATATTTTAGGAGGACAAGCCAATTTATGGGCAGAACATATTGCAGGTCCAAAAGATTCTGAATATATGATTTTTCCAAGATTAGCCGCTTTATCAGAAACATTATGGAGTCCGAAAGAGAAACGCAATTGGAACGATTTTACATCAAGATTATTCTCAATGTTTAAACGTTACGACTATCAAGGATTAAATTATGCGAAAAGTGCTTATTTGGTAACGGCTTCTTCAAAAGCGGATTTGGCGAATAAACAAGTAAAAGTAGAGCTTAAAAATGAGTTTCCAAATCCAGATATCCGCTATGTTTTAGGAAATCAAAGTATTGATCATCACGCAATAAAATATACAACTCCAATTGAAATAAAAGAAACAACGGTTTTAAAAGCTTCTCTGTTTCAGGATGAAAAACCAGTTGGAAAAACATTCACAGACACTATAGTTTTCCATAAAGCATTTGCTCAGAAAGTAAAATATTTAACTCCTTTTAATGAAAATTATAAAGGAGATGCTAATACAATGGTTAATGCAATCAGAGGAAGTAAAAATTTCCATGACGGTCAATGGCAGGCTTGGTTGGTTAATGATATGGAATTGGTAATCGATCTTGGAAAAGTAGAAAGTGTAGAGCAGGTAATTGTTGGAACTTTAGAAAGCCAGGGAGCAGGAGTTAATTTTCCAATTCAGGTTAAAGTATTGATTTCAAATGATGGAGTTAAATACACGCAAGTTGGAAAAGTAATGCGTCCGTATGCAGCAAATCCAGTTCCGGAGTTGAAAGATTTCAAAATCAATTTCCAAAAACAAAATGTACGTTTTGTTAAAGTAATTGCAGGCAACTTAAAGAAAAGTCCAAAAGGAGAAAGTTCATGGTTGTTTGTGGATGAGATTTTGGTGAATTAAATATTTTTAAACACATAGCTTAACGTGAAATGCTTGTGACAGCTTTGTCAAAGTTTCAAACTTTGACAAAGCTTTAAAGTCATAAATGTATAATCTGAAAAAAAAATGAATAAGATATTATTTAAACTCGGAGTATTATTGATTTGTTTGATGCCGTTTTTTGCAAAGGCTCAAACAAAAGGATTTTCTATATCTAATGGAGAATTTCAAAAAGATGGGAAAATTATAAAAATACATTCGGGAGAAATGCACTATGAGCGTATTCCTAAAGAGTATTGGAGACATCGATTGCAAATGCTTAAAGCGATGGGATTAAACACCGTGGCAACTTATGTGTTTTGGAATTATCATGAAATTGAGCCAGGTGTATGGGATTTTAAAACGGGAAATAGAGATTTGGCAGAGTTTTTACGCATTGCTAAAAGTGAAGGATTATATGTAATTCTTAGACCAGGCCCGTATGCTTGTGGTGAATGGGAGTTTGGAGGATATCCTTGGTGGTTGCAAAATAATAAAGATTTGGTAATTCGTACCAATAACAAAGCATTTTTAGAAGCTTGCAAAACGTATCTGGAACATTTGTATGCAGTGGTAAAAGGAAATTTTGCAAACCAGGGAGGACCAATTATTATGGTTCAGGCTGAAAATGAATTTGGTTCTTATGTTTCTCAAAGAACAGATATCAGTGCTGAAGATCATAAAGCATACAAAACGGCAATTTACAATATGCTTAAAGAAACTGGGTTCCCAGAGCCTTTTTTTACTTCTGATGGCACTTGGTTGTTTGAAGGAGGTGCTGTTGAAGGCGTGTTACCAACCGCAAATGGAGAATCAAATATAGAAAACTTAAAAAAGCAGGTTGATAAATTCCATAAAGGACAAGGACCTTACATGGTGGCAGAGTTTTATTCTGGTTGGTTGGATCATTGGGCAGAACCATTTATTAAAATTGGTTCTGAGGAGATTGCAAGCCAAACTAAAAAGTACCTTGATGCAGGTGTTTCTTTCAATTATTATATGGTGCACGGTGGCACTAATTTTGGATTTACTTCTGGAGCAAATTATAATGAAGAAAGTGATATTCAGCCGGATATTACAAGCTATGATTATGATGCGCCTATTAGCGAAGCAGGTTGGGCAACACCAAAATTCATGGCTATTCGTGAAGTAATGCAAAAGTATTCTAAAACAAAATTAGCACCAATTCCAGAGAAAATACCCGTTACAAAGTATCCTAATCAGCCTATCAAATCGAGTATGGATGTTTTAAGCTGGATCAAAAAAGAAAAAGCGGTTGTAAATGATCAACCATTAACATTTGAAAACTTAGGTCAGGGAAATGGATATGTTTTGTATCGAAAAAGATTTACGCAGCCAATTTCGTCTGGCAAATTGAAAATTGAGGGATTGAGAGACTTTGCTACCGTTTATGTAAATGGATTTAAGGTGGGTGAATTGAATAGAGTTTTCAAAAATTACGAGCTAACAGTTTCTATTCCTTTTAATGGTATTTTAGAAATTCTGGTTGAAAATATGGGACGTATTAATTACGGAGCTGAAATTGTACATAATACTAAAGGAATTATTTCTCCAGTATTCATTAATGAATATGAAATTAGTGGTGGATGGGAAATGTATAAAATGCCGATGAGTGAAGTTCCAGCTGTTAAAAATGAAACCATAAAACCTGGACGACCAATTTTATATGAAGCTGCAGTAAACATCGATAAACCAGCTGATACTTTTCTCGATATGACCAATTGGGGAAAGGGAATTGTATTTGTTAATGGACACAATCTTGGACGCTACTGGAAAGTAGGACCACAACAAACACTGTATGTGCCAGGCTGTTGGTTGAACAAAGGTGAGAATAAGTTTGTTGTATTGGAGCAACTTAACGAAAACACACCAAAAGAGTTGATTTTTGCAGATCAGCCGATATTGGATAAACTAAACTAAAAAACAAAGAATAATAAATTATAAATTAGAGTAAAGATGAAAAAAGGAATATTCATGATCGCCCTTTTATTTTCAGTACAAATGTTCTCTCAGGCCATTTATGAAGATGAAAGATACGTACCAGAAACAGATCCGGCAGTATTAAAAAACTTAGACGAATGGCAAGGCAAAAAATTTGGTCTGCTAATGCACTGGGGAACTTACAGCCAATGGGGAATTGTAGAATCCTGGTCTATCTGTCCTGAAGATTATGGATGGTGTGAACGTAAAAAAGGAAGTAATCCATCTAATTATAATGATTATATTAAAGATTACGAAGGTTTAAGAAAAACATTTAATCCTGTAAAATTTGATCCTGCAAAATGGGCAAAAGCTGCGAAATATGCAGGAATGAAATACATGGTTTTTACCACCAAACACCATGACGGATTCAATATGTATGATACTAAATATTCTGATTACAAGATTACTAGTAAAGATGTTCCATTTCATACCAATCCTAAAGCAGACGTGTTAAAAGAAATTTTCAACTCTTTTAGAGGTGAAGGTATTTCAACCGGAGCTTATTTCTCTAAACCAGACTGGCATAATGAAAATTACTGGGATCCTTATTTTCCGCCATTCGACAGAAACGTAAACTACGATCCGTCTTTATACCCAGAAAAATGGCAGAAATATGTTGATTTCACGCACAACCAAATCTTAGAAATTCTTTCTAACTACGGTAAAGTAGATATTTTATGGTTAGATGGAGGATGGGTTAGAAAAAGAGACCAAGTAAACATCAAAGAAAACTACGACGAGAAATTTACTGAAAACGAATCTAAAAACGGTTTCATCAAACACAGAGTGGTAGATCAAGATCCGAAAATGGATGAATTGGTTGTAAAAGCACGTCAAAAACAACCAGGTTTGATTGTGGTTGACAGAGCGGTTCATGGTAAAAACCAAAACTACTTAACTCCAGAAGGACGTGTTCCTGCTAAAACTTTGCCTTATCCTTGGGAATCTTGTATTCCAGCTGGTGGTGGATGGTCTTATTCTCCAGGTGCTCAATACATGACAGGGAGACAAGGAATTCATTTGTTGATTGATATTGTAGCAAAAGGCGGAAACTTATTATTAAACGTTGCTCCAAGTCCAGAAGGAGAATGGGATAAGGGAGCTTACGATTTATTGCAAGCTTACGGTGACTGGATGAAAGTAAACAGCACAGCGATTTACAACACAAAACCAATCGAGCCTTACAAAGAAGAAAACATCTGTTTCACACAAAATAAAGCTGGAAATGTATTTGCATTTTATTTAGCTAAAGACGGAGAAGATAAAATTCCTGCTGAAGTTACTGTAAAAGCTATCAGTCCTAAAAAAGGAACAAAAATTACAATGTTAGGTTCTAAAACTTCTTTAAAATGGACAAAAGAAGGAAACGGATTTAAAGTAGTAATTCCAGAAAGCTTAAGAAACAATCTTCCAGCGAAAGAAGCTTGGACTTTAAAAATTGAAGCGATCAACAGATAAAAATGAAACCTATGGTTTTAAATACAAATAAATTTAAAACAGCATGTATTTTGTACATGCTGTTTTTTAGCATTACAATTTTTGCGCAAGAGCCAGCAGATTTTGTAAATCCGTTTATTGGAACTTCTAATTACGGTGCGGCTTATCCAGGACCAATTGCCCCACGCGGCATGGCAAGTATCAGTCCGTTTAATGTGGCGGGAGTAAAAAATACTCCAATGGAAAAAGACAGCCAGTGGCTTTCAAATCCTTATGTAAATGAAAATACTTTTTTGACAGGTTTTAGTCAGGTGAATTTAAGCGGAGTTGGCTGTCCGGAATTAGGTGTTATTTTATTGATGCCAACCACTGGAGCAGTAGAAATCGATCACTTAAAATACGGTTCGACTTATTCTAATGAAGTGGCGAAAGCGGCTTATTATAGCGTAAACATTGACAAGTACAAAGTAAAAGGCGAATTTACAGCTTCAAAACGAGTTGGGATTAGCAGATTCACTTTCCCGAAAGGGCAATCTAATATTTTACTAAATCTTGGTTTAGGTTTAACAAACGAAGAAGGTGCAATGGTAAAAGTCGTTTCTTCTACAGAAATTGAAGGAATGCGTTCAGTTGGTTCATTTTGTTACAACAGTCCAGAGGATGCTTACCCAGTTTATTTTGTGGCTCAATTTTCTAAGCCTGCTGATAAATTCGGAGTTTGGAAAAAACCTGCGAAATACAGCGGTGTCGAAGCACAATGGATGGGCTACAACGGAAAAGCCAGAATGATGGAAAATACCATTAAAACCGTAGTAGGTGATAGTATTGGAAGTTATTTTACGTATAAATTCGACAAACAAGAAACGGTTGAAGTGAAGATTGGAATTTCGTACGTAAGTATCGAAAATGCCCGTGAAAATTTAGCAAAAGAAGTGGGTAACAGATCTTTTGACGCAATTTACAAAGAAACCTATAACGAATGGAACGAAGAACTTTCTAAAATTTTGGTTGAAGGCGGTACAAAAGACGAAAACACGATTTTCTACACGGCTTTATACCATACATTAATTCACCCAAATATTTTAAATGATATTAACGGAGAATATCCAGTAATTAAAAGAAGTAAGATTGCTAAAACCAAAGATACCCGTTATACCGTATTTTCTTTATGGGATACGTACCGAAATGTTCATCCGTTAATGTCTTTGGTTTATCCAAAACAGCAATCCGATATGATAAAAAGTATGTTGGATATGTTCGATGAAAACGGCTGGTTACCGAAATGGGAATTGAATTCGACTGAAACTTTTACCATGGTTGGAGATCCTGCAAGTATAGTAATTACAGATACTTATATGAGAGGAATTCGTGACTATGATGTTAATAAAGCCTATTATGCGATGTTAAAGGGCGCAGATAATATTGAAAATAATCCGCTTCGTCCGGGATTGAAAGATTATATCAAAAAAGGATATTTGACAACTGACAACAAAGGCCCAGTTTCTACAACTCAGGAATACAATATTTCAGATTATTCTATTTCGCTTATGGCCAACGAATTCGGTGACAAAGACAATGTAAAACGTTTTAAAGAACGTTCATTATCCTACAGAAAATTATTTGATAAAAACTTAAATCTGCTTCGTCCAAGAACGCCTGACGGAAAATGGTATGAGCCATTTGATCCAAATTCAGGAGCCAATTTTGAAGAAAATGTTGGCTTTATCGAAGGAAATGCTTGGCAATACGCTTTTATGGTTCCTCACGACATTGTCGGATTGAAGAAATTAATGGGAGGTGATATACCTTTTTCGGCACAATTGCAGAAAATATTTGATAGCAAACAATTTGATATGGCAAACGAACCAGATATTGCCAATCCGTATTTATTCAATTATGTAAAAGGTGAAGAATACAAAGCTCAAGAAATGGTAAAGAAATTGGTTCACGAATATTTCAAAAATGAACCAAAAGGATTGCCAGGAAATGACGATACTGGAACAATGTCGGCTTGGTTAGTGTATTCGATGATGGGAATTTACCCAATTTCGCCGGGAGATCCAATTTACACCATTACAGCACCAATGTTTCATAGGGTAACGATCAAATTAGATCCAAGATATTATAAAAAAGAAAACATTGTAATTGAAAGACAAATCAATAATGATGGAAAAATCAATTCGATTGAGTTAAACGGAAAATCACTTAATACCTTTTTTATTTCGCACGACGCTTTTGTTAATGGAACAAAACTTAAAGTGATTCAAAACTAAACACACACACAACTATGTTACAATTAAGAATGAGAAAAACGGCCATTATTTTTGTAATGGCTGTTGGTTTTTTAAACCAGACCCATGCCCAGAAAAAGTATCCGTATCAGGATGCCAAATTACCAGTAGAAGAAAGAGTTCAAGACTTGTTAAGCCGTATGACGCTTGAAGAAAAAGTGCGTCAGATGGATATGTACAGAGGAGATTTTTTTAAAGATAAAGAAGATTTCGCTAAAGGTAAATCGGCAGAAAAAATTGGAAAATTAGGAATAGGAGCGATTCATGACTTGTATCCGCGTTCAGCGAAAATGATCAATGATTTGCAGACTAATGTGATAAAAGGAAATCGTTGGGGGATTCCAGCACTGATTATGTGCGAAATGCTTCACGGCTATTTAGACGAAGGAAGTACCGCTTTTCCAATGAACATTGGTCTTGGAGCAACTTGGGATATTGCTACGATGGACAAAGTGGGTAAAGTTATTGGTATGGAAGCCAGAGCACATGGTGTTCATTTTGGTTTTGGACCCAACTTAGATTTAGGACGTGAGCCAAGATGGGGGCGTGTTGCTGAAACATTTGGCGAAGATGCTTTCTTAAACAGCGAAATAGGTTTGGCTTTCATTAAAGGATTGCAGGGAGACGATTTAAAATCGGATCGTTCTATTATTGCAGAACCAAAACACTTTGCTGTTCACGGTATTCCACAAGCGGGAGGAAATTCTTCACCTATTTTGGTTGGAGAACGTTCTGCAAGGGAAGATCATTTGCCATCTTTTGAAAAAGCATTCAGAAAAGGTGGAGCTTTAGGAACTATGTGTGCTTATTCTGAGTTAGACGGAATTCCTTGTGCTGCCAATCATTGGTTATTGACAGATGTTTTGAGAAATGAATGGGGTTTTAAAGGAATTGTAGTATCCGATTTAGGAGCTATCAAATACATTCAAACGACTCATAAAGTGGCTGATTCTCCAAAAGATGCTATTAGAGAAGCAGTTTCTTCTGGTGTTGATATGCAGTTTTATGATTTTAGTAATGAATTCTGGCAGAACACCATTATTGAATTAGTAAATGAAAAGAAATTGACAACAGAAAATATCGACCGTGCAGCGGGAGGAGTTTTACGTTTGAAATTCTTATTAGGATTATTTGAAAATCCATACACAGAAAAAAATCTAATTAAAGAGCGTTTTCATACTCCAGAAAATCAAGCTGTTGCTTTAGAAGCGGCTCAGAAATCTATGGTTTTATTGAAAAATGAAAACAACACTTTGCCTTTAAGTAAAAACTTGAAGAATATTGCGGTTATCGGACCAAATGCAAATGCTTCAAGATTGGGTGGTTATGCTCCAAAAAATAGTGTGGGTATGACGGTTTACGAAGGAGTTAAAGAATTAGTTGGAAAAACGGCGAATGTAGTTTACGAAGAAGGAGTTCCGTTGATCGTAAAAGGACAGATTATTCCATCTAAATACTTATTTACACCAGACGAATCTCAAAACGGATTAAAAGGAGAATATTTTAACAATAGAGAATTGCAAGGAACTCCGGCATTGACTCGTATCGACAGTCAGTTAGAGTTTGACTGGCCTTGGGCTCCCGGAGATGGTGTTAATGTAGATGATTTTTCTATCAGATGGACAGGATTCTTAAAATCAGATCAAGCATTGGATGGCTGGTTAGGTTTAAGTTCTGATGACGGAATTAGAATGTATATCGATGATCAATTGGTTATCGACAACTGGACAAAAGGAGCAACAAGCATGGTTACAACTCCTAAAAACATTGAAAAAGGTAAAAAATACAAAGTCCGCATCGAGATGTGGGAAGGAGGCTGGGGAGCCAGAGCTCATTTCCGTTGGAATTTAGAAAAAGTAAACTTACAGCCAGCAATCGAAGCCGCTAAAAAAGCAGATGTTGCAATTGTAGTTTTAGGAGAATCTAACGAATTGGTTGAAGAAAACAGAGATGTGGCTTCTTTAGACTTATTCGGAATTCAGCAGCAATTAATTGAAGAGATTCACAAAACAGGAACTCCAGTAGTTTGTGTGTTATTAAATGGTCGTCCGCTTTCTACAAACTGGATTGCTGAAAACATTCCTGCTGTTTTAGAAGGATGGTTCCCAGGTGAATTAGGAGGTAGAGCAGTGGCTGATGTTTTGTTTGGAGATTACAACCCAGGAGGAAGATTGCCAATCACAGTACCAAAATCAGTTGGGCAGTTACCTATATATTATAACCAAAAACCATCTGCAATCCATAAATATGTTGCAGAAAGCGAGCATCCTTTATATTCATTCGGTTACGGATTAAGTTATACGAAGTTTGAATATTCTAATCTAAAACTGAATACTACTGAAATTAAACCAAACGGAGAAGTAAAAGTTTCTGTTGATGTTAAAAATGTTGGGGATAGAGATGGAGATGAAGTGGTTCAATTGTATATTAATGATGTTTACAGCAGTACCACTACACCTGAAAAAACGTTAAAAGGATTCAAAAGATTAAATATCAAAAAAGGAGAAATAAAAAATGTTGAATTTACACTTACACCAGAAGAGCTATCTCTTTGGAACAGAGAAATGAAGCGCGTTGTAGAGCCTGGAGATTTCGAAGTTATGGTGGGCGGAAATTCGACTGATTTGCTTAAAACTAAATTCAAGGTTTTGAACTAAAAACCTAAAAACGCCGAATATTTTTCGGCGTTTTTGCTTTAAAAAAATGAATACAATTATAAAAGGCTAAAATCTCTTCAATAAATAGAGTTCTAGCCTTTAAAATAAGGCAGAGTTGGATTACAAATGAAAACGTTTTCTTTCAATTTTCGACCAAACTTTCACCAACACCTTTTCAAAATTGTCATTTGTCGAAATTATGTATTGTTAACAAAACGTATTCTTAAATTTAACATGTTATTAACTCTAAAAAAACAACTAATATGATTAAAAACGTACTAAAATTACTGTTCGTCATATGCCTTTTTGGGTTCCAAAGCCTAGAAGCGCAGACTACAGTAAAAGGAACGATAACAGATGCTGTTAGCGGAATTCCGATTCCTGGAGCAAATATTATTGTTAAAGGAACAAAAACAAGTGCTTCATCAGATTTTGATGGAAAATACAGCATTAGTGTTCCAAATCAATCGTCGGTTTTAGTATTTACTTATGTAGGTTCTGCTACAAAAGAAGTAGCTGTAGGATCACAAACTACTATTAATGTGTCTTTAGGTGCAGACACACAGCAGTTAGGAGAAGTAGTGGTAACTGCTCTTGGTATTAAGAGAGAGAAAAAAGCCATTACTTATTCTGCACAAAACGTTTCAGTAGATGAGTTATCAGAAGCAAGATCATTAAACGTTGCCAACTCACTTTCTGGTAAAGTTGCGGGTCTTAACTTCTCTACTACTTCAAATGGTGTTGGTTCTTCTTCTAGAATTACTTTAAGAGGTAACAGATCTCTTAATGGTAACAACCAGCCTTTATATGTAGTAGATGGTGTGCCAATTAGTAATGGTACAACAGACACAAACCCTGATATTGATACGGGAGGAACTACACAGCCAGATGGTATTTCTAACATTAACCCAGAAGATATTGCTTCGATGACGGTTTTGAAAGGACCATCTGCGGCAGCACTTTATGGTTCTAGAGCATCAAATGGTGTAATCGTAATTACAACTAAATCTGGGAAAGCAGGAAAAACGTCTGTTACTTTATCATCTAACTTTATGGCATCTTCTGCTTACAACTTGATGAATTTACAAAATGAGTATGGACAAGGAACAAACGGTGCGTATGTCGCAAACTCTTCTTCAAGTTGGGGAGGTAGAATGGATGGAAGCCAAGTTTCAAACTGGCAGTTAGTTCGTAACCCAAATTATGTTGGACCAGCTACACAAAGTTATTCTCCACAGCCAAACAACGTAATTGATTTTTACAAAACTGGGTATAACTTAGCAAACACATTAACTGTTACAGCAGGTAACGAGAAAGCACAAGGATACTTCTCTTATACTAATACACGTGCTGAAGGTATTGTGGGAGGTAACCAAATGGACAGACACAATCTTAACTTAAGATTGACTAGTAAAATTACTGATAAGTTAACTTTAGATGCTAAAACAAATTACATTGTTCAGGATATTGATAACTTACTAAGAACTGGTGAGGAATCTATTGGTACATCTGCGTATTTATTACCTCGTAGTATCGCTTATGACGATTACAAAAACTTCGAATATTTTGATGCAGCAGGACAAAGACAAGTTAACTATTTTCTTGATGAGACTGGGGCTCCTGGAGGAAATCCATTCTGGTCTGCATTAAGAGATGATGCTCGTACAGACAAAAGAAACAGATTTATTGGTTTAGCATCTCTTAAATATGAGTTTACAAAAACATTAAGCTTACAAGGTAGAGTTGGTTTAGACCAAATGACAAACAGAAACATAAGAAACGGTTACGCTACAAATGCTTTTAACAATAACATGGGATCTTACAGAGAATCTTATGAGACAGTTAGTGAGTTAAACATTGATGCATTACTTGCATATAGTGAGAAATTTGGAGATTTTTCTATCGGACTTAATGGAGGTGCAAGTTCATTGCAACAAAGTAATTCTTCTCTAAGTTCAGGTGGTGTTTTAAGTTTAAGAAACTACTTTGCATTAGGTAATGTGCAAACTATACAATCTACCTCTACAGCTTCAGAGAAAAGAATTAATTCTATTTACGGATTTGGTCAAATTGGTTTCAGAAATTATTTATTCTTAGATTTAACAGCGAGAAATGACTGGTCATCTACTTTACCAACAGATTATTTCTACCCATCTGTAGGTCTTTCAGCTGTTCTTTCAGATATGTTTACATTACCAGAAGTAATTAGTTTTGCAAAAGTAAGAGCTTCTTACGCACAAGTAGGTAATGATACTAATCCGTACCAATTAGATCCAAGATACAGATACATTGGAGGTAACGGAGGAATGTTGTATGGAGATACTACAGCGGCTAATCCAAACTTAAAACCTGAGATTTCTTCTTCTACAGAGTTTGGTGTTGATGTTAGATTTTTCAACAACCGTTTAGGTTTAGATTTCACTTATTTCAATACATTGACTGATAATCAAATTTTCTACATCAATACACCTGAGTCATCTGGAGTTTCTAGAGCTGTTGTAAATGGTGGGGATATTGAAAATAAAGGTATTGAGCTTACACTTACTGCAACTCCGATTCAAACAGAAAACTTTACTTGGGATATTACAGCAAACTATGCATCTTATAAATCAAAAGTAAAGTCTATCTTTGAAGGAAGAGATGAATTAGTTCTTGGTGAAGGTCGTTTAGTTAGAAGTAAAGTTGTTGTTGGAGGCGAGTATGGTGACTTATATATTAAAGGATTCCAAAGAGACCCAGAAGGAAATATCATCGTAAATAATGCAGGTATTCCATTAGCAACAAATGGTTTTGATGTTCGTGCTGGTAATTTCAATCCAGATTGGACTGCAGGTTTCAAAAATAATTTTAAATACAAAGATTTCTCTTTAAGTTTCTTGGTTGATTTCAGAATTGGCGGTGAAGTTATTTCATATACTCAGGCTAGACAAGCTGGTTTAGGGGTAAGTGATATTACTTTAGCAGGAAGACAAGGAGGAATTGTAGTTAATGGTGTGGTCTCTAATGGAGATGGTACATACACTCCAAATACAGTAAGTATTAATGCTGAGCAGTACTGGACAGCTATTGGACAAAGAACTCCAATCGCAGAACCATTTATCTATGATGCTACAAATATCAGATTAAGAGAGCTTGTTTTTGGTTATTCATTACCAAAACGTTTGTTAAGTAATTCAGGATTCTCAAGTATCGATTTCTCTTTAGTAGGTAGAAACTTATTCTTTTTCGTTAACAAAGCAGAGCACTTTGATCCAGAAGCGGGTGCAGGAACAGGAAACTTGCAAGGTATTGAATCTTTCAACATCCCTTCTACAAGAGATTATGGGGTAAATGTTAAATTTGGATTTTAATTAAAAAAGAGATATCATGAAATATAGATTTAAAATAAAAACATTAGGAGTTGCATTAATGGCAGTTTCGATTTTATCAAGCTGTACAGGTGACTTTGATGAAATAAACAAAGATCCTAATGCATTGACTGAAGATCAGTTAGATGCTACGTTAGCGGGACCTGCATTTGCATCAGCATTATATGCAGGAATTCACAACGGATCTTATTCATCTCCATCAGGTACAGATGATCAAGGTACTTGGGGGATCGCTACTGGTATTTTATCTTCAACCTTTATTCACTATTTAAACTGTGGATATGGAACAGAAAGAAACGCTTTCGTTAACGGATACGAAGGTAGAGGATGGTTAAGATTTTACACAGTTGCAGCACCAGCTTTAACAAATGCATTTAAAGCATCTGAAGGAAATGCTGAAGCTACCGCAGTTCTTAAAATCTGGAAGGTTTTCATGTACAACCAAATGGTTGATGCTTACGGACCAATTCCTTACACTGAAGCGGGTAATGGTAAAGACAAAGTTCCTTATGATAGTGTAGAATTTATTTATGAAGATTTCTTTAAATTGTTAGATGAAGCTAACGCGACATTGTCTTCGGCTTCTTCAACTACTGTTGCCTCTCTTGCCCCAAATGATAGAGTTTATTCAGGAAGTGTAGACAAATGGAGAATCTTCGGAAATAGCATGAGATTACGTTTGGCTTTAAGAATTTCTGATAAAGATCCAGGAAAAGCAAAAACTCAAGCTGAAGCTGCTGTAGCTGCAGGAGTTATGCAGACTAATGATCAAAGTGCATTTTTTAAAGTAAGTAACATTACTCCAAATAACTTAAACATGATTGTTAATGGTTGGGGTTATGTAATGACAGCTTCTATGGAAAGTATCTTAGTTGGATACCAAGATCCACGTTTGTCAAAATGGTTTGCCCCAGTTGCTACAGGTGCTTATAGAGGAAATCCAGTTGGAGGTTTAGAAGATCAATTTGGAACTACTGAATTCTCTAAATTTAATAATGACGTTCTTGGAAGTGGCGCTGCAAATACACTTAGTGAAACTAAAAATATTGAAATCTTTATGGCTTCTGAAAACTATTTGACTAGAGCAGAAGGAGCTTTAAATGGATGGAATATGGGAGGAGATGCTAAAACTTTGTATGAAACAGGTATTAGATTGTCTCTTGCACAATGGGGAATTACTGATGCTGCTACTGTTAATGCTTATATTAATGGTGTAACATTGCCAACATTGCCAAACATTTTAACGTTATACCCAGCTTTAGATTTACAAGATATTCCTGTGAAATTACCTGTAGCTTGGTCTGCATCAGTTGCTAACCAGCGTACACAGATTGCAGTTCAAAAGTACTTAGCAATTTTCCCAGAATCATGGGAAGCTTGGGCAGATTTACGTAGAAGCGATGCTAAAGTAATCTATCCAGTTTTAAATACGGATAACCCAGATGCTGGAGTTGGTAAATCTCTAATGAAGAGAATTATTTATACTACAAATGAATATTCGTCTAACAAAGCAGCAGTTGAAGATGGTATCGTAAAATTAGGCGGTGCCGATTCAGGTGGAACAAGACTTTGGTGGGACACAAAATAATTAATTTGGTGAGTAAAGATCGACACAGTCCTTACTTAAAATGCAAAAGGAGAGGTAACTCTCCTTTTGTTTTATACTTATGTCGCTAATTGGCATAAAAATTCTATTAACTAAACGATGATGAACTCCAATTCAATACATCATCAAACCAAAAAAAACACAAAATAAAAATGGTTAACGCAAATACCACTAACTCCTCACAAACCAAACCAACCTTAATACCGATATTAATTATTGCAAGTCTGTTTTTTATTTTCGGATTTGTAACCTGGATCAATGGCGCATTGATTCCGTTTATGAAGACGATTAATGAATTAACGTCAGCGCAATCTTTATTGGTTGCTTCGGCCTCTTATATTTCGTTTGTTGTTATGGCACTTCCAGCTTCTTTTATTTTATCTAAAATCGGCTATAAAAAAGGAATGTCACTAGGATTATTCACTATGGGATTCGGAGCATTAATTTTTATTCCAGCCGCTGAAGCCAGGACTTATTGGATGTTCTTGACAGGAATCTTTATTCAAGGTGCTGGAATGACTTTGCTGCAGACGGCTTCAAATCCTTATATTACGA
This sequence comes from Flavobacterium quisquiliarum, assembly GCF_019308285.1. Lineage (GTDB taxonomy): Bacteria > Bacteroidota > Bacteroidia > Flavobacteriales > Flavobacteriaceae > Flavobacterium > Flavobacterium quisquiliarum. Next base: position 284,531 of record NZ_WWEM01000020.1, read on the forward strand.
TTTTAGGCCCTATTGAAAGTGCTGCGAAACGAATTTCGATTATGGGAATCTGTAATAAAATTGCGGGAGCATTAGGATCTCTTATTTTCGGTTCAATTTTGTTATCGGGAATAGATGAAATTCAGGAAAAATTAAGTTTGGTAAGTATTTCAGAAAAGAATGCACTATTAGATAATATGGCAGACAGTGTGGTAGTTCCTTACATTTCAATGGCAGTTGTTCTATTTATTTTAGGATTATTAATTCTAAAAGCACCGCTTCCAAATGTTGAAGCAGCGCCAATTGAAGAAGCTGAAGAAGGAAAAACGGCTAAAACAAGTATTTTTCAGTTTCCTCATCTTTGGTTAGGTGTATTAACTTTGTTCATGTATGTGGGAGTTGAAGTAATTGCAGGTGATACCATTATTGCTTATGGAATCGCTTTAGGATTTCCTGCAGCAGATGCTAAATTCTTCACCACATTTACTTTATTGGCAATGGTAGCTACTTATGCTTTAGGAGCTTTTTTGATTCCAAAATATATTACGCAGGCTTTAGCTTTAAAAGTAAGTGCAGTTTTAGGAATTATATTGTCTTTTTGCATCGTATTTTCTACTGGATTTACTTCTGTTTTATTTGTAGCAGGATTAGGAATTGCAAATGCTTTAGTTTGGCCGGCAGTTTGGCCTTTAACGTTAAATGGTTTAGGGAAATTTACTAAAACTGGAGCTGCTTTATTAGTTATGGCAATTTCTGGAGGAGCAGTGATTCCGCCTTTGTATGGAAAATTCGTTGACGGTACAAAAGCAGACCTTATTGCTCAAGGAATAAATGAAGTAACGGCTACAGCAACAGCTTCAACAAAAGGATATTGGATTTTACTTCCTTGCTATATTATTATCCTTTATTATGCTATTTCAGGACATAAAGTGGGACTGAAGAATAGTTAGATTTAAGATTTTTTAAAGAAGCGAGAAACAAGATGAAAGACTTATAAATTGAAAATCTTGTTTCTTACTTCTTTCATCTAAAAAAAATAAAATGATATCAAATACAAAATATGTTATAACAACTTTATTAACCATTTTTCTTATTTCTAATGGATTAAATGCACAAATAAAAGCAATTAATATTGAAAGCAGTTATATCGCAGATCCACCAGTGACTACAAATAGTCATGCATCAACTTTAGTAGAACACAAACCAAATGAGATTTTAGCCGCTTGGTTTGGAGGAAAATATGAAGGAGCAAAAGATGTTGGAATTTATATTTCGGATTATAAAGATAAAAAATGGTCAACGCCAAAAGAATTGATTCGGCCGCTAATTAAAAATGGCGATACACTTCCTTGTTGGAACCCAGTTCTTTTTAAAGCTAAAAGCCAAAATTTGTACCTGTTTTATAAAGTGGGAAAGAATCCAAGAGAATGGTTTGGTGCTATGATTGTTTCAAAAGATAACGGAACAACTTGGGGAGAACCAAAATACCTTCCAGACGGAATTTACGGGCCAATTCGTAACAAACCAATTGAGACTACTCCAGGTGTAATTTTATGTGGAAGCAGCACAGAAAGTGTAAATACTGATGAATGGAGAATTCACGTAGAAGAATATACAGAAGCAACTGATTCTTGGAAGAAAATTGCAGTAGAAAACAATCAAAATTTTAATGTCATTCAGCCAACATTTTTAATTCATGGCACGACTGATATTCAAATGTTATCTCGAAGCAAACACAATAAAATAGTTTCAAGCTGGTCGGGAGATAACGGAAAAAGCTGGATTAGAACCAATACGATAAATGTAATCAATTCGAATTCAGGAATTGATGCTTTAACGGTAAATAAAAATCTTTTCTTATTGGTTAATAATCCGTTACCACAAGGAAAGGACTGGTTTAACGGACGTAATATTTTGGACGTAGAATATTCAAAAGATGGTCTAATCTGGAGAAAACTATTTGATCTTGAAAAACAGGAAAAAGGCGAATTCAGTTATCCAGCCATTATTCAGACTACTGATAAAAAAATTCATGTTTTGTACACTTACGACAGAAAGTATATCAAACATACTGCATTCGATTTGAATTAATTATAAACGCGATATGAAATCTTCTAGACTTTCAAATAATGTACTAAAAATAGGAGTTTTATTCTTCTGTTTTCATCTTAATGCCCAGAATGCCAAAACCTTTCATCAGCACGATAAATATTTGTCTTCTGATAAATTAGAAGGTCGTTTTCCTGGAACTAAAGGAAATAATGAAGCTGCTGCTTATATTAAAAAGTACTTTAAAAAGTATGGTTTAAGAGAATTCAATGATTCTTATTATCAGCCTTTTAAGCTTTTTGTGAAAGAAGGAATCAATAAGATGAAATCGGATAGTGTTTCGACGCAGAATGTTTTAGGTTATATTGAAGGATCTGACCCAAAACTAAAAAATGAATACATCGTTATTGGAGCACATTACGATCATTGGGGCTGGGGCGGACAAGGTTCTGGAAGTAAAAAGAAAGACATATTTGCCATTCATAACGGTGCAGATGATAATGCTTCGGGGGTTTCGGCTTTGCTGTGCATTTTAGAAGAAATTTCAAAGCAAAAAGTTAAGCCTAAACGAAGTATCATTTTTATCTCTTTCAGTGGAGAAGAAGAAGGATTGTTAGGTTCTAAATATTTTGTAAATCATCTGCCGGTTCCAAAAGAAGCTGTAAAAGTCATGCTGAATATGGATATGGTTGGAAGATTAAATGATAAAAAAGAACTCTATATGGGAGGTGCAGGAACTTTTCCAAATGGAGTAGAGCTAATGAAAAAACTGCAGGAAAACTCAGGATTAAATCCAGTTATTCATGCAGGTGATGTAGGCGGATCAGATCACGTCACTTTTTACAAAGAATTTATTTCTGCAGTTGGTTTCCACACTGGAGGACATCCGCAGTATCATACACCTGAAGACGATATTGATCTGATTAATTCAGACGGCGGTGCTTTAGTGGCAAAATATATTTATAATGCATTAACGGAAATAGCCAATTATCAAGAAGATTTATTATTTATTAAGCAGAATTAAAATAAAATGAGTTTCATTTTGAATTAGTTAAGTTAGTTTTTGTTGTTTGAAAAGGCGGTGTCTATTAAATAGTATAGACGCCGTCTTTTACTTTAAAAGCCCAAGCAGCCATAGCATCGATTACAGGTAAAAGCCCTTTTCCTGCTTCACTAAGACTATAAGTAACAAAAGGTGGAACCACAGGTTTAGCTTCTCGAATAACCAAACCATCTGTCTCTAATTGTTTCAAATGCTGAATGAGCATCTTTTCGGTCACCGCAGGAATTGCTCTTTTTAGCTCGCTGTACCGTTTATCTCCAGTCGATAAATGATATAAAATAATAGGTTTCCAATACCCTCCAATTTTTTCCATAACAAAAGTCACGGGACATTTTTCCAAGGCATATTGCTTGTTTTCCTGAATTGTAGACGATTCTTTAATTGCTGTCATAATACATACTTTAGGGTAAGTACTTGTATAAAAGTAAGTACAAATATACCTTTGTCTTGTTAAATAAAAAAACATTTAGAGATGAAAATTATAATTTCAGGTTCATTAGGAAATATCGGAAAGCCATTAACGGCTCAATTAGTACAATCAGGTCATGATGTAACGGTTATAAGCAGTAATGCAGATCGAAAATCTGCAATCGAAGCATTGGGTTCAAAAGCAGCGATTGGATCTGTTAGCGATGCTGATTTTCTTGCAGAGACATTTGCCGGTGCGGATGCCCTTTTTGCCATGACACCGCCAAATATGGGAGGTGTAAACATTATTAAAAATACTACCGATGCAGGTGACGCTTTCGCGAAAGCAATACAGCAAGCCAATATAAAAAGAGTAGTAATGTTAAGCAGTATTGGAGCTGATTTACCAACAGGAAACGGACCAATTGCAGGTTTATATAACATTGAGAAAATTTACGAAAAACTAGATACTTCTATTACTTTTTTAAGAGCAGGTTATTTCTATATCAATTTCTTCAACGATATTCCGATGATAAAAGGAGCAGGGATAATGGGAGCTAATTTTCCAGCATCAAATCAAATTCCGTTAGTACATCCAGAAGATATTGCTTGGGCAGCAGTCGAAGAATTACAAAAAACACAAGAAGGCAAAAATGTCCGTTATATTGTTAGCGATGTTAAAACACCTTCGGACATTGTAAAAGCTTTTGGAAATGCTATTGGAAAACCGGAACTTCCTTGGGTTGAATTTACAGACGAACAATATTTTGGAGGAATGACACAAGCGGGAGTTCCAGAAGAAATGGCGGGTTTATATACCGAAATGGGAAGTGGACTAAGAAACGAAACCATTGCATCCGATTTTCTTAAAAATGATGGAAAAGCTGATGGAAAAATCAAACTAGAAGATTTTGCTAAAGAATTTGCTTCAAAATTCTAATTATAAGCTGTTGGTTAAAATTTTTAAACACATAGAAACATTCCCGATAGCTATCGGGATTAAAAAGCATACAAAAGGCGTTTCACTTTTTTAAAAACACATAGCTATGTGTTAAAGCTTGCTTTTTCTATAATCTTAAACGGAAGCAATGAAAGTCTATGTTTCTATGTGTTTAAACAAGATATACTCCCTGTTCATAGTCTATTAAAAAAACATTCCGCTTACTATAAATAGAAGCGGAATGTCTAATTAAAAAAAAACTCAAGTGATGAATTACATACAGTTTGTAATCAAAACTGTATACTTTTAGAATACCCCAATGTAGTGGTTTCCTGGTTTGTTTACTAATTTAGCACCTTTAGTAACTCTTCCTGAAGGAATATCAATTACATAGATGTTTCCGTCTTTTCCAACTGGAGTAACAGCGATATAGAAGTTGTTTCCATCCACAACAAAACCTTGGTATTGACCGAAGTTTAAGTCAGCATCATAAGCGATATCTTCTACTTTTGTAGCTGTTCTAGCGTTTAAGTCTAATCTTGCCAAGAAACCTTGTTCAGTTCCTTCTTGAGCGTAAACTGCATAAGCAATTCCGTTTCCAACATATCTCCACGCATCGATATAAGAACCTTTAATTCCTAAAGCAGTATCTAAGCTAAATACATAAGAATTATCATATTCATTGTTTTGGTTGATTTTTAAGATGTAAGATCCTTTTTGAGTATCTCTTTGAGTAGCTTGGTAAATGTTTCCGTCAGTAGCTACAAAGCTGTTGAAACTTCTGTATCCGCTTGTATCACCAAATCCAACAGTTGAAGTAATTACTTTTGGGTTTTCTAATGATGGATAATCAACCACAACAGATTTTGATCCTAAACGTGTAAAAGATGGTGCATTTTGTCCCGTTGCTGGATCAGTTTTACGCATCCAAGTACCAATGATTAATTTGTTTCCAGCTTTGTTTAATGTTGGAGCATCTAGACGGAAAAAGTGGTGTCCTTGAGCTTCTTCTTCAGCAGTTAGTGGAATTTCGTATTGTTTGTAACCTGAAATTAAAGTTTGCTGCATATCTAAAGCTAATACAGTAGCAACTCCTCTTGTATATTTATATGATTTGTCTTCATTTGTATTTACTACTGGAGCAGTAATATTTACAGCAACACCTGTTTTATCACCATCAAAAAGTTTTACCCATCTTGGCGAAGTTCCAGCATACTGGGAAATATTAACTTTTGCTGTAGATTCTGCAAAATTACTTCCTCCGTTTACTTTGTAAGTCATAAACTCACCGCCGTTTGCACCTGTATAAGTAATGTTAAAAAGAGTGCTTCCATCAACTGAAGATTGTAAACGAGCAGTTCTGCTAGATTGTACAGCTGTACCATTTGCATAAACATCTACAGAAAAATTAGGATCTATTGCATTTTCTTTACTGATTGCATAAACTCTTGTTCCGCCATTTCCATCACCTGGATCTGTCTGCATTAAAGCTCCTGCTACAGTAATCCAACGGCCATCAGTTATTGGATTCACAGGTTCTGAGTTTTTGTTATCGTCACTGCTGCAAGAAGCAGTTAACGCTAATGCACCTAGCAGTAGACCAGATGTAAATAGTTTAAATGTGTTCTTTTTCATATTAGTCGATTTAAAAAATTAGTTATTTAAAATGTGATTAGAATTTATTTATAGCATAGTTCAGTTTGATGAAAAATGCTCTTCCTGGTTTTTGGGCAGCGAAATTGTCGTAAACCTGCTCGTCAAAAATATTTTTAGCATCAAAGCTTACTACAAATTGTTTATTAGGAAAAGCATAGCTTAGACCTAAATCCTGTGGAAACTGAGCTGTCGTTCTGTCAATTTCAAGCCAAGAAGTATAAAATGGAGCCACATAACCGCAATAGTAATATAGATTCAATTCTGATTTGCTTTGAATTACATTTTTAAAATTGTACTGCAGATTACCGTTTACAGTGAAATAAGGCTCATTTGGTAATTGTTTATTGTATAAAGGAAGAATATTTCCGTTTTTATCGTATTTATCCTTGTAAAGTGAATTGAATTTAGAAAGGTTGACGCCAGCAAATAATTTTTCTTTAAACGAATATTGAACCGAAGCCTCAAAACCTACTGATTGTGCTTTTCCTAAATTGACAAATGGAGAAGCTTGAACAGCTTCATTCAGACGGTCACTTATTTGGCGAACAATTTTATCTTCTGTATTTCTCCAGAAAGCATTTCCATATAGATTGAATTTATGATTGTTAATCAAGTAAGGCCCAAGTCTAACGCCAGCATTGATATTGTTACTTTGCTCTGGTCCTAAATTAGCATTACTCAGAATGTTTTCACCTGGAAGTCCAAATATTTCATTTTCAGAAGGCAGTCGAATTGCTTTTTCAGCAGAAAGCATTAGCAGTACTTTTGGCACAATGGCATAAGAACCTGCAAAACCATAACCCGTAAAATTGGTATTTTTAGATGTTGTTTCAACGACCAATGTGCTTTGACCATTTTGATTAGCTAATCTTGGCGTAATTTGCTCGGTTTTTAAATTATAATTTTTAAGGAAAAAGTTACCTTTTAAACGTGATTGAAAAGCCTGCATTTCATAAGCAAGTGAAGATACCGTTTTACTTAAATCACGCGTCGCCATAAAATTACGAACCAGTTCTGGCTGCATTTCGTCAAATTCATTTCGATCTACAGTATAAAACATTCCATTCGCAATGATTTTATGGTTTTCGGTAATGTTATAAGTAAATCCGGCTCTTGTATTAAAAATATCCGATTTTTGATGATTGATTGTTGGAGCTCCCTGCTGAGCACCGGTTACCGATAAAATAGGCTGACCGTACAAGCCTAATGCTCTTTCTCCATTCCAATTGTAATTCCATTTAACTGTATCGTTTACAACATCGTTTCTATGACTGTAAACAGAAATTATAGAGAAGTCAAGTTTCTTTATTAAGAAATCTTTTTTGTTATAATTTAAGCTAAACACATTGGCTGCAGATTCGCTAAAACGTCCTTTATATGGTTTTGTCATATACTGACCGTGCTGAATCTGATTGAAGTCTTCAGAGCCATTATAACTGATAGAGAAATTATCTGCCCATTTTACATCAGTAAAACCTGCTTCAAGTCTGCCTCCGTAAGAGCGATACATACTTTCAAATCGTTTTGCTCTGATGTAATCGTAACGTCCGTTTGGTAAAATATTGTAAACAAATCTTCCCCAAACTTCGTAATCATTATCGGAGTAATTTTGGAAACCATTTGCTTTAACAGTAAAACCAGATTTATCTCTATAAGTAGTACTGAAGTTCGATTGAATAGTATTAAAAGATCCATAAGAAACCGAAGCAGCGATCATATTTTTAGATCCCTTTTTTAGAATCACATTGATCGCTCCTCCCAATGAATCATCTGCCAGATAAGCTGGAACAACACCCTTATAAACTTCTATTCTTTCAATTAAAGCTGGCGGAATACTATTTAAACTGAATGAAGCTCCGTAAGTTTGAATCGGAATTCCATCAATGAAAATTCTAATCGCATTTCCAGACATTCCATTAATATTGTAAGTTACAGCAGAACCTAATCCTCCGTTTTGTCTGATTCTAACACCACCTGAACGATCTAATAAATCGTTGGTCTGAAGATTTCTTTTTGCTGCTTCCTGTGTTTCAATTACATTCACAGCAAAACCTTTCTCCATTATTTCTTTTCTAATAGAAGATTTTTTGATTACAACTTCCTCTAAATCTTTAGGGCCATTTCGATCCAAAGAAATATTAAGTTCTGTATTCGCTTTGTTGATGTTTACTTTTGTAGTTCTTGTCTGGCCTTCCATAGAAGAAGTCTCCAAGATATACTCCCCATATTTTAAGTCTTTAAATTCATAACGACCAAAATCATTTACAATAGCATATTTCTGAGTTCCTTTTATAATAACTGAAGAACCATAAGCTAATTCATTGGTTCCAAATGTCACTTTTCCTGTTAGATTTCCGGTTTGTGACCAAGCTGAAATGGTAAATAAAAATAGTAGTAAAGTTGTTCTCATATTGAGTATTGCGTATAAAGTGCTGCAAACTTATATGATAATTTAAATTTAATCTAAATAAAGCAATTAGAAGATTATTAGAATTGTGAAGATGTTTCTAATGTTATTTTAATATTGAAGAAATATTGATTATGTGTTTGATTATTAGTGGTTTGAAATATGTATTTGATAAAGTATAAAACCATACAAATTATATAAAAACAATTAAGAAAAACTTAAATTACTTATATAACTTATATGGTTTAAAACTTTACGCCTTTGACAGCAAAAATATTGTTTAGATTACAACTTATAAGCAAAGTTTTTAGACTTAACTACTTTTCCTTTATCTGTAATCATAACACAGCTGTATTGCGGGAATTTTTGAAGTAATAATAATCCTTCGGTTTGCCCTAAAACCATCATCGAAGTACTTAATCCGTTGGCAGTTTCGGCGTTTGGGCCTACAACAGTTACACTGCATAAACCTGTTGCAGGATATCCAGTCGCGGGATTTATAATATGAGAATAACGTTTGCCATTAAAAACAACAAACTTTTCATAACTGCCAGAAGTAGTAATAGCGCCATCCTTTAATGGAATTGCCGCTAAAATTTTCTCAGGTTTAAACGGATTGGTAATTCCGATTTTCCAATCGTTTCCGTTAGGTTGTTTCCCCCAAGTGCTCATATCTCCAGAACCATTAATAATTCCGGCTTCAATTCCTTTTTTAATCATCATGGCACGGCATTTATCAGTTGCATAACCTTCGCCTAAAGCGCCAAATCCGATTTTCATTCCTTTTAGTTTTAAGAATATAGTCGATTCTACGCTGTCCAAAATGATATTTCTATAACCCACTTTTTCTACCGATTTTTTTATGGCTTCCGCCGAAGGCATTTCGGTCATTGAACCGTCAAATTTCCAGATTCTGTCCATTGCGGCAAAACTTACATCAAATCCGCCATTGGTAATTTCAGATAGTTTTATGGCTCTTTGGGCTAATTCAAAAACTTCGCGATCTACTTTTATTGGTTTTACACCAGCATTTTGATTCACTTCGGAAACTTGAGAATCAGGTTTCCAATCTGAAATGAGATTTTCAATTCGAGTAATTTCAGCAATGACTTCATTGATATTTTGCTCAGCAGATAACGAGTCTTTTGCGACGATACTAATATCAAATCGTCCGCCCATTAAAAGTGTTGTTCTTTTTCGTAAAACTTGCGAATAGCATGAGAAACTTTGAAGTGTTACAAAAAAAATTAGAAGTTTATATATAATTGATTTTTGCATAAAATCATTTTTTAATTGAATAACGTTCTGATGAAGCAAAATATTTAAATCTAAAATTAAATTCCATCATGCAATCTAAAATCAGAAATTTAAAATTTCTTAATAACAATCCGTTAATAATTGACCATTTTCTTTGTATTCCAAAAGCGTTTTTGTTCCATTAGACAAACATAATTCATCCAAAATAACTTCAACATCTTTCTGCATGGCAAGTGAACCACAGATCATAATAACACCGCCATTTTTTAATAAATTCATAAAAAAGACAGCATCATTTTTAATCAAATCCATTACATAAATATGTTCTGCTTCTCGAGATAAAGCAACATGAAAATGCTCCAAGTGCTCTTTCTGAATCATGATTCCAGCAAATTTTTTATACGCCATCAAAGTAGGAGTAATCATTCTGAAGCCACTGTATAAATGAATTTCTTTCTTTGCTTTATTCTGTTCTATCATTCCTAAAAATGGAGCAATTCCAGTTCCGTTTGAGATTAAAGCTACTTTTTGTGCTTTTTTAGGAAGATGGAATGCAGGGTTTTTTAAAATTTTAGCTTTTATAACATTTCCAGGCTCTAGATTATTCAAATATCCAGAACCGAACCCGTTTGGATGCAATTTCACAACCAATTGAATGTTGCCGGAATGATTTCCAATAGAGTAGAGGCGTTCTCTAGAATCATTGGCAGGATAAATTGCTAATAAATCCCCAGAAGCAAATTTGGTTCTTGAATTGGCACGCAATGTCAATATAAAAGTATGTTCTGTATCAGAAATTGGTGTTTTATCCAAAACCATTAATTTGTCTAATCCTTTTGGAACATGATTGTATAATGATGGAGTTGTCGCTAACGGAATTCCAGTTTTAGCGCTCCATAATTTTACCCATTCTACAAACTCCACAGCCGATTTGTCGTTTACAGTCTGCAAGTCTAAATAACGTTCTGCCCAGTTTTGTTTGGCTAAAAGCTGGTCAATTTCAACAGCAAATCCGCAGAAATCTGGATACGATTTAGAGCCAAAACCAACCACAGAAAAATTGATTTGCTGTTCCTGATTTTGCTTTTCCAGTAATGCTTTGAATTTATTTCCGTTAGAAGGCGCATCTCCCAAACCATGAGTCGAAGAAAAAACAATAATATGTTCTGCCTTTGGATAAGCTGCAAAACGATTTAATTCGGTTATAAAAACTTTATGTCCATGACCAATTAATTGTTTCGAAATGGCATTGGCAAACCTAAAAGAACTTCCGTTTTCAGATCCAACTAAAAGAATAAAAGTGCTTTCGTGTGCTTTAAATTTATTTTTAATTCGGCTTGACCTTCTTTTCAAAGTAATCGCAAAACCAGAATAAATAAAGAACAAAATATTGATACAGGCGATAGCCAAAATTACAGCCCAGATTCCGTTGATTCTTCCGGTATGAAGATCAAGACTTAATGCCGCATATTGAACAGTCATTGGCGAAAGCTTCTCACTAATTACAGCACCTGTAACCTGATTTACTTCAACTTCGCGGTCTTTTAATTCAATGATATAATATTCTTCAGGATCATCTGTAAAAGGAAATTCGATTTTCTTTACATCAGCTAATAAAGTCGTTTTAAAGATTGAAGTGGTTTTGGCTTTCGCCGAAAGTTCAGTCTTAACGGGTTTTGCTTTTTCTTCACCCATAAAAAAGTTGAATCTTTCAAGTGACAAATAAGTTCCCGTTAAAGCAATAATCAAAATCGGGATTAGAGCCAAACGTCCTAAAACAACATGATAATATTGAGCAAAATATTCTTTAACTACTTTAGAAAAGAAGTTGCGAATACCGCGCTGTCTTTTCAATACCAATACAAATCCTGAAAGGGAAATCAGCAGTAAGCAAAATGAGATTACACCAACAAAAAACCTTCCTGCTTCATGAAGAAACAACGAACGGTGAAAACTGGTAATCCATTTAATGAATTCGCTTTTCTTTACTGGAGTTCCTAAAACTTTACCTGTTTTGGGATCAATATAGGCGTTAACATCGTTTCCATTTTCATCAATAGCCTGAAGCGTTACAAATTGATTATAATCAACACTTAATTCTGTAATTTCTGGATAGGCTTTTTTTAGAATTGGAAGCGTTTCTCCCAATGTTATTTTATTAAAATTTTCGGCTTTGTACGGAAGTGTTTTTTCCTGCACTGCATCAACAGCCAAAATAATACCTGTTACCGAAGCCAAAAGCAAAAAAATAGAAGAAAATAAGGCTAAAGCCAAATGTGCGTAACGCCAGAAAGAAAGAGTCATTGCGTGTATTCTAGAATGTAATTAAATGTTTAAAGCTTTGTCAAAATTAGAAACTTTGACAAAGCTTGGATTTTTACTTAAAGTATAAAAGTAGCCTTTATACTTTAACAAGAGGTTAAAAGTAAAATACTAAAGTTTTATATTTTGTTTAATCTTACGTATTTGATGTATCCTTTACCGTCTGTTTTTTCAGCGATACCTTCTGTAGTGAGTGGAATTTCAAGATCGCTCACATAGTATTTCTGATCTTCTACAGCCGATTCAAAACGCAGTTTGTATCCTTTATTGATTTTAGAATTTTCAATTTCGATTGTCGTAACACTGCGGTCTCCGCCTGTAACAGATGCACCTGTTTTAGCGCTGATATCATCATTTTTTTGAGTATGGAATTTGTTCCATTCTTTTAATGATTTGTACCATTTTTTGTCATCGCCCATTACATAAAGTGTTTTTTCGTATTCTCCGTTTGCGTTAACTAAAGAAACTACGATATAAGCACCTTCTCCCATATAATTGTTCATCTGAAGCATGCATTTGTATTTGCTAGACTGTGCATTAGATTGGAAAGAAGCTAAAAAGATAAAAGCACTTGTTAGGGCAATTTTGAATATAGATTTCATGAAATTTATGTTATTTGTTAAGGGTTAAGAGTTATGAGTTGTTATTCGTAAAGTTAAACTTCTAACTTCTAACGAAGAACTCATAACTTTTAAGGACTATTTTAAAAATTCTACAGAGATATTATTTTTTGTAAGCAGCTCATTTTCTTTTGCTAAAGCATAAGCCGTTTCATCAAACTCTGTACTGATGTCTTTTTTTGCACCAGCTTCAACAAGGTATTTCAAAATAGCATCATCTTTTGAAGTCATTGCAGCTCTGTGCAGCGCTGTTAAACCTTCTTTGTTTTTAGCATTAACATCTACTTTTAAATCAGTGATTTTTTTCAAAAGAGATACATCATTTTTGGTAATTGCTAAATGGTATAATGTATTTCCATCTTTTTGTGCAGTTGCTAAATTCAATCCTTTAGCCTGAAGCAATTTTGCTTTTGCGTCAAATGGATCTTCTTTAGGAGTTTCTCTTTCTCTTCCTGCTGGACGATAAGATTGTACTAAATAAACACCTAAATTATTTCCGTCTTTATCTTTTACATTTACGTCAGCACCTTTAGCTAAAAGTAAACTTACAGCTTCTGGCGAACCATTTCTTACTGCATAAGTTAAAGCAGATTCTCCTTTTAAGTTTTGTACATTTATGTTTTTAGCTTTTGAAAGAAAAAGTTCTAAAACAGCCGTTTCTCTTGCCGAAGCAGCTGCCATAATTGGTGTATTACCTTCTTTATCTGCTTTATTTACATCAACACCTTTATCTAAGAAATATTTAATGATTTCCGTCTGATTTGGTTTCCCAGCTAAAATATGCAATACATTTTGTCCTGTTTTGTTTTGAGCAGTTGGTTTGATTTTTACTTCTTCAACCAAATATTTATATGTTTCAATTGGATTAGTTTCTCTACGGCTTCCTTGTGCAGCGATTAAGAGAGCAGTATCAGTTGGCTTAATTCCTTTTTCTAAAAGTTTTTTCAAAAGCGGAATATTTCCAGATCTTGCGGCATATGTAAAAGCCGTATTTCCTTCACTATCTACATCTTTTAATGACATTCCTTTAGTAGCAAAATATTCTGCAGCTTTTAAATCTTTGTCAGAAGCAATAGCTAAAAGTAAAAGATTAGCTCCATTTGCATATTTTTTTGTTGGATTAACACCGGCTTTAAAAAGTGCATCATACATCGCAGGATCTGATTGACCGTTCGAAGCTGCAAAATCTGCTGGAGCTGTACCATGGCTGTCTTCAAAATTAACATCAGAACCTTTAGCAATTAAATATTGAACTAATTCTGTGTTTCCTCTGTAAGCGGCCCAGTGTAAATAAATACGATTATCGTGAGTTGGTTTAGTAATTGAGTTTCCTGGCTGTTCTACTAAAAATTTGATAGTTTCAATAGGGGCGTCATTATTGATGGCTAAAGTTGTAACATCAAAAGCATTTATATTGGCTTCAGCAGGGTTATTTCCTTTTGCTATTTCTGCTTTAACTGTTTCTACTTTTGGAGAAGTCTTCCAAAAAGATTGTTCTAACAGAGTATTTTTTTGCTGTGCACTTGCAAAAAGTGTTGCAGCAAGGGCAAAAGAAACGAAAAAATTCTTTTTCATAATATGCTATTTATGGTTATTGAATTGTACAAGAGTTGATTTACTTCGGGTTATTTTAATCATCTATTTAGAATAATTAAAAATAAAGCAAATGTAGAAATTAATATTCTTAAACCAAGAACAAATTCATGTTAAAAGAGTTTTTTGATACAGTTTTACTAAAAATTAAGAATCAATTAAGCAGATTTTAATTTTTATTTAATGTTACAGCTTTTTTAAAAACAATTTTCATTCAGAATAACTCGAATTAAATAGGATTAAAAAGGGAATCATATTTATCGCCAAGTTTTTTCTTCAAACGTTGTTTTGACTTTTTTACAGCATCGTTTGTAATTCCCAACAGTTCTGCAATTTCGTTATTGCTGAAGTCGAGTTTTTGAAGCAGTAAAATACGTTTATTAGAATCTGTTATCTCTGGGAAATCTTGTTGAATAAGAGCATAAAATTCAGGATATTCTTTCTGAAATTCTCTTCTAAATGCATTCCAATTATTGTCGGTCATTAAATGTGATTCCAATAAGGTACTGAGTTTTCTTTCTCTTTTTTCGATATAAGAAGAAGAAGAGTTTTTGACATTTTCAATAGCCAGTTTAAGGTTCTTTATCTGAATGTTTTTCTCTTTTAGATAGCTAATCTGAGATTTCAGGTTTTCGTGAACTTTAGATAGATTTTCTTCTATTTTTAGTTTTTCTAATTCTAAAGATTTCACTTTCTCTTCATATCTTAAATGTCTGCTTTTATATTGTTTACTGAAATACATAAATACCAGTAAAACTGCAGAAAACAGCATCATAAAAATGATGATATAGAAGTATCTTAAAGTTGTTTCGTATTTAACTGCTTTTTCTGCGTTATCAATATTTTGTTGATATTTTGCCTTTTCAATAAGCCAGTTGGCTTTGTTTATAGCTATGTCACCATCTTCATTTTGAAGGGAATCTTCAATAACAATCATTCGTCTTCTTAAATTCAATTCGTTTTCTGTTGAATCTTGTAATTTTAAAATTTGCAGTTTCAATTTGATAATCTGTAGTTCCGATTTTTTAAAATACGATTTCGAAATAGCGATACTTTCAGCCTTATTTAAAAATGTAAAAGCTTCTTCCAACTGTTTGTCATTTACCAAAACTTCAGCCAATAAAATTGAAGCATACATAGTATTCTGATCGCTTTTATTCTGTTCAGAAATTTGAATATCGTCTTTTAATAATGCAATGGCTTTTTTATAATCGCCTTTTTTCTTACTGATTAAGGCTAAATCGCCAAGTGCTTTGGCGTATCTCACTTCGTCGTGAATTTTTTTGGAAAGCTTTGCCGTTTCGTTCAAATAAAAAGAAGCCATTTTATGATTTCCAATATTGAAATAGTTCATTCCAATGGAGTTCATAATAGAAGCATATTCGGAGGTGTTTTTTGCAGCTGTTTCTTTGGCAAGTCTTAAATAATGTAAAGACTTGTTGTAATCACCAAAGGTGTACAATATCCATCCAATTCTTTTATAAGTTTCAGCAGCAGTTATAATTTGGTTCGCAGCTAAAGGTTCTATTTTTTCTATTAATTCTAATAGAAAAGGAGTAAGCTTGATATAATTTCTATAATAATATAAGTAATTAATATAATTAAGTGTGGACCAGATTTCTAAAGAAATATTTTTTGATGCCTTAGCTTTCTGAATGGAATTAAGATAATACGAATCTGAAGTTTTATTAATGGAATTATAAGCGTTGCTAAATCCGTTTGCCAATAAACCTTGATAAACAACCTGGTATTTTGGATTCTGGTTTAAAGGCAGAAGATAATTTTTTAAGACAATTGTATCAGTCCCAAAATTTTTTTCTTGTCTCAGAATATATTCAATATTGTGAAGATAATTTTTTGAGGAATTGATTTGTAGTTTTTGGGCATTTATAAGTACCGCATGAAGGAATAAAACAATAAAATATATTTTTTTGGCAGACATTAAATTCGTTTTGGCAGATGATATTATTATAATAAAATTCGTGAATAAAATAATGTATTTTTAATAGTGAGACTTTTAAAGTGTTGATTTTATTGATTTTGCGTGATAAAATGTCCCTAATTTGTCCCCTTGTTAAAATGCGTATTTTAGTCGTTAAACTTTACTTTTGTTATGAAATTTTTTAAGGCAAGTTAAATTATTTACTAAAAAAAAATTCAGGTATTAATACCCTATTTCTACAGTTTTAACTTAAGACTTACTAAAGAAAAAAAAAGAACGTTTTTTTCTTTAGTAGATAGACTAGATATAGGTTATGGTTGCAAAAGTTTTCTATGGTTTATAAAAGTTGATAAAAACAATATTTAAGACTTAAAATTAATCTGCCAGATCATAAAAATTTAGTTTCCCAAAAACTAACTAATTGCCCCCAATGTTAAAAGTCTGCTTTTAAAGCAGACTTTTTTGGTTTTATAGACTTACAATTCTAAACGGAAATTTTCTTGTTCTCGACGTTTCTTGACGAAAAATGAATTTTAGATGTTAACAAATCAAAAAACAATTTTTAAATGGCCTGTACAGTAGTTTAAAAATTTTTGATAAAAAAGTTTTTCATGTAACGATCTGTATTAAAAAAGGTTATGATACTTTTTTGTTTTTCGCTATTTAGAATTGTTATTAATAGCTGACGTTTTTTTATTTCAAAACAAGTGGCTGATTTTCCATTTTTATAATCGACCTGTTGATAACTGTTTTTAGTTTCATGCCTAAAAAAATGACTTTTTAATGTTGATAACTTAACATCGATTTTAGGGAAACAGCTAGTTCATTGATAATTACACAAGATTGTTTTCCTGTTGATAAAATTTAGAAAATGACGATTTTTTGTAGTTTTCAAACTGTTGATAATTGATGGGATTTTTAACATCAAAAATTGGACAAGAGAAGAACTGTGGGCTAAATTTGTAATATAGAAAGCACGCTAATACCACTCCCCAAATCACAGCACACGATTTTCTATCATCATTTTGTCACTTAAAACTCTATATATATGTCAATTTTCGATAAAAGAATTAACTATAAACCTTTCGAATATCCTGAGGTTCTGCAATTTACTGAGGCAATTAATAAGGCTTACTGGGTACACACCGAAGTAGATTTTACAGCAGATACGCAAGACTTTCACGCACATTTAAATGAGGCTGAAAAAACGGCAATTAAAAACAGTTTATTAGCAATCGCACAGATTGAGGTAGCCGTAAAAAGTTTTTGGGGTAATATATATGAGCATTTTCCGAAGCCAGAATTCAACGGATTAGGGACAACTTTTGCAGAATGCGAATTTAGACACTCTGAAGCTTATTCTCGTTTGCTGGAAGTTTTAGGTTATAATGATGAATTCGAAAAGTTATTGGATGTTCCTGTAGTTCGCAGACGTGTAGATTATCTTTCAAATGTATTGAAAGACACTAAATCTCAGGACAACAGAAAATATATGGTCTCGCTGATTTTATTCAGTATTCTAATCGAAAATGTTTCATTGTTCAGCCAGTTTGCGATTTTATTGTCTTTTACAAGATTCAAAGGATATATGAAAAATGTAAGCAACATTATTGCATGGACTTCAATCGACGAACAGATTCATGCTAATGGAGGAATTTACATCATCAACAAAATCCGTGAAGAGTTCCCAGAATATTTTGATGTAGAAACTTTGCAATTAATCCGTGAAACGGTTAGAGAATCAATTGATGTTGAAGCGGCTATTCTGGATTGGATTTTTGAAGATGGAGCAATCGAAACGATCAATAAAGAAGAGTTGGTAAACTTTATGAAATTTAGAGTAGACGAAAGTTTAAGACAAATCAATATAGAAACAATTTTTAATGTATCGCCGCAAGATTACGCAGCGATGGCTTGGTTTGAAGAAGAGGTTTTTGCAAACAGTTTAGACGATTTCTTTGCAAAACGTCCAGTAGAATATACGAAACACGATAAAAGCATTACAGCAAACGATCTTTTCTAATACAAGCCCATAATACTTATGAATACAATAGACACAAACCCAGTAAATAATTTTGAACCACAAAATGACAGTAAAATGTGGTGGAAAAATTCAGAAAGCGAACAAATTTTAAATCGTGGTTATCTTTTAAAAGGTGAAACAGTTGAAGGTGCAATTGATAGAATTTGTACCGCAGCAGCCAAAAGATTATACAAACCAGAATTAAAAGAATCTTTTGTTGAAATGATCGAAAGAGGGTGGATGAGTATAAGTTCTCCGGTTTGGGCAAATATGGGAACAGAAAGAGGTCTGCCAATTTCTTGTTTTAACGTTCACGTTCCAGATAAAATTGAAGGAATCACGCATAAATTGGGTGAAGTAATCATGCAGACTAAAATTGGTGGTGGAACTTCTGGTTATTTTGGTGAATTACGTGAACGCGGAAGTGCTGTAACTGACAACGGAAAGAGTAGTGGTGCAGTAAGTTTTATGAAACTTTTTGATACGGCTATGGATACGATTTCACAAGGAGGAGTTCGTCGTGGTGCATTTGCTGCTTATTTGGATGTCGATCATCCGGATATTGAAGAGTTTTTGAAAATTAAAAGTATTGGAAATCCAATTCAGAACTTGTTTACAGGAATTTGCGTGCCAGATTATTGGATGCAGGAAATGATTGATGGTGATGCAGAAAAAAGACAAGTTTGGGCAAAAGTTTTAGAGAGCCGTCAGCAAAAAGGATTGCCTTATATCTTTTTTAGTGACAACGTAAATAAAAATAAACCTCAGGTTTACAAAGATCAGAATCTTAGAATTAATGCGAGTAACTTATGCAGCGAGATCATGCTTCCGTCAACTCATGACGAATCATTTATCTGCTGTCTTTCTTCTATGAATTTAGAGTTATATGAAGAATGGAAAGATACTGAAGCCGTAAAATTGGCTATCTTCTTCTTAGATGCAGTGCTGCAGGAATTCATCGAAAAAACGGAAGGAAACTATTATCTTGCTGCCGCTAATAAATTTGCAAAAAGACACCGCGCATTAGGTTTAGGTGTTTTAGGATGGCATTCTTACTTACAGAAAAATATGATTCCGTTTGAAGGAATGGAAGCTAAAATGAAAACGACTGAGATTTTCAAACATATCAGTGATAAAGCAGATAAAGCAAGTCAAGAATTGGCTAGAATTTACGGAGAACCAGAATTGTTAAAAGGGTATGGAAGACGTAATACAACCACAATGGCAATTGCTCCTACAACTTCGTCTTCTGCAATTTTAGGACAAACTTCGCCAGGAATTGAACCTTTCAGCAGTAATTATTACAAAGCTGGATTGAGCAAAGGTAATTTTATGCGTAAAAATAAATACCTTAAAAAGCTACTGGAAGAAAAAGGCTTAGATAACGAAGAAGTTTGGAGAGGAATTATGCTTAACGGAGGTAGCGTACAGCATATGGAACAACTAACCAAAGAGGAAAAAGATGTCTTTAAAACATTTAAAGAAATCAGTCAGTTGGAAATTGTGCAGCAGGCAGGAATTCGTCAGAAGTTCGTGGATCAAGGACAAAGTTTGAACCTTAATATCCCAGCAGAATTGGCGATTAAAGATGTAAACCGTTTAATGATCGAAGCTTGGCAGCAAGGTGTTAAAAGTTTGTATTACCAAAGAAGCCAAAGTGTTTCTAAAGAATTAGTAACAAGTCTTGTTTCCTGCAGCAGTTGTGAATCATAATAAAAACAAAAGCCGAATCTTATTTTAGATCCGGCTTTTTTATTGGTTTAAAGTTTTACGCAGATTTAAACAGATTTGAGCAGATTTGAGCAGATTTTTAACCAAAAGTGTTTGCGTAGTGTTTGTCATCTTATTTTTCTATTTTACTTTATAAAAAGTAAAGGACTTATCAAATAAAATCCCTCTTATAGTTTTTATCGGATTAGAATTTTTCTCTCGTTTAAATAAACCAATTGTTAACGTAAGCCATGAAAGATTAGGATGTTCGTGATGCACATCGTGGTTTCCAATGCCAAATCCTAAAGGAAACCAGTACGTATTTGTTTTATGTTCTAAAGAAGTGCCCATGTGTTCACACCAGCTTCTTATTGCCGAGATAATATTTAAAACAAAAAGGGTAAGCAGCACAAAATAGATAGGAGGTTTTATAATAAAAAAACAAACAACACTAACACATATTGAAATTGTAAAATAGAATCTGTTGATTTTTAATATGTTGTTGAGTTTTTTAGAATCTTCTCTTTTATTAAAGTCAAAAATTAAATAGAAAGTATATAAGGCAGGAATTGATTCCAGCAGAATATATAAATATCTATATTTTTGATATATTTTTTGGGACATCGGAGAAGCAAGTGGATCTAAATCTGTGTTGGTATATCCGTGATGAATTAAGTGGTATTTTCTATAGTGTTCTCCATAAAAAGGCAAAAAGACTAAAGCTGAACATAAATTTAAAATAAAACGGTCAAATTTAGTTTTGGTTATTGCTTTATGAGATCCCTCATGAACCGTAAGTATTAGAAAAGAATGTACGAGAAGACCAGCTGGTAAAAATGTCCAATAAAATCCTGCTTTATATAAGTACATACAATACCCAATTAAACAAAGCAAAATGAAAGCAAACAAAAAAGTGGTTAGGGGTATTAGCAAAGGATTTTTTCTAAGTTTTTTTTCGATAGAAATTTCTTCTATTAAGTGTTTTTGAATTTTCATTTTTGTTCAAATAAGATCATCTAAATTTTTTTAGCTTAAAATTTTTATGGTATTAAGCAGTAATGCAAACTTAGATTTCCATTTGTCTAACATCGGGTACTATAAGTTTTAAAAATGTAGAAATAAGACATTTGCTCATTTTTCTTTTTGAATAAATAAAATTATCTAAAAAAGTAAACCTGTATAGTGAGCTAAACTACAAAAGAGAAACCCTGTAAATGAATTAGATTTACAGAGTTTATTATTTATTATTTATTATCAATTTGAAATCTAGGATTTGATACGGAAGAACTATCAAACCCTAGACTTCAATCGACTCAAAGTTTCCTGCGAAATATTAATATAAGAAGCTACAATCTTATTAGGAAGTCTTTTCACAATAGCCGGATTAATTTTCAAAAGCTGATTATATCTTTCAAAAGCATCCATCGTGGTAAAAGACATTAATCGGTTGGCATTATTTACATACGCTTTCTCTAAATAGTTGCTGTAAAACTCACGCCATTGCGGAATAATTTTCATTAAATAATTAAAATCGTCATGTGTAATGGTCAGCAATTCAGATTTCTCAATTACTTGAATATTTTCCTGCGAAGGCTTTTTAGTTATAAAACTGACCAAAGCAGTCGCAAACTGATTTTCGAAAGCAATATATCGGGTAACATCTTTTCCTTCTTCATTAATAAAAAAGATCCGAACACAGCCTTTTCCAACAAAAAAAGTCTGCTGGCTGATTTGTCCCTGTGCAAGCAATAACTCATTTTTAGTTTTCTTCAGAGGTTTAAAATAGGAAAGAATCTTATTTAAATCTTCATCAGAAACTTCAATATTTTTTTTGATGTAATTACTTAGCTGTTCGTATATCATTTTATTTATAATCTCGCACGAATTTACGGTAATAGATAATATCTTCAATTGATAAAACTAGTAAATCGTGTCGTTGAGCAAAACTAACAATTTCGTTTAATTTTGCCATTGTTCCATCTTCATTCATTAATTCACAAAGAACGGCTTCGGGTTTTAGATTAGCGAGTTTCATTAAATCGACACTTCCTTCGGTATGACCGTTTCGTTCTAAAACGCCATTATTTTTTGCTCTTAAAGGAAAAATATGTCCAGGTCTTGCTAAATCTTCAGCTTTAGCATTCGAAGCAATTGCAGTTTTGATTGTAGTGATTCGGTCGGCAGCAGAAACTCCTGTGGTTACGCCATTTTTAGCTTCAATTGTAATAGTAAAAGGAGTTTGAAAACTGCTGGTATTGTCTTTTACCATATAGGGAAGTTCCAGTTGATCGGCTTTTTCATTGGTTAAACACAAACAGACAATACCACTGCATTCACGTATCATAAGAGCCATATCGGAAACGTTCATATGTTCGGCAGAAAAAATCAAATCGCCTTCGTTTTCCCGATTTTCGTCATCAATCAGCAGAATTCCTTTTCCGCTTTTAAGTTGTTCTAAAGCATTTTCAACACGGTCTTGGCTTGTAATTCCAAATTGAACCAACGGACTTATTTCTGTATTTATCATTATAATGTATTTTGAAACTTATTAAAAATAGGATTTCAAATGTACAGTTGTACAGCATGTAAAAGTTTGATGTAAGTCAATAAATTGAGTTTTTCTTTTTTTTAATGATATTTTAATTTAGTTAGCAAAAACGTTAATTTAGTGCTCGAAATTTCAATTCCAAAATCGATAAACACCGCCTTTTAAATGGAGAATATTACCGTTATTATAATGCTGCTTTTTGGTGTAGCATTTTTAAGTCTAGTTAGTAAAAGATATAATTTTCCGATACCTATTGTTTTAGTGCTTTGCGGTGTAATTATTAGTGTCGTGCCGGGACTTCCGGTTGTTGCGCTAAGCCCTGAAATTGTTTTTATTATTTTCCTACCGCCTCTTTTGTATCATGCTGCATGGCATACGAGTTGGTCTGATTTTAAACAATCTATCCGTCCGATAACTTTAGCAGCTGTTGGTTTGGTGTTTTTTACTACTGGATTAGTTGCTGTTGTGGCGCATTGGCTTATAGATGATATTTCTTGGCCGTTAGCCTTTTTACTTGGTGCTATCGTTTCGCCTCCAGATGCAGTTTCAGCAACTGCGATTACAAAAGGATTAGGATTAAATCCAAGATTAATTGCCATTTTGGAAGGAGAAAGTCTGGTTAACGATGCCAGCGGTCTTGTAGCTTATAAATATGCTTTAACTGCTATTACAGCTGGAAATTTTGTTTTATGGCAGGCAGGATTGAATTTTGTTTTAATGTCTATTCTAGGTATTGGAATTGGTTTAGCGATTGGTTTTGTTATGTACTATATTCATAAAAGATTTGTTTGCGATGACATTATTGAGGTAACACTTACGCTGCTAACGCCATTTTCATCTTATTTGCTTGCGGAACATTTTCATGGATCAGGAGTTTTGGCAGTCGTAACTACTGGACTTTTTCTAGCAGCGAGATCAGGGACTATTTTTTCTCACGAAAGCCGGATTATGACCAATACGATATGGGATGTTTTAAATAATATTCTAAACGGTTTGATCTTTATTTTAATTGGATTGCAGTTAAGACAGATTATGGAAGGAATCAGCAGTTATTCTGGAACTTCATTATTTATTTGGGGAGCTGTTATTAGCGTTGTCGTCATTGTTGTGCGTTTTTTGTGGGTTGTTCCCGCTACGATTTTGCCAAGAATGCTCAGCAAACGAATACGAGCCAAAGAAGAATTTGATTACCGAAACATGATTGTTTTTGGTTGGTCGGGAATGCGTGGTGTGGTTTCTATGGCAGCTGCTTTGGCGCTTCCGCTAATGTTGAATAAAACAGAAGAATTCCCCCTTCGTAATCTGATTATTTACCTTGTTTTTTGTGTGATATTATCCACTTTAGTTATTCAAGGACTTACACTTCCTTGGCTGATTAAAAAGCTAAAAATTGAACGTTATTCTATTTTAGCAGAAGAATATGATATTCGAAACAAAATTGTTTCTGAAACGATAACGCATATCGAAGATAATTTTTCTTTATTGGATGATGAATTATTGCACAACATTAAAAGTAAGTATGAAGTAAAATTTAACCGACTGCAAAAAACGGAACTTCCTGCTAACTTTTTTGGAAATGGAAAAGTATTAGGCGGACAGATTTTTAATGAGTTTACCAGAGTACAAATTGATCTTTTGAATGTGGAGCGAAATAAACTGGAAACCATGCATAAAAAAGGTTCTGTAAACGAAGAAATTTTTAGAAAAATCGAAAAAGAACTGGATTTAGAAGAAACCCGCTTGTGGATGGAAATGTACGAAGAATAAAGTTTTTGAAATTCCAAATCTTAAAATTCAAATTCCAAAATAGGGCTTTGTCAAAGTTTTAAACTTTGACAAAGCTTTTTCTTTTTAATTAAACAGGAATCTTAACCTCGCTTAACGCTAAGTTTGCACTTGCTTGAGCCATAATTTTAGCAGTATTTTTATTGATTACTTCTGCTTTAATATTGATAATCGTTTTTCCCAATTTCGCCAAAGTAGTTCTTACAATAACGGTTTGCGATTCGAATGCAGGATTAAAATAATCAATGTATAAATTGATTGTCGGATAAAACTTTTCGAGGCCTAAAACCATGAAATTTACACCAATGCAATCATCTATCATTCCGGCTGTAACGCCACCGTGAAGCATACCAACTGGATTCGTCATTTCTTTTCTGACTTCAAATTCGAATTCAACATTTTCTTTTTCAACGGCAATCACTTTTCCGTTTAACCAATGTGCAAAAGGAGAAGGGCTTCCCGTAAAATGTTTACCAATATAACTCTGCAGAAATTCTAGTCTTTTATTGTCCATTTTGATTAATTTTAAATTTATTAGATTTCTATAATTTTGGTTTGTTTGATATTATTAAATAAATTTGCTTGCAAATTGCAAGTGCAAAGATATTTATTACTTGTATATTGCAAGTGATTTTTTAAACTATTTTTATGGCGAGTTCAAAAAAGAGATCAGAATGCCCAATAAGTACATCCTTAGAAATTTGGGGAGATAAATGGTCGTTGTTGATAATCAGGGATTTGATGTTTAAAAAACAATGTACATACGGAGATTTTCTAAAATCGGAAGAGAAAATAGCAACCAATATTCTGGCCAGCAGACTTTTAGTTTTAGAAGAAAACAATATAATTGTTAAACTGGAACATCCAGAAAGCAAAGCAAAAGTACTGTATCGATTAACAGAAAAAGGAATTGAGCTGTTTCCTGTTTTGGTAGAAATCAGTTTGTGGGCAGAGAAGTATTATGATATTCCGAAAGAACGAGAAAGTATTATTGCTAAAGCCAAAAACAATAAGACTGAGTTTATAGCAAAGGGAATACAGAAAATGAAGGAAGGCTTGAATTAAAAGTTGTCAATAGATTTGTTTTAATCTAGCATGGGCTTAAAGTTGGGTTTCACGCAGATTTAAAATGATTTAAGCAGATTCCCCAGATTTTTAATCGAAATAAATCTGCTAAAATCTGCGTAATCTGCGTGAAATAAAATCTTTTGAGCATAACTCATAACTCATAACTCATAACTTTTACCCTTAAATAACGCCCATTTTCTGCATCAAAAATGTAGCACTTTTATTTTTACAAATACCATTTCTTAGTTTGTAATCAAAGTGCAAATCGTTGTTTTGAATTTCAACTTCAAAACATTGATTGGTTAAAATATCAGGATATTCGTTTGTTGTCAAGCATACTTCAATATCATGTGTGGCGATTGCTCCGATAGCTTTTTTAGAAATTATCTTTTTGACAACTTCAATCGTTCCGTTTCTTTTATCGTCAGAATTTGTTCCTCTTAAAATCTCATCTAATAAAACAAAAGCAGACTGATTTTCAAGTGCATCCATGATCTGTTTTAAACGTTTAATTTCAGCAAAAAAGTAAGACTCACTATCAGAAAGAGAATCAGATAATCGCATTGAAACTAATACTGGAAGTGGATGTATTTTAGCTTCTGAAGCACAAACAACTGAGCCAATTCCACCAAGCACCATATTGATTCCTAAACTTCTTAAAAAGGTACTTTTCCCCGACATATTAGAACCCGTCAGAATTACGAAAGAAAGCGGATGAAAATTAGTATCATTTCCAATTCTCGTCGCAGGATTTAATAATGGATGACTTAGGTTTTTGAATTCAATTTTATATTCAGAATTGATTTCTGGGAAAACAAAATCAGCATTATTGTAAGCTAAATTGGCAAGGCTGCTTAAAGCTTCAATTTCGCCAATAATAGAAATCCAATGCTCAATTTCAGAAGAATAATTTTCTTTCCATTTTAAAAGCGCTTTTAAAACATGTAGGTTAAATAAAAACGTTCCGTTGAATAAAGTTGCAGTTACAAAATTACTGATCGTATCCATTCTTGAAAACAACTCTGAAAGCTGTTTCAAATGCTGGCTTGCTTTTGCATTCTTAAAGACAAGCTGTTCTTGCAAACGAATTAACTTTTTGGATTGAAAAGATTCATTCTCAATTTTCTCAATCAATAAACTGTATTGTTTTATGATTTTATCGACATTATCTGCTTTTGCAATTTCTGATTGAATTCTTTTTACAGCTCTTCCTAATACAATTAAATTGGCTATAAAAATGTAAGTTAGATAGGAGAGAATAATGGTTTTTGAAGTAATAAAATAAGCTGCTAGAAAAACAAAAAATAGTGTTGGCAGGATAAATGAAAGTGCATTTAATACTTTAGGTAAAGAATTGTTTTTAAAAGAAGCCCAATACTTTATAGCTTCATAAGATGTTTTAGAATCTTGACTGATGATACCTAAAGCTTGAAATTCCTGTCGCCAGTCCAGTTTATCTTTTAATTCCTTTACAGCTTCTTGATTTTCTAAAATTTCAGTTTCAGAAAGTGTATGCAACAAGAGATTGGCAAGTGTTTTTTTTCCAATAAATGTCGATGTTCTATTTAGATTTTGAAATAAAGAATGTTCGCCAAAAATATCTAAATCATAAGCGTAAGGATGATGAAAATCGATAAATTCCACTCCATTTTCAAAAGACGTTTTTTCTCTTTTTAAGAAAGTAATTTCGTTTCGATTAATTTTTAGAAGTGTATCAGCAAGCAGTTTCTGAAATGATAAGCGCGAATGTATTTTCATTAAAAAAATAAAACCAGCAAAAGATAAAACAGCTAGAAGAACATAAAGTATTTCGTCTGTTTTAATGTAATGGAACATAAAAAACAATAAAAGAAAAATACTTAACAACCTCAAAAGGCTTACGCTGTTATATTTTTTGTTGGTTTTATGATATAGTTCTGAATAAATTTCGATTTTGTCCTGATATGCTTTCATTGTATTATTTTACTGAAATACAAATATAACTTTTAAGAGAGAAAATCGGCAGCTATTCTTGTTTAATCTTCATGCATAATCAATACAGGAATGGAAACTTCCTTAGATATTTTTTTACTAAAACTTGAATCGAAAAGACTTTCAAAGAATGATCTTTTATGAGTAATTGTAGTTAGGATGTCAATGTCTTTGTAAAGAATAAAATCGGTAATGGTCTCTTTTACATCATCACTTGGCAAAACTAAAAACTCGACATTTTCGTTGGCAAATTCTTTTTCCCATTCTTTAATGGTGGTATCAGAAACATCAGAATTGGATGTTTTTACATATAAACTTTTGACTTTAGCATCTGTTTTTTTAGCGATTTTCAAGATTTTTTTCAGTTCTTTTTTGTCTTTTTCGCGGTAACGGGTAGTAAAGCCAATTGTTTTTACTTTTTTGTATTTAGCATCAACTGGAACGCATAGAACCGGAACTTCAACACCAGAAATTACAGAACTGGTATTAGAGCCTGTAAAGAATTTTGTCCAGTCGTAAACACCACTGGTTCCCATGATTACAAAATCGACTTGATCTTCTTCGACTGCATTTTTAAGATTATAGATCAGATCGCCATCCATCAAACGATGTTTAATTACAATATCGTCTAATTTTCGTTCAGTGGCAATAGCGCGCAATTTTGGAATTTCATCTTTGAACATTTCAAATTTTGCTAATTCAATTGAACTGTATATAGAAGCATAATTCTCTGGAAAGAACTGGCTGTCGTAAACAGGAATCTCAAATGTATGAAGCAAGATCAATTCGGCTTTTACAACTTTAGCAAATTCTAAAGCATGAACAAATGCATTTGTAGCAGCATCAGAGAAATCGGTAGGGAATAATATCTTTTTCATTTTATTGAGGATTAAGGTTTGTCTCTCAAATTTACTCATTCTCGCAATAAAACAACCTGATAATTATCAGTATTTTAACACTTAATAATTTGTTAATATTCTTTAATTTAAAGGTTTTTGAAACTAATTTGAAGGAAAGTTTGTTCTTAAGAAATTAGGGCATTTTTTTGTATTTTTGCAGCATGATAAATCAAGATTCTATAGTTGCTTTAGCTACGCCTTCTGGAGCTGGAGCTATCGCCATAATTCGAATTTCTGGAGCTGAGGCCATTACCATTGGGAATTCGGTTTTTAAATCTATTAAAAACAAAGATTTAACGAAACAGAAAACACATACACTCCATCTGGGGCATATTATTGACGGAACGAAAACGCTTGATGAGGTTTTGGTTTCGGTATTTAAAGGGCCAAACTCCTATACAGGAGAAGATACTATTGAGATCTCTTGCCACGGATCAACTTACATTCAGCAGCAGATTATTCAGTTATTATTAAGAAAAGGCTGTAGAATGGCTGATGCAGGAGAATTTACACTTCGTGCTTTCTTAAATGGAAAGTTAGATCTATCGCAGGCAGAAGCTGTTGCCGATTTGATTTCGTCTGATAATGAAGCTTCCCACCAAATTGCAATGCAGCAAATGCGAGGCGGATTTAGTAATGAAATTGCTAAACTTCGTGAAGAACTCTTGAATTTTGCTTCTTTAATCGAATTAGAATTGGATTTTGCAGAAGAAGATGTAGAATTTGCCGATCGAACTCAGTTTCATGAATTATTGAATAGAATTGAATTCGTTTTAAAACGCTTGATTGATTCTTTTGCGGTTGGAAATGTTATTAAAAACGGAATCCCGGTTGCCATTGTTGGGGAACCTAATGTTGGTAAATCGACGTTATTGAATGCTTTATTGAATGAAGAAAGAGCGATTGTTTCTGATATTGCTGGAACAACTCGTGACACAATCGAAGATGAATTGGTCATTGGAGGAATCGGTTTTAGATTTATTGATACTGCCGGAATACGCGATACGAAAGATGTTGTAGAAAGTATCGGAATCAAAAAAACATTCGAAAAAATAGACCAAGCGCAGGTTGTGATTTATTTATTCGACGGATTGAAATTCCAGACATCAAGTTCTGATTTTGTTTCAGAAATTGAACAAATCAAGAATAAATATCCATTAAAACCTCTTTTGATTGTAGTCAATAAAAAAGATATTTTATCTCCTGATGAAGTACAGAATATCACAAGTAAACTGGAAAATTTAAATGCAAAACTATTATTGATTTCTGCAAAAGAAAAAGTAGGAGTGGAGGATTTAAAGAATGAATTGTTATCTTTTGTCAATACTGGAGCACTTAGAAACAATGAAACAATTGTAACTAATACAAGACATTATGATTCTTTATTAAAAGCTTTAGATGAAATTCAGAAAGTAAAATTCGGTTTAGAATCAGGTCTTTCAAGTGATCTTATGGCGTTAGATATTCGCGAAGCTTTATATCAATTTGGACTTATTACTGGTCAAGTCTCAAACGACGAATTGCTGGGGAATATATTCGCGAACTTTTGCATCGGCAAGTAGAAGTGGCAAGGGAAGACAAAAAAATCAAGTATTTAGACTTGGAGTGTTAAAGGCTCAACAATTACATTAAGGTGAAAATTGATTTTTTTACCCTAATTACAAGTTGGTTTATTGGTTTTATAGGCTTTTCCGGTATCATCGAGCCAAATTTTTAAGTCAGTAGAACCTTGATCACCGCTTCCAATGAATGTTATTCTATAGCTGCAGTTAGGATAAAAGATCTGTTTTTTTGTGTATTTATAAATTTTAAAAATAGAATCCAGCTTTACAGATGCAGATGTATGTTTGGAATATAAATCAACTATACAGTCATTTTCTTTACTATTTGTACTGTCACATTCAATTATTATTCTTTTTAATGGCCTATCATTGCAGCTGACTAGAGATTGTTTTTGAATGTCAAAATAAATGTCTGTTGATTGACAGGAATTTAATAAAAAAGAAGTTGAAAAGATGCAAGTTATCTGAAACGTCGAAGTAATCCATTTTTTCATATTTCGTTTTTTTAAGCTTTCCATTATTTGTCAAATTGTTGTTTGTTTTCTAATGCATCATTATCAATTTCTTCATCTAGATTTATGCCGAACATTTCAATAATCAATTTTTCTTTTTCGGAAGAAATATCCAAACCTTTTAGTTCCTGATTGTTAAAAGTCGTTCTTCGAAATATCTGGCGGGGAAACGCAATGTAATCTTTGGTCTTGCTGTCTTTCACAAATAACAGAATAATTTTAGGATAGGTATCTTCTATACCACTGCATCCTGTTATCTTGTAACTTAATTCTATTGTGTTATCGTATTTTATCAAATAATAATTAAAGAGAATATCCGAAATTTTATTTAGTTGATTTTCAGTAAGTAAAATTTTTGAGTCGTGAAATTTTGATTTTAGGTAATTTCTTGGTTCTTTGTCTTCATAGTATTTTGGTGTTGCGACATAGACAGAATCATATTTTGAAAAAGGAAATAATATTTTTCTTTTCTCCAATGGAATTTTAAATAATGGAACTAAAGTATCACTTTCTTTTTTGGGATCTGGTGGCGATGGAGGCATATTTAATAAGGCATTGCGAAATTGTAGATTTTCATGAAAAAATTCGCAATTATTCTCACAATAAGCATCCCTTAATTCTTTTAGTTTTTTTTCTTGACCATATATTGGACTTAGTATTAATACAAAAAAGAAAATTGTTATTTTTTCTCGCAACATAATTTTTTAATATAAACGTTTCCATGAATAGCAGAAAAATATCTTTGGGAAGATCCTTTTTTACAGTTTGATTTTTTGTTAGTTTTTATCTCTTGATGCCAGTCCACATATTTTTACTTCTAGCGAATATATCCATTAATCTATATTTTTATCTATAATTTTTTTCACTTTTTGTATTATAATTTATTCATCTTTTTTATTTAACCATGCTGATGAAACAAATAAAATTAAAATACAAAGAAAAGCTAGAAATGGACCTTTTATGTAGTATCTTACTAGTGTTAAGAATTTTTATCATTTCTTTCGGTGATATAAGAGAAACATTAAAAACGAATTGTATAGTTTTTTAAGATTATAAATTTGGTCTTTTAGCTTAACAATGTTATTGATATAATTTAAATCTGACTGGAAGCTGAATTAAAAAATAAGCAGTAATTTTATCATATATGTAAACACTATTTAAGTTTTTCAAATAAGAGTTTTGATGTTTGATCTCATAGCTTAAAAACCTTTTTTATGTTTAATAAAATACACTTATTAAACCTTTTATCATTTTAAGATTCTAAAATGAGTAACCCAAAACCATTGAAATGAAAAAGATATTTTTAAGCATTATTTTTATTCTTTGCAATGTAATAACTGCCCAGAATAAGGATAAAGAAATAGACGATATTATAAATCGTGAAATGAAGGAGCGAAAAATCCCTGGGCTTCAGGTTTCGATTGTTCAGAATGGAAATATAGTTTTAAGCAAAAGTTATGGCATTGCAAATCTTCAGAATAATATTCCGGTAAACAATCAATCTATTTTTGCCATTAATTCAATTACAAAAGTATTTACTGCCGTTGCTGTAATGAAACTTATTGAAGAAGGGAAGTTAAATCTTTCAGAACCAGTTTCAAAATATTTAGATATTTATCCTTCTGCTTGGGATTCCTCAATTAATATCAAACATTTATTAACGCATACTTCTGGACTTCCAGATATGCTTAAAATTCTAGATCAGAATACAGGAGGTGTTGGAAGCTTAAAAAATGAAGAAGGAGTATGGGAAAAATTAAAAGGCATACCAATGGATTTCAAGCCTGGTGATAAATTTAGTTATAATCAGACCAATGCTTACTTGTTGGGAAAACTCATTGATAAATTTTCTGGGAAACCATTTGCCGAGTACTTCTACGATTTTGAGTTTAAGCCTTTGGGAATCAATAATATCGTTTTTGGTGATTCTCGTGATGTTATCCAAAACTTGGCTCCAACTTACTTTTGGAGAAAAAGTATTGACGGAAAAGAATTAGAAAATCCTGTGTTGATCAATAACTATTTTGAATTTCCATATTTCAGAAGAACAGCTTCTGGTTTAAACAGCTCGGCAGAAGATATTGCTAGATGGATTATTGCCTTACAAAGTGAAAAATTGATCAAGAGATCTTCACTTGAAGTTATGTGGTCGCCTTCTGTCTTTAATAATGGTAAAAGCACACCTTGGAGTCTGGGATGGGGAATGAATAAATTTCGAAAAGTTCATAGAGCTGTAGGAATGTCTGGCGGAGGAAGATCTGCTTTCTTGTTATATCCAGATGACGATTTAGCTGTCATTGTTTTAACGAATTTAGGAGGCAGTTTTCCCGAAGACTTTCTAGAAGAATTAGCAGGAATATATAATCCGGAAATTGTAAAAGCAGACCCTATTACCAATCTAAGGATTGAATTAAGAAAAATTGGTTTTGAAAATGCTATTTCTTTTTCAAAGAAAGAAATGAGAAAGAATCCTCTTTTTGTTCCAAATGAATTTGAAGTTAATGAGTGGGCTTACAGACTAATGATGAAAGGACAAAATAAAGAGGCTTTGGAAATTTTTAAACTCAATACATATCTGTTTCCTGAAAGCTGGAATGTTTACGATAGTTATGGCGAGATCTTACTTAAATTGGGAGATAATAAGCAGGCAGCAGAAATGTATAAAAAATCTATTGTGCTCAACCCAGAAAATGAAAATGGAAAGAAAGTGCTCGAAAAACTGCGTTAGTTTTGGTGTTTAAGATTCATACAGCTGCTTGGAAATTAATGTAAGATTAGAGTGATGTACTTTAAAAATTATTGATTTTAAAATTTTTGTGTATTTATCTCTGTGATTTTCATAGTGTAAGTTTTTTTTATTTTTATGCTCTTTTACCATTAATGACGAAAATATCAATTCATTGTTTTATTTTATTATAGCCACATATTCAGCTTTTTACTATTATTCGGTTAATAGTCATGCAAGAAACTGAAATATTTTTTTGTGTATAAAGTAAAATTAGCGCTACATTTGCAAAGAATTAGTCTAAATAAGGATAATTTATTATTTTTGAATGCCTTTACAAATGAATTTAAAACTTCCAGCAGCCTTACTTGTTTTAGTATTTTTTACCATCAATTTAAATGCACAATCACTTCGCCTAAAGGTTGAAAATGAATCGAAAAACCCTATTTCAAATGCTTCAGTTTCTTCTGGTAATAAAGTTATCGGAACAACAAATAAGTCAGGTGAAGTTTCGATTTTGAGCAATGAAATACAAAGTAATACTGTTTCAATTACGGCTCCAGAATATGAGCCATTTGTACATATTTTTTCGAATTTGCAGGAAAAAAATATAGTTTCAATTGTTTTAATCAGCGAAAATAAATTGCAGGAAGTTGTAATTACCGCTGGTAGAAAACAAGAAAATATTGCCACAGTTCCTTCTTCGATAACGATAATGAGCCAAAAGGAAATACAGGTACAAAGCAGTATTAATACTAATTTATCTTCTATTTTAGGAAATGTTATTCCAGGACTTGGCACATCGACAAATAAAGCAACTAACTCAGGACAGACTTTAAGAGGACGTCAGGTTTTAGTTTTGATTGATGGAATTCCGCAGTCAACACCTTTAATGAATGGGGCTCGTGATATTCGTGTGGTCGATGCTAATGCAATTGAGCGTATTGAGGTGATTAAGGGAGCTACTTCTATTTATGGAAACGGTTCAGGAGGTGGAATTATCAATTATATTACTAAAAAAAGTCCGTTGATTGATAGTTTTCAGGGAATAACTACCGTTGGGACTACTTTTAATCCGCTGCATAGTAAAGAAACTTTTGGTTATCGCGTTTCTCAGTTTTTTAATGGAAGAAAAAACAGATTTAGTTATGTGATTGGTGGAGCTTTTGATTATACAGGACTTCAAAGAGACGCCGATGGCAGACCTCTAGGACAAACAGATGGCCTTTCTAATTCTTCTCAATCAAATGCGTTTGTGAAATTAGGATATGACATGGACGAGCATACTAGTTTTAATGTAGTATACAATTTTTACAGCAGTACTCAGAATGCTAAGTACATTAGTCAAACAGGTGTATATGGTCAGACTCCAACAATTGGCGTAAGAGGTACAGAACCTGGTAAAAATGCAGGAACTCCATTCAATCATAATTTTATGTTTACTTTTTCGAAAAACAATTTATTTAATTCAACACAATTGGATGTGTCGGCTTACTTGAATTCTTTTCAATCTATGAATCGTTATGTAGCTTCAGGAACGGCTTGGTATGGACCTGGACAAACAATGATTAATTCCAATAAAAATGGAACGCGTATTAATTTGAATACGCCATTTACTATAGCTTCAATGTCTTCTGAAATCACGTATGGTATTGATGTCTTAAATGATGTTACTTTTCAGGATTTAGTTGATGGACGTGTTTACATTCCTAAAATGGATATGTTGAATATTGCTCCTTATGCACAATTAAAAGTAGATGTTTTAGAAAACTTAATTTTTAAAGGAGGATTACGTTATGAGAATGCTACAGTGCGTGTTGATGATTATAATACAATTGCTTCTGGACCAAACAATCAAGGAAGTATTTTTGTAGAAGGAGGCAAAATTCCGTACAACGCGACAATGTTCAATGCTGGTCTTCGTTTTAACAAATATGAAATCTTTAATCCGTTTGTGAGTTTCTCTCAGGCATTTGCAATAAATGAATTAGGAAGAATTTTGAGAAGTGCAGAAGAAAGTACTATAGCGAGTTTAGCAACTGACCCAATTATTACGAACAATTATGAAGCTGGTTTTTCTAGTAAGTTTTACAATTTTAATGTAACAGCCGCGTATTATATAAGTACTTCAAAATTAGGAGCTAATTTAATAGAAGTTGATGGTCGTTTGGTTGCACAGCGTGAGCCTGAAAAAATTAAAGGATATGAAATAACATTAGATTATAGGGTTTCTGATAAATTGAATCTAGGTGGAAGTTATTCTTACGTTGAAGGAAAAGCTGAATTTGATGACGGAAGTACTGTTTATTTAAATGGATCTCGTATTGCTCCTCCAAAAGCAACGGGCTATATTAATTACAAACCTACATCAGACTGGTTTTTACAATTATCTTGGGTTAATACAGGTTGCCGTAACCGTTTTGAACCTAATACGAATGGAAGATATAATAATAGTGAAGGACCAATTTCGACAGTGAATCTGATTAATTTTGCAGGAAGTTATGCCTTTAATAAAAACTGGTCGCTAAACTTAGGAGTTGAGAATTTATTAAACAACAGTTATTATTCAACTTTAAGCCAATATCGTGCTGTAAATGCAGATTATGTAATGGGCAGTGGAATGACAACTAGTTTAAATCTGCGTTATAAGTTTTAAAAAACAAATCATTTTTTACATGCTTTGGTTATATTTGAAAACCATTTAGGAAAGATATAGTAAATGAATAAAACACTTAAAAAAAATATTGGCTTTTTGCATCTTTGGCTCGGACTTGCATCCGGGCTAATTGTTTTTATAGTTGCCCTCACGGGAAGTATATTAGTCTTTGAAGATGAACTGGATGAGTTTTTTAATCCTGAATTTTATAAAGTAGCCAGTATAGGGAAGGAAAAGCTTCCAGTAGATGCTATTATTTCTGAAGTGCAGAAAGAATTTCACCTCAAAAAAATTGACCGTATTCACTCATTTGCAGATCCAGAACGAAGCTTAAACATTACAGCAACTGATACTGATAAGAGAAAAATGATTTTTTCTGTTGATCCTTACAGTGGCAAAGTTTTAGGATCAGTACCTGCTAAAAAACGTTTTTTTTCGGTTGTTCTTGATTTGCACCGTCATTTGGTTTTAGGGGATTTTGGACAAGCCGTTACAGGAATTAGTTGTCTCACCTTTGTATTTATGCTTTTGTCAGGACTTGTTTTATGGTGGCCAAATAAAATTAAAAACCTCAAACAAAGATTAACAGTAAAATGGAATGCTTCATTTAAAAGAGTTAATTGGGATTTTCATTCGACTTTTGGTTTTTATACTTTTTTAGTGCTGTTGATTATTTCACTAACAGGTTTAACTTGGTCGTATGATTGGTTTGAAAGCGGTGTTTATTTTGTGGCTGATGGAACTACCAAAAAGCCGTCTAGTAAAGTTGAAAACCCAACTAAAATTGATCCTGAAGGAGATAAAACATTTTTCTATCAAAATATATTTTCTAAAACAGACAGCATCTATGGATATAAAGGAGATACGCAAATCAGAATGCCATCTGATACCATAAATAGTATAATGGTTATCAAGATGAATCTTGAAAAAGAAATACCAAATATTGCTAGTTTCGCCTATTTTGACAAATATACTGGAGAGGTTGTAAAGATAAAATCCTACGAATCATTTAGTAATGGTGATAAAATAAGACGCTTGATTTATCCAATCCACACAGGAAGCATTTATGGATATCCAACAAAAATATTGGCGTTTTTGGTTTGTCTTTTTGCAGTTACACTTCCAATTACGGGACTTTTTATATGGCTTGGAAGGAAAAAAAAGAAAAAGTAATTTTTTATTTTAGAAAATTAAAATTATTTATGAGGAGCGGGATTTGAATATTAAGTTTAAAACCCGCGCATTTCAAGCCTTTCTCCTTTTAAAAAACTATTTTTCTTATTTTACAAGCTAAATTAAAGCGAAGAGCGTTCAATATAACGAAATGGGTTTTTTGAAATTTCCTGCTTTCTGCTAAGAATCAAATCTCCTGCTTTTTGTCCCATTGCTTTAAAATCGGTACTCATAACGGTAATATCCAGAAGTGCTTTTAGCGGTGTTTCATTGTATGAAATAACGCCTACATCTTTCCCTATTTTAAGTTTTTTCTCTTTAATCTGCTGGATCAGGTTAACCAAGTCATGATCTTCAATTGTGATATAAGCCTCTTTGGTTTTAAATTCTAAACCGTCATAGATTTTTTCGGTAATTTCGTATTCAAAGTTATACGCGTTACAGAATGCTAAAAAACCATCAACCAATGATCCAGGAGCAGGAAAAGCTGCTTTTTCGGGATGAACGAAAATTATCTTTTTGTATTTTTTGAGTTTTTTAATTCCTTCCTTCAGTGCATTAAATATATCCGATTTGAAATCCTGATAAACTGCTGTAAAATCACCAGTAATCTCTTCACAGGAATTGTCTAATATCACCAGTTTTTCTTTCGGAATATTTTCGATAAAATTAATGACGTTAGGAGTATAATTTACGTGACCTTCTGCAGCATTTCGAAAATGAGGCATAATGACAAAATAGTTGTAATTATGAATGTTTTTTTTCATGACCTCAATAAAAAGCTGTTCATCATTATAGTAAAGATGCATATCAACATGAACATCGTTTCCCATTGTAGTCACAAAGGAATCATAGACTTCCATTTTATAAGTGCAAGGTTTATTGATTAAAAACAGGATGTTTTTGGATTTTTCATCAGCCATAGTAACAAAATTGCCAACACCCATTACAGAAAAAGCCAGATTTCGGTCTCTTAATTCCTTATAAGCTTTCTCAGCTGTATCACGTGAAATAGATTTTGCCTTGCTCAGTTCATTAATAGACGGAAGTCTATGTCCTTTTTCTATTTTTCCAGACAAAATTTCCTCAGCAAGACCATTGGCAACCTGAATATATTTAGGAATACTGGAATTGGATTCTATTTTTATTTCTGAATGTTCTGTCGGTGGTATCATAGCTTTTGTGGTATTAATTTAAGGATGTAAGCCTTTTGTAATCGGTATTATCGACTAATTGTTGGTTGCTTCTTTTTTTAAGTTATTTAATTCTTCCGAAGACACTTTTATTACGCTTCCATGACGAGTTCCGACTGGAAAACTGATCTGCTCCGAAATATCTTCCCAGCCTTTTGCAGTTTCTTTAACCGCGCCATATTTCTTCTCCGTATATTTATCAAAATAAACAATCCAGCTGTTGTCTATTTTTACAGCAGTTGGTCCTTCTGCCCAATACTTTCCAGTTATAGGTTCGCTCGCTTTGCTGTAGGGCCCTGTAAGATTTTTACTGTAAGCAACTTTAAGATTCTTTTGAACCGGATTTCGGGTTTCATCTTTTAGATACATTACATATTGTCCATCTTGTTTTACAATGGAAGCATCAATTACATTAAAACCAGGATCATAAAGCAATTTGGTTTTGCTGAATTTTTTAAAGTCTTTGGTTGTGGTATAATAAATTCGATGATTATAACCTTTCTCTTCTTCCGATTTTGTTTCAGGAAATTTTCCATCAATTGTAGAAGCCCAGTAAATCATATAGTCTTTGCTTTTTTCATCATAAGTTATTTCTGGAGCCCAAGTATTTCTGGTTTTTTCTTCATGCATCATAACGGGAATAAATTCCTGTTTCGACCAATGAATTAAATCTTTGGACGAAGCGTATCCAATTCCTTTATCGGTCCAGCTTACTGTCCAGACCATGTGGTATAGTCCATCTCCGCCTTTGATTACGCAAGGATCACGCATTAGTTTATCTTTTCCAACTTCAGGAGTTAGGAATGAAGTATCATTTTTAAGAGTATTCCATTTATAGCCATCTTCACTGTATGCGAGATGCAGTCCGTCTTCGCCGTTTCCTTTGAAATAAGTAAAAACATAGGCATCGGACTTAAGAGTGTAATTATTCAAAGTAAGCCATTTTTCGCAAGTTTTTGGCCATAAAGTGTTAGTTCCTTTTACGCCTAAACCAAAACCGTGACCACCGTTTTCATACAAATGCATTTCGGCTGAAACTTTTTCCTTTTTTAAAGCCAAATAATAATTAATACTGTTTTCTACAGGAACAGCCTTGTCATCTGTTGCCTGAACCAAAAAAGCTTTTGGTGTTCCTGCATTTACCTGTTTTTCATTAGAATAGAAGTCAACTAGGGCAGAATCAGGATTTTTTCCAAGTAGATTATCTTTTGAACCCTGATGCGTAATACCTTCCTGAGTTGAAATAACAGGATAAATCAGAATAGAAAAATTAGGTTTTGCGCTGATTGTATCAGACGGAATATATACTTTGTCGTTATAATGAGTGCTTAAAGTAGAGGCCAAATGTCCTCCTGCAGAAAATCCCATAATACCAATTTTATTCGGATTGATTTTCCATTTTATAGAATTGCGTCTTACCATGCGCATTGCTTCTTGCGCATCCTGCAATGGAGCGACGGTTTTGTTTTTCATTATCAAATCGTTTGGCAGACGGTATTTGAGCACAAAAGCATGAATGCCGATACTGTTAAGCCATTCCGCAACTTTAAAACCTTCCTTATTAATGGCAAGCATTCCGTAAGCTCCTCCAGGGCAAATAATGACAGCACTTCCGTTTGATTTTTCGGGGTCGGCAAAATAAGGTGTCAAAGTTGGTATAGTTACTTTTCTGACTCCTTCGGCAATTCCGTCTTTATTATAATCAACTTTTTCTATGTATTCTTTTGACTGAATTTCATCGGGAATTTTATCCCATAATGGTATTTCTTTCTTTTGTGCCGAAGTAGCAAAACTGATCAATAAAGAAGCTAAAAATGTGGTTGCTTTTAGTTTTTGGATGTTAATCGATTTTTTCATAAAATTCTATTTCTACAATGCGTAACTGTCCCGACGCATCAACGGACGTTTTATCTTTAAATAAATCAAGTTCTTTTGTAGGATCTACTTCAGTAATCTTTGAGAAATTGTCTTTTTCGGTGTTAATGCCGATTAATTCAATTGTAATTTTTTCAGCTAAGATAGGTTTTAACGGAATTGTGATATAACCCAAACTTTGAGTTGTATTTCCTTTAAAAACTTCCTGTCCGTCTGCCAAAATTCTGATTGGGTAAATTTTAGATCTCCAGCCTGTAAGTTTTACGACCATTTCATTTACAATGGAGGCTTTTGCCAAAGTATAAGTAATAGTTCCGGTATTGATGTTTCCATCGTTTCTCCATTCTGTCAGCTCATTATCATCATAACTTTTGTAAGTGTCATTGTTGTTTGAAGGAGAGACAGCATTTAAGATATAAACGGGTTTTCTTTTTAGGGTATAAGAGGATGTTTTGGGAGTTTGACCACGCTTTAAGTAAGAAGGAAGATCTGTTCCAGGAAGCTGTTTTGAAAGGCCATTTGAAGTTTCTATTGGCTTGCTTTCAAAAATTAATTCAGCAGATTGTAATCCTTTAGAAGAAGCTGAAATCTTTATTTTTCCTGACTTTATCATAGATTGAATCATCACTCTGTTGATGCCGTTTTCGACCGGAATTTCTTTTGAAAGAATATAATTTTTAGGGCCAAGAGCAATACCTCCAAGCCAATCGGCAGGTCCTTCCAATGTAAAAGAAATCATATTGTTGCTAATTGGACAACGATTTCCTTCTGTATCAACTGTTTCAACATCAACTAATGCCGTATCGGCTCCGTCGGCAGTTAAGCCATTGGGATTGGTGTTTAGTTTTAATTTAATGGCATAAGGTTCGCCAGAAGTACTTTTAGAATCCTCACTCAGAATTGTTCCGTTTTCATCATAACCAATCGCTTTTAAGGTTCCTGATTTCCATTTTATATTTTCAAAAGTAAATAGGAATTCACTGCTTCTTTTCCCGAAACCCTGTGAAGAACCATTTATAAAAAGCTCCACTTTTGAAGCGGTTGAAACCACATAAATATTTTTGGTAACGGAATCAGAATAATTCCAATGTCCCATAATATGGGTACGATGTTTTTCAATATCAACCCAGCCGTCCCACATTACTCGATGTGACCAGAAACCATCTTTAGGAATGCGCATGGCATCGACTTCGCCACTGGTTCTGTAATTTACTTCACCGCGATGATGTGTATTGGAATCCGAAAAAATAATATTGACGCCACCTGAACTGACTCTTTTTCCAGTTCCAGGTCTTTCTCGGTAATAGTCGTACCATCGAACAATGTTTTCAATGGCATGTTTGTCCTGATTATGATTGTAAGCTTCAGCAGGATTACCGCGGTATAAGGGGCCATCGCCTTCTTTATGATAGGGAGGAGAAAACTCATCCCAATATTTGCGTAGTCCTTCATCTCTAGAATATTCGGTTGCCCAAAGCGGTTTTCCAGCGCTTTTGTTAATGTAAAGCATTTCACCTCCGTATTCCGCTTCACGGCTATCAAGCATTTCACGAGAACCAATAGCACGTCCTCCAAAAGGGTCATAAGTGTTGCGAAGGCTTTTCATTTCGTGCATATGAGTTTCGCTGATAGATTCATTGCCACTTTCATAAAAAATAATACTCGGATTATTTCTGTTGTAAATAATAGCATCCCGCATCAGGTTTACTCTTTGTTTCCAAGTATCGCCTTGGGCGTCTTTTTCTGCATCTCCTGCCGGCATTGCTTGCAAGAGCCCAACTCTGTCACAGGATTCGATGTCTTGTTTCCATGGCGTTACATGCATCCAGCGAACCAGATTTCCATTTCCTTCCACAATCATTTTATTACTGAAATCACTGAGCCACGCCGGAACAGACATTCCGATGGCAGGCCATTCGTTGCTGGTTCTTTGCGCATAACCTTTTAACTGCAATACACGATCGTTTAGCCAAAATTGGCCGTCTTTAAAATCAGTTTTTCTGAAACCTGTTCTGGTCACTACTTCATCAGCCGTTTTCCCGTCAATTTTTAAAATCGTTTTTACATTATATAAATACCCATATCCCCAGCTCCAGAAATGCAGTTTTTCAACTAATTGATGCACTTTGATTGTTTGGGTTTCATTAGGTTGAATAAGGATTTTGTTTCCTGAAAAGACAGCTTTTTGATTTCCTTCCAAATCTTCTATCACAACTTCAAATGTTACCGTTTTAGGAGTATCAAATTCATTTTTAATTTGGGATTCAACATTGATAACCGCATTTTCGGATTCTATATTTATTTGAGAAGGATAAATATATACTCCAGTTGTTTTTAGATTAGAATAAAGCGGTAATGTCTGATATAGTTTTCCAGTAATGTGAAGAAATACGTTTTTGGGAATTCCGCCATAGTTTGCATTAAAATTAATGTTATTCCATTGATAAGGCGCTCCGGTAGCTTGTTCTTTGTATTTCCAGTCGTTATCAATTCGGAGTGCGATACAGTTTTCCTGTGGATAAGGTTTAAGCAGGTTTGAAATATCAAATCCAAAAGCCATTACGCCATTTTCATGATGCCCTATTTTCTGTCCGTTTACATAAACCACGCCAGCCTGACGTATGCCTTCAAATTCTATAAAAACTTTATTGTTTTTAATTCCCTTTGGAAGTTTAAATTTTTTGCGATACCAGACAATTCCTGTAGTAAGATGTTCAATATCTTTTTCAAAAGCCTCTTCCTGATTGTAGGCGTGAGGAAGCGTAACTTTTTTCCAATAATTATCATTAAAAGCAGGTAATTCTGCATTTTTAGAATCACCTGCTTTCAGTTTCCAATCAGAATTGAAATTGTATTTTTCTCTCTTAAATTCCTGAGAAAATAAAGCCGTATTAAATAGAATTAACGCAGTATATAAGAGAGCTTTTTTCATTATTTCATTTTATAAATTTCTGAACCAGCCAGTAAAAAACATCCCAATCCGTAATCTTCAAAATCCGGAATTTTGTCATAAGATAATGGTTGTCCGTCTTTAGGCTCTTTTCCAGTTGACTGTAAAAATCCTAAAAATCCGTTTTCGTGAAGACTTTCTTTTGTAAGGGCATTCCAAGCTTTTTCAATTACAGGAAGATATGTTTCTTTTTTCAAAATGCCTTTGTTTACGCCATAAGCCATTCCATAAACAAATAATGCAGTTCCAGAAGCTTCTTTTCCTCCAAAATTAGTTGGGTCGTGCAGACTTACATTCCAAA
Source organism: Flavobacterium quisquiliarum (assembly GCF_019308285.1). Classification (GTDB taxonomy): domain Bacteria; phylum Bacteroidota; class Bacteroidia; order Flavobacteriales; family Flavobacteriaceae; genus Flavobacterium; species Flavobacterium quisquiliarum. The sequence goes on from NZ_WWEM01000020.1 coordinate 327,718, forward strand.
AACCGTCTGGTCTTTGAATTGGGACAAGTGCAGCAGCCATTGTTTTTAAATCTTTTACATATTGCTCTCTGTGTGGCGCATTTTCAGGAATAATGGTCAATACTTTTGCTAAAGCCGCAATTACCCAGCCATTACCACGGCTCCAATAACAATCTTCTCCGTTTGGTTCTTTGTACGGAGGGTCAAAATCGGCATCACGCCACCATAAACCGTCTTTTGGATTAAAAAGTCCGTGGTCGCCGTGTTTGTTTCTTGAATACATATACATTTGATACATTTTTTCGAAATAACGATTGTCTTTTTCTAAAACCCCCATTTTCGCAAAAACAGGCATTCCCATCTGGATAGCATCAATCCAAGACCAATCATCAAGCTGAGGCGTGTTTAAAAGCATATTCAAATTGGCCTTTGTATTTTTTAATTTTTTAGAATCCTGTTCCAGATTGTACAAATCAATATAGGTTTGGGCTGCGCAGTAATTATCAGCATTTCTCGTAGTGTTGCCACCGTTGAATCCCCATTTGTGGAACTCAGACCACGACATGGCATAATCATAATAAGTCTCTTTTGGGAAAATTTCATGCAGTGCCATTAATCCTTCATAATAAACTCCTCTAGTCCAGATATTACTTGGGCGCTCTTTATTGGTGATAATTGTTTTTCCTGTTTCAGGCCATTTCTGCATAAAATAATCATTGGCCAGAATCATTTGTTTGAGTACTAATTTTTTATCAAATTGCTGTGCGGTGGCATTATAAAAAGCGCCTATAGCGAATATTAAAAGTATTTTCTTCATTTTAGATATCGTTATTTAATAGTTAGTTTAGATGTTAAAGGTGTAATGCTCACTGGGCCTAATAATCCAGAAGGCATGGGGCTCCATTTTGTAGCGTCGAATTTTTTATAATCTTTATCGACCATATTGATTTCATAAAAAATCTTCCATTCTTCTCCTTTTAATTCTTTGTCACGAATTCTGTTAGCAGAAAGATTCGTTACCTGAATCTTTAGAATGTTTTTACCCGATTTTAATTTTCCAATATTCAGTTCATATGGAACAGACCAAGCCGTGCCGATATATTGGTCATTCAGCCAAACTTTTGCGCTTTCGCGGACATCGCCCAGATTTAGATTCCAAGATTCTGTTTTGGCATTCGGGTTATCAAATTCCAAAGTATAGGTTGCAGAACCTGAAAAAGCTTCGGCTTCAGGACTTAAGTTTGTCCATGATTCCAAATTTGAAATTGTAGCGGGACTAGGCAGTTTTGGACCTCCTTTGTCAAAATTAATTTTCCATTTTCCTTTTAGAGGAACGGCTTCGGCGGTTGGTTCAAAATAAGTCCATTTTTTTTGTGAGGTCGTATTTTCTGTTTTTAGAAAATAAGACTTGCCCGGTTCTATTCTGATTTTGACGAATGTTTTATCGCCTGTTTTTTTAACTATAGCATTGCCAAATTCCCTGTTTAGCGGATCAAGAATAATAACTTCTTTATTGCTTATTTGTAGCGGAATAAAATCATCAATTGTTTTGGTAGTATGATTGACCAAATAGTATATTTTTTCTCCGTCGATTGTTCTTCGCGTATATTTTAAACCTGTATTTACAAGTGTTTCTGGGTAAATCTGCACATTTTCTAATGCAGTAAAGATGTCGGAGACTGGTTTTACCTCTTTGTTTTCAGCTAAAAGTGACTGCAGTTTTTCTTCCTGCTTTTTATAATCATTAAAACCGGGAACAGATTCTGGCAGATTTTCAAAAATAATTGAGGCTCCAGCCTTTTTCAATTCAATTAATTTTTGAAGTGTTGCCAAAGGCATTTTTTTACAGGAAGGAATAATTAAAGATTTAAAAGTTCCTCCTGGCAGCACTATTTTTCCATCAATGACTTTGGCATCAGCTATGAAATTATCCGAAATAAAATCAACGCCATATCCTTTTTTCATCAGTTTATTAGTCATGTCATAAAATGGAGTTCCATGCAGCCATTCTGAAAGAGAATGTATTTTGAATTCAAAAAATAAAGTACCTTTTTTGTATTCATTCCAAGTATCAAAAATGGGAAAGTACAATAAGATTTCATTGTCTGATTTTCCTTGTTGGAGCAATGATTGACAGTTAGCGATATAAGAGAATAGAGCAGGAGCATCTTCCCAAATGCTGTTATTGGCATTAAAATTTACAGAAGCGTAAAATTGCCAGCCCGGCCAAGCTGCTCTTTCTGGTGAATAAGTAGAACCATGCAGGAAAATATGATTAATTCCATTTAGCATTAAATCTTCTGCTTCTGGTTTACATTGTGACAATGCCGCTTTAAAATGTTCGCGAAGCCAAGTAAACGTTTCAGAAGAAACCAGATTTTTTCCTGAGATATGTGCTGCAGATGAAGAAAATTTCAACATTACGGGATCTGCATCTCCAGGACGAATATCTTCTTTTTCACGTCTAAAACCTGGAATATCAAAAGGCATTGAACCAAAAGTTTCGCATTCTGGAATATCAGCAGAAGCATACAAATCAATTAAATTCCCAGGAGAACCATGTGCTTGTAGTTTGGTTTTAAAGTTTTTAGAATTTGCCCATTTGGTCCAAGGTTTGTCAAATTTATTCAGTAATAAATCACCAATAGTCTGGCGGTAATCGCTTCGAATTCTGTTGCTTATTTCATCGTCGGTTTCATTGAGAAGCAAAGGAAGTTGTTTTTTAAGATCGTAGCCTCTGAGTTTTAAGAATTCATCAAAAAAAGCAGGAGTAAAATCGGTGCCATATACTTCATAACTGTCATTAAATATAGCCCTGATTTTGCCTTCTCGGCCTTTAAAAGCATTATTAAATGGAACAACATAAGCATTCAGCGCTTCTTCAGAATAATGGTCTAAAGTAAAACCAGCTCCACCCGGCGCTGCTCTTTTTACCTGCTGTCCTGTTTTACCTGTAAAAACAGCATATAACGTATAATCTGTTTTTTTTGCAGTCCATTTTAGTTTATTAGGTTCGGGATTTGGTAATGAAACTGAACTTCCGTCAAAACCTTTGTCCTTTGATTTCGATTTGTTGCCTGCCAGTTGATCTGTGAGATTAATGTAAGATCCGTCACTTCCATAGGCTACAACATATAACAGTGAAGCGGGATTTTTTTCTTTGCCGTTTTCTAGTTTAATAATTCTGTCGATTGTCTCATTTTTTTTAAGAGGATATTTTTCGACTATAAGTTTGGTAGCGGCATATTCAGGTGTAACGTGAGATCCGCCGTATGGCCATCCTGTACCCAATACCATATCGACCTGCATATGAAGACTGTCTGAAACGTGAATAGTATAATCAAGCATTTCCAGCCATTTTGGAGAAAGATAATCGATGAAGTTTTTTTCTTCACCTTTAACCCCATAAATCGGCGTAATTTCAACGCCCCCAATTCCTGCTTTATGAAAGTCGATCAAGCTTCTCTTTAAGTTAGGTTTATCCACTGCACTTCCCATCCACCACCATCTGGTCCATGGCTGGTTAATATTAGTAGATTGTGGCCAAGGTGATTTTTCATTTTTCTGACTAAATGAAATTGCAGTTATAAAGAGGAAAAATACGATATATGATTTTGGTATTCTCATTTTTTTAGCGGTTGGTCGGTTATAGTTGGTAAGGTGTTTGTTTTTAGCTGTTTAAAACGTTTTAATTCGTTCTAACTACTTGTAACAATAAAGTAAAAATATTTTTTGTCAATTAAAATGCTATCCTGTAGCATCCTGTTTTTTTAAGAATTTAATAAATGTATTATTTACAATTATTATTGTTTGTTTTTGAAGAATCTTCTTTTTTGTAATGATTAAATAAGCAATACTTTAATTTTTTTTTAAATAAATTTTGAATGTGAAAATTGGGAGGTTTTAAAAGATTTGCGTGCTTGGAAATCAGTAAGTTGACACTATTTATCTTGTTAAAAAAAGCAAAATAAAAATGTATTAAAAATATAATATATTGATTTCTAACAGGATACTACAGGATACCACGGAGATTGCTTCTAGATACATTTGGATTACTAGCTAACTATTAATTAACCAAATTAAACCTCTATGAAAAACAATCTTAATCTCTTACTGATTATGATCTTATTTTTGCTTGCCTGCTCATCTGGCTATGCACAAGAAAAAACGGTTACAGGAACCGTTACAGATCCAGCCAAATTATCAATACCAGGTGTTAATGTAATTGTAAAGGGGACCAGCAGGTCGACCAGTACAGATTTTGACGGTAAATACTCTATTTCGGCGGCACCCGGAGAAACATTGGTTTTTTCGTTTGTGGGATTTGTTAAACAGGAAGTAAAACTTGGAGCCAACGCGAGTTACAATGTATCGCTTGAAGCTGAGAGTGCGAACCTAAATGAAGTCGTGGTAATTGGTTACGGGACTCAAAAGAAGAAACTAACCTCTGGAGCAATTTCAGGAATTAAAACAGAAACTTTTACAGAACGTCCAATCTCACGAATTGATCAAGGATTAATTGGTCAGGTAGCTGGGGTTCGTGTAAAGCAGACTACAGGTCTCCCTGGACAGCCTTTTAGTATAGAAATCAGAGGGGCTGGTTCTATTACAGCAGGAAACGAGCCTTTGTATGTTATTGATGGATTCCCAATTTACACCGAAGGATCAAACAGCAATGGAGGTTTTTCTAACGGAAGTCCGCTTGACAACATGAATCCAAATGATGTAGCTTCGATTGAAGTTTTAAAAGATGCTTCTGCAGCAGCTATTTATGGCTCTAGAGCATCAAATGGGGTAGTGATTATTACCACAAAGAAAGGTAAAAGAGGAAAACCAAAATTTACTTTCAATACATACGGAGGAGTTAATAAAGAAGCTAATAGAGTGGATATGCTCTCTGCAGAAGGATGGATTAAACGTGCAAAAACTATGATTGATTCGCAATGGGTTGGTTCAGGAATTGCAGGGGCATCTGCAAGTCAGACTACAGCAGAAAGAATAGCGGCTTACAATGCGGTAAACCCTGCGACTCCACTTACTACATCAAATTCAAGATATTTTACATACTTGTATGATGACAGATGGGATATGCCGGGACATCCAGGATTGGACTATATTGACTGGCAGGATAAAGTTTTCCGCACAGGAGAATTCAGTAATTATCAATTAACGGCTTCTGGAGCTACAGATGCTGTGAATTATTATGTTTCTGCCAATTATCAAAAAAATACTGGATACATCATTGGAACTGATTATTCTCTTTTTTCTGCAAGAGCAAATGTAGATGTTAAATTGTCCGAAAACTTTAAAATGGGAATCAATTTGGCACCTTCATATTCCATTAAAAATGATCCCGGGGTTGAAGGAAAAGACAATACTTTGTTTAAAGCTCTTACCGCAACTCCAGTTTTTGAAAGTGCTTCAAACGCTGCAGGAGAAAAATATACAACGCGTTATGCTTGGGGGTCAAGTACAACAAATATGCTGAACGCTTTAGCAAGAACAGGAAGAAATTCCATGTACAGAAATCTAATTTCAGGATATGCTAGTTATCAGTTTGCAAAAAGTTTTACTTTAAAAAGTACTATTAATTTTGATAACTCAGATAATGTGAATGAAAGTTACACACCAAATGATGTCATTGCAAGTATCAGAGGAGCATATAATACCTATAGAAGGCAAAATATTGTAAATGAAAATACGCTTACTTATGATAGAACTTTTGGAAAACACAGTTTTAATGTGCTTTTAGGAGAGTCTTTTAATTCCTATCAAATCACAAAATCTACCATGTCATCGGGAGCGCTTTATAACAGTTCAAGTATAGAAACGCTTCCTGCAGGATCTATTGGCTCTACTACTGCAGAGAAAAATACATTATTGTCTTATTTTTCACGTCTTCAGTATAATTTTAAAGAAAAATACATTTTTGCAGCTAGTATCAGACGTGATGGATCTTCAAAATTTGGAACCGATAGGAGATGGGGGACTTTTTCTTCTCTTTCACTAGGATGGAGAGTTAAACAAGAAGCTTTTCTTGAGAATGTTGATTGGTTGACCGAATTTAAACTAAGAGCAAGTACTGGTATAAATGGAAGTAATAATATTGGAAGTTATGCGCAATATGCAACTCTAGGTACTTATAACTACACAATTGGAGGTGCAGTTGCAATTGGTCAGGGAGCTGCTTCTATACCAAACCCTTCATTGCATTGGGAAGAATCTAAAAGTATTGATTTTGGTTTGGATTTCGGATTTATTAAAAACAGACTTACTGGAACATTTGAATTATACAGGAAAAATAATAGCGAATTACTTTTAAGAGTTCCAGTGCCAGGAGATTCTGGTTTTCAAACGTATTTAAATAACATTGGAGAGGTGCAGAATCAGGGATGGGAGTTTGAATTGAACTCATTAAATGTTAAAACACCAAGTTTTGAATGGAGAACTTCTGCAAACATAAGTCATAATGAAAACAAAGTTTTGGCATTAGGTTCTGGTCAGTCTAAGATTGAAATCAGCAATGCATATGACGGAGGTGTTCCATTTGTAAAATTAGAAGTTGGAAAACCAATGTATACAATCTTTGGATTGAAGCAGAATGGAGTAGTGACTCAGGCAGATATTGATGCAGGCGGAACTACAATTGGAGGAAATAAATTAGTACTGGGAGATCCAAGATATGTTGACCAGAACGGAGACAAAAAAATCAATTCAGAAGATCGTGTTGATTTAGGAAATCCAACTCCAAAATATACGTGGGGTATTACCAATACTTTTAAATATAAAGATCTTGATTTAAACATTTTGGTTCAAGGACAAAACGGAGGAACGGTTTACGGTTTAACAGGGCGCGCTATTGACCGTACCGGAATGGGATCTGTAGAAAATTCATTAAACGTTGATCCAGCCGTTAGAGGAAACTGGAGAACATCTTTTGGTTATCAAGCCAATTCAGACTGGTTATATAAATCAGATTATATAAGTGTTAGGAGTATTTCAATTGGTTATAATTTAAGACAAGCGCTTAAAGGAATTTCAAGAATCGATAACGCCAGATTATATGTAACGGGAGAAAACTGGTTTTACTGGAATAAATACAAAGTAGGTTTTAATCCGGAAGCAGTAAATACTTCGGCAAGTTCAAATAGTGATTTCTCTGTTCCTGTTGATTATGGTGGAGCGCCTTTGGCAAAATCTTTAGTAATTGGGCTTAATATTAATTTTAATTAAAAGAAAATGAAAAAATATATCATCATAGTAGCAGGTGTTTTATTATTTGCGCAGTCGTCTTGTACAGATGAATTGACACAGTTGCCTTTGTCGCAGGGAACAATCGAAAATTTTTATAAAACTCCAGGTGATTTTGTACAAGCTAGAAATGCAACGTATTCAATAGCTTTTCATGGAACAACGGTTTATGGTTATGCAAACCGATTAATGAATTTAAGCGAAACCAGATCAGATAATTTGATGGCTACAACACAGGCATCAAGAGATTGGGAAGGAATCAACAGTTTTTATACATCTATTAGTTCTAATACTTATGTGAAAGAAGCTTATTTGACCAATTACAATGCGATTTATAAAGCCAATCAGTTATTAGAGAAAATAGCAGAAAAAGGAGATGTGATTTTTACGAATCCTGCTGATAAAACTTCAATGGCTGCAGAAGCTCATTTTTTGAGAGCATTTTGTTATTTTGATTTAGTAAGATGGTTTGGCCGCGTACCGTTGATAGAGAAAACATTAACAGCACAAGAAGCGGCAAAAATACCAAGAACAGCTGTTGTAGATGTTTATAAACTCATTATTTCCGATTTGGAATTGGCTATCGCTGATCTTCCGCCATCTTATGATACTGCAAATTTTGGTCGTGTTACTAAATATGGCGCAAAGGCATTATTAGGACTAGTTTACATGACGCGATCAAGTCCAACTTATGGTATTGATGGCGCAACATTAGGATTAAATGAATGGGATAAGGCATACAAAGAATTAAATGATATTAAATTAAGTGGTTTGTATGCTTTCGGAACAGACTACGATCCGATTTTTAAAACAGAGGGGAATGCTAACAAAGAAAATGTACTTGTAATTCCGTATACACAAAATATTTCAACTCCGGTGGGAGGTAATTTTATGGTTGAATTAGGTTATGAGCCTTATTTTGCTTCTTTAAACTTGTCAGCACAAGGAGCTTTAGAATCCAGACCTATTTCAAACGGTTTTATGAGCCTGTTTGCCGCAACGGATAAAAGAAAAATATTCGGAATTGCAACAAGTTATACTGTGGCTTCTGGAACATACAAAGGCAGTTACACACTTCCGGTTTTTAAAAAATATATTGATGCGACAAGATACGGAAATGGTCGTGAGGACTGGGGAGTCGATTTTATGATTACACGTTATACAGATGTATTAATGTTAATGGCTGAATGTACGCTTCATGGCGGTGGAGGTTCACAGACAGAAGTTGATGATATAGTAAATAAAGTAAGAACCAGAGCAGGACTTGCCGCAAATGCTTCTAATATTACTTTAGATGAATTGTTCGTAGAAAGAAGAAAAGAGTTTTTTGCAGAGGGAACAAGATGGTTTGACTTAATAAGATCAGGCAAAGCTGTAACAATTATGAATGCTTGGAAAGCTGCGGAAGATACTGAAAATAAAATCAGGACTATTGATAATAACTCATTGTTATATCCAATTCCGTTATCAGAAATGCTGGCAGTTCCTGGATTGTATGATCAAAATCTTGGTTACGATTAATAAATTTTGCCCCAAGCATTATTTTTTGTTTTTGAAGAGGAAATCGTCTCATTTGAGACGATTTTTTTGTTTTGATATGATGAAAACCGGATAGTATTTCTAAAAAAAATAATTTTAAATGTTGTGGAAATAAATTTTTAAATGTTGAAATCGCACTTATTTTGGGTATTATTTTCTTAGTATGTAAAAAAAAATATAAAAAATTACGACAATCTTAATTATTATATTGATTTGTTTTTTTTAAATGATTTTTTGGTCTTTTCCTTTTGAAATAAGGGCTTGCAAAGATTTTATTGGTTAAAAAAAACTTAATAAGTGTATTTTATACACTGTAAATTAGGCGTGTAAGTCAGGATACAACAGGATACCGTGCAAAATGCTTCTAGATAAATTTGGTTTAACTAATTACTAACCAAATTTAACTTTTTATGAAAAACAAATGGAGTCTATTTGCGGTCTTCTGTATGTGTGTATTTATGCATACTTTAGGTTACGCACAGAACAAAACGGTCAAAGGTACAATTACCGACGTATCTGGGCTGCCTATTCCGGGAGCCAACGTTATTATCAAAGGAACAAAGCAGGGAACTAGCACTGACTTTGACGGGAAATATTCGATTAGTGCTTCTGCGGGGCAGGTTTTAGTTTTTTCTTCTACAGGTTCAAAAACAGTTGAAAAAACTGTAGGAACAAATTCAGAAATTAATGTACTCCTTACAGATGAAATATCCCAGCTTAATGAGATTGTTGTCGTGGGATATGGAACTGTGAAGAAATCTGATGTAACTGGATCAGTTTCGACTATTAATGCGGAGCAATTAATGAACCGACCTGTTTCAAATGCTACTGAAGCTTTACAAGGAAAGATTGCTGGGGTTGATATCACAACAAATGAGCGTCCAGGTAGTCTTGGTACTGTTCGTATTCGTGGTACTCGATCTTTAACAGCAAGTAACGATCCTTTGTATGTTGTGGATGGTGTGCCATTAATGTCTGCTTCTGCAATTGAAACTTTAAATCCAAGAGATATTGAATCGATGGATATTCTTAAAGATGCTTCGGCAACTGCTATTTATGGATCTCGTGGTGCAAATGGAGTTATCATTGTAACTACTAAACAAGGAAAAGCAGGTAGATTCAGTTTGAATTATGCTGGTACAGTAACCACATCTGAAATTGTGGACAGATCGCCATCAATGAGTGCGTCAGACTTTATTACTTTCAGACGTTGGGCTGCGTACAATCTTGATCCAACTAAATATGCTAATCCAGCAACGCCTACTTATGATAATGATAAACTAATTTTTGACAGTGCACTAGATGGCCAGACGTCTAGAGATAATGTGTTAAAAGGATGGGCAAGCGGTTCTTGGGATGCTTCTAAAGTAACCAATACAGACTGGACAGATTATGTAACTCAAGGAGGAGTTAGCACAGAGCACGTTATTAGTGCAAGCGGTGGTTCTGAAAAAGTAAATACTTATGGTTCTGTTGGTTATCTAGATAATCAAGGTACTCAAAAAGGGCAGTGGTACAAACGTTATACTGCAAAACTAACTTCAAATATTAATCCGGTAGATTGGTTTAAAATGAATGCTTCTTTCAATGTTTCATGGAGTGAGCAAGATTATGGTATGTCAACTTTAAGCGCAAGAAGCGGTACTGCTCCAGATGCTATTTATGGTGCGGCTAAACAAATTTATAATATCGCTGTTCCTTATGATGCAAATGGTAATTTGATTATTAATCCAGGTGGTGAATCAGGAGTTTATACTGTTATGGATGAGTGGAATAAAAGTACACAGCAATCTCAGACCATGCGTATTTTGGCTAATTTTTCTGCTAGTTTAGACTTTGGTAAAATGACAAAATCACTGGAAGGACTAACTTATAAGTTAAATTTCGGACCAGATTACCGTCATTGGAGAGAAGGAGCTTATATTGATGGAACATCATCTTTAAAAGTAAATTCAAATGGTAGTGCTGGTGTCAATTTTGCCCGTCTTCAAAACCGTCGTGATTTATCATGGACTGTAGATAATATTATTAACTACGATCGCACATTTGCTGTAAAACATAAAGTAGGTTTAACTTTATTACAAACAGCATCATCTTGGAATATTGAAAACTCTTCAATGAGTGCAAATAATATCCCGAAACCTTCATTTTTATGGAATGCAATGGGATCAGTAGATGCTACAAATGCTGCTAATAATGCTCGTATGAGTTCAGGCCTTACGGAACGTGCTATTAGTTCTTATATGATTCGTACAAATTATGGTTACGATAATCGTTATCTATTGACAGTGTCAGGACGTTGGGATGGAGTTACGCAATTATCTGAAGGACATAAATGGGATTTTTTCCCTTCAGCAGCCTTAGCTTGGCGTATCAACAATGAAAAATTCTTAAAAGATGTGCAGTGGGTTGATAATCTAAAACTCCGTTTAGGTGTTGGTACTTCTGGAAACTCTTCTGTTGATCCTTACGGAACTTTAGGAAATATTAGTCAAATATTCCTTCCTTTTAATGGTCAGAGCAATGCAATAGGTTTTACAACAAATGAACCTTATTATACTTCTACTCAAACAGGAATGCCTAATAAAAACCTAGGTTGGGAAAAAACAACACAGTACAATCTTGGTCTTGATTTTAGTTTCTTAAAAAACAGAATCAGTGGTACTGTTGATGTTTATAAATCGGACACTAAAGATTTGTTATTACAAGTTGATATTCCGCCGGTATCTGGTTATCCATACATTGTTTCAAATATTGGTGAAACAAAAAATCATGGAGTTGAGGTCACGCTTAATCTTATTCCAGTACAAACAGCTAGCGGATTTACATGGGAAACTAATTTAAATGGAGCATGGCAAAAAGATCAAATTGTTAGTTTGGCAAATGGCGCACAAGACATGGTAAGTAACTCATGGTTCATCGGTCAGTCTATTGCTGTTCGTTACGGATATGATAATCAAGGGATTTGGCAAAATACTCCAGAAGATCTTGCTGAAATGGCGAAATGGAATGCTAATGGTTACAAATTTACACCAGGAAACGTAAGACCTAAGGATCAGAATGGGGATTATAAAATGGATGGTACTGATCGTGTAGTTGTAGGTAACAGTAATCCTAACTGGACAATGGGATGGAATAATAACTTTACTTATAAAGGATTTGATTTAGGAATAAATCTTTATGGACGCATGGGATATACAGCTTCTTTAGGAGGTGAAGCATTAACCGCTCATGCTAATCAGCGTGAAACAGATTACTGGACTCCTGATAATCCAAATGCTGAATTCCAAAAACCAATTTTGGGTCAGGCAACTTCAGGTTCTGCAGATGCTTTTTCTGGACTTCTTGGTTTCCAAAAAGCAGCATTTGTAAAAATTCGTAATATTTCTTTGGGGTATAATTTATCTAAAGATTTTGCAAATAAAATTGGGTTAGCAAACATGAAGTTTTATGTTCAGGCGGTTAATCCAGGAAGTATTTACCAGTCATTAGATTGGTATGATTTTGACACTAATAGAACATATTTCAACCGCAGTTTTGTTATGGGAGTTGAAGTTGGGTTTTAATGAATTGTGGCGAATTGAAGTATAACATTAAATGTGAAAAAATGAATAATTTAAAAAATATAGGAATCGGTCTTTTATTAATGACAGGGGTGTTTTTTGCTTCGTGTTCAGAAGACTTTCTAGACGAAGAACAAACAAATGCTTATTCAACAGCTTATTTTGATACACCCGAAGGTCTTCAAGCATTAACAGTGTCGCTTTATGGTAATATCCGCTGGCATTTTGGTTTTGAATGGTCTTACGGAAATACATTGTATGGTACAGATGAATTTACCAATGCAAATGACCTTACCAACGAAATGTGGAATACGTATGACAATAGATTTGGACCAGTAGGAGCCTCAACTGCAACGGGAGCGGCTAATGGAAATGCTACGAATCCAAATGCACTTTGGGATGAAATGTACTATGGTATTGCATCTTGTAATACAATCATTTCTAAAGCAGAAACGGTAATCTCAGATTTAAAAATTAGAAATCGCTGTTTAGCACATGCTTATTTTTTAAGAGGATATAACTATTATAGACTTGTTGCGCAATACGGAGGTGTCGTACTGCAGACAAAACCTATTGAAGGAGTGGTTCGTAACTATGAGCGTGCTACAGAAGAAAAATGTTGGGAACAGGTAATCTCTGATTTCCGTAATGCTTATACTCTTTTTGAAGGTGAAGTTTTTACTTATGGAAAAGGAATTACTTGGACAAAAGCTACTGCAGCACATTTCCTTGCAAAAGCCTTGTTGTTCCGTTCTTCTGAGCGAAATGATGCTTGGAATAGTGCCTACAAAGATTCTGATCTTAAAGAAGCAATTGATGCTTGTTCGTATGCAATTACAGCACGTGGACCATTGACGCCTAATTATAGTGATTTATATGCTAACTGGACAGGAGTTGACTGTCCAAATGAGCAATTAAGTGAAATCTTGATGGCTGCAGGTCATAATGCAGATGCGGCTACAGTTGGTCGTTTTGGAAATCGTACTTACAGTTATTTTGCTCCTCAGTTTTCAAGTTTTTCTGGAGGATGGGTAAGACGTGGTGTTTGGATTGGAAGTATGGACTTTCAGCGCTGTCGTCCAACCGAATATACATACGGAATTTTTGATCACGTAAATGATGCGCGTATGTGGAAAACTTTTAGAACTGTGTATGGTGCTAATACTGTAGTTACTCCTAATCCATCAGGAGTAAAAGTTGGAGATCCTGGTATTGTAATGATCTTGAATACTAAAAATGATAATACCTATAATAGTGCTAAATTTGGTGCTAGCGTACAAGCACCAACTTGGACAGATGTTAATGGTCGTCTTCCAGAATGGAATACTGGAGCAAGACAAACTGCTACTTCTGGGACTTTAGCAGTTAAAAAGGGACAATTTGTACCTAACTCTTCAGTATTATACCAAAATGGGGTTTATGTAGCGCCTACATTTAAAAACCAGCCAATTTGTAACTTCTTTGCAGGTATTAATAAAACAGAGTGCGGATCTCGTACTGCTGAAAGAGGTGATTCACACCGTGATGTAATTATGGCACGTCTTGCAGAGACTTATTTAGTACGCGCAGAGTGTTATTCTCGTTTGGGTCAGTATGGAAATGCAATGCAGGATATCAACGTAGTGAGAGTTAGAGCGCAATGGAAGGCTGGTGAAAACAGATCTTATTACAATGATGGTTCTCAAGCGTTTAAAGTAAATCCTTTAAATACAGGAACTTCAGCTACAAACTTTACAGCTTCTAATTTAGATATGAATACGTATTATTTGTCTAATCCAACACTTGCGGTTACAACTGCGGCTTCAGATTTAAGATTAACTTCTTTTCCAAACAACTTGCCAGCGGAAGACGAAGCAGTTATGGTAAAGGTTGGCGCTTCAACAGATAAAGAACGTGCAATCAACTTTATTCTTAATGAGTCTACTCGTGAGCTTTTAGGAGAATGGCAGCGTTGGGAAACTCTTTCTCGTACAGGAATGCTTATTAAACGTGCTAAAGCATTTAATGCTGAGGCTGCGCCTAATATTACAGTTAATAAACATGAACTTCGCCCAATTCCTCAAACGTTTATTGATGGATTGTTAAATGATGATGGTTCTAATTTGTCTAGTGCACAAAAAGCAGCATGGCAAAATCCAGGATATTAGTACCTTTTTGTTTTTGTTTTGAAGAAGAAATCGTCTCATTTGAGACGATTTTTTTTTGACTTAAAATGTGGTTAATAAACATATAGCATAATTGAAAGTTAGCTTTGTTTTTAAATGTTTTAAAAATAATCTTTCAATTATTAAAATCTCAATTATTTTACGTGTTAATTTATTTGTATATAAAATTTTTGTAAAAAAAATGCAAAAATATAACCCTAGGTGTTTATTTGTTTTATTTTAATGATTTTTTAATATTTCCTTTTAAAATCAAGGCTTTTGAAGATTTTATTGGTTAAAAAAATCTTAATAAGTGTATTTAATACACTGTAAATTAATGATGTAAGTCAGGATACCACAGGACACGGCGAAATTAACTTCTAGATAAATTTGAGTAACTAATTATTTAACCAAATTTAACTTTTATGAAAAACAAATTGAATGTGCTGCTAATAGGCATGCTTGTATTATTTCATACAATCAGTTATGCGCAGAACAAAGTAGTGAAAGGTACTGTCAAAGACGCTGCCGGATTACCGATTCCGGGAGTCAATGTACTCATTAAAGGAAGCCAGAATGGTGTAAGCACAGATCTGGATGGAAGTTACTCCATTAATGCCGCTTCGGGTGATGTTCTTACTTATAGCTTTATTGGTTTTAAAAAGCAAGAAATTTCTGTTGGACAGTCAGCTGTTTACAACGTGGTGCTTAAAGAAGATGACAATTCTCTCGAGGAGGTAGTCGTAGTAGGTTATGGTGTAAGAAAGAAAAAAGACCTTACTGGATCTATAGTAAGTGTTGGTGCAGAAGAAATAGCCTCTAGGCCAGTCGTAAATGCAGTTCAAGCCATGCAGGGAAAAGCCGCTGGTGTTGATGTTTCTTCAAACGAGCGTCCAGGAACCGTTGGCAGCATTACAATTCGCGGAGCCCGTTCTATTTCTGCTTCAAATGCACCTCTTTATGTAGTAGATGGTATTCCTCTTAATTCAAGATTGGTTACAGATGCCTCAACGGGTAAAATTAGCGTCGATGCCAATTCTGGAGGTATAGATTTTTTAAATCCTACGGATATTGAAACTATCGACGTTTTAAAAGATGCGTCAGCTACTGCAATCTATGGTTCTCGTGGTGCAAATGGAGTTATCATTGTAACAACTAAAAAAGGTAAAAACGGAAAATTTACTTTGAATTACGATACCTCATTAATGACAGAGACAATTCATGAAAATGCTCCAATGATGTCTGCTGCGGAATATATTGAATTTCGTCGTTGGGGTAGATATTACTCTAATACTTCTGCTTTTCCAAAAGGAGATGCTCCAACTATTGAAAATGACAGATTGATTTTCTTGGCTTCTGCGGATCCTTCTGCGTGGGCAAATGTCGAAAAAGGATGGAGAGATGCAAATGGAAATCTTACAACGACATGGGACGGTTCTAAAGTTGCTACAACAGACTGGAGCAAATTTGTAACCCGAACAGGAAATACACAGCAACATACTATTGCAGTGAGTGGTGGAACTGAAAAAATGAAAGGTTATGGTTCATTTGGATATCTAAATAATACAGGAACGCTGTTTGGACAAAGCTATGTACGTTACAGCGGTACGGCAAATGTAGATATTAATCCAGCTAAATGGTTTGCCATGGGAGTAAGTCTGAATACAAGTTATGGTATAAATGAGTATGGACAGTCTAACGTGGGAAGAACCGCTGTTACAAGTTCAACAGGAATTTATGCTACAGCCCGAACAAATCTTCCTTATGCAGTTCCTTATGATAGTAATGGAAACAGAATTGACAATCCTGGAGGAGATTCCACCATTAGAACTCCTGTTGATGAGTATAAATTGTCACAAGATCAGCGTGTAACACTCCGTGCTTTTGGTAGTTTATATGCACAGTTTGATTTAGGGGCAATGTTTTCTAAACTAGATGGATTAAAATACCGTATCAACTTTGGACCTGATTTAACTTCCTACCGTGATGGTGTTTATTTAGATGGTAAATCAGCTATTCGTTCGGGAACAAGTTTTGCTTCGCTTGCAAATGAAAAAACCATCTCCTATACACTGGATAACTTGCTTCTTTATAATAAAACTTTCGGAAATCACAATATTGGAGGAACGTTGTTAATGAGCCAGACAGAATATCATAATGAGAATAGCGCAATGTCTGCTAATGATATTAAAAATCCAGCAAATAAATGGAATGCTTTGAATCCTGCAAATGTTACGCTTGCTGGATATTCTTCAGGATTAACAGATACTGGATTGTTGTCTTATATGGGAAGAATAAGTTATGGATATTCAGATAAATATCTGCTTACTGCTTCTGGTCGTTATGACGGAGCATCACAATTGGCACCAAATAACAGATGGGCATTTTTCCCTAGTGCATCTGCAGCATGGGTAATTAATAGAGAAAAGTTTCTTGAAAATGTAAGCTGGCTTAACCAATTAAAAATTAGAGTAGGTTATGGAGTTACAGGTAATGCTGCTGTTCCGGCATATGCTACGCAACCGCCTTTAATTGGTATTGTTTATCCAACGGGATCTGGTGTAACCAATAATACTTCGTTAGGAAATGTTGATTTAGGCTGGGAAAAAACAGCACAGTTTAATTATGGTATAGATTTTTCCATGTTTAGTAACAGAATTTCTGGAGCTTTGGATTATTTCACAAGTAAAACGACAGATTTATTGCTAAAAAGCAGTGTGCCAACAACTACTGGGGTTAAAGATACGTATCGAAACGTTGGAGAAACTGAAGGAGAAGGTGTTGAGCTTACTTTAAACACAATAAACGTTGCACTTAAAGATTTTGAATGGACAACTAATATTAGTGCTTCTTATCAGCAAAATAAAATCGTATCACTTCAAAATGGAAAATTCGATGACATTAACAACAATTTGTTTATCGGAAATTCTCAAAATGTAATTTATGGTTTCGAGTCAAATGGAATATGGAGACCTGAAGATGCTGCTGAGATGGCCAAATTTAATGCCGCAGCAGGTTCAAATATTTTCTCTTTTGGTAATGCAAGACCAGTAGATCAAAATGGTGATTATAAAATTGATGCAAATAATGACCGCGTAATTATTGGTTCCAAAGATCCAAAATATATCGTGGGTATGACCAATACTTTTACCTATAAAAATTTAGACTTTTCAATTTTTGTATATGGACGTATGGGATATTTATATGATACTTTAGGAGAGAATGAAGGAGCGAAGGGAAGCCAAAGAAAAATCGATTATTATACAGATAATAATACAGATGCAGAATATCAGAAACCAATTTATTCTGCTGGAACTGGAGATCCTTATTTTCCTGTTCTTGGATACAGAAATGGATCATTTTTAAAAATAAGAAACATTTCTCTTGGGTATCGTTTTGATAAAGAATTTGTAGAAAAATTAGGTCTTGCAAAACTAAGATTATACTGCCAAGCTAATAATTTAGGGATGATTTTTACTAAAGTGAAATGGACGGATCTGGATACGCAGACAACTGCTTCAAATCGCGGGATGACTTTAGGACTGAATGTCGAATTTTAAAATAATTCAAAAAGACAACATTATGAAAAATTATAAAAATAGATATATTAATGTGATGCTGCTTGCTCTTGTAGCTTTAAGCACTTCATGTAACAAAGATTTTCTTGACGAAGAACTGACTACAGCATATAGTAAAGATTATTATAAAACCGAAGCGGGAATCCAAGCTTTAGCGATAGGAACAAATTATCAGGTTTTAGCAGCCGAATTTGTGGGCGAAGTACCTCTTGCCGTATCACAATCAGGTACAGATGAGTTTCATGCTGGAGGAGATCCTTCAAACTGGATTTGGAATTCATACTCATCAGGTTTTAAAGCTTTTGTAACAGTTAATAATGCCAATACAGTGGCAGCAAATACCAATTGGGATAATTTATATATCGGAATTGGAAATGCGAATCAGTTAATTGAAGCCGCTACTGATATTGTGTCAAGTAATGATGCTATCAAGAAAACAGCATTAGGAGAAGGTTATTTTTTAAGAGCTTTTAATTATTTAAAATTAGTGAATCAGTACGGAGCAGTTCCTTTAGTTCTTAAAACAAGCACTACGGTTCAGTTAGAATTTACAAGAGCAACACCAGAGGAAGTTCTGACACAGGTAATTGCCGATTTTACACAAGCCTATAATTTACTTTCGAATGCTGGTGCTCCTGCGAAAATTACGAAAGATGCTGCGGCGCATTATTTGGCGAAAGCTTATTTGTTTCGTGCAAGTGAAATTAATGATGCTTGGAACTCTGCTACTAAAACAGCCGATTTACAGCAGACAGTTACTTTGTCAGATGAGGTTATTTCGCATCATCCGCTGGCACCAAATTTTGATAATTTATGGAATTATACAATTGCAGACGGAGCAAATGAGAAGCTTGGAGAATTAATACTATCGGCACAGTTTAATAACAGCACTCTAACTACAGGAGGTAATCAACAGCATTTGTATTTCCTTTCTACTTACGATCAGTTGCCGCAAATGAGACGTAATTTAGCAGGAGGAAGACCGTTTAGCCGTCTGGCACCTACTTATTTTGTATATGATGTTTTTGATCATGTTAATGATTCCCGTTTTTGGAAAAGTTTTCAAACCAAAAGTATAGTAAATAATGCGTCAGGAGCTGTTTATAAAAACGGTGACTTAGGAATTATGTATGTGGTAAACAATGCTTCTGATACTCGCTTTGCAAAAACTAAAAATACTGATGCTATCATATATTCTAAAACAGGAAAAACAATTCCGAGTGTTTATGTAGCTTATGCGGCAGATAAAGTTGGTTTAATGGCCGATGTAAGATTTCCTTCTTTAAGCAAATATATGGACGGAAACAGAATAGATTTAAGTAATATAAAGGGATCGCGTGATATAATATTAGCTCGTTCTGCAGAAACCTACCTTATGGCAGCCGAAGCAAAAATTCGTTTGGCAAAAGCTGGGGGAGCTTCATTTGCAGATGCTTTGCCTTATATCAATGCTGTACGTACCCGCGCAGCTTATAAAACAGGCGAGAATCGTGCAGCATATGTAGACGGATCTGCGGCATGGACCACGACAGGACAGGCAGGAATTCCAATTTCTTATATCCCTGAAAATTCGTATTTTGAATCTAATAATATCGCCGTTACAACAAACGCAACCAGCTTGACTATATCAAGCATTGCAGCACTGCCGGCTGAAGATATGGCGGTGATTGCAAAATTAGGTTACGGATCAGATTACGACAGAATGTTGTGTTTAGTGTTAAATGAACGAACTAGGGAACTTTGCGGTGAGTTTCATCGCTGGCAGGATCTCAGCAGAACTAAAACTTTGATTGCAAGAGCAAAAGCTTATAATATTGAGGCTTCTCCAAATATTCAGGATTATCATAATCTGCGCCCGATTCCACAAACCTTTTTGGATGGGGTTTATGCAGGTGGAAGACCTTTAACCGCAGCAGAAAAAGAAGCAATGCAGAATCCAGGTTATTAGTTTTTTTTAAGTTTTATATACAGAATAGAACCGCCCATTTTGAGGCGGTTCTTTATGTTAAAGAGATAATCAGAATTTTTATTTTATAGATGTTTAATAAACAGGGCACTACAGGATACCAATAATGATTTAGTGTCATATCTTTAAAATTTTAGGATTAAAATTATATAACTAATGATTTATTCGGTAAAAATTTTTGTAATATTTATTTTTTTTGGGATAGGACTTACGATGACAGCGCAGGTAAAACTGCCAGATTTGGTAGGGGATAATATGGTTTTACAACAAAAAACAAAAGTTAATTTATGGGGATGGGCTTCTCCAAACGAAAAAATAAATATTACCCTAGGGTGGCAGCAGAATGCAATAGAAGTTACAACTAATGCTGACGGTAGATGGAGAACAACTGTTGAAACGCCTCAAGGAAGTGAAAAAAGTTATGAAATAGCAATTGAAGCTTCAAATAAAATCACTCTGAAAAACATACTTATTGGAGAAGTTTGGCTTTGTTCCGGACAGTCAAATATGTACTTTCCAGTTGGAAAAGAAGAAGGAACTTGGAAAACAGGTGTCAAAAACTACGAAGAAGAAGTTCAAAAGGCCAATTTTCCATCCATCAGATTATTTACCGTTCCAACCAAAGCTTCTCAAAAACCTTTAGATGATGTCAGCGCAAACTGGAAAGAATGTTCTCCTCTATCAATCAAAACATTTTCTGCTGTGGCTTATTTTTTTGGACGCGATTTGTACCAAAATTTGAAAGTGCCAATAGGATTAATTTCTTCTTCATGGGGAGGAACAAAAGCAGAAGCTTGGACTTCGCAGAAAGTATTGGAAGAAAATCCAGATTTTTTGGGAATATTAGAAAATGATGCCAAGAACGAGAAAGAGTTTCAAGAGAAACTAGAAAAATATTATGCAGATTTAAAAACGGAAAGAATTTCAAATAATAATAATGATTTAACCAAAACGGAGCTTAAAAAACCGAAAAAAGAAGAAAACAAAACTTCTTATGTATTGTACAATG
The DNA here is from genome assembly GCF_019308285.1 of Flavobacterium quisquiliarum. GTDB lineage: Bacteria > Bacteroidota > Bacteroidia > Flavobacteriales > Flavobacteriaceae > Flavobacterium > Flavobacterium quisquiliarum. The sequence goes on from NZ_WWEM01000020.1 coordinate 348,747, forward strand.
CCATGTTGCATCCTTTAATCAATTATACTATAAAAGGAGTAATTTGGTATCAGGGCGAAAGTAATGCTACAAAAGCATTTTTGTACAGAAGTCTTTTTCCAGTTATGATAAAAAACTGGAGAAGTGACTGGAATCAGGGAGATTTTCCGTTTTATTTTGTTCAGATTGCACCGCACAAAGGACAGAATCCTGATATAAGGGAAGCGCAATTATTGGTTTCAAAATCGGTAGTAAATACCGGAATGGTTGTGACTACAGATGTCGGAGATGAAAACAATATTCATCCTATCGATAAACAGACAGTTGGTTATCGTTTGGCTTTACTGGCAAGATCTAAAACGTATAACGAAAAGAATCTAGTGTACTCTGGACCAGCTTATAATCATATGAAAATCAAAAAACAGAAAATTCAATTGTTTTTTGATGAGGTAGAAAACGGATTTAAAAAAACAGATGATTTAAGAGAATTTGAAATTGCAGGAAACGATCAGATTTTTTATCCTGCAGAAGCAAAAATTGATGGTAAAACAATTATCGTTTCTTCTTCTAAAGTAAAAAATCCTGAGGCTGTACGTTTTGCATGGAAATCCGTTCCGAATCCAAATTTATTTAATGCAGAAAATCTTCCGGCATCACCTTTTAGGACTGATGACTGGGAGAGTAAGCCAAATAATAATCAAAATAAATAATTTGCAAAATCTGCGTAATCTGCGAGAGAAATTTTTAAACAAAATGGAATGAAATTAAACTCAAAATATCTTTTCTTAAACCTTGTTGTTGTATTTTCCAGCATGACATTGAATGCCCAAGAAGAAGCAAAAAAAGATTTGAAACATATTGCGCCAAAACCACTGTACCGAGATCCCATTTTTGATGGCGCGGCAGATCCTACTATTGTATGGAATAAAAAAGAAAAGCTGTGGTTTATGTTTTATACCAACAGAAGAGCAAATGATGTTACAGCCAAAGGAATAACATGGGTGCATGGCACTAAAATAGGAATTGCAGTTTCAAAAGACGGCTCAAAGTGGACGTACAAAGACACTTGCAATATCAATTATAAACTTAAAGATATAACGTACTGGGCTCCAGATGTAATTGAATACAATAATAAATACCATATGTATTTGACGATTGTACCAGGAATATTTAATGACTGGTATCATCCGCGTTCGATAATTCATCTTACCAGCTCTAATTTGATGGACTGGAAGTTTGAATCGGAACTAAAATTGGCTTCTGAGCGGTGCATTGATGCTTCGGTTTTTAGATTGCCAAACGGAACATGGAGAATGTTTTACAATAATGAAAATGATGGAAAATCAATTTATTATGCTGACAGTAATGATTTGTACAATTGGAAAGACAGCGGTACAAAAATTATAAAAGATCGTGGTGAAGGGCCAAAAGTTTTTGTATGGAAGGGAAAAAACTGGATGATTTCTGATTCCTGGAGAGGATTGAATGTGTATTCTTCAGAAGATTTTTTAAACTGGAACCGTCAAGAGAAAAATATACTACAGCTTCCTGGAACTGGTCAAGATGATAAAGTAATTGGAGGACATGCAGATGTTGTGGTAAATGATGGAAAAGCGTATATCTTTTATTTCACCCATCCTGGAAGAACTCCAGAAAACAAAGGAATTGACAGCTATGAAACCAAAAGAAGCTCTATACAGGTTGCAGAACTTGAATATCATAACGGAGAAATCAGCTGTAATCGTGACAAATCAGTTCAAATCAATTTAAAACATTAGAAAATGGAAAATAAAAATACCATTAGGAATGCTTTCAAAATGAAATTAAAACCGGGTTTTGAAGCAGAATATAAAAAAAGGCATGACGAAATCTGGCCAGAATTACAGACTTTGCTCTCTGAAACGGGAATACGGGATTACAGTATTTTTTTAGATGAAGAAACACTGATTTTATTTGCAGTTCAAAAAATCAGTCCCGCTTTTGATGAAAAGCATCTGCCGAACCATCCATTAGTAAAAAAATGGTGGGCTTATATGGCTGATATAATGGATACCAATCCAGATAATTCTCCGATTGCCATTCCGTTAAAAGAAGTTTTTCATTTAGATTAAAAAATAATTTTATAACTTCTTCGCTTTCAATAACAATAGACCACTTTGGGAAACCAAAATTGTTATTGCAGGGTTAAATTGAATCTTATTAACCAAAAAATACTAACTATGAACCATTCATCTGTAAAAATACTTGCCTTAATCGCATTTGGGGTTTTTGCTTCCGCGAATGCACAGACAAATGATGTGACCACACCTTTGCATGCCATGCAGCCAGATTATGTAACGCCTTATGTAGTTCCAGAAAAAAATAATATTGAGGCCATTTTAAATCGGGTATATAATTTCCTTGAAGAAAATACCGCTTCAAAAGTTCTCAATGCAAGTGATAATTCAGAAGTAAAAGATTTCAAAAAAGCAAAAGGCAAACTTGTATTTTCTCCAGGCTCTTTCAGACTTACAAGTTATGAATGGGGCGTTACTTATGCCGGAATGCTTTTAGCGGCCGAAGCAACAGGAAAAAAAGAATATGCAGATTATGCCAATAAGAGAATTAAATTAATAGCGGATCTTGCTGAAAATTTTAAAAGCGAAAATGTACAAGATTCGCCAATTCGAACCGTTTTAAAGCCGCATGCATTAGACGATGCTGGAGCGCTTTGTGCTGCTTTCATCAAAGCAAAAAAAGCAGGATTAAATGCAAATGTTGATCCTGTTATAAATAACTTCATTAAGTATATAAGCGAAAAAGAATATCGTCTAAAAGATGGAACGCTGGCTAGAAACAGACCGCAAAATAATACACTTTGGCTGGATGATATGTTTATGAGTGTTCCAGCTTTAGCGCAAATGGGGAGTTATACAGGAGAAAAAAAATATTTTGATGATGCTGTAAAACAAGTCAATCAGTTTTCAGAAAGAATGTTTAATAGCCAGAAGGGAATTTATATGCATGGCTGGGTAGAGTCAATGCAGACACACCCCGAGTTTCATTGGGCGAGAGCAAATGGATGGGCAGTGATGACCATGGTAGAATTATTGGAAGTACTTCCAAAAAATCATCCTGGATATCCTCAGGTTCTAGCGCAGCTTCAAAAGCATATTGCCGGACTTATGCAGTATCAAGACGGAACAGGTTTCTGGCATCAATTGCTGGATCGAAACGATTCTTATCTTGAAACTTCGGCAACTGCCATTTATGCGTATTCTATTGCAAGAGCAATCAACCGAGGATATGTGGATAAATTGGCCTATGCACCTGCAGTTTTATTAGCATGGAATGCAGTAGCTTCCAAAGTAAATGAAAAAGGTCAGGTAGAAGGAACCTGCGTAGGAACTGGAATGGCATTTGATCCCGCTTTTTATTATTACCGTCCTATAAACTTATTTGCGGCACACGGTTATGGGCCGGTTTTATTGGCTGGAGCCGAAATAATAACACTTTTAAAAAATAATCAATTTGAAATGAATGACAGTTCTATTCAGTTGAAAATTAAGGGATAGAGAGTTATAAGTTATAGTTAAAGGTTATGCGGTATGTCTTTCGTAGTTTATCGTTCTGATTTTTAAAACATAACTATAGTTTCAATTATGGGAAAGTTAATCAAAAGCAAACGGATGAAATTCAAATCAATCTCAATTATATTTTTACTTTTTTTCTCGATGACAGCTTTTAGTCAGATTGGAAAACGCTTCCCATCTGAGAAAAAGATAATCAAAGATCCTGTAACGGGTGTTGATTTAATCTTTTTAACTACGAAATCGGCAGGTGATTCTAAAACATATCCAACTCATCCACAATGGACAGCAGATGGCGAATGGCTTATTTTTAGAACAAAAAGGGCTAATGGCGATGCAGTTGCAGTAAACGAAAAGTCAGGTGTGATGGTTCAGGTTACAGAAGGAGGTTACAGCGGTACTTTGTGTATGGCGCAAAAATCGATGAAATTGTATTATATGCGCAAAGGCGAAGAAAATACAATGCAAATTGTAGAAGTAAATCTGGAAAACGTTTTTAAGGATAGTCAAACAGGAAAAATGAAAGCTGTTGAGGCTTATGAACGTATCTGCGGGATAACACCTTCAGAAATGGGTGCTTCTGGCGATATGGCTTTGGATGCTGATGAAGATCGTGTGTATTTTAGAATTGGAAGAGAAGAAGCAGCTAAACATTTAGATCCGAATGTTAAACTTGAAAAAAACTACGGTCCTAGAAATATGGGTGCCGGTCCTGGAGGTATTGGCAGTATGAATATAAAAACGGGAGAGTTGAAACATATAGTTTCGGTGCCGTTTCAGGTGGGGCATATTCAATCGAATATCTGGAATCCAGGAGAACTTGTTTTCTGCTGGGAAACTGGCGGTAAATCGCCTCAGCGCACTTGGACGGTTATGGCAGATGGAACAGGCTTAAGGCCTTTGTATCCTGAATCAGATTATGAATGGGTAACTCACGAAGCGGTAATTTCTAAAGATGAGGTGGCAATGGCCATTATGGGACACCGAAAAATTGATATACAAAAAGAAACTCCAGTTGAAGTTACTGAAAGTTCGGAAATCAGAAATCCTGAGAATCCAGGACAGGAAAGTAATTGGGGAAATTCGGGAACTCGTGAGAAACCAACGGGTTTAGCCATAGTAAATTTGAGAACCCGCGAAATGATTATTGCTGGACAAACCAAAAGCGGCAGCGGATTATGGCACGTACACGGTTCCTCTGACGGAAGATGGGCTGTTGGAGATGATTTCTCCAGAAGTTTATATCTGATTGATCGTAAAACCAACGAAATGATAATGCTGACGACAGGTCATAAACAAACTGCTGCAGATCATGTGCATCCGACTTTTAACAGGGATGGAACTAAAATTCAAATTCAGTCAGCAATGCTTTCTGAGGATAACAGAACTTTAAATATCTGTATTGTAAATGTGCCTAAAGACTGGCTGAAGAGAAAATAGCTTTATAAAAATTCCAAATTTTAAATCCAACTCAAAATATATAAACAATGAAAAAAACAGTATTCTGGATTATTTTCTTTAGCAATATCATTATTTCTTCTGCTCAAAAGTTGGAGAGAATGGATGCTGTTTATTCTGGAGTACCATGGTTTGATCAAAACGGAAATATCGTTAGTGCACACGGCGCTTGTATTGTAAAAGAAAAAGAGACGTTTTATCTTTTTGGAGAAGCTCATTCTGATGACAGTAATGCATTTGCAGGATTTAATTGTTATTCGTCCAGAGATCTTTATAATTGGAAGTTTGAAAGTGTGGCTTTGCCGTTGCAGAAAGAAGGAAAATTAGGTCCCAATCGTGTGGGAGAAAGAGTAAAAGTGATGAAATGTCCGAAGACAGCTGAGTATGTAATGTATATGCACGCCGACTCTCTGACCTATAAAGACCAGTTTGTAGGTTATGCTGTTTCAAAAAACATAGAAGGTCCGTATACATTTAAAGGCCCGCTTTTGTTTGAAGGAAAACCGATCAAAAAATGGGATATGGGAACTTTTCAAGACGATGATGGTTCGGGATATATCCTAATTCATGGAGGCGAAATCTACAAATTGAGTGATGATTATAAGTCGGTTACAGAAAAAGTGAACGAAAACATAACTACAGGTTTTGAGTCGCCAACGATGCTTAAAAAAGATAATCTGTATTATTTTATTGGCTCGCATCTAACCAGCTGGGAACGAAATGACAATTATTATTACACTTCGAATTCAATTAAAGGCCCATGGGAATCATGTGGTTTAATCGCTCCCGAAGGAACATTGACATGGAATTCCCAGTCGACATTTGTTTTGCCTGTTAACGGAACAAAAACAACAAGTTATATATTTATGGGAGATCGTTGGTCTTTTCCAAAACAAGCCTCTTCGGCAACTTATGTCTGGCAGCCGCTTACTATTTCCGGAACTTCTTTAAAAATTCCAGAGTATCACGAAAGTTGGCAGATTGATGTACAGACTGGAATTGTGTCTGTACCAAAAAATGCAGACAAAATCTTAAAAAACACAGATTCAAAAATTAAATATTCTGGCAATTGGAATCATGTTGTAAAAGAGAATAGGATTTCAGAAAGCAAATCAGATGATAGAAATGCTTCATTTTCGATACAATTTAAAGGACAGCAAATTGGCTTTTCGAGTTTCGTTGGCAGTGAAAATGGTTATGCCAAAGTTGTTTTGACAGATAAAGAAGGAAAAAACGTTACTAGCGCAATTGTTGATATGTATAGCAAAAGTGCAATTGAAACAACAGTTTACAAATCTCCAGTCTTAAAAAAAGGCAATTATGTCTTAACTGTTTATGGAACAGGAGAAAGACCAAATTGGTCAGACAAAAGAAAATCAAATTACGGCAGTACAGGAAATTATATTTCTATAACCCAAATTGCCATTAGATAATAAAACAAAAATAAGGTACAATGAAAAAGTTTTTCACTTTAATTTTTTGCATTTTAGGAATGGTTCAAAATGCATCTTCACAAAAATACAGCAATGATAAATTTCCCGATGGAAGTGAAATTACGCCATGGTTTAAAGATTATACCAAACTGGAGCTTAAAAGTCTAGGTAAACAATATAAAATTACAGACCATGGAGTGGGAACTGACAGTACTAAAATACAAACAGCTGCCATTCAGAAGGTAATTGACAAAGCAGCCACAAACGGTGGTGGCGTAATTGTAATTCCAAAAGGAGTTTTCCTGAGTGGCGCTTTATTTTTTAAACCTAAGACTAAATTATATGTCAGTGAAGGAGGTGTCTTGAAAGGTTCAGATAATATCGCTGATTTTCCTATTATGGCTTCCAGAATGGAAGGGCAGAATCTGGATTATTTCCCGGCTGTAGTCAATGCTTACGGAGTAGATAATTTTTCAATTTCAGGAAAAGGAACGATTAACGGAAACGGAAAAAAATACTGGGATGCTTTTTGGGCGCGTCGTAAAGAAAATCCAAAATGCACCAATCTGGAAGTTTCGAGACCTAGATTGGTATTTGTGTGGAATTCGAATAATGTGCAGTTTCAGGATGTAAAATTGATTAATTCTGGTTTTTGGACGAATCACTTTTACAAATGCAATAATGTTAAACTGCTCGATTTGTATATTTTTTCGCCACATCTTAAAGATAAAGCTCCAAGTACGGATGCTATTGATGTGGATATCTGTACCAATTTTTTAGTAAAAGGCTGTTATATGTCGGTTAATGATGATGCTGTGGCGCTTAAAGGCGGAAAAGGCCCTTATGCAGACCAAGACCTGAACAATGGAGCCAACAAAAATATTATTATCGAAGACTGTAATTTCGGATTCTGTCATTCGGCTTTGACTAACGGAAGCGAGGCAATCCACAATAGAAATGTAATTATGCGCAATTGTAAAATTGACGGCGCTTCAAGATTATTATGGTTGAAAATGAGACCTGATACACCGCAACGTTACGAATATATCAGAGTTGAAGATATTAAAGGAGAAGCCAAAACGGGATTAGCTGTTTTTGCCTGGAAACAATTCTTTGATTTGAAAGGACGCCCAGATATTCCGCTTTCGTACGGCGATAATGTAACTATGAAAAACATCGAATTGAAATGCGATACTTTTTACGGAGTAGAAAACGACCCAAATGTTCGTTTGTCTAATTTCACTTTCGAAAATATAAATGTAGAATCAGTAAAAACAAATATTGACAAGAGTTTGATAAATGGTGTGACGTTTAACAATGTTTATTTAAATAACAAATTGGTTGAGTAATTAGGTGCAAAGTAACAGAGAAACAAAAAGACAAAGGTTTTTAACTGCCGAATTCTCTAATTTAAAAAAATGACTTTGTGCCTTAGTGCCTTTGTGGCAAAAGAAAATAAAAATGAAGAAAATACTAACCTTAATTTTCGCAATAACAGCTTTAAATTGCTTTAGTCAGAATGAAGAATCAGTGCAGTTTTTAATTGCAGATTCCAATCATGCAGTAAACATTTTCATTGACAAAAACACGGATTCGCTGATTGTCTGGGCTGTAAACGAACTAGCAGACGATATTAAGGAAATAACAGGAAAACGTCCTGAAATTGTTACTACAAATAAGGTTTCAAAAAAGGGAATTTATGTTGGTCAGATTTCTTCAAAATTATTTCAATCCAAAAACAATCAAAAAGAGTTAGAAAATCAGTGGGAAAAATTATCAATTAAAAAAGAAAAAGATAATCTTCTCATTGTTGGTTCAGATGTTAGAGGAACTGTTTATGCAGTTTTTGAAATTGCCGAACGTCTCGGAATTTCTCCGTGGAAATGGTGGGCAGATGTTCATCCGTTAAAAAAAGAAAATCTTTCGTTGTATCTTCCATCAAAAGGAATTGTTGAAGCTCCATCTGTACAATATCGAGGTATTTTTCTAAATGACGAAGACTGGGGATTACAGCCTTGGGCAGCTAAAACTTTTGAGCCAGAAACAGGAGATATCGGCCCTAAAACCTATGAGAAAATTTTTCAGTTACTCCTGCGTCTAAAAGCGAATACAATTTGGCCTGCTATGCATCCGTCTACAAGAGGTTTTTTTACCCTTTCGGGGAATAAGGAAATGGCACAGCAATATCGAATTGTGATTGGTTCTTCTCATGCCGAGCCGATGCTGAGAAACAATGTTGACGAATGGAAACCGAAAATTTACGGCGATTACAACTATTTTACGAATAAATCTCAGGTCGATAAATATTGGCAGGAGCGATTGGATGAATTAAAATCGGCTCAAAATGAAACAATTATGACCTTAGGAATGCGTGGTGTTCATGATAGTAAAATGGAAGGCGCAAAAGATTTAAAGGAATCGATTGCAATGGTGGAAAAGATTATTCTAAACCAGCGTGAGATGCTTTCAAACACTTTTAAAAAACCGCTTTCAGCCATTCCACAGGCTTTTGTTCCATATAAGGAAGTACTGGAATTATATGATAATGGACTCAAAGTTCCAGACGATATAACGCTTGTTTGGCCCGATGATAATTACGGTTACATTCGTCGTTTGAGCAGTCTAGAAGAACAAAAGCGAACAGGAGGAAGTGGTGTGTATTATCACATTAGTTATTGGGGACGTCCTCACGATTATCTTTGGTTGAGCACCACACAGCCGGGTTTGATTTGGTACGAAATGACAAAAGCCTATCAAAATGGAGCAAAAAAAATGTGGATTGTAAATGTTGGAGATATCAAACCAGCAGAATACGATACTGAGTTTTTTCTGGACTTAGCTTGGAATGTCAACAGCATCAAATCGGATGGAATTGATGAATATCTGAAAAACTGGATGGCAAGAGAATTTTCTGCTGCAGTAAGTCAAGAGTCGGCATTGATTATGAAAGAATATTACCGTTTGGCAATGCTCAGAAAGCCTGAATATATGGGATGGAGCCAGACGGAGCCAACAACTCCCGTTAAATTTTCTGATTTTTCTGAAGAAGAATCCTTAAACCGAATAAAAGCTTATGAAAATATAGTCCAAAAAATAGACGAACTGGAAAAGCTTATTCCCGAAGAAAGAAAAGACGCGTGGTTTCAATTGATGGTTTATCCTGTTAAAGGTGCTGCTTATATGAATTACAAATTTTTGTATTGGAATTTAGCAGCTACGATTTCAGATGTAACTCAAAAAGAAAAGTATAATACTTTGGCCACTCAGGCTTTTGAGAAAATTCAGGAATTGACTCGTTTTTATAATGAAAAAGTAAGCAATGGCAAGTGGAATTATATGATGTCAATGCAGCCAAGAAAACTGCCCGTTTTTGAAGCAGTTAAAAAGACTGAAAATTCTAAGGAAAAGTCAAGAAAAATAACAGATAGAATTTACATTCAAGCAAATCAATTTACTTCTAAAAATGACACAGAAAATTATCAATGGAAAACAATTCAAGGTTTAGGATATAGTAATAATGCAGTGACTTTATTTCCGTTTACGCAACGTTATTTTAAAAATGAAAAACCGTCTGTTTCTTATGAATTTGAAATTGGAAAATCAGGCGATTATGAAATTGAAGTACGTCTGCTTCCAACACATTCCAATAATTTTGACCATGAAATCGGAATTCAAGTAGACGGAAAAGGCACGGAATTCTTTAAAATAAATACCAAAGACCGGGATAAAACCTGGAAAGAAAATGTGCTTAGAAACAGTGCAATTGTAAAAATTCCAGCCTCAAATCTTTCAAAAGGAAAACATATTGTTAAGATTGAAGTCAATCAAACCGGAATTGTACTCGACCAATTAGCAGTTTACTTAGCTGCCGAAGGAGGAACTTATGAAATTCCGTTGAAATAAAATGGATTGGTCTAAAAAGTAGTTTGAAAGTACTTGTTTTTTATGATTAGCTTTACTTATAAAAAAAATATAACCACAAATTACACAAATTTTCGCAAATTAATTTGTGAGAATTTGTGCAATTTGCGGTTAAAAATAAGTTTTCAACCTTAACGACTTCAAGTCCATAATTGCTTTATTTAGGGATTTCAATATAATCCCTCAAATTACAGTTTTTTAATTTTTGAATGCTTTCAGCTACAGTAAGTGCATTCAACTGTGCACCTTCCAAACCGGTATGCGTGTGGTCTTTTGGGAAAAAAGTTTTTACTTTTTCTTTTCCGAGCAACTCATATCTTTGCGCCACAATTTCATTTAAATCAATATAAAGAACATCTTGTTTTTCTGCCGCAATTTTAGACCAATTGCCATAAGTATCAGTTCTTCGTTCTACTTTATCATTTGGCCATTCATTACGTGGAGTCTGGCTCAAGACTATCGGAATGGCACCTTTTTCTTTGGCTTCGCGAATGAATTTCTCCATATACCAGCCAAAAGTATGTACAGTTTCTTTAGTGCCGTCTGGACGGGTAACTTCTTGTGTTTCTTCGCCGTTTCCTTTTAAAGAGCCTCTGAATTTTTCTTTATCAATATCGCCAGCATCATTATGTCCAAACTGAATTAGAATGAAATTTCCAGGTTCCAGCTGGTTTTTGACTTCACTCCATAAACCTTCATAATCGAAAGTTCTGGTACTTCTGCCGCCGCGTGCTTTGTTGATAACTTCAATTCTGGTCGTATCGCAATATTGAGGAAATGGAACTCCCCAGCCAACGGCATCAGGATTATTGTTATTGTTTGCCATAGTCGAATCGCCAATCAGAAAGACTTTTTTCTTGGCAGGAAGTACAATTTTTGGATTATCTAAAATGTATTTTTTTAATGAATTTTTACTGTTTTTCAATTCATCAATAATAACAGAAGCCGAAAGCACAGCTCCTTTTGCTGATGTATGGGTATGGTCTTTTTTATAGAAATAAGTGCCGGTAATTTTTGTTTCGCCAAATTTTTCCATTTCAAGAGCCATTTTTTCGTTCAGGTTGATAAAAGTTACCTTTTCCTTTTCAGCAATCTGTTTGGCCCATAATCCGTATGATGTGTCATTTCGAGGTACTTTTCCATTCTGCCAGTCATTGCGCGGAATTGGAGAGCAAATAATCGGAATTGCACCTTTTGATTTCGCTTCACGAACTACTTTCTGAATATACCAGCCATAAGTATGTACAATTTCATGTTTTTTGGTTAAGATATTGTCGATTTCTTGGGTTTCAGAACCAATTCCTTTAATGGTGCCTCTTGCGCGGAGACTGTCATTTACAGGGCCATTGTCATTGTGTCCAAACTGAATCAGAACATAATCTCCTTTTTTTAGTTTATTTAAAACCGCTGTCCACAATCCTTTATCTTGAAATGTACGGCTGCTGGTGCCTCCCAAAGCATGGTTTTCAATCTTGATTTTTGTCGTATCGAGATATTGCCCAATGAAATCTCCCCAACCCCAAAGACCTCCGGCTCCATCTCCTTTTCCATTTTTTACAGTCGAATCTCCAACCATAAAAAGAGTAGGTCTGTTGTCTTGTTTTGATGTAAAATTGAAAAATAATACAGCCAAAAGTAATGCAGTAAGTATTTTAAATAATTTCATGTTTTGAATTATAAATTTTGAATAATGTTATGCATATTTACTTAACCGCAAAGTTCGCAAGGGTTTACGCGATGAGCGCAAAGCTTTGCGAACTTATTTTCTTTCAATATAAACAGATAAAAATCTTAGCGTTCTTTGCGGTTAAAAGATTTTAGTATTTAAACTTAAAACTATATTTTATCTCTAAAATCAAACCATAGATTCATTTTTATTCCCTCGTCTCCACTTTTGATGCGGATATTGGTAGGCTGGCTTTGAGGCCCTTGCTGTTCAAGAGGTTTAAAATCTCTCATGGCCGGAATTTCATACATAAACGAAATATCTCCTTCCGGAAAAGCTGGCTGCGGATAACTGCCAGGGAAACCATTTTTAGGCAAATCCGGAGTAAATAACCTCAAAAATAGATTATCAGATTCACTGAAAACTTTAAAAGAAGAAGTTCCCGCTTTTAAATTTGCTCCAATAACATTAGCATGATAGCCCTTAAATTCAGGATATACCAGATTTTCAAAACTTTCTCCTGTTATTGTAGTATTATAATCTTTCTCCCAAATTCCGTAGGTAGTGCCTTTTATTCTATTTTTCCAAACACGGTATGGCCCCCTTCCAAACCATTTCATACCCGTGACATCCTTTTCAGGAAAACTGAAAGTGATTCCGAAAGAATTGATTTTATCTTCAAAAAATGCTCCGTCAAAACCATCAAAACCGCTTGGTGCTTTTTCGTTTTTCAGGACAATCATTTCCATTTTAAATCTTCCGTCAGCTTCCATTGTCCATTTTATAGTTGAAATTCCACCAACATAGGAAACCAAACAAACTGCTTTATCTCCCTCTTGTAAAACTTGAATGTCTTTTAGTTTCGCTTTCATTCCGATAGGACGTGGGCCATTTGTTAATGGAATAGTTGAAATTCCGTTTTCAACAGAAGTAATTTCTCCATTAGCAGCATTGAGAACAACGGTAACATTATTTCCTTTTAAAGTAACTTCGGTTGCCGTTTTAATTGCCGATGCTTTTGCTTTTGTATTTTGAACGGCTAAAAACTTATTTGCATAAAAAAGTGCTTTATGAATTGGCCATGTCCAAGTGTAAATTTCTTTATTGAACTGGTCATAAGCGGTAATAGAAAGTACATCTCCCTCAGCAAAATTGTTTGGAACCGCAAACTGAATTTTACGTGTTTCTCCCGGATTTATATCTGGAATTTGAATTTTGCCAGAACTTATTGCTTGTGCATTTTTGTTGCTGTATAAAACGTCTGCATCAGATTTTAGCACTTTAAATTCCATTCTGCACGAGTTCAGATTACTGAACAAATAATCATTTGTAATCAGAAAAGACCCGTCAAAATTTGGAGTAACTTGTTTTGGCTGAAACTGGATGGGTGCCCAAACTTCCTTTACAGTATAATAACTACCTTCTTTTTCGCGATGAGGCCCTAGAATTCCATCTGCTGCTAAAGAACCTTTTGAATCAAATTTTACATCTCCAGTCCAATCCGAGCGTTTTACGGCTTCGTCGAGCATTGCCCACATAAAGCCTCCGGCAAAAAGCGGACTTTCTTTGTAACGGTTCCAGAAATCTTCCAATGCTGCGCCATGTCCGTTATCATAAGTTCCGTGCATGAATTCGGTTGGAAAAAACACATTTTCGCCTGCATTAAAACGATGCATGCCCGTTAAGTAAGTTGGGTAATGATGCGTATCCCAGCCATTAAAATCAGCCCACGGATGAATCACAATTCGTTTCTGAGGGTCTTTATCGGCAAAAACTTTATCGACTTCATAATTCCAGCCGCCTTCATTACCATTATCCCAAATAATTACAGATGGATGATTGACGTCACGTGTTACCATTTCGCCGACCAATTTCGTTCCCGTTTCAGTATCGTATGAGTTTTGCCAGCCTGCCAGTTCATTCAAAACAAAAATTCCAAGAGAATCACAAACTTCCAGAAAGTGTTCGTCTGGAGGATAATGCCCTCGGACAGCATTCATGTTCATGTCTTTGATTAGTTTTCCGTCCAGTTCGCTGATTCTTTTGCTGGTGCTTCGTCCTCCTTCTGGCCAAAAAGAATGACGGTTAATTCCCTTCATGACAATTTTAGTTCCGTTTACGTAAATTCCGTCCTGTTTTTTAAACTCCAGAGTCCTGAAGCCTATTTTTTTATTGTATTCATGAATACTATTTCCGTTTTGTTTTAAAACCAATTGCAACTCGTACAAATTAGGACTTTCTGGATTCCAAGGTTTGATGTTTTTCCATTGTGCTGAAATACTTTCTTTAGTAGTTTTCGCTTTAAGCGGAAAAGAAAAAGTTTCCAGACTTTCTCCATTCAAACCTTTTAGCGAGGCTTCTAAAGTGGTATTTTTTGCAATATTTTTTAAATCCAAATCAACTGTGATGCTGCCATCCATTTTTGGATTTACGGCTATATGCTGAATATTTGTTTTAGGAGAAACTTCCAGCCAAACCGGACGATAAATACCTCCAAACAACCACCAGTCGGCTCTTCTTTCAGCTGCATTAACCGATTTGTTAGCAGAGTGTTTCCAGACATGGACTTCCAGAATATTTTTAGCACCATAAGTTACTAACGATGAAATATCATATTTAAACTCATAAAAACCACCTTGATGAATAGCGCCTGCTAGCTTTCCGTTTACTTTTACCTCAGTGTCCGTCATGGCACCGCCAAAAACAATCTTCACTTCCTTGTCCTTATAAGACGCTGGAACTTCAAATTCGTATTTGTATAAACCTTCTTCTTTGCTTGGTTCTTTTTGGTTTAGTTCTTTATACCAGCGTCCGTAGGTATATTCCCCAAAACCTTCTAATTCCCACTGAGAGGGAACATTTATTTTCGACCATTTTTTGCTGTTATTGCCATCGGTGCAGTAAAAATCCCATTGTACAGGATGTTCAAAATCTTTTCCCGAAAGATAAATTTTGTCAGTCTGTTGCGCTGTAACATGTAACGAAATAAAAATGGTCAGGGCTGTAATCCACTGAATTTTAAGTTTTTTTAGTTGCATAAAGTTGGTCTTTGGTTAGTTTCCATCTGGTTTAGAAATTTCAAAACGGGCACTCATTGGCAGTGTCCAACTCGAAATATAGTTAGGTTTTTTCGGATCGTAATCTGGAATATCTTTTTTGATTTGTTTTTTTAACGGAACATCAAGCTGTCGGATTCCTTTAATTACACAAAGCGCAATTTCGTTAGCCCCAAAGCTATTAAAATGCGTATTGTCGTCCAATGCTTTTTCCTGACCAGGAAAGGTGTTGGCAGGATATTGTACAAAAGCTTTTCTGGATACTTTGTCGCCCCAGGTTTCATACAATTCTGTTGTCATTTTTGTAATATCAATAAGAGCTGTATTGTTTTTTTGAGCCACGGCACGCATCGCTGGAGGAAAATCGCCATGCGTATCTTTTAGAGTGCCATTTTCATTGAAAAAACGGCGTTGTGTTGGGGTAACTAAAATCGGAATTGCGCCTTTATCTTTAGCTGCCTGAGTAAATTCTGCCAATAAATCTGAATACGATTCCCACGGGCCATTGCCGGCGCCTTTTATTTTTTCGTCATTATGACCAAATTCCACAAAAAGATAATCTCCTTTTTTGATTTGGGAAAGTATTTTTTTCAAGCGGTTGCTGGCTTTAAAAGAACTCAATGAAGAACCCGAATACGCATAATTTGCTACAACAACATTTTCATTAAAATAAGCAGTGATAAATTGTCCCCACGATGCCCAAGGCTCTACATCTTGGTCGGTAACAGTAGAATCTCCGGCTAGATAGAGAACAGTTAAATTGTCTTTTTTTGTGATTTTGATACTTTGAACGGCTGTTTCTCCTAAAAATTCCAAAGTCAATTTATCATCCCAATCTAAGATGTCTTTTTCTCGGTCTTTAAGAGTAACACTCAGATTATCATTAATTTTAGGATTTCTAACATTTACATTAAAAATCTGTACTGCTGATTTTCCTTTTGCAACAATAAACTCATTAACCATTAATCGACGAGACTCTGCTTTTATGGTTGTTTTAAGGTCTTTTTGAGGATTTCCTAAAACTACTTCAACTTGATAATTTCCTTCAGGAAGTTTTACAGAAAAGTAGACAGGCTTTTCAATAGAAAAAGAATTGGAGTTTAATTTTAGGTTGGATTCGGTATTAAAGTCAAATCCATATCCTAAATCAGATTTGTATTGTAAAGATTTTGTTACCGAAATTCCTTTTTTGATTTTTAAATCAGTGCCAAACTGAAAGAGCATTGTCTTTTTTAAACTGTCTTCAGAAACTGTTTTGTTGTCCAATACATTTTTTGTTGAATTATTTGAAAATGCTGAAAACGGCATTAAAACAGAAAGAAGGTATAAATACGAATATTTAAAAAATTTAGTCAATTTTTTGAGATTTTAATTTATTTGTTTTTCAAATCTAATCCTTATGATTTTATATAGTATCCTGTACTATGATGTTAAAAAACGATTAAAAAAATAAAGTTTCAATAAAAAATAATCTTATAAGTCAGGTATGTACAGGATACGATGTAGTGAAAAAACAAAGAAATTGCATCAATATATATTGAATTGATAAAAAAATCAATAAATAATTTCGTTATATGTTTATTTTAAAAACATAATATTTTTTGCCATTCTATGAGAGTTATAAAATCTATTGCAACAGTATTTATCGGCATTTTTTTCTTGAGCTCGTTAATAATAAACGCACAGGAAAAAACAGCCCGCAAAATTCATTATATACCTGAAGGAAATAATTTTGTACTTAAAAATGGCAGCCGAAAATTTAATAGAGCACTTTATGGTTCCAATACAGGATTTAGAGCAGAAGCGGGCGATTTACCAGAATTTGCGCTCTATATGCCAGGAATGGGAGGCAATCTCAAATTAGGTTTAATAAGCGGAAAAGACAGCAAATGGATTACTGAAGCATCAAAAATTGAAACCAGTTATGTTTTGGGAACAATGCATTATGAAATTCACGATGCTCTTTTAGGAACTGGAAAACTGTTGATTGATGCTGTAGCTTTAAGAGATAAAGAAGGTTTTATTTTGAAAGTATCAGGTAGCAATGTGCCAAAAGAGTGCAGTCTCATGTGGGTTTACGGTGGAGCGACAGGGAAAAAGTTCAGTCGTGATGGAGATATCGGAGCCGACCCCGAATCGGTATTTTATTTGAAACCTGAATATTGTATCAATAATAAGTATACTTTAGAAAAACAGTCCTTTCTATTGGAATATGGTTCAGAAAGCAACAAACAAAAAGACGGAAACAATAAGAGTTTAGCAGGTTATTTTCCTGATTCAGCTGTTCATTTGGTAAATGCCGAAAAACAAAACTCCCCTTTAGAATTATACAATTCCAATTCAGAATCATTAATGATGGTTGCGGGAAAAGTTAAGAGCTTTCAATACGAAAATTATTGGCTTCTGACACCTGAAAAAATACAGAATCTTACGCAAAAAAATATTGCATCACTTTATGAAGAAGCTGTTCAGCAGACAACGGTTTTAGCAAATAGAGTAAAAGTAGTTACGCCAGACCCTTATATCAATACATTGGGTGGAGCACTTGCAATTGCTTCTGACGGAATATGGGAAAGCCCAGCTTACTTGCATGGTGCGGTGGCATGGAGAATGTACCTCAATGCATGGCGTGGTGCTTACACAGCCGACCCTTTAGGTTGGCATGACCGTGCAAAATCTCATTTTAAGAGTTATAGTAATTCACAAGTTACAACTCCTGAGAGTGGCCCAGTTGTGTTTGATGCTGAAAAAAATCTCGCGAGACAGAAAGAAGAAATGGGAACATCCATGTTCAGCAGTGGTTACATCAGCAGAAATCCGAACAAGAATACTGTTGCTCATCATTATGATATGAATCTGGTTTTTATCGACCAAATGCTGCGTCATTTTAAATGGACTGGAGATACTGATTTTATGAAGGAAATGTGGCCTGTACTTCAAAGACATATTGACTGGGAAAAACGAAATTTCGATTCAGACCGCGATGGTCTATATGATGCCTATGCCTCAATTTGGGCGAGCGATGCGCTTCAATACAGCGGAGGCGGCGTAATTCATTCTTCGGCTTATAATTATTATGCTAATAAAACGATTGCTGCTGTAGCCCAAGAATTAAAGGTGGATGCGCTTCCGTTTTCAAAAGAAGCTGATAAAATTTTAAAAGCTTCCAATCAGATTTTATGGCTTCCTAAAAAAGGAATTTTTGCAGAATATAAAGACGCTTTAGGAAATAGATTATTGCATGAAACTCCCGGAATTTGGAGTATTTACCACACGATTGATTCAGAAATGGCTACTCCGTTTGAGAGTTTTCAAATGCTGCATTATGTGGATAAACAGATTCCTCGCATACCAATTAAAGCGGAAGGATTAGATAGAACTGATTTATTTACCATTAGTACCACCAATTGGCAGCCTTATACTTGGTCGGTCAATAATGTGGCATTGGCGGAACAATTGCATACGGCTTTGGCTTTTTGGCAGGGCGGACAAGCTGAAAAAGCGTATCATTTATGGGAAAGTGCTTTGATAGAAAGTATGTATTTGGGAGCTTCGCCAGGTGCTTTTGAACAGCTTTTGTACCAAGATGCAATGCGTGGCGAGCTGTATCGTGATTTTGCCGATCCGATAGGAATGGCTTCAAGGACTTTGGTTGAAGGTCTTTACGGAATTCAACCCGATGCTTTAGCAGGAACTTTGACTATCAGTCCAGGTTTTCCTTCTCAATGGAATCAAGCTTCAATTGAAATACCAGATATTTCCTTTTCTTTTAAAAGAGAAGATAAAAAAGACAGTTACAAAATCGAAAATCGTTTTCCATCCAAAATGAGTTTAAAGTTGCTTTTGGATGCACCTTATGATAAAATCCAAAGTATCATGATAAATGGTAAAATTACTTCATACAAAGCAATTTCGGAAAACATCGGAAAACCGAAAATTTGTATTGAAGTACCATACAGTGCTATTTATGATGTGATTGTAAACTGGAAAGGCTTTCCTTTAGAAGAAAAAAAACAGACCCCATTTTACACCAGTGGTCAAGATTTACATATGATGACTCTTAAAGCTGAAATTCTTTTGGTTTACGATCCGCAGTCGGTTTTAAGTGCTATTTCGAAAACTCAAAATGAGCTTCATGCCAAGGTTAATGGGGAAGGAAACAGCGTGTTTTTTATAAAACTGAAACAAGGCGAAATGTCTTGGTGGCATCCTGTCGAAGTTAATTTTAAACCAAAATTAGAAGCTGCAGCAAAACTTACAGAAGCCAATACTTTAGAAGTTTCCATTAAAAGCAATACTGTAAAAAAGATGGAGGGTTCTTTGGTTTTAAATAAAAATGAAAAAGCGAGTCAGCCAATTAATTTTAATGTATTAGAACAGAAAACAGTTCAGATTCCAGTTCAGGATTTAATGCCGGGAACGAACAGATTGGAAATTAAAAATGGCAATTCATACATTCAAAATATTGAAATAATCAATTGGGATATTCCGTTTTCGGCTTCCCATAAACAGGAATCGATTGCTCTTTCGTCTTATTTTAATGCTAAAGTTACAGATGTTTTTACCAATGAATATCTTGCGCCAAGACCTAAAACAACGACATTACAGCTTCCGAAACAAGGAATTGGCAATTGGTGTTATCCTAATTTAGAGGTAAAAATTGATGACAGCGGACTTCGTGAAAAAGCTAAAAATAGTGACAAAATAACTTCTCCTGAAGGAATTGTATTTAAAACGCCTTCTGTAGCAGACCAAAAAAATATTGTTTTCACTTCTATGTGGGATAATTATCCGGAAAGTGTTTCGATTCCGTTATCTGGAAAAGCATCGCATGTTTATTTTATGGTCGCTGGAACTACGAATCCAATGCAGAGCCGAATGAAAAATGGCGAAATCACAGTAAATTATACAGACGGAACTTCTGAAGTTTTAGCACTTAAAAATCCAGAAAACTGGTGGCCGATTGAGCAGGATTATTTTATTGACGGACTTGCCTTTACAACCGATGCTCCAAAACCGCCGAGAGTTTATCTAAAATCAGGAGAAATTTCGAGAAATTTTAAAGATTTTAAACCTATAAAAGGCCTTACCAATTATGGTGTTAAAGGCGGAGCTGGAACCATTTTGGATTTGCCATTGGATAAAAATAAAACATTAAAAAGTTTGACTTTGAAAGCAATTACAAATGATGTTGTAATTGGATTGATGGGAGTGACTTTAATTAGATAATAATATGAAACAGCTTGAGATTTAACCGCAAAGCACGCAAGTTTTTTTTGCTTTTGGAATTCTAAAAAAACG
>NZ_WWEM01000020.1:369163-517206 GCF_019308285.1 Flavobacterium quisquiliarum
CGAACTTTGCGTTTTACAACGTAATGTTTAGTAAAAAAACTTGCGTGCTTTGCGGTTAAAATTTCATTTCAATTAGAAACCAAAAAACTAACCCAATGAAAAAACAATTTTCAATTATTGCCATCCTATTTTCGGCATCGCTTTTTGCTCAAAAAATAGACCGAAAAGCCTTGGTAACACGATATAATGTTCAAATTACGGCAATCGATACGCTGGCTTCTTTGACAGTCGGGAATGGCGCTTTTGCCTTTACGGTGGATGCAACAGGACTTCAGACTTTTCCAAAAACGTATCAAAACGGAATTCCGTTAGGAACTCAGTCAGAATGGGGTTGGGACAGTTATAAAAATGTGAACAGCTATAAGTTTTCAGAGACTTTAAGAGATTACAAACAGTATGGAAGAGACATTTCATATACTGTTCAAATTAAGGAACCAGCGAGAAGAGTTGAGGCGGTAAACTGGTTCAGACAGAATCCGCATTTATTGCAATTGGGAAATTTAGGCTTTGAAATCACTAAAAAAGATGGAAGTATTGTAAAGCCGAGCGACCTTAAGGCGATTTCCCAAAAATTGAATTTATGGACGGGCGAAATTGAAAGTTATTTTGAAGTTGAAGGAACTCCTGTAACCGTTTATACTGCTTCACATCAAGATAAAGATGAGATAGGTGTAAAAGTTAAGTCTGCTTTATTGAAAGAAAAACGACTGAAAATCAGTTTAAGAATTCCTTTTCCGACAGGAGATTGGGCTGATATGGGAACAAAATGGGAAGGAAGACAGGATTATAAAACCACTCTGACAGAAAAATCTAAAACACAGGCTGTTGTAAAACATGTGATGGACAGCATTTCGTATAATGTGGGTTTAAGCTGGAAAGGAAATGCGCAGATTAAGAAAACAGGGGAACATTATTTTGTTTTAGAACCCTCAAATATAGATGTATTAGAATTAAGCTGTCTTTTCGCTTTAGCGGAAAAACCAGTTTCAAATTCTTCTTTTTTGGTTATCGAAAATAGCAGTATCAAAGGCTGGGAACAGTTTTGGAAAAGTGGTGCTGCAGTTGATTTTTCTGGAAGCACAGATCCGCGTGCCAAGGAATTGGAACGCAGAGTAATTTTGTCGCAGTATCTAACCAAAGTGCAATGTACAGGAAAAGTGCCTCCGCAAGAAACGGGTTTAACGTATAACAGTTGGTATGGAAAACCGCATTTGGAAATGCATTGGTGGCACGGTGTTCATTTTGCGCTTTGGAACAGAGCAGATTTATTAGAAAAAAGCCTTCCGTGGTATCAGAAAGTTTTTGATAAAGCAAAAAATATTGCCAAAAGACAAGGTTTTGAAGGAGCAAGATGGCAGAAAATGACTGATCCTGATGGTAACGAAAGTCCGTCATCTGTAGGTTCGTTTCTGATTTGGCAGCAACCTCATTTTATTACCTATGCTGAATTAATATATCGCAATAAACCTGAAAAAGCAACTTTAGATTTATACAGCGAAAGAGTTTTTGCAACCGCAGATTTTATGGCTTCGTTTGCTAATTATGATGCTAAAAAAGACCGTTATGTTTTAGGGCCGGGCGTTATTCCGGCGCAGGAACGTTTTAAAGCTATGGAAACGTTTAATCCGACTTATGAGTTGGCGTATTGGAATTGGGCTTTGAAAACGGCAATTGCATGGAAGAAAAAATTAAACCAAAAAGTACCAGAAAAATGGGAAACGGTTTTAGCTAAATTGTCTCCACTGCCAATTTCAGATCAGGTTTATCTGGCGACAGAAAGTGCCACGGATTCTTATACCAATCCAGAATTTAAAACCGACCATCCTTCCGTTTTGGGAACTTTCGGAATGCTTCCAGAAACTTCTTTGTTGGATAAGAAAATCATGAAAAATACTTTTGATTTGGTTTGGAATACTTGGTCATGGGATAAAACCTGGGGTTGGGATTTCCCAATGACGGCTATGTCTGCTGCACGTCTGCAAATGCCGGAAAAAGCAATTGATGCCTTGTTTATGAATGTGACTACGAATACCTATTTAAAAAATGGACATAATTATCAAGCAGAACGATTAACACTTTATCTTCCAGGAAATGGCGGATTACTGACAGCAGTAGCCATGATGTGCGCGGGTTGGGACGGAACAACTGAAGAAAATCCGGGTTTCCCGAAAGATGGAACATGGAAAGTAAAAAGCGAAGGATTTAAGAAGTTTTTTTAAAAAAGATTCTGAGTTGCTGAGATTCTGAGATGCTAAGTTTTTAAGTTTAGCTTGTCATTCCGAGGAACGAGGAATCTCCGCAAGGAACTCCATAAGATAAATCGTCAATCTTTGTCGAGTCACTTACGAAGATTCCTCGTTCCTCGGAATGACAAGAATACCTAAAAAATCTGTACTAATCTGCCAAAATAATTTTAAATCTGCGTGAAATTTTTATAATAAATAATGAATCATGAAAAATATAATTCTATTAATAATTTCATTTTTAACGGTTTCTATTTCTGCACAAAGGCAAATGGAAAACCTCGATCGAGGCGTTATTGCTGTAAAAAACAAGGATCAGTTTTTTATTGGATGGCGTGTTTTAGGAACTGATCCAGATGATCTGGCTTTTAATTTATATCGTAAAAGTGGTACTAAAAAAGCAGTAAAATTGAATGAAAAACCCATTATTGGCGCAACAAACTTTGTAGATACCAAAGCGAATGCTAAAGAAGAAAATACTTGGTTTGTAAAAACGGTTTTAAAAGGAAAAGAATCTGATGCAAAAGGAAGTTTTACGATTCTGGCTTCAAGTCCTGATAAAGATTATTTATCAATTGTATTAAAACCAATTGAAGGTTATACAGCAAATGATCTTTCGGTTGGCGATTTAGACGGAGACGGAAAGTATGATCTTGTGGTGCACATGACAGGAAAAGGTCATGACAATTCACATACAGGAATTACAGATCCTCCTGTTTTTCAAGCCTATACTTTGGAAGGTAAATTTTTATGGGAAATCAATTTAGGAAAGAACATTCGCGAAGGCGCACATTACACGCAGTTTATGGTGTACGATTTGGATGGCGACGGAATTTCAGAGTTTGTTTGTAAAACAGCTGACGGAACTAGAGACAGTCAAAATAATGTTGTAGGAGATGCATCAAAAGACTGGGTTGATCGAGATCCAAATTCAGCAACTTTTGGAAAAATTTTAAAAGGTCCTGAATATCTTTCTGTCTTTAACGGAAAAACAGGAAAACTAATTACAACAGTCGATTATATTGCTGAAAGAGGCGGTTTGGCGGGCTGGGGAGGACATGGCGGAAGCGGTGGAAATGATACTAAAGGAAACCGTATGGATCGTTTTTTGGCTTGTGTTGCTTATCTTGACGGAATTCATCCAAGCGTTGTAATGTGTCGTGGTTATTATGGAAGGACAGTTTTGGCAGCATGGGATTTTAAAGATCAAAAACTAACTTCGAGATGGGTTTTTGATAGTAAAGATTCTGAAAATCCTTATTCGGGAATGGGAAATCATAATCTTACCGTTACTGATGTAGATAATGATGGCAAAGATGAAATTATTTATGGTTCAATGTGTGTTGATGATAACGGAAAAGGTTTGTACACAACGGGTTTTAGACATGGAGATGCCATTCATGTTTCAGATTTAGATCCTGATCGTCCAGGTCTAGAAGTTTTTGGAATTCATGAAATTGAAAATGGCACAAAAGGGCCTGGGGTTACTATTTTTGCCGCTGCCGATGGAAAAGTTTTATTTACGGATTCTCTAAATGAAGATGTCGGCAGAGGTGTTGCAGATAATATTGATCCAACCCGAAAAGGCGCACAATTCTGGTGGTCAGGTTCTCCAAATTTGTATGATATGAAAGGCAAAGTTGTTGGGAAAGCACCAAGTTCAGTTAATTTCTTAATTTATTGGGATGGAGATACATCGCGTGAAATTCTCAATTCGAATTATATCGATAAATATGAAAAAGGCCGTTTGTTTACTGCAAATGGTGCGGTTTCTAATAATGGTACAAAATCGACACCGGCACTTTCGGCAGATATTTTAGGCGACTGGCGTGAGGAATTGATTTTGAGATCGGAAGACAATAAAGAACTCCGAATTTATTCTACCACTATTCCAACCCAAATTAGGCAGTATACACTCATGCACGATCCGCAGTACAGATTGAGCATTGCATGGCAGAATGTTGGCTATAATCAGCCTCCGCATACCAGCTTTTATATGGGTGCAGGTATGAAATCTGCTCCAAAACCAAATATTGTGTTAGTGTCAGCAAAGAAATAGTTTAAAAGTTAATTCAGAAAGAATGTTCATAACCCTTTGGGTGTAATATAATAAAATAGCTTCATTCAAGAATTAAAAATCTAATTTAATCTGCTGAAATCCTTTAAAATCTGCGTGAAATACTTTTGCTTATAAATTTTTCACGCAGATTCATACAGATTAAAGCTGATTTATATCTAAGCTGATTTAATAGAAGTGAAAAAAGTAATTTCACCCAACAGGGTGTTCATAAGATTAAAATCAATTCAATCATGAAAAAAATAATATTTTGTACGGCTTTAGTGATTTCGTTTGTTTTTGTATCGTTCAAGAAAAATGATTCAGGCGTAACCTTAAAAGAAGTGACTGTAAAAGCACCTTTTGAAATGCCAGCGATAAAAATTCCTGATTTCAGCAACTGTAAAGAATTTTCGATTACGGATTTTGGTGCTGTTGTGGGAGATTTAAATAAAACTTCTGAGGCAATCAGTAAAGCTATTGCTAAAGCCAGCAAATCGGGTGGCGGAACAGTTATTATTCCGGAAGGAGAATGGTTAACAAAGAAAATTCATTTTAAAAGCAATGTAAATCTGCATTTGAAAAAAGGCGCGGTTTTGCTTTTTTCAGAAAACCCAAAAGATTACCTGCCAGCGGTACGCTCGACTTGGGAAGGTTATGAATGTTATAATTATTCGCCTTTGATTTATGCGTATCAATGTAAAAATATAGCTATTACAGGAGAAGGCGAATTAAAAGCCAAAATGGATGTTTGGAAACAATGGTTTGCAAGACCTAAAGCGCATATGGAAAGCCTGAAGAGATTGTATTATTTGGCTTCTTACAATAAACCAATGAAAGAAAGGCAGATGGTAAACGATACTGCCAATTTCCGTCCACAATTTATTCAGTTTAATAGATGTGAAAATATTTTGATGGAAGGTGTGACGATTACCAATAGTCCGTTTTGGACGATTCATCCTTTTTTGTCTAAAGATGTGGTACTTCGAAATCTTAATGTTTATGCTCACGGACATAATAACGATGGTGTAGATCCTGAAATGAGTCAGAATGTTTTGATTGAAAATTGTGTTTTTGACCAAGGAGACGATGCGATTGCGATTAAATCTGGAAGTAATCAAGACGCTTGGAGATTGAACACGCCTTCAAAAAATATTGTAATGAGAAATTGCACTGTCAAAAACGGTCATCAATTAGTTGCTATTGGAAGTGAACTTTCGGGCGGTATCGAAAATGTTTTTATTGATAATTGCACAGTGGTAGATGGCGCCAAACTCAATCATCTTTTATTCATTAAAACCAATGAACGCAGAGGCGGTTATGTAAAGAATATTCACATGACCAACATAACTTCAGGAAAAATTGACGAGGGAATTCTCGGAATTGAAACCGATGTTTTGTACCAATGGCGAAATTTAGTTCCAACAATCGAAAGAAGACTCACACCAATTCAAGACGTTTATCTTGAAAATGTAAAAGCTACAAACGTCAAATTTATTTCAAGAATTTTGGCGCAGAAAGAACTTCCGGTCGAAAATGTTTTTCTTAAAAATGTAACAGCTCAGAATGTTCAGGGAGAAAAATCCATTCATGAAAATGTAAAAAACTTTAGTGCTCAAAACTGATTTAAATTTTAAAAAGATGAATATCAATACCCTTCTGTTCAAAATACTTTTAGTTTTTATATGTTGTTTTAACGCTTCTGTTGTTGAAGCGCAGTTGTTGAATATTAAAAATGATTCTTTTTGGAAAACCAAAGATGGAAAACCAATTTACAGTCAGGGAGGCGGTATTTTTAAATTTACAGACCCAATAAGCGGTATTCAGAAATATTATTGGTATGGCGTGCAGTATGAAGAAGCAGATGTTTACCGCAATAATCCTGCGGTTACACTGCCAACATCAACTTTCAAGTCGGTTACCTGTTACGGCTCTACAGATTTGGTCAACTGGACTTTTGAAGGGGATGTTTTGACCAAAGAAAAAGTAAATAAAAACGGCAAAACATGGGTTGGACGTTTGGGAGTTGCTTATATCAAGGAATGGAAAAAATATGCGATGTTCGTACAGCACGATTCAGAAGTATTGATTACACTTTCGGACTCGCCGACGGGTCAGTTTGAATGGCATCAGAAAATCAATATGGAAAAAATGATTGGAACGAGCAACACTGGCGATCAGACTGTTTTTACAGATGAAGACACTGGAAAATCCTATTTAATTTATTCTTACGGAAGGGGGCGAAATAAAATTTATGTTTCTGAAATTGGTATCAAAAACGAAAAAATAAATCTTTTGGATTGTACGGAGGTTTTTAAAGGCGAAAGCCGTGAAGGAAACTGCATGTTTAAATACAAGAACAAATATTATATGTTTGCATCGAATATATATGGCTGGGATGCTTCTTTTGCTTATTATTTGGTATCCGACAATATTCACGGGCCTTATCTTCCTGCAAATGACATGCAGGTAATGAAAGGCACGGAAGACGATTTTGCGCACATCTCGCAAACTGGATTTTTCTTTTCTGTAAAAGGAAGCAAACAAGAAACCATAGTCTATTGCGGAGACCGCTGGGCCAATTTTGCTGGAAACGGATTAGGTTATAACCAATGGTGTCCCATTTCGTTTGAAGGAACAACACCTTATTTTAATTCTTTAAACTCATGGAATCTAGAAGAGAAAACAGGAAGATGGGAAGTAGCAAAAGATAATAATTACATCAAAAATCCAAGTTTCGAAGCCGACCGCAGACATATTCCGAGTCCTGTAAAACCTGTCCAAATTCAGCTGACGGGCTGGTTTTCTGAAGTAATTCAAGGCAATAAGATTTCGTTAGATTCAATTTCACCAGTTTTAAATCACTTTAATACCGAAGAAGAACGAAAAACGGTAATTGGAGAGAAAAGTCTTGAAATCAGTGATAAAATAGATTTTAAAAGAAAGATTTTTCAAACTATTGCTTCTTCGCCATTCGTAAAACTGAAAGACGGTGTTTATACACTTTCTGGCAAAATAATAAACAGCGCTGATTTTAAGAATTTAGAAATGTATGCAGTCAGTGGCAACAAAAGATTTTCCTATGTTATTAAAGAACAAAACGCAGCGTGGAAAACCATTACCATTTCAAACATCGTTGTAAAAGGGGGAAAGGTAGAGATTGGTTTTTTGGCTGACGGAAAAGCTGGAGCTTTTTGTTATGTAGATGATTTATCTTTTATGAATTAGTATTATAAACTTAATTGTCTGATTTTTAACAGAAGTAAAATGATGTTTTTTACTAATTGTCTGTATCTCTTTTCTGAATGATGTTTAAATCCTTGTTAAAAGAATTGCGATATTTTTTGATATACTCTGAAGGTTTCATTCCAAACAATTTTATAAACTGCTGACGGAAATAGCGCTGATCTTCGATACCAACCTGAGGGCCAACTTGAGCTATATTAATATTTTCAGTAAGCATAATTACAGCGGCTCTGCGTATTCTGATAGATCGGATAAAAACATTTACGGTTTGTCCCGAAATTGCTTTAATCTTCTTATAAAGACTGGAATGGCTCATTCCCATTTCGGCAGAGAAACTCTTTAAATTGAATTCGCTGTTTTCAAGATTGGCTTCAACAATTTCGATACATTTATCCAGGAATTCTTTGTATTCAGTTGGAACTTTATTTCCGTTTTCACGAAGTGTAATGCTGTCTAAGAAGTATTTGCGCAATTGCCCTCTGTTTCGAAGAACCGAATCTACTCTTGCTAAAAGTATATCACTGTCGAATGGTTTAGTAACATAATCATCAGCGCCTTCTGTAATACTCTGCAAATGAATATCGTTACTCGTTGTTGCTGTAAGAAGTATTACTGGAATATGGCTTAAATCGTCATTTTGCTTGATTTTTTTGCACAAATCCAATCCGTTCATACCTTCCATAGAAATGTCGCTTAATACAATATCTGGCGTATGTTTTTCTACCAATTTTAATCCGTCAATACCATTAGCTGCAGCGTAAACAACATAATTTTTAGAGAAAAGCTGCACCAGATAATGATTCATTTCAGGATTGTCTTCCACAATCAGCAGTGTTTTTTTAGTGCTGATTATTGCTGACTGAAGATTTTCTGGATAGGAGGACTCGATTGTTTTTTCGTATGTATTTTGATGAGCGACAGGCATTCCTTCAAGAAGTTCTCCCACAAGCGGTGACATGTGCGGGTGATTTTCGTTGATGTTCATTTCGGTAAAATGACTGTTTCCTTTTGGAAGCGTAATTAGGAACGATGTGCCTTTTCCTACTTTACTTTTACAAATGATCTCACCATGATGTTTCTTCACAAAATACTTCGCAATATAAAGTCCGATTCCAAAACCATTAGAAGACTTAGATTGAATTTGTTTGAATTTTTCAAAAATAGTATCAATATCATTTTCGTGGATACCGCTTCCAGTATCCGATATAATTATCGAAACATCAGTAATATTCTCGATTACTTCAATAGTAATTGATCCTTTATTAGGAGTAAATTTAAAAGCATTAGAGATTAAATTGAACAGCGTAATTTCTATTTTTTCATAATCTCCATATATTTCAACTGCTGTTTCATTTTCAATAAATTGGTAGTTTAGATTTTTAACCGCCGCCATTTGTGTAAAGCTCTCGTAAATTTCTTTACAAAGCAGATTCAGGTTAATCTTGGAAATTTTGAGTTCGTCAAGATCGGTTTCTGCTTTTCTAAACAACAGCAATTGATCTGTAAGACTCAATAATCGCTTCGCATTTTTGTAGGCAAGATTTAAATCTAAATCATCTTCAGTGCGGTTTTTTCTTTCCATTGCACTTTTAAGCGGATTTATAATCAAAGACAAAGGAGTGCGTAATTCATGAGCCATATAAGTGAACATAGAAAATTGTTTCTCAGCATGTTCTTTGTCTTTGGTATGCTCCATTCGAGCCAGTTTTATTTCGTAGCGAAGTCTTTCCTTGTTTTTGTGATAGCCAACGTAAGCGTAGATAGCGCCAATTACACCAATTAAATAAAAGGTATAAGCCCACCAAGTTCTGTACCAAGGCGGAAGGATGGTTACCGTTGCCAATGTTACTTCATTCGTCCAATTTCCAAAAACATCGGTTGTTTTTACTTTAAAAACATACGTTCCTTCAGTTAGGCGGGAATAATTTGCTCGGTTATTTTTTGAAGTGTAATTCCAGGTTTTATCCCAGCCGTCGAGAAAATAAGCGGTATTGATTTTTTCAGAATTAACATAATCTAGATAAACAAAATCAAAACTTAATGCCGATTTTTCATAAGGAAGCTCGACACTGCTGATCATTTCCAGATTTTTTTCAGTTATGTAAGGACTGTTCAATGGTAAAGATTCATTGTTTACCAGCAAATCATTTAATAAAAATCGGCCTGTATTTTTTTTATCTTTTATGCTGTCCGGATGAAAAACATTAAATCCATTTATACCTCCAAAAATAAATTCTCCCGTAGAAAGTTTTGTTCCCGCATTCCAGCTAAATTGATTGCCCTGCAGTCCGTCAGTGGTTCCGAAATTTCTGAAAGTATTATTCTTTGGATTAAATCTTGAGATTCCATGATATGTACTCATCCATAAATTCCCTTCATTATCTTCTAAAAGACGTAATATCGTATTGCTTGGAAGGCCGTTTTGAGTGGTGTATTTTTTAGTCTTTCCTGTTTTTCTATCGAATAAAAGCAGACCGCCTTCTACGGTGCCAATCCAAAGATTGTTATTTTGATCCTCAGTTATACATCTAATGTTATAATCAGAATGGTAGTTTTTAATTTTTTTTGTTTTGGCATCTATCTCAAAAAAAGAATTGAATGTTCCGCCCCATATTTTGCCGTCTTTGGTTTCGTAAAGACAAGTTACATCGCGTAAAGTATTACTATAACAGATAAATTTATTCTGTTTTCTGTCAAATTGATAAAATGCACCAGCATTAGTTACGGCAAGCCAAAGTGTTTTTTTTGAATCTAAAAAGAGCAACCATGATTCTTGTTCCGCTTTTTTAGTGTATTGATTATAAATGGAATAATTCTGAATTGCTTTTGATTTTGGATCAATACGGCATACACCGCCTTTCCACATCGCGACCCAAATGGCATTATCAGAATCTCTTACTATACTGGTAACAAAATTACTTTGAAGTTTTCTCCCAGCTGATGATGTGGTAGAGTAGACATCATAGGTATTTTGCTTTCTGTTCCAGTATCGCATTCCAGCACCATCTGTACCGATCCAGATACTTTTCTTTTCATCTTCACAAAAAGAAAGCATGAAGTTTGCAGCAGGATCTTCATCCTCTTTATTAGTCTGTGGATTTTTGCTTTTGTAATGATTAAAATAGAGAGGCTTTTTTCCCATCATGCTGACACCGCCACGCAGTGTTCCAAACCACATTTCTCCGTTTTTACTTTCAAAAATATCATACAGCGATTTACTGTTCAATAAGGAAATAGGGCCGCTTGCCTGATAAGAAATAGGAGTAAATTGATTTTTTGTAATAGTGTAAAGACCCGCACCGTCTGTAGCAATCCAAAGTCTATTCTCCTGCTTAAAAAAATCACGAACTACTGTTTTTTCCTGAAAGTAGTTTTTAGAATAGTTATTGAGACTTGCATTATATAAGTAAGCACCTTCATCTGAGCCAATCCAAAGTCCTTCATTGGTCAGTTTTATGCAGTTTGCACCTGTAATGCTATTGTTTAGAAGCGTTAATTTTTTTGATTTAAGATCATATTGGCAAAGACCTGTTCCAGTTATAAAAACATAGAAGATTTTTTTCTTTGCATCGTAAGCTATGGAGCGGGCTATATAATTTAATTTGCCATTAAAAGGTATTGCTGTTCCAGTTTTTTCGCCTTCTTTATAAAGTACAATTGCTTCTTTTGTTGCAACAAGAATAATTTTTTCAGAATGTACCGCAATGATTTCGTAGGCAGTAATTTGTAAAGGTTTGACTTTTTTGTCAATTCCAATATATTTCAATGGACTAAACGAAGAGCGTTCTGCATTAAAAATAACAGGTCCAGCTGTTGTTCCTATCCACAAATTATTTTGATAATCGCCTTCGATGCAGCTTATGGCATTTCCTTGAATAGAATTAGGATCAGTATGGATATGGCGGTAAATTTTAAAATCGTTTCCGTCATATCTGTTAAGACCATCAAAAGTTCCAAACCACATATATCCATTTTGATCTTGATATATGGTGGCAACAGAATTGTTAGAAAGTCCTGATGAAATGTCAAGATGTCTTATTGGGTAATTCTGTCCAAACGCATTTATTGAAAGAAAACTGATAACAAGAAAAACTAACTTATTCATAGATTTTTTTTAAGCTTACTGCTCTTTATATATACGAAAAATAGAAGGAATGTGATCTGAAAGCAGAATCAACTTTTTAGATGAATATAGCTTAAATCGGTATGCTTTGCGAAAATAATAATTTATTGCATAAGGTGTAAAAGTAACATTTGTTTTTTAGATTAATTGTTGACCGAAATTTTTATGCTCTTTTTTCTATATAAAAGTCTGCTTCTTTTTTGAAACTATACAGTTTGAAAACCATAATCGAAGGGATTATTAAATCGATTGTTTTAATGACTATTTTTTTGTTTTGTTATTTTTTTTAGACCAAAAAAATGAAGAATCTGTTTTTATAAGGCATTCTATTTATGCTTTTACGAAATTGTCCCCTTTTATAAATGAATTTTTCCCTGTATTTAAAACGCGCTGTATCCTTAATTTGCAATGTGAGTTGACAAGCTATAACGATTAAATAATTGTATTTTATTTTTTGATTAAAGCAAGTCAGCAAAAACATCTAACTAATTATCTTAACCAAAAACAATTTAAAAATGACCAGCACTCCAATTAAACTTTACAGAGGAAACCTATCCTCATTCTAAAGAAAAGATTACACTTATTTTAAAAAGAAAACAGTTTATAATTCTAAGAAACAATTAGTGTAAAACTAAACCTTGTTTCTTTAGGTTTATTTCCTGCTATCTTTTTTCGACCTAAACTGAATGAACAAAAACTAACTTAAACCAAACCAATTAAAAAAGTATGAAAAGGATTAAAACTAAATTTTTACTTTTATTACTCTTGCTTCCTTTTTGTGTTTTCGCTCAGAACACAATCAGCGGTGTCGTCTTGGAAAAGGGTTCCAAACAGCCCATACCGGGAGCGAACATAAAAGTATTAGGTGTCAATAGCAGCACCTCTACTGACTTTGATGGGAAATTTCAATTATCTGGAGTAAAATCAGATAGTCAAATTGCCGTTTCCTTTACTGGTTATGTCAATCAAACTATTGCAGTTGGCGGGCAGAAAAATGTAACCGTATATCTTGAAGAAGATACAAATCAGCTGAAAGAAGTGGTTGTACAGGTAGGATATGGAAGCGTTAAAAAGAAAGACGCTACAGGATCTGTTACAGCACTTACTACAAAAGACTTTAACAAAGGAAATAATATTACAACAGAAAATCTGCTTAACGGAAGAGTGGCAGGTCTAACAGTAAATTCAACTGGTGCTCCAGGTTCCAGCTCTCAAATTAGAATTCGAGGAGGAAGTTCACTTTTTGCTAGTAATGATCCACTTATTGTAATTGACGGATTGCCTCTTGATAATGCGACCAATACAGGTTCTTCTTCGTTTTTAGCCTCATTGAACCCAGCAACGGTTGAATCAATCACGGTTTTAAAAGATGCATCGGCTTCGGCAATTTATGGTTCTCGTGCTTCAAATGGTGTAATTATTATTACGACTAAAAAAGGAAGTAAAACATTGTCTGTAGATTACAATGTGCAATATGCTGCAGGTTCGCTGACTAAAACCGTTGATGTTTTCAGTGCTGACGAATTTAGAAGTGTAATTGCAGACAGAAGAAGCGATGATTTGGATAAACTAGGAACAGCAAATACAGACTGGCAAAAAGCAATTTATAGAAATACTGGAACAGTAGATCAAAGTTTAGCCGTTAGAGGAAGCTTGTTCAATATTATTCCAACCAGTTTAACACTTGGAAATACAGATCAGCAAGGATTACGCTTGACGAATAATTTTAAAAGAAACACCGTTGGTTTAGTAATGAATCCAACGTTCTTGGACAATCATTTAAAAATGAGGCTTTCGGCTAATTACACAAACGAGATTAACCGATTTACTGATGCTGTTGAAGGAGCTGCTATCGGTTTTGACCCAACACAGCCAATAAAAGTGGAAGGAGCGCCTTACGGAGGTTATTTTGAATATACGACAGGAGTAGATTCAAACGGTAATTATCCGTTAGTTTCGACTGCAGCAAGAAATCCTGTTGCGCAATTGTTGAATACAAATGATAGAGGAACGAACGACAGAATTTTTGGAAATTTTGAAATCGATTATAAATTCCACTTTTTGCCTGCTTTAAGAGCGGTTGTAAATGTTGGTTTTGATGAATCGAATGGAGACAGAAGAAGATTAGTAGGAGCTGATGCAGGTTCTGCTCCATCCAACAACAATATTCCGTATGGTACAAATGAATATACGGAACAAACTAGAAGAAATAAATTATTAGACACTTATTTGGTTTATAACAAAACGTTTAAATCATTGAATTTTGAAATGACGGGTGGTTATTCGTATCAAAAATTTCAAAGCTCAAAATTTGAAACAGGTAATATCTTAAATCCCGATTTGCCATCGACATTTCCTGAAACTACTTTGGATACAGATGTTGTTTTGTTAGGATTTTTTGCCAGAACAAACTTGAATTTTAGAGATAAATATTTATTAACGCTGTCTTACAGAAGAGATGGTTCTTCAAGATTTGAAGAAGCAAACCGTTGGGGAAATTTCCCTTCTGTAGCTTTTGCATGGAAAATCAAAGAAGATTTCTTTAAAGAGAGCACCGTGTTATCTGACTTAAAATTAAGATTAAGTTATGGTATAACAGGACAACAAGATATTCCTGAGCCAAATGGATACTTGCAGAAATACCAAGTTGGAAGTGGAAATTCCGAATATTATTTTGGAGCAAGTCCTGTAGCTGTTGCACTTCCTTCAAAAAGAACAAACAATTTAAAATGGGAGGAAACCACTTCATACAATGCGGGTCTTGATTTCGGATTTTTAGACAATCGCTTAGCTGCTGGACTTGATGTTTATTATAAAGAATCTAAAGATTTATTAGTAAACGCAGCAATATCTGACGGTAGTAACTTTTCTAACCGTGTTTATCAAAATGTTGGAAGTTTTACCACAAAAGGAGTAGAGTTTACGCTTAATGCGAATGCCATTAGAACAGAAAATTTTAACTGGAACATGAACTTTAATATCGCCAAATTCGAAAGAAGAATCAAAAATCTAGTAAATGGAACCGATATCTTTTTAGGAGATAATATTGCGGGAACAGGAACTCCAGGGCAAATTTTTAGAGAAGGCTACACGCCATATTCTTTCTATGTATACAAACAATTATACAACAATGAAGGAAAACCAATTGATGGTGCATTCGCTGATTTAAATGGCGATAATATCAAAAATGATTCAGATAAATACATTTACAATAATCCTGATCCGGATTTTACACTTGGATTTGCGTCGAATATGAATTACAAGAAGTTTGACTTTTCATTCAATTTACGTGCAAGTATTGGTAACCGAATTTTTAATGCTGTAGATGCCAGCAGAGCACAATATGATGCTATGGAAAATGGAGGTGTTTTAAGTAATATTCCATCTCAGGTATTAGAAACCAATTTTCAGACTACTTCAAATGTAGTATTATCAGATCTTTATATTGAAAATGCTTCATTTTTAAAATTAGACAACATTACGTTGGGCTATACTTTATCGAACTGGCTAAACAGCAAAGCTTCGTTAAGAGTATCAACGGGAGTTCAGAACGTTTTTGTACTTACCAAATACAGTGGTTTGGATCCTGAAATCACAAATAATGGTGTAGACAAAACGATTTATCCAAGACAGCGATCAGTACTATTTGGTCTTAATCTTAAATTTTAATACAGCAAACATGAAAAAATATATAGTAATAACAATAGCTGCATTGACTCTGATGTTTCAGTCCTGTACAGATGATTTAAATGTTGTCTCAAAAGATGACGATGTTCTTTCTTCTGATGTATTATTTTCTACGCCTGACGGATACAAAAAAGCATTCGCAGGAGTATATGGAAATTTAACTTTAACAGGTGTTTTGGGGCCTGACAACTCTTCGCTTGAAGGTGTAGATGCGGGAACGAGCCAGTTTACAAGATGTTTATTATACATGCAGGAATTAACGACAGACGAATTGGTTTGGAGTTATGAAAATGATGGTGGAACGGCAGAATTACAACGTAACATTTGGACACCTGCAAATCCTGTAATTTTAGGAATGTTTAGTAGAACTATGGTTTCTGTGGCTTATGCAAATGAGTTTTTACGCCAGAGTACTCCAGAAAAATTAAGTTCAAGAGGTATTACAAATGCGACAACAGTGGCTGATATAGCACTTTACCGTCAAGAGGTTCGTGTTTTAAGAGCGTATGCTTATTATACTATGATGGATTTATTTGGGAAAGCGCCAATGTATACCGAAAATGATCCTGTAAATTTTACGGGGCCTGAGGTAAACAGAAAACAATTGTTTGAATATGTCGAAACTGAATTAAAAGCGGTTTTACCAGATTTAAAAGCAGCAAGAACAAATGAATACGGAAGAGTAGACCAATCTATGGCGCGCATGATTTTGGCTAAAATGTATTTGAATGCTCAAGTATATATCCAGGAAAATCGTTTTAATGATTGTGTTACAATGTGTAACGATATCATTGCTGGCGGTTATACTTTGAAACCGAAATATTTAGACAATTTTAAAGCTGATAATAATACTTCTGAAGAAATCATATTCGGAATCCAGTCAGATGGAGCAGTTTCGCAAAACTGGGGAGCAACAACTGTATTGACCAACGGTCAAATTGGTGCTTGGGAAAACAATGGTACCGATTTTGGAATTGGAGGCTGGACAGGAGCACTGAGAATCAGAAAAGAATTTGCTCAAAAATTTGATGGTGTTAAATTTAGTCAAGACACTAGAAATACAATTGGAAAAGGTGTGCAAGGTGATCCAGCAAAACAAAGATCGATTGATATTGATGATATTGGCGTAAAAACACAGGGTTATATTTTATCGAAGTTTTCCAATAAAACATCTACTGGAGTTAATGGAATCAGTTCTACTTATGCTGATACCGATTTTCCATTATTCAGATTGGCCGATGTGTATTTAATGTATGCTGAAGCTACTTTGAGAGGTGGAAACGGAACAACTACTCAAGCATTAAATTATGTAAATGCTTTAAGACAAAGAGCTAATAATAATTCAACAGTTGGAAATATTACTTTAAGTGAGTTGACGCTTGATTTTCTTATTGATGAAAGAGCTCGAGAATTGCACTGGGAAGCGCACAGAAGACAAGATTTAATTCGTTTTGGAAAATATACTGGCGGTTCTTACAATTGGGCATGGAAAGGAAATTCCTCTAAAGGAATCGCAATCCCTTCTTACATGAGTGTTTTTCCTATTCCAGAAGGTTCGTTGGGAGCCAATAGAAATTTAACTCAAAACACAGGTTACTAAAACTTTTTTAACTTAAACGATACACAAAATGAAACTTATATATAAAATTTTTATAGCTGTTGTTGTACTTACAGGATTTTGGTCTTGTGAAAACGAAGAAAATTTAATGATTTTAGAGCCTCAGGAAGCTGCTTTTGCTATCATAACTCCAGAAGGCGGTTCTTCTACAATTCTAAATAAAGCAACTCCAAATAATACTGCTATTACCTTTACTTGGGAAAAAGTAAGTTACGGAACACCAACGATAATCACTTATACGGTACAGTTTGCAGCGAGTAATACTGAGTTTGCAGCACCGGTAGATATTACCTCTTCAACTTCTACACACGCTTCTATTACAGTCGCAGAACTTAATGCAAAAGCGCTGGAACTTGGATTGGTTCCTGAAGAGCAAGGTACAATTGATGTTAGAATTAAATCTACGGTTGGAACTACACTTTCAGAACCAAAACTTTCTACGCCAATTACAATCAATGTAACTCCTTACAGAGGAGAATTGCCTAAAAAAGATTTGTTTTTAGTGGGACCTGGTACTGCTGCAGGCTGGAGTGTAACGAGCAATAATATGCCGATTTACAGAGATCCAAAAGAAAATGCAAAACATTATTATACAGGTTACTTTAATAAAGATGGTTTTAAATTAATTGAACAAATTGGTTTCTGGGCTCCAGCTTATGGAACAAATGGTGCCAAAGTACAATACAGAGCAACAGAAGCAGATACTGATCCAGGTGTTTTCCCAACAGCAGCTTCAGGTTATTATAGTTTTGAACTTAATCTTGAAGATTTGACATACAAAATTACACCTTACACAGGTCCAATGACAACGTATGCAACAATTACTTTTACTGGATCTGTATTAACAGGCGATGATACAGGATGGGCTCAAGATGTTCCTTTAGTAAAATCAGCATTTGATTCTCATATCTGGAAAGTTACTCAAACTTTAAAAGGAGGAAAAATGAAATTCAGAGCAAACAATAGTTGGGATGTAAGCTGGGGAGATAATGGTGGAGATATACTTGTTGAGGCAGGGAAATACGAAATCTGGTTTAATGATTTAGATGGCCGTTATATGTTTATCTCAATGCCATAATTGAATTAAAAATAAGAGAAGCCTCAGCTTTTTTTGAGGCTTCTTCTTTAGATTAAAAAAGCTTGTTTTAAATTCAAATCTCATTAATTACAATTTCTATTATGAAAAAATATATAAAAATTCTTGGGTTGCTTGCTATAACGGCTATTCAGTTTTCGTGCTCAAGTAACGATAATTCCGATACAGAGCCTGTCAACCCACCAGATGCAACTGATACTTTTATTAGAGCTTCAGATGTTTCTTTTCTTCCGCAAATGGAAGCTTTAGGTACTAAATTCTATAGCAATGGAAAAGCCGAAGGAATGCTTACAACGCTAAGAAATGCAGGTTGTAATACTGTCCGAATTCGTTTATGGAAAAAACCTGTAAACGGACGCTCAGGTTTAAGTGAAGTAAAACAATTGGCTCAAAAAGCAAGACAAGCGGGTTTAAGAGTTTGGCTTACAGTTCATTATTCTGATGATTGGGCAGATCCAGGAGTTCAAACCACTCCAGAAGAATGGAAAAATTTATCTTTTACCGATTTAAAATCGGCAGTTACGTCTTATACGTCAACAATAATTTCAGAAATAAATCCAGATATTATTCAGATAGGAAATGAAATAAATAGTGGCTTATTATGGCCACAAGGAAATCTTATAAGTAACGAACAGCAATGCATAGATTTACTAAGTGCAGCAAGTGCTGTGGTTCGCAGTAAAGCGCCAAACACAAAAATAATGATTCATTATGCTGGTGTAAATGGCGGTGGGACAGATTGGTTTTTTACTAAAATGAAAAGTATTGATTACGACTATATCGGATTATCTTATTATCCTGTTTGGCACGGTAAGGATTTAAATGAAGTAAAAAATACTATTGATGCTTTAGGAAAGAAATTCAGTAAAAAAGTTCTGATTGCAGAAACGGCTTATCCTTTTACTTTACTGC
Source organism: Flavobacterium quisquiliarum (assembly GCF_019308285.1). Classification (GTDB taxonomy): domain Bacteria; phylum Bacteroidota; class Bacteroidia; order Flavobacteriales; family Flavobacteriaceae; genus Flavobacterium; species Flavobacterium quisquiliarum. Next base: position 388,145 of record NZ_WWEM01000020.1, read on the forward strand.
ACAATGACCAGACCAACAATATCGTAGGAACAAGTGATCAGCTGGTACCAGGATATCCTGCAACTCCTGCTGGACAGAGAACATTTGTTATGGATATTAAAAACATCGTAAAAACATCACAATATGGACAAGGATTTGCCTATTGGGGTGGTGAATGGGTTGCATTTAAAGGACCGCAATCGACTAGTGGTTCTACATTTGAAAATCAAGCCTTATATAGTTTTGATAACAACGCCTTATCCGTAATGCAAGCTTTCAGTAAAGACTAAATCATGAAAAAAACGCTAAAAACTATTTCTTTTTTAATGCTAATTGGTGTTGCTTTTACTTCGTGTAAACCAAAAATGATTAGCGAAAAAAATTCCTTTTCAAAAGGAGCAGATATTGGCTGGTTACCACAAATGGAAGCAACCGGTTATAAATTTTATGATGCAGACGGTTCTCAAAAAGACTGTCTGCAATTATTAAAAGACCGTGGCATCAATACCATCAGGTTGCGTGTTTGGGTAAATCCGAATAACGATAAAGCCAGCGGACACTGCAGTCCCGAGGAAACCGTTGTGATGGCGGTTCGCGCACAAAAAATGGGAATGCGTATTATGATCAACTTCCATTACAGCGATTCTTGGGCAGATCCGGGCAAACAAAATAAACCTGCGGCTTGGGCAAAACATTCTTTTCCAGAATTATTGACCGATGTGTATCAGCATACTTATGATGTTTTAAAACTGTTGAAAAAAGCAGGAGTAACTCCAGAATGGGTTCAGGTAGGAAATGAAATTCCAGGCGGTATGCTTTGGCCGGAAGGCAGTACAGATAATTTTAAGCAATTAGCACAATTGCTTGATAAAGGATATGAAGCGACAAAAGCCATTGATCCAAAAATTAAAGTAATTGTTCATTTGGATGAAGGAAATAAAAGTGAAAAATTCAGATGGTTTTTCGATAAAGCAACCGAAAATAAAGTAAAATATGACGTGATTGGTTTATCGTATTATCCATATTGGATCAAAACCGATTACCAAAGCACCATTTTGGATTTAGAAAATAATCTAAAAGATATGGCTTCACGTTACAATAAAGAAGTTATGGTTGTAGAAGTAGGCGGTGATTTCGAAGCAGTACAAAACACAAAAGAACTGCTTGAAGCAACTATAAAAGCGGTGAAAAGTGTACCCAATAATAAAGGTTTAGGCGTTATTTATTGGGAACCTCAAGGTGAAAAAAGCTGGAGCGGTTATCAGCTTAATGCATGGCTTTCTGATGGAAAACCTTCACCTGCATTGGATGCTTTTAAAGAATAAAACTTTTATCAAAAAATAAAATTTATCAGTAAGATATTAAATTTTATAGCACTAAATTGTCTTAATATCTCAACGGTAAAAAAATAAAAAAGAAAATGAAATTAATTTTTAGGTCAATATTATTCTCCAGTTTGCTGTTTTTTTCATCTGGAAAAATGATGTCACAATCTACCACAGTTATTTTAAAAGACAATTGGCGCTTTTCTGCAGCTGTAAAAGAAGAAGCTTTTTCTGTAGATTTTAATACTTCTAAATGGGAAAAAGTAAGTGTGCCACACGATTGGGCTATTTACGGACCTTTTGACAAAGAATGGGACAAACAGGTTTCGGCAATTGAACAAAACGGAGAAAAAATTCCAACAGAAAAAACAGGTCGTACCGGGTCATTACCACATATTGGAACGGGCTGGTATCGTAACACATTCTCTATTCCGCAGTTTAAAAAAGGAAAAAAAGCACTCCTTATTTTTGAAGGTGCTATGAGTGAACCACAAGTTTACTTAAACGGAAAAAAGATAGGAGAATGGGGTTATGGCTACAGCTATTTTTATATCGATATTACGAATGACCTTAAAGCAGGTTCAGAAAATTTATTAGCTGTTAAATTGACTAATATGCCATTTTCTTCAAGATGGTATCCAGGAGCTGGACTTTATAGAAATGTTAGCATTGTAATAAAAGAAGAGGATAGTTTTGAACAGTGGGGGACTTTTGTTACGACGCCAGAAATGAAAGGAGATAATGCTGTTGTTGATATTAAAGCAGAAGTTCATGGCAGTACTATGTCAATGATTACCGAAATAAAAGATGCAGCTAATAAAGTAGTGGCAACTCAAAAAGCTTCAGAAATGAAAGATGGAAAATTTCATCAAATTATTGAAGTGACTAAACCTCATTTATGGAGCCCTGAGACACCTTATTTGTATACTGCAGTAACCAAATTATATGCTTCAGACGGAACATTAAAAGACGAGCAAAACATAAAATTTGGTATCCGATTTATTAAATACGAAGCCAATAAAGGATTTAGCCTGAATGGTAAAGTAACTAAATTTAAAGGAGTTTGTCTTCATCATGATTTGGGCCCTCTTGGTGTGGCTATAAATAAAGCAGCGCTTCGAAGACAGCTTACAATTCTAAAAGATATGGGTTGCAACGCAATCAGAAGTTCTCATAATATGCCTTCTTTTGAACAGCTTGAACTGGCTGACGAAATGGGATTCATGTTTCTGGCAGAAAGTTTTGATGAATGGGCAAAACCCAAAGTACAAAACGGTTATCATCGCTTTTTTGAAGAATATGCTGAAAAAGATATTGTCAATTTAGTGAGAGCTACAAGAAATCATCCTTGCATTGTAATGTGGAGTTCTGGAAACGAGGTTCCCGATCAATGGGGCGCTGAAGGGGTAAAACGCGCTAGATGGCTACAGGATATTTTTCATCGTGAAGATGCTACAAGACCCGTGACTGTTGGTATGGATCAGGTAAAAGCAACTATGGAATCTGGCTTTGGAGCTTTACTCGATATTCCGGGATTAAATTATAGAGTGCATCTTTACGAAGAAGCGTATAAAACATTTCCGCAAGGACTTATTTTAGGTTCAGAAACAGCTTCAACAGTGAGTTCAAGAGGAATTTATAAGTTTCCTGTTGTTCAGGCAAAGAATAAGGAATATGATGATTTTCAAAGTTCTTCGTATGATTTAGAAGCTTGCAGCTGGTCGAATGTTCCTGACGAAGATTTTGTGCTTCAGGATGATAAACCTTGGGTTATTGGAGAATTTGTCTGGACTGGTTTTGATTATTTAGGAGAACCAACGCCTTATGATGAAAAATGGCCTTCAAGAAGTTCTTATTTCGGGATTTCAGATTTGGCGGGACTTCCTAAAGACCGTTTTTATCTTTACAGAAGCAGATGGAATACAAAAGATAAAACGCTTCATATTCTGCCACATTGGAACTGGAAAGGAAGAGAAGGTGAAGTTACTCCTGTTTTCGTTTACACCAATTATGACAGCGCCGAGCTTTTTGTAAATGGAAAAAGTATGGGGGTTCAGAAAAAAAACAACTCAACGCCGCAGAATCGTTACAGATTGATGTGGAATGATGTTAAATACGAACCAGGAACGGTAAAAGTCGTAGCATTTGATTCGAGTGGAAAAGTGGCGGCAGAAAATGAAATTAAAACGGCTGGAGATCCCTATAGAATTGTGCTTGAAGCAGATCGTAAAACGATAAAAGCTGATGGAGATGATATTTCTTTTGTAACGGTTTCGGTCGTAGATAAAAATGGAATTCCATGTCCGACGGCAGTCAATGAACTGGAATTTAAAGTTACTGGAGTCGGAACTTACAGAGCAGCATGTAATGGTGATGCCACATCATTGGAAATATTTCATGACAATAAAATGAAGCTTTTCAGCGGGAAACTGGTGGTACTTGTAAAATCAACTAAACAAAGTGGTACCATGCAGCTTGAAGTTAAAGGTGATAATCTTGAAAAGGCAAGAATTAATATTAAATCACTCAAATAATAGTTTTTACAATATTGATAGTACTGTATTTGAGGAAGTAGAAGACGAAAAGAAATACAAAACAAAATAAACGAAGGGGCTAAAATATTACCAGTTAATATTTTAGCTCTTTTTTTTATTGGTTTTTTTAGACATATTTAATTTTGTTTTGTTCTGGAGATATATCTTCTATTTGTACCTCATAATTCAAAAATGACTTTTATTTTATAGTAATTGGTTGATAATTTAAAAACATTTAGATCACTTTTGTTTAAAATTGTGGCGTCGAGTGTGTTTCGCTTTTTTTGTGCGGATGCTTGCTTTCTTAAATAAATTTTAGGTCTTTTGCTTTGTATAGCTAAAATGATGACAGGAAAATGGTTAAAAAGATTAGGTATATTTTCTTACATAGTTAAAAAGATAATTAAAACGAAATTAATATAATTCTAAATAATGAAGTGTTTATAGGATAATAGTACAATAAATGTGAGAATAATAGATTTAATACGAGGTGCATTATTAATACTCAGTTTTAATGTTAGTGCACAGTTTTCAAATTTGAAATTTGAGAATTTTGATACCAGCAAAGGGCTCTCTAGCAGTACTTGTGTAGAAATATTTCAGGATAAAGAAGGCTTTTTGTGGTTTGGTACCATTGATGGTTTAAATAAGTATAATGGATATGAATTTGAAATTTTCCGGCCAATTGTTAATGACAAGTATTCCATTAGTAACAATCGCATAAATGCCATTACAGAAGATCATTTAGGATATTTATGGATAGGAACGAGTAATGGTTTAAATGTTTTTGATAAAAAAGCACAGCGATTTTACAAAATTAATCTGGACAAAAATATCATCGATAAAACTAATCCGAGAGAGGAAATCAATTGTCTAAAATTTGATACTCTAAAAAGAATACTTTGGGTTGGTACTAAAAACGGTTTGATTAAAATTGATCTGTCAACTTTTTCAAATAACTTTCAAAGTTTAAAATCAGTTCGTTATACTGCCAGTTCTAAAAACAGTAATGCATTAGATAACAATAATGTTTCTAATTTGATATTAGATAAAAAAGGACAGCTTTGGATTGGAACAGCAGGAAATAATTTGCATAGGTACAATTCAAAAACAAATGTATTCGAACGTCAGAATATAAAATTTGAGACGAATCAGTTTTTAGATCATTTGCCTAAACAAATTATACTTGATAACAGAGGTGAATTTTGGATTGGTAATGATTTGGGACATTTGTATGTTTATAATTCGATCACTAAACAACATAAAAAAGTTAGTTCAGAGAGTTATTCAGTACCAATTTTTCATCTGTATCAAGATAACAAAGGTTTAATTTGGGTAGCTACCGATGGAGAGGGATTATATCTCTTAGATCAGCAAAAGGGATTAGTAAAACATCTGATCCAAAATCCAGATGATTCTTTTTCATTACCAAACAATCAGCCATCAAAAGTACTTCAAGATAAGGAAGGTATTTATTGGATAGCTACTTATAACAAAGGTGTAAGTAAATTAGCTTTATTTAAATCATCGTTTGGCCATCATTTCTACAAAGCTCAAACTACAAATAGTTTAAGTACTAAAATTGCACAGTCAGTATTTCAAGATAGTCATCAGCGAATTTGGATTGGAACAGATGGAGGAGGTCTTGATATGTATGATGATACAAAAGAAACGTATAAACATTATAAAAATATCCCAGGTAATTCAAATTCATTGAGTTCTAATAAAATTCTGTATGTAATTGAGGGCAATAATGATGAGTTATGGGTATGTACCTGGGACAGAGGTCTTAACAAATTTAATACAGAGACTGGTCAGGTAAAACGGTTTTTAAATGATCCGAATAATGCTTTTTCAATAGGCCAAAATACAGTTTGGTGTGCTGTTAAAGACAAACAAGAGAGACTTTGGCTGGGTACATCTTTGGAAGGACTAAATTTATTTGATACCCAAACAGAGCGTTTCTATCAGTTTAAGAACAGTCCGAATACACCAAAAAGTATAATTAGTAATTTTGTTTTTTCACTTTTTGTAGATTCCAAAAACAGACTTTGGGTAGGAACATCTATAGGTCTTTGTTATGTCAATCTTGATAGATTGGATGCCAGAATACCAAAGAAAATCCAGTTTGAAGAAATTAAAATTAAAAATGTCCAAGGAAATCGCGTAAACCAAGTAATTGAAGATTATAAAGGGAATATTTGGGTTGGTACAGATATGGGCTTATTTCAATTAGATAAGAATTTACAATTGAGAAAATCCTATTCTTCATCAAATGGTCTTCCAAATAATTTAGTGGTTGGTTTACAGGAAGATAATAACAAAAATATATGGATTAGTACAAAGAGTGGTCTGTCTCTATTAAGTCCTAAATCAGGTAAGATCATTAATTTTAATGTTCACGATGGCTTGCAAGGTCTAGAATTTCAAAGTAAATCAATAGCTAAAACTTTTGATGGACGTATAATAGCTGGTGGAATAAATGGGTTTAATTTATTTAATCCCAATGATATAGTGCTGAATTCAGATAAAGTAAAACCTATTCTTTCTGGTATAAAATTGTTCAATCAAAAAGTTAATGCCGGCGATACGATCAATAATAGAGTTTTGTTTGAAAATGATCTTAATAGTTTAGATAAATTAAAACTGGCTTATAATGAAGGTCATATATCAATAAGCTTTGTAGCCTTAAACTATCAGAATCCAGAGCGTGTAAAATATGCTTATAAAATGTCTGGATTGGATAAAGAATATATCAATGCAGATAATAATCGTATTGCAAATTATGCAAATCTGCCCCCAGGCTCCTATAATTTTGAAGTAATGTCTGCAATTGATGGTCAATGGGAAAATGCTGGTAAAACAAGTATTGAGATTAAAGTTTCTCCTCCTTTTTGGAAATCATGGTGGGCATATATTTTTTATATGATAACAGCAACAGCCATGATTTGGTTTGGACTAAAGTATTATACCCAAAGATTGAACGAGGAGAAAGAACAAGAATTGGATCAATTAAAACTAAAATTCTTTATCAATGTTTCTCATGAATTTAGAACACCCTTGACCTTGATATTAAATCCCGTTGAGAAAATATTGACTCACTTTAATGAGCCCGATGAAGTAAAAAGATCAGCGGCAATAATTCAAAAAAGCAGTAAACGTTTACTTTATTTAGTAGATCAGTTATTGGATCTTAGAAAAATGGATCTTGGTAAATCTCATTTAGAAATTGCTAATCTGGATATTGTAAAATTTAGCAAGGAAACTTTTTTCTTGTTTGAAGATTTAGCTAAATCCAAAAACATTCGTTTTGTCTTTGAATCAGAATTTGATCAATATTATGGAAATTTTGATGCCGATAAAATTGAAAAAATACTAGCAAATCTCCTATCTAATGCAATTAAGTTTACAGATAATGGAGGAATTATTACGTTGACATTATCTGAAATTTTTGTAGATAGTATAGGATATAAATGGAATTATTTAAGGCCTTCGATTAATCGAAAAATGATTCAGATTAATGTGTCAGATACGGGAATAGGTTTTAAAAAGAAACAGCTTAAAGAAGTCTTTCAGCGTTTTTTTCATGCCGATGCATCTAAAGCAGGAACAGGTATTGGATTGAATTTTACAAAGAGTCTTGTTGAATTGCACAAAGGAATGATTTTGGTTGAAAGCAAATATAAACAGGGCACAACTTTTAGTGTAAGACTTCCAGCAGATCTAAAAGAAGATGGCAAGAAGATTATAGAAGCAGGAAATATAACAGCACAAGGTAGCAATATGAATGCACTTTCATCTGCAGATTATGAAATTTCTATTGCCGATGAAAATATAAATTCAGATGCAATCGCTTCAGATGCAGACAAAAAAAGACCATTAATACTTTTAATTGAAGACAATAAGGTACTTCGGAGTCATCTTAAGGCTGAACTCAGCGAGCAATTTAGAGTTAAGGAAGCAGTCAATGGAGTAGCTGGTTTAGAAAAAATAAGAAAGTATTTTCCAGACATCATAATTAGTGATGTAATGATGCCAAAAATGGATGGTTTCGAATTATGCCAACAACTTAAAAGTGACTTTGAAATTAGTCATATACCTATTTTACTCCTTACAGCCCGTAGTTTAGATGAAGATCTGGCAACGGGTTATGAAAGAGGTGCTGATGCCTACTTGTCAAAACCGTTCAGTATCAATGTGCTTAAGGCACGAGTTAATAATTTGCTGGAAGCACGTAAGCGTTCCCGTGAACGTTTTGCAGCTGTAGGTGGAATTATTCCAGCATCTGATATAACAATTAATTCACTTGATGAAAAATTTTTAGATAAAGCTACAAAAGCAGTTGTAGATAATGTAACTAACGTCGATTTTTCTTTAGACGATTTGCTGAATGCCTTAAATATGGGACGTTCTCAGTTTTATCGAAAAATTAGTTCCTTGACGGGACAAAATCCAAGTAATTTTATTCGGACCATAAAATTAAAATATGCGGCAGAACTGCTAATTAGTGATTCATTTTCGATTAAAGAAGTCGCTCACAATTGCGGATTCAATTCGACGGCTTATTTTACGAAGACTTTTAAGGAAGTTTTTAATGTAACGCCTTCCCAATATATAGAAGAAAATAAAACAAGAAAAAATGAAGATAAGTCTAGTGACTAAAAACAGTAGAGAATTTTATTTAAATCCGATTGAGTATTCAAATCGGATTTTTTATTGTCTTAAAAATCGCGATTAATATCCTTAATTATTTTAAATAGGAGTGACTTAATAAACTTTATTATTAACCATAATGATAACAGTATAAAAAGTGCTTAAACTCCCAAATATATAGGCAATTACGCAATATTGAAATATAATTTATACTCTTTGAATCATGGTTTATACACTCTAGATTGCCAATTTTTTAATATTGCAATGTTCGATTTTGACGATTTAATAATTATTTCGATTCAAAATTGCGAGTATTAAAATTATTAACCATTAAAAATGTATTTATGAAATCTGTACTTACTTAAACATTATAGTATTAATAAACTTAAACTAATTATCAACGACCAAAACAAATCAAAATGAATAAACTTGTTTTAAATAAAACAAACTCAATTAATCGACTAAAGCCTGCTCTGCTCTGTTCGATGTTAGTTTGCATTTCTTCTCATTCATTCGCTTTAGAAAAGGGAAAGATTAGAATGATGGAAACAGTTGAGTTCAATAATGCAACTCAGCAGATAATAATTAAGGGAAAAGTAGTAACTGCTGAAGACAATTTAGGATGTCCTGGTGCTAACATTATGATTAAAGGCACTAATCAAGGCACAACAACTGACTTCGATGGAAATTTCACTATTAGTGTACCTTCTTCAGATGCCATTTTAGTTTTTAGCTTTATTGGCTATCAAGATCAAGAAATTTCAGTTGCGAGTAAATCGGTAATTAATGTAGCTTTAGTTGCTGATCAAAAAAAATTAGATGAGGTTATTGTGGTGGCTTATGGTACACAGAAGAAAGTAACTTCTACAGGTTCCATAGAAACTGTAACAGCTAAAACCTTTCAAGATAGAGCTGTAACAAATCCGGTTTTAGCTTTACAAGGAGAAACTCCAGGATTGGTAGTTACTCGAAGTTCCTCACGACCAGGGAGAGAAGCTATTAATATGCAGATTCGTGGAGCAACTTCAATCAATGGTGGTTCTCCATTAATTGTAATTGACGGAACTCCAGCGATAAATAATGAGGCCTTTTACAACATGAACCCAGACGATATTCAGTCGGTAACAGTACTAAAAGATGCTTCTGCGGCTTTGTACGGTTCTCGATCGTCTAATGGGGTAATTATGGTTACTACCAAAAAAGGAAAGTCTGGTAAAATGAAAATTGATTTGTCTACCACAACTAGAGTAAATACTTTAGGGATTCGACCACAATCGCCAACGATGCAGCAATATGCAACCATTTGGCTTGATGCAGCAAAGGAAGATGGAGCGCAAGCTAATTATTGGGGATGGCAGTCTAAAGAAAATTTACAATTAATGCAGTCAGGCTATGCAGGCATCTATTCTACATTATATTGGGGTGACGTTTATATCGCAAATGCACCTCGTTACGATGAAATGTTTGGAAGTTCTGTTTCTACGTTCAATAATGGAAGTATTTCAGGTGGAACTGAAAACACCAATTACCGAGTTTCTTATGGATATTCAGAAGATGTAGGAGCTTTGCAGACGGCTTATGACGGTAAAAAACAATATAATGTTCGTTTAAACTACGATTATAAGGTCAATAATTGGTTGAACTTAGAAACTAATATGTCGTATTTAAAATATAATTTGTCTTCTCCTTCTACAGGTTTAGACAGTTCATTAGCACAAGATCCACCTTTTTTCCCATCGAGAAATCCGTATGGACAGTGGTATGCCAATTTTAATATAGCAGGTAACCGTAATAGTGTGGCGGCAACAGTTGATGGAGGTAGAGATCAAACGACCAGAGATCAAATCATGATGAATTTAGCAGCTACTTTTAAATTGTATAAAGGTTTGACGTTTCAAACTAAAGTGGCATACAGTAAAGACTTTTATACAAACCTAAGATATGATATTACGGTGCCACAATACAGCTGGTACGGAGATTTAGCACCTGAATCGGTAAATTCTGCTTCTTCAATTAGACAAGAAGATAAACAAATAACGTATCAAAATTATGGTGGATTTTTAAATTATGAGAAACAAATAGGAGACCATAATTTTTCAGGATTATTAGGAATAACTGCCGAAAAGACTGAAGACACTAGATTGTATGGTTACAGAAAGGGATTTGTTGATAATGGAGTGTACGATCTTAATATGGGATCTATTGAAGAAAAAGTGGAGGCTACAGGTGGCCGTGGACATAATGGTTTATATTCTTATTTGGCAAGAGTTAATTATGGATATAAAAATAAATATTTAATTGAAGGAAGCTGGAGACGTGATGGCTCTTCTAAGTTTGGAGATGGAAATAAATGGAACAATTTCGGTGGAGTTCAAGCAGGCTGGGTGGTAACAGAAGAAGGTTTTATGAAAAATCTTAAACCCTTAAGCTACCTAAAATTAAGATATTCTTACGGCGAAATGGGATCACAATCAGGGATTAGTAATTATAGTTATGTATCTAATATCAACAATGGGAGTGCACTTTTTGGTTCTACGGCAGCTTTGCAAACAGCTAGTTCTGTAGCAGGTATTACTTCTAATGATATTTCGTGGGAACGAGTTGCAATGAATACATTTGGAGTTGATTTTAGCTTTTTTAATAAAAAACTCTTCGGTTCATTTGATGGATACAAGAAAAGGAACAACGGAATGTTGACCAATGTTATTTATCCAGATGTTTTAGGAGGTACAGCACCAAAAACTAATGCAGGTGAATTGGAAACAAAAGGCTGGGAAGCTACTCTAGGTTATAGAGGTCAGATTGGTAAATTCAAATACAGTATTGCCGCCAATATGGGAGACAGTCAGAACATTTTATTGAAAAAAGAAAATGCGACCGCTATTACAAACGGAGTTAATACAAATGGCGTTTTAGGTTATCCTTTAAACCCAATTTTCTTATACGAAACAACAAATTTATTTAGAAATCAGGCAGAAGTAGATGCTTATTATGCTGCAAATAATAATAATGGAGCATTACCAACTGGAGTTAATGCTTTGCGTCCTGGTGATACTCAAAGAGTAGATCTTAATAAAGATGGACAAATCGATGTTAAGGATGTGAAGTTTATGGGAGATACACAGGCGCATTATGTTTATGGGCTTAATTTAAATGGAACTTATGGCAAATTTGATACCTCTATTTTCTTTCAGGGAATGTTGCAGCAAAACGTTCTAAGAACCGGTTTCTTTTCATATCCATTTAACACATTATACGGTAGCCAGACTACAGCTTTTATAGGGAAGACTTGGACAGAAACGAATACGGATGCTGAATATCCTAGAATGACTGCCAATACAACTAGAGCAGCCTGGAACTGGGCAAGCAATGATTTTGCTTTACAAAACAACCAATACATTAGGCTGAAATCTTTAATTGTTGGTTATACTTTAGACGACTTGAAAATTGGAAATTTCCCAATTGATAAATTCAGAGTTTATTTTTCAGGAAATGATTTATTTGAATTTTCTAAAGTAAAAGATGGTTATGATCCAGAATATGGAGATAGTTCAAATACCATTTATCCTTTTGTGAGAACATTGGCGATAGGACTTAATGTTTCCTTTTAATTATTAAAATGACGAATATGAAAAATAGAGTATTAACCTTAATGCTGTCTTCAGTATTATTGTTTTCGAGTTGTCAAAATGATTACCTAGAATTAGATCCTTTGGATGCACAAACTGAAGCTTCTTATTTTAGATCAACAGCAGATTTTAAAGTTGCTTCCAATGATTTTTACAATAAAATGATCAGTTGGAAACCAATTAATAGTAGCAGTGTATTTTCTTTTATGGATTTTGGTACAGATCTTACTTCATTAGCGCAAGAAGAAGGTCGTGGTAATACAGTAGCAGGCAATTCAGATATTTACTGGACAAACCCATATAAATATATTAGAGCCAATAATATTTTATTAAAAGCTGCTGATCAGTATACAGGAGACAAAGCAGCAATTGCGCAATATGTAGCCGCTGCAAAATTCTTTAGAGCTTGGCATCACTTTTTTTTACTAAAACGTTTTGGAGGAGTACCTATCGTAACTACGGTAGTAGATATTAATGATGGGGTATTATATGGAAAACGTAACAGTCGCTACGAAGTGATGAAACAAATCATTAAGGATTTAGATGAAGCGATTCCAAATTTGCCTACTGAACAAAATATTTCGGGTGCTGATAAAGGACATCTAAGCAATTGGGCAGCCAAAGCTTTTAAGGCACGTGTTTTATTGTACGAAGCTACTTGGGAAAAGTATGTAGGCAATACTACAGATGGAGATGGTACTTCAACTGGAGCAGGTACTGCAGAAGCTTCTTCTAATGTAAATGCTTATTTACAGGAGGCAATTGTATTAGCAAAAGAAGTAATGACTAGTGGAGGCTACCAGCTTTGGAATTACAATACACAGCTAAATAATTTTAGTATGTGTTATTTATTCAATTTGGAAGATGCTGGTTCTAATCCTGCAGGTCTAGATAAAGCAACAAACAAAGAATATATTTTGTATAATAAATATGATTTTGGTTTGCTGCAAGGAGGCATTAATTTGAGCCATACGGTTTCTTCAAGGTTGGCGCCTTCACGCAAATTTATGGATATGTTTTTATGTAGTGATGGCCTTCCTGTAAACAAATCGCCTTTGTTTCAAGGGTATCAACATGTACAAGATGAGTACAAAAACAGAGATTATAGGTTGACTTCTTATTTTGTCGATGCAAATACGGATGCCATTCCTGCTCAAGGATCAATAAAATTATTCGGTCCAGGCGGAGATAGTGGATCAGGTTATGCCAACAGAAAATTCCGTTCGTACAAATATGGTACTTACAGAGCAGCAAACACAGAATCTCCTGATTATGCTCAAATTCGATTGGCCGAAGTGTATCTTATTTACGCAGAAGCCTTATTCGAATTGAATGGTGCTATTTCTGATGCTGAATTAAATGAATCAATCAATTTGCTTCGTCAAAGAGCTGGATTACCTGCATTAACGAATGCTTTTGTTACTGCTAATGGTTTAAACATGAAGGAAGAATTAAGAAGAGAAAGGGCTGTCGAATTATTTGGCGAAAATTCGCGCTACGATGATTTAAAGCGTTGGGGAATTGCTGAACAAGAATTAAACCAGCCAGTGGTAGGTTCTGTTATTCAAGGAACAGATTATGAAGGAAATGCAAATTTGTATAAACCAGCTTCATATCCTTATGGCGAAATTAGTGTAGCTACTGGAAAAGGAAATCTTAGAGCTTTGTTGTTAGACCCAGTATCCAATAGGAATTTTCAACGTAAACATTATTTGTTTCCTATTCCTTTAACGCAAATACAATTGAATGGGAAATTGGTGCAGAATCCAGGTTATTAATTAGGAATTTCTAAATGTATTCAAAATGAAGCAAATCATAAAAAACAATATAAAAGCGGTCGCAGCATTCGTAAGTATACTATTTATTACTTCTTGCAGTGATCAGGAAAGAGAATTCGTAGGAGATCCATTGGTTACTTATCCTGCAGTAACTATAAGTTCAGTTTCTCCCACTTCAGGGGCATCTGGGAATATAGTTACTTTAACAGGAGCCAATTTTGGTCAATACGTTAAAGCTGCAAAAATTTATTTTAATGGTATAGCAGCTACTGAAATTATCAGTTATACAGATACTTCTGTTCAAGTGCGTGTTCCGCAAGATGCAGGAACTGGGCCTATTACCGTAAAAGTATGGACAAATTCTGCTATTACAGCGGATTTTCAATATCTAACAGGTGCAACTGTAAGTGGTATTGCTCCAAGTTCTGTCAATGTGGGAGATTTAGTTGTCATTACGGGTAAAGGATTTGGAACTGATCTTTCAAAAGTAACAGTTAAATTTTCAAGTGATTTAACTGTAGATGCTTTCTCCGCTAAGCCGGTTTCTGTATCAGATACCCAAATTAATGTTATAGTTCCCAAAGGTGCTGCTACTGGTAAAGTAAGGGTTTGGCTGGAAAACCAAATTATCACTGGGCCTTCGTTAACTGTAATTGCTCCTCCTAAAGGGAAGTATATTTTTGAGTTTGATGATCCAGCAGATCCACAATGGCTACCAGCTCAAAATGCATCTTATAAAATAGAAGATGGTAAATTAAAGGTAACTTTTGATCCAACTCAGTTAGGTACATCTGCGAGTAAACGTCGTGCCGATTTGTATACTATTATGAATGGAGTATTTCCTTCTCCAGGAGGAACTGCCAAAGCTAAATTTATACAAGCTCCAGAATATCCAATATTAGCTATGAAAATTGCTTTTACAGGTACAGGAGCGGCTAAACCAGGAACTGGTAATATTATTATTGATCCTCTTCCAACAGGTAGTGCTAATCTGGGAAATAACAAATATAAAACAGATTTAATGGCTCAAAATGTAATTTATTATGACTTGTCTGCAGATTACACAACTTTAACAGAACTAACAACGAGACAGTTCAAAATAGCTGATATCGTAGGTGCTGAAACAGGTTATGAAGTAGATTGGATTCGCACATTTAAGAATCAAGCAGAACTAAAAGCTTTTTTAGGTTTATAAAATTTAAGTTAACCAAGCCAAGTAGCATTTTGTGTTACTTGGCTGGTTTACCATCATTAAATCAATTGTTTCGTATTACTATCAAGTTTTATGCTAAGTGAATCAAAGTAACTCTAGCAGAATAGTAATACCTATTAAAAAATAAGTATATGAAAAAAATAAAATTAATAAAAACCAAATTTGTTTGGGCATTGCTTGGTTCTATTGCCTTTGTTGCATGTTCCTATGATTATGGCTTGCCTCAAGAGAAGAAAGATGATCAAGCAAACGCTTCAGAGGATATTGTCGTTCCTGCTAACATGAAGTTTGTGCACCCTGGATTATTGCATTCAAAAGAAGATTTTGATCGTATGAAAACCAATGTAGCTAATAATGTAGATCCTTGGCTGGCTGGTTATAATAAAATGATTGGTAATAGCCATGCTTCTGCTACTTATGCAATGAAAGGACCAGTTGCTACCTTAATTAGAGGAGGAGGTTCTAAGGAAGAACCAGCATCAGACAATTATGCTACGGCTATGAATGATGCACATGCAGCTTATCTTACCGCTATTCGTTGGAAAATAACTGGAGATGTAGCTTATGCGAATAAATCTATTCAAATATTAAATGCCTGGGCTGCTACTTGTACCAGAATCAGTGGTGATTCTAATAAAGCATTAGGAGCAGGTATTTATGGATACCAATTTGCCAATGCTGCTGAAATTATGCGTGATTATTCGGGCTGGAATGCGGCTGATCTTGCAAAATTTAAGAAATGGATGTTAGATGTCTTTTATCCAGTAAATTATGATTTCCTGCAAACACATTACAATACCTGTTCTTCTCATTATTGGGCTAATTGGGATTTATGTAATCTGGCTTCTATTATGTCAATTGCTGTGTTAAACGATGATGTTGCAAAATACACCTATGTAGTTAATTATTTAATGAAAGGTGTTGGTAATGGTCAACTGATCAAAGCAATTAATTATGTGCATCCAAAAAGTGCTAATGATGATATTGATTTAGGACAAATTCAAGAAGCTGGACGTGATCAAGGACATGCTCTTATGGTAGTGGGATTATTGGGGACAATTGCTCAAATGGCAGATACTCAAGGACTAGATGTTTACGGATACAAAGATAATTTGATCCTTAAAGGAGCAGAATATGAAGCAAAGTTTAATTATGCTAGGTTAGCAGTGCCATTTAATAAATACACTAACTGTGATAATATTACGCATACAGCTGCAGCAGATGATGCCGCTCGAGGCCAAATCAGACCTGCTTGGGAAAGAATCTATAATCATTATACAGTAAAAAAAGGTATTAAAGCCAGATATATAAAAATGGGGAAAGATTTGGCTTATCCAGAAGGGGGCAGTGGCGAATATGATCCTAACAGTGGAGGATACGATGATTTAGGTTTTGGTACTTTATTGTATTCAAGATAATAGATCAAAAAGAATAGATGCCCGTAGACAGCATAGTTTGTTTTACGGGTATTTATAATTTAGAAAGTGTTTTAAGAATTTATAGAAAGTATCAAATTGAAATAAAATGCCAATAAACAATGTTTTTAGAAATAAATACCTTGTTGCACTAGGTATTCTTGTAACAATGATTGGTTGTAGGCCCGTATTTAATAAATCAAGCATAGAAAATGCACAAGAAAAATACGATTTTTCAGCTATAGATAACAAAATTCAAACTTGGATTGATAGCAGTTATTATTCAGGGGCTGCAATGATGGTTGTTAAAAATGACAGTATTATACTTAAAAAATGCTATGGGAATTATACCGAAGAAACTCAAGTTTTTATTGCCTCGGCAGGTAAATGGCTGGCAGCAGCAACTATTGCATCGATTGTCGAAAAAACAAAACTTTCCTGGGACGATAAAGTCAATAAGTGGCTGCCAGAATTTAAAGACAGCAAAGGCGAAGCTACTTTAAGACAACTTTTTTCCCATACAGCTGGTTTTCCTGATTATCAACCCAAAGATTCTGTCACAGATAATTACCAAACTTTAAAGGAATCTGTTAAACATATTGTCAATTTACCGGTAACAGCTAAGCCTGGCGAACAGTTTAGTTACGGTGGACTGGCGATGCAAGTAGCGGGTAGAATGGCTGAGTTAGCAACAGGTAAAGATTTTGAAAGTCTTTTTCTAGAAAATATTGCTGTTCCACTGGGAATGAAAAACACCCATTTTGTTCCAGTAAACGATGAAGGAGGTCATAGTCCTATGCTGGGTGGAGGTGCTCGAAGTACACTTGCAGATTATATGCACTTTTTAGATATGATTGCTCATGAGGGTAAATTTCAAGACAGACAAATACTAAGTAAGTTATCCATAACAGAAATGCAGGCAGATCAAGTCAAAGGCGCTTTAATTGATAGTAAAGAATATGTAGAGCGTGTTAGGTCTAAAAAACATAAAAGCATTTACGGATTAGGAGAGTGGCGGGAAGAGCTTGATGAGAAAGGCAACGTAATTTTAATTAGCAGTCCCAGTTGGGCTGGTGCTTATCCTTGGATAGACAAAACTACAAATACCTATGGTTTCTTTATTACCCATGTTAATGTAGTAAAAGCAAATGAAGACGGTTTTTCCTCTTTTTATAGTAGTCCTGTTTTACCAATTATGGTTCGTGATGTATATAAAAAAACAGCATTACCTAAGTAAAAAAAGATTCATAAGTATTGGAAAGAAGTAGCTTTTATGATGTTTTGTAAGCTAAAGAACAGAGATGCATCATAATTTATAGTCTTTGCACAATAAGTAATGAAGAGTATTTCTTTTTCTCATTAACATTGAAAAATGAAAATAACCAAGTACAGTTAATCTTCAAAATCAAGAAATTTAAAACTAACTAAATGAACCAGATATTAAGACATAAAACACAACTAACCATTTTATTCTTTTTGATTACCATGCAGTTGTTTGCCGTAACTAAAGATAGTTTAGTAGTATATCCATCTCCTGATAAAGTAAATAAAAATTCAGATTTCATTGTAAAAGTTAGAAAGTCTGGAGGACAATGGTTGGATGTTTTTGTGTATAATGTAAAAGTAGATCAAGTAGTAGGTACAGGGCATTCGGTGCAAACTGCTGCATTGGCTTCTTTTGACTTTTCAGGTGCCGTTGAGGTGCAAGTAACAGCTACAAAAGCTAAAATTACCCAATCGCGTATTAGACCGTTGGCATATCATATCCCATCAAAAGTAAAAGGAAATACGATAAACTTTATATTGAATAATCCAGTCAATTTATCAATTGAAATCAATGATGATATTTTTCACAATTTGCATCTTTTTGCAAATCCACTCGAAATAAATTCTCCCAAATTCACTGATCCGAATGTAATTTATTTTGGTCCAGGAGTTCATGAAATTCCAAATCAAAAATTAAATGTTCAGTCCAATAAAACAGTATATCTGGCTGGAGGAGCCATCCTAAAGGGGCAAATACGTTTAGACAGTGTATCTAATGTGACTATTCGCGGTCGTGGTATGGTCGATCAGGAAATTAAATTAGGTATTCATATTGCAAACTCCAAGAACATTAAAGTAGAAGGTGTTTTTGCTTCGCAGTGTTTAACAGGTGGATCTGATCAGGTAAATATTGAAAATGTTAAAACAATCAGTTTTTTTGGCTGGGGTGATGGAATGAATATTATGGCTAGTAATAATGTCCAGTTTGATAAGGTTTTCATCCGTTCATCAGATGATTGCACCACAGTATACGGGACTCGAAAAGATTTTAAAGGAGGCTGCCAAAATATTACCATGAAAAACAGCACACTTTGGGCAGATGTAGGCCATCCTATTTTGATTGGCACACATGGAAACAGTAACAATCCGGAACTGCTTGAAAATCTAACTTACAGCAATATTGACATCTTAGATCACAAAGAAAAACAACAAGATTATCAAGGCTGTTTAAGCATCAACGTAGGGGATAATAATACGGCTATAAATGTTCTTTTTGAAACTATAAGAATAGAAGATTTTAGAGAAGGTCAGTTGTTAAATCTTCGTGTTTTTTATAATGCAAAATATTGTACAGCTCCTGGTATGGGCATTGAAAATGTAATGTTCCGAAATATTGATTATGTAGGTAAAAATGCCAGTACTTCAATTATCGCAGGTTATAACGAACAACGAAAAATAAAAAATGTAGTATTCGAAAACCTTAAAATTAATGGAGTTTTGATACATGATGAAATGCTGGAAAAGCCTAAATGGTATAAAACATCGGATATGGCCGGTTTTTTTGTAGGTGAACATGTAGAAGAACTTTCCTTTAAATTAAAAAAATAATTATTTAAAATATGAAAATACCTAATCAATTAAAACTAATATTTTGTAGCTGCTTTACAGTTATATTTTTCACCTCCTGTATTTCTACGAATAAATCGGATGAAATTGAAATTAAAGTTAAAAACAGTTTGAATTTTGATAGAAAGGAAATTGTTACAGTAAAGCGTAACCAGATAGAGAAAGTATTAAAGAACAATTCAGAAAAAAATGTTCGTGTCAAATTGAAAGGAACGGAGAAGTTTTTAACTACCCAATGGATTGATTACGATAATGATGGTAAAGCCGATGAACTACTTTTTCAGGCTGAGGTGAAGGCAAAAAGTGTGTCAGATTTTGTGGTAGTGATTGATACAGTAAAGGAACCGCAATCAAAAGCAGTGGCCTATTCTCGTTTCGTACCCGAACGAATTGACGATTACGCTTGGGAAAATAATAGAGTAGCTTTCAGAGCTTATGGACCAGTAGCACAGCAATTAGTTGAAGAAGGCAAAGAAGGAGGCACACTTTCAAGTGGAATCGATCTTTGGCTTAAAAAAGTAGACTACTCTATTATTGATGATTGGTATGCTAAAAATGAGAAAGAAGCAGGTTATTATCACATCGATCATGGAGAAGGGTACGATCCTTATCATGTAGGCGCTAGTCGTGGTACAGGTGGGGCAGGAGTTTGGGTTAATGATAGTTTACAAGTAGGTAAAAATTATATTAACTATAAAACCATAGCCAAAGGACCGTTGCGTACTATTTTCGAATTAGATTATGCGCCGTGGAGTCAATATCAAATTAAGGAAACCAAACGTATTTCATTGGATTTGGGTAGTAATTTTTCAAAATTTGATATCATTTTAAAAGCTAAAGAGCAGTTTCCAAATTATACTATTGGAATTACACTCCATGACAAAAAAGGTGAAATTAATATCAACAAAACAAAGGGATGGTTTCGCCATTGGGAACCGATCGATAAAACTTTTTTAGGCGAAGGAATTGTACTAAATCCAGAATTAGTTACTCAGGCATTTGCAAATAACTCAACAATTCCTGACCAAAGTAATTTGTTGATTGTTACTAATCCATCGAAAAAAATCACTTTTTATGCCGGTTTTGTATGGACTGGTAGCAAACAAGTAAATGAGGTTACACAATGGGATGAGATGCTTAACAAACAAGCTGAAATAATTCAAAATCCTTTGCAGGTAACGGTGAATTAATTACAAATTCCTTAGATTATTAAAATGCAAAATTTAAAATATAGTACTTTTTTATTGATGTTTCTTTTCGTTGTAAAAACGGAAGCTCAAAAGGAGCGTACAATACAAAATCAAAAACCGTATGTTTCTCAGGTTTGGCAATCTGACAATGGAAATGGCACTTATGCCAATCCCATTTTATATGCCGATTATTCCGATCCAGATGTGATTCGGGTAGGAAACAATTACTATATGACGGCCAGTAGTTTTAATTGTACGCCTGGTTTGCCTATTTTGCATTCTACTGATTTAGTCAATTGGGAGATCATCAATTTTGCATTGCAAAAACAAGTGCCTGAAGAAGTATTTAATATACCACAACACAGTAGAGGGGTTTGGGCTCCGGCAATTCGTTTTCATAAAAATCAGTTCTACATTTATTGGGGAGATCCCGATTACGGTGTTTATATGGTAAAAACCAAAGATATTTACGGAAAATGGGACGAACCTATTTTGGTTATGGAAGGCAAAGGAATTATTGACCCTTGTCCGCTTTGGGATGGCGATAAAGCTTATTTAGTTCATGCATGGGCGGGCAGTCGTGCCGGTATAAATAGTGTATTAACTATTAATAAAATGAATTCAGAAGGAACTAAAGTTCTTGATGAAGGACAAAATGTGTTCGACGGTCACGATAAGCATCATACGATGGAAGGACCTAAATTATATAAAAAAGATGAATATTATTATATTTTGGCACCAGCAGGAGGTGTTGAAAACGGCTGGCAGGTTGCAATGCGTTCCAAAAATATTTATGGTCCCTATGAAGATAAAGTGGTTTTAGAGCAGGGCAGTACAAAAGTAAATGGCCCGCATCAAGGAGCCTGGGTTACAAGTCCAGATAACAATTCATGGTTTTTACATTTTCAGGATCAGGGAGTTTATGGTAGAGTTTTACATTTACAGCCTATGAGCTGGAAAGACAATTGGCCTGTCATGGGGAAAGACTTTGATGGTAATGGTATTGGTGAACCTGTAGCAAATTATAGTAAACCTTTTTCTAAATTAAAATCGCCCATAAATCATCCAGTCGAAAGTGATGAATTCAATAATGGAAAAATTGGTTTGCAATGGCAATGGTATGCAAACGGTTCTATAAAGTGGAGTGCACAGATTCCAGAAACAAATTATCTGCGTTTGTTTGCTATGAGTTTAAAGAACGAGCCTAATTTATGGAATGTACCTAATTTGCTTTTGCAAAAACTACCAGCTCCAAATTTTACAGCTACCACCAAAGTAAAGTTAACCACCGAGTGGAACACATCAGGTAAAAAAGCTGGATTATTACTTATGGGACAATCGTATGCTTATGCAGCTATTGCTTTTCATGATGAAAAATATTGGGTGCAGCAAGTTATTGCCGAAAATGCTATAAATGGAGAAGCGGAGAAAGTTGTAGCTGAAAAAGCTTTACTTTCAAATGAAGTGGAATTAAGAATGAAAATAACAGCTCCCGAGGCAAATTGCCAATTTAGTTATAGTGAAAATGGAATTGATTTTATTGAAATTGGTAACTCTGTAAAGGCACAAAAAGACCTATGGATAGCTGCTAAAATAGGAATCTTTGCCACAAGTTTAAACAATGTACGCATGGGCGGTTATGCCGATTTTGATTGGTTCAGAATTACAAAATAAATTATAACAGTATTAAGTAAGTAGTTGTACTTGCTAAAAATCAAAAATAAAAGAAGAAGGCAATGAGAAATTTCAAATCACTTTTAACAGCATTATTGGTATTTACTTTTGCTCTAATACAAGCGCAAAATAAAGCAAAACAAGTTGAAACACTTGAAGACTTAGAACAACTTGCCAAAAAGAATGGTCAAAATATTCAAATGAAACCAGGAGTGTATTCGCTTGCTGAGTATTTAACTAAAGATAAGATTACAAAGTTGTTATCAGAGCTTCCAGCAACAACTGAAGAACAAAAACGTCCTCCTCGTTGGTTCTTGCGCTTTGGCGGTAATAATAACACCTTTGATTTTACGGGTGTTACTTTTGAAATTAGTACTGAACTATACAAAATATTACCCTACGGTTATACTCGTTGTATTTTTATTGATGGAAAAGGCAATACAATAAAAGGTTTAACTATTAAAAACACAGGGTCTAAAAACATTGGGAGTAATGGTAATATTCTTTCCATTTTTGGAGATAACACTCTATTAGAAGATGTCAAATTATATGTAAGCGGTTCGACTTATGGCTATGGAGATTTATTTGGTAAAGGCGGTCCAAATTTGACTAACCTTCAAAAACAAAGTGGGATTATGATTGCAGGCCAAAACAACACTTTGAAACGATGTAGAGTGTACAGTCGTGCATTCGGACACTGTTTTTACATTCAAACACAAGGACATGTTACCGACAATGTAGTTTTAGAAGATTGTTATGCCGAAGGAGAAATGCGTACAACCAACGATATATTGGCAGAGTCGGGTGGTTTAGCCGAAAAATTAAAATACCAAAGCGTATATCAAAACCGTGATGGTCGTTATATGATTACTCCAGGATATACAAAATCACTGTGTGAAGATGGTTTTCGTACGTATGGCGGAGTAGGTAAAGTGACACTTCGTAATTGCACCTCAAAAAATACCCGTTCTGGTTTTGAAATTGGTGGTACAGAAGATGCTAAAAATCAAACCATATTGCAAGGTTGCCAAGCTTTTGGGACAGAAAGAGGTTTTTTAATCGGTTCTAATACAGTAGTGCGTGATTGCAGAGCCGACATACAGTTTGGGCCATTATTATATCTAAGAGAAAACACAGTAGGCGCTGATGTAGAATTAGAATTAGTTCCAAGTATGCCAAAGTCATTGGTGCATACTATCGCTACGATTGCTGGTAAAAACCATCGTGTAAAACTTTATACAAACGATGCTCAAGTAGTAATGCCAACTTTACCGATTATGCTGGGATTTGGTATGCCTGCTCATGCAGAAATGAGTTCGCCCATTTTACCAATGACAACTGAGAATATTGTTTTGGTTAATGATTTAACGCACAGTCTAATCATAAAAAATGATGAGGCTAAAAATCTTGAAATTACATCAACTCAACTACAGTTAACTAATACCGAAACTCAAAGAATGAACGGTAAAGGGAAATGGTAAAAATGTAAATGCTGGTAAAATTGAAAATTTAAAAAGAATGAGGACTAAATTCAAATTACTATTTTTTTTAAGTCTTGTAAGTTTAAGTGGCTACAGTCAGATATGGCAATGGAGTGTAAAAGTAAACACAACTATTTCAGCAGAAACAAATGACCACCCGCAAGCCTTTTTATGGATTCCCGAAAATTGCAAACAGGTAAAAGGAATTGTCTTTGGGCAGCATAATATGGTTGAAGAAGGAATCCTCGAACACACTTATTTTAGAAAAGTATTAACGGAATTGGGTTTTGCTGCAATTTGGGTTACTCCAGTTGTAAGTTGGACTTACGATACTTCTAAAAATGAAGATAAAATAGTCGAAAGTATTTTCGAATCATTAGCAGACGTTTCGGGTTATAAGGAGTTGGCTCATGCACCAATTGTCCCAATTGGACATTCTGCAATGGCAAGTTTTCCATGGAATTATGCAGCATTTAATCCGCAGCGTACCTTAGCCTTAGTTTCCATTCATGGCGATGCACCTCAAAGTCCTTTAACAGGAAGTGGCAAGCCTAATCCTGATTGGGGTAATCGAAATATAGATGGCATTCCAGCTTTATTTATAATGGGAGAGTACGAATGGTGGGAAGCTAGAATTCAGCCCGCATACAAGTACATAGCCAAACATCCAAAAAGTGTCATTACATTATTTGCCGATGCTGGTCACGGTCATTTTGATTATTCAGATGAGCTGGTAAAATATATGGCGGATTATATAAAAGCTGCAGCAATTCATAGACTTCCTCCAAAGGATAAAAATAATAGTTTTACTAACCTAAAGCCAGTAGAGCCAAGCTCAGGCTGGCTCATGGATAAGTGGCGAAAAGATTCGATTCCGCAGGCTGTTACTGCTTCTTTTGATAAATTCAAAGGAAATCGAACAACAGCTTCTTGGGTTTTTGATGAAAATTTGGCAAAGGCTACAGAGTCATTTTATGCCAAAGCGAGAGCTAAGGAAAAACAGTTCATTGGCTTTAAACAAAACGGTAAGATAGTAGAACCAGTAAAGAATCACGCCAATTTTCAACCAAAATTTTCACCTAATTCAGACGGCATTACTTTTAATTTAAGTGCTTTTTTTTCCGATTCCACTCATACTAAATCTACTTGGTCGCATGCCGTTACAAAACTCCAATTGGATAGAATTTGCGGACCGATTAAAAAGGTAAACGATTCAACCTTTCAAATTAGTTTTGATAAGTTAGGTTTTAATAATACAAAGCGAAGTAGTGATATTTGGTTATTAGCGCATAATAAAGGCGATAAGCAATACAAAAGTGTTGTACAGCAGGTAAATATAAAATTTCCATTAATTAACCAATCAGGTAAATCACAAAAGATTCAATTTGCAGCCTTAAAAAATGTCACAATAGAAACAAAATCAATACCATTAAAAGCTGTTTCGGATCAGAATGCAACGGTGCAATTTTATGTTAAAGAAGGCCCAGCTTTCATCAAGGATAATATTTTGTACTTATCAAAAATACCGCCTAAAGCAAAATTTCCAGTAAAAGTTACAGTAGTGGCTTGGCAATACGGAAATCAAACAGATTTACAATCAGCTACACCGGTAGAAAATCATTTTTTTATTAAAAAAGAATAAATATGAAAATCATACATCAAAAATATAGTTTAATGCTCTTAGTATTCTTTATGCAGATAGGAGTCTTTGCACAAACAATTGTAAATGAAACACTGCAAAAGTTAAATTCACCTGATGGTAATTATGAATTTACTTTTTACCAAAAAGAACTTACAGCAAGTAAGAAACAAATGTATTATTCTCTTTCTTATAAAGGAAAACCTGTAGTCTTAGAATCAGAATTAGGGGTATTGATTGAAAATCAAACTTTCGAATCGGCTTTAGGAATACCTAATGATACTTGTAAAGTATGGGGAGAGAATCTTAACTTTACAGGACTACTTAAAAATACCGTAAACCAAACTTGGAAACCGATTTATGGAGAAAAAGCTTTGATTGCAGATAATTATAATGAATTGACGCTTACATTTCGTAAAGGGCAAGAAACTCGCGCAAATTTGACAGACGGTTACGATAAGAATAAAAGTTATTTCATGAATGTGGAGGTTCGTGCTTATAACCAAGGCGTGGCATTTCGTTATTATTTTCCTGAACCTACCAATGGTCTTTTTCTGCATATCGTTGGCGAGCAAACACAGTTTAAAATGCCAGAAGGTACCTTGGCTTATTACGAACCTTGGGCACAAGGACCTTATGATTTACTGCCACTTAAAAACTGGAAAGGACAAAGTGAACGTCCGTTGACCATGAAATTGTCCAATCAACTTAACGTTGCAATTACGGAAGCGCAGATGGTCGATTATTCTCGTATGAAGTTAAGTTTAAATCCAACGAAACCCAATACAATTCAAGCAGCGTTATATGGAAGTATCGATGTAATTCCGGCTTACGCGACTCCTTGGCGTGTCATTATGGTGGCCGAAAAAGCAATAGATTTAATTACAAATAATGACATCATACTGAATTTGAATCCAGAAAATCAAATCAAAAACACAGCTTTTATCAAACCAGGTAAAGTAATTCGTGTTGCAAAACTAACTCAGGCCGATGCTAAAAAATGTGTTGATTTTGCAGTAGAGAGAGGTTTGCAGTACATTCATTTAGACGCGGGTTGGTATGGCCCGGAAATGAAAATGAGTTCTGATGCTACTACGATTTCAGAAACTAAAGATTTCAATATACCTGAGTTAACGGCTTATGCTTCATCAAAAGGAATAGGAGTTTGGGTATATGTGAATCAAAGAGCTTTAGTGCAACAGTTTGATAGTATTTTACCATTATATAAAAAATGGGGAATTAAAGGTATTAAATTCGGATTTGTACAAGTTGGAAATCAGCGTTGGTCGACCTGGCTTCATGAAGCAATTAAAAAATGCGCTGAATATGAAATGATGGTGGATATACATGATGAATACCGTCCTACAGGATTCAGCCGTACCTATCCCAACTTAATGACACAGGAAGGAATTCGTGGTAACGAAGAGATGCCAGATGCTAATCACAACACCATTTTACCTTTTACACGTTTCTTGGCAGGCCCAGCCGACTATACGATTGCTTATTACAATAATCGTATTAAAAATACTCATGCCCATCAGTTGGCTTTGTCAGTGGTGTATTATAGTCCAATTCAATTCTTCTATTGGTATGATCAGCCTGCATTTTACCAAGGAGAATCAGAAATAGAATTCTTTGATAAAGTCCATACAGTATGGGATGAAACAAAGATTATTAATGGCGAAGTAGGCGAGTTTATTACGGTAGCTCGTAAAAAAAGAAACGATTGGTTTGTTGGCGCAATCACAAACAATCAATCGCGTCAAATCACAATTCCTACCGCTTTTTTGACTAAAGGAAAAAAATACACTATCAAAACATTTCAGGATGATGATGCAATTCAAACGCGAACCAAAGTAGCGGTAAAAGAACAAATCATAAAAGGAGGAGAAATGCTTTATTTTAATCTAAAAGCAAGTGGAGGAGTCGCGATTATAATTAGTGAATTACCTAAAAAATAAATTGCCTATTATAGTTTCATGTTTTTAAGGTAATCTAAAAAGTCGTTCCAAAATTGGCAGCGACTTTTTTATATTTAGAAACTAGATACATTGTATTTGATTTAAGAAATGATTTTATGATAAGCCCTTCATTTATAAGTTGTATAGATTAATAAAACTATAATTTATACTCTTTGAACTATAATTTATCTTACTAAAAATTAAAACGAACTAATATTGGGATTGTGTTTGAGAATCAAATTTTAAGAAGCAAACACAATTATTAATTTAAGTATTAGTCAAGTTTTATGTATTTACAAATTAGTCTAAAAAGTATTCAATTTTTGAGAGAAATAAAAAATAACATTTAAAGTAAAATGAAGTATTTAAACAATTCAAAGTATATCGTATTTTCTTTTATAACCACTATAACTGCATTTGCTCAATCGCATTATCCCGGACAACATCAGTCAAAATTAAAAGTAGATGAAACTAAAAATATCCAATTAACAGCTTTTGATCTTGAGGATGTAAAACTATTGGACAGTCCTTTTAAAGAGAATATGGTTCGAGAGAGTAAATGGATTATGGATATTAGTGCCGATCGTTTGCTGCACAGTTTCCGTAATAATGCTGGCATATACAGTGGAAATGAAGGCGGTTATTTTACCATGAAAAAATTAGGAGGTTGGGAATCCTTAGATTGTGAGTTGCGAGGCCATAGCACTGGACATATTCTTTCTGGTTTAGCTTTATTGTATGCTTCTACTGGCGACAGTAAATACAAAGTGAAATCTGATAGTATCGTATCTGGTTTAGCTGAAATACAAAAAGTACTAAACCAAAAAGGTTTTCTAAGTGCTTTTCCTGAAAATTTAATTGATAGAGCCATAAAAGGACAGAAAGTTTGGGCGCCATGGTATACACAGCACAAACTATTCTCTGGTCTTATTGACCAGTATTTGTATTGCAATAATAAAGAAGCTTTTGAAGTGGTTAAAGGAATGGCCGATTGGGCTTATCAAAAATTAAAACCTCTTTCTCAGGAAGAACGCAAAACGATGCTGCGTAATGAATTTGGAGGTATGAATGACTCATTTTATGCTTTATATCAAATTACGGCAAATCCAAATTACAAGTTCCTTGCGGAGTTCTTTTACCACGACGATGCTTTAAATCCATTAATTGATAAGGAAGATAATTTGAATAAGAAGCATGCCAACACCTATATTCCTAAATTGATTGGTATTTCACGCGCTTACGAATTAGAAGGTACAACTAAATACCGTGAAATACCAGAGTTCTTCTGGAATACCGTAGTAGATCATCATTCATTTATCACAGGCAGTAATAGTGATAAAGAAAAATTTTTCGAGCCTGATCATCAATCAGAACATTTGAGTGGTTATACAGGCGAATCGTGCAACGTATATAACATGTTAAAGCTTACGCGCCACTTATTTGCCTATGAACCAAAAGTCAAATATGTTGATTTTTACGAGAAGGCATTATACAACCATATTCTAGGGCAGCAGGATCCACAATCCGGAATGGTTGCATATTTCCTGCCAATGAAACCTGGTGCTCATAAAGTATACAGCACACCTGAAGATTCCTTTTGGTGCTGTGTAGGAAGTGGTTTTGAAAATCAGGCCAAGTATGGAGAGTTCATTTATTACCATGATAAAAAGAATTTATTTGTCAATCTGTTTATTCCTTCTCTGCTAACTTGGAAAGAAAAGGGAATGACAGTAAAGCAAGAAACGACTTTTCCAAATCAAAATAATATCAAATTAACCATTAATACAGCGGGTTCAGAAGCTGTTTCTATAAATATTAGATATCCGAATTGGGCAACAGAAGGTGCTAAGATTTCAATTAATGGGAAACAGCAAAAAATTACTGTAAAACCGGGTAATTACATCGTACTCAATCGCAAGTGGAAGGATGGAGATATTATCGGAGTGGTATTTAATTTACCATTAAAAGTTACACCTACTCCAGATAATCCAAAAGTAGTAGCAGTAACTTATGGACCAATTGTCTTGGCGGCCGAATTAGGTAGTGCCGATATGATAGAGCCGGCTCCCTTTAGTAATCCTAAATTATACAATGATTATTATACCTACGATTATCATGTTCCAGCTTCGATTACAAATCAGCTGAACTATTCATCTAAGGAATTACTAAAAAATATTTCCAAAGTAAACAATAATGATTTGTTGTTTAAGATTAAGGGAAATGATGAAACACTTAAACCAATTTCTGATATACACAGACAGCGATATACTATTTATTGGGAACTAAATAAATAATGAATTACAGTAATAAGATTATGATTCTAAACAAACAAGTAACAGTTATATTGGGAGTATTTATGCTGCTTGCCGGCTGTGGTAGGAAGTTGGTTCAATCTCCAGCAGAAAATGATTTCAATGTAGATGCCGAATTGAATTATTGTGTCAAGCAAACTTCAAAAGCTTTAGCTCAAATTCCGGATAATGGTTTAATACCTAGAAATATCGCACCAAATGCCACTGAATGGCGGATGGTAGATTACACCGATTGGACCAGTGGTTTTTGGCCAGGAGAGTTATGGTATCTTTTTGAGGCGACTGCAGATAGTAAGTGGAAAAAAGTTGCAGATAAATATACACAGTATTTAAAACCACTTTCAATTTCTCCAGCTACAGATCACGATTTAGGTTTTCAGGTATTTAGCTGTTATGGTAATGGGTATCGTTTAACCAAAGATCCAGAATATAAATCAGTATTACTGAAAACCGCTGATACGTTGGCCACTTTATTTAACCCAAAAGTAGGTACTATTTTATCCTGGCCTCGTGATGTGCCAAACATGGAATGGCCTCAACACAATACCATTATGGATAATATGATTAATTTGGAATTATTATTCTGGGCTTCCAAAAATGGCGGATCTAAACAATTATACGATATGGCAGTTAGCCACGCAGCAGTAACCATGAATAACCATTTTAGACCCGATTACACTTCCTATCACGCAGTAGTTTATGATAAAGAAACGGGTAAAAAAATAAAAGGAGTTACGCATCAGGGGTATAGTGACAGCAGTATGTGGGCACGGGGACAGGCTTGGGCAATTTATGGATATACGATGGTATATCGCGAAACTAAAGATCCTAAATTCCTTGATTTTGCGCACAAAGTAACCCGCGTTTACTTAGATCGGTTACCCAAAGATCTAATTCCATATTGGGATTTTGACGATCCTGCAATTCCAAAGTCAGCCCGTGATGCATCAGCGGCAGCTGTGGTTGCCTCAGCATTATTAGAATTAGCTGTTTATACAACAGATAATAATCTGGCTAATGAGTACAATGAAAAAGCCCTGGGGATGTTAAAAGAATTATCTGCAAATTATCAGAGTAAAAATCATAATTCAGCACTTTTATTACATTCTACAGGGCATAAACCCGCTGGTTCTGAGATCGATTATTCCATTATCTATGCCGATTATTATTATGTAGAAGCACTATTGCGTTACAAAAAAATTGCTCAGGGTCAGAAGCCATTAATTACTTATAAACTTAACTAATTATAAAACCAAAATTTTAATTGCCTTTTTTAAAATGAAAAATAAAAAAATCATTTACTGGTCGGTCGTTGTGGCATTGGCTGGTTTTCTTTTCGGCTTTGATACCGTTGTCATTTCGGGAGCCGATAAACAATTACAGACATTATGGAATTCTTCGGATTTGTTTCATGGTTTGGTGGTAATGTCCTCGGCACTTTGGGGAACTGTATTAGGCGCTGTTTTTGGTGCGTTACCTACCAATAAATTAGGCCGTAAAAACACGTTGATTTTAATAGGAGTATTGTTTTTCTTGTCCGCGGTTGGAACGGCCTTTGCTAATTCCCCAATCGTCTTTTCAATTTTCCGATTTCTGGGAGGTTTAGGCATTGGAGCTTCAACTATTGCAGCACCAACTTATGTTTCTGAAATTGCTCCTGCTAAAGACCGTGGTAAGTTAGTAGCACTTTACCAGTTCAATATCGTTTTTGGGATTCTAATCGCTTTTCTTTCCAATTATTTATTACAGGATATAGGAGAAAATTCATGGCGTTGGATGTTAGGCGTGCAGACAGCGCCAGCATTAATTTATACACTTTTGGTTTTGGGCATCCCAGAAAGTCCTCGTTACATTTTCGATTATAAAAAAGATGCCATTAAAGCAAAAGAAATCCTTTTCTTGGTAAATACTCCCGAAGAAGCAGAGTTGGAGTTAGAAGCTATGTCTAATGAAAAAGTAAAAGAAAAAGTAGATGAATCGATCTTTATGAAAAAATATAGAAAACCGTTAATGCTGGCTTTCTTTATTGCCTTATTCAATCAATTTTCTGGGATCAATGCCTTTTTATATTATGCACCGCGGATTTTTGAATTGGCAGGTCTTGAAAAATCGGCTTCCTTTTTTAGCAGTATTGGCATCGGTATGGTAAACTTAATATTTACGTTGATAGGGATTTCATTAATTGATAAATATGGACGTAAAACCTTGATGTATTTAGGTTCTGTTGGATACATTGTTTCCTTGGCTTTAGTGACTATGGCATTCTATTTTGAATGGAAAGGTATGGCGGTTCCTTTGTTTTTCTTTTTATTCATTGCTTCTCACGCAGTAGGACAAGGCTCGGTAATTTGGGTCTTTATTTCAGAATTGTTCCCTAATAAATTGCGTGCGGCAGGTACTGCTTTTGGCACTTCTGTGCATTGGATATTGGCTGCATTAATTCCATCTTTTATTCCTTTTCTTTTTAAAGAAATTGGCGCTACTACGGTGTTCTTGATTTTCTGTCTAATGATGGTTTGGCAATTATTATGGGTAGTCATTAAAATGCCTGAAACCAAAGGTAGAACCCTCGAAGAACTATCAGAAAGTTTAGCAACAAAATCATCTATTAAACCAAATTCTAATAAAAAAGTTGAAAATGAATTCATTTAGTTTACAAGGCAAAACGGCCTTAATTACAGGAGCTACGCACGGTTTAGGAATGGCTATGGCTGTTGGTCTAGCGCAAGCAGGCGCCGAATTAATTATAACAAACAACCTAAAAGAACCTTTAGATGCTGCTATCGAGCAGTATATAGATTTAGGATTTAAAGCTTCAGGTTATGTATTTGATGTTACCGATGAGGTAGAAGCAGAGAAACAAGTAGCAGATATCGAAAAAAATCACGGTAAAATTGATATTCTGGTAAATAATGCTGGAATTATTTTAAGAGTATTAGCCTTAGATATGCCAGTTGCCGATTTCCGAAAAGTAGTTGATGTAGACCTTATTGGTCCTTTTATCATGTCTAAACTAGTGGCTAAAAACATGATCGAACGTCGCTCTGGTAAAATTATTAACATCTGCTCTATGATGAGTGAATTGGGGCGTGACAATGTAAGTGCTTATGCTTCAGCTAAAGGAGGGCTTAAAATGCTGACCCGTAGTTTAGCTACAGAATGGGCTAAGTATAATGTACAGGTTAATGCTATTGGACCAGGCTATTTTGCCACTTCACAAACAGCTCCAATTCGTGTAGATGGACATCCATTTAATGATTTCATCATCAGTCGCACACCCGCTGGACGTTGGGGTGAGCCTGAAGATCTTGCTGGTACAGCTGTTTTTTTAGCTTCAGAAGCAAGTAATTTTATTAATGGTCAAGTAATTTATGTTGATGGAGGTATTTTGGCTACAATTGGTAAGCCTTCAAACGAATAGATTTTGATACGCTATAATTTATTATTCTCAAAAATAGTTAAAACGATGCACTTTAGTGCATTTAGTTTTCAGCTTCTAAAAAGTTTTTAGCCGCAAATTTGCTTCGCTTATTCACGATCAGTCGGGGTGCATTGACACAAATTAATTTCCGAAAATTTGTGCAATTTGTGGTTGGAATTAAGCTTTACAACCTTGCAGACTTTAAGTCATAGTTAATCATCAAATAAGTTAATTGATTAGGCTGTTATCTTGTATAGCAGCCTATTTTTCAAATATTACCACGTCGATATAGATGAGCAAACAATTTTTTAAAATTGGAATATGAAAAAAATATTGATAACGACTTTTATAATAGCTTCTAATCTATTATGGTCGCAAAAAATACAGCACCCTGCATTATTGTTAACTTCAGAAAGAGTCAACTACGCAAAAAAAATGGCGGATAGTGATCCAAAATTAAAGGAAGCATGGAAAATCATTAAAAAACAAGCAGATGATGCGCTTTCTAAAAATGATTTATTAAAGACCGATTATTTGGCTTTGGCTTATTTAATGTCTAATGATAAAAAATATGCCGAAAAAGCAAAAGAAATATTATTGAATTCAGTAAGAGGTAAACAATGGAGTAGTACTGACGAGATGATGTTGCGTAAACCCGCTTGGCGAGCAGATTTAGGATTTTCTCATAAATGCCGTATTAGCGCTATTGCCTATGACGGGATTTACAATATACTTTCAGAAGCGGAAAGAAAAGAAATCGCTGAAGGTTTATTTAATTATGGTGTCGTACCAGGTTTGGGTGATTGGTTTTTAGAGCCAACCAGAATTCATTCCCTCAATTCTATGGGGCACAATTGGTGGACATCTTGTGCTAGTATGTCTGGATTGTTAGCATTGAGTATTTCAAACGAAGTTCCTCAAGCGGCCACCGCAGCAGCATTGTTTTATGAACAATTACCAGAATGGTTTGCTTTTGCCGGCGATGAACTTCAAAATAAACCTAAAAGTTTCGATAAAAATGGAGGTATGTACGAAAGTATTAATTATGCCAATTTTGGTACATCAGAAGCTTTAGTATACATGTTGGCATGGAAAAACGCACATCCCAATTCGAAACTTTTAGATATACCCGAATTAAAAAACACTCCCGATTTTTTCATTTATTGTGCCTATCAAGGAGATAAAAAAATACAAAGCCTCAATTTTGGTGATAGCAGGGCAGAAATTACAGCAGAAAACGTGATGTTGCTCCTCTATGCCTTAGGTCAAAAAGAGGATAATATGTTATGGTATTTAAAGCAAACTGAACTGGGTAACAATAGGGAAGGACTTTATAGAAACACACCTTTAGGATTTTTGTATTATCCCAATACAAGTCAGGCTCCCAAAGAACCAAATCTAAAAAACTCACAGTTATTTGCAGATTTTGGCTGGGCTACCTTGCGAAATGCATGGAAACCAGATGCGACAATGTTAGGTGTAAAAAGTGGGCACACCTGGAACCATTCACACGCAGATGCCAATTCATTTTTAGTATATCATAAAGGAGAAAACCTAATTGCAGACGGTGGTCACTGTTGGTATCCAAATCCTGCCTACCGCGAATATTTTTTTCAAAGCCAAGCCCATAATGTAGTTTTATTTAATGGAGAAGGACAGCCTATCAATCAGCAATATGAAGGTTCTATGTTGGATGGTAAACTTACTAATTTATTGGATGCTGGTACCATAAAATATGTTTTAGCCAATGCAACTGGTCCAACTTCTAATAATTTCATTCGCAATTTTAGACATTTTTTATGGATCGATAATATCATTTATATTGTTGATGATTTAAAAACATATAAGGAAGGAAACTTTGAATGGCTGTGGCATTTAGAAGGAGAAGTAAAAAAGAATGGAATAGATATTAATGTAAAACACAACGAAGCAGCACTAACTATTCGTCCGATATATCCTGAATATATTACCCCTTCCAATTTTGTACACGACTATCCAACTTTCTCCCGTTTTGAAGAACGTAAAGCTCCTTCTGAAGATTTAAAAGGAGAAACAATTTATTATTCCGTTAAATCCCCAGTAGAAGCTAAAAAAGTTAAAGGATTAACCGCGATAATCTTAAAAGATAACGAAACAGATAAAATGCCTAAAATAGAAAAAATTGAAGGTAAAGATTGGATTGGAATTCGTGTACGTAATAATGGCAAGATTACAGATATTATTATTAATCAATTAGCCGATGGCACTTTAATGCATTCCAATTCTTGGATATGGGCTGAAGGCTGGGAAACCGATGCCTATATGTTTGCAGTAACTTATAATGAAAACAGTAAAACAGAGGATGTCGCGGAAATTTGTATTATATACGGTAGTGCATTACGTCGAAACAATAAAGCTTATTTCAGTTCACTATCAAAATTAAATGTTATTCAAAAATTAGATGAAGACAAAATGTTAATTACTATTGATGGCCAACCGCTTATTAATGCTTCGTTTTATGCGCCAAAACAACCTAATACTTTAATGGTAAATGCTAAAGAATCAAATTTTGTATTTGATAATCAATATTTAAGATTTAAACTGGATAATCGTCTGAAAGAATGAATTCCAAACAAAACAACAAAGGAGAAATTTTAAATATTAAGGGGGGTAAAGCAAATATGCTTTACCCTTTTTAGTTTAGCAGCTTTTTAAATATCTTCTTTTACTAATTAGAAAAATTAACCAATAGATTTTGAGTAATAAGTAGATCGTATTTTATCAAATTGTTTCCAGTTTTAATTATTCCGCTGTTTTTAAGGTCTTTTTTGTGATTTCACCCTAGAGTAATTGTAAAATGTCCCATATTCTTTACTGGGAAACATTCTATGTTTGTACCTGTTGACAGTTTGAAATTTAAACTGCACTAGATACTATTATGAAAAAAAATATCACTTTATTATTCTGCTTTTTTCTATTTTTTACTGTTTTCCCAAAAGGATGGAGTGCAATTGTTCAAGATACTATTACAGTTTCATTAGATGGTTCAGCCGATTTTATTTCGATTCAGGAAGCCATTACCGCTTGTGGCGCTTTTCCATCTAACCCGAAAACTATTTTTATTAAAAAAGGGATTTATAAGGAAAAAATCATAATCGATTCTTTTAACAGTAATATCTCTCTTATTGGAGAAAGTAAAGACCAGACCATTATTTCATTTAATAATTATAATGGCCAGCCTGATATTGGCACTTTTACAAGTTATACTTTAAAAATACTAGCCGATAATATTAGTCTTCAAAATATAACAATAGAGAATACTGCGGGAGCTGTTGGACAGGCTGTGGCGCTGCATGTCGAAGGAGATTATTTTAAAGCATCCAATTGTAAGTTTCTAGGCAATCAGGATACTTTATATACAGCTGGAGAAAATAGACGGCACTATTTTAATAATTGTTACATAGAAGGCACTACCGATTATATTTTTGGTTCGGCTACCGCTGTTTTTGATAATTGTACTTTGTATAGTAAAGCCAATTCGTATATCACAGCGGCAAATACTTCTAAAAACAGCAAATATGGTTTTGTCTTTTTGAACTGTAAACTTTTATCTGCACCAAATGTTCGAAAAGTGTATCTGGGACGGCCGTGGCGTGAATATGCGAATGTAATTTTTTCCAGTTGTTTTATGGATTCTCATATCAATCCGGAAGGATGGCATAACTGGGGAAAACCGGAAAGTGAAAAAACGGCTTATTATGCCGAGTTTAAAAATTACGGTCCGGGAGCTTTGACAAATAAGCGAGTCAAATGGTCGCATCTACTATCTGTTGAACAAAATCGTAAGCTCACTTTTGATGTTATTTTCAAAGTAGAGAATCAATGGAATCTCAGTTCGGCTACACCATAAAATCTTTAATATTCTTATTTACTATCATACTTACTAAACCATGAACCATAAATTTTATTACAAACTATTTTGTTTTATCTTTTTTCTAAATTCCCTAAGCGTTTTGGCAAAAAGCTTTGATCTTAAGGCATTAGGAGCAGATAATTCGGGTAAAAAATCCTGTACAGCGCTCATTCATAAAACCATTGATCTGGCTTCAAAAGACGGAGGAGGGACTTTGTATTTTCCAGCTGGTAATTATCTAACAGGCGCTATCACTTTAAAAAGCAATATTACCATCTATTTAGAAGCTGGTGCCACTTTAAAATTTTCATCCAATTTTAATGATTATCTGCCTTTTCAAAAAGTACGTTATGAAGGTGTGTTTATGAAAACATTTGCTCCTTTGTTTAATGCCCAAAAAGCTGAAAATATTAGCATTAAAGGAGAAGGTACTATAGATGGAAATGGTTTTGCGTGGTGGGAAGAGGCTATGAGAATCAATAAGGAATTAAAATCGAATGGTACACTTAAAGAACCAACCGAATTACAAAAACTTTGGGCAGAACAGAACAAAGAATTAAAAGTAGAACCGTATTATGAAAATACATTAAAAACACAGTTTTTTAGACCTCCTTTTATTCAGTTTTTGGAATGTAATAAAATCAATATCGAAGGGATTCGCATTTTGAATTCTCCATTTTGGACTATTAATCCAGTAGGTTGCAATGATGTACGCATACATGGAGTAACAATCCTGAATCCGGATAAAGAACCACACGGCCCAAATACAGATGGTATTAATCCTTCTTCTTGTTCCAATGTTAGAATATCCGATTGTTTTATCAGTGTAGGAGATGATTGTATTACTATAAAATCAGGTAGAGACTTTCACGGACGCGAATATGGAAAAGCATGCGAAAACATTACCATTACCAATTGTGTGATGCTGGCAGGTCACGGAGGTGTTGTAATTGGAAGCGAAATGTCTGGTAGCGTAAAAAATGTAGTCATTACAAACTGTGTTTTTGACGGAACAGATGCAGGAATCCGAATGAAAGCTTCTAGAGGTCGTGGAGGAGTTGTGGAAAACATTATGGTCTCCAATATAGTGATGCGAAATATTGGTCGTAACGCCTTTACATTTGATCTTTTTTATGATAGATCATCCAAAATAGAACCTGTTTCTGAGCGTACTCCAATCTTTAGAAATATAGCCATCAGCAACGTAACAGGCAGAAGCATTAATAAAGTGGGAGTGATTTATGGAATCGAAGAAATGCCTATCGATGAACTTACTTTCACAAATATTAATATGGAAGCCAAAGAAGGTTTTACAGGAAATCTAGGAACCAATCTGACTTTCGCGAATGTAGATATAGTGGCCGAAAAAGGCCCATCTTTCGAGTTTACGAATTGTGAAAAACTGTTGTTTAATGATGTGAAATCTAAAAAACCGATTGCAGATCAGCCAATAATTAAATTAGAAAACTGTAAAACGATAGTGGTCAACAACTGTTTCCAGAAAGTACCTGCTTCCATTTTTGTTGAAGCCGTTAATTCAGATGTAATTCAGGGTAATAATTTCTTATCTCTTGTAAAAACACCTTTCATTAAAAAAGACAAATAAAAATGAAAAATATTGTATTGCTTTTTTTATCCATTATTTTTATAAATACAGCTTTTAGCCAAGAAATTATACCGCTTTGGGAAAAAGGAAAGATGCCTAATTCCAAAGGAATGAAATTAAAAAGAATAGAAGATCGTGAACGCATAACTCAGGTTGATAATCCGTCGATATATGCTTTTTTTACTTCGAAAGAAGAAAACACCGGAGCAGCAGTTTTAATTTTTCCTCCCGGTGGTTATAAAAAACTTACTTACAATATTGCGGGATTTCAATTGGCTAAATGGTTCAACACTTTTGGCGTAAATGCCTTTGTAGTCATGTATCGGCTTCCAACTTCGCCTGATTTGGTAAATCCTGCTTTTGGGCCAATTATAGATGGTCAGAGAGCTATTAAAATGATCCGAAGCCGAGCTTCTCAATGGGGAATAGATCCTTCTAGAATTGGAGTGATGGGAGCTTCTGCAGGTGGAGGTTTAACATCCAATCTTGCCACCATTACTACTGATTATGCTCAGATTAAAGACGATTTGGATTCGGTGAGCATACAGCCGAATTTTCAAATTCTTATTTCTGGAGCTATCAGCATGAAGCAGAATGCACATAAAGGAAGTTATGAAGCTTTATTGGGAACAAATCCAGATCCCAAAAACGAACAGCTTTTTTCGGGTGAATTAAATGTTACTACCGCTACACCACCTGCATTTGTTATTTGTGCAGCGGACGATCACGTGGTAAATCCACTCAATAGCATCCAATATTATCAAGCGCTTTTAAAAGCTAATGCAAAAGCGGCGTTACATATTTTTCCGCAGGGAGATCATAACATCGCGCTTCGCAATAATCCAGGTTCTACACAATTATGGCCAGCTTTATGTGAAACTTGGTTAAACGAAATGGGCTTTCTTGCGAAACCTCAGAAATAAAACTAACTATCCGTAAGCATTTGGCTTACAAAACCAAATTAATAACTTTCCAAGACTTAAATTATGAAAAATTCCTTTTACAAATGGGCTGTTTTTATAGCCTGTATGATAATTGTACCCAACTATTTAGCAGCCCAGACTAAAGATAAAATCACAGTAGCCCTAGATGGAAGCGGTGATTATGTTAAAATTCAGGATGCTGTTAATGCAGTACCATCTGATAAAGCAACACGCACCATCATTTTTATAAAAAACGGATTATACAATACTGAAAAAATCATTGTTCCTGCTGATAAAAAGAGAATCACTTTTAAAGGAGAAAACCGTGAAAAAACAATACTGAGTTATCATATTTTTGACTGCACTGGCGGTTTAAACAATAAATGTCCAGCCGAAGATGCAGCGAAATGGGAAGGTCAGAATATTAGAACTTCAGCTTCGGTAACGATTCAGGGAGATGAGTTTAGAGCAGAGAATATAACTTTTCAAAATACCGCTGGCCCTGTTGGACAGGCTTTAGCTGTTTTTATAACCTCAGATAAAAATACTTTTATCAATTGTAATTTTTTAGGCTATCAGGATACCATGCTTCTTGGGAAGGATGGTACTCGAAGCTACTTTAAAAACTGTATGGTTTTAGGAAGAACAGACTATATCTACGGTGGTGGAATAGGTTATTTTGACAGTTGTGAAATCAGAAGTTACGGTGGTGGCTGGATTACGGCTCCAAGTACGCCAAAAGATCAAAAATATGGTTTCGTGTTCAACAAATGCAAACTGACTTTTATTGGTAACAGCCCTCGTATTAATGATGATAAACAGCCTTTTAGTCTTGGTCGACCTTGGCATAATTATCCAAAGGTAGCATGGCTGAATTGTGAAATGTCCAAAGAATTGAATCCGCTGGGATGGCCTACAACCTGGCGTATGGATTATGCTTCCACCAGTGCCGATTTGCATCTGTATGAATACAACAATAAAGGAGAAGGCGCGAATATGACTGGTCGTGCAAAATGGGAAGGTTTAAAAGTAATTTCTGCTGCTGAAGCCAAATTGTATTCGATGGAAAATGTATTAAATGGATCTGATAAATGGATGCCTTCCGTAAAATAATAGTGTATGAAAATTCTTTTAAATAAATCGGTTTTATCGTTTTTCGTCTTTTTATCTTTTCTGTTCCATTCTTATGCCCAGAAAAAATTAGTCTTATGGTATGATAAACCTTCCAAAGCATGGACAGACGCTGTTCCTCTTGGCAATGGAAGGTTAGGAGCCATGGTTTACGGTGTGCCTCAATCGGATACGATACAGATTAACGAAGATACTTTCTGGTCGGGAAGTCCTTATCAGAACATCAATTCAAATGCTAAAAAAAGCCTGAAGCAGATTCAGAATTATCTTCAGGATGAAAATTTTATCGAAGCGCAGAAACTGGCTTTGTCCGATATTATTGCAGATCGCAAAACAACTTCGCATGGACAAGTGTATCAATCCATTGGGAATTTGGTTTTATCTGTTCCAAACCACGAAAAGTATACTAATTTTTACAGAGATCTGGATTTAAAAACGGCTATTGCAACGACTAAATATACTGTAGAAGGTTTAAACTTTCAGCGCGAAGTTTTTACTTCTTTTACAGATCAGCTTATTATTATTCGACTTTCTGCAGATAAAAAAGGCGCTGTTGATTTTAATGCTTCGTTTGCAGGCCCTCTTAAAACCAATATGGTAAAAGTGACAGCTTCAGTACCTGCCAATCAGAATCAATTGCTTGTGGTCAATGGTCAATGTGCTCGTGAGAAGGAAGAAAATATAACCAACTTACTGCATTTTAATACACAGATAAAAGTTGAAGCAAAAGGTGGAACTCAATCAAAAGAAGGAGAATCCATCAATGTAAAAAATGCAGATGAAGCTTTTATTTATATATCAGTAGCTACCAATTTTAAAAACTATAAAGATATTACTGCCGATGCTGAGAAACGAGCGAAAGAGTATCTGAAAGCTTTTTCTAAATCGTATCAAAAAGCGAAAGAAGATCATATTGCCTTTTATCAAAAACAATTCAATAGAGTTCAGTTGGATTTAGGCAGTTCTCCACAGATAAATAAACCTACAGACCAACGTATTGCTGCATTTTCAAAAACAGATGATCCCGATTTGGTCTCTACTTATTTTCAGTTTGGACGTTATTTGCTTATTGCTTCTTCTCAGCCTGGAACTCAGCCAGCTAATTTACAAGGAATTTGGAATCCAAATGCCGGACAGTATCCAGCGTGGGACAGCAAATATACAACCAACATTAATGTTGAAATGAATTATTGGCCAGCCGAAGTAACCAATCTTTCAGAATGCCATGAACCTTTTATCCAATTAATTAAAGAAGTTAGTGAAACAGGAAAACAATCGGCTTCGGAAATGTATGGAGCTCGAGGCTGGACGCTGCATCATAATACCGATTTATGGCGTTCTACTGGTGCTGTTGATGCGACGGCAGGAATCTGGCCTACTTGTAATGCATGGTTTGCTTCACATTTATGGGAAAAATTTCTTTTTTCTGGAGACCAATCTTATTTAAAAGAAGTGTATCCAATACTTAAAAGTGCATCCGAATTTTATCAGGATTTCTTAATTAAAGATA
The DNA here is from genome assembly GCF_019308285.1 of Flavobacterium quisquiliarum. GTDB lineage: Bacteria > Bacteroidota > Bacteroidia > Flavobacteriales > Flavobacteriaceae > Flavobacterium > Flavobacterium quisquiliarum. The sequence goes on from NZ_WWEM01000020.1 coordinate 430,303, forward strand.
AGAAAACAGGATATCTGGTAGTTTCGTCTTCTATTTCTCCTGAACATACTCCTGGTTTGCAATCCTATGAATATACAAAACAAGATGGAAGTATAGGTACAGAACGTTGTATTGTTTTTGCCGGTGTGACAATGGACAATCAAATGGTGTTTGATTTACTTTCGAATACTATTGATGCAGCTGAAATTTTGAAAGTAGACCAGCAATTTATAACAGAATTGAAAAAAATCCGTCAGCAACTACCGCCAATGCATATCGGGAAATACACACAATTGCAGGAATGGCTGGAAGATTGGGATCGTAAAAATGATGCACATCGACATGTGTCTCATTTATGGGGAGTGTTTCCGGGACGAGAAGTTTCACCTTTTAAAACTCCCGAACTTTTTGAAGCTTCCAGAAACTCGCTTATTGGAAAAGGAGATGCAAGCCGTGGCTGGTCAATGGGATGGAAAGTGTGTTTGTGGGCCAGATATTTAGATGGAAATCATGCTTATAAACTGATTACGAATCAGCTCAATTTGAAACCTGCCAACGCCACTATTAAAGATCCTGATGGTGGTACCTATACCAATATGTTTGATGCGCATCCTCCATTTCAAATAGACGGAAATTTTGGCTGTACGGCTGGTATAGCCGAAATGTTGCTGCAAAGCCACGATGGCGCTCTGAGTTTATTACCGGCTTTACCAGATGTTTGGCAGAATGGTTCAATTAAAGGATTAAAAGCTCGAGGTGGTTTTGAAATCGAAAATATGCAATGGAAAAACGGCAAATTAGTTTCTGTAACAATTAAATCGAATCTGGGCGGAAATCTTCGTATGAGAAGCTATGTTCCATTAAAAGGTTCAGGATTAAGTACAGCCAAAGGAATTAATCCGAACACTTTTTATAAATACCAGCCGGTCGAAAAACCAGTGGTTTCTTCCAGTGCCGAATTTAAAGGAACAGCAGTAGCAAAAACATTCGAATTTGATGTTAAAACAGAAAAAGGAAAAAGTTATACTTTTCAGTATGCCAATTAATTTTTGATTGTTTTCTAAAGATAAAAAGCAGCTGTGATATTCTTAAAATCACAGCTCTTTTTTTATACGGTAGCATTGGATGTTTTTTTAGGAATTGTAATGATCAAAAACAGATGTTTTTTCTGATGTAATTTCTGAAAGTGTTGAAAATAAAGGGATTCTGTGAAATGCCCCCTATCATATTGTGTTTAGACCTCCTTCAAATTAGGATTAAAATCTAGTTTTGTTTTAACAATAAATCATAAAAACAAATCCGTTTTTTCGGAATGTGTTTTTTTAATGCTGCTTATTTAAGCATTGTTTAATCATGATCTTATTTCGGCTTCAAAACTAGGCCTAAGACGAGATCATTTTTAAAATTAATATTCACTATTAACTATACTAACTAACCAATTTAAACCATTATTGTATGAAAAAGAATTTGTCAAAGAATCACTTTGGCATGGTAAAGAAAGTTAGGAATAAAGCCGCTTTGCTTTCAGCAGTAGTTTTACTCTTTGATTTTTCTGCCAATGCCAATACGAACTCAAATTCAAGCACACTAACCCGTTTCGATTTTTCCCGAAACAGTAAGAACCATAACCATTTCTCTTTTGATTTATTGCCATCTTTTCAAAATGAAATAACGGTAAAAGGGAAAGTGGTAGATGAAAAAGGACTGGGAATTCCAGGTGTGTCAATTGTATTAAAAGGCACTAAAAAAGCAACAATGACCGATATTGACGGAAGTTTTGTTTTTGAAAAAGTTCCTTCAGAGGGTACACTGACTTTCTCTTTTATTGGTATGGAAACCCAGCATATTGCTGTTGGAGGAAGAAGCAGTTTTAATGTTACAATGAAAGATTCCTCGACCAACCTTGATGAAGTAGTCGTAATTGGATATGGAACTGCGAAACGTAAAGATTTAACAGGTTCTGTTGCTTCTGTAAACATGAAGGATTTGAAAGATATTCCTGCAACTTCGGCTTTACAGGCTATCGCTGGACGTTTGGCAGGGGTAAATGTAACTATTACAGAAGGCTCTCCAGATGCACAGATTAACGTAAGAGTACGTGGAGGAAGTTCTATTACTCAGGACAATTCACCACTTTATATTGTAGACGGTTTTCAGGTCAATTCTATTAATGATATTCCGCCTGGCGATATTGAAACTATTGATGTATTAAAAGATGCTTCATCGACTGCAATCTACGGTTCTCAAGGAGCAAATGGAGTAGTATTGATTACGACAAAATCAGGAAAAAAAGGAAAGACCGAAATTACGGTAAATGCCTATACTGGCTTAAAAAAGACCTACAATCTTACCGATGTTTTATCTCCTTATGAGTATGTATACTTTCAGAAAGAACTTGATCCGGGATCTAATGTAGCGGGTACTAGTTTTTATTCTGCCTATGGTTTATGGGAAGACAGGGATATTTACAAATCTAAAAAAGGTTTTGACTGGCAGGAACAGCTTTACGGAAATACAGGCGTGCAGACGCATACTGATATGGGGTTAACAGGTGGAGATGCAAAACTGCAGTACAAAGTAAATTACACCCATGATCAGGAAGATTTTATCATGGTTAATTCTGCTTATAAAAGAGATTATGTAAGTTTTAAACTGAATAAAGAATTGAGTTCTAAATTCCGTTTTGATTTCAACTCTCGTTTTTCTAATACAATAATTACAGGGCCAAGTGTTTCCAACGGAGGAAAACTGAAAGATGGTATTAAATATGCTCCTGTAAGAAGTTTAACTTATCTGGATCCTGCATTAGCTTTAGGAGGTACGGACAATATAAGTTCAGCCGAAGCCTTGAGTAGTTTAAATGATCCTATTTACAACATTACCAACGAATACAAAGAGCAGAACAATCTTAATCTGACGATGAATGGAGGTTTGACTTGGAAACCCATAAAAGGACTTTCGATAGTTACTCAGGGGAGTTATGCAGTAAATAGAAATTATACAGATAATATCTGGCTTCGAAATACAGGAGAAGCGAGTGCAAACGGTGGACAGCCGGTAGCAAAACGTCAGGATGTGAAAGGAGCAGATTGGTCTATTCAAAATACGTTAAGTTATGATAGATCATTTAACAAAACGGTACACAAGTTTAATGTTTTGTTAGGACAGGAAGCAAGAAGCTCTCAGGTTAATGAAACATTGATACAATCTAAATTTTTCCCTTCAGATTTTGGTGCCAATGATGTTTTGGCAATGTGGAATTATGGGACGCCTCTGCCTACTTATACTACAATTGGAGAGCCAACCAGAACGTCTTCTTATTTCGGTCGTATTAATTATACGCTTCATGATAAATACATCTTCAGTTTTACTTCTCGTTTTGATGGTAAAAACGTTTTTGCTCCAGACAACCGCTGGGGATATTTCCCAGGAGCAGCATTCGCTTGGCGTATGTCTGATGAGAAATTTATGGAAAAGACCAAGAGTTGGTTATCTGATGCTAAATTTCGTTTAAGCTACGGAGAAGTAGGAAATGCTCGTGTAGGTTCCTACTGGCGTCAGGATTATAGTTTTGAAACAGCGGCTAATCGTCTTATTTATGTAAGTGAAGTGGGGCAGAGTTCTTTAAAACCTTCGAACACTTTAAAGAACGAAAATCTTACTTGGGAAACTACGGTTTCTACCAATTTAGGATTGGATCTAGGATTCTTTAATCAAAGACTGACCATTAATATTGATGCTTATAAAATTGATACTAATGACTTGATATTAGCGGTAGCATTGCCTTCCAACTCAGGTTATGTTTCACAATACCAAAATATCGGAAGTACCTCTAATAAAGGAATCGAATTTACAGTAAACGGAAATATTGTTGAAACTTCTCAATTTAGATTATCCGCTAACTTTAATATTGCCTTTAACAAAAATGTTGTAAAAAGTTTAGACGGTTCTAACGAAATGATTGCAGCATCGAACTGGGCGCCTAATGTTGGACGTGACGATTATAGAGTTCGTGTAGGACAGCCAGTTGGTTTGATGTATGGTTATGTATCTGACGGAATGTATACATTCGATGATTTTAATTTCGATACTGTACAGAAAAAATGGATTCTAAAAGATGGTGTTGCCGATGCATCAAAAGTAATTACGACTTCTGGTAATTATTTTGGGCCAGGACATATGAAACTAAAAAAACTAAGCGGTACAGGCAACGTAATTAATCCTGATGAAGACCGAAAAGTTATTGGACGTGCACAGCCTAAACATACGGGAGGTTTTGCTCTTAGCGGTGGTTTTAAAGGTTTAGATTTTTCAGCACTTTTCAACTGGTCTTATGGAAATGATATTTATAATGCCAATAAAATAGATAACTCAACTTTCAGCGGTTCTAAACGTTACAATAACGCTAATGCATTGATGAGTCTGGATAATCGTTTTACAACCATTGATCCAGTTACTGGAAATAATATCATGTTTGGTAATGATGCCAATCCGCAATTATTGCAGGAAATAAACCAAGGTGCAAGCATCTGGCATCCATTGTCTAACTCTACTATTATTACAGATTGGGCTATTGAGGACGGTTCATTTCTGCGTTTAGGAAATCTTACTATTGGTTATACACTTCCTGAAACTATTGCCAAAGGAAAATTTATTCAAAAAGTAAGATGTTATGTGTCGGGTAATAACCTAAAAGTTTGGACTCGTTACTCAGGACAAGATCCAGAAGTAAGTACAAATAGTTCTCCTTTAACACCTGGACTTGACTGGTCGGCTTATCCAAAAGCCAGAACCCTATTATTTGGTGCCAACATAACTTTTTAATTGTCTATTATCATGAAAAAATATATTTATACTGCATTTGTCCTTCTTGTCTTAGGAACCGTTTCCTGCAATGAGGACTTTTTGGAAACCACTTCGCCTTCAAAATTAAGTTCACAAACGGTTTTCAATACTACTTCAATGGCTAAAGCTGCCGTGATGGGAGTGTATGGAAAAATGACAGATACCTACATTTATGGACAGAAATTGTCTGTAAACTGGCAGGGTGTCAGTGATATTGAAACCAATTCAGGATTTACAACAACAGGATACAACTCGACAAGTTCTGATTCTGGAGCGGGTAATTTTTATGATGATCCTTATAACACTACGACCAAATGGGAGAGTTTGTTTCAGTTTGCCGAATTGGCTTCCACTGCTGTAGACGGCATTCGCAATTCTCCTATTTACGAATCCAAAGCAAACGAAATGAAACCGCTTTTAGGTGAAGCCTTAACCCTTAAAGCTCTTGCTTATTTTGAATTGGTTAGATTTTGGGGTGATATTCCTTATAAAGGCGAACCATCAAAATCGGATCTTTCTAATGTCTATATCGGAAAAACAGATAGAGATGCCGTTTATGCAGAACTGGTAAAAGATTTGACTGAAGCTGTAGGATATCTGCCATATCTTAAAACGGCACCAGAATATACTACAGCAGAACGTATTTCTAAGGCTTTCGCCAAAGGATTGTTAGCGAGAGTAGCATTATTTGCAGGAGGATGGTCGTTACACGATGGTAACCTTTTTTCAGATGAAAATGTGGAACATCATCCAACAATGCAGGCTGAAAATGGATATTATGTGGGACGTGTTAAAAACTGGCGTGATTACTATCAGATTGTAGCGCAGCAAACCGCAGAAATTTTAGGAAGTTCAGAACATCAGCATTCTTTAGATCCAAATTATGAAAATATCTGGAAAACAGTTTGTAATCTAGGACAGAATGCTTCAAATGAAAACTTATTCGAAGTGGCTTTTGGTCTAGGGAATAATGGAGACATTGGTTCATTAATGGGGTATGAAGTAGCTTCTAATACCAAATATGGTTCAAGAGGTTTTGGAGGAAGTTATGTGAGTTCACAGGCCTATTATTTTTATTCTTTTGACCCGGACGATTTACGCAGGGATACTACTTTGTCTTGGACTAGTTATGGAAGCGAAAACAAAGAGACAATGAAAACAGATGCTCTTAATGTCAGTTTTGCAAAATGGCGTCTTGACTGGATGAATCCTTCTTATTTGACTTTGCATAAAACAGCGAATTCCCGTATTGCCACTGGAGTAAACTGGATTTTAATGCGCTATTCTGATATTTATTTGATGTTTGCCGAAGCAGAAAGTCAGTTGTCAAATCCAGATAATGTTAATGCTGTGGCAAAAATGTCACCGCGTCAGGCATTAGAAACCGTAAGAGCCCGCGCTTTTGGAAGCAATTCATCAAAAGTAAAACAATATGATGCTGATTTCTTCAATGCCATTGTGAATGAGCGTGCATGGGAATTTGGCTGTGAAGCTATCCGTAAACATGATTTGGTAAGATGGGGACTTTTATACGATAAAATTGAAACCATGAAAAAAACATTGTGTTTAATGTTGGACAATAAACAAGCGGTTACCATTTTTGACAAAACGTATCAAGCATCTGACTTTCCGCAGACAATTTATTACAAGTTCAAGAATGCAGAATATATCGATAAGAGTTCAATTAATTACTATAGAAATTTAGGAGCCAGCCCTGGACCGGAATATTTATCTGCGTCTTGGTTTACAAAAAATGCACAGAAACCAACCAGCGGAACCAATAAAAATTATATCGATTGGCCGGTACGTATTTTATTGGCGGCGACAGGTATTAATAAATCGTATGATTATTCTAGCTTCTTAAGTTCCATGACTAATGGAGGAGAAATTCAATCCAATTTGGTGCAATACACTATGGGAAATAAAAGCTGTAATTACAGACATTATTTCTGTATTTATTATGAAGATTTATTTGAGTCTAAAGGTAATTTAACAAACTCCTTCGGATATTAAGTCTTAACCTCTAAAATTGGAAAAAATGAAAAAAAATATAATATTCGGATTATTTTCTATGCTTGCTTTAGTATTTGTAAGCTGTGAAAAAGATTATAACGATTGGGATGTAGAAGAAGGACACGAACGCCTTTTTAAATCTTTGATTTTTGAAGTCTCTAAAGTTGAATCTACTCAGGTAGAATTAAAATTTACAAAATCCATTGACGCTACTAAATATATATTTGAGTTTAGTAAAGACAGTTTGCAATTCAATCAAATTGTAAAAACGGTTGAATTATCAAGTGCTAGTTTGATTCCTTTTGCAACTTCTACCAATCAGACCAAAGTAGAATACCGTGAACTATTTAGTGAGCTGGATGGTGATTCTGGTTATTCGGTTCGTATGAAAAGTGTAAGTGAAGCTACCGGACTTGAATCTAAACTAAGCCAGATCTTTTTTAGAACACCTGCGGAGCAGTTATTTAAAAGTTATACTCCAGCGGCAAATAGTTTAACTGTTGACTGGATTATTTCTCCAAGGGTTACTAAAGTTGTTTTATATGACCAAGCTGGAGTAAGTATTAGAGAAATTTCTTTAACCGAACAGCAGAAAACAACGGGTTCTTTGGTTATAGATAATTTGGCTATTGGAACTAGTTATACAGTAAAAATTCTTAATGATTCAAATGTAAGAGGTTCGTTGAATGTGAGAACTACAGGTATATTCGACAGTACGATTTACAATGTACTTCCTACTGATAATGCAACTACAATTGCAACCGCTATTAGCGACCTAGTAGCTGCAGGTTCTAAAAACTTTACCATTGTTTTCGATAAAAATACAACTTATAACATTGGTGGAGATATCACTATTCCGACAGGAGTTAATGATATTGCTTTTGTGGGTGTTGCCGATTCTAATGGTGTACTGCCTAAATTACTAAATGCACGTTTTAGAGTACAAACACAGATTAATGATTTAATTATTCAATATCTAAACACCACTTCTGCTGCCGCATTTTTTATTGATTTAGGAACCAAAAATGTACACAACATTAATATTGACGGCTGCGAAATAGATAATATTAACTCTATAGTACGTTTAAGCGGTACTTCTGTAGTAAATGATGTGAATGTTGTAAATAGCAAGATTTCCAGAACAGGAGGTTATGGTGTCTTTAACGTAGCAGCTGGACAGGTTATCAATTCGATTACGGCTCAAAATTGTACTTTAACAGAAATCAGTACTCGTTTTGCGGATGTTCGTGTGGCAACAAAAATTAATTTTTCAAACATTACCTGCGTAAATATTACGACTGCAATGGGACATTTATGGCTTTTTGATAATGCAAAACCAGTACAGCTTACGCTTCAGAATATGATTATTGGAGGGCCAAACGGAGGAGCTAAAATCAATAGCACCAATGGTACTTATGCAAGTATTCAAATTTCATACACAGGTAGTTATATGACCAAAGATTTAATTGTTGATGCCAGACCATTTACAGGAATTACAGCAGTTCCGTTAGATATTTATGGTTTATTTGTAAATCCTGCTGTTGGCGATTTTCATATAAAAGAAGGTACAGGTTTCGCTGGTACAGGCGTAGCAGGAGATAAAAGATGGTTTTAATTTTTAACTGATTTGAAACAAAGGGAGTTATGACAATCATATTCCCTTTGTTGTCATTGAAATTATCAATTAGTTACAAAGTTACAAAGATGCAAAGTTTTTTAAACTGGAGACTAAAACTGAAAACTGAGACTGCAAACTGAGACCGAGACTGCAAACAGAGACTAAATAACTATACTTATCATGCATAAAAAACTAACTGGTACTGTATTAGGAATATTTTGTACTTACAGTATATTATCTTTTATACCCGCTGAAAAATGGAGTCATACTTCAGATGCTTTAAAAGATAAAATCATAAATAAAGAGCCTATAATAGAGGAAGCTTTTGCTTTTCCAGGTGCAGAAGGCGGAGGTGCTAAAGCCACAGGCGGAAGAGGGGGAAAAGTAATTAAAGTGTCTTCTTTAGAAGACACTGATACAGCGGGTACTTTACGATATGCCATCAACCAAAAAGGGCCAAGGATTGTTGTTTTTGATATCAGCGGGACGATTTATTTAAAGTCACCGCTGCATATTAGAAACAAGGATATTACAATTGCAGGTCAGACCGCGCCGGGTGACGGTATTTGTGTGGCGCACTACGATGTAAGTGTGAGCGCTGATAATGTTATCATGCGATACCTTCGTTTCCGAATGGGAGATGTAAATAAAATTGAAGCGGATGCACTTGGCGGACGTTTTCAGAAAAATGTAATTATCGATCATTGTTCTGTAAGCTGGTCCACAGATGAATGTGTTTCTTTTTATCAGAACGAAAACTTTACGCTACAGTGGTGCATTATTTCAGAAGCTTTAAAAAACTCTTTTCATGCTAAAGGATCTCATGGATATGGAGGAATTTGGGGCGGTAAAAATGCCACTTTCCATCATAATTTAGTAGCCAGTAATGACAGTCGTAATCCTCGTTTGGGCGAATATGCCAATCATGCTTTTGCACTTACCGATTTAGTTGATTTACGTAATAATGTAATTTACAATTGGGGAGGAAATAGCTGTTATGGTGGCGAAGCTATGAATGTCAATATTGTAAACTGTTATTACAAACCAGGGCCAGCAACTGTAAAAAAGGATCGTATTATTTCTATTGATAAAAATACGAAAGGGATTATTTCTCCCAATCCTGTATATAATATTTGGGGAAAATATTATATCGATGGAAATGTAATCGAAGGGTCTCCAAAAACGACAAAGGACAATTGGACCTATGGTGTTTTCAATCAATTTTCCCTAGGTTATGGTGTAGTTTCGGATGCAGATAAAAATGCAATTAAACAAAATAAACCTCATAATGCTTTGCCTGTTACGACTCATACAGCTCAAAAAGCGTATGATTTGGTATTAAAATATGCTGGAGCTTCTTTGGTTCGTGATGTAATTGATATTCGTATCATCAATGATGTGAAAAGCGGTAAAGTAACAATTACTGATGGCGGAAATGGCAGTAAAAATGGAATCATAGACAGTCAGAATGCTGTAGGCGGATGGCCAAATTTAGCCTCAGCTATTCCTTTAAAGGATACTGATAATGACGGAATGCCGGATGAATGGGAAAAAAAGAATGGTCTTGATCCTTCAAAAAATGATGCAAATGAACATCATCTTAGCAAAACCTATGATAATATCGAGGTCTACATGAATAGCATAGTAGTTAAACAGACCGAAGAGCAGTTAAAATTATAATCCTTTTTAGAATTATTCAATTCGTTTTTGTTTTTTAGTCAGTCCCGCCTGCAGAAAATAGTTTTGTTTTTTGCAGGTAAGCCGACTATTGGAAACGTGTTTTATCTTTAGTACAAAATGAAAATAGTAAAATATCAAAGAATAACTGGATTCCTTTGTTTCATAATGGCAACTGTCCAGTTAAATGCTCAGAAACTAGTGTTGCAATACGACAAACCAGCATCCAATTGGAACGAAGCGCTTCCTATTGGAAACGGGCGTTTAGGTGCCATGGTTTTTGGAAATCCTAAAAAAGAAGAATTACAGCTGAATGAAGAAACCATTTGGGCAGGGGAACCAGGAAATAATGTGCCTAAAAATACCTTTGGTAATATTGAAACTATTCGAAAACTGATTTTCGATAAAAAATATAAGGAAGCTCAAGACCTTTCTAATGAAACTTTCCTAAGACAGGCTCCAAAAGATTTAAATTATGGAATGCCCTATCAAACCGCAGGAAGTTTATGGTTTGATTTTCCTGAACACGAAAAGTTTTCTAATTATAAATGGGATTTGGATATTGAAAAAGCGGTCACTTCCGTTAGTTATAAAGTAAACGGCATATCATACAAAAGAGAAATTTTAGCTTCTTTTCCTGATGATGTCGTTATTGTAAAATTAACCGCAGACAAGAAAAAGAGTATTAGTTTTTCCATAACTTCTACAAGCCCGCAAGTATTGAATTCCGTTAGAACGGCAGAAAATAGACTAATTTTCGAAGGTACTTCTGGTAGTGTTGATAATAAAGTTGGAAAAATAAATTACGTTGGTCAGGTCGGATGTACTTTAAAAGGAGGAACATTAACCGCAAAAGAAGAGAAGCTTTTCATTGATAAAGCAGATGAGGTTGTAATCCGAATTTCATTGGCTACTAATTTTAAAAATTATAAAGAGCTTTCAGAAAATCCGTTTCAGAAATCTAAAACTATTTTAGAAAAAGCTTCTCAGAAAAGCTATGAGACAGCTTATCAAAATCATATTTCGGCTTATCAGAAATATTTTAATAGAGTTTCGTTGAATCTTGGCGATTCTCCTCAGTCAAAGAAAACAACCGATATAAGAATTAAAGAATTCAATACAAATTATGATCCACAGTTAGTGGCGCTTTATTTTCAGTTCGGAAGATATCTGCTAATTTCCAGTTCACAACCGGGGAATCAGCCAGCGAATCTGCAGGGAATTTGGAATCATAAATTAAGTCCGCCTTGGGATAGCAAATACACCGTAAATATTAATACCGAAATGAATTACTGGCCTGCTGAAACAACCAATCTGAGTGAGATGCATCAGCCTCTTTTCAGCATGTTGAAAGACTTAGCTGTTACAGGACAAGAAAGCGCAAAAGAAATGTATCATGCCAGAGGCTGGAACCTGCATCATAATACCGATTTATGGCGTATAACAGGCATAGTAGATGGCGGATTTTACGGAATGTGGCCTATGGGTGGCGCGTGGTTAACCCAGCATTTATGGCAACATTATCTTTATACAGGCGATACAGCATTTTTAAAAGAGTATTACCCAGTTATGAAAGGAGCGGCGCAGTTTTATCTTGATGTATTGCAGGAAGAACCAGAGAAAAAATGGTTAGTAGTATCTCCATCCATTTCTCCTGAAAATACGTATCAAGGCGGTGTTGGGGTTTCAGCAGGAACTACAATGGACAATCAATTGGTTTTTGATCTTTTTAATAATATTATCAATGCTTCTAAAGTGCTGGAAACGGATAAGAATTTTGCTGATTCCGTTGCTGTAGCTTTAAAACGATTACCGCCTATGCAGATAGGACAGTATTCGCAATTACAGGAATGGCTGCACGATTGGGATAAGCCAAATGATAAACACCGACATATTTCGCATTTGTACGGATTGTTTCCTTCAGGTCAGTTATCTCCTTTAAGAACGCCCGAACTGGTTGAAGCAGCAAAGAATACATTAATATCCAGAGGAGATGTTTCTACCGGCTGGTCAATGGGTTGGAAAGTAAATTGGTGGGCTCGATTGTTAGACGGTAATAAAGCTTTTAAATTGATTAAAGATCAGCTTCGTCCTGCGCCAATGGAAAGTAAAGGAGAATCAGGCGGTACGTATCCGAATCTTTTTGATGCACATCCGCCATTTCAAATCGATGGTAATTTTGGCTGTACCGCTGGCATATCTGAAATGTTACTGCAAAGTTATGATGGCGTAGTTCATTTATTACCAGCTTTGCCAGATGAATGGGAAAAAGGAAATGTTGCAGGATTGAAAGCTCAGGGTGGTTTTGAAATTGGAGAAATGAAATGGGATAAAGGAAAAATTACATCAGTAACCATAAAATCAAATCTTGGAGGAAATCTTCGCTTAAGAAGCCACTCAAAACTAAAAGGGAAAGTTTTGACAATTGCTAGAGGTGAAAATCCTAATTTCTTTTTCAAAATTCCGGACATACAAAATCCAATTATTTCAGCGGAAGCGAAACTAATTGGTATAAAAAGTCCGAAAGTTTTTGAATATGATATCAAAACAGAAAAAGGAGGTATTTATACTTTTTATGCCGAAGAATAAGTTGAAAAGGGGATATCTTTTTATAATGATTTCCGTCGTCTTTTAACTTGATATTGCTGAGAAGGCAATTTTTTGTCAAATGCCCCCTTACATTTTGCATATTGACCTCTCTTTGTTCCTTGTCAGCAAGTAGTTTTGTGATTATAAATTTTTAAATCATTCTTTCCAGAATATCGGTCATGAATGAATACTATTCGATTAATTTAAGATTGTTATGTTTAAGTTTAAAAAAGAAAAATTAAAAAGACAGATTTTGGGGCGATTGACTATTTTGGCTCTTTTATGCTGCTCAGTAATCGTATTTGGGCAGAATCAAAAAAAGCCGTTTTCAGTACAGCTAGCCGAATCTGTACTATATAATAATCCAGATGCATGGATGACCGATTTTCAGCAAAAGCCTTCATGGGGTTATGTACAAGGTTTGGTTAGTCTTTCATTACAAGAAGTCAGTAAAGAGAAAAACAATCCAAAATATTTCGATTATGTCAAAAACACTTATGCTGATGTATTGATTAACAAGCAAGGAATTATTGACGGCTATCGTTTAGAGTCTTTTAAACTCGACGATGTTAATTCGGGTAAAATATTATTTTTTTTATATGAAAAAACAAAAGACGAACGCTACCGCATAGCGATTGAAACACTTCATGAACAATTAAAAAAACAGCCCAGAATTGATCAGGGAGTATTCTGGCATAAGAAAATTTATACCAATCAGGTTTGGTTAGATGGTTTGTATATGGGACTTCCGTTTTATGCACAATATGCTGCTACATTTAATGATCCGCAGGCTTTTGATGATATTACTAGTCAATTGCTGACGGTACAGAAATATCTAAAAGATTCCAAAACAGGATTATATTATCACGGATGGGATGCCAGTAAAACAGTTTACTGGGCTGATCCTAAAACCGGACTATCCCAAAACTTTTGGGGACGTGGCGTAGGATGGCTATATATGGCATTGATAGATGTTTTAGAATATCTTCCTGCCAATCACAAAGATCGTAAAGCTTTAGAAGTAATGTTTCAAGATCTGACCAATGCGCTTATAAAAGCTCAGGATCCATCTACAGGCGTATGGTTTCAGGTGCTTAATTATCCAAACCGAGAAGGAAATTATCGTGAAGCCACTGCTTCAGCTATGTTTGTTTATGGCTTGGCCAAAGGAATTCAATTAGAAGTCTTAAATAAAAAATACCTGAAAAACCTGAAAAAAGCCTATTCAGGTTTTAGGAAAGAGTTTATAAAAACAGACGCCAATAATCAAATAGAGATTACATCTTGCTGTGCAGGTGCTGGTTTAGGTCCAGCAGACAATCTGGTTCGAAACGGCACTTATGATTATTATATTCATGAAGCGGTTAGATCTAATGATGGAAAGGCGATTGGTCCATTTATAATGGCTTGTTTAATGCTGGAAAAGCATCCTCAATGGGCGGTTCTTTAATCTTAAATCGAAATTAAATATATTCAGATGAAAATAAAATATGTAGCACTTGCTTGTTTAGTGCTGACAAAAATGGGTTGTGTTTATGCACAAAAAAATACAGAAACGCTTTCTAAGGTTTGGGTATCCGACTTAGGAAACGGAAATTATAAAAATCCAATTATCTACGCCGATTATTCCGATCCCGATGTTTGCCGTGTGGGGAAAGATTATTTTATGACTGCTTCGTCTTTTAATTGTATTCCAGGACTTCCAATTCTGCATTCCAATGATTTAGTCAATTGGAAGTTAGTGAATTATGCGTTGCCAAAACAGCCTCCTGTAGAAACCTATGATAAAATACAGCATGGAAATGGGGTCTGGGCGCCTTGCATTCGTTTTCATAACGAGGAATATTATATTTTTTATCCAGATCCCGATTTCGGAATCTATATGACCAAAACTAAAAATCCTTATGGTAAATGGTCAGAACCTGTTTTGATTAAAGCTGCCAAAGGAATTATAGATCCTGCACCATTTTGGGATGAAGATGGGAAGGCTTATCTAGGATATGCGTTGGCGGGAAGCCGTGCTGGAACTAAAAGTGTTTTAATGCTTTGTACCATAGATCCTTTAAGCTGTATGGCTAATGATGATGAGGTGCTTTTGTTTGATGGTCATAAAAATCATACGACTGTTGAAGGACCTAAGTTTTATAAACGCAATGGTTATTATTATGTTTTTGCTCCGGCAGGTGGTGTGGCAACAGGCTGGCAGTTAATCCTAAGATCAAAATCTATATATGGACCTTATGAAGAAAAGGTTGTTTTGGAGCAAGGAAAAACAGTTGTAAATGGTCCGCATCAGGGAGCCTGGGTTGATACAATAACAGGAGAAGACTGGTTTATACATTTCCAGGATCAGGGAGCTTATGGCCGTGTGGTGCATTTAAATCCGATGAGTTGGAAAAATGACTGGCCGGTTATGGGAGTAGATAATGATAAAAATGGTATTGGAGAACCTGTATTGACTTTTAAAAAACCTAACGTAAATGGACAATATCCTTTAGCAACACCTCCAGATTCAGATGAATTTAATGAACCTGTGCAAGGATTTCAGTGGCAGTGGCATGCAAATAAACAGTTGGTTTGGGGTTATCCTTCAGCTGGTATGGGCTATTTCCGTTTGAATTGTATTCCAAAGCCAGCGGATTTTAAAAGTTTATGGCAGGTGCCTAATATTCTGGCGCAAAAATTTCCTGCTGAAGAGTTTATGGCAACTTCTAAAATAACATTTACGCCCAATTTTGATAATGAACAATTTGGATTGGTTGTGATGGGAAGAAGCTATAGCAGTTTAACGGTTAAACAAATTAATGGTCAATTAAAATTAATGCAGTTATCAGCCTCTAAGGCCGATAAAGGAGCTGTAGAAACTGCAACTGAAATTGCAGCACTTTCTAATAATACTTTTTATTTCAGAGTAACGGTTCAAAAAGGAGGGAAGTGCCAGTTTTATTACAGTTTAGATGATAAAAAGTATATAAAAGCCGGTTCTGAATTTATTGCTTCTGAGGGAACCTGGATAGGTTCAAAAGTTGGTTTTGTAGCTCTAAGAGAAGGAACGATAAATAATGCCGGTTATGCCGATGTGGACTGGTTTAGAGTCTCTAAAATTGAAAAATAAGGTTTTAAGTTTAAGTTTAATTTTTTTTCGATCTGGTGGTTATGGTTTAAGTCATTAAGTATTTTTGTGGTTAATTGTAATTAGTTACTTTCATTGGCACTAGGATAAAAGAAGTCTTCGGACTTCTTTTTTTATGCGTAAAGGATTCTGTTTTTTTTTTTTATATAACCACAAATTGCACAAATTTTCGCAAATTAATTTGTGTGAATTTGTGCAATTTGTGGTTGAATTAAAATTTAGAATCCTATTTTTAGATTTTTACTGATTACGTAATCTTTTTAACTTTTACGCTTTATGCTTCTGTCGGTATTCTGTTGGAGTATCTCCGTATTTGTTTTTAAAGGATTTGGTAAAATATTTCATATCTGAAAAACCAGTCATATCGGCTATTTCTTTAATCAGTAACTGGCTGTCCGATAATAGTTGTGCAGCACGTTTTATTCTGATATCACGAATAAATTCAACAGGGGAATAGCCCGTTAAGCTTTTGATTTTATAGTATAAAGTCGTTCGATTCAAACCTACAGTACTTCCGAGAATTTCAACAGAAAATTCATTATTGTCGATATTTTCTTCGATGCAATCCATGATTTTACGCATTATTTCTTCGTCTTTATCACTTACTAAATGTGGTTTAGGTTCGTAATCTTCTTTAGGACTAGGTTCGTTTTTTAAGGTATTCTTGTCATAGTTTTCAAAAATGCTTTGTAAGCGTTTGCGCTGTTCTAGTAAATTGACAATACGGGCTCGTAAATAACTTACGCTGAAAGGTTTGGTAATATAATCATCGGCGCCATAATTCATTCCCTCCAACTGACTTTCTATTGTTGTTTTTGCGGTTAATAATACAACAGGAACGTGGCTGGTTTCTATGTTGTTTCGAATTTTCTTCAGCAAATCTACTCCGTTAAGTTTTGGCATCATAATATCGCTAATTACAAAATCGGGAGTGTTTTCGACTATTTTTTGGTATCCATCTTCGCCATCTTCGGCTTCGATTACTTCATAATCTTCTTCCAATACATTTTTTATAAAAGTGCGTAAATTCAAATCATCTTCAACAACTAATACTTTGACTTTTTCATTTGTTTTTTGTATCGTATTTTCTTCTTTTGCAATCTCAATTATTGCTGTAGGTTCTTCATTAAGAATTTCTACATCATCATTAAAATGATTATGGCCAATTTTAAAGCGTAAAGTAAAAGTGCTTCCTTCATTGGCTTTACTGCTAAAAGTAATTTCAGCATGATGCTGTTCCACCAATTCCTTAACCATAGAAAGTCCGATTCCAGTACTCGGATTATTGGCATTGGTGTTATAAGATGAAAATCGATTAAAAATACGGTTCTGAAAATCTTCTTGAATACCTAAACCAGAATCGATAACCTGCAATTGCAATTGGTTTGACGTTTTTGTAATTTTTAATGTAATCGATTTTCCGTCTGGAGTATACTTAAAAGCATTGGATAGCAAATTCATTAAAATCTTTTCTAAGGCGCTTTTATCAGCCCATAAACGAAAATCTTCTCCTTCAACTTCAAACAGATAGGTTATATTTCGTTCTTGTGCAGTCTCTAGAAAGTTGTTGAATATATCATTGGCAAATACAGTAAGATTGATTTCTGAGATTTGCAGTTTTTGATCCTGTATCTTTCTAAAATCTAGTATCTGATTAACCAATCGTTGCAGTCGGTTGGTGTTTTGAGACACATAAGTTAATTGTTTTTTTACTACTTCAGAAGTTCCGGAATCATTAATAAGATAATCAACAGGCCCCGTAATCAAAGTAAGAGGAGTTCGGAGTTCGTGTGAAATATCAATGAAAAATTTATGTTTCATTTCAAACATATCTTTCTCCATTTGCGTATTGGTTTTGAGTCTGTACATGGTCAAAACTACATGATTAATCCCCCAAATAATACCGAGTACAAGCATACTGTAAATAATATAGGCAATCCAGGTATTCCAAATCGCTGGCTGTACAGTAATATTGATCTGTCTTTCATTGGCTACCCAGTTTCCTTGACTGTTGGTCGATTTTACCTTGAAAATGTAATTTCCTTTTGGAACATTGGTATAAAAGGCAGCATGCTGATCGTTGGTATAATTCCAATTTTCATCAAAACCTTCCAATTTATAAGCATATTTGATATTTTCAGGATTGATATAATCCAATGCTGCAAATTCGATATTAAAAAAGTTCTGATTGTGTTTTAATTCTATTACAGGATTACTGTCTATCGAGTATGATAAATTAAAAGGAGCATTATTACTATTTTGATTGTAAACCTGAAAATCTGTTAAGGCTAATGTTGGAATAGTATTATTTGATTTTATCTGGTTTGGGAAAAAATGCAGTAATCCTTCGGCATAACCAAACAATAATTCGCCGCTTTGTAATTTAATCCTTGTCGCTTCGGTAAAATTATTAAAGGTCATAATTGGTTTTACTTCCGAATATACTTCGAAAAGTTCTGCTCTAGGATTAAAGCGCGTCAAGATATAATCAGTTGTGATCCATAAATTTTGATCATTGTCCTCCAATAATGATAAAATATTATTGGATGGAAGTCCCTCTTTTTGCGTATAATGTTTGAATTCTTTTGGATATCCCGATGCATCTCTGGTTGTGACTTTACTAATGCCGCCATCAGCAGTTGCGATAAATGCCTGACCACTTTTAGTCATACAGAAATCAATAATATCATTACTCTTTGGACAAGCTGTTTCCTGCTGTGTTTTTTCATAAACTTTAATAGAAGAAACTAGTTCTGGAAACCTTTTTTTACCATCTACTACTAATAGTCCAGTGGTAGAACCTATATATAGTATGCCTTGTTTGTCCTGTTTGATACAGCGAATATGCAAATGCTTCTCAAGCAGCGTGTTCTTTAATCGGCCATTTTGATTGATGAAATCTAAAGTATTTCCTCGTTTTCGAATTAAGTTTAATCCAGTTAAAGTGCCAACCCATAAACGTTTAGACTGATCTTCAAAAATGGTATAAATATTATCATTGCTTAAACTGTTCGGATTATTTTCTATATTCTTAAAGCGTTGAACTTGATAGCTATAGTGTTGATCTTTTTGAGTAAATTTAAAGAGTCCGTCTCCACGTGTACCAATCCATATTACAGATTCTTTGTCTTGAATAATGCTGTAAATTGGTTTTTTCCAAACAGCCTGAGGAACTAATTGACCATCAGGTGAAATACATCCGAGTTTTTTAAAGTTTTTGTCAAAAAGAATGAGCTGGTTTTGCTTGTTGGCTACCCAAATATTTTCGTTTTTGTCTTGAAACATGGCACGTACATCTTTAATGCCTAATTTTATTTGAGGATTTTCAATTTTTAAAGCTTTAAAATTATTTTGACTGAAAGTAACTTTTATAATTCCTGCTGTTTGTGTATTGTACCATAAATTACCTTGTCGGTCAAAGTAGGCAATATGAAATTTATTACTGAAGTTTCCTTTGGGAAAATAAGCTGTAGTTTCAAAAGGAATTAAACGATTTGTAGCAACATCATATTTTGAAAAACTGCCATTATTGGGTTGCACCCAGATTTCTCCTTTTGTATTGGTTAATACTGTCGCTTTTACTGAAAACTGAGTTAGTCCAGTTTCATCAGCGCCTGCGGGAAAATAACTTACTTTTTTAGTTTTTATATTCACAGCGTAAATTCCGGCTTCATCATTATTGGTAAACCATAATAAATCTTGTGTTAGCCTTATAACGTTTATTTTCTTTTGTTCGAGATTTGTTATATCAGAAGTTTTAAACTTACTTGTTTGTCCAGTATAAATGTTCAGTAGACAAAAATCAGCCTGCTCAGTTATGGCGATAACTGTGGAAGGGTCTACTTTTTTTAGAATAATAATCTCGCCCTTTAAACCTAATTGATGTGTTCTATAGTTTTGTGTTCCTTTTGTATATTGAAGCAAATTGCTGTCAGCGCCTCCAAACCAGATTTCGTCTTCCAGTTCCAGTGCGCAGTAAAATGTTTTAGATTGTTCATTTGCTCCTAAAAGCGATTTTGGATTGGTCTGAAGTTGATTTGCTTTTAGCTGCATAATACCACGCTCCGTTAGAATCCAGCTGTTTTTGGAATGATCTTCAAAAACAGTTATGACTTTATTGCTATTTAATCGTCTATTGTCTTTGCTGAAAATTTGATAGGAATAACTATTGTTTGTAATGGCGATACAACCATTGTTTTTTGTGATAAGCCATACCAAACCTGACTTTTGAGGAAGTATCTGAGTAATTTCTATATTGTTTTTTACTACTTCTGGTATTAGTTCGGCTCCCCAAAATTCGTTTAGAGCAGGATCAAAGCAGTAAGCTTTGTTTTTGTTGGACAAAGTGCGCATCCAAATTTTTCCATAAGCATCTTCGGTAATCCAATCGATACGGTTGTTTTTCATCAAAACTTTATCCGTAGCTTCTGTTTTGTAGTTTTTGAATCGATATCCATTATACTTGCTCAAACCATTAGTGGTAGCAAACCACATAAATCCTTTTTTATCCTGAATAATGTGATTGATAATATTGTGTGGTAGTCCATCTTCCACCAGATAATGGTTAAAACTATAGTTCTGTTGGCTGTAACTGGTTAGGTTACTAAATAGGAAAAACAGTAAGGCGTAATAATAATTTTTCTTAGAAAATTTCATCGAAGTTGTAGTCTTGGTAAGGTTTAAGTAAGTGCCACTAAAATAGGAAATTGTTTAATACGGTTTGGATTATTTGAACCTTAATTGTAATAAAGTTTACTGCTCCTTTATTTAGTTGATTGTTATCTGAATTATTCTGTAAAACTGTTAAAATGTTTAATTTAAGATAATATAGTATTGGCTTAGGATAAAATATGGTTGGATTATTTTGCTAATTGCTTCTAATTTTACAATTGTTAAAACATTCAATAAGCTAAGAATTATTGGCTATTTTTGATAAATGTGTATTTTACACGATTAAATATGTTTTGAACTCTTCTGGTTAAGTTAAAACTGAAATATTAAACTTTTTTTTTATATGAAATTATCTAGACTATTACTATTTGCAATGTTGAGTTTGGGCTCCTTTAATAAAACGACTTTATGGGCACAAGGCGGAGATCAAATTCTGGACGGTATTGGCGAAACAGAATTGATTGCTCGTTATGTGTTTGATGGCGATGCAAAGGATTGGTCTCGAAATAATCTGCATGGTATTATGTCAGAGTCCAAAATGAAATTTGAAAATGATGCTCAATTTGGAAAAGTACTTTCTTTGACAGCAGGCAGCAATGCTTATGTTACGATTCCAGGAAGTGTATTTGCAAATGAAGAATCGTTAAGTATTTCAGGATGGATTTATTTACTTTCTGATCAGCGAAATCAGCATTTTTTTGATTTCGGAAAAAACAGCAAAACTCATTTTTTTGTTGCTCCGACTGGAAATAAAGAAAAGAATAACCTGCAAACGGAAATTACTACAGTAGGAGAAAAGTATAAGACTGATGGCCCTGTTTTAGAAACTAATAAATGGGTTCATTTAGTAGTTGTAATTGATATTCCATCAAAGTCTTTAAATACTTATGTTAATGGCATTTTAACAGGAACAACTAAAATTGCAAAATTAAAACTAGATCAATTGTTTGATTCTAATACAGCTAAAAATAATGTTTTGAATATTGGGAAATCAATTTCGCCCGAAGATCCTTATTTAAAAGCCAAATTACATGATTTTAGAATCTACAGAGTTCCTTTAACAGAAAAACAGATCGGAAAAATTTACCATAATTCTTTAAAAAGTGAAGCTGAAGAAGAGGAACCAGAACAGCCGACAGGCGATCTGCCAAAATATCCTGTGAAAACTCCTCAATTGTATAATCAATATCTAACGGGCGTTTCAGATATCAAAGTACAGACTGTAGTGGGAGATCTTCCTAGATTACCCGGAACTTTAAAAGGAATATATGCTAACGGAATTGAAGGTCCCGAAGTTAAAGTAATTTGGCCTGCACCGACGGATAATAGTTCTGTGCTAAAAGCAGGACAATATACTGTGACCGGAATAGTTTCAGGTACAGAATTAAAACCTAAAGCAGTTGTTACCGTTCAATCGGCAAAAGAAGCTGCGACTCCAGAACTTAAACTAAAAGTGTTTAATTTAGATGAAGTAACATTAAGCTCAGATTCTCATGGACATGACACAAAATTTATTGAAAATAGAGAGAAGTTCATTAAAACACTTGCAGCAACAAATCCGGATTCGTTCTTATATATGTTTCGCAACGCTTTTGGACAAAAACAACCCGAAAATGCAGAAGCTTTAGGGGTTTGGGATACACAGGATACCAAACTGCGAGGTCATGCAACAGGTCATTATTTAACAGCAATCGCTCAGGCGTATGCAAGTACAGGATATGACAGTGCGTTGCACGAAGATTTCGCAAAAAAAATGAATTATCTGGTCGATACGCTTTATGATTTGGCTCAACTATCTGGAAAACCTCAAACAGCTGGAGGACTTTCAGTATCAGATCCAACAGCGGTTCCTTTCGGCCCAGGTAAAACAGCCTATGATTCTGATTTAAGTACAGAAGGAATTCGTACCGATTATTGGAATTGGGGAAAAGGTTTTATCAGCGCTTATCCACCAGATCAATTTATAATGTTGGAAAAAGGCGCTAATTACGGAGGACAGAAAACACAAATTTGGGCACCCTATTATACTTTACATAAAATTTTGGCTGGTTTATTAGATGTTTACGAAGTAAGCGGTAATGAGAAAGCGCTCGAAATATCCAAAGGAATGGGAGATTGGGTGTATGCTAGAATGAAAAAATTGCCTAATGAAACGCTAATCAGCATGTGGAACAGATATATTGCTGGAGAATTTGGAGGAATGAATGAAGTGATGGCACGCCTTTACCGAATCACCAATGAAAAACAATATCTGGAAGTTGCTCAGTTATTCGATAACATCAAAGTATTTTATGGTGATGCTAAACATTCCAACGGATTAGCAAAAAATGTAGATACTTTTCGTGGTTTACATGCCAATCAGCATATTCCACAGATTGTGGGTGCGCTTGAAATGTATCACGATTCCAAAACACCTGATTATTATCGTATTGCTGATAATTTCTGGTATAAAACCACAAATGATTATATGTACAGCATTGGAGGTGTTGCTGGGGCAAGTAATCCTGCCAATGCGGAATGTTTTATCAGTCAGCCATCAACAATTTATGAGAACGGATTTTCTGCAGGCGGACAAAACGAAACTTGTGCGACTTACAATATGCTGAAATTAACCAGCGGTTTATTCCTTTACGATCAGCGTGCGGAGTATATGGATTATTATGAAAGAGGCTTATACAATCATATTTTGGCTTCGGTAGCAGAGAATACACCAGCCAATACCTACCATGTTCCTTTGAGACCAGGTTCAATAAAACAATTTGGTAATCCAAAAATGGATGGTTTTACGTGTTGTAACGGAACAGCTTTGGAAAGCAGCACCAAATTGCAGAATTCAATTTATTTTAAAAGCATTGACAATCAGGCTTTATATGTTAATTTATATGTTCCATCAACAGTAAAATGGAAAGAAAAAAATGTAACGATAGAACAGACGACTTCTTTTCCAAATGAAGATCATACACAATTAACGATCAAAGGAGAAGGAAAATTTGATTTAAATGTACGTGTACCACATTGGGCAACGAAAGGATTTTTTGTAAAAATAAATGGAAAAGAGGTCAAAGTAAAAGCGGTTCCTGGAAGCTATCTTACTTTAAACCGTAAGTGGAAAGACGGAGATAAAATTGAATTACGTATGCCTTTTCAATTTCATTTAGATCCTGTAATGGATCAGCAGAATATTGCCAGTTTATTTTATGGGCCGGTTTTATTGGCGGCTCAGGAAACAGAACCGCTTAAAGAATGGCGAAAAATAACTTTAGATGCTAAAGATTTAAGCAAATCAATAAAAGGGGATCCGGAGAAATTAGAATTTGTTGTTGACGGAATTCAATTTAAACCATTTTACAATACATACGGACGTCATTCGGTTTATCTGGATGTTACTTTGAAATAGATTGAAATAAAAAACAAGACCAAAACCAAACAAAAAACAAACTAAACAAGCATAAACAAAGATGGGAAACAAAAAATACAGACTTGGTTTATTATTATTTTTGGGCTGTACACTAAGTATTCAGGCTCAGGATTATTGGAGTAGAATTGAACAAAAAACACCTTCTTTGGGTATTGCAGAAGTTTATCAAAAAATAAATACACCTGCTTTTCAATTAAAACTGGTAAAAGCATCGCAGACAGTTGCAGGTTTAAGACCCATTAAAAACTTAAACTTTGATTTTACGCCTAGTGATCGACTTGAAATTAGAGATAAAGACGGATTGTATCATCTTGGAGATATCAATTTAAGAATTAAAGAAGGCAATGGCGATTGGCAGAGTTATTCTACAGCCGCAAAACGCGCAGCTATTACTCCTTTGGAAACTTCATCAAAAATCTTAGCGGCAGCGGATTTAGCGAATACTTTACCAAGTAATATTCCAGTTACTGTTAAACGCTTTTACGAACTTGATGGTAATCAATTGGTAATGCGATTTGAAATTACGAATAAATCGGATAATCCTATTGAGATTGGCGCATTAGGTATTCCAATGGTTTTCAATAATATTTTAGAAGGAAAATCACTGAATGAAACCCACGCTCAAAATGTATTTTTTGATCCATATATAGGAAGGGATGCTGGTTATCTGGAAGTAAAAAGATTAAGCGGAGAAGGGCCTGCATTAGTAGTGCTTCCAAAAGAGAATATGCCTTTTGAAGCGTATCGTCCGTTATTGGATGATCCGACGCCGAGAAGTATTGTTTTTGAAGGTTTTCACGAATGGATGGTCTACAGTAAAGCTTACGCAGAAAATGAGTGGAAAAATGCACAGCAATGGAATACACCGACTTCATTAGTATTGAAACCAAAAGAGTCTAAAAACTTCTCTCTAAAGCTCGTACTTTCTGAAGGAATTGAAGATATCCAAAATACACTTGTAAAAGAAGAACTTCCTGTTGCAACCAGTATTCCGGGATATGTATTGCCTCAGGATATTAAATCGCAATTGTTTTTGAATTATAAAAGCGAGGTAAGCTCATTTGAAATTGAACCTAAAGGAGCATTGCAAATCAAAGAAGAAGGAAAAACGCCAAAAGGATTAAAAAAATATAGCGTTCATGGTGTAAAATGGGGACGTGCTGTATTGACAATCAATTATAAAAATGGTATAAAACAAACCATCAATTATAAAATTATCAAACCTGAAAATGAAGTGATTAAAGATTTTGGTCATTTCTTAACGACAGCACAATGGTTCGATCAGCCGGATCCTATTTTCAAAAGAAACCCTTCGGTAATTAGTTATGATTACGAAACTAAAAAGCAACTGACTCAGGACAGCAGGGCTTGGGTGGCTGGTTTAAGTGACGAAGGTGGAGCAGGAGGATGGTTGGCCGCAATTATGAAACAGCATATTCAGCCAGATAAAGAAGAAATCAAAAAATTAGAGCAATTTGTAGATAAAACGCTTTGGGGAAATATCCAGTACAGTGAAGGCAAGAATAAATACGGAGTTAAAAAAAGTGTTTTTTATTACGAACCAGATTCTCTGCCAAAAGGAACTTACAGTTCAGATGTAGATTATAAAACTTGGGCGGCCTGGAAACATAAAGAGGCAAACGATCCGGGAAGATCTTATAACTATCCTCATGTCGCGGCTGCTTATTGGACATTGTATCGATTAGCGAGATACAATAAAGATTTGGTGGAAACCAGAACTTGGGATTGGTATTTAAAACAAGCTTACCATACTTCAATTGCAATGACACAACTGGCACCTTATTATGCTCAGTTTGGTCAAATGGAAGGTTCTGTATTCCTGTTGATTTTGGAAGACTTGAAAAATGAAAATATGACCGAAATGGCCACTGATTTGGAAGCAAAAATGAAAGAAAGAGCCAATCATTGGAAAGCATTGGATTATCCTTTTGGAAGCGAAATGCCTTGGGATTCTACTGGTCAGGAAGAAGTATATATGTGGTCGGATTATTTTGGTTATGATGAAAAAGCTGATGTAACTTTAAACGCAATTTTAGCTTATATGCCAACAATGCCGCATTGGGCTTATAACGGTAATGCACGAAGATATTGGGATTTTTTATACGGAGGAAAATTGTCAAGAGTAGAACGCCAGATTCATCATTATGGCTCTTCTTTGAATGCGATTCCGGTATTGAGACAATACAGAAAAAAATCGGATGATTTGTATTTATTGAAAGTAGGTTATGGCGGTCTTTTAGGCGGAATTTCAAACATTACCGAAGACGGATTTGGTTCTGCCGCTTTTCACTCTTATCCAACAGAGCTAAGAATTGATTATTTGTCTGGAGATTATGGTTCTGGTTTTTATGGCTATGCGGTAAATACAGCAACTTACATTACAAAAGATGCTGATTTAGGTTGGCTGGCTTTTGGTGGTAATGTTACTGTAAAAGGCGATTTGGTAAACGTAAAATTAACTACTGCAGCAAAATCTAAAGTTTTCATTGCACCAAAACAATTGTGGTTGACATTAGACGCAGGAACTTTTGATACCATTACTTATAATACAAAAACAGAAGAAGTGGAAATTACTTTGAGCAGTCAAAACCAATTTACTCCAAACGCTTATTTAAGAAGTGATAAAGACATAAAACTTTCTTACCCAAAGGTAAGAGGAGCGTATGAAATACCGTTGACTAATAAAGCGACTAAAATTAAATTATAATATAAATGCATCTAAAATCAAAAAAACACTTTTTCAGAGGATTTTTACTGGGACTATTTGGAATAGGGATCAGTTTAAATGTTGCAGCTCAGAAATTTGACAAATTTTTCCCAAAGAAAGATTTAACCACTGTTGGAGTCTATTATTATCCAGAACATTGGGATCAAAGCCAATGGGATAGGGATTTGAAAAAGATTTCAGAAATGGGTTTTGAATTTACTCATTTTGGAGAATTTGCCTGGGCGCAGTTAGAACCTCAGGAAGGAGTTTATGATTTTAAATGGCTGGATAAAGCGGTAGAAATTGCCGCTAAGTATAAACTGAAAATTGTAATGTGTACTTCGACGGCTACACCGCCTGTGTGGCTGGTTCGAAAGCATCCAGATATATTGGCAACTTATGAAGATGGCACTAAAACAGATCATGGTTCGAGACAACATGCTTCATTTTCAAGTAATTATTACAGAAGCTATTCTTTAAAAATGATTGAAGAATTAGCGAAAAGATATGGCAATAATAAAAGCATTATAGGTTGGCAGGTAGACAATGAACCTGCACGTTTTCTGGATTATGGAGCCGATGCACAACAGCGTTATCGAAATTGGCTGAAAAACAAATACAAATCGATTGACGCCTTAAATGTGGCTTGGGGAAATAATTTTTGGAGTGGCACTTATACTGATTTTGAACAAATTAATATTCCGCTTCATAAAGAATGGGGAATGAATTTACATTCGCAATTGGATCATTATCGATTTGCTGATGAAGAAACAGCCACTTTTCTGGATTCACAGGCTATTACAATTCGAAAATATGTAAGCAAAGACCAATGGATTACTTCTAACTATAGATCCAATTACAATGAAAGTTTTGTGGGCATGAGTAAAGAGCTGGATTTTGATTGTTACACGCGTTATTTGGTTTACGGGGGAAGTTTAGGAATCGGTTCGCAAGGATATCGTTTGGGAGATTATTCCAGTATCGGAATGTCAAATGACTTTTTTCGTCCTTTAAAAGGAATGTACGGTTGTATGGAATTACAGCCGGGACAAGTCAACTGGGGAAGCATAAATCCGCAGCCAATGCCGGGAACTGTGCGTATGTGGCTGTGGCATGTTTTTGCAGGTGGCAGTAAATTTGCGTGTACGTATCGTTTTCGTGCGCCATTGTACGGTTATGAGCAATATCATTACGGGATTGTTGGCACAGACGGAGTAACACCAACTCCCGGTGGTTTAGAGTTTAATCAGTTTATTAAAGAGATAAATACGCTGCGTAAAATGTATGATGCTAAAGCAGCATTGCCAGATTACTATTTAAAACGCAAAACCGGAATTTTGTTTAATGGGGATAATGTGATGGGAATCGATTTAAACAAACAAACAAAGGAATGGAACACCATTGGACATTTTTTGAAATATTATAAAGCCACAAAATCTTTTGGAGCACCAGTTGATTTTGTGCGGGATTCGACGGATTTTTCTAAGTATCCTTTCTTGATTGTTCCTGCTTATCAGATGATTGACCAAAAAATGATTGACAAATTGACTTTGTACGCTAAAAATGGCGGAAACTTGGTATTGAGCTGCCGATCCGGAATACAAAATCGTTTGGGACATCTTTGGGAAGCTAAGTTTTATGAACCGATGTGGAGCTTAATAGGTTCTGAAATAGAATCGTATGATTTATTAATGCCACAATCTCCGGGAGTAATAAAGTTCAATAATCAGGAGTTTGCATGGACAAGCTGGGGCGATTTATTAAAACCAAATAAAGAAACGGAGGTTTGGGCAACTTATGGAAGTGAGTTTTATGCTGGAAAACCAGCTGTTATTTCTAGAAGTTTAGGTAAAGGAACGGTAACTTACATTGGCGTAGATTCTAAAAATGGAGAACTAGAAAGACAAGTATTGCGAAAACTATATCAAAAGCAGAATGTAGCAATAGAAGATTATCCTGAAGGTGTAATGGTAGAATATCGTGACGGTTTTGGCATTGCAGTCAATTATTCTGATAAAATCTACGAAATCAATTTACCAAAAAATGCCAAGACAATTTTCGGAAATAACGCTGTAAAAACTTCTGATGTATTAGTTTGGAAATATTAATATCATTTAAAAACGCTTCAACTTAATTTTATTAGCAATGTCAAACAAAAATATATTTTACAACCTTATACTCCTAGTTTTTACCTTACAAGTCATTGCTCAAAAAAAAGTTGAAGCGAGTAATTTATCAACTGGAAATCCAATATTACCTGGATATTACGCAGATCCAACTATTAAAAAATTTGGAGACATTTATTATATCTATGTCACGACCGATAATGAAATGCTGGCTTCTGGAGCTCCAACGGTTTGGTACAGTAAAGATTTAAAAAACTGGTACAATTATACTATGGAAATTCCGTCTTTTACGGCAAAACCCATTACCAATTTTTGGGCGCCGGATATTGTGGTTGGAAATGATGGTAAGTATTATTTGTATTTTGGAAACTGTGAAATTGGCTGTAATATTTACGGTTATGTTTCGGATACGCCAGTCGGGCCTTGGAAAAAACTCAATGAAAATGACGTGCCCGTTATTTCAAATGGATATCCAAGAGAAGGTTTTCCATCTTTAGATGCACAATTTTTCAGAGATACCGACGGTAAAATATACAGTTATTGGGGAACTTGGGTGCATTATAATGGCGGATATGCCGTTGGAGAATTGAACAGTGCTACGATGAAGGATATGATGAATTCTAAAAATATTCCTTTAAGTCAGACTCCTGAACCTTTTGAAGCGGCCTACATGATGAAAAAAGGAAACAAATACATTTTGATGTATTCCGGAGCTTCTTGTCATGATGAAACTTATAATGTACGTTATTCTTACTCAGATTCTCCTTACGGGCCTTTTAAGGAAGGACTTAACAATCCGATTTTGAGTACGAACGAAGATAAAACGACTCATGGCCCAGGACATCATTCTGTGTTAGAAGACGGAAATGATTATTACATTGTGTATCATAAACATGATTATCCAATGACACGCGGTGGTTTGGCAAGACAAGTCTGTATCGATAAAATGATTTTCGAAAATGATTCTACAATCAAAAAAGTAATTCCGACTTCAAATGGTATTAGAGAAATTGTGAAATCAAATGTACCTGAAAATATAGCTTTAAATGCTCGCACTACCGCATCATCTTATTATCATTTACAATCGTTAGAACACAATTACGAATATAAGCCTGATTTTGCTACAGATGATAATAATGCGACTATGTGGAAAGCTGGAAGTAATGCACTTCCACAGGATTTAACTGTAGATTTAGGAAGTGTAAAACCAATAAAAAGGGTCATGACCCAATTTGAATTTGCCAGTTATTATTATCAATACACTTTAGAATATTCGACAGATGGAAAAAATTGGCAGTTGTATGCTGATAAATCAAAAAATCGTACTTCGGGAAGCCCAATGATTGATGATAAAAATGTTACAGCACGTTTCTTGAAACTAAAAGTTTTAGGGACAGAAAAAACGGGGCTTTGTGCGGCAGTCTGGAACATAAAAGTATACAGCGAATTATTTGAACTTCCTTTACCATTAGAAAATAAAAAATCAAATACAGAACCAGCAGCTGTAAGTTCACATAAAATGTTGATCGATATTGATGTAACTAATGAAAAATACGGAAATTCATTTAAAAGTCTGCCTAATAAAGGTTCTTTAGGAGGTGTGTTTACAAAAACTGGAGATGTAAAGATTTCTTGGGATAAAGAGGATAAAATTAAGGCACTTGAGTTTGTAAATGGCGCTTTAATATTAGACAAACCCGTTCCTAAAACTCTGGCTTGGAATGGTTCGTATTCTGTGGCAGTCTGGGTAAAAAATCCAGAAGTAGCCAAAGAAGGAGAGTTTCTGGCCTCATGGTGCGATCGTTCTGAATATAATTTAGCCAATTCGTTTAATGCATTGGCTTACAATAGCGGACATTATGGTGCGGCGCCACATTTGGACGGTCATTTTGATATGAAATACAACAAAGTCCCAGAACAAAATAAATGGCATCATATTGTTTTGACTTTTGATGGAGTGGTAGAGAAAATTTATGTTGACGGAGTACTTGATAACTCTCAAAATATGATGTTGTCATCGGCTATAAAAAAGGCAAAAATTATAATTGGCGCTTCAGATATTGGGGAGAATTACTCTGGTTTTATGGCATCTTTAAAAATGTATGATTATGGTTTGACTAAAGATGAAATACTAAATCTAATGAAACAAACTGCTCCTAAAGCAACAAAAGGACCTTCAAATAAATAGTTAAAAAATACCACTCAAAATGAAAAATGGATTACTGATTTTATGCGGTTTGTTACTATCCGCTTACCAAGTTTCTGCTCAAACTTATGAGGTTAAATCTCCTGATGGGCGTATTCAGATAAAAGTGAATAATTCTAATAAAATTTCCTGGTCGGCATCATTAAATGGCAATTTGATTATTGAGAATGCAGAAGCAGGAATGGATTTTTCGTCTAAAACTAATTTTGGATTAAATCCGAAGGTTAAAAAACAAACGGTTAAAAGTGTATCTCAAAATATACATGCCATAGTACCAATTAAAGAAAGCGAAATAAAAGATGAATACACAGAACTTTCGATTACTTATCAGGGAAATTATAGACTTAATTTCCGTGCCTATAATGACGGAGTGGCTTATCAGTTTGTAGATGAGGCCAAAGAAAAACGAAATGTAGTTTCAGAGAAAGTTTCGTTATCATTTCCTAACGGTTCACGTTCTTTATTTCCGCAAGAAGAATCGATGTATTCTCATAACGAACGTTTGTATTTGGATAAATCTTTAAATGAGATTGCGTCAAAGGATTTTTGCAGTCTTCCTGTTTTGTTTACGACTCCAAAAGCCAAGGTTTTGTTTACAGAAACTGCTCTTCATGATTATCCTGGATTGTTTTTGA
Organism: Flavobacterium quisquiliarum; assembly: GCF_019308285.1. Lineage (GTDB taxonomy): Bacteria > Bacteroidota > Bacteroidia > Flavobacteriales > Flavobacteriaceae > Flavobacterium > Flavobacterium quisquiliarum. The sequence goes on from NZ_WWEM01000020.1 coordinate 461,941, forward strand.
AAGGTAACGGAAATGCCACTTTAAATGCTATATTTCCAAAATACGTTTTAGAAGCAGTGGATAAGGATGGAAAATCAGATCGTGTACAAACCATTACAAAAGAAGCTGATTATATTGCCAAAACAAGCGGAAACAGAGCTTTTCCTTGGCGTGTATTTATTATCGGTGATGACGATCGTACTTTGGTATCAAGCAATTTGTCTTACCAGCTTGCAGCACCAAATGCACTTAAAAATACCGATTGGATCAAACCGGGAAAAGTAGCTTGGGATTGGTACAACGATAATAATATTTACGGTGTTGATTTCAAAGCAGGGTTAAATACCGAAACGTATAAATATTTTATAGATTTCGCTGCAGCGAATAAAGTAGAATATGTAATTCTTGACGAAGGCTGGACAAAATCGACTACCAACATTCTTGATTTTAATCCCGCAATGGATGTTAAAGAATTGATTCGATACGGAAAAGAAAAAGGAGTCGGGATCATTCTTTGGGTACTTTGGAAACCATTAGACCAAAATTTATTGCAAATTCTGGAAACTTACAAAAGTTGGGGTGCAAAAGGAATTAAAATTGATTATATGCAGCGTAACGACCAATATATGGTCAATTCGTATGAGCAGATTGCCAGAGAATGTGCCAAACTAGAATTGTTAGTAGATTTTCACGGAGCATTTAAACCCGCAGGTTTACACCGAATGTATCCAAATGTTTTAAATTATGAAGGAGTAAGAGGGAACGAAAACAATAAATGGAGCGAAGATATTACACCAGAACATACAGTAACGATTCCGTTTATTAGAATGGCAGCAGGCCCAATGGATTTTACACCGGGTTCAATGATTAACAAACAGCCTAAAAACTTTGCCATTAGTTTTAATAATCCAATGACAATGGGAACTCGAGGGCATCAGGTGGCGATGTATGTGGTTTATGAAGCGCCTTTGCAGATGATGTGTGAATCGCCATCAACATATTACAAAGAACAAGAAACAGTTGATTTTATCACTCAAATTCCAACAGTTTGGGATAAAACAGTTGTACTTCATGGTTCTGTTGGGAATTATATTGTGGTGGCAAGAAAAAAAGGCGATAAATGGTTTATCGGTGGAATGACAGATGCAGATGCCAGAGCATTGCCAATAGATCTTTCTTTCCTGGGAGAAGGAAATTTTTCGATGGAAGTATTTGCCGATGGAATCAATGCGGAAGCATTCGCTCAAGATTATAAAAAAGAAACTATAGCGGTTAATAAGAATACTAAAGTAACAGCTAAAATGGCTTCCGGAGGAGGCTGGTCGGCAATTATTACAAAAAAGTAATGACCAATGAATAAGGCAATCAAAATTCCTGCTTTTCTCTTTTTATCATTTGTTGGTATAATGAATGCGCAAGAAAAAGTTTTGGCTAAGGAAAGATATATTCCTGCGAAAATTTGGATGGTTCCAGAACATAATAATTATGATTTTCTTGATAGTGATTACAGTTACAGCCGAATGATAGAATCGGATAATATTGTGATGTTCTGGCATAAAGAATATGGAAATGATCCAACATTAAATGCAGATCTTAAAAAACGTTTCGATCCCAAAAAAGCAATCGAAGAATGTGAACGATTTTATCAGTTTTATGTAAATGATTTGAAATTGGTGCAAAAGGGACATTCCGTAAGTGATCAATACAAATTACTAATATTTGTTTTTGGAGGAAGTGAAAACACAGCTTTTGGAGGTGGAGAAGAGGATAAAGTGGGCATTTTATGGACTCCAGCTGTCCGAATAAATGCAGTTCCTTACGGAGCATTGGCGCACGAAATTGGGCATTCATTCCAATACATGAGTCATGCCGACAGCAAGACTGGACCATCTGGGCCTGTAATGGAAATGTCTGCTCAATATATGCTCTGGCAGGTTTATCCGGAATGGATGACTTTTGAAAACTATCATCTTAAAGATTTTTTAAAAGGAACGCATTACGCTTTTCTTCATCCTGCCAATATGTATCATTCTCCTTATGTCTTGGAATATTGGTCTGAGAAACATGGTATTGATTTTTGGGGAAGACTCAGCAGATCAACTAAAGAAGGAGAAGATGTTGTATTGACTTATAAAAGAATTAATACTATTTCTCAAGAACAGTTTAATGACGAAATATTTGATGCAAGCCGAAAGTTTATAACCTGGGATTTAAAAAGGGTTGAAGAAGCAGCAAAACCTTATCGAAATTTACATTTTTCAAAATTGAATGCAATTGAAGAAGGCTGGTATCAAATAGATTCAACAAATTGCCCTCAGGATTATGGTTATAACGGAATTAAATTAAACGTTCCGTCTGCTGGAACAAAAGTTAAATTAAAATTTAAAGGTTTAGCCGATTCTAAAGAAAATGCAGGCTGGCGTTACGGATTTGTTGCATCGTTAAAAGATGGTAAAAGAGTGTATAGCAATGCTTTTAAAGACAATGAAAAAGAAATCGAATTTAAAGTTCCCACTAACACGGAGTATTTATGGTTGGTTGTAAGCGCTGCTCCAAAAGTGCATGAAAAGCATTCTTGGGAAAATGAGAAAGAAACTTACAGAAGTTTTCCATATAAAGTACAATTCAAAAACACAAAACCACTTTAATTATATTTTTTACTCATAATCTTTTATTAGAGTAAATGCCTTTTTTGTTGCCACGAATCACACCAATTTTCACAAATCATTGAGCTTTAAAAAAACAATTTGTGGAAATTCGTGGAATTTGTGGCAAACCTTAGTGGCAACGAATTATTTTTTCCGCCACGAATTCACGAATAAATACAAATCGTTGCATTTAAAAAATTAAAAATTCGTGTAATTGGTGACAGACCTTAGCGTCAATGGTTTATTTTTTTTCCGCCACGAATTACACCAATTTTCACAAATCATTGAGTTTAAAAAAAGCAATTTGTGAAAATTTGTGAAATTTGTGGTAAAATTTATAAACAAAGTATTTAATCTTTTTTAATCTGTGCAATCAGTGGCAAAAAAAACTACATCTTCCAAACGAAAGATGTAGTCTGTAATGAGTAATGAAATGGTATTATTTTATAATAATCTTTTTAGTCTGTTTGAAATTCTGTGATTGAATCGTTACAAAATAAATTCCTTTTGATAGGTTACCTGTATAATATTGTTCTTCCAGATTGTAGTTTTTATTTTCAAAAACTAATTGTCCAGTGCTGTTGGTTATTTTTAAATTATAAGTTCCAGTATTTTCATTTGAAACTTTAATGTTAACCATAGAGGCATTATCGGTAGGATTTGGATAAATCAAAAAGTGAGAAGATGAATTGGAGAAATTGGCTACAGAAAGGTTATCACTTATCGTAGCTTTCCAGTCCCACCAATTTTTATCTACGCTGGCAGTTCTAACGGCTCCATCTTCCAGTTTAATTTTATAGTTAAACTTCTTTTTGCGAGTGTCGTTATTTTCAAAAACATAGTCAGAATTACAAATTACGGCGAATATCACACCATTGGCAGGAACGCCCTGAGAAAAAGAAATAGTACAGTCGCCTGCATAAACAGGTTGTGTGTAAACCGTTTTTCCTTCTTTGGTACGATAACACAATTGAATCGACATATTTTCTCCTAAAGGCTCAAAAAACACGGTAGCTTGATTTCCTTGTACATGAATTGGAATAAAATTAGCTCCAGACCAGCCAGGAAGTGTCTTTTCTTGCGGAATTAAATAACCGTTTTCATCTTCAGTAGTTATAGCATAAGGTGTTGCTTTCCATTTTTCTACATTGATAAGAGCGGGTTGTTCTGGGCCTAATTCACGTCCCATATTATTGCGGTACAAATTTAAAATAGGCTGTTCAAATTTTCCGAAATCAGACAATGCTAATCTGGCTCTGTATTCTTGAACCATCTTTCTTGTTTTATCTTCGCCTAAACCATTTACAGTGCCATTACCATTTGCAATACCTTCTAATACACGTCCTTCGCAATAATTCCATACCCAAGGCAAACTTTTTTCGCCTACAATTTCTCCTAAAAAGGTTGGAAATACAGAGCTGTACTGAACTCCTCCAATAATATCTCGGGTTAATCTCAACGTAACTCCTTCAGAATTTTGAACTCCAGAATCTACACCTTCAGCAGATGGCCCTCCAAATGTGCCATCCTGAAGCCATCCGCTATAACATTCAATCGGAATAAAAGGTGCAATGACAGAACCCGCACTTAGCCATCCTAGATCTACATTACTATAGTCTGTACTTCCTGTTTTTTTGATATCTAACACAGTCTGCAACCAAACATTTGAACCTTCATGAAACCAAGCCGATTTTCTACAACCCGGCAATGAAGCATAAATGGCATGAATACCTTCATGAACACAAGCTCCTGTTTGATACTGAGCGTCTGGAAAAGTGGTATTTGGGTCAAAACTCGCAACCGGATAATAGGACAGAAGAACCATTGGCCAGCTTTCTCCATCGGGAGTGCCAACGCCGCTCTGCCATCCGCCTAAATCGGTATTTGAAGCGGTATCGGTACACAAACCAGAACCAAATAAATATACTGAACTGCGATAACCTGCTCTGTATAATTTATCTGGCGGCCAGCCCATATTATCTCTTAAAAAAGTAAAATCACTGTCTAAACGTTTTAACATTAAATCGACAGCGGCATCTGTTACTAAAGAGTTAGCATTTGGCCCTTGTACAAAAGTCCATGAACCCACATTAGTCGATTTAACGCCATTACAACCGCTGTAATTGGGATAATCTTCTTCTAAGTTTTTTGTTGGTTTTGGAAAATCAGGATAGTCGCTTTTAAAATCATAATGAAGTGTTGTGCCATAACCTGCCCATGTTGTGAAATCACTGTTGTTTTCTTTTACAGTTAAATAAAATGATAAAGCACTTTCTGTCCCGCAGTCATTAATGTATAAAAAACGATACGTTCCGGAATTCTCCACTTGTAAATTCGAAAGTGTAATGTTCTGGCTGGTCGATGTGAAATTATTTGGCCCAGTCCATTTCATTTTTCCTCCAGTTGGATTATTGGCAATAGAAGCTAAAAACTGCACATTATCTGTTGGAGAAACAACGGCATAATTAAGGCTTTTTTCGGTTCCATTATTCACTTTAAGAGAAGCGGTTACTACGGTAGGATCACATTGAGTGGTTTCTACACCAAAAGCCTGAAATTCAACCACGCCGGTTGCGGTATTACTTTTAAAATAAACCCTCAGTTTTTTGGTCTTAAAATTTAAATTTCCAAGCGTATTAAATTGATTTAAAGCCAATCCTACAGAACCACCATTAATCCATTCAAGTCCATCCCAGTAGCTAATGTAAGCATCCGTAGGTTGAGAGATACCTCCAAAATCGGTAAACCAGTAAAGCGCCACAGAATTGATTTGATGAGCAAAATCCCAGTCATATTGTACCCAGTTATAGGTGTTGTAATTCGCATCGCCATCCCAGTTTCCATAAACAGGATTTGTTCTGTCATCAGAACTAATAGGCGTAAAACCATCGTTTACAGCCGCTAGACTTTCCCAAGGCGATACATGAGAAGTACTAACTTTTGTAGAACTCAGCCTGGCTAAATTCGTTTGAGCATTTAAATTTTCTGCCGCTAACACAAAAAGAGTAAGAAGAAGAAAAGATAAAAATCGGGGTAGTTTTTTTTCTTTCATAAGGTTTGTTTTGGTTGTTAATTGTCTTAAAATAAGTTTGAATGGTTAAAATGTAATCTTATTCCTTACCTACTAAATTAAACCAGTCCTTGTGAAATTATATGTACTTAATTATCTGATAATTAGTAAAAGTTAATCAGTATTTACTTTCGATAAAAAAAGCCGTCTCAGATTGTGAGACGGCTTCATTGATTTTTAGGTAATCAGCCAGGAAAAACTATTTTATAAATTTAATAGTTTCGAAGTGCTTCAATATCCTCAGCTGTTTTGGCAAGAGGCTTTCCTAACAATTTATAAGACTCTTTGGTAATTAGAAAATCTTCTTCTATACGGATACCTCCAAAATTTCTGTACGCCTGAACTTTATCATAATTAATAAATTCACTGTATTTTTTTTCGACCTGCCATTGATCGATTAATTCTGGAATAAAATAGATTCCGGGCTCAACAGTTAAAACAAAACCTTCTTCAAGTTCTTTGGCCAGACGCAGTGATTTTAATCCAAATTCGGTGCTCTTCTTTAGAGTTTCTGTGTAGCCAACATATTCTTCGCCTATATTTTCCATGTCATGAACGTCCATTCCCATCATGTGACCTAAACCACATTGAAAAAATAGGGTATGCGCACCTGCAGCTACGGCTTCATCCAAATCGCCTTTTACTAAACCAAGAGATTTCAATCCTGTTAAAATCTCCTTACACGCCGTAAGATGTGAATCTTTGAAGAAAGTTCCGGGTTTAAGAGTGGCTACAGCGGCTTCTTCAGCTTTTAAAACAATATTATAAATTTCTTTCTGCTGTGTTGTAAAGGTTTTCGAAACGGGAAAAGTTCTGGTCATATCTCCGGCATAACGCATATTGTTTTCGGCTCCACAGTCACATAAAACCAATTGTCCTTCTTTTAAGACATTACTGCCGGCATGATTGTGCAGGTATTGTCCGTTGACTGTTAGTATTGTCGGAAAAGCAAGATGACCGCCAAGACTGATTGCCGTACCTTCGACTTGTCCTGCAATTTCATATTCGGTCATTCCAGGTCTTGCACTTTGTATTGCTTTTAAGTGCATTGCTGCCGTTATATTTACCGCTTTTTCAATCTCAATCAGTTCTTCATTCGTTTTATAAGAACGTTGTGCAATTATTGCTTTACATAATGGAATGGATGATTTTTTAGCTATTTCATTAGGATGAATATCGAGCCATGAACTTAATTTTAAAGTAATAGCAGCACGGTAAGGAGGTAGAAAATGAATCGCACGTTTCTGTTGTACAGCATTTTTAAGAACAGCTTCTACAAACGATAAAGGCTGTACAGTTGTGATTCCTGTTTTTTCTGCATCACTATTTAATGAATCTTGTGGGCCAACCCAAACAGTTTGTTCGATTGTCAGGTTATCACCGAATAGAATTTCCAGATCAGCATCAATATCTATTATTAAAAATAAAGAAGGACGATCTATTCCAGCATAATATAAAAAACTACTGTCTTGTCTAAAATGATAAATATTATCCCGGTAGTTCATTCCGACTTCTTCATTTCCGGGAAGAATAATAAGGCCAGAACCCATTGCTTTTTTTAAGACTTGCCTTCTGTTTATATAAGTTTCTCTGCTAAACATATTTTTTTCAAAATGGTATTAAAAATGATATTATCTGCCTCCGCCTGGGCAGTGTTCTTTTAAGTATTGTGTGAATAATTTCGATAAATGTTCCGTAGTTCCTTCGCCTTCATTGATGCTGTGCGTACGATTTGGATAACTCATCATTTGGAATTGCTTGCCGTTTTTTACTAATTCGTTTACCAGCATTTCTGCTCCCTGATAATGCACATTATCATCGCCAGTGCCGTGAATAAGTAATAGATTTCCTTGAAGTTTATTGGCATAAGTAATAGGAGAGCCTTTTATAAAAGGTTCTTTATTTTCCTGAGGCAATCCCATATAACGTTCCTGATAAATATTATCATACAACAATTGGTTGGGTACAGCTGCAATAGCGATTCCTGTTTTATAAATTTCAGGATATTGAAATAAAAGATTCAGTGTTGTGGAACCGCCGCCACTCCATCCCCAGACTGCGATTCGGTCTTTGTCTACAAAAGACCATTTAAGGATTTCTTTAGCCGCCATTGCCTGATCTCGGGTGTTCAGAATCCCTATGTTTTGGTAGATCGATTTGCGCCATTCAGCACCTTTTGGAACTGGAGTTCCTCTTCCATCTAAGCTAATTTGAATATACCCGTCGACAGCAATATCTCCATCGTATAAAAAAGTACTGGCATAACCCGCGGCATCTTTTACAGTTGCGCCTGCAGGTTCTGTATAAACATAAAATAAAACAGGATATTTTTTAGCAGGATCAAACGGAGTTGGTTTGATCATCCAGCCGTCAAGGGTAACATTGTCAGCAGTTGTAATCTGAATCATTTCAACATTACCGCTTGCAGTCATATTACGATCAGTTTCTTTGATGGTCTTTTGAGTAGATAGATTAACCCATTCCGATATTTTTTGGTTTTTATGATTCGAAAAACGATGTTCAGCATATTTTGCATCGGGAGATAAACGATAATTATGCGTTCCGATTTCGTTAGCAGGAGATACTTTTATTAGTTTGCCTTTTCCGTTTAATGCTGTTTTATATAAATATTGCTGTGTTGCATTGTCTGGAGAAGCTAAAAAGTAAACAAAACCATTTTTTTCGTCTACGGCTTTAATGTCTATAACATCATATTTTCCATTGGTAATCAATGTTTCTGTCTTACCATTTTTACTGATTTTGTATAAATGCTTCCAGCCATCTTTCTCAGTTAACCAAAGAAACTCTTTTCCGTTGTTAATCCATTTCAAGCCTTCATTTTCGGTTGGTAATATGTCTATCCATGAAGTATTCTTTTCAGAATAAATTGGACTTGCTTCGCCATTTTTAGGATCGCATAAAAAGAGTTTGGCTTCATTTTGTTTGCGGTTTAATTGTTCAACCAATATCGAAGAACCATCAGGAATCCATTGCATTAATGGAATGTAATGTTGTTTTGAATCCCCTGGAACTTTTATCCATGTTGTTTGTTGTGAAGCGATATTGACAACTCCAATTTTACATGCCGAAGGATCTTGTCCAACTTTTGGATATTCAACCGGAACCGTATAAGAATATATCGAATCGGTGTTATTAATCATTAAGAAGTTTTTGATTTTGGTAGCATCAATCTGCCAAAATGCAATACTTTTTCCGTCAGGACTCCAGCGAAAACCGTCTCTGCAATTGAACTCTTCTTCGTAAGCCCAGTCAAAAGTTCCATTTATCAATCGATCTGTTCCATCAGTTGTTAAAGCTGTTTCTTTTCCGGAATTAAGGTCTTCAACATATAAATTATGCTTGCTTACATAAGCAATTGAATTGTTATCTGGAGCTAGTTTTGCAAACATCAAAGACGATTCTGGCCTGTTTTTTCCAATCTGTCGCAATTCATTTGTTTCGATATTAAAAAGCCAGTAATCGCCACGTGTTTCCAGCCTCCACACTTTTTTTGAATTGGTGTAAATCAAAACTAATTTTTCATTTTTACTGAATTCAAAATCTTTAACTTCTAAAGCTTTTGCGCTTCCTTTTGGTGTAAGCTGTTTGGCGTCAACAATTATGTTTCTGGTAAAGTTTGGTAATTCGTACTGTATTATTTCTCCTTTTTCTGCGGTATAATAACTACTGTTATTATTCGCCCATTTTGGTTTTTGAGCATTTGCAGTCAGGAAAAAAAGTGACAGGATAAAACAGAAAAAAAGAGAGATTGTTTTCTTCATCGTATTTTGATTAATGATTGATTTTTTATTTTATATTGGTTTCCAAAACAGGATTTATATAATACATTTTAGTAATAGAAGCTACGTCAAATAAAGACTTTTGATCTTTTGCTAAGGCAATACTCTGCCATTGATCTGATGGTACTATTTTGATTTTATCCGTATTGTTTTTTAAGGTCAGCGGTAAATTAAAACCGTTTACACAATTGCTGTAACGATAGAAAACTTTGGTCTTATCTTCATTAAAATAAAATTCAAAGTTTGGAATCTGCGTTGTGGTAAGATATTGCTCGTAAACTTTACTGTAATCAAAATTAAGCTTTTTCGATATATAATTTTCAATCTGTTTCGAATCTACCGTTTGATGATAAAACTCTTTTCCTAATCCGCGAATAATTTCTCTAAATAAGGCATCGTTATCAACTCCATGACGAATGGCATGAAGCATATTTCCTGCTTTTGGATACATATCGCCGCTTCCTTGTGCATTTACATTATAATCGGGAATAATGGGACGATCGTTTCGTATTCCTTTGCGAGTTCCGGCGTTGTATTCATCTCCGGCTTGTTTTCCAAAAATATAATCAACAAAAAGAGTTTCGCTGTAATTGGTAAATCCTTCGTGTACCCACATATCAGCCAGATCATTTGTGGTAATGTTGTTTCCAAACCATTCGTGTCCGCTTTCATGAATAATAATAAAATCCCATTTCATTCCCCAGCCCGTTCCTGAACCATCGTTTCCACGATAGCCAGGTTTATAATGATTTCCGTAGGAAACAGCACTTTGATGTTCCATTCCGGTATGTGAGGTTTCAATTAACTGATAACCATCTTCATAAAACGGATAAGGCCCCATCCAGTATTCAAATGCATTTAACATATTATGCACTTCTTTTGGCATGTATTTTTGAGCTTTTTCTAAATTATAATCCAAAACCCAATAATTCAAATCTAAATTGCCTTTTTCGCCTTTATAAGTTTCTTTAAAATTGGCATATTTTCCAATGTACGGAATGATGCAATAATTACTAATCGGATTGACAACAGCCCATTTATAAGAGGTTGTTCCGTCATTATTACTTCTCTTAAACTCTAATCTTCCGTTGGCAATTGCGGTTAAAGAATCAGGAACAGTCATCGTTAAACTTGCACCATTATTCGGTTCGTCACTTTGATGATCTTTGCACGGATACCATACAGAGGCACCAAGTCCTTGGCAGGCAACCGTCATCCACGGACGTCCTAAGGAATCTTTTGTCCAGATCCATCCTCCATCCCAAGGCGCTTTTATGGCTTCATGCACTTTTCCGCTGAAGAAAATAGCCACTTTGCTGGTAGATTTTATTTTAGATTTAGGCGTTTTAATATACCAGACACCGTTTTCCTTTGCAAAACTTAATTTCTTTCCGGATTGAATCACGCTATCAATAACCAAAGGATTCTGCAGATCAATCTGCATTTTAGTATTGCTCTTTTCTTTAAGTGTTTTATACGTTATAGTGTTGCTTCCTACTATTATTTTAGTGTCATAATCAGGTTTCACAGTAATATCATAACGTTGTACGTCCCACCACTGTCTTTCAGGAGTTAAACTGCCTCTTAAGGTGTCTGCCAGTGTATATGGTTTTGTTTTTTGGGCAAAAGAAATGAAATTAAAACACAAAAAAACAAGAGTTAAATAGTTCCTAATCATGGCATTTTAAGTTTGAAATGGTTGAAAATGTAGCTGAACTCAAAATCTTATTTCATTAAGAAAAAGAGTGTAGATTTTCAAAAGTATGCAGATTTAGTATATTGAAGCTAGACTTTTATTATCCTTATATAATAGAATATTACTTAAAAAGGAGTAAAATAGGCTAAGACTTAATAAGGGAACTTTTAAACTCAAAAGGGGTTTTCTTTTTGATTTCTTTAAATTTTCTGTTGAAATTAGAAATATTATTGAAACCACTAAGTTCCGAAATTTCGATAATCGATAATTCCTTGTTTTTGATAAGCAGTTTTGCAGCATGTTCAATTCGGATTTCAATCAAAAATTGGAAAAAAGTCTTTTTAGTTCGGGTTTTGAAATATTTGCAGAAAGCATTTTTGGTCATGTTGGCAATTTGGGCAATTTCGTCTAAAGTGATGTTTTTTTGATAATGCGTCATGACAAAATCGAAAACCATCTGCATTCGTTTCCCTTCAGCATCTGTAAAAGGTTTATTGAAAACATAATTAGAAAGATGTTTTTTATCTGATTGGCTAAAAGCTTTTAACATAGACATTAAAAGAATAAAACGATCGTATTTATCGGCTTCTTTAAACTTTTTGAACTTCCTTATAATAGATGGTTTGGCATCTCTAATTTGTATTCCGTTTTTAATAGCTGTAAAAAAAGGTTCTACTGCGTTTAATTCCGGTAAATTAAAAAAATCTTTTCCGAATCCATTTTCGGTAAAAAAGACCGTAAGCATGACCGACATTCCTCTGCTTTCAGAAATGTCGCTTTTAAAAACGTGCGGTAAATTGCTTCCTAATATAATGATGTCGCCTTTTTGATATTCAGTAATCATATCTCCGACTAAAATTTTGCCTTCTCCTTTCTTTATATAACTAATTTGAATTTCTTCGTGCTGATGGTATTTATCATAAAAAATAGTTTCGCAGTCTTCTTGATAGATAAATGCCTCTTCGCTTGACTTTGGGATTTTAAAAGGAAAAACTTTCATTACTTGGTTATTTTTTATATTTTACGGAAAGATATGAAAATTAGTAAAAGATGAATTAAAATTAATCTAGTTTTTGTTAAAATCTTACAAATGAGATAATATTGTATAGGTTTTTGATAATATTCCTAGATAAAATTTTTACCCCCCTTGATACCTTTGAAATAAATAAAAATAGATAAATTATGAATATTCAATGGAAAGGGGTAATGCCAGCTGTTACCACAAATTTTACAGCTGAAGACACTTTAGATTTTAAAATGTTTGAGAAAAACCTTAATTATCAATTAGATGCTGGAATAGAAGGCGTTATTCTGGGAGGAACTTTAGGAGAAGCAAGTACACTTTTAGAAGAAGAAAAACAAGACCTTATTCTTGAAACAGTTCGTATAGTTGATGGAAAGGTTCCTGTGATAATGAATATTGCAGAACAAACTACGCGCGGTGCTATTGAAGCAGCAAACAAAGCTGAAGCTAATGGAGCAAGAGGTTTAATGATGTTGCCTCCAATGCGTTACAAAGCTACCGACCACGAAACTGTTGAATATTTTACAGAAGTTGCAAAAAGCACTTCTTTACCTATTATGATCTACAACAATCCGGTTGATTATAAGATCGAGGTAACTTTAGACATGTTTGAAGAACTTTTAAAACTGGATAACATTCAGGCTGTTAAAGAATCTACAAGAGACATTTCTAATGTAACCAGAATCATTAATCGTTTTGGAAGCAGATTAAAAGTCCTTACAGGAGTTGATACTTTAGGATTAGAAAGTTTACTAATGGGAGCTGACGGATGGGTTGGTGGTCTTGTAGATGCTTTTCCGGAAGAAACAGTTGCTATTTATAAATTAGCGAAAGCTGGTAAAGTTCAGGAAGCGTTGACGATTTACCGTTGGTTTTTGCCTTTATTAGAATTGGATATCAATGCACAATTGGTTCAAAATATTAAATTAGCGGAAGTGGGAACAGGATTAGGAACAGAATATGTACGTGCACCAAGATTACCGCTTATAGGAGCAGAAAGAGAACGAGTTTTGGCTATTATTAATGATTCATTAAAAAATAGACCAACGCTGCCAGACTATAAAAGCCTGTAATAGAAAAGAAGTTTTTTAAAAACTTTTTTCAATTTTAGAATTACTTAACCAAATACTATAGAATACATGATTACTGGAAAAAATTACATAGGGAGTCAGTTGTCAGCCAGCGGCGATAAAACCTTCAAAACTTTTAATCCGCAGGAAAATACAGAGAATCCTTGGCAGTTTACTGAAGCAAGTAATGAAGAAATAGAATCCGCCGTAACTCTTGCAAGCAAAGCATTTTTGACATTTCAGAAATCTACGGGTAAAGAGAAAGCCTTATTTCTAAGAACAATTGCAGATGAAATAGTAGCTTTAGGAGATAATCTCTTAGAGGTTTATTGTCAGGAATCGGGTTTGCCAAGAGGAAGAGCTGAAGGCGAAAGAGGAAGAACTATCGGACAATTAAATGCTTTCGCTGATTTAGTGGAAGAAGGTTCGTGGGTTGAAGCGGCAATTGACACTGCTATTCCAGACAGAGTTCCCTTGCCAAAGGTTGATCTTCGTAAAATGAAGCGTCCTTTAGGTACTGTAGTCGTTTTTGGATCCAGTAATTTTCCATTCGCGTATTCTACTGCCGGTGGCGATACCGCATCTGCATTGGCCGCTGGATGTCCGGTTATCGTAAAAAGTCATCCCATGCATGCGGGTACAGGAGAAATGGTAGCTTCGGCAGTAATTAAAGCAGCTCAAAAAACGAATATGCCAGAAGGTGTTTTTTCTAATCTGAACAGCAGCGGCATTGAAGTTGGGGTTACATTGGTAAAGCATCCTTTGGTTAAGGCAGTTGGATTTACAGGAAGTATAAAAGGCGGTCGTTCTTTATATGATTTAGCAGGACAGCGTGAAGAACCAATTCCGGTTTTTGCAGAAATGGGAAGTATAAATCCAGTTGTATTATTACCAGAAGCATTAAAACAAAATTCTGAAAAATGGGCAGTGGCATGTGCTGGTTCTGTAACATTAGGTGCAGGACAGTTTTGCACTAATCCCGGATTGATGCTCGGAATTAAAAGTGATGCTTTAAAAACGTTTACCGAACAGCTTGCCGTTGAGATTTTAAAGATTTCACCAAGTTGTATGTTAAATCCATCGATTTATAAAAATTATCAGTCCAATAATGAACTGTTAAGTTCGCAAGACGGAATTGAAGTCGTAGCAGAATATGCTAAGACAGATAATCCTAATTACGCTTCACAAAAAATACTGACGGTTTCCGGCAAAATCTTTTTAGAAAATCCAGTTTTGCATAGAGAGGTTTTCGGCCCTTTTTCGATATTAGTGCAATGTGAAGACGAAATTGAACTGGTTGGCATCATTGAAAAACTGGAAGGACAGCTGACGGGTAGTATTTTGGCAGAAGAAAATGAAATTGAAAACTATGAAGAAGTAGTGGATGCTTTGGGTAATCGTGTCGGAAGAATAATCTTTAACGGATTACCGACAGGAGTAGAGGTATGTCCGTCGATGGTGCATGGCGGACCTTATCCTTCCTCATCAGATTCCAGATTTACAGCAGTTGGAATTGGTTCCATTAAAAGATGGGTCAGACCTTTTAGTTATCAGAATTGGCCGAATAACAAACTTCCAGAGGCACTTCAAAATGAAAACCCGCTTGGAATTTCAAGATTAGTTAATAATGTTCAAACAAGAGATTCAATTTAAATATGGCTAGAAAAACTTTTTTTTGTGTAGATGCACATACTTGCGGTAATCCGGTTAGAGTAGTTGCTGGTGGTGGGCCAAATCTAATTGGTGCCAACATGAGCGAGAAAAGACAACATTTCTTAAGCCAATACGATTGGATTCGTAAAGGATTGATGTTTGAACCTCGCGGACATGATATGATGAGCGGCAGTATTTTATTTCCGCCAACGAATCCTGATAACGATTTTGGTATTTTATTTATCGAAACTTCAGGTTGTCTGCCAATGTGTGGACACGGTACAATAGGTACGATTACCATTGCAATTGAAGAAGGATTAATCAGTCCGAAAATTCCAGGAAAAATAAATATGGAAGCTCCTGCCGGCTTAGTAAAAATTGAATACAAGCAAGTTGGTAAAAAAGTGGAATGGGTTAAATTGACGAATGTTAAATCATATTTGGCAGCCGAAAATTTAACTGTAGAATGCCCAGAATTAGGCGAGTTGACTTTTGATGTTGCCTATGGCGGAAATTATTATGCCATTGTAGATCCGCAGCAAAACTTTTCTGGAATTCAGGATTTTACCGCAAGTAAAATTGTACAATACAGTCAGGTAGTGCGATCACGAATTAACGAAAAATATCCAAATCTATTTATTCATCCTGAAAATGAAACGATTAGAGATGTGAGTCATATGTTATGGACAGGAACACCTTTAGATCCGACTTCATCAGGTAGAAATGCTGTTTTTTACGGAGACAAAGCGATAGACCGTTCACCATGCGGTACAGGTACATCAGCAAGAATGGCGCAATTACATGCAAAAGGATTGCTTAAAAAAGGAGACGAATTTATACACGAAAGTTATATCGGAAGTAAGTTCGTTGGTAGAATAGAAGAAGAAACTGCAATTGGCGATATTAAAGCCATTGTTCCCAGCATACAAGGATGGGCAAAAGTGTATGGTTACAATACCATAATTATTGATGAGGAAGATGATCCTTACGCACACGGATTTCAGGTTTTGTAATTCAATATTCCTGAATTAACCGTTCTTTATTTTTAAGTTTTTACAGCTTATTTTCAGTATCGTGAATAGGACTTTAAAACCTGCTTTTTGGCAGTTTAAAGTTCTATTGGCAAACTTATTTTTGTTTCTATAATTAAATAGGGAAGTCTCCTTGTATTTGAATAACTATGAAAAAGAATTTACTCCTTTTTGCCTTCTTCGTATCATTTCTGAACTGTAATTTATATTCGCAGCATAAAGAAATGATACCCTATCAGCCGTCCAAAACCGAGATTTTAGAACGATATAAAAAAGCTTTGTTATTGGATAAAGCAGTTAAAAATACTGTTTTCAAGACCAGTATAAAAGCACAATGGCAAAGCGACGGAAAATCTTTTTGGTATTCCAATGTTTTAAAAGACAGCATCATTGAATACATTTTGGTTGATGCCGAAAAAGGAACTAAAAATATTTTATTTGACGAACCAAAATTAAGAAATGCCCTAAGTTCAGTTATATTAATTAAAACTCCTCAAAAAAGTCTGGTTATTGATAGTTTAAATTATGATGCCAAAACAAGTTCTATAGCTTTAAAATATGATAAAAACTACTATCAGGTAAAGCTCTCCGATTATAGCATTCAAAAAATAAATTCCCTGTCTAAAGACAAAACAAAATATCCTAGTTTAAATAGGCAATGGCAAAGATGGAATTCCTTTAAGACGGACAGTATTTCTCCCAATAAAAAATGGGTGGCTTTTATAAAAGATTGTAATGTATTTATAAAGCCAATCGCTGGAGGAAATGAAATTCAATTCACAAAAGACGGCACAAAAGAAAAACCGTATGGAGCTTTAGCGTGGTCACCAGACAGCAAATACATTGTTGGTTATCAAATTACTCCCTTTACCGATTTGCCCGTTCATTATGTTTTAACGTCTGTTGCCAATACTACTCGAGGCGAATTACACTCCCAGCCTTATAAACAACCGGGAGATCCTTTCACAACTTATGAAATGTATTTGTTTCATATCGAAAATCAAAAAACAACAAAAGTAAACACTCCAATAATTGACTTTTTTGATGCGCCGGAATTGCATTGGAGAAAAGATAATGCTAATTATTTTACGTTCGAAAAAGTAGAACGAGGCCATCAAAGATTTAGAATTATAGAAGTAAATACTCAAACTGCCGAAACCCGTTCTGTAGTCGATGAAAAGACCAATACTTTTATTTACGAATCCAGATTGTTTACACATTATGGTAAAGAAAGCAATGAAATTGTAATGTCTTCTGAAAAAGACGGTTGGAGACATTTGTATTTAATTGATGCGATAACAGGTAAAGAAAAAAAGCAAATTACTAAAGGAGAATGGGTTGTTCGAAGTGTAGACAGCATTGACGAAAAGAAAAGAGAAATCTGGTTTTCGGCAAGCGGCATCAATTCAAACGAAGATCCTTACTATATTCATCATTACCGAATAGGTTTTGATGGAAAGAAACTTATTAATCTTACTCCTTCAAAAGGAAATCATCTGGTTTCTTTTTCGAAAAATAAACAATATTATATCGATTCTTACTCAGAACCGAACGTGGCTACGATTATTGAACTTCATCGTACTTCTGATGGAAAAAAAATAATGGATCTTGAAAAATCAGATGCCACAGCTTATCTCGCTACAGGAATGTCTTTGCCAGAACCTTTTCATGCAAAAGGGAGAGACGGTGTGACGGATATTTGGGGAATAATATGCCGTCCTGCAGATTTTGATCCTAATAAAAAATATCCTGTAATTGAAAGTATTTATGCAGGCCCGCAGGATGCTTTTGTGCCTAAAAATTTTATGGATCGCTACACAACCGAGATGCAGAGTCTGGCGCAGTTAGGATTTATAGTCGTACAAATTGACGGAATGGGAACTGCCAATAGATCAAAAGCTTTTCATGATGTCTGCTGGAAGAATTTAAAAGATGCCGGTTTTGAAGATCGAATTTTATGGATTAAAGCTTTGGCTAAAAAATATCCTTATGTAGACGATTCAAGAGTGGGATTATATGGTACTTCTGCCGGAGGGCAAAATGCTTTAGGCGGTTTATTATTTCATCCGGAATTCTACAAAGCAGGAGTTGCCGCCTGCGGTTGCCACGACAATCGAGTGGATAAACAATGGTGGAATGAGCAATGGATGGGATATCCGATTGGAGAGCATTATAAAGAACAATCTAATGTGACCAATGCCAGTAAACTTACAGGAAATTTATTGTTAGTCATTGGAGAAGCCGATGAAAATGTACCGCCAGAATCTACTTATCGTGTTGCCGATGCCTTAATAAAAGCAGGAAAAACTTTTGAGTTTCTGCCTCTGCCAGGTGTTGGGCATAGTGATGGTGGGCCTTACGGAAGACAGAGAAAACGTGATTTTTTTGTAAAACATTTATTAGGAGTTGATCCTCCAAGCCGAAATAATGATGAATTGAATCAATAATAAACGGAAATTATTTTAATTAAACCAAAAAACCACAAATGCTTAAAATAATAAAAAATAAAACCAGTTTTTTACCGAGATTATTGATTTTGATTGTTGTAAGTCCAGTATCTCTTTTTGGGCAGGATTTTGATTTGTATTTGCAAACCAGCGAAGTCAATAATACAATGGTGCATTATGAAGCCGATAAAGGAAGTATTATGCGGTTTTATGCCACCAACAGTAATGCCGATACTTTTGGTGTTCAGTATAATGAAAACAATTACAATACTCCAGAACGAAGAAACCGTCGTTTAAAATTAATTTCTGATTATAAAAAAACACTTGAAGGATTAAATTTCGATACCATGAACATAAATGGCAAAGTGGATTATATTTTATTTAATAGAAATTTAAACAGTGAAGAATACGAACTACTACAGCAACAAAAAGTATACGATAAGATAAGAGCCTATTTCCCTTTTGATGAAAAAATTTATGCTCTGGAAAAACCACGTAGAAGAGGAATCAAAGTAAATGGAGAACTAGTTGCAAAAGAACTGGAAGATTTACGCAAAGCGATCAAAGAACAAATTAAAAAAGTTGAAAAAATTGAAGGTTTAGATAAAACTTCTTCAGAATTTGCTGTTTTGCATGCAAAAGGATTACATGAAATTTTGAAGAATTATTTTGACTTTTATAATAGTTACGATCCCTTATTTTCCTGGTGGGTTCCCAAAACTTACAGCGAAGTTGATGTTGCTTTAGGAGAATATGCTTTGCTTTTAAAGTCAAAAAGAAAAGATGCCAGTACTCAAAAAGAAGATGGAAGCGGTATTGTTGGAAATCCAATTGGCAGAGAAGAATTAATTCGCCAGCTGCAAACGGAGTTTATACCGTATTCTCCTGAAGAATTGGTGGCTATTGCCAATAAAGAATTTGCCTTGTGTGATGCCGAATTATTAAAAGCCTCTCGCGAAATGGGCTTTGGAGACAATTGGAAAGCCGCTCAGGAGAAAGTTAAAAATTCTTTTGTGGCACCTGGAGATCAACCGCAGGCAATGCTGAATTTATACAATCAGTCGGTAGATTTTTTAAAACAAAATAATCTTTTGACGATACCTCCAATTGCTGAAGAAAGCTGGCGTATGTACATGATGTCGCCCGAAGCACAAAAAATAAATCCCTTTTTTCTAGGCGGAGAATCTCTTATTATTTCGTATCCAACAAGCACTATGACGTATAGTGAAAAGATGATGAGCATGCGTGGCAATAATCCAAATTTTTCCAGAGCGACTATTCATCACGAATTAATTGCGGGACATCATTTACAGCAATTTATGAAAGATCGATACAAAGCGTATCGTCATTTTGATACTCCGTTTTGGGTTGAAGGAAATTCATTGTACTGGGAAATACTGTTATGGGATTTGAAATTTCCTCAAACACCGCAAGATAAAATCGGCATGCTGTTTTGGAGAATGCATCGCTGTGCGCGAATTATTTTTTCGTTAAACTATCATTTAGGAAAATGGAGTCCGCAGCAATGTATTGATTTTTTAGTCGATCGAGTAGGACATGAACATGCCAATGCTGAAGGCGAAGTACGAAGATCATTTGTAGGCGGTTATAGTCCGTTATACCAAATCGCTTATATGCTGGGCGGGTTGCAGTTTACTGCCTTAAAAGAAGAATTGGTCACAAGCGGGAAAATGACATATCAGCAATATCATGATGCTATTTTGAGAGAAAATGCGATGCCAATCGAATTGTTGAGAGCATTATTGACTAATCAATCCTTGCAAAGAGATTTTAAAACCAACTGGAAATTTTACAAATTTTAATTAAGATACAAGCACATTTATGAAACAGGTAGTAGTAATAGGCGGAGGAATTATAGGATTAAGTTCGGCATTTTATTTACAACAAAGTGGTTGTAAAGTTACCGTAATAGACAAAGATAATTTTGAAAACAATTGCTCTTATGGCAATTTAGGATATGTCTGTCCGAGTCACTTTATACCATTAGCAGCACCTGGAATTGTCTGGCAGGGATTCAAATGGATGTTTAATTCTAAAAGTCCCTTTTATGTAAAGCCTTCTTTTAATAAAGCATTGCTGGACTGGGGAATTAACTTTGTTAAAAGTGCTACCGAAACAAATGTTGCCAAATCGGCTATTCCGCTTCGAGACATATCCTTATTGAGTCAGAATGAGTTTTTAGAATGGAAAAAAATCCCAGGCTTTGAATTTGCTTATGAACACAAAGGAATGCTGGAAGTTTTTCAAACCGAAGCCGTTGCGAAACACGCAGAACATACTGTTTCTAAAGGAAGAGAATTAGGTTTAGATGTAAACTTACTGGATTATGAAGCGCTGCAGGCATTAGAACCTCAAACGAAAATTAATTCAATAGGAGCGGTTCAGTTTAATTGTGATGCACATGTTTATCCAAATAAATTGATGAAAGTTTTAAAGGAGCATTTAGTAGCAAATGGTGTTCAGTTTCAATCGGGAGAAACTGTGGTTTCATTTGAAAAAGAAAATAATGTTGTTAAAAAAGTAATAACCGATAAGCAATCTTATGAAGCAGATGATGTAGTGATTGCAACAGGAGCTTGGACGAGAGAAATCGCGGCCTTAGTAAATGCTAAAGTATCACTGATGCCGGGAAGAGGTTATTCCATCACATTAGAAAATTCGAATTATAAAGTAAATCATCCCATTATTCTAGCAGAGGGAAGAGTTGCCATAGCACCTATGGACGGCAATAAAATTAGATTTGGAGGTACAATGGAAGTAGTGCCTACAACTGAAAAACCACAATATCATCGTATCAACGGAATATTAAATGCAGTTAAAGATTTCTTGCCAGAATTTGATATTCAAAAACCATCAGAAGAAGATATTTGGTATGGTTACCGACCATGTTCTGCGGATGGACTTCCGTATATCGGAAGAATAAAAAAATACAATAATGTGGTGGTTGCAACTGGACATTCTATGATGGGATTAAGTCTTGGGCCAGGGACAGGAAAATTGGTTTCAGAAATAGTGAATAGGGAAGCTACAAGTATCGATATTGATGCTTTTGAAGTAGAAAGGTTTGGATAAGTGCAGCTTCTAAAACAGATTTTCATTCAAAAACAAAAAAACAAAACAACAAGGAAATATGGAATCAACAACAGAAAAAAATAATTTCAAAAGATCATTAGGATTATTAGATGCTACCATGATCGTTGCGGGTTCTATGATTGGATCAGGAATCTTCATTGTTAGTGCAGATATAGTTCGTAATGTAGGATCAGCAGGTGCTTTATTGTTGATCTGGTTATTCACGGGTTTTCTAACTATTGCTGCGGCGTTAAGTTATGGAGAATTGAGCAGTATGTTTCCGAAGGCTGGAGGACAATATGTATATTTAAAAGAAGCTTTCAATTCACTTACCGGTTTTTTGTACGGCTGGAGTTTTTTTGCAGTGATACAAACTGGTTCTATCGCTGCGGTTGGGGTTGCTTTTAGCAAATTTGCGGCTTATGTTTTTCCTTCCCTGAGCGAAAAAAATATTATAATAGATTTTAGTTTTTTACAAATATCGGCGGCACAATTGACTTCTATAATTTTAGTTGTTTTCCTTACTTATGTAAATACGAGAGGCGTAAAAGAAGGAAAAATGATCCAGACTATTTTTACGCTGGTAAAACTAATTGCACTGTTCGGACTTATCATTTTTGGTTTTACTCTTGCAGCAAAAGCTGATATTTGGAAAGCAAACTGGAGCACAGGTTTTTCTATTCAAAAATTAGAAGGAAATACGTTGGTTCCTTACTCAGGATTTGCAGTTATGGGAGCTTTAGCGGCAAGTCTTGTCGGAAGTTTGTTCAGCAGTGATTCCTGGAATAATGTCACTTTTATTGCCGGCGAAATAAAAAATCCTTCTAAAAATATCGGAAGAAGTCTTTTCTTGGGAACTTTGATTGTAACCATCATTTATATTGCCACCAATATGATGTATTTATCGGTTCTTTCTATAAATGAAATTGCCTATGCTGAAAACGATCGTGTAGGTGTGGTAGCATCGCAGCATATTTTTGGAAATTCAGGAACTTATATCATTGCCATATTATTGATGATTTCGACTTTCGGATGTAATAACGGATTAATACTTTCTGGAGCTCGTGTGTATCATACAATGGCTAAAGACGGATTGTTTTTTAAACAATTAGGGCAATTAAATAAAAACGGTGTACCGGAAAAAGCATTATGGATTCAATGTATTTGGGCATCGGCACTTTGTTTAAGCGGCAAATACAATGAACTTTTGGAATATGTAATATTCGTCGTTTTAATATTTTACATTTTAACCATTGCTGGAATTTTTAGACTTCGTAAAACGAAACCGGATTTAGAACGTCCGTACAAAGCAATTGGTTATCCGATTCTGCCTTTTATTTATATTATTGCGGCTCTGACTATTTGCATTATGCTTTTAATTTATAAATACAATTCTTCGATACCGGGATTGGCAATTGTGCTTTTAGGAATTCCGATTTATTATTATTTCGTGAGTAAAGACAAAGCTTAGAACTGGAAAATGTTTTTTTAGCCACGAATTCACGAATTGTTTCTGCAAAACGTTGTGTGCAAAAAAATAAAAATTACTCTAATAGAAGTACAGGGATATTTAAAAATAATTTAGAAAAATAGTAATTCTTTTTAATCCTCCGATCTGTGGCAAAAAAAACAAAAATGTATAAAATATAAATAATCATATGAACTATTTATCAGCACAAAACAGAAAAGGAAACTTATTTGTTTTTCTAATTTTATCTTTCGTTTTTCTAGGAATTGCTCCATCTGCAGTTTCACAAACGAAATCTCCAGTTTTGCAGTATGTGGTTTCAATGCCTAATACTGAAAATCATTATTTTCATGTGGAATTATATTGCAGTGGCTGGCAGGAGGAAACAATTGATTTTAAAATGCCGAATTGGATGCCAGGTTATTATCAGTTAATGAATTACAGTAAAATGGTAGAAAATTTTACAGCTAAGGTTGATAATAAAAATTTAGCTGTAAAAAAGCTGAACGAAAACAGCTGGCAGATTAAGACGTCAAAGAATAAACCGTTTACTTTAAGTTATGATGTAAAAGCCGATAAACAGTTTGTAGCCAATAGTTATCTGGATGCTTCACATGCTTATATAATTCCGAATAGTTTATTCGTCTATATTAATGAACATCTTAATACGCCAGTTTCTGTAAAAATTGAAGGAATAAAAAAAGGTTTTAAAATTGCAACAGGCTTAGAACCGATTGCTGGAAAAACAAATGAATTTATAGCTCCTGATTTTGATGTTTTATACGATTGTCCACTTTTAATTGGAGATTTGGAAGAATTGCCTTCTTTTAAAGTTAACGGAATCGAACACCGTTTTATAGGTTATAAAATTGGGGATTTTGATAAAGTAAAATTTATAGACAATTTGAAAAAGGTTGTCGAATCGGCTGTAGCCATTATTGGGGATATACCGTATAAACAATATACGTTTATTGGAATTGGGCCGAGGCAAGGAGGCATCGAACATCTTAATAATACAACGGTTAGTTTTGATGGTTCTGATTTGGATAAACCGGAGGCAATGAACAGAATGATGAGTTTTTTGGCTCATGAATATTTTCATCATTACAATGTTAAAAGAATCAGACCTTTTGAATTGGGGCCTTTTGATTATGATAAAGGAAGCAAAACAAATTTATTGTGGGTAAGCGAAGGCTTATCGGTTTATTATGAATATCTAATTGTAAAGAGAGCTGGACTTGTAAATGAGCAGACTTTGTTTCAAAATTTAGAAAGTGGGATTAATGCTTTTGAGAATTCTCCAGGAAGAGCATTCCAATCTTTAACGCAAGCAAGTTTTGAAACTTGGAGCGATGGGCCTTTTGGCAAACAGGGAGAAAATGTAGATAAGTCTATTTCTTATTATGAGAAAGGGCCAGCTGTTGGTCTTGTTTTAGATTTTGCTATTCGTAAAGCAACACAAAATCAAAAATCATTAGATGATGTGATGCGTTTTTTATATTGGGAATATTATAAAAAAATGCAGCGTGGTTTTACCGATGCTGAATTTCAAGAATCCTGCGAAAAGATGGCAGGATGTTCGTTAAAGAATGTTTTCGAATATGTTTATACTACAAAACCAATTGATTATAATAATTATTTAAAATATGCAGATTTAGAATTGAAAGAGGATTTAGATCCAGTTTCCAAAAACAGAAAATTTTCTTTTCAGATTTTGCAGTCAAGTACTGATGATCAAAGGAAAGTACTACGCAGCTGGTTAGAAAAGTAGAGTAGGTATTACAATACCCAAAAGCCCGTCACAAATTAGTCTAATTAATTGTGACGGGCTTTCGATTTTTGTCGATTTTTCGATTTTTTGAATGAATCTTATTAATTGATTATTTTGAGTGTTTAATACTGATGTTTTTTTAATGAATTTTAAAAATAGATGCTTTTTATTGTGCAGAATTAACATATTTTTTTTGAATACCATTTTTTTTAATCAGTTTTTGCTGTAAAAATACAATAAGAGGATAATATAATATAGCTTTCGGATAAATTGTTGGCTTTCTTGAGTTTGGTTATCATTTAACTTTACAAGTGTTTAAAATACACAATAAAGTATTTTGTGCATTAAACAAGTATTTTTTTTAACCAAACAAAAACCAAAAAACCAAAAAAGCTATGAATTTTACTAACCATTCAGTATTGCAAAATTTTGGAAATAAACTGTTAAAGAAAAAGTTGGGATTTACCCTTTTTTTTCTCTTAATATTTTTTACTTCCGTTGCACAAACAAAGATTCAAGGTTCCATAAAAGACATTCATGGAGTTCCGATTTCAGGAGTTTCAATTATGGAAAAAAATACATCTAATAATGGTGTATTGTCAGATTTTGATGGTAATTTCCAGATGACACTTCAAAAACCAAATTCTAAGTTGGTTGTTTCCTATGTCGGATTTGCATCTCAGGAAGTTACAGTTTCAGGTAATAAAGTAGATGTAGTGCTAATCGAAAATACGGAGCAATTAGCCGATGTTGTTGTAGTTGGATACGGTACTCAAAAGAAATCGAGAGTTACAAGTGCTATTGCCAGTATTAAAGAAAAAGATTTTACAAGAGGAGCAATCAGAGATGCTTCGGATCTTATAAAAGGAAAAGTTGCAGGTTTAACCATAAGTAATGGTTCTGGAGATCCTTCTGCGGCGCCCAATATATCATTGCGCGGGGTATCTTCTTTAAAAGGGGGATCGGCTCCTTTGGTTTTAATCAACGGAGTACCTGGTGGAATTGATACTGTTTCTCCAAATGAAATTGCCTCTATAGAGGTTTTGAAAGATGCATCGGCTGCAGCTATTTATGGAACAAGGGGGGCTAATGGTGTGATTTTAATTACAACAAAGACTGTCAATAAAGAGATACAGCCAACCATGACGTATTCTGCTTTTACAACGGTGGCAAATTTTGCAAAGAAAGCTAATTTCTTAGATGCCGCAGGATTAAGAAGTTTACTGGCGCAGGGAACTAAAATGCCTTTTACAGATGAAGGCGCTACTACAGATTGGTTAGGTGAAATTTCAAGAAGCAGTTTTGCTCAAAATCATAACTTAGACCTTAAAGGAGGAACTGCAAAAACTAACTATGTAGCGAATTTAAATTATGTAGATCAAACAGGAGTTTTTAATGGTACGTTTAACAAAGAGTATAGATTTTCATTTGATGTTAATCATACGATGTTCAATGACAAATTAAAAATTAATTTGAACTTATTGAACGGAACACAAAAGATGGGAATTTCTCCAGGTACAGCAGGTTATGCCTATAGACAAGCCATGATTAGAAATCCTACTGCTCCAGTTTACAAACCTGATGGAACATATGCAGAAACCAATAGATTTCAATATTATAATCCAGTTGCAATCTTAAACGAGACAAAACAGGACAGACAAAGTACTTGGCAGAGGTTTACTGCTAACATAACTTTGGATTTATTACCAGGATGGGATGTAAGTGCGTTGCTTGCCAAAAATAAAAATACTGGATTAGATGGTTATTCTGAAACCAAAAAACACTATTCAAATACGATTAATGGAAGAAATGGAGTTGCTTCAAGAAGTACTGGCCAAACTGATAGAGATTATGTTGAACTTACCTCTAAGTACAATAAAAAATTAGATAAACACGAATTTACGTTATTGGGAGGTTACAGTTATCAATACACTGTGAATGAAGGTTTCTCAGCTTCTAACTTTGATTTCCCGACGGATGCTTTTTCATATAATAATTTAGGGGCAGGTAATGCATTGTCTGACGGAAAAGCATCTATGGCAAGTTACAAAAATGATGATAAATTGATAGGTTTCTTCGGAAGAGCGAATTACAATTTTAATAATAAATATGATCTTTTGTTTAGTATCAGAAGAGAGGGTTCTTCTAAGTTTGGAGAAAATCATAAATGGGGTAATTTCCCTGCAGCTTCAGCAGGATGGAGCATTAATAAAGAGTCTTTTCTTAACAATGTTTCAGCTATTAATAATTTAAAAATAAGAGCAGGTTATGGTGTTACGGGGGTAATTCCTGGCGAATCTTATTTGTCTCAGACTTTGTATAATTATGATGGGTATTTCTTTAATGACGGTAAATGGGTAAAAGGATTAGTTCCTGCAAGTAACCCTAATCCAGATTTACGCTGGGAAAAAACAGCAGAGGTGAATGTTGGTGTTGATTTTGGATTCTTCAATAACAGAATCAGCGGAAGCTTTGATGTTTACAGTAAAAAAACAAGCGATATGTTGTGGGATTATGCTGTTCCGACACCTCCGTATTTATATTCTAGCATTACTGCAAATGTTGGAAAAATGGAAAACAAAGGTTTTGAGATTCTCCTTAATACAATTCCGGTTAAGACCGAAAATTTTATGTGGAATTCTTCTATGACTTTTTCACACAATAAAAATAAGTTAACAAGTCTTTCAAATGATTTATATAGTATTGATAGAAACTTTATTAATACTGGAGATACTGGAGATCCAATCTCTTTTACAACACATAGATTAGAAGTTGGCCAATCTATTGGGAATTATTGGGGATTAAAATCTGTCGACATTACTACTGATGGAAAATGGATTATCGAAACGGCGGATGGAACTAGAAAAACTTTGACACCAGATTTATACAATGATGCTAACAAACAGTATTTGGGTAATGGAATACCAAATTATGTTGCTGGTTGGACGAATACCTTTACCTACAAAAAATTTGATTTAAGTATTGTAATGACTGGAGCTTTTGATTTTCAGATATTAAATTCTCAGCGTATGTTTTACGAAAATCCTACGATCAATTATAACATGTTGAGTTCCGCATTTGATAAAGTTTACGATAAAGCGGTTTTAAATTATAATCAAACATACGTTAGTTATTATCTAGAACAAGGAGATTATGCAAAACTTGATAACGTTACACTGACTTACAATTTCGATGTCAAGCCATATAAGTTTATCAGTGCAATGCGTGTTTATGCTTCAGCAAATAATTTGGCTGTAATTACAAAATATAAAGGTTTGGATCCTGAGATTGCAAGAGATAATGTTTTGTCACAAGGAATAGACAATAGAGACAAATATCCAACAACAAGAGGTTTTACTTTAGGTTTAAACGTAACTTTTTAAAAAGAATTAAAGATGAAAAATCAAAATATAGTATATAAAATCCTTATTTCTGGCTTGCTTCTTTTGGGAACTGGCTGTACCAATTTGGACGAGACAGTTTATGACAAAATAACTGCTGAAGGGACAACGCTTACTGAAGAAGATTTGACGAGTATTATTGCGCCAGCTTATACTTCATTTAGAGGAATTTTTTGGAACTGGGATGGTTTGCATGATTTGTATGAAGAATCGTCTGACTGTTTAGTAACGCCACAGCGAAATGGAATTGGCTGGGGAGATTATTATATCACCATGCACCTCCATACTTGGGGCTCTACGCTTCCTCATGCAGAAGGTAACTGGAGTTATATGTATACAGGTGTAAATAGTGTGAATAGGGCAATATATCAGATAGAACAGATTGAAGGTATTGCAAATAAAGATAAAGTAATTCAGGAACTAAAAGCATTAAGAGCAATTTATTACTATTTACTGCTAGATAATTTTAGAAATGTTCCTATTGTAACTTCTTTTATAAATCCTCCAGGCTATCTGCCAGTTCAGAATACAGGAAAAGAAGTATATGATTTTGTTGAAAGCGAATTGAAAACTGCACTGCCATTTTTAAGTGAAGAGAATAATACGGAAACTTATGGAAAAGTTACAAAGTGGGCAGTTAAGATGACTTTGGCTAAATTGTATTTAAATGCACAAGTTTATATTGGTACTCCTAAATATAATGAAGCTTTAGCAGAGGTTAATGAAATTATAGCCAGTGGAAAATTTAGTCTGGCAACTAATTACGCTGATAATTTTAAAATTAAAAATGAAGGTTCTCCAGAAGAAATATTATCAATTCCTTTTGATCAGGTAAAAACAGGAGGAAGTTACTGGCCTTTTAAATCATTAGCAGCACCAAGTCAGGCTACATTTGAAATGAGCGGTGGCCCTTGGAATGGAACTGGAGGAATTCCTCAATTTATTGATACGTACGATCCAGATGATCAAAGATTAAAAGATTGTTGGTTAGGAGGTAAACAATATACAAGCAAAGGAGAGCCGATAATGGTAGATGGTAAACAATTTGAGTATATCAATTTCATGACAAACGTAAACGGCTGTGAACCTAACGAAGGCTACAGATTAGTTAAATATGAAATTGGTACCGGAGATATAGGACAAACCAGTAATGATGTGCCTTTCTACAGATATACTGATGCTTTGATGATTAAAGCAGAATGTTTGTTAAGAAATGGAGATGCTGATGGAGCAGCTGCTATTGTTTCTCAAATCAGACAAAGAGATTTTAAAAATACAAATCCTGCTAAAGCTACTGTTACTGGAGCAAAACTTAGTGGAGGAAGTGTATATAAATATGGAACTTATGATTCTGGTGTTATTACTAAATTAGAAGGCGGTGCTGATATTCAGTATGGAGGTTTCTTAGATGAACTTGCTTGGGAATTTATTGG
Source organism: Flavobacterium quisquiliarum (assembly GCF_019308285.1). GTDB lineage: Bacteria > Bacteroidota > Bacteroidia > Flavobacteriales > Flavobacteriaceae > Flavobacterium > Flavobacterium quisquiliarum. Next base: position 491,525 of record NZ_WWEM01000020.1, read on the forward strand.
AGAAGCACATAGAAAACAAGATTTAATACGATTTGGAGTATTTACTAAAAAATCATGGTTTACTCATACGCCAAATGGTGATTTCAGAAGTATTTTGCCAATTCCTCAATCTGTAAGAGATACCAATAGTAATCTCCAGCAAAATCCAGGTTACAATTAAGATTACGTACAATAATAATTTGAATTTTTTAGTTTCGATAGGGAGTAAATTAAGTTTTGCTTCCTATCTTTTAGTATCATTTAAAAAGGATTTTTTCTTTGAATTATAAGCATTGTAAAATTCGTTTTTTTATCTTTAGAATTAAATAATTATCCAATAATAAATACGGTTTGATTATGGAAATTAAGGTTCATAATTTGCAAAACGGACAGGTAAGAGTTAATCGAATTCTTCCTGCCAGTGAAAATGATAACTTTCATGCATTTTCCTATACGGGAATAGCAAAACCAGTAAAATGTAAAGTCTGGCTTCCTGTATCAAGTTATTTGATAGAACATCCAAAAGGTATTGTTTTGATTGACCAAATGTGTCATGCAGAAATGCGTCAAATTAAACGTGATAAAAAAGAACTTAGTTTTTTTCAAAATCTCATCAATAAGCCATTTGTAGAACTTGAGGATATCATCAGCGAAAAGCTGGCAAAAGTCGGATACAAATCAAATGATATAGATTATTTGATACCTAGCGATCTTCCATCAGATTATTCTAGAGGATTAGATTATCTTAAGAATGCAAAAAAAATCATGATAAGCGACGTTCAATGGAATGTTGAGTCAGCAGCAAAACCATTGAGTTTACTAGATGAAAAGTGGAATGATCTAAATGTTCAAAAATATAGTTTCTCAAAAACCGGAATAGGTCCGCAAGGTTTGTCTTATGATTTGTTTGGAGATAGAACAGTCATTTTAGTAAGTACTCCAGAATATAGTTCAGGAGCAGTAACCGCAATTATAAAAAATAATTGGATCTGTTAGTAACGACTAAAACGAACTTTTAAGAACGTGGTTTAGGAAGATTTCTATCATACATAATGATAGTTCCTGCTACGGCTACATTTAAACTTTTTTCTGATTTGAATTTTACTAAATGATGGCATTTTTCCATCGATTTTTTGGACAAACCATGATCTTCTGCTCCGAGTAGATAAACACAGCGTCTAGGATGTTCGAATGTTTCTAAATCTACCGCTTTATCAGTTAGTTCGACACCAACCAATCGTGCTCCTTTTGGTAAATTTTCAAAAAATGCTTCAAAAGTATCATAATGAAAATACGGAATTGCTTTTACGGCGTCATGTGTATCGCAAGCTTGTTTAGCATATCGATTGCCTATAGTAAATATAAAAGTAGCACCTAAATTTTGAGCAGATCTCCATAAAACACCTAAGTTTTCTGGTGTTTTTCCATTTTGTATACCTATGCCGAAATACTCATTTATAAAATTATCATTCATAAATGCAAAGGTACAAACTGTAAAAACATAAATCAATTTTTTATAGGAGTGGAATGGGGTTTGGTATTAAGTTGTTGTTTGCTAGCTGTTTGTGTGTTATTTTGCGGTTTTAGTTTTGCTTTTTTCTTTTGTAAACTTGTTGTTATACTGAAGATTTTTTGAAGATATTTTAGAAATTTTACAATGTTATTTTGGGGTTAACAATTGTTAAATATGCGTAAAGACTGGTATTTATTGCATTTATTTACTTAAATTTGTTGAAAGGCACATTTGGAATTGCGAACAATATTTTAATTTCAATTGCTGATGAAACAAAATTTATCCAGGTTAAGTTCTGAGTTTTAAAACCTAAAAATGGATTTTTATCGCTCAACGTGCCAAAATAAGTTTTAATAATACCACAAAAGCCCCAAGATTATGAAAAAAATTACTTTATTGGTTTGTTTATTGCTGACAGCAGCCGGCGTAAACGCACAACAGGAAAAAGGAATTATTGGATACAACAACTGGTTGGATAACTGGACAGAGTTTAAACCTCATAAAGTTGAATCTAAGGAAGCAAATCAAATTTTAGCTGGAAACATTGCGGAGAATACAAAATTGCTGAAAAGAAATGTATATGTTCTTCAAGGAAATGTATATGTTACTAATAATGCTGTTCTTACAATTGAACCAGGTACTGTAATTATTGGAGATGCTGAAACTAAAGGTACTTTGGTAATTACAAAAGGAGCTCAAATCATGGCTATAGGTCAGGAAACTGATCCTATTATCTTTACTTCTAACAAAAGCATGAAAAAAGCTGGTGATTGGGGAGGTGTAGTTGTTCTTGGCGATGCTCCAATCAACAAATTTGGAAGTGTAGGTTCTTATAACTTAGATCTTGACCCAGCTCTTACTGTTTATGGTGGAAACAACGAAGCGAGTAATTCTGGAGTTTTAAAATTTGTGAGAATCGAATTTGCAGGTAAAAAAGTTAAAGGTCTAGATAGTTTTAATGGATTAACTGTTGCAGGAGTTGGTAACAAAACGGTTATAGAAAATATTATGGTGAGCTACTCTGGTGGTGATTCATTTGCTTTTTATGGTGGTGATGTGAATGCATCTCAATTAGTGTCATACAAATCAATCAACGATGATTTTAAATTTACGCAAGGTGTTCAAGCTCGTTTATACAATTCTTTAGCAGTTAGATCTTCTTATTTATCAAGTAATAAAGATGGATCTAGATGTTTGGAAGTAAAAGGATATGAAAAGAAAAATGAAACTGATTTTACTAAAAAGTTCACAACGGTTACTGCATCAAATGTTACATTGCTAAATGATAGCGAAAAAATTAAAGCGGATATCCAATCTGGTTTAGTAAAAGAAGCTGTTTATGTTGCTGAGAATGCTTCTTTAGAATTAAAAAGAAGCGTAATTTCTGGATTTAATCCAGCTGTATTGATAGACAGCAAAACTGAAATCAATTCAGCTAATCTTAAGAAAATTAAATTTGAAGAAATGTTTTTCAATCAATGTAATGGTAACATCTTTACAGAAAACAATAAAGATAATACAGATTTAGAAAATTGGTACGGAAACAGCATTTTTGCAAATGTTTATTCTCATACTGAGAATCAAGAAACTTTTGTTGATGTTTACAATGCAAGAAGACCAGATTTTAGACTTAAATTAGGTAATATTACTGCTTCTAGCGGAAAGTAATAAAAATAATAGAATAATGAAAAAGAAGCCGAAACTAGTTGTTTCGGCTTCTTTTTTATTTAATAAATTACCTATAAAGCATATTATGTCTGTGAATTAAGTTTAATTAACTGATATATAGTTGTTTATGTTTGTAAAAACGGAAGTGGAGGAATATAATAATGTTAAAAATAAATTAGCATTAAAATTTTAGTAGAAAAACAATTTAATTAACATATTGTGTATTAATACTTTAATTTTTAAATGGGGAATGATGCTGAAAATAGAAGGTTGCTAAATCTAAAGAACAAGGTATTAATTTTAACTATTTTGGAAATTGAAGAAAGTATAAAATATTTAAATTTGGTTTTGTAATACATGACATCAAGCAGACAAATCTTTTAAATATGGAAAAAGCTATACAATTAAAAGTGAGAAAAGATTTGGATCCCCGCCAACAACTCACAGTCATCAAATTAAAAGGAAGTCTTATCTCGAAAGGCTATACAGAAATCATACATATTCTTGATCAAGATGATGAGTTTCATCTTAATACTTTTGAAACAGCTCAAGATAGAAGAAGTGAAGTACATCAGTACATTGCTGCATTTATAAATGCTGAAAATCTCAATGATACGATTTATATCAAGTAGCTTGCTGTGTGATTTCAGTTATTAAAAATGAAAGAATAAAATAAACTAAAAGTAAATTTGAGTTTTGAAAAAAGCGCCACTTCGTCAAGAAGTGGCGCTTTTTTTATATCTAATCATTTTGAATGGAAATATTGATTTTGGTTATGCATTAAATGATTGAAAGTAATTTCGAAATACATCTTTTTTAAAAAGTTGCTTTTAAGTTTCGTATAAGTAGTTATAATTGTATAAAACACATTTTTAAACGGTTATTTTTTAAATAATGTAATTTTTTTATGATAAATACGTAGTAAAATTTATTCTCGATACTATTTTATCCCCAAAAACGTATTTTATTTCTCCTTCTAAAAATCATTATTAGTCAAATTTGCATCCCGAATTATGGTTGGATTTAACATAATCTATTCCAAACGTAATTTTCAAAAACTAACTATTTAATTAACCAAATTACCAAGCAAAATGACAAATTTTATTAGGATTAAAAGTCCTAATGGCGTATCTGGATTTAGTTTGAAAGCAAAACTGATAATTTTCTTTGTTTTGTTTTCTTTATCTCAAGTAAAAGGATATGCGATTAGTTCTAAGGGTACGACAGCACCGCAAAATGTACAACAGCAAAAGAGTATAAGCGGGCAGGTCAATGATGAAAATGGTATGCCGCTCCCAGGTGTAACCATTTTAGAAAAAGGTAGTAAAAATGCTGCCTTAACAGATTTTGATGGAAAGTTTATTTTAAAAGTAGAAAACGAAAATGCAGTATTAGTATTCTCTTTTTTAGGTTATACCAATACCGAAGTTGCCATAAAAGGCAAAACTACTGTTAATGTAAAGATGCAAAGAGCTACAGCTTCGTTAGAGGAAGTCGTTGTTGTAGGTTACGGTAAAATGAAGAAGAAGGATTTAACGGGAGCTATTGTCCAAGTTTCTCCAGATAAATTAGTAAACCAAAATCCGCAGACTGTTCAGGATATCTTAAGAGGTACTCCTGGTGTGAGAGTAGGTTATGATCCATCTGCAAAAGGCGGTGGAAGTATACAGATTCGTGGGCAGACTTCGGTGTACACAGCGAGAAATAATAACGATAATGAAAAAACGGGAGGTCCTCATAATGCACCGCTTATTATTTTAGACGGAATGCAATTTTATGGTGAGCTATCAGAAATCAATCCTGATGATATTGCACAACTTGATATTTTAAAAGATGCTTCGGCAGCATCAGTATATGGTTCAAGAGCGGCAGCTGGGGTTATTCTTATTTCGACCAAAAAAGGTAAAACGGGCAAACCTATGGTTAGTTTTACTACGAATACAACCATTAGTAATAAGAGTGCTTATCGAGGTGTATATTCTCCAGAAGGTTACTTAAAATATCGCGAAGATTGGGAAACTGCTCAAACCTATGGTGTTAATACGGCAACTGGCCAGTACGAAGCATTTATTGCAGGAACAGTAGCAAATGGCAGACCTGGATATTTTTCAAATCCAAATGATTTGTCTAAGTGGGGAATTACCGAAGCGCAGTGGCTCGCTTATCAGCCTGCTGCACAAACAGTAGGGAAAAGTGCTAAAGAAGTGTGGGGAGCACGTTTGGGACTGAATTTTGACCCTTCATTGATGGCTAACTTTTTAGCAGATAAAACACACGATTGGAGTAATAGCTCTTTCAGAACAGGAATTAATCTTGATAATAATTTGAGTATTTCAGGAGCAGGCGATAGAGTAAATTATTATATCTCTTTTGGTTATTTAACTTCAGAAGGAGCCATTGTTGGAAACGATTATAAAGCCGCTCGTTCCAACATGAAAGTGGATGCTAAAGTAACAGATTGGCTTGATCTTGGAGTAAATGTCAATTTTCAGGATCGATCAGATGGAGATGTTACTCCTTCTTTGGATACACGTTCCGGGTTTAATAATATGATGAGAACCAGTCCGTTTGGAACATTCATAGACGCAAATGGTAACTACGAGAGACAACCAATGGGGAAAAATGTCTCAGGACAGAATTATAATTATTACTACGAGCGTCAATTTATTGATAAAGAAACGGGTTATACCACATTGAATACGATTTTTAATGCGAAGGTAACTTTACCTTTAGGGATTACTTATGCATTTAATATTGCACCTCGTTATCAATTCTTTCACGATCGTTATTTCAGATCTACACAGAACCCAAACTGGCCTGCGGCTACTACAGGGGTAAACAGAAATAATTCAACAAGATTTGATTATAACTTGAATAACACTTTAACATGGGATTATAAGATTGCTCAAAAACATCATATCATTGCCACTTTTGTTCAGGAAGCTGAAGAACGTCGTTTTTGGTCAGATGGAATGGATGCTTATAATATCCAGCCTTCAGATGCTTTAGGTTTTCACCTTGTGAATACGGCAACAATGGCGAATAGCGCACTTAGATCAAACGATACACACGAAACGGCAGATGCATTGATGGCTAGACTTTTCTATTCGTTTGATAATCGTTATATGCTGACAGCGACTGTACGTCGTGATGGATATTCGGCTTTTGGAGCTTCAAATCCTTATGCCGTTTTCCCTTCTTTTGGAGTGGCATGGAACTTTAAAAATGAAAAATGGTTTAACTGGGAAGCGATGAGTACAGGTAAATTACGTTTGTCTTGGGGTAAAAATGGAAATAGAACTCTTGCAGATCCGTACATTTCTTTGGCAAATTTAGTTAATACAGGTACAATGGGGTATTTAGATGCCTCAGGAAAAGCTCTTGAAATAAAATATTTAGCACTTGATCGTATGGCAAATCCAAATTTAGAATGGGAAAAAACTACCTCTACAAATATTGGTGTTGACTTAGGTTTCTTACGTGACCGTATTACAGCCACTTTAGACCTTTATAGGGCATCTACTCACGATATGATTATGAGCCAATCGCTGCCTGGTTTTACTGGATTTTCATCAATTGCCACAAACCTTGGCGAAGTTCAAAATCAGGGTATTGAGTTGAGCCTTAATACACTTAATATGAAAAGGCCAAATTTTGAATGGCGTACTACATTTGGAATCTCTTATAACGAAAATAAAATTGTGTCATTGTATGGCAACATGGTAGATATTAAGGATACAAATGGTAATGTTATCGGAAAAAAAGAAGGAGATGATTCAGCAAATGGATGGTTTATAGGAAGACCTATTACTCAAATCTGGGATTATAGAATAACTGGAATTTGGCAGAAAGACGAATGGAAAGAAGCTCAGAAATATGGACAGCGTCCTGGAGATCCAAAAGTAGCTAACAGCTATACGGCAGATGATGTTGATGCCGTAGATGCAGACGGAAATCCTTATAAAAAAGCAGTTTACAATGAAAAAGACAAGCAGTTTTTAGGAAATTCAAATTCTCCGGTACAGTGGTCGCTTCGCAATGATTTTAAAATTTATAAAAATTGGGATTTGGGTATCAGTATGTATTCTAACATTGGAGGTAAGTCACTTGATTCTAATTATATGAATACTTTCAATGATTCTAGTTTGTATAAATTCAACTTTAATCCTTATGTAAATCCGTATTGGACACTAGATAATCCAACTAACGAGTGGGCACGTCTTGACGCTAAAGGGCCAGCAGGAACGCCAGTTGCACCAGGAAGATTATATGATCGTAGCTTTATTCGTCTAGATAATATTTCGTTAGCTTATACACTTCCTAGAGATCTTTTAGACCGAGTGCATATTAAAAGTATCAAAATTTATGCTTCTATGCAAAATGTGGCTACATGGTCGGCTTCTAAAGAATGGAAATATTATGGAGATCCTGAAACAGGAGGATTGGCAACGAGGCAGTTTAATTTAGGTTTTAATTTCCAACTTTAAAATTATTCAACAATGAAAAAATATATTAAAAATAAAATTTCAAGATTAGTGCCATTAGCTATAATAGCAGTGATGTCTAGCTCTTGTTCAAAAGATTTTCTTGAATCAGATCCGCTTTCATTTTACGAACCTGAAACTACATTTTCAACAGAAGCGGGATTACAGGCAACTTTAGCATTATGTGACAAACAGCTTCGTAATAATTACATTCATTTTGGTTATTCAGGAGTTAGTGTGCCGATTGGTACAGAGTATCTTTTCTCTGATATGGCGCAATATGGAAAAACAGACACAGGAAGTAATATTGCCGATTATGCTAATACTATTGTTCCTACTGGAGATTTTAGAAGAGATGCCGGTGGAGAACACATTTATCTTGGGTTTATGTGGACAGAAGCTTATACAGGTATTAAAAATGCCAATACTGTCTTGACTTACATTGATAAAGTAACAAGTTTATCAGAAGAAGTTAAACGTAAATATATTGGTCAGGCTTATTTTCACAGATCGTACCGCTATCTTAATTTAGTATATCAATTTGGTGATATACCTTTGATTACTAAAATTTTGGAAGTTCCAAAACAGAGTTATTATTCTACAAAAAAAGAAGCCATAATCGAAATGATTACAACTGATATGGAAAAAGCTGTAGAATGGGTGCCAGAACAAGCAAAAATAGGATATGTAGGTATGATTAGTAAAGGAGCCTGCCGTCAGTTGTTGATTAAATGTTATTTGGCATCTGGCAGATTTGCAGATGCTGAAGCACAAGCTAATATTTTGATTAATCAATCTGGTTATTCTTTAGTACAAAACACTTTAGGAATTTTTGATCCGGGTGGAAACCCAACAGCTTGGCCTATTACTAGAAATGTGATTTGGGATTTGCACAGACCAGAGAACAAGGTAATTGCAGGTAATACTGAAGCAATATTGGTAGCACCAAATAGTGGAGCACAATCCTTTTTAGCATTTTCTTCAATGAGAATTTTTGGACCAAACTGGAATGATGCCAACTTGATTACTCCCGATGGTAAAACAGCTGCCCCTCGTTTTCCTTTGAGTGATAAAACAAATTATAACGCTAAGTATGATTACCAAAGAGCAATAGGACGTGGTATTGGTACAATCAGTGGTTCTTATTATTCACAGCATCCAATGTGGGTTGTAAATGGTGTTGAGGATAAGGTAGATCTTAGACATAACAGTACTGTTGGTAACTGGGTAAATATGGAAGACCTTAAATATGCTCCTGGAGCAGGAGGAAGTGCTGTATGGGCTGGCCAGAATTTTAGAATGAAAGATGCAACAGGTAAACTATTAGCCCAAGATTCTATTCGTGACTGGTATGATTTCCCACATTATAAAATCTTTTATCATGATGTTGTGGCAGAAGCAAATCCAGCAGCAAATGATTTTCAGGGAGCTACTGCAGGAGCAAGTGCACATATGTATATCTATCGATTAGCTGAAACTTATTTATTACGTGCAGAAGCTCGTTTTTATCAAGGTAATGTTTCTGGAGCTGCTCAGGATGTGAATGTAGTAAGAACAAGAGCAAAAGCTTCTCAAATGTATACCACTGTAACTATTGGTGATATCTGTGCAGAAAGAGGAAGAGAACTTTACATGGAAGAATGGAGAAATGTAGAATTAAAACGTATTTCACACTGTCTAGCTCTCAGCGGAAAACCTGATGAATGGGGAAATACTTACAGCAAAGATACTTGGGACAAACAAGCAGGAAAAGATGCAGCGGGCGGAAGTTATTGGTGGCAGCGTATTGTACATTATACACTTTACAATAAATACCCAGCTGGTATTTCTCTAAAACCAGGAGTGAAGTTTTATTCTATGGACAAACGTAACAATTACTGGCCAATTCCTTTTAGACTTGCTATCGAGCCAAATATTAAAGGTCAGTTAAGTCAGAACTTTGGTTATGATGGCTATAATGCAGGAGTTAAAATTTGGGATAAATGGCAGGACGCAGTTGAAGATGAAAGTAAAATTTAATCTTTGATATAAGTTTGTAAATTCTATTTAATAGAAATCCATAACAAAGAGTATTGTAAAAGCTCTATTGTTATGGATTTTTTATTTTTAAAGGAAAATAATTCTGTAAATATTTTACTCCGCTACAGTCATTGTTTGCATAATAATTTTTACAATATTATTTATATTTTCGTCGAAATGTATTGTGCAACTTCTGCAAGTCGGTTGGCAAATCCCCATTCGTTATCATACCACGCTGCTACCGAAAGTAAATTGCCTTGTTTCGTTGTAAGTGGCAAATCGATAATAGAAGAATGTGGATCGCCTACAATTCTAGCAGAACTCCATTGTTCTTCCAAAACATCTAAGACGCCTTTTAAAGATCCTTCTTTAGCTGCTTTTCTAAAAACATCATTGACTTCTTCTACAGAACAATTTTTGGTTGTAACCAAATTTAGTTCGGCTATACTTCCTGTTTTCGTAGGGACTCTGTAGGCTTTTCCAGTAATTTTTAAATCACTCCAGATAAACTGTAATGCTTTTGCCGCTCCAGATGAAGACGGAATTATATTTTCTGCAGCTGCCCAGGAATCACGTCTGTCTTTCATTGGCTGATCGGTCAATGATTGTGTGTTGGTGTAGGAGTGAACCGTTGAAAATAAACCATATTCAATTCCGAAATTGTCTTGAATTACTTTCACAACTGCAGCTAAAGCATTTGTTGTACAGCTCCCCATGCTTATGATTTTATGATTCGCTGCATTAAATTCATCTAGATTAATCCCTTTTAAAAGTACAGCATCACAATCAGCTAAAGATTTACTCGGCGCACTTATCAGAACATATTTTGCACCTTTGTCAATGTGTTTCTGCGCATTTTCTCTGTTCGTTGCGCGGCCGGTACAATCTACAACTAGATCAACTCCTAAAGCTTTCCAATCTGGAATATCCAGTTTAGAATTCTTGTACGGAATTTTTCTGTCTGCAATTATAAAATTTTCATCTGCTGTTTTTACCTCTTCGTGCCATCTTCCATAGTTCGAATCGACACTAAAAAGTGCCCCGAGCAAATCTATATCTTGAATGTCAGCAATGACTTCAGGAACAAAAAGATTGTTTTTTAGGGCTATGCGGAGAAATTGTCTTCCGATTCGGCCAAATCCGTATAATGCTATTTTTGCCATGATATATTTGTTTTATGGATTACTTAGTTGCAGAAAATAATAAGCAGCAAATAGATTGTAAATTTTAAATAATAATACAAAATATTGATTGTCAATTTCTTGTATTAAAAATACTCTTTTTTACGGTTCTATTTGCTGCCTAAATGTTTTGATTAATTAATTTTAACCAAATGATCTTCAATGCTTTTTCTATGTGCTTCGTATTGAGCAGGAAGTTTTAAGTTTTTACCTAATTCTTCTAAGCTTTCGTCTACTGTAAATCCAGGATTATCGGTAGCAATTTCAAATAAAACGCCACCCGGCTCTCTGAAATACAAAGAGTGGAAATATTGTCTGTCGATTTGTGGTGTAATAGACAATCCGTAAGCTTCGATTTTTTCACGGAAGTGCATTAAAATTTCATCGTTTTTAACACGGAAAGCCACGTGATGAACAGTACCGTTGGCATTTAAACCTCTTTTTTCATCAGCCAATTCTACTAAGTCAACAATTGCTGCATTTTCTACTGCATCTGTTGCATAACGGTAGCGGTTTACTTCTTGGGCGATTAATTTGTAACCAAAAATTTCGGTCAAGATCGCAGCTGTTGGTTTGATGTCGTTTAAAGTCAAAGTGATGTTATGAAAACCTCTTGTTGCCATATCAGCTTTTACCTCGTCTGTTTCCCAAGGTTTTCTGTTATCGTCTGTTTTAGATTCGATTAATTCTAATTTCAAACCATCTGGATCTAAGAAAGTAAGATATTTTTCTCCGAATTTCTCAGCAGGTTTATTATAAATTACATTGTATTGCTCAAAACGTTTTTGCCAAAAATCAAGGCTTCCTTTTGGAACAGAGTAACCAATTTCTGTAGCCATTCCAGATCCTTTTCGTCCCTGTTGGATTCCTGCTCCCCAAGGGAAAAAAGTTAAGATTGTTCCGGCACTTCCAACCTCATCACCAAAGTAAAAGTGGTAAGTTCCTGGATCATCAAAGTTTACTGTTTTTTTGATGAAACGTAGTCCTAATATTTTGGAATAAAAATCGAAGTTTCTTTTAGCGTCCCCTGCAATTGCAGTAATATGGTGTAAGCCTAAAATTGTATTTTCCATGGTATTTGTGGTATTAAATTGTTATTGATTTCTTATACAAATTTACACCCGTTATAGCTCTGGATCGATTAACCTAGATTAAGAAATAAAAAATCTCTTTTTTATATTTATAAAGAAATAACCAAATAGTATTCCTTTGTTTTAAAGTGTTGATTTGTAGTGTTTTATTTTGTTTTTTGTTTAGACTCTTTGCGATATATCGTCGTTTTATGACAGATGGTGTTTGTATTTAGAAAATAGAATAAAGAGAATTGAATATAGATATTTTGTATTTGGATTCTGTGTTGGTTTAGAAGAATTGTAATAATAGAAAAGCCGACAAATTGCCGGCTGTATTTTATAATTTTATGAATATGGATTTTCGAAGTTTTGGTTCGATATTTTTTGTTTTATGTCCTTTTCCTGTAGTATCTTCGACTAAGAGAATAGATCCGGTTTCAAATTTTCTTTTTTCTCCTAATGAGGTTTCGATTTCTACACCGCCTTCCAGTAAAACAATATATTGACGATCTGGAGCATTATGAAAATCGTAATCGTAAGAAGGAAGGACTTCTCTGAAAACTATAGATTTTGCAGGTTCATCATTCGATAAGAATCCGATATCTCCATTGTTTTTCAACGGAACTTCAAAGTCTTCAAAATGACTTTCACCGTTTGAATCGCTGTAAACTCGGGTTATCGTAATCATTATTTTTTATTAAAAATCAATGCATTTGCACAATCGACCTCATCTTTACTAATAGTATGTCCCATATTGGGATAGATTTTTTTGGTAACATCTGCACCCATTTTTGTCAGAAGCGTTTCGGAATCATTTACTCTTTCAACCGGTACATGAAAATCTGGATCACTTGTTCCAATGAAGATTGGTGTATTTTCAAAGTTTCCATTATAATGATTTTCATAAACTTTATCGCCGATAAGTCCGCCTGTAAAAGCTACAACGCCTCCATATTTAGCTGCATTTCTAGCAGTAAATTCTAAAGCCAGACAAGCTCCCTGTGAAAATCCAAGAAAGTAAATATTCTCTTTTTCGATTCCGTTTTGCTGTATAGCAACAACAACCTGATGAATAGCTTCTAATGATTTTGAAAAAGAAGGTTCGTTTTCATCGAGTGGAGCAAGAAAAGAGTAAGGATACCAAGTCCTATTTTCTGCTTGAGGAGCCATCAATGCAAAGTCATCCACTTTAAGGTGTTTTGCAATCGAAAGTATATCATGAGCACTTGCACCACGACCGTGAATTAGGATTAGGGCTTTTTTAGCTTCGTTTAAAGGAATACCGTCTGTTAAGATTTCTGTATTCATATTATTTATTTTTAATTAAGAAGATGAAATTTCTGTTCATTTTAAATGAAAAATTATTTTTTCCAAATATCTTGATATTCGTCTGGATGTCTTTTAAATTGTGCATGAACGTAAGGACAAAGTGGTAAAACCATTAAATTGTTAGCACGTACATAGGTTACCATTTCTTCTAAGAGTTTTTTTGCATAACCTTTTCCTTCAGCTTCTGGTTCAACCCCCGTATGATAAACAGTCAATAAATCTGGTTTAAGGCTTATGGTCATTTCGCCTTGTTTTTTGCCATCTACATAAAGATTAAAAGCACCGTGTTTTTTCTCATCTAATTCTAGTTTTATCGTTTCCATATTATTTTAGGTTATAATTGATGTTGTTAAATTTCTTTTACAAATTTAGATAGGACATAGATATTCACCGATTAATCTAGATTAAGAAAAAATTTGAGGAACTTAAATTTACAATTTATTATAGATTTAATACTGAATTATATTCTGAAAAGTATAATTTCTTGATGTTTTGTGTATAAAAAAATGCGGTATACCTGAAAAAAGATATACCACATTCTTTAAAATAATATCGCGAAATAAAAAATTACTCTGCTCTTTCGTATGTAAATGCTTTTGATGAATTTGCTAGCAGTACAAATAGTTTAGTTTTGGTCAATTCTTTAATTTTATACTGTATATTTTCATTTCCTATAGTAAGTAATAAATTTGTTTCTGTTTTAGAGAAAGTTCCTTTAGAGGTACTTACATTACATTCAGAATTTCCTTTTTCATCAGCCTTTACCATTATAACTGAATTACCTTCGAAAGAGATACTTTCGAGAAGTCGGCATTCAGTTAAACCTTCTCTGCCATTATCGCCATATTGAGCTTTTAGCATCCATACTCCGTTGATGTCACCTGATGTGTCATCTGGTATTATATCACTGCTGCCTGTGCAGGATGTTAGAATTGTTAAAACGAGAGATGCTAAAAATACTTTTTTCATAGGTTGAATGTTAAATTAGATATTCAAATATAAAATAATTCTTCTATGTAATATTGTTTTCTTTAATCCTTAAAAAAGTATCGTTTCAGCTAATTTGATTAATTCATTCTGCGTTTTCATATCAGAATCATTAGAAAACAATATAATACCAGAATTTAGTTCTGGAGAAAAAACAACATAAGAACTAAAGCCTAAACTTCCGCCTGTATGCGAAATTCTTATTGGGCCATTTTGAGGTTTGGTTGCTTTCCAGTTAAGAGCTATAGCTCCCTTACTGATATCTCCAAAAGTAGGTTCATGACTCAGTTTAGCATCTGCATTTTTTTCATTTAAATGATAAGCAATATATTGTAACATATCTGATGTAGAAGAAGCAATTGATGCTGCAACCTGCATATCTTCCCAGTCTATAAAAGGCATTTTTCTTCCTTTTCCATCATAGCCAAAAGCCATAGAAATAGGTAATTTAGTATCTCCGAGTAAAACCGTATTTTTCATTTTAAGCGGACTTGTAAATTCTTTTTTGATCAGAGTTCCAAATTTTTCTCCGTAAACGGTTTCCATTATATGACCCAATAATTGAGCAGCAGTATTACAATGTCTGGCAATTGCTCCCGGAACGGTATCCAGTTTTACATTATGCAGATCTTTGTAAAATTGCTGTCTGCTGTATTTTCTGTGTACTGCATCAAGTATGTAAGCAATAGAATCAGGATTTGCTTTGGTAAAAATTTCTTTACTATCCGGCATCCAGTTAGGAAGGGCAGAAGTTAAGTTAGCAAGATTAAGTAATGTAATTGGAGTGCCTTTGAATTGAAGATTTGGATAATCTTCTTTTAAATATTTTCGAATATCATCAGTAAGTTTTACTTTTTTATTTAATACTGCTCTGGCTAGTAAAGTGGAAGAGAATGTTTTACTGTTGGAAGCAAGTTCGTAAAGTGTATTGGAGCTTGGCAGAATCTGTTTCTCTTTTTGAGTCGAACCGTAGTTGTAAATATATTGTTTTCCATTTTTAATGATTCCGATTGAAAGACCAACCCTGTAGTCTGCAGACATGAATGGAAGAGAGGATTGACTCACCAAAGAGTCTAATTTAGTCTTGAGAGGATTGTCTGTTGGGATTGTTTTTTTTGAGAATAAGCCATTACAGTACATACAAATAGGCTTAATGAGATTAGAAGTTTTTTCATTTTTAAAAAAGCTGTTTTTATGTTAGATGTAATTCAATTTGGTATTGAAACTGTGGTTGAAACTAAATAAAGGCTTATAAAAAATTCAGTTATTTTTTGGATTAAAATGCTTGGAAAAATTTTATTCAAATATAGAGAAAGTTAATTAATAATAAATTTCTCATTTTAAGTTAGATTTTATCAGTGCTCAATAGAATCTGTATCATAAAAAAACAAAAGCCTTTAACTGTGATTCAGACAGCTAAAGGCTTTTTTAAAGAAACTATTTATTTTAGTAATTACTTAACCGTTACCGTAAATGAAGATAGAGTATTAGCAGTTCCTCTGTAAAATCTCATTCTATTAAAAGTTCCCGCAGGAGTTCCCGCAGGAACTTTCAATACTATTCTATAAGAAGTAGCACTTACAATTTCTACAGGATAAGTTATTGTCGCAGCAGTACTGTTATACATGATAACAGAGGTAACAGCATTCATCATTCCGCCACGTACCTCGAAAGTTTCACCTCCCTGTTTCTGAACGGGAGAACCAACTGACTCAACAGCAAATGAAGCGGGTTCAATAACACTAATTTTAAATCTGTTTTCTACACTTGCATTCTGCAAGGTATAGATGCCATTTTTCACACGTAAATCATAAGTTCCTACAGGCATATCCTCAGGAAGAAAATAATAAATTCCATAACTGATAAAAGGTGTAGTTGTACTTGACGTTCCTAATGCTCCGCCTAGATGAACAATTTCTGCGGTATATTCCGTTTTTTGATCAGCGGCGGCTACCAGATACACTCTGGTATTTTCTTTGCTTAGCCACAAATTTTCAATTCCGTTGTTACTTCCGCCAATCGCATTGTTAATTAATTTCTGCAATGAACCTTTTGCAAATGTTTCTGGAGCGGCATATGTCCATGTGTTAGGCTCAATCTGTCTGAAATCTATTTTTAAAGTGTATTTTTTTGTTGTTCCTGCTTTTGAGGTCACAGTATAAACTGTACCATCTTTAAAAGCAACTTCTGCACCAGATGCTGGTGTAATAGAAGCTTCTGTTCCTAACACTATTTCAGGTTTAATTGTAGTAGGAAGTACGGTATTCACACTCCAGGTAACTACAATGTTTTCATCAGTAATAGCCGCGCTTATAGCATTATTTTCAGAATCTTTAAAAGTAAAAGTCTCAATCTGTGTATAGCCGGGAACTTTTATGACATCGCCGGGAATTGCATTTACTTTATCAATATATTCGGTATCGCACGAAAAAAATAGTACCGATAAAAAAAGTAATCCAATTAAAAATATATTGGTATTGTTTTTTTTACTCATGATTGTATTGGTTATGTAATTTCTAAATGATTTTATTTTATTAATTTTGCCATTATTGCTAAATGGGCTTTTATATTTTTTAAAATGCCTGTTTTCAATGCTTACGGTAATTAAAAAGCCGTTTGATAGTCATGGGGTAATGAGATGATAATCGTAATTTGCAGAGACGCCGGTCAAGCTTTACTGCAGTACTTTTAATTATTTCGTAATCCCATGTTTCTTTTTTAGATTTTTAATAATTACAATACTTTAGTCCATGTATAATTAATTGTACTGCTTGAAGAACCTGGTGTTACAGCAGTCACTTTAACTAAATAGGCTTCTGTTGCAGCTGAAGGATTTGTAATTGACTGTGAATTAAGACTAGAAGGAACTGTGTCAACTGCTTTCCAGATTACGATAGCTCTGGCTGGTGTCATAATATGAGTAGTGATGTTGTAAGAATAATACCCTAAACCATAGTTAGTTCCTGATATAGTTCCATCATATCCTAAGATATTATACTTATCTGTTGGTGCAGTACCAAGATTAGCATTTTTCACAACAATAGTACTTTTCCATTCATTCCAGAAATCACATTCTGAATCTAAATCTACAGTACCAACATACCAATGATCTGTATTGCTTACAGGACGTATTGAAGCACCATAAATCCCTTCCCATTGCACATTTACACTGCCAATAGTCGCTGCTACAGGAGTCCAGTTTGAATCTACAGATGATGGCGCCTGCCATCTGTTAACTGTTACGGATGTTGAAGTTTCTGAACAGATTTCTGCTAAAGCTGTTTTGGCAGTTTTGTTTGTAACCTGCTGTTCTTGTGCTTGTGTTGCTCCTTGTGGCGTTGCAGTTTGTTCGTCTGTACTACATGATGTAATTGAAATAGCAGCTAATGCTAAAAATGATAAGATTATTTTTTTCATAATGATATATTTAATAGATTAATTTTGGCTTCTTTCATTACTTAAGCAGAAAAGACAGGCATTTTGTTATTTTTATTTTGTAAATCTGATTGGATATTTCATTTTGGCTGTAAGATTATAGCTTTCCATCTGTATCCAGTAATCGGTATTAGCTTCCAGGGTTACATCTGCCGCTGCTGCTCCAAAAGAATATCTTCCAGAGAAACTAAAAAGATCCAGTCCGTCATTATATTGCTGAAACTGCCATTTTTTGTTTCCTTGTGCATCAACTGCATATACTTTTGTAACTTCATAAGAGGGAATAAAATTCTCTCCTTTTACAAGTAGTGTCGCAGATGTTGCCAAAGAATAAGTAGTTGTTTCGGTTGATAATTCATTTAAAACCAGTTTTGGCTGTTGAATTACAACTTTTACAGTATAAATAGCCGTAGATCCATCAGCTGCTTTTGTTGTATATAAAAACGGAGTTTTAGCAAATACCGGAACCAGCTCTGTTGCAGCAGGAGAAATAGTTGTTTTTTCAGGAAGTGCTATAGAAGCTTCCAGATATTCGTATTCATAATAAGACGGCAGATATACAGTTATAGTTCTATCTAGATTGTTTACAGCACTATAAATAGCCTGATTTTCTCCGGGATTTATTACTTTAAACGAGATGATTCTTCTGGCATCAAGATCAGTTACAATTTCAGTTATTGGATCTTCTTTTACATCAGTCCATCTTTCTTCTTCATTGTCACAGGAAGTTAAAAGACTTATTAATGCAAAAGCACTTAATAATAGAGGTGTTTTTGAATTAAAAAATTTAGTATTCATTGATTATTATTTGGATTGGTTATTTAATTTCAAATTTGGTACTTCCTTTCGGTACCATTACGTAATCAAAAGTATAGTACATGTGCGGTGTATCTTTGAACCATTCTGCTGAAGTATATACATCTTTGTAAACCGAAATCATTTTAATTTTAGCATAATTTCCGTTAGCAGTTTTAAGAATGACAGTTCGGGCAGGAATAGTACTTCCGTTTTTAATTTTAAGAGGATCTCCAAGTGCGTAAGCTACGTGTGCTTTTTGCGGATTGGTTCCGTCAGTAACTACTACACCGTCAAAATCGTATAAATACCATCCGACTCCGTTACCAAACGAGCCGGCATCGTCTGTTCCAATTACATCAATACCTGTCTTAAATTCAGTATCAGCTGGAATATCAACTACTTCATCAAAGGGTTTAGCTACAATAGTAATACCACCGACACCGCCTGCTTGATACCCATTGTTTTGAGAATTAGTCCCGTTATTTCCAGACAAAAAGCTAGCGTAAAGTCCGCCAAAAGCCAAGTCCCATTTTTTAGTTTTTTTATAAGATCCGTCCATTGCTTTATTATCTTCTAGACTGTAGTACAAAGTTGCTGCTGGAGCAGTTGGATTAGCATCAGAAGTACTTCCCTGATAGTTTTTCACATGGATCACTTTATTGAATAAAGTTGTATTAACAGGTACTTCAGTACCAGGCTCTTCACCATTTTCCTCTCCTTCGGCTGGTTTTTCATCAGAAGAACAAGCTGTTAGTGTAATGGCTATAAAGAAAAGGATTGCGAATCCTTGTGGTATTTTTTTTACAAACAATTCAATTTTTTTCATAGGATTATATTATTTGGTGTTTAAATTTTTGGTTCCGTCATTTTGAACATAATATCTAAAGGTAAAATAGGGCGCAGGCCAGTTTAAGTCGGTTACAGCTGGTGGATTTCCTTTATAAGCGTTTACAAGCTGGAGTTTGGCAAATTTTCCGTTTGGAAGTCTTATAGCATAAGTTCTGTTCGGAATAGACTGCATAATATGACTGCTTAAACTGTAGTAAAACCAACCCGCAGAACTTGCAGAAGAAGCCCATCCAATTTTGGTAATTTCACTAGTATTAAAATCGGCATCAGCAGGAGCTTGAGTTACATTTCTGTAATCTTCATTCAATAAAACTACGGCTGTATTTTGTGCAGGTCCTTCAAAACCTGGATTGTACTGGTATTTTGAATTGTTTACATAAACTTCACTGTTGTAAGGACCAGTAAAAGCAATATCCCAATCAGTAGTTTTCATATATTGTAAAGAATCTGCTTTTGTGTGCAGCCAAATTTGTTTTTTATCGCTGAAGCGGAAAAGGAAAGTATGAAAACCTCTTTGTTCTTTTCCGTCAGTATTGCCACCCATTGAAGCACCCGTATCTCCTGCTAAATCAGTAATTACAGTGCTTTTTCCATCTACAAGTGTTGCTGAATTGTCTTCTTCATTACTGCTGCAACTAGTAAGTAATACCGTAGCTAAAAGTGGAATAAGACAGCAACTTTTTTGAATCGTTCTTTTTGTTTTCATTTGGAAATATTAATGTTAGTTATTTTATAAATCTTTAAAGAAACGGTAGCTCAAGCCTCCAAGAAGAATTCTTCCTGGCTGTCCAGGCATCAGCGGATCTGTATAATTGAAAATATTATCAGCAGTGAATCGGATGCTTAAATGATCTTTCAATAGACGTTTTTCGATACTTGCATTTGTCAGCCAGTATTCTTTCACAAAAAGATCATATTTGTCAATGAACTGATTTCCGTTTCGATCTCCAAAAGGATATTTTCCTCTAAAATTTACTCTGACGCTGGCACTCATTTTCCAAGGTTCGTAGCGATAAAAGATGGCAGTATTGGCCATGTGGCGCGAGCGGTTTTCAATACCCCAGTAATCTTTTGGTCTAGGTTTGTAGGAATTTCCAGTTGCCGGATCGTGAATATTTTGACTATAGGGCCATTTTCCAGCTCTAATACTGTCTTTTACACTAAGATCCTGAGCAATTAAATATTGATATCCAGCACTTATTTCTAGATTCTTTATTGGACTTAATTTTAAACCAATTTCAAATCCCTTGTTTACAGCTTTTGGCAGGTTTTGATAGGTATAAATAATACGGTTGTTTGCTCCTGTAGCAACTTGAATACTGTTGATCTGATTGGTTATTTTATGATAAAAAATATTTCCTTCAGCTTTGAATTTCTTGGATGGTTCTAGAATTATTCCCGCATTGTATGAAGTACTTTTTTCGGCTTGAAGATTTCCTGCGGTCTGATTGAGTACATATTGTCTGATTTCGCTAATCTGACCATCATCCTGTAATTGCTGTAAAGTAGGAGCTAGAACAGCATTTCCAATTACCAGATAATTACTGCTTGAATTATAAAATACCAAATAGTTAGTTTTAAAATCAGGAGCTTTAAACCCAGTTCCAATACCTGCTTTAAAAGTTATTTTTGGTGTAATGAAATACTGTAGACCAAAACTTGGATTTAATCTTCCTCCAAAATTATTGGTATGATCGTATCGTAATCCTCCAACGGCTTTTAATTTTTGAATGGGTGTCCATTCGCCTTGTAGATAAGAGAAGAAAGTCTGAAGTGAATTAACGCCTGTAAGCGCATCATCATTCATGTTTTCGATGCTGCCTCCAATTCCTCCAACAAGTTGATACGTATTATTATGGCTAAAGGAAAACTGTTGTTCCAAACGATGCAGCGTCTGTTTGAAAACATCCTGACTTACGGAATTATTACTTTCCTGCCAGGCAACACTCATATCGGCAGTATAATGAGTTAAATAATATCTGGAAATACTTTTAAGATTGCTTTTAAATTTATGATCAAAAGAAAGAGATAGATTCAAATCCTGTTCATCCTGATTGTCTCCTGAAATATGACCGAGACCAAAATCTTTCTGCATAAAAGAACGACGAAGTCCGTAACGTCCACTAAAATTTAAGTAACTATTTTCATTAAGCTGGTAACGCGATCTTCCCTGAAGGCTGTAATTGTCATAGGGTGGAGAAGTGGTTCCCTGAATGTATTTTGAATTGGTATTAAAACCATCAGTTCTGTAATAATTGGCGGCGATATTTGCAGTTCCTTTATTATTAGAGAAAGGAGTTTCGCCTTCTAAAGTTGCATCAACTATATTTAGAGATCCATAACTTAAAGAAGCTTGCAATTGCGGATCGATTACTCCATGTCTAGTAATAATGTTAATTGTACCTCCAAGAGCTTCGCTTCCATACAAACTAGAAGAAGCACCTTTTATAATTTCAATTCGTTCGATATTTGAGACGCTGATACGAGAAAGATCAAAATTTCCGTTATTTCTTCCCATCATGGGTTGCCCATCAATTAAAACCATAATATACTCGCTTCCAAAACCCTGCATTTGAACACCAACCGATCTTGCACCTCCACTGATATTATTTACAACTGCTATTCCAGTTTGTTCTTTCAGAATTTCATCAAGTCTTCGGCTTCCCATAAGTTCGATGGTTTTGCGATCGATTATGATAACAGGCATAGCACTATACTGTGCTTTGATAAGAGTTTCGGGGTTGTTTTTTGTACTGGTTTTACTATTTACACTCACTTCATTAAGGTCAATACCAGCCTCCAAATCAATATGTAAGGATTTATTGTGATTTCCGTTTAAGACTATTTGCTGTATGTAATTTTTATAACCCATGTTAGTCACACTAATGGTATAATTTCCATTTGGCAATTCAGAAAAAGAGAAAAAACCATTAAAATCAGTGAAGATTGTTTTACCAGAAGGCTCTAGTGTTATTACTGCTTGTTTTATTGGGTTTCCAGAATGATATACATTTCCTCGAATCGTGTTGTGTTTTTGGGCTTGCAGCAGATTTATACATAATAAAACAAAACTTAAAACTATTTTGTTTTGATTTAGACCGTTGGTAATTTTATTTTTCATTGATATTTTTGGTTTGTCTTTATTTTAAGAATTTCCTTCTGTTTTTATTCTTATTTAGACTGTGTAAAAATAGTTATTTATGATATACTAATAGTATTTTTTTTACATATTGGTTTAAAAATTTTAATATTTTGTTTGGTATTTATTGAAGTATTACTTTGTTTGTTTATATTTAAATATTTGTTTTACAGTGTTTTGTTATTTAGTATAAAATATTTTGATTAGTAAAAAATTAAGAAAAATTTAACAACTAGTAATTTTGTTTTATTTGTTAAAAAAGAAATAAATTTTAACTGAATTTTACGTATTACAATTTTGATGTTTTCTAAGTAAAGCTTACTAAAAACTGAGAGAAACCGTCATGAATTTGGAATGAATTTAGCTGGATTATAGAAAGTGAATCAGAGAAATACATTTTATACGTTAGGGGATGAAAAAGGCAATTAAAAACTGTAAATCAGAAATTTTGGGTTTCTTTTCTCTTCTATATTTCTTATTTTTAGTTTATCAAACTATAAATTCGATGTAATATGAGTTTAGATACAAAACGTTTACTGCCTTTTTTGTTATTATGGTCATTTTTATTGATTAGACCAGAAATAGTAAGTGCCCAATTATTAGGTACTAGTAAAAGCACAACTGAAGAACCAGCTAAAGCTCCAGAAGATTCTTTAGGAAGAAGAACACCTCAAGGAACCGTGAATGGTTTTATTAAAGCTATAGGTGACCAGAATTACCTTCGTGCTAGTCAATATTTTGTATTAAGTAAACGTTCGTATCGCAAAACAGCAGAAAGAATTCGTATTGCAAAGACTTTTCAGCAGTTATTAGATCAAGGAGGAAATTTATCGCCATCTTCTATTATAAGCAATAAAGAAACGGGACGAACAGATGATGATTTGGCAACAGGCGTAGATCATGTTGGAAGTATATCCACAAATAAAACAGCCATTCAGCTTTATGTAGAAAACCAGTCAGATGATAGTCAGCCTGCATTATGGCTTTTTTCTGCAGAAACCGTAGAATCGATTCTATCTGCTGATGTTTCTAAGGAAAAGACTTTTCTGGATCGAATATTACCTCCAGTTTTGAAAGAAAGAAAATTAGGAAATGTACCTATTGGACATTGGACCGTTGTGGTAGTGATGACTGTTTTATCTTATTTACTTGCCAGATTACTCGTGTTTCTAATTGGCCTTCTGGTGCAGAAAACATGGAAAAAAGCAGCTACAGAACAAGGAACTGCTATTATAGAAGCGCTTACATTACCAGTCCATATGTATCTTACGGTACTTTTATTTGTTGCTTTTACCCAGCGTATGGGAATTAGCATAATTGTACGACAGCGTTTCGGCATCATCATTATCACAATAGGAATTCTTGCTTTTTTAATACTGCTTTGGAGAATGACCGATTTTGTAA
The DNA here is from genome assembly GCF_019308285.1 of Flavobacterium quisquiliarum. Classification (GTDB taxonomy): domain Bacteria; phylum Bacteroidota; class Bacteroidia; order Flavobacteriales; family Flavobacteriaceae; genus Flavobacterium; species Flavobacterium quisquiliarum. Next base: position 515,383 of record NZ_WWEM01000020.1, read on the forward strand.
GCATGTTTGCACGAAGCAGAATGAGTAGGAGAGGACGTATTTCGGCTATTTCAGCTATTTTATTTTTAAGTCGTACAACTAAAGCCGCTATTGTAGTAATAGGAATTATTGCTTTACTCGGAATTATTGGTGTTGATGTTACAGCAGGACTTGCTGCACTGGGAATCGGGGGTATCGCATTAGCATTAGGAGCACAGAAAACAATTGAAAATTTTGTTGGAAGTGTGAGCCTTATTGCAGATCAGCCTTTGCGAGTGGGAGATTATTGCCGAATAGATGATATTAAAGGAACGGTAGAATCGATTGGAATGCGTTCGACTACGCTTAGAACTTCAGCACGAACTATTGTAACTATTCCAAACGGACAACTATCAGCTAGTAAAATAGAAAATTATACCCATCGTGATCGTTTTATATTTAATCCGATATTTAATTTTAGAATGGAAACCTCTCCAGATCAAATGCGTTATTTACTGGTAGAGTTGAGATCTTTATTATATGCTCATCCAGCCATAAACAATTCAAATCCGATAGTCCGTTTTACAGGTATCACGGCTGATGCTTTAAAAGTTGAAATTACAGCTTATATTGAAGCGATAAATGTAGAAACTTCTCAAGAAGTACAGGAAGATATATTATTACGAATGATGGATATAATAGAGCAGAGTGGAACCTCTTTAGCTTATCCTTCGCAGACACTTTATATGGCTCGTCATACACCAACTTCCACAGAAAAATCAGAGGCAATTTCTGAGACCATAAAAAAATGGAAAGAAAATAACGAATTGCAATTGCCTAAATTTGATCCTAAACGTGTCGAGGAGTTAAAAGATACACTTAAATATCCTGATAAAGGAAGTTTTAGTACTGAACAAGAATAATTTATATCTTATAGTTATAAAGAGAATAGTAAAACAAAATCAATAAGCGGCATTTGTCCTTGTTAGAATAATTGGATTAATCCTTTTGTGAGGAGCTGGAATTAATTTCCTTTAAACTAACAATTATTTTTGCCGCTTATTTACCAAGCTAATAAATTTTCCTCTTTCTTAAATTGTACTGATTTTTGATTCAAGACCCAAAAGTGTATTTTATTTTTCTCTGATTTCCTTAATGATGTCAAGAATCTGTTTCACTTTTGAAGTAAGTCCGTCGAAGTCTTTCTTTTCTAATATGTCTTTTGAAATCAATTGCGATCCTAAACCAACACAAGTTGCTCCTGCATGCAGCCATGAACTCAAACTTTCCACTGTTGGATAAACACCGCCTGTCGGCATAATATTGGTCCATGGACAAGGCCCTTTTATGGCTTTGATAAATTCTGGACCATAAATATCAGCTGGAAATAATTTTACGATTTCACAGCCTAATTCTTCTGCTCTTGCAATTTCTGTTAATGTGCCGCATCCAGGAGACCACAATACTTTTCTGCGGTTGCAGGCAATTGCAATATCTTCCCTGAAAACAGGAGTTACAATAAAATTTGCGCCTAAACTCATATATAACGAAGCCGAAGCCGCATCTGTAATAGAACCCACCCCCAGAATCATTCCCGGAAGTTCTGCCAAAGCATATTTGTTCAGCGCTCCGAAAACTTCATGCGCAAAGTCGCCTCTGCTGGTAAACTCCATCAATCGCGAACCGCCGTCGTAACAGGCTTTTAATACTTTTTTACTCAATTCGATATCAGAATGAAAAAATAACGGAACCATGCCATTATCTTTCATGGTCTGAGCCACTTCAATTCTTGAATATTTTGCCATTTTATTTTAAAATTATCTTGATACTAATGCAGAACCATCACCATCAATCATATTTTCAACT
>NZ_WWEM01000021.1 GCF_019308285.1 Flavobacterium quisquiliarum
GCGCAGATGGTACTGCATTATTGTGGGAGAGTATGTCGTCGCCTTTCTTTTGAAAACCCTGTCCGAATTGAGCAGGGTTTTTTATTCTAACTTTTACTTATTTATAAGTAGAAATGGTACCTTAGCTCAGATGGTAGAGCAATGGACTGAAAATCCATGTGTCCCTGGTTCGATCCCTGGAGGTACCACATAATGCTCGGATGGTGAAATTGGTAGACACGCTGGACTTAAAATCCAGTGAACAGCAATGTTCGTGCGGGTTCAAGTCCCGCTCTGAGTACTAAAACTTCAACTAGTTTTGCTAGTTGGAGTTTTTTTTTGTAGTAATTTTTCCTTTTGTAAGATTTAAATGTTATTCGTTAAGCATATTGGAGCGTAAATTTTATATTTTTACGTTATCTATAAACCAATATAGTTTTACTTATGCAGAATATTTTTCTTCTAGAAGATTGCGAACAATTTATTAATCGAATTAATAAGTTGAAACCAAATTCACAACCATTTTGGGGTAAAATGAGCGTGGATCAAATGCTGGCTCATTGCAACGTGACCTATGAAATGGTTTACGATAACATTCATCCAAAACCCAATGCTTTTTTTAAGTTTATTTTAAAATCATTTGTAAAAAAGAAAGTAGTCGATGAAACTCCTTATCCAAAAAATATAAGAACGGCTCCTCAATTTATTATAAATGGAAATCGTGATTTTAACCTTGAAAAAAAGAGACTTATATCTTATATCAATAAAACTCGAGAATTAGGTGAGAACGAGTTTGAAGGGAAAGAATCTCTTTCTTTTGGAAAATTAAGTGCTAAAGAATGGAATAATATGTTCGCAAAACATTTAGATCATCACTTTACTCAATTTGGCGTATAATTATATTTTATTTACTTATGAGAACTTATTTTCTTTTATATTTTTTGTTTCTTGGTATAATTTGTAATGCGCAAAAGCAAGAGGTTCAAAAGTGTATAGAATTTTTTTTTGAAGGATTCCATCAAAGAGATTCTGCAAAAATTAAAACCGTCTGTGCAGATAAAATGATTTTGCAGTCGATTAGCGAAAACTCTGTAAAAGGCAATAAATTATCTAATGAAAGTGCGGCTGCATTTTATAAAGCAATAGCGTCTATACCGTTAAGTATGAAATTTCAGGAAAAAATATTAAGTTATAATATTCAGATTGATGGGGTTATGGCTCATGTTTGGGCGCCTTATGAATTTTACATAAATGATAAATTCACTCATTCAGGTGTAAATACCTTCACTTTGTTTAAAGAAAAAGACAATTGGAAAATTATTTATTTGATAGATACAAGAAGAAAATAATATTAATTTTTCTGATACTCAGTAGAATAATACAAACAGATATCCGTTAGAAGACATTCAGCACATTTTGGTTTTGGTCTGCAAGTTTCTCTTCCTAAAAAAGAAATCGCCATTCCAATTTCTGACCAGATATTTTTTGGTAAAACCTGCATTAAATCTTTTTCCACCTTATTGCCGTCTTTGGATTCTTTAATGATTCCAATTTTTGGTGCTACTCTTATAACATGTAAATCGGCAATTATACCTTCGGCTGGCTGATGAGTTTCTCTTAAAATTACATTCGCAGATTTTCTTCCGATACCTTTCAAAGCAGTTAAAGCTGACATATTTAGAGGTATATTTTTATCCTCTTTTATTGTCTTGGCAATATCCAAAAGCCATTGTGCTTTAGTGGAATAGTTTCGAACTTTACTTATATAAGGTATAAAAGCTTCCAAATTTGTTTCAGATAGACTTTTTAGCGTTGGATATTTTTCAAATAAAAGAGGATAAATTGAATTAATATTAGCATCAGAATCTTGCGCAGATAACACTACCATTACCAAAAGCTGATAGGTGTTTTTATAATGCAAAGGGTGTTTTTTTCCTTTATATTTTTTTAAAATAGGTTCTAATTTTGTTTCCCAGCTTTCTGTTTCTCCAAATAAATCCATCATTAAAATTATTTGATTTTTAGATAGTTAACTATAAAGTTAGTTAGTTTTTGATGAATTCTAATATTTTTTTTATAACATTTTGATTTCCAAGTATTTTTCTATGACCTAATCCATCAGTTAGAAATAATGAACCATTTTCAAGGTTTTGATGAATGTGAATTCCTGCTTTTACAAGAACTTCAGGATCATCATTATCATGTATAACTAAAACTGGAATTTTAACTTTTTCAGCTGCACGATAAGCTGAAAAGTCATCCATTTTCAATTTATATTTATCTTCAAAAAATATTCTCAAACGCTCACTAAATTCCTTGTTTAACATTAGTTTTGAAATAAACTCATCTAATATATCTTGTACAATATCTCCGCTTCCAATTATAATAGCTTTATTTATTTTTAGACCATCTTTAATAGCATTCAAAACAGACATACCACCTAAAGAATGTCCGATTGCAATTTCAAACGGGCCAAATTGTTTGTCAATTTCAAGAATAGAGGCGATAAATTCGGACATTATTGTTGTACTTCCTTCTGATTTTCCGTGAGCCGGAGCATCAAAACTGATAGTAGAATATCTCTGTTTTAATAATTCGTCAGCAATTTTAAACAGCTGCGTTCCTCTTCCAGACCAGCCATGAACTAGTAGTATTTTACGTTCACTTTGTCCATAGTGATATACTGTGATCTTTTTATTAATGGCAGGGACTTGTAAGACTTGCTGTAAGCTTTTAGAATCCATCTCAAATTCTCGTTTGGGAACTTTATGTTTTATTGGAGTTGTGAATATTTTCGCTGCAAATTTGGTAGCGAGATTTTTCGATACAAATGCACAAACCTTGGCAGATAGTATAATTATCTGTGGAATTTTTAATGATTTAATAGGATTAATTGCCTTTTTTGCCATTTCAATAAAACTTGTTTAAGTGCAGTACTTTGCTTGTTTTTTTGCTAAATTTAAAAAAAGATAAAAGTAGCATATTAATGATTGTTTCGTAAAAAATAATCGCAAATTAATTTCTGAGATGGAGATTTTTCATATAAGTGCAGAGTGTTATCCTATGGCAAAAGTCGGCGGTTTGGCTGATGTTGTTGGAGCATTACCCAAATATCAGACAAATGCAGGTCATCAGGCTAGAGTTGTAGTTCCTTGTTATGATACAAAATTTAGAAAAGAAAATGATTTTGAATGCGTTCATTGGGGAACAGTGAAACTTGGAAATTTTGATTTTCCTTTCAGCGTTCTTAAAGAAACTACGGATAAATTGGGTTATGAATTATATCTTATCGAAATTAATGATTTATTTAATCGCCCAAATGTCTATGGATACGAAGATGATATAGAACGTTTTTTGTCTTTTCAGATCGCAACTTTAGATTGGATTATAGCCCGAAATAAAATTCCTGATATAATCAATTGTCATGATCATCATACGGGATTAATTCCATTTATGTTACAGTTGGCTTATAAATATGAAACCCTCAAGAATGTAAAGACAGTTATAACTATTCATAACGGCTTATATCAAGGTTGGTTTGGATTTGATAAATTGTATTATCTGCCAGAGTTCGATTTAAAACATATTGGATTGTTAGAATGGAATAATTCTATTAATTCACTAGCTGTCGGAATTAAATGTGCGAATGCAGTAACAACAGTTTCTCCAAGTTATCTGAATGAAATAAATAATGCGGCAAATGGGTTGGAAAGCTTGTTTCAGGCTGTTCGCAATAAATCAAGAGGAATTTTAAACGGAATTGATTTTGAAGTTTGGAATCCATTAAAAGATGTAATGATTACTAAGAATTATTCTATTGAAAATTTTGAAATTGGAAAACAGAAAAATAAAGAAAAGTTATGTGAGCAGTTTGAGCTAGATCCTTCAAAACCTCTTTTTAGCTTCATTGGACGTTTGTTTGAAGAAAAAGGAGGAGATCTATTGCCACAAGCTTCAGCTTTAGCTTTATCAGAACATTTTGAAGAGATTAATATTCTGATTTTAGGATCAGGAAATGCCGTAATAGAAGAACAGTTAACACAATTGCGAAACGATTATAAAGGAAATTATAATGTTTTTATAGGTTATAATGAAGAATTAGCACATTTGATTTATGCGGGTTCAGATTATATTTTAATGCCATCCAGAGTTGAGCCTTGTGGTTTGAATCAAATGTATGCTATGCGATATGGAACAATCCCAATTGTTAGGAGAACTGGAGGTTTGCGAGATACCGTCATTGATTATGGAGATGAAGGAAATGGAATATGTCACGATCAGGCGTCGGTGGGAGATATCTGTTATTCCATAAATCGAGCTGTGAAATTGTACTATGATAAAATAAATTTCAATAAAGTAGTTCAAAGAGGAATGTCAACTGATCATTCCTGGGAGAGAGTTTGCCAAGAATATATCGAAATATACACCTTAATAATTGAGAAAAATGAAATTTAAAAAGAAAAATGTAGTTGCTATTATTTTAGGAGGAGGACAGGGATCGCGTTTATTCCCATTAACAGAAACGAGATCTAAACCGGCTGTTCCAATCGGTGGAAAATATCGTCTGGTCGATATTCCAATTTCTAATTGTATTAATTCGGATATTTTTAAAATATTTGTTTTGACACAGTTTAACTCTGCATCTTTAAATGCTCATATCAAAAACACTTTTAACTTTAGTATCTTCAGTCAGTCCTTTGTAGATATATTAGCTGCTGAACAAACCCCAGATAATCCGACATGGTTTCAGGGAACCGCTGATGCCGTAAGACAATGTATGTCACATTTTTTAAAACACGATTTTGATCATGCTTTAATTCTGTCAGGAGATCAATTGTATCAAATGGATTTTAATGAAATGCTGGAAGCTCATATTGCTGCCGATGCTGAAATTTCGATTGCAACTCTGCCTGTAAATGCTAAAGATGCACCAGAATTCGGGATTCTTAAAACCGATCACGAAAACAATATTCACGCTTTTATAGAAAAACCACATGCTTCATTATTGCCAGAATGGGAATCGGAAGTAAGTGAACATATGCAAGAGAAAGGTAAAAAATATTTAGCTTCAATGGGTATTTACATTTTTAATAAGCCATTGTTAGAGGAGTTAATGTCTAACCAGGAAACGAAAGATTTTGGAAAAGAAATTATTCCACAAGCCGTTGGAAAACATAAAATATTAAGTTATCAATATGAAGGTTATTGGACAGATATTGGAAACATTGAATCGTTCTTCGAAGCAAATATTGGTTTAACAGCAGATATTCCAGAATTTAATTTATTTGATAACGAGAATAAAATTTTCACTAGACCAAGATTATTACCTCCATCAAAGTTTAGAAACTCAATTATTAATCAATCTTTGATTTCAGAAGGATGCATCATAAATGCCAAAGAAATTAAAAGTTCTGTAATAGGTATTCGTTCTAGAATTGGGGAAGGAACCGTTTTGGAGAATTGTTATGTAATGGGGAATGACTTCTATCAGGATCTTGACGAATTGAATCATGAAAGTAGTATCAGTAAAATTCATGTTGGCATTGGGGAAAATTGTTTTATTCAAAATGCTTTGATAGATAAAAATGTACGTATTGGGAACAATGTTCACATCAGCGGTGGAAAGCATTTGGATAATTTCACTAACGAATTATACAGTATAAAAGACGGAATTGTTGTGATTAAAAAAGGAGTTACATTATCAGATAATTTTAGAATAGAATAGTTTTCAATATCAATATCAATTTTTGCCTTAATAAATAAACATGACTAAAGTAATCGCACATTCTCTTTTTACTGATTTTGATATCGATTTATTCAAAGCTGGAAAACACTTCAAATTATATGAAAAATTAGGAGCACATTTAATTGAAGTTAATGGAGTAAAAGGCGTTTATTTCGCAGTTTGGGCTCCAACAGCACAGTCGGTTTCGGTTGTGGGCGATTTTAATTACTGGACACAAGGAGAGCATAATTTAAATGTTCGTTGGGATTCATCAGGAATTTGGGAAGGATTTATTCCCGATATTTCAAAAGGAACACTTTATAAATATAAAATACACTCTAATATTAATGGTGTTGTAACAGAAAAGGCAGATCCTTTTGCTTTGTATTGTGAAAAACCACCGCATACTGCCTCTGTAGTCTGGGATTTAGATTATAAATGGAAGGACGAAAAATGGATGCAAAATCGTAAAGATAAGAATGCATTAGATAAACCATATTCTGTTTATGAAGTACATTTAGGATCTTGGCGAAGAGCTGATCATAATCGTTTTTTAAGTTATCTGGAATTAGCAGATGATTTGGTAAAATACGTTAAAGAGACTGGTTTTACACATGTCGAGTTTATGCCTATAATGGAGTATCCGTATGATCCTTCGTGGGGGTATCAATTAACTGGATATTTTGCACCGACTTCCCGTTTTGGAAAACCACAGGATTTTATGGTTTTGGTTGATAAATTGCATCAAGAAGGAATTGGTGTTATTTTAGACTGGGTTCCGTCACATTTTCCTGACGATGCACATGGTTTAGGTTATTTTGACGGTTCTCATTTATACGAACATCCAGATCGCAGAAAAGGATATCATCCTGACTGGAAAAGTTTGGTTTTTAATTACGGAAGAAATGAAGTCCGAGCATTTTTAATTAGTAATGCCGTTTTCTGGCTTCAAAATTATCATGCTGATGGCTTACGAGTTGATGCCGTTGCCTCGATGTTATATTTGGATTATTCTAGAAAAGACGGCGAATGGGAAGCTAATATTTATGGTGGAAGAGAGAATTTAGATAGTATTAGTTTTCTTAAAGAATTTAATGAAGTAATCTATTCTAATTTTGATGGAGTCCAAACTATTGCAGAAGAAAGCACCTCCTTTCCAATGGTATCAAAACCAACATCTTTTGGCGGTTTGGGTTTTGGAATGAAATGGATGATGGGCTGGATGCACGATACTTTAAAATACTTTCAAAAAGAAACCGTTTACAGAAAATATCATCAGAACGATTTGACATTTTCAATGACTTATGCGTTTACAGAAAATTTTATGCTTCCGTTTTCTCATGATGAAGTGGTTTATGGAAAAGAATCGCTTATCTATAAAATGCCAGGAGATGAATGGCAACGATTTGCTAATTTGAGATTACTATACGGTTATATGTTCACACACCCTGGGACAAAATTATTGTTTATGGGAGCTGAGTTTGGACAAACTGGAGAATGGAATTTTGAGCAAAGCTTAGATTGGCATTTACTGCAATATGATTTTCATTCAGGAATTAAAACGTTAATTACAGATTTAAATAATTTGTACAAATCCTATCCTGCGCTTTATGAAAAACAATTTTCAGCAGAAGGTTTTGAGTGGATCAATTACTCTGACCACCAAAATGCTGTGATGTCTTACATAAGAAAAGGAAATAATGAAAATGAAAACCTAATTGTAGTTTGCAATTTCACTCAAGTTGTGAGGGAAAATTATCGAATTGGTATTCCTAAAAAAGGAAAATTAAGAGAGATTTTTAATACAGATAATTCGATTTACGGAGGAAGCGGTGTTGGAAATCATCATTCAGTTGAAACAAAAGCTTTCAAATATGATGGAAGAGATTTTTCGGTTGAATTAATTCTTCCTCCTTTAAGTGTAACTGTATATTCTTTCGCTTAGAAAAATCCTACATTTATTTATATAAGCAGCTTTTTGTCAGTTTATCGTTTTAAAATTGTCAATTTGCTGCTTTTTTGATCTAATATTTACGACTCAATCAGAAAAAACGTTTTCGTGATTAAACCTTTTATTCATAGGGCTTTATGAACTTTTTTTGTATGTTTGGAATAGAGATTATTGTTATAATTAATTCATTATCGATATGATTACAAACACATCATTAGAATACAAAGGCGATTTATATCCATCAAAAATCGTTTCTTACGAGCATGAAGGCGATTCGATTTCCTTTAATACGGATAACAAGGTAATCTTAAAAGTTACTATTCTTAGAGACAGTTTAATTCGATTTCGATTTACTACGAAGGGCTATTTTAGCAACGATTTTTCGTATGCCATTGATAAAACCCAGCTTCATGGGTATAATTTTTTAGAACTTACCGAAGAAGAGACCTATTTTGAAATCAGAACAAGTAAGGTAAAATGTAAAATTCAGAAAGCGGATCTTCGTTTAGCTGTCTACGATTTAAATGATTTTCTTATTCTTGAGGACGAACTTGGTTTTCATTGGGAAGAAAGTTATGAATATGGTGGTAACATCGTAAAAATGAGTAAATTTTCTAAAGACGGAGAATGTTACTATGGTCTTGGAGATAAAGCTACTCAGATGAACCTTAAAGGAAAAAGAGTAGAAAATTTTGCTACTGATCAATATGCTTATCAAAAGGATCAAGAACCTTTGTATAAAGTAGTTCCGTTTTATATTGGGTTGCATAATAAACAGTCTTACGGGATATTTTTCGATAATACTTTTAGAACTTTCTTTGATTTTTGTCAGGAAAGAAGAAATATTACAAGTTTCTGGGCAGAGGGTGGCGAAATGAATTATTACTTCATTTATGGGCCTCAAATGCAGGATGTGGTAACTACTTATACCGATTTAACGGGGAAACCAGAATTACCACCGCTTTGGGTTTTAGGATATCATCAATGTAAATGGAGTTATTATCCAGAAAGTAAAGTAAAAGAAATTACTTCTAAATTTAGAGAACTTAAAATTCCATGCGACGCTATATATCTGGATATTGATTATATGGATGGTTTTAGATGTTTTACCTGGAATAAAAATTATTTTCCAGATCCAAAGAAAATGGTGGCAGAATTAGCCGAGGACGGATTCAAAACTGTTGTCATTATCGATCCTGGAATTAAAATTGATAAAGATTACTGGGTTTATCAAGAAGCTTTGGAAAAAGATTATTTCTGTAAAAGAGCCGATGGACCTTATATGAAAGGAAAAGTATGGCCGGGAGAATGTAACTTTCCTGATTACACAAATCCCGCAGTAAGAGAATGGTGGGCAGGTTTATTTAAAGAATTAATTGCAGATATTGGAGTTAAAGGAGTGTGGAACGATATGAACGAACCAGCTGTTATGGAGGTTCCAAATAAAACATTTCCAATGGACGTTCGCCATCTTTATGATGGAAATCCTTGCAGTCATAGAAAAGCTCATAATATATATGGAACCCAAATGGCAAGGGCAACTTATCATGGAGTAAAACGATTTGTTTATCCAAAACGTCCTTTTGTTATTACAAGATCGGCTTATTCAGGCGCACAACGTTATACTTCGTCATGGACAGGGGATAATGTGGCAACTTGGGAACATTTATGGATTGCAAATATTCAGGTGCAGAGAATGTCAATTTCTGGAATGGGATTCACAGGTTCAGATATTGGTGGATTTGCCGAACAGCCTTCGGGAGAATTATATGCGCGTTGGATTCAATTAGGGGTTTTCCATCCATTCTGTAGAACACATTCATCTGGAGATCATGGAAATCAAGAGCCATGGTCATTTGATGAAGAAGTGATCAATATTACTAGAAAATTTGTAAGTCTACGTTACCAATTATTACCTTACTTATATACCATGTTTTGGCAGTATATCGAAGAGGGAGTTCCAATGTTAAAACCCTTGGTTTATTATGATCAAGATGATACGCAAACACATTATCGCAACGATGAATTTGTCTTTGGAAACCAAATTTTAGTTTGTCCGATCCTTGAACCTAATGCTGTAGGTAGACGTATGTATATCCCAAGAGGTGAGTGGTATAACTACTGGACAAATGAGCTTTTTGTTGGAGGAAGGGAGATCTGGATTGATACGAAATTTGATGAAATTCCAGTATTTATAAAAGCAGGTGCAATCATTCCAAAATATCCAGTACAGCAATATGTTGGTGAATTAGAATTTGATGAATTAACGCTTGATGTTTATTATAAAAACGGAAAAGAAAAATCAGTAGTGTATGAAGATGCACAAGATGGTTACGACTACAAAAAAGGTCGTTACAGTTTCCTATCTTTGAGAACTATTGGAAAAGATAAAGAATTAATTATTCAGTTGCACAAAGAAGGGAAATATGATACGCCTTATAGCAAATATAAAATCAATTTAATAGGACTGCCATTTAAAGTAACTGAAATAGAAATTGACAATGAAAAAGTTGATTTTGATAAAATTAGTTTCGAGTCAAATAATTTCTTAATTGTTGATAAAGAGTTTAATGAACTTCATATTGTTGGAGAGTAATAATAATTCTGATAATTTTTTGTTAAATTCTGTAAAATAATAATTTGTAATAATTGTATTTTTGTTCGAAAATAGCTCGAATTATGAAAAAATATTTGTTTTTAGGGATTTTCAGTAGTCTTGTTTTGTCCTGCGCAACGAATCCAATTACAGGAAAGCAAAACTTGAATTTTGTTTCAAACAGTGAATTATTTCCAACTTCCTTTCAACAGTACAGTACATTTTTGTCTGAAAATAAAGTGATAACAGGAACTTCAGACGCGAAACTTGTTGAAACTGTTGGGTATAAAATTAAGTTAGCGGCTGAAAAATATTTAGCCTATTTAGGACAGTCACAGTATTTAAAAGATTATCGTTGGGAATATAAATTAGTTGATAATAAAGAGGTCAATGCCTGGTGTCTACCTGGAGGAAAAATTGTGGTCTATTCCGGAATTCTACCAATAACGCAAAATGAATCAGGTTTGGCAACAGTAATGGGGCATGAGGTTTCACACGCATTAGCCAATCATGGTGCTCAAAGAATGAGTGCAGCTCAGCTACAGTCAATCGGTGGAGCAGTTCTAGATGCAGCAACAAGTAATAAAACCGCTCAAACTAGAGAAATCTTTTCTCAAGCTTATGGTATGGGAACTGAAGTAGGAGTAATGCTTCCTTTTAGCAGAAGTAATGAAAGCGAAGCTGATAAAATAGGTTTGACTTTAATGGCTATTGCCGGTTACAATCCAGAAGATGCTGTAGCTTTTTGGGGAAGAATGGCGACAAAATCGGGCGGTTCTGGAACACCAGAATTTATGAGCACACACCCTTCCGATGCTACGAGAATTGCTAATATAAAAGCTTTAATTCCAGAAGCTAAAGCAATTGCACTTAAAGTGGGGACTATCAAATAAAAAATATTCTAAATATAGAATTTGTAAAAGCTATTCCAAAAGGAATAGCTTTTTCTTTTTATTGCAGTTCATAATTTAATAATGTATGAATTGAAAATTTTCTATTTGATTATGATAAAAATTAGATAAATTCGTAGCCTATTAACAAAACCATTTCTATGAAAAACCTACAAAAAGGAGATAAGAAGCTTTTAAATGCTTGGGCATTTTATGATTGGGCCAATTCAGTTTATACTTTAACAATTGCTTCTGCTGTGTTTCCAATTTTTTATGAAGCTTTATTTTCAGATCGTGATCATTATATTGATGTTTTTGGAATGCATCTTAAAAATTCTGCATTAATTAGTTTTATTACAGCTTTTGCATTTATGGTGGTTTCATTTCTTTCTCCTTTGTTATCAGGAATAGCTGATTATGTTGGGAATAAGAAATCATTTATGAAGTTCTTTTGTTATGTAGGAGCACTGTCTTGTATGGGATTATATTGGTTCGACTTAGATAATATTTATGTTGGGTTGTTATTTTACTTTTTAGGCCTGTTAGGATATTGGGGAAGTTTAGTTTTTTACAATTCATATCTTCCAGATATTGCTTTTGAGGAACAGCAAGATAGAATTAGTGCTAAAGGATATTCGTTAGGATATATCGGGAGTGTTATTTTGTTAATTATCAATTTAGCGATGATTATGAAACCAAAATTATTTGGAATATCTGGAACAGATGGAGAAGCAGCAATGAAAGCTATGCGTTATTCTTTTGTAATGGTGGGAGTTTGGTGGATTTTATTCAGTCAATATACTTATTATTATTTGCCGAAAGGAAGTAAAGAAACAGGTCAGAAATTAACAAGTTCTGTTGTGTTTAATGGTTTCAAAGAATTAAAAAAGGTTTGGGCTTTATTAAAGCAAAATATTCCATTAAAACGTTATTTAGGAGGTTTTTTTGTTTCTAGTATGGCAGTTCAGACTGTAATGCTTGTTGCTACTTATTTTGGTGCTCAGGAAATCCAATGGTCCTCCAAAGAGGAAAGTACAATTGGATTGATCGTTTGTATTTTGATTATTCAATTAGTAGCAGTTGTTGGAGCTGTTTTAACATCAAGAGCTTCAGAGAAATTTGGAAATGTTCCAACGCTGATTTTTATCAATGGTATTTGGGCAGTATTTTGTGCACTTGCCTTTTTTATTACTTTACCAACACATTTTTATGTAATGGCAACTGTCGCTGGATTTGTAATGGGAGGAATTCAAGCTTTATCTCGTTCTACTTATTCCAAATTGTTGCCTGAGACCGAAGACACAGCTTCGTTTTTTAGTTTTTATGATGTAGCAGAGAAAATTGGAATTGTAATTGGAATGTGTGTTTACGGCATTATTGATCAAATTACAGGAAGTCCACGTGCGGCAATTGTAATTTTAGCAATTTTCTTTATCACCTCAATATTTCTTTTAAGAAGAGTACATAAAAAAGACGTTTCGAATTAACTAAACGTCTTTTTGATATCAATATCACGAATTGCAGCTTATTATTTGATTGATGATAGTTTAGTAATTCGTGATATTTTTTTATAAATAATTAACCTTTCGAGATACTTCCTGATCCTGAAACTTTTACATCACGTTTTTCAGGATTTCCTAGATATTTAATTTTTCCAGAACCAGAAACTCTAGCTGTTATACTTTCATTACAAGTTATTTTGCTGTTTCCTGAGCCAGAAATATTTGCATCAACGATTTTAGATTTAAGTTCTGAAGCATTTATATTTCCTGAACCAGATATTTTGCTGGTAAAAGAGTTAGTAGTTCCTTTTAGAGTTGCATTACCAGAGCCACTCAGTGCTAAGTCAAAATCATTTGACTCAATATTTAAATCAAAATTACCAGAGCCAGATAATTTAGCGGTTAGGTTATCACTTTTAATTTTATCTTTAGCTCTAACATTTCCTGATCCTGATAAAGTAACTACCCCAATTTTTTCAAAAGGAATAGTAACTTCAATTTTTTTTCCAGAACTAGAGCGAATTTGAGTTCCTCTTTCTACATACACTTTTAGCTCGTTTCCTTCGACTTCAACTTTAATTGCTTGTAGTAAATTTTCTTCACCTTTAATTGTAATTTTCCCTTCTTTACCAGCAACTAAATCCACATCAAAAAAGCCTGCGATTTTAATGCTGTCATAATCTCCTGTAGTTCTGGTTTCGGTTGTAATTTTGCCGTTTCCGCTTATTTTGTTATTAGATTCCCATTGTGCATTAGCTTTTAAATTGCTTAGAAGTAAAGCGAATGTTAGAATTAGAATTGACTTTTTCATTGTTTTGATTTTTAGATGATTAATTTTTTATTAAAGAAACATTTCCGTAATTAGAACTGATATTAACTTTGTTTTGACCTTTTTTCTTGTAGAAACCGCTTATTCTTTTAGTATTGCTTTTGGTCTCAGAAACAGAAATATCTAAAGTATTGTCGTGTTTAATATTTGAATACCTTGTAGAAATATCAAAATCAAAAGCATAATTTGCTGCATAACCAAGAGAAATGTCAGTGTAACCAGAATTAATGTTTACATTTCCAGCTTTTTCATTCAGATTCCCAATGTTGATTTTGCTGTAATTTGTATCAAAACTAAAGTTGCTTGAAATTTCACCAATATTAATAGTTAAGTAATTTCCAGAGCCACTTAAAGAGTTTATTTTTTGAAACTTAAAAGTTCCGTAATTACACTCATACTTAATGTTTTCACCATCTCCAAGATTTACATCGGTATAATTGGCACTTAAGTTTAGATTTCCAGAATCATTAATTTTAAGTCCAGAATATCTTGCATTAATGTTTCCTGTTTTGATATACTCAATACTCGAATTCTGACAGTATGCAATTTCAACATTATTACTGGATCCGTTTAGTTTTCCTAACGTAACTTTACCATATTTACAGCTTATATTAGAATTTCCTTCTAAATTTAAAGTAGAGATATTACCATATTTATTGAACAATTTAGCAGAACCGTTTTTAGGAATTTTAATTACATAATTGATTTCGAAGCTATTGTTACTCCCTTTACTTTTTAAAGAAGAACTTCCAAGATTAGTAACTGCGGAAACCATACCTTTAAGAGCAGTAATATCTACATCGATACTGTTTAAACGCTCGTTAACCCAATTTTCGTTAGGTCCGTTAACTTTGATTGTAATATCCAAATCAATTTTATCTTCGTCCCACGTAGATACCGAAATATTGCCATATTTGTTATCAATATCAATTCCTGCATTTGAGTTTACGATATATGTTTTTTTGATGTTTTTTTGTTTGGTAATAAAAGCGTCATCATTTGAAAATCCTAAAAAAGGAATCAAAAGGAATAAAATGAGTAAGTTATAGTGTTTCTTCATTTGATGTGTTTTTTAATTTTTCGTTGTCTTCAATTCTTTTCAGAACGGTTTGTAAAAAAGAAATTCGGGTTTGCAGATTGCTAATCATAGCATAAATAATCTGTTTGTTTTCACCGTTTTTCTGCAATTCATTAATGATTTTTTGGTAATCTGCATCAAAGGTTTTCATTTGTTTTAATGCATCATTAATAATCTGCTCATTTTCTGGTGAACTTTTTTCTTTTAATTTAACCAGTTCATTATCAATTAAAATATTGAAAATAGAATCAGTACGTTTAGTTTCTTTAGAAGCAAATTTGAATTCTTTTGGTTTTTCATTTTTATAAAAAATAGATGCGCCAATCATCAATACAATAGAAGCTGCAATAGCTGTCATAAACCAATATTTCTTTTTAGGCTCTTTTTTATTTAGTTTTTGCATAAAATCCACTTGGTGATCTGAGTTTAATTCCTCAATATCCCATTGGTTTTCAAACTTGCTGAATAATTTGTCTAAATTGTCTTTTTCATTTTTCATAATTCCAATTCATTTTATATTTCTTCCAATTTCTTTCTCAAACTATCTTTTGCTCTGCTTAAAGTTGTTCTGCAATTGGCATAGGTAATATTTAAAATTTCGCAGATTTCTTCTTGATCATAGCCTTCAATGTAAAATAGCGTTAATAACATTCTATAATTATCTTTTAATTGTAAAATTGTATCTAAGACCTGTTTTACTTTAAGATTGTTTAAGTCAATATTTTCAGAAATAATTCCGTCATTTTCTTCAATTTTATAAAGTTGTTTACTTAAGTCTTCTACTTGAAAAGAGTTGTTTTTTCTATAAAAATCGATACTATAATTGATGATTATTTTCTTTAACCATGCACCAAAAGCCACTTCTTGTTTATAGTCATTGATTTTTGTAAAAGCCCTTAAGAATCCTTCCTGCATGACGTCTTGTGCAAAATGTTCATCTTTTACAATACGATACGCAACGTTATACATCGCTTTGCAATAGCGATTGTAAATTTCAAACTGCGCTTTCTGATTATTGTTTTTACATAGCGCAATTAATTCTTCGATATTTTGGTTGTTTTGACTCAAGTAATGGCTTTTGGTTTTTATAAATGACTTTGCTTTTTTTTGTTTGTTACACTTTATAGAGAATAATTTTAATTTTCCTATAAATTTTTACCGCTTTTCTAATTTGTGGTTTTTTAAATAATTGATATAGAATGTGTTTTGTTTAATCTTGGTTTAAAAAAAACAGCTAATAAATTTAATTTAAAAATGAATTACTCCTGAATTTAAATTATATATTTGAAAGAATTTTTAGATAATTTTTCATGAAAAATATTTCTACTTTATTTCTTTTGTTATTTCTATTCTCTTGTGTCAATGATAATGATGGAACAACACAAAAACTACCGTCAATAACTACTGAAGGAAAAAACACTTTTGGATGTAAAACAGATGGAGAGATTTTTTTGCCTAAAAGTTCGGGAGGTTTTAGTGTTGGTTATAAAACACCTATATTGTCAGCGAGATATTACGAATCAAAGAAAATAATTGGCAACGAAATTAAGTCAAGCTATAATTTGGTGATACTGGCTACAAATGAGTTGACTCATAAATATATCTTTATAACATCATTAAATAATGATAAACCAATAGAAGAAGGCAAAGTATATCCAATTACAACTGAAGATGCTTTGTTTCATATAGAATATTCTTCTCCCAAATCTAGTGCTAATCCGTTTGATCTTTATATATTTAAGACAACTGAGAATTATAGTGGCGAGCTGAAAATAAATAGAATTGATGAAGTGAATTTGATAATATCCGGTGCTTTTTTCTTTGATTGTATTGATAGTAAATATAATAAAACGGCAGAAATTAGAGATGGAAGATTCGATATCAAATATACTCCATATGATGAGTAAATTATATATTTTATATTTCTCTTTGTTGTTTTCCTTCTTTTAAATAGTTTATAAGTATTTACAAGCTGTCTTTTTTGGTTTTGGCATAATGATTGTCTATTTTTATGGCCTGTCTTGTAAATAAAGAGATTGTGGCAAATGTGAGCTTTTAGATCTTTATTTACACCCAGACTTAAAAATTTAATGACAAAACGACTTATATATTATCATGTCAAATCATAAAATACTCACTATTGACAATCTGTCACTTCAAGAATTTGATTCAGAAGCAGAATTAATCCCTTTGTTAACTCCGGAAGACGAAGAGGAAATGAATAATGAAGAGCTTCCTGTTTCTCTGCCAATTTTACCGCTACGTAATACTGTTTTATTTCCAGGAGTTGTTATTCCAATTTCTGCAGGAAGAGATAAATCGATAAAACTTATTAATGATGCCAATGCTGGCGGAAAGATAATAGGTGTTGTTTCACAAATTAATGAAGAAGATGAAGATCCGTCAAAAGATGATATTCATAAAATAGGTACTGTTGCTCGTATTTTACGTGTTTTAAAAATGCCTGATGGAAATGTAACCGTTATTCTTCAAGGTAAAAAGCGTTTCGAAATCGACGAAGTGGTTTCAGAAGAACCATACATGACAGCTACTATTAAAGAAGTTGCAGAAGAACGTCCAGATGAAAATGATTCTGAATTCACAGCTATTTTAGATTCAGTTAAAGAATTGGCTATTCAAATTATTAAAGAAAGCCCAAATATTCCTTCTGAAGCTACTTTTGCAATTAAAAATATTGAAAGTCAGTCGTTTTTAATCAATTTTGTTTCTTCTAATATGAATTTATCAGTAAAAGAGAAACAAGGTCTTTTATCGATAAATGGTTTAAAAGAACGTGCTTTAGAGACGTTACGTTACATGAATGTCGAGCTTCAAAAATTAGAATTGAAGAATGACATTCAGTCAAAAGTTCGTTTTGATTTAGATCAACAGCAGCGTGAATATTTCCTTCATCAGCAAATGAAAACCATTCAGGAAGAATTGGGAGGCGTTTCGCAGGAAGAAGAAATGGACGAAATGGGCTTAAAAGCGAAAACCAAAAAATGGGACGAAAAAACGCAGAAACATTTCGAGAAAGAATTGTCAAAAATGCGTCGCATGAATCCGCAGTCTCCTGATTTTGGTATTCAAAGAAACTATTTAGAGTTGTTTTTAGAATTGCCTTGGGGTGAATATTCTAAAGATAAATTCGACTTGAAATTTGCACAGAAAGTTTTAGATAAAGATCACTTCGGATTGGAAGAAGTGAAAAAGAGAATGATTGAGCATTTAGCAGTTTTAAAATTACGTAATGACATGAAATCACCAATTATTTGTTTAACAGGGCCTCCAGGAGTTGGAAAAACTTCTATCGGACGTTCGGTTGCTGAAGCTTTAGGACGTGAATATGTTCGTATTTCGTTAGGTGGTTTGCGTGATGAAGCAGAAATTCGCGGGCACAGAAAAACTTATATTGGAGCGATGCCAGGAAGAATTATCCAAAGTTTGAAAAAGGCAGGAACTTCAAATCCAGTATTTATTTTAGATGAGATTGATAAATTATCAAGCGGTAATAGCGGTGATCCATCTTCAGCTTTATTAGAAGTATTAGATCCAGAGCAAAACAGTGCTTTCTACGATAATTTCCTTGAAATGGGATATGACTTGTCTAAAGTAATGTTTATTGCGACTTCAAATAATATGTCAGCTATTCAGCCAGCTTTGCGTGACAGAATGGAAGTTATTAAAATGTCAGGTTATACTATTGAAGAAAAAGTAGAGATTGCAAAAAGACATCTTTTTCCAAAACAATTAGAAGCTCACGGTTTAACGGCAAAAGATTTAACAATTGGAAAAAAGCAATTAGAAAAAATTGTTGAGGGTTATACTAGAGAATCCGGAGTTCGTAATTTAGAAACCAAAATTGCTCAAGTTATTAGAAATGCTGCAAAATCGGTAGCAATGGAAGAGGAGTACAATAAAAAAGTGACAGACGAAGATATTGTTGCTATTTTAGGTGTTCCAAGACTAGAGCGTGATAAATATGAAAATAATGATGTTGCTGGTGTTGTAACTGGTTTGGCTTGGACAAGTGTCGGCGGTGATATTTTGTTTATTGAATCTTTGATTTCTGAAGGAAAAGGCGCTTTGACTATTACAGGAAATCTAGGAACTGTAATGAAAGAATCGGCAACTATTGCTTTAGAATATATTAAAGCAAATGCCAAGAAATTAGGTTTAAGCACCGAAATTTTTCAAAAATACAATATTCACCTGCATGTTCCAGAAGGAGCTACTCCAAAAGATGGTCCAAGTGCTGGTATTGCAATGCTGACCTCTTTAGTTTCGCTTTTAACTCAGAAAAAGGTAAAGAAAAGCCTAGCGATGACAGGAGAAATTACGCTAAGAGGAAAAGTTTTGCCAGTTGGTGGAATTAAAGAGAAAATCTTAGCCGCAAAACGAGCTGGTATTAAAGAAATTATTCTTTGTCATGAAAATAAAAGTGATATTGATGAAATTAAAGCAGAATACTTGGACGGACTTTCATTTCATTATGTAAAAGAAATGAGCGAAGTTTTAGCAATTGCTTTAACAGATCAAAGTGTTAAAAATGCGAAGACATTGAAATAAACATAGGTCTTAGAATTCCAAATATTTTTAAAATCCAAATTCCAACTCTAAGTAAATAGGTTGGAATTTGGATTTTTTTTATTGGAATTTATTTAGCGTTTATTTTCATTTTTGCTGTTATATAATTTTATATTTGTAGCTGCGTTATTCACAAATAGGAGCGTTCCAAAAGACATGTTTAAACAGATCGTTTTATTTTTTATGTTACTGATTTGTTCGACTTCGTTCGGACAAGTTGGAGGACGTTACACCTATCAATTTTTGAATTTGACAACTTCGCCAAGACAGGCTTCACTCGGTGGAGATGTTATTACTATATATGATGAAGATGTCAATCAGGCCATGTCTAATCCAGCGCTTATAAATGCGGACATGGACAATCATTTGGCTATGAATTACGGGAGTTATTACGGAGAAGCTTCTTATGGAACAGCTTCATACGCCTATACTTATGATAGACACGTGCAAACGCTTTATGCGGGTGTAAGCTACATCAATTACGGCTCTTTTGAAGGGTATGATGAAAATGGGCAAGCAACTTCTAACTTTACAGGAAGTGAAGGTGCACTTACCGTAGGGTATGCGTACAACGTTCCTTATACAAGTCTTTATTTGGGAGCTAATGCAAAACTTATAACTTCATCCTTAGAAAGTTATAATTCTATTGGTGGTGCTGTTGATTTAGGTCTTTTGTATGTAGACGAAAGAAATGATATTAATTTTGGTTTGGTGTTTCGCAACATTGGAACACAGTTCACCACTTACTCTGGAATAAAAGAAAATCTGCCTTTTGAAATCGTTGCTGGTATTTCGCAGGAATTAGAACATGTACCTATTCGCTGGCATCTTACATTAGAAAATTTACAGCAATGGAATATCTCTTTCTCGAACCCTAATCGAGGAGAAACCAATATTGATGGTTCAACAAGCGCAGAGAAAGTTTCATTTTTTAATAATGCATTAAGACACGTTGCTTTTGGAGTAGAACTTTTTCCGAAAAGAGCCTTTAATTTACGCGTCGGATATAATTTTAGAAGAGGAGAAGAATTAAGAGTTGATGAACAACGTAATTTCTCGGGAGTTTCGTTAGGATTTGGATTAAAGATAAATAAATTACGATTTAATTATTCCTATTCTAGATATACATTAGCTGCTAATACAAGTCTTTTCGGTTTAATTTTAAATTTTCAATAATTAAAAATTTAAAAAGAGTAATAATACTTCATTAATTATTCAGCAGTTTTTTCAAATTTTAAATGAAAAAAATAGTGTTTATTTGCTTTCTTATTGTTTCGGCCTTTGCTGTATACTTTTTTATTGATAATGAAAAAAACATTGCTTCTCTTTCTTCTGAAGAATCAGAAAGAGTTGAATCTCAAGTTTCAGAAATCAAAAGAATTACAGAAAGTGATTCAAAATACAATAAAGAGATTGCTTTTTTGATTGACATGAAAATTCCATCAGGCAAAAATCGATTTTTTGTTTATGATTTGAAAACAAAAAAAATACTAGATCAAGGTTTGGTTGCTCATGGTTCTGGTTCGGAAACAGGAATCAAAGGAAAATTAAAATTTAGCAACATACCGAATTCATTAAGTACTTCATTAGGTAGATATTCGATTGAAAATCATTATATTGGAAAGTTTGGAAAAGCGTACAAACTTTATGGATTAGACAAAACAAACAATAATGCTTTTAAAAGAGATATTGTTTTTCATTATTATTATGATGTTCCGTATAAAGAGAAAGATGGTTACATTTGCAATAGCCAAGGTTGTCCAATGGTAAATAAAAAATATTTTGACAGACTTGCAAAAATTATTGATAGTTCTGAATCGAAAATTGTAATGAGTATTTATTATTAGAATTTTGGAACTTTAAAAGAATAAACATTTAAAAATAAAGAATTGAAAAAGATCACCATTGCTATTGACGGATTTTCATCAACAGGTAAAAGTACCTTAGCAAAACAACTGGCAAAAGAATTAGAGTATGTATATGTAGATACTGGCGCTATGTATAGAGCGGTAGCTTTTTTTGCTATGCAGCATAATTTAATTGGGGCCAATTTTTTTGATAAAGACGCTTTAGTTAGCGCATTGCCTAAAATTCAATTAGAGTTCAAGTTTAATGCAGATTTAGGTTTTGCCGAAATGTATTTGAATGGTGAAAATGTAGAGAAACAAATTAGAACAATTGAAGTTTCTAATTTTGTAAGCAAAGTTGCGACTGTTTCAGAAGTTCGTTCAAAATTAGTGGAACAACAACAGGAAATGGGTAAGAATAAAGGTATCGTTATGGATGGAAGAGATATAGGAACGGTTGTTTTTCCTGATGCCGAACTAAAGATCTTTATGACGGCCAGTGCAGAAACACGTGCACAAAGACGTTTTGATGAATTACAGGCAAAAGGAGATAACGTAACCTATGAGGAAGTTCTTAAAAATGTTGTCGAGAGAGATAATTTAGATACCAGCAGAGAAGATTCGCCTTTGGTGATTGCAGACGATGCTATTGAGATAGATAATTCTTACTTAAATAAAGAAGAGCAGTTTGATGCTGTTTTAGAATTAGTGAATGATGTTGTTAAAACAGCATAATTTTTTGCAGATATTATTTTTAATGGTAGTTTTACCGCTTCATTTTTACTAAAGACAAATTATACTATATGGGTATTAAAAATAGATTGATTTTAATGAGCTTTTTACAATTTTTTGTTTGGGGAGCTTGGCTTATAACAATTGGAAATTATTGGTTTGGTACAAAAAACTGGGAAGGAACTCAATTCGGACTAGTTTTCGGAACCATGGGAATTGCTTCTCTTTTTATGCCTACACTTACAGGTATTATTGCTGACAGATGGATTAATGCTGAAAAATTGTATGGAGTCCTTCATATTCTTTATGCAGCTGTTTTGTTTGGAATAACACAAGTTTCAACTCCTGATACTTTTATTATAGTAATGCTTTTGGCGATGTGCTGTTATATGCCGACAATTGCTTTAAGTAATTCTATTTCTTATACTTCGCTTAAATTAAACAATAAAAATATTGTAAAAGACTTTCCGCCAATCCGTGTTTGGGGAACAATCGGTTTTATTGTTGCGATGTGGATTACAAACTTAAGTGGAAGCAAAGCAACTGAATATCAGTTTTATATTGCTGGAGCAGGAGCTTTAATTTTAGGAATTTATGCTTTTACATTACCAAAATGTGAGCCACAACGTTTAATTAAAGAAAATGCAACTTGGATTGAGACTTTAGGTTTAGAGTCATTTAAGTTGTTTGGAAACTATAAAATGGCTTTGTTTTTTGTTTTTTCTATGTTTTTAGGAGGAGCACTACAATTGACAAATGCTTATGGAGATGTGTTTTTAGATGAGTTCAAACATTTTCCTAAATATGCAGATTCGTTTGTAATTAAATATTCGACTATTATTATGTCGATTTCTCAGGTTTCTGAAACCTTATTTATTTTGGCAATCCCATTTTTCTTGAGACGTTTTGGAATCAAACAAGTTATGCTAATCAGTATGCTGGCTTGGGTTCTTCGTTTTGGGTTATTTGCTTTTGGAGATCCAGTTGGAGGATTATGGATGATTATCTTGTCTTGTATTGTTTACGGAATGGCATTTGATTTCTTTAATATTTCAGGATCATTATTCGTAGAAAGTAATACCGATTCTAAAATTCGTTCTTCTGCGCAAGGTTTATTTATGATGATGACAAATGGAGTAGGAGCGGTTTTAGGAAGTTTGACTTCTGGTTGGGCAATCGATCGTTTCTTTACAAAAACTTTTGCAAATACAACTGAGTTAGCGGGATTTTTACAAACAGATACAACGAACTCTAAAATGTTGGAGTTTGTAAAAGGTCAGGGGAATTCAGTATCTCCAGATGGAATTTTTGCTAACCCGATTTTGATGAAAGACTGGCACACAATCTGGCTGTCTTTTGCTGCGTATGCTCTCATTATTGCAATTGCTTTTGCTGTTTTATTTAAACACAAACACGATCCAAAAGAAATTGAGAATTTGAGTCATTAGAATATACAATTAAGCCCGACAGTTTTATCTGTCGGGTTTGTTTTTTTAATATCCTCCTTGGTAATATGATTTGAATTTGAGACACATTAAGATTTTTAATTTAAAACTTATGTTATTAATATGAAAAAAAGTAAATCAATATTTCTATTTTTTTTATTATTTATTTTTAGTGCTATTTATGCGCATAAAGATCGGATTGAAGTTCCGCAAAGACTTGTTTTTGTAATGAAAAATAAAGAAGTAGTTCGTTTTGATTATACTGATGTACAATTAGAAAAATTCTGCAAAGATATTGTTTATAAGAGGATAGTAATATCAGAAGTTCAATTGTTTTATAAAACGGGAGAAATTGTAACTGTGCAATCGGATGGGATAAATTTGACTTTATTCAAGATAACATTTAAAGGAAAGAGTTTGTATGTTCCATCGGATAAATTAAAAAAAATTAATGAGATTAATTTTTTCACTTTGTATTTGTTTTGGTCTGGTGAAAGTAATGCTTTTAATTCTCATTATTTATGTCTAAGATTTGATATAGGAATAGAGTCTGCATTTAATGTTTTTCCAAATTTGGAACTGCATTTTGAGGATAAGAAGTTTACAAGAGCAGAAGTTTGGACGCAGACAAGCAAGAATTCAAGGCAAGGAAAAATTTTTTAGTATAAAATTTAGAAGAGTGTAATTTCGTATAGTAACCCCGACAGGTTTTTAAAACCTGTCGAGGTTTTGTTTTGAATCAGTTTTAAAGTTTGTTTCTGAAT
The DNA here is from genome assembly GCF_019308285.1 of Flavobacterium quisquiliarum. Taxonomy (GTDB): domain Bacteria; phylum Bacteroidota; class Bacteroidia; order Flavobacteriales; family Flavobacteriaceae; genus Flavobacterium; species Flavobacterium quisquiliarum. The sequence continues at coordinate 23,926 of NZ_WWEM01000021.1, forward strand.
ATTAGGAATAACAACAAAGGTAAAATACAGATTACAATATATGTTTTCAGTTTATTATTGCGTTCAATTTCTTGTGAAACATTTATACTCTTTTGATTTTCATAAGCAAATCTTGAAAGACGATTGTCTAAGTACCATATGTATAACGAATCATTATGTTTAGACATGTATTCGGATATTTCAGATTCATACGATTCATGATTTAAAACATTTCCTTTATTAAAGTAATGATTTATTGATTTTATAGATGAGCTTTTTCCGCTCCTGGTTGATGATGTTTTTGTAGAGTCAATTTTCACTTTAATTTTCCTGAACGCTTTTTCGTTTTTGATAACTTTATAATTATCAGAAAATTCCATAGCAAAAAGAAAGGCCATAAAAGAAGGGAAAACTAATACTAGAAGAAGTAAAATTGATAAATAACTTTTTCCCTCATCTTGAGATTCTTGTTTCATGGGCGGTGAATTTCTTGATTGCAAATATAGTAAACCCGATAGGTTTTTAAAACCTGTTGGATTTGTTTCATTTAGGAACTTATGAAAAAGTAAAAGTTCTAGCCTAGCCCCGATAGAAGTGGAAATCCTTTTGTGACTCGTTTCTTTAACGAGACACAAAAGATTGGAGCGGATAGCGGGACTAAAGGTGATAAAAAAACGGAAATTCGTTGCTCCTTAACAAAATCACTGATAATCAGTCTTAAAATATTTTGTAAGTCCAAATATTTGTAGTAATTTTGCAGACCTTTTGGCAGAGAAGAGTTTCCTTTAGGTATCAACTATTTATGTAAAACAACTTCTGTATTTTCTATCGCATAGAGAAACTCGAGAAAAACAGAATACAAATTTTTTTATCAGCATGTCTGAACAAACAAAATCACAAGAAGAGTTTTTAGCAAATTTTAACTGGCACAACTTCCAAGAAGGAATCGATGCAGTAGATGAAAAAAACTTACAAGAGTTTGAGGAACTAGTATCAAAAACTTTCATCGCTACAGATCAAGAAGAAGTAGTTGAAGGAGTTGTAGTTAGAATTACAGATAGAGATGTTATCGTTGATATCAATGCTAAATCTGAAGGTGTTATTTCTTTAAACGAATTTCGTTACAACCCAAATTTAAAAGTAGGTGACAAAGTTGAAGTATTAATCGACATCCGTGAGGATAAAACAGGTCAATTAGTATTATCTCACAGAAAAGCACGTACTATCAAATCTTGGGATAGAGTTATTGCAGCAAATGAAACTGGAGAAATCGTTAACGGTTTTGTTAAATGCAGAACTAAAGGAGGTATGATTGTTGACGTATTCGGAATCGAAGCGTTCTTACCTGGATCTCAAATTGACGTTAAGCCAATTAGAGACTACGATGTATATGTAAACAAAATGATGGAATTCAAAGTGGTAAAAATCAACCACGAATTCAAAAACGTTGTTGTATCTCACAAAGCTCTTATCGAGGCTGATATTGAAGTACAGAAAAAAGAGATCATCGGTCAATTACAAAAAGGACAAGTATTAGAAGGTGTTGTTAAAAACATCACTTCTTATGGTGTGTTCATTGACTTAGGTGGTGTTGACGGATTAATTCACATTACTGACCTTTCTTGGAGTAGAATCAACCACCCAAGTGAAGTTCTTGAATTAGACCAAAAATTAAACGTTGTAATCCTTGATTTCGATGATGAGAAAACAAGAATTCAATTAGGATTGAAACAATTAAACGCTCACCCATGGGATGCTTTAGATGCTAACTTAACTGTTGGTGATAAAGTTAAAGGTAAAGTAGTTGTAATCGCTGATTACGGTGCTTTCATCGAAGTTGCTGAAGGTGTTGAAGGTTTAATCCACGTTTCTGAAATGTCATGGTCAACTCACTTACGTTCTGCTCAGGACTTCGTGAAAGTTGGAGATGTTGTTGAAGCAGTTATCTTAACTCTTGACAGAGATGATCGTAAGATGTCATTAGGTATCAAACAATTAACTCAAGATCCATGGACTGACATTACTTCTAAATACCCAGTAGGTTCTAAACATACAGGTATCGTTAGAAACTTCACAAACTTTGGTATTTTCGTAGAATTAGAAGAAGGAATTGATGGATTAATCTACATTTCTGACCTTTCTTGGACTAAGAAAATCAAACACCCATCTGAGTTTGTAAACGTTGGTGAAAAACTTGATGTTGTAGTATTAGAATTAGATGTTGAAGGACGTAAATTATCTTTAGGTCACAAACAAACTACTGCTAATCCTTGGGATCAATACGAAGATTCTTTCGCTGTAGGAACTATCCACAATGGTGAAATTTCTGAAATCGTTGACAAAGGAGCTACTGTAGAATTCGGAGATGATATCGTTGCTTTCATTCCTACTCGTCACCTTGAAAAAGAAGACGGAAAGAAATTGAAAAAAGGTGATACTGCTGATTTCAAAGTAATCGAGTTCAACAAAGAATTCAAAAGAGTAGTTGCTTCTCACACTGCTATCTTCCGTGAAGAAGAAGAGAAAAACGTGAAAGCTGCTGCTGAAACTACTACATCTGCATCTACAAACGCACCAGCTGCAACTTTAGGTGACAACAATGATGTATTAGCTGCTTTAAAAGCTAAAATGGAAAAAACTGAGAAAAAATAATTCTTAGCTTTTTTATAAATAGAAAGTCCTGCAGAGATGCAGGACTTTTTTTGTTTTATACTGTTATTTCAATAAACTATAGTTTTATTTTAAAGCAAGTAACTTTGTTTCTTCTGGAGTAAATTCAGGAACGATAGCATAAGAATCAATATTTGCTATTTCTAATTCGTCAAGAATATCTATAAGATTTCCGTAATTGGATTTTTTTGTTGGTTTTATAATAACCGAAATGCTTCTTCCTGGTTTGCCAAGTCGTTCGGCATATTTTAATGCTGTATTGTTGTAAGCTGCTATTTTTTTACGGATACCTTCTTTTCCATATTGAGTTGTCTGAGGTTTAATTTTGGGAACTGCCAAAAGTCCTGCGTAATAAATCAATTTGTTATCCGGTCCTAGTATGATTGTTAATGTCCTATTTTCTCCATAATGCTGAACAGGACAGTCGCAACAGTCACTGCCTGCACTTAAGTCTAAAATTTTAGGCTTCGATAATTCTCCAACTAACATAAAAAATATAATTAGCAGGAAAGAAACACTGACCATAGCGGTTAAATCAACTCGTGAATGTAGTTTTTTACTTCTGACTTTTTGCGGTAGGTTTTTCATGATTTTTTGCGTTTTGGTTATTTGATAATTTCTAATTGGATGCTAATAGTTTTGTCTCTTCTGGAGAAAATTCATCTATAACTGCATAAGTATCAATATTTGCTAATCTTAATTCTTCTAATACATCGATTAAATTTCCGTAATTACTCTTATTAGATGGTTTTATAAAAACAATTGCTCCACGATTCGGCCTGCCTATAGCTGCAGAATATTCAAGAATTTTTTTATTGATAAGATTTAAATCTGTTCGAAATCCACTTTCACTGTAATTGGTTTCTTTTGGTTCTTGAATAGGAGAATATAATAAACCAGCATATGTTACTATTTTATTATTTTCTCCTAGCAGAACAGTATAAAACCTGTTTCCACTGTAGCAACCAAACGAACAATCACCTAAACATGTTGGGTATCTATCGGGCAAACTCAAATTCATAACTTTTGGTTTCGATAATTCGCCAACAACCATAAAAAATATAATCAGCAGAAAAGAAACACTGACCATAGCAGTTAAATCAACTCGTGAACTTAACTTTTTACTTCTGACTTTTTGAGGTAGATTTTTCATAAAAAACAGGTTTTGAATCTAAATTTAATAATAAAAAGAATGCAAAATTCAATGGAGTTTTAAAAATAATCAAAAATAATTTTAAGGATTAAACCGTTGTTTTTCAGTGGATATTGCAAATTTTTCAAAGATATTTTTAATTCTTTTCATTTTTCGTAAAACCAAAAGAAATATATCCCCGTAAATGACATTATAACTTAAAAAAAATAATTATGAAAACTAGAAAATTTTTAGCAGTAGCAATTTTAGCTTTGGCTTTCGGATTTACATCATTTGCTCAAAAAACAGTAATGGTAGGCGGAGCAGCAATGTATCCAAACAAAAATATTATTGAAAACGCTGTTAATTCAAAAGATCACACAACTTTAGTTGCAGCAGTAAAGGCGGCAGATTTAGTTGAAACTTTAAAAGGAAAAGGGCCGTTTACGGTTTTTGCTCCAACAAATGAAGCATTCGATAAACTGCCAAAAGGAACAGTTGAAACATTACTTAAACCTGAGAATAAAAAAATGCTTCAAAATATTTTAACTTATCATGTAGTTGCAGGAAAATGGAGTGCGGCTGCTATTGCAAAAGCAATAAAAGCAGGAAAAGGTAAAGCAACCATAAAAGCAGTAAACGGTGGTACTTTAACAGCTTGGATGGAAGGTAAAGATTTGTACATCACAGATGAAAAAGGTGATAAATCGAAAGTGACAATTGCAGACGTTAACCAGTCAAATGGAGTAATTCATGTTGTTGATGCGGTATTACTTCCTAAGAAATAATTAGTTCAAGTAACAGAATCTAACAGTTATAAAAGCTCAGTAAATACTATTTATTGAGCTTTTATCTTTTAGCTGTTAAAGTACTTCCCGTAGATGCAATTACTACACAAACCACAGCTAAAATTTCATAAATATTCAATTTTTCTTGTAGAAATATAAAAGCACAAATAGAAGCAGCAGCGGGTTCCAAACTCATCAAAATGCTAAAAGTTCGTGGAGGAAGCTGTCCTAAAGCTTTCATTTCTAAAGTAAACGGAATCGCACTAGATAAAAGCGCCAGAGCAACTCCCATTCCGAAAAATTTAGGTGTTAAGTTTGTTAATCCGTTTTCTAGAAAACCGAAAGGTAAAATTAAAATAGCGGCAAACAGCATTCCAGTAGAAACCGCTTGTCCTCCGTTCATAATTTTGGAGATTTTACCTCCTAAAACTATATACGCCGTCCAAAAACCTCCGGCTAAAAGAGCAAACAAAATTCCTAAAGAATCTAAACGGTCATTTGTCCAAGGAGCAATCAATAGTATTCCGATTGCAGCAAGAAGAACCCAGCAATAATCAATTAAACGTTTGGAGCCTGCAATTGCTAATAATAATGGTCCAACAAACTCCAAAGTAACAGCTAATCCAATTGGAATTCTTTCGATTGCAAAGTAAAATATTAAATTCATGGCACCTAAAGATAGACCGTATGGAATTACGATTTTCCACTGTGCTGGAGTAATTGTCTTTAAATTTGGTCTATATGCCAACAATAAAATTAAAGCTGAAATTCCGATACGAAGCGACGCAGTACCTGCAGCTCCAATTGCAGGAAATAATGTTTTGGCAATCGCTGCACCACATTGAACACTAATAATTGCTAGCAATACCGCAGGAACGGGAGGGAGGTTTATTTCTCTATTTCTCATAAATCACTGGCAGAAAAGAAACGATTTCTGCTTAATAAACTAAAAGTATATGTATTAATTGCCTAACGCGCGTTTGGTTACAAAAGCGCGATATCCAATAATTGCCATCTGCCATTTTTTTGCTTTTGCAATGTCTAATCCTTGTTTGGTAAAACTAGGCAATAGTATTTTATTGAGTTTGGCTAGAAATTTATACATAGTAGATTTGTTTGGGCAAAGATATAAAAAAAGACTTTGTGTTTGAAACAAAGTCTTTTGAGGTATAAAAGAGTGAAAATCTAGATCTTAAGAATTAGGTTTTGATCGCCTTCTGTTTCTCTATTTATTGCATTTTTAGGAGCTTCTATCCAGCCGGTCTTGTTAATGACAAATTTGAACAAATGTGTCTTGTCTTTTTCAAGTTTTGATTTTGGAATTGTTAATTCAAAAGTGTTTTTGTTTTTTCTAATCATTTGAAAATTTGCATCATTCGGATTCCAATTGTCAAATGAACCTGCAATTGAAACACTTTTTACCAAGTCAGAATTTAATGCTTTGTCATGTTCATAAGTAAAAACAACATTGTCACCGATTAGTTTATAACCATAAATACCAGATTGTTTTTTATTCTCACTTAATAAATCACTTGATAATCTCATAACAACTTCTCCTAAAGCATTCGCGGTATTTTCATCACTTATATTTACGATAATAGAAAATCCTAATTGTCGTTCGGGATAAATGATTAACATATTCTGAGTTCCAAATGCACCTCCATGTTTCCAGCAGTTTTTTCCATTTTCATCTACCTGAATATAATCCCAAAAATATCCGTTCCAAGTTGTTGGGCTGTTTAGCAGATTTTGCTGTGATTCTTGAACAATTTTATTCTTCGTATTCAATTCATAAGCAATGAATTTAGTCAAATCATTTAAAGTAGATTTTAATCTTCCTGCTGCACCCCAAAGATTATCTGAAATTCTAGGCATTAGGAGACCTTTTAGATTATAACCATTCGCAACAACAACTTCTGGATTTAGATTTATTCCAGTTGATCTCATATCTAATTTAGAGAATATGTTTTCTTTTAAAAGTGTTTCATAACTTTTTTGATAGACATTTTCTAAGATGTGAGCCGTCAAATTAAGACTCCCATTACTGTATTTAAATTTAGTTCCTGGTAGCGTATCTAGTTTTATTGTTTTAAGATCCTCAAAGAAATTTTCACGAGTATAAGATTCATCCATTTTCTTAAAAGCAAGATAACTGCTGTCACTTCTGTTTTTTCTTAATTCAGCATTGTCCGGAAGATCTTTATCAAAACCTGTTCTAAAAGAGACTAAATCTTTAATCGTTATTGGCGTTCCATTGTATTGCAAATTAGGATAAGAACCTGTAATATATTTTCTAATATCATCATCTGGATTTAGTTTTCCTTCCAACACAGCCTGAGCTACAAGTAAACCAGTAAATAATTTGGTAATAGAGGCAACTTCAAAAACAGTATTATTATTGGCAATATTTTCTTTTGCTTTATCAATTTCGCCATAATGACGCGTATAAGTTTTTCCATTTTTGACAACTCCAATAGAAATTGAATTTGCTTTTGACTTACTCATTAAAAGTGAAGCCGTTTTGTCCATTGACATAAAAATGTCTCTTTCGACTTTGTTTTGCTGTGCTAAAATTGAAAAGCTAAAAAACAAAAGAAGGATTAATAGTTTATTTTTCATTTTTCTTCAATTAGGTTTTAATTAGCTTTAAGAAATTTCATGACAATTATTTAACTATCATGCCATCGAGTTTTTTAAGCATCTCTTTTGCATTATTATTGTCAGGTGAAAGTGCTAATGCTTTTTGATAATTCTGTTTTGATAATTCAAATTGCTTATTATTGAAGTAAGCATCAGCAAGACTGTCAAAAGCATTGCCAGATTGAGGATTTTCTTTGGAATTTAATTCAAAAACTTTTATAGCATCGTTAATTCTTCCATAGTTAAGAAAAGTATAGCCGATTACATTTAATCTGTATTCAAAGTCCCATTCTGGATGTGATGCTTTTAGTGTTTTGTAGTTTTCTATGGCTTTTTGAATGTCTAGTTTCAAAAAATCATAATTCACTTTTTCATGAGCTAAAAAATGATCATCAACAAGAGAACTATCTATAAGTCCTGCAACATGATTTATAACTTGCGATTGTACATACATTCCTGAGTATTTATGACCATTAGATAAGAAAATAATAGTTATGTCATCTTTAAGAAACTTTCTAAATGCAGTTTCATTTCCACCAGTAAAACCAAAAGATGTAGTATTATTAGAGTTGTAAATTTCCCAACCGTAAGCAAAATCTCGAGAATTTGACGCATACTTAAATGGTTTCCACATCAAACTTTTAGTATCCTCTTTAAGAAATATATTTTTGTCAAGATTTTGATTCCAACGAATAAATTCAGGAAGTGTGATTATCATACCGTTTGCAGAATGAGAATCTTTTCCAAAATCTGTATTTCCTTTTTGATATTTTTTTGTTTTGGCATCATAAGTATATCTCACACCACCATTTGCAAAAACATCATTCATATTAGAAGAAAAAGTAACCCCGGATTTTACATTCGGAAACTGATTTTGTAAAATATATTCATCAAAAGTTTGGCCAGTGATTTTTTCGATAATTCTTGTCAGAAATAAATAATTTGTCTGATTATATCGATACTCGTTTCCTGTTATAAATTCCATTGGCTTTGTGGCAAGTATTTCAATTCTTTTTTCATAAGGTAATGAAATTGGAATATCGTCAAAAGCAACAATATTGGGTAAACCGGAAGAATGTGATAATAGATTTCCAACTTTTATATCTTGCCATTCTTTTGGAAGATTGAAAAGATATTTCGAAATAGGATCTTCAAGACTAAGTTTTCCATTTTCAATTAACTGAAAAATCGCAACATTAGTTATAATTTTAGTTGTAGAAAAAAGTCTAAAACCAGTGTTTTGATCCACTGGTTTTTGATTTTCTAAAGAAGATTCTCCAAAATATTTTTCATAAATTATTTTACCATTTTTGATAACCGCAACAGCGGCACCTGGAATTTCATTTACTTCTATTACTTCTTTTAAATAAGCATCGATTTTTCCTTCTGTTATTTTATCTTGGCCAAAACCAAATAGGAAAACGAGTGAACACAATACAGTAAAAAATATTTTTTTCATGTAGCTGATATGTAGTTGCTCGGCTTTTAAGCCTTTTTATTCTCTTTTTCCATTACTTTCATATTTTTCTCATGCTCTTTCATATCCTTTGCGTGTTGCTTCATATCTTTAGCATGTTGTTTCATGTTTTTTTCATGTTGCTTCATGTCAAGTTCATACTGTTTCATGTCTTGCTCATACTGCTTCATATCTCTTTCGTAAATACCAGCATCATCTCCAAAGTTAAATTTGAAATTATAATTGAATTTCTCCATTTTTTCGTTGTACTTTTCCATTGCTAGTTCGTACTTCTCCATTTCTTTTTCATAAATAGCTTCTCTTTGAGACATAAGAGCTTCAATTTGTTTTTCGTAAGCTGCCATATCTGGCTGAAATGTTTCCATCTTTTTTTGAAATGCTTCAATTTCTTTTTCAAATTTACTCATCGCAACTTTGTCCATTGGATTCTTAGGAGCAACTGGTGGTTTCGGCATTTTAGACATGTCAACTGCTGGAGCAGGAGGCATTGGTCCAGAAGGAAAAGTAGGTGGCGTTGGCGGAGTAGGAGGTGTAACATCTGAATCACCTAAATTACGAACAATAACTCTTTCGTTTCTGATCATCATTGGTGCTTTGAAATTTTTATCACTGCTAATTACAATAGCTTTTGTTCCTTTTTCATCAATTCCAATTGCAAGTTCACAGTCTTTAATGGCTTTGTCTCCATCAATTTTAATAGTTTGTTTTTTCCCAGAATCTGATTTTGTCTGGATTTGAATGGCAGTTAATTCTTTTTCAGAGTTTCTTTTTACATCAGATACTTCAACATCAAGATTATGATCTGCTTTTAATTTTGCTTTTAACGCTTGTAATTCTTGATCAGTCGTATTCTTTGTGATTTTAATTATTTCTTGCGTGTCTTTAACCGTATCTTTTTGTACAACAGTTAAATCTTGTTTTTTCTCTTGTGCAATCGTTTTTATCTGAAATAAAAGAATAAAGGCACCAAGAGCAGGAACTACGGCATAATATTTCCAGTAATTCATTTTCTTTGATTGATTTTTGTTTAACATGACAATTCGTTTTTTGATTAATGATTGATAAAAATGATTGGTGATTGCAACACATGTTTCATGCGTTGTGATTTTTAAAAGCGTGTATTGATAGGCTTTTTTGTCCGATATCTTTTTGGAAGCTTCACTATCAGCAATAAATTCAAGATTTTGTAGAATTGCTTTTTTATAAAGCCATACAATTGGATTGAACCAAAACAGGATGCAGAAGATTCTCGAAATTAAAACATCAACAGTATGCTTTTGGTCACTGTGTACTTTTTCGTGTTCCAAAATATTTTCTAATTCCGCCGAAGTGTAAAGTGATGAGTTGTACACTATATAATCGAAATAAGAAAACGGCGCTATGTTTTCATTTACATCTATAAATTTAAAATCTTCCTGCTGTTTAACTTTTTTTCCTTTTAAAACAGAGTTTAAACTGTAAAAATCAAGTAGAAATTTTAGCATAAAAGAACTAAAACCAATACCATAAACAGCGATTAAAACCAAATTCCAATTGACTTCAAAACCTTTTTCTTCTTCCATTACAGTAGAAATAGATTGAGGTTTGTATGAAATTATATCATGAGTACTAACAGGAATATTAACAGGAGTAGATTCAACAGCTGTTTTTACAAAAACTGGCTCAGGAACAACTGGTGCTGGCTGAATCCAGACTACTTTTGTGTAAACTACAAAAGGCAATACAACAGAAGTAATCAAACCTGCAATTAGAAACCATCGACTACTGTTAAAAAATGTTTCTTTGCGTAATAAAATGATGTAGGCAAAATAAAACATTGCTAACAACCCGCTTGATTTTAGGATAAAAATGAAAAGTGCTTCCATAGTTTTTAATTATTTGCCTTCTTTTGGATTTTCGATCATGTCTAAGATTTCTCGTAATTCGTCTGCTGAAATTTTCTCTTCTTTGGCAAAAAACGATACCATACTTTTATAAGAACTATTAAAATAGTTGTCAATTGCTGTACTCATAAAACCTTTTCGGTAATCTTCGATACTTACTGCTGGATAATATTGATGTGTATTTCCAAAAGCATTGTGCGCAACATAACCTTTCTCTTCCAGATTACGAACTATTGTAGACAAAGTATTGTAATGCGGTTGGTCTTCTAGAATCTCTGCTTGAATTTCTTTCACAAAAGCTTTTTTAAGCTTCCATAAAATATGCATGATTTCTTCTTCTTTATTGGTTAGTTTTTGCATTGTGATATTTTATTAATATTTAGTGTGTTTATCTCCTACTTTGAGTTCAATTTCAATTACTCCATTAGAACCTTTTTCTCCATATCTACTAATAGCATCCTCTCCTTTGAAAACATTAATCGCTTCAATATGTTTTGAGTCAATTCTTTTTAAGTCATAATTAGCAGGCATTTCTTCTCCATCGATAATTACAAGCGGAGATCCTTCAGCTTTATTTTTTTTAGCAGAGTTTGAAAATGCAATATTACTTTTTTCGCCAACAATAGTTATTTTAGTACTTGTTTTGCTGTCTGAATCTGTAGTTACAACAGTGCTAATATCTGTATTAGTATTACTGTTAGTTTTTGTACTAGTAGAAGAATTAATGTTGACATGGGTATCGGTTTTAGAGTTTGGATTGTTAGTAATGATAATGTGTGAATCTGAAGATGGTGAATTAGTATCATTTTTTTTATCAGTATTTACATTCACAGATGTAATGCCTTTACTTAAAGCAACTTTTGATTCTTTATTATTTGAATCATTTATTGTTTGAATTCCGATTTTTTTATCTCCATTTTTATAAGTGATAACAAGAACTCCAAATTCATTTATAGCTTTATCTGAAGATTGTACCGATTTTGCGCGCTGTTTTCCTTTTGTAACATCAACTACAATTGACGTTAATTCATCAGAAGAATTTCTCCTAACATCAGAAGCTTCAAATTTTATATTATGATTCTTTTGTAAATTGTTTTTGATTTCGTTCAATTCTGCATCTGTTGAGTTTTTACGAATTTTATAAACATCAACAGATTTGATGTTTGATTCATTTTCATTTACAATTTGTGGTCTCTCTTTTGCAATTACTTCAATTTGAAACAATAAAACAAAAGCTGCTAATGCCGGAATTACAACGTAATACTTCCATGAATTCCTCTTTTTTGATTGATTTTTGTTTAACATGACGATTCGTTTTTTGATTAATGATTGATAAAAATGATTGGTGATTGCAACACAATTTTCGTGTGTTGTTATTTTTAAAAGCGTGTACTGATATGCTTTTTTATCCGCTAGTTTTTTAGAAGCTTCACTATCTGCAATAAATTCTAAATTTTGACTAATTGCTTTTTTGTAAAGCCAAACGATTGGATTAAACCAAAAGATGATACTGAAAAACCTTGAAATCAACACATCTATAGTATGATTTTGATCGCTGTGAACTTTTTCATGCTCAATGATATTCTCTAATTCAGTAACTGTGTACAGTGATGAGTTGTAAACAATATATTCGAAGTAGGAGAAAGGCGCAATGTTTTCTTCGGTATCTATGAATTTAAAATCTGCTTGCTGTTTTACTTTTTTTCCTTTTATGATAGAGTTTAAACTGTAAAAGTCAACTGCCAATTTTAAAAGAAAAATAAGAAAGCCAATTACGTATAGTCCTAAAATTATAAAACTCCAATTATTGTCTGAACTTTGCTTTTCCGGAGCTGATAGTAATGCCGATTGAATATTAGAATTTAAGTTAGGAGCAACATCAATCCATATAACCTTTGTATAACTCAATATTGGTAAAATTGATGAGATAATCAAACCAGACAGTAAGAACCATCTGTTGCTGTTAAAAAATGTTTCCCTGCGCAGTAAAAAAAAGTAAACGCAATAAAATAAAAGCATTAAAACAGCTGATTTGGCTATATAAATGAAAACTGCTTCCATAGAAAATTATTTTTCTTTGTCCTTATTTTCGATCATTGATAAAATTTCACGCAATTCGTCGGCAGAAATTTTTTCTTCTTTAGCAAAAAATGAAACCATACTTTTATACGAGCTGTTAAAGTAATTATCAATTGCTGTTTTCATAAATCCTTTTCTGTAGTCTTCTATTTTTACAACAGGAAAGTATTGATGTGTATTTCCAAAGGCATTATGCGATACATATCCTTTTTCTTCCAAATTACGCACAATAGTAGATAATGTGTTGTAATGTGGCTGGTCTTCCGTTATCTCTGCTTGAATTTCTTTTACAAAAGCTTTTTTAAGCTTCCATAAAATCATCATAATTTCTTCTTCTTTGTTGGTTAACTTCTGCATCTTCTCTAATTTTAATTCAAACCTACAACTATTTTTTTAGTTACGCAACTACAAAAATAGTTATTTAACTAAAAATTAAGTTAAGGTTGAATTTAAGACGCTACAAATTGATTCAAATTTAAATGTAATAAATTGAATTCTAGTAATTTAAAAAGTTAAAAGTTGCTAAGAAGCTTTTTCGGTAATTAAAGTATTTTTAATCCAAATACAACATCCAGTTGCTATGACACCAATACAAGCCATAAATAACCAGTTGATTTGATAACCAAAACGAGTAATAATTTCAAAACCTAATTTAGAACTAATAATATGAGCCAAGCTGAAACTCATAGTATAAAGGGCCATATATCGGCCTTCTTGTCCACGTGGTGCACGGCTGAGAGCAAAAGCATTCGAAAAGGGAAAGGTTAGAACTTCGCCAATAGAAATACAAACCATACTCACAACTAATATTCCTGCCCAGAAATTAATTAATAATAAAAAGAAACTCAACGCCATGATAAAAGAACCTACAATAATGATTCTGATTTTCGGATAGGCTTTTCTTTCTAAAAAACCGACTGTAGGCATTTCTAAACTAAAAATTAAAAGCCCGTTTAATGTCATTAATAATCCTGTTTGGAATTCGCTTAAGCCAAATTTCTCATTATGATATAAAGGTAAAGTAGTAAACAGTTGAAAGAAAATCATAGCCGTTATGAAACTTACAAACAAGAAAACCCAAAAAATCTTATCATGAAAGACTGATTTTACTTGAACTGCACTTTCGGTCTTATCGCCGTGATCTGCCTTTTTCTTTTCTTTTACCAATAATGCAAAAATCGAGATAGAAATGATACAGGAGGCTCCATCAACCCAAAAAAGACCAGAGTAACCTATTCCCATTATGATCAATCCACCAAGTGCAGGCCCTGCGGCAAAACCTAAATTTACTGCAAGACGAACAAGAGTCAAAGCACGAGTTCTGTTTTCTGGTTTCGCGTAAGCGCCTAAAGAAACGAACATGGCCGGCCTAAACATGTCTGCAATTGTCATCAAGACAAACATCGCAGCACATAATGCCCAGAATGTGGTAATATATTGAACAAAGAAAAGTGAAACCCCACTAGTAAAAAGACTAAAAATCATGATTTTATAAAATCCAATTTTGTCTGAAAGTTTACCACCAAGCCAGGAACCCAGCATAGATCCAAATCCAAATGCAACCATAATCCATCCAACCTGATTGTATGTAAAATGAAGATCTTCTTTTAAATATTTGGATAAAAAAGGAAGTACCATTGTTCCTGCACGGTTGATGAATGTAATGGTAGCCAGAATCCAAACTTCTCTTGTAAATCCTCTAAAGTTGTTGATGTAATTGGTAAAAATGTTTTTAAGCATTGTGTGTGATAGATTATCGTCACAAAGTTAGTAAACTTTGTCTCGTTAAGTGGTTGTTGTTTTGTTACTTTTGAACTATTTTTGCAGAAAATTTCTAAGATGAAAACTCTAAACGCCCTGCTTTTATTGTTGGTTTTTAATATTGGCTTTGGCCAACAAAAGTTCAGTAAAAGTGAAGCCGAAAAATTCCAGAAGAAACTAAATTCAGAATATGCTGATCCTAAGACTAGTCCGTTAATGGATGAAGATTTGAAAACTTTTAAGAGTTTGGATTTTTTTCCTATTTCTGCCACTTATTTTGTAAATGCAACTTTAGTAAAAGCGAAAGGCGGAAAAGTTTTTGAAATGAAAACTTCTGGGACTCGCACTCCAAAATATATAAAATACGGCACTCTAAATTTTAAAATAAACGGAAAACCTTTTCAGCTTGCCGTTTACCAAAGTTTGGATCTTATTGTACAGGAAAAATATAAGAATCATCTTTTTTTACCTTTTTCAGATCTAACGACAGGAAAACAAAGTTATATAGGCGGTCGTTATATTGATTTAGAAATTCCTAAAGGAAATACTATTGCTGTTGATTTTAATCAGGCTTACAATCCGTATTGTGCTTACAATTATAAATATTCTTGCCCGCTTGTGCCTTTAGAAAATGATTTAAAAATCGAAATTAAAGCAGGAGTAAAGACTTTTCATTAATGGAATACTTCAATTTTCATACACATCAGTTTACCAATCAACCAAATGTTTTAGAATTGGTGAATCAATATCCAAAGGATTTTGATTCTTCAATTCCATATTATTCCATCGGAATTCATCCATGGTATATTGATGAAAGCCGAATAAATGAAGATTTAAAAATTATTGAAGAAAAACTCCAAACTGAAAATTGTCTAGCAATAGGAGAATGCGGTTTAGATAAAAGAATTGAAGTATCGTTAGATTTGCAGATTTCTGTTTTCGAAAAGCAATTAGCTTTAGCTGAAAAATTCAAGAAACCTGTTGTTATACATTGTGTAGCCGCTTTTCAAGAAGTAATTGAAATTAAGAAAAGATTGAAAATTTCAGTTCCCATGATTATTCATGGCTTTTCAAAGAATATACAAGTTGCATCCCAATTAATTACAGCGGGATTTTATATTTCTTTTGGAAAATATTTATTGAAGAATCCAGATTTAAAAACGGTTTTTCAAAGCATTCCAAATAATCTTTTCTTTTTAGAAACGGATACAATGGAAGAGACAATTCAACAGGTTTACAAGATTGCTTCTGAATACAAAGATTTAGATAATAAAGAATTAAAAGAAATTATTTCAAGTAATTATAGAAGTGTTTTTATGGTTTGAAAACATGAAACTTAAAACCATTTTAAAACAAACAAATAAAAAACAAAACAATACTATATGGCAGAATGGACAGAAAGAGCTGAGCTTTTATTTACAAAAGAAGGATTAGAAAAGTTGCAAAAATCTAATGTTTTAGTAGTAGGATTAGGCGGAGTAGGATCTTTTGCAGCAGAATTTTTAGCAAGAGCAGGAGTAGGAAATATGACAATTGTAGATGGAGACGTTGTAGATATTACTAATATCAACAGACAACTACCCGCTTTACATTCAACAGTGGGACAGCCAAAAATTAAAATTGTTGGAGATCGTTTAATGGATATAAATCCAGAGTTGAAGCTAACAAGAGTTCAAGAATTTCTTTCGCCGGAACGTGCTTTCGAAATTGTTTCTCCAGAATTCGATTATGTTTTAGACTGTATCGACAGTATTACACCAAAATTAAACTTAATTATTGCCGCTAAACGCAAAAGAGTAAAAATTATCAGCAGTATGGGAGCTGGTGGAAAAATGCTGGCTTCAAAAGTAAAAGTAACAGACATTTCGAAAACAATCAATTGTTATTTTTCAAAAACAATCCGCAAGCGTTTAAAAGAAGCCAAAATCAATAAACTAAAAGTGGTTTTTTCTTCTGAAATCCAAGACGAAAAAAGTTTAAAATTAACCGACGGGAAAAACTTTAAAAAATCTTTCTACGGAACAAACAGCTATATGCCAGGGTTATTTGGCTTACACGCCGCAGAAACAGTGATTAGACATTTGCTTGCTAAATAAAGGCGCTAAGAGACTAAGTTTCTAAGAGTTTTACTTAGTATTTAGAATAACTTTTAAAAAGTCAAAGGAAAAAAAACTTAGAATCTTAGTATCTCAGAATCTCAGAAACTTAAAGAAAAATGATTAAAACAGTAATTTTTGATATGGATGGTGTTATTGTAGACACAGAACCCGTTCATCGTTATGCTTATTATTTACAATTTTCAGAATTAACTATAGAAGTGCCTGAGGAAATGTATACCTCTTTTACAGGATTTTCTACTCGAAATACATTTCAGGCATTGAAAGGTTATTTTCCATCTGTAAAGCAGGAAGTGGAAGATTTGATTCAGCGAAAGCGAAATATCTTCAATGATGCTTTTGATACGAAAGAAGATTTATATCTTTTAGATGGAGTAGAAGATTTGATAAAAGACTTATACCACAACGGAATACAACTAATTTTGGCCTCTTCAGCCTCAAAAGTAACTATTGATCGCGTTTTTACCAGATTTAATCTGCATCAGTATTTTACGCATATTGTAAGCGGTGAAGATTTCCCACAATCAAAACCAAATCCGGCAATATTTAATCATGCAGCATCGTTATCTATTGCGCCAAAAGAAAATTGTATTATAATTGAAGATAGTACAAATGGAATAAAAGCAGCAAAAGCAGCAGGAATTTATTGTGTAGGTTACAGAAGTCAACATTCGAATCTTCAAGATTATAGTCAAGCTGACTTGGTTATAAATCATTTTAATGAATTAAATGCACAAAAAATATCACAGATCAAAGCCTGAATTATATAAAATTTAACATTTGTTCGGTAATTGAATTTGTAAATTTGAATAAAATAAAAAACGTAAAAAGAATGAAAAAACTACTTATTGCTTTCGCACTGATCTTAGCGCCTTTAGCATCAGAAGCACAAGTAAAAACGCCGCAAGCGAGTCCTAAAGGATATATTAAACAAACTGTTGGTTTAACGGATGTTGAAGTTACGTATTCAAGACCAGGAGCAAGAGGAAGAGCTGTTTTTGGAAATTTAGTTCCTTTTGGGAAATTATGGAGAACTGGAGCTAACGAAAATACAATCATTAATTTTAGTGACGATGTAGTAATCGACGGAAAAACATTAAAAAAAGGAAAATACGCTATTTATACAGTGCCTAGAATTGAAAGCTGGGATGTTATCTTCTATCTTTCTACAGATAACTGGGGATTACCAGAAAACTGGAATGAAAACTATGTTATTTTAAAAACTACTGTAAAAGAAGATGCCTTACCAACTCCAGTTGAGACATTTACAATAGGAATTAATGGTTTAGATCCAAATTTTGGTTATTTAGAAATGGCTTGGGAAAACTCTCATGTAGCTTTAAAATTTGAAGTTCCAACTGCGAAAATTGCTACAGCAAGCATTGATAAAGCTCTTGCTGGTCCAACTTGGAACGATTATTTTGCAGCATCTCAATATTTATTTCAAGCAAACGGAAATATTGAGACAGCAAGAACTTACGTAGATAAAGCTTTGGACATGAGTTCAGATAAACCTTATTATGTTTCGAGATTAAAATCTTTGATTCAAGCAAAACAAGGAGATAAAAAAGGAGCAATCGAAACAGCAAAAGCTTCTCTAGCGGCTGCTGAGGCAGCAAATAATGCTGATTACGTTAAATTGAACAAAGATAGTATCGCTGAGTGGAGCAGATAAGTTTTTTAAATTTTCAATTATAAAATACCAAATTCCAAAGCTTTCGGGTTTTGGGATTTTTTTTTAACCGCAAAGCAAGTAAAGTTCGCAAAGTTTTTTTGACAAAGCTTTGCGAACTTTACGTTTTTTAATAAGCGAGCATATTAAAAGAAACTTGCGTGCTTTGCGGTTAAATTTTTAAGCTCCTATATTTTTGAAATTTGGCGTTTATAAAAATCGGAATTTTAATTTAAACTAGGAGGCTCGGGAATTTTAACTGTTTTCTTAATTTTTTTTATTAAAAGATAGAATGTAATGCCACCCAGAATAATAAGTAAAGCAATCTGTAATTGGCCTATACTGTTATTCTTGCTGTACATTGCATTGGCAGCTGCAAGTTTTGCTTTTCCTTCTTCAATTTGGATCTGTGATAAAGATTCTAAAGTTTTTAATGCTTCTTCGCTGGTATTTACAATTTCTCTCCAACTCTTATTTTCAACCTGATTATTAATTTCTTTGCAAGAAAGTAAAAAAGCGTCAAAATATTGTTTTTCCTTATTTGTTAGTACTGTTTTGGTATAGAGATCATCAATATTATGTACGATGTCTAAAGTATGAATGATTTCAGTTCTTCTTGTATTATCGCTTAGGTTCAGTTTTTCAGCTTCAGCCTTGATAAAATGAAGTTGTTTGGAATATTGAAAAATATAATGCGCTACAACCAAACGATCATTATAAATGGCATTGATATTATCATTAACATTTTTAGAATTTTGAAGCGTATTAAAGTTTCCTAATAAAATTAGAAGCATTACAATTAAGAGAACAAAAGCAGCTTTTGTCTTATTGCTGTATTTTTTTAAATCTTTCATAATGCTCGATTTTTAGTAAATAAAAACTAATGGAAACCAACTTAAAGCTTTACTGGCTCGAAGTTTTATAAATTAACTCAACATTTTTAATAGAACCAATTGGAGCAATTTTAATATGTTTTTCTCCTTTTGTAACATAAAAATAATATAGACTGTTTGTTCCAATAAGATTTACTTGTTGTGGTTTTTCATCATTAAAATTGATTTTATAATTGTAATCTAAAGTGCCTTTTTCGATACGTTGAGAAATAAAATAACCACCAGCCATTCCCGTTCCGATAAAGAATGACATAAGTACAAGCGCCAGTGTTTTTAAAGCAATATTATTATAATATCTTTTTTTCTCTTCCAACGAAAAACTTTTGACAGATTTTAGTTCGAACATCTTTTGAACAGTTGGATTATGATCATATTTTACAAGAAGCTTTGGAAGATTATAGTGCCCAATGAATAAAAAAATTATGGTAATTAAAATAATTACATTTGAGGTCAAATAAGCTAAAGGACTTATTAAAATATCCATGAAAGTAGAGAATTTCAAAATATTTATTCCTAGCTGGTAATATTGAATGCTATCTTTAAAAATACCCATTATAATGAGAAAGAGATAGCCAAACGGCAACATTTTTTCTAAATCGTCTGAAATTTTCATTAACAACTTTTGGTTTGGTTGAAGGTTGTTTTTGGATAATCTTTTTAAGATTATTTTTCGTACGACTAAAATAGCATTTTTTACTTACAATTGAAGAAGAATTATTTCTGGATTTAGTATATGATTTTAAAGAATCTTATTCATCCTGTCCTCTATATCTTTTGTGCCTCCCGATAGCTATCGGGATTAGCACAAAGGGATGTCGTTTCCATCAGGGCTAGGGTATTAGGATTATTTAGAGAAGATTGACCGAATAATAAACGATCTATAATTTAAATTTTTTACCCTCCTTATAATTAATTGGAAATTTTGGACCTTTAACTCCAAAGGGACCTGAACCATTTTGATTATAGTAATAATCATTTTTATCATTGGAATATTTTCCTGAACATAATAGATTAAAAGTGGTGCTTTTTCTACTTGATTTTAAAACACTAATATCAATCCAAATCGGAATTTTATTGTTTCTATACAATAAATCAACAACTTCAATTTCTGTTAAATCAAGTTTTATAATGTCATTTTCTTCAGGATAAATATCAAATTTATTTGAACCATCAATATTACCTGCAACGGTAAGAATTAAATTGTACTTAAAATCTGTAACTAATTTATCTTTAACATAGCGCTCAGCAAATCTAAGAGCCACAAAACTTGCTCCTTGTAAATGAAATAAAAAATCTTCTTTTGTCATTTGCTACAATGTTAAATTTATAAATTTAATTATTCTTCAATTGTGGATAGGTCATTTTTACCTTTAAAAAATAAAAATTGCAATACTACTGCTAATACAATCGTTAAAATAGCTCCAATAAAGTTCAGCCATAAGTAACCCAGTTTTTCCTGATTGTAAACCATAAAATAATAAATCACAAAAATGGTAAGCTGGCTGATAATAGCACTTATAAACATTGGCTTTGCCTGAACTTTTTTAGAATAAAATGCAACTAAAAAGATTCCTAAAACAGTTCCGTAAAAGATAGAACCAATAATGTTTACAAGCTGAATTAAGTTTTCAAACAAAGTACCAACGCAGGCAAAAAGAATGGCTACAACTCCCCAAAACAGCGTAAAAAACTTTGTTGCATTTAGATAATGCTTTTCAGATTTTTCGCCTTTTACATTTCTTTTGTAAATGTCAATTGCTGTTGTAGAAGCCAATGCCGTTAATCCTGAAGCCGTTGATGACATAGCAGCAGAAAGAATCACGGCCAATAATAATCCGATAAGTCCTTTTGGAAGATAATTTAGGATAAAGTGAAAAAAGACATAATCTTTATCATTGGTTTCTGAGTTGCTGTCGGCTTTCAGGATAATTTCTTTGGCTTTTTCTCTAAGATCTTTTTCTTTATTAGACAATGCTACCAATTCTTTACGAAGAATCGGATTGTCATAATCTTGATTTAGCTGATCAATATACAGTAAGTTGATTACTTTTTTGTCCTCCGAAAGTTTTACTAACTTCTCTTCCAAATTATGGTATTCTCCTTTAAAAGCTGATTTTTCAATGGTTGCTTTATTGTTTGGATTGAAATTTAAAGGCACAGGATTAAACTGAAAAAATACAAATACCATAACTCCCGTCAAAAGAATAAAGAATTGCATTGGAACTTTTAAAAGTCCGTTCATGATTAATCCCATCTGACTTTCACGCACCGATTTCCCAGATAAATAACGACCAACCTGCGATTGATCTGTTCCAAAATAGGCAAGTGCCAAAAAGAAACCTCCAGTAATACCACTCCAAATGGTGTATTTTTCTTCAGGATCAAAAGAGAAATCTACAATATTCATTTTATCATTTGCTCCAGCAATATGAAGCGCACTGTTAAAAGTCATGTCATTTGGAAGATAATGAAGAATCAAAAAGAAGGTGATAAACATCCCGGACATAATCACAAACATCTGCTGTTTTTGTGTTACGTTTACGGCTTTTGTTCCTCCTGAAAAAGTATAAATAATTACCATTACACCGATAATAATGTTCATGACAGTTAAATTCCAGCCGAGAAGCGCAGATAAAATAATCGCTGGCGCATAAATAGTTAATCCAGTTCCTAAACCTCTTTGAACCAAGAATAAAATAGCTGCAAGAGAACGTGTTTTAACGTCAAATCTCTTTTCTAAAAATTCGTAGGCGGTAAAAACTTTGCTTTTATGATAGAGCGGAATAAAAGTTAAACAAATCACAACCATAGCAATTGGCAATCCGAAATAGAATTGCACAAAACCCATTCCGTCATGATAAGCTTGTCCTGGCGTTGATAGAAAGGTAATTGCGCTGGCCTGAGTAGCCATTACAGAAAGACCAACCGTATACCAAGGTGTTTCGTTGTTTCCTAAAATGAAATCTTCAACATTTTTACTTCCTTTGGTTTTCCACGAGCCATATCCAACAATAAATAATAAAGTTACAATAAGTACGATCCAGTCAAATAGCTGCATAGGTTATGAATATAATTGCATGATTAAAAAGAAAATAGCAATATAGATTGCATTAGCGACCAAAACATAGGTATAGCTTTTCTTCCATTTTTTTTGTTTTTTGGTTTCCATATTTTATTGCTTTATATCTTGTTTTGGAGCTTCAAGAGGTTGTTTTAGCGAAATAATATTAGATAATAATCTATAAGCTCCAGAAACTCCTTCTGGCAATTCTCTAAAGAAACTTAAACCAGTGTAAATATAATATCCTTTTCCGTATGGAGCGACTAATAAAGCGCCATCTTTAGCAGATTCTCCTTTATCATGAGACGAAATAATAGGAGTAAAGGCAGGATCGTATTCATTTGGATAGTATAAACCTTGTTCTTGTGTCCAGCCTTCAAAATCTTTAGAACTGATTTTATTTGGCGTATTTAAAACAGGATGATTTGGTGCTAAGAAAGTGATTTTTGCATTTTCTTCGGTTACACGATCATTCGATAATTTTAATGGATATGGCGCGATTTTATCAGTGACCAATCTTCCGTTTGTATTATATTGTACAATCATATTTTTACCACCTTTTACAAAATTGAAAAGAATGTTTTGTTTGTTAGCTAAAGCATTAACGGTATTGTAAGCACGAACTCCTGTAATGACAGTACTGAATGAATCTAATTTTTCTGGCGTAATTTCTTCAGGTTTTAAAATTGAAACTTTGTATCCCATTTGTTTTAAACTTTCAGGAACTTCGTCGCCAGCGCCCATAATGTAAGCAATCGCATCTTCTGAAGTTTTTAGATCAATTCTGATGCATTTTGATTCAGCCGGTTTTAAAACCATTTGTTTAGTAATATGAGGAAAATCAATAATCGTCTGATCTTTATCAAAACGTTTGCCGTCAACTGTTGCAATACTTTTAGCAGTAACTTCTTCTGGATTAACAGGTGGTGTTACTTCAAAGTAAAAAATCTGTTCATTTCCTTTTTTGTCCAAAGTAAACGGAATTTCTTTTGGAGATACATTCCAGCTTTTTGGTAAATCCAATTGTAAATTTCCTTTTACCTCGTCTTTTCCAGCACGAACTTTTACTGGAATCATTTTGCTTTTAGTGTCTCTAAAAATCAAAACTCTTTCTAAAATTGAAGTCGTAACTTCTGGAACAATATCCAAGAAATTATACATTTCTCCTTTAACGCCGTCATTGTATTTGTAGACAACTGTTCGTTCAAACGGAATTTCAACACCAGCAATTTTTACGTTAAAAACAACTTTAGTATCTCTTATAATATCTGGAGTTCCAATAATTTCTTGATTCAAAACCGTGTACATTCCGACAGTTGCTTTTTCTTTTAACCAATACGGCTGTGTATATTCAATAGTATTTGGAAGCTGCAACTGAAGATTAATTTTTTGATCGCTGTTGTTTTTTAAAACACTGTTTTGAACAGTCGTTTTATTGTCTGGCAATGTTGTAATACTTACTAATTGCATATCAACCGAACATCTGTTGATAGCTTCAAGAGTTAATCTGATAGTACTTCCAGGAGTCGCTTCCTGTTCGTTTGAAACCGCTTCAAGATATAAACCAGAACATGAAGCAATGATGCTTTTGATTGCTTCGGATTTGATTGTTTTCCAATGGGTATCTTCCAAAGCTTCTATCATCGAATAGGCTTTAACTAAATCTGGGATACTTGCAGAAGGATTACTGAAATTATAATTTGAAATGATTTGAGCGATTAAATCTCCAATTGGTTTTCCGTTTTTGACACGATTCCAACTTGTATCAATTCCGTCAAATAAATTATCACGGTCTTTTGGCGTTTCTCCATTAATCAATTCTAGATATTCTGTTTCATCACCACGAACTCCAGTACTTCCAAAACCTTGTGATTGATGACGGCTTCTACTCAAAGCGGCAATTTCTTGATTCGATTTCCCGATTCCAGTGTAATAAACACCAGTTTCTAATTTGGTAAATTTTGATTTATTGGCTGCATCAAATTTTTCCTGACTGCCATAAAACCACCAAGACGGATTAAAAAATTGTCTTTTTACCTGCCAAGGCATTACGTATTTCAATTGCTCTGGATAAACTTTTGGATCATTTGTTAGTTTAAAACTTTCAACGCTCAACATTGCAGAAGAAGTGTGATGACCGTGTGTTGTTCCCGGCGAGCGATGATCAAATCTATTGATTATAATGTCTGGCTGAAATTTTCTGATTGTCCAAACCACATCAGCTAAGACTTTATCTTTATCCCAAATGTCTAAGGTTTCATTTGGATTTTTAGAAAAACCAAAATCATTGGCGCGAGAGAAAAACTGTTCTCCGCCATCTATTTTTCTAGCTTCAATTAATTCTTGAGTTCTTATAACTCCTAATAATTCGCGTAATTGTGATCCAATTAAATTCTGACCTCCATCACCACGAGTTAAAGACAAATAACCCGTTCTCGCATTCATATCATTGGCCAAATACGAAATCATTCTGGTATTTTCATCATCAGGATGTGCAGCAAGATATAATACGGAACCCAAAAAGTTTAATTTTTTGATTTTATTGTAAATTTCAACTGAACTTGGTTTTTGAGGCTGCTGTGCAAACGAAATCTGAAAACCTATAAAAAATAAAAGAAAGATTTGTACCTGTATTTTTCGCATGATTAAAAGTTAGGTGTTTTTAGAATTGTCCCAAAAATACTAATTATTTTATGGAAGATTATTTAAATGAAATGTTAACGCACAATAATTGTACCTTAAATTGAGAAGGAATAAAATAAAAAGAGCCGTTAGATGTGTTCTAACGGCTCTTTTGTATTTTGATTTTGAAATAAACGAAATGTTATTTCAATTTGTTTTCTGTATCAGTATAATTTCCTGTAATGGTTACGCCACTATTTTTAGTAACTTTTCCGTAAATTGTAATAGAAGAACCTGTACCGATGAAATTAATTTTAGCACCGCTGTTTAATAACAGATCTCCCCAAATTACAACCGAACCTTCTACTTGTAATGTTGCATTGCTGTTAATAATTAGTTGAGTTGGATTTGATTGCTGATATTTACCTTGAGATAAACTTCCTCTCATGTTAAAAGTACCACCGCTGTTTAAAGTTAGATTATTCAAAATTGCAATAGAGCCACAGTGTGTTAATACAGCTCCAGAATTAATAATAGCCGAATTAATAGCAGTTGCGCCTTGATACGATTTAATGTCATTTGAATTTAAAATCAAATCTTTGCCTTGATTGTAAACAGGATATGAAGAACAGCTTGCAAATGTAGTATTTGGTTTTTCCATCTTAATGATTTTTAAACCGCCTGTTCCGCTAGCAACATAAATATAATTACCACTAGATTTAACATAGTTTGATGAGCCAGCAATTCCTAAAGAACCTAACAAGCTTAATTGTGTTCCTGATTGATAAACATTTAATCCTAATGCTCCATTAGCAAGGAAAGCATAACCATCATTTACAGAAACTGCATTCGTAACATTATCTTCAGCAGCAGTTGGAATTGCAATAGTCTGCAATTTTGAACCGCTGTTAATATCATAAACACCAAGACCATTAGGGCCTTCAGAAACTAAAAGTTTTGTTCCGTCAATATCCATTGTTCTTTTTGCACCGCTTACATCTGTAGATGTCGCAAAACTTTTTTGTAAAGCAAGTGTAGATTGATTGTAAATATTAACACCTTTAGTACCGCTTAAAGTAACCACTTTATCAGAAGTTAAAGCGATAGAACGTAAATCAGCCACAGCAACTTTACCTGTTATGGCTTTTGTTGAAGCACTCATTTTAAACAAACTTCCGTTATCTCCAGTAACAGCAAAATAATCATTAGTATTAGCTGCTACATCTGTAGTGACTCTGCTTTCTAAGTAATTTGCAGTAGTTTTATCCGTAAGAAGACCAGAACTTAATGGCATGTTATAAACTACAGCTGGATTATTTTTAAGTAAAGGATCTTTGTCTATATCTTTTGCAGCACCAATAATTAAGTTTCCGTTAGTATAAGTAAGAGAAGTAATATCTGTATTTGGAATCAAAGCAGATGTAACCAACTTAGGTTTGTAAGGATCAGTAACATCAATCACGTCAATTGCTCCAGAATAAACATCACCTCTAGTGATATAAGAAACATAAGCATAGTTTCCGTTTACCGTAACATGACTGGCTTGTAAAGTTCTTCCGTTAGCGTCAACTGGAGGTTTTACCTCTGCAATTTGAACAAGCGGAAAATTGGTAACAGTATTCTCTGCAGATTTACCTGTCTGAGAACCGTTTTCGATCGAAATTACTCCAGAATTGGTGTAATCAAGCCTTTGGCTTAAAGTGTTTTGATCAGAAGTAATCGTAATGTTGTCCAACGACTGATTGTTGTTTTTGTTATCATCGTTACTGTCACAGCCTATTAATAGGGACATTGCTAAAAATGAAAGCAAATAAACATTCTTTTTCATAAAGATTCGATTTGAGTTTTAGAAATTCGGTGCAAATATATATCATAATCACATTAAACAAAGGTTAATTTTTAAAATTAGACAATTTAAACACTTGTTTAATAGTGATTTATACTAAAATTACAATCTTTTGAAAAAAAATCAAAACAAAAAATGTAAAAAAAAGAGAGTATCATTTTTGTGATACTCTCTTGTGCTGAAAATTAGTTGTTTAGCAATTATCTTCTTCCATGCCCGTGATCGCGGTCATCGTGATGGCGGCGATCATCATGTTTATCACGGTGCTTGTCATGTTTGTCATAATGTTTGTGATCCCTGTGATCATTGTAACCATATACTGGTCTTGGTTTGTATGGTCTTTGAGGCGCTCCATGATATCCTTTGTAGTATTTTACTTTATGGCGATCATAGTAAACGTAAGGGGTTCTACCATGGTAATCAGTTAAAACTACTTTATAACCTCCATACAAATCATAATTTCTATATTGTCTTGGCAAGTAAGTTGTTCTTACCCATTTTCCTCTTCCAAAATAGATGAATTGAGCTGCACGTACATCGTAGTAAGCTTGAATATCAGGAAGATAATAATACTCCATATCTGTATATCCTGCAGGTCCCCAAGCTGGAGGAGTTCCTATGTTTACGTTTATCGATACTTGGGCTTGCGTGGCGCTTGCAACCATTAGAAATAATCCGGCGATTGCTAATTTTATCGTTTTCATCTTTTTTATTTTTTTATTGTTAATCTTGTTTAAGGATATTCATATACTGTGCCAAAAAAAAGTAAAGATGTATTTTGTCGAGTAAAAAACGCATTTCGTCGAATTATTTTTAGTTTTGTTTAATGTATAAAATGTTGGTTTTTAAAGGTTTTTATTCAAAATAGAACTTTGAAAAAAAGATTAAAAAATTACCTATAATCGACAACACGTGGTTTTGCTAATTCAAAACTTTGGAGTCCATAATCCGTAGTTTCAAAAGTATTTGTTTTAAATACATTGTCTCCCTGTAATGGAATGCTTGGATAATAAGAAATAGAAAGCTGAAAGGAACTAAAAACCAAGTAATCATTACTGACCAACAAGCCTAAAGTTAGTTTAGAATAAGGTTTGCTTTTGGTCATTGCCACTTCTGGACTTCCCAAAACTGCTACAGAATAATTAAAGAACGGATTTAAACGAAATCCCCATAAAGCATGAGGGGAATAGGTTTGGGTTTGAAGCGATAATACTGCTTTACTAGTTCCGTATATTGCTGTATTAAAACCTGCTAAACCGTTTTGCTGATTAATATTAAGCTGATCGCCAATGATATCATCACGGTTTATTCCGATAACTAGTTTTGGGTTTACGAACTGTCTCAGTTTCCATTTTCCAATACTATACAATTTTGTAAAATAGTTGGATTCAAATAAAAAGGCAGTCTGATACGTTTTAGATTGATGGAAGTAAGTTCCAGCTTCAAAATTCATGCTTAGAAAACCTAAACGATAATAATTTCCAAATGAAAATTGCGCACCGACATAGGGTCTCCAAAAAGTATTTTTATATTGATACCCCAATGTTATACCATATATTCTTCCTATCGGAACGTCTTCTGTTTGTCCGTTTCGGAAAATATAACTGTCTTTGATAAATTTTCGCGTATTAAATCCAATCCCGCTGAGAATTAATTTTTCGTCCGAATAAAAATGATCAGGATCGTACACTTCAGTTGGTGTTTCACTATAATTTTTATTTAAAAATCGAGCTGTTGTAATAAGATTGGTGATTGCTTTATTATTATCTTCAAAAACTTTAAAAGCATGTCCAGCCCAAACATCCTGAGAAGTATATTTAACTGGCTGATAAGCGTATGAAAGATCTGGAGCCTGTAAAGTATCTCTTCTATAAAATTCATCTATATAAAGACCACCGGCCCATTTTGTTAGAGGGGAGTAGAAGTCACGTTCTACATCAATACTTTTAATGTAATTATTATCGATGTCCATTTTATAATGGAGAACGGTTCCAATATAAGTATTTTTAATATTTGGAACGGTGTATGTAGCCTCGTTAGCATTACGTCCATCATCAAATCGGTTAGTGTAACGATATTCTAATTGCTGTCCTGAACCAAAGAAGTCTTTTTCTTTAAAACCGATAGACATTTGGCTGCTTGAAATCGAAAATCTCGGAATGGTACTCCAGGAATCTAAAACACGTATCGTAACGTCTACAGAATCAGAAGCCTGTCCGACAGATTGATTGGAAATTCGAACGGCTGTTACATAACGCTGTGCACGAATTAAACGCTCAGTTTCTAAAACTTTATAGGTATTATACGGGGTGTTTTTCTTAAATAACAATAAGTTTTTTATAGCTATTTTTTTGGTTTTTAAATGAAGCCTGTTTCCCATTCGTTCTCCCCAATTTTTAGGCACTTGCATAGTATCAGCAACTGAATGTCCAAAAGGGTCTAAAGTGATGATATTTATATTACGAATAATTTTACCATCATAATGAGTTGAATCTATTGGTACAAGTAATTCTTCTTTTTTCTTTGGTTTTTTTGACCTGAAAAATAATTTGTGCATCGTTTGGGTAAACTTATTTTTCTTAGAATAATTGCGAATCTTGGTATAGATTTCAGTAGTATCTTTTTGGGTCTTAGGTTCTTTTTTAGTTTTATCTACCTGAGCATATCCGCTTTGTAAACAAAAGCAAAGCAAAATAAAAAACAGTATTTTTTTATTTAAAGACATTTGGTAGTTTTCTTCTAAATAGTTTTATCGTTTATGAATGTAAGGAATAAAAAGCAGGTTTTAAAAAATAACTTTTTTAGTTTTCAGCTGTAGCTTTTCTGGTTCTCCATCTAAATTTCCTAGGTACATGATTTCCCATCAGATAACCCCATGGAGCAAGAGATTCGATGCGGTCAAATATAATTTTCAGGATGGCTAAAAGAGGAATAGCCAAAAACATTCCAGCGATTCCTGCCGCCGCACCACCTACAATGATTCCGATAATAGATACAAAGGCGTTGATTTCTACTTTAGAATTGATAATCAATGGAACTAAAAGGTTATTATCTATAAATTGGACAATTATGTTTACGATAAGTATTCCTAAAATAATTGAAAACTCAGCGGAACCAGTTAATGAAGCTAAAACGGTGATAATTCCTGCTACTAAAATTCCAATATACGGTATCAGATTTAAGATTCCTGTGATTAATCCTAAAAGAATAAAGTATTTAATACCGATAATCCATAATCCTATACTAGTTAAAACCGATACAACGATCATTTCTATTATCAAACTGACGATATAATTGTTTATCGAAACTTTAATTTGAGAAAGTATATCTTTTAAAACTGTATGGTTTTCCTGGCGTATTAGTTTAGCTAAAAACAATTTGAAATGCTCTTTATAAATTAAAAAGAGAAACGTATAAATAATGATAATAGTACTATCTAAGAGAACATCACTCATCGAAATTATGAAAGAGCCTAATTTTGCCTGTCCTGTTTTTACAGAATCTTGAGTAACGGAATCTAGATATTTTTTCTGATCACCAATGCTGACTTGGAAATTCTCTCTGATAAACTTATGAATTTCAATAATAAAGGAATTGGCATTTTTCTTTATTGTTTCAAAATCATTAGCCATATAAGTAACCTGATAAGAGATGAAGACTAGAATTCCTACTATAAAAGAAAGAAAAATGATGAGACAAACTATGGCTGCTAGATGTCTTGGGAATTTTAGTCTATTGTTTAAAAAAGTGAAAATTGGAAGCAGCAAAACAGCAAAAAGAAACGCCATCAAAACTGGAGTTAGAATATCTTTTCCAGTACAGAAAATAAAAGCAAAACAGATTAAAGTGATAAGTATAAATGCAAGTTTTGCATAAAAGGGTAAAGTTACGGGCCGAGTCATTATTTTAAGAATTAAGCTAGATTTATAAAACAAATATTACACTTAATTTGTTCTTTTACGTTCTAGCTTTTTTTCTCGCCGTTATACAATTCCCATTTGTTTATTTAATCAAAGAACTCTCTTTCTTCGTATTTTGCTGGTATTATTGAAATTCCCTTTTGCAGTAATAAATTGTTTGGAAAGATGATTTTTTCTCCTTCTTTAGTTTTTAAGCTTACATGAAAGGTGTTGATGTCTTCAATTTCTGCTTCTATTGGAAAATCTTTATCATGTATTTTTATAGTATCTCCAATTCTAAATGGAAAAGAGAAAAACAAAACCATTCCCGAAGTAATATTGCTCAAGATAGACCATTGTGCAAACATAGCAACACCAATTACAGTTGCAATAGAAGAAACAGTAAGAAAAATATCTTCAGTTTGTACACCCCAAATTACAATTAAACTTGTAGTGACCAAAATATTCATCAAAATATTAATGTACTTGATAACTAAATTGGTACGATGTTCAAATAACTGACTCGAAGCAGCAAAACTTCTAACCAGTTTTGCAATTACCATTCGAAGTACAATTAATACTAGAATGAGAATTATGGTTGCTATTATTTCGCGGCTGTACTCTTTAAAGGAAAACATAAATAAAATTTTTACACTAATGTAATCAAAAATTCGTAGACTTTTGCTGTCGGAAGTCCCATAACATTGGTATATGATCCTTCAACTTTTGCAACTGCCATAAAACCAAACCATTCCTGAATTCCATAAGCACCCGCTTTATCATAAGGTTTGTAGTTTTCTATATAATATAAAATAGCTTCGTCAGACAAGTCATTAAATGTTACTTTGGTAATATCATGCAATAGAGTGGAAGAGTGGTTCGTTTTAAAACAAACCGAAGTTATCACTTCATGAGTTGCATTAGACATCGATTTAATCATCTCAAAAGCTTCTTCAGCGTTTTTTGGTTTTCCTAAAGCTTTATTCTGGTGCCATACAATGGTATCGCTGGTCACTAAAATTTCATTTTCTTTTAATTCGCCTTCAAAAGCTCTAGCTTTTAGTTCCGCAAGATAATCGGTAATTTCAGCTGCTTTTAATTGAGGTGGAAAAATCTCTTCAACATCTTTTAAGCGAATCTCAAAATCAAGATCTAAATCTTTAAAAAACTGCTGTCTTCTTGGTGATCCCGAAGCTAGAATGATTTTATATTTCTTTAATTTTTCTTTAAGCATTGTATTTGATGTTTAAGGCAATAACCAAAATTGATAGAATTCCGAAGAATAAAATTAGTTTTAAAATAGTACTCAGATGATGAAAATCTTTTTGAGATTTGGCATCAAATATTTTTACTATAAAGTATAATAAAGGCGCGAGAACTGTAGCAAAAGCATAAAAAACAGCTATATAAAGCTTATTTTCCATGAAATAAGTATTCACATAAAGAGCAGATAGAATAAACGGAATTATGGCAAAGCCTAAAGCGATTTTTGCTGCTCTTCCAACACCTATAGCAATCGGTAAAGTATTCATTCCTTGGTTGTAATCTCCATTTACATCTTCAATATCTTTAACTATTTCACGGATAAAATTAATCATAAAAGCAAACAAAGCATAATCAATTAAAATTGAAAAAAGACTAGCCATCTGCGCTTGATTTTCGGCAGTTGTTGCAGGAAAAATATCGAAAACACCAATAATTAATACACTTACAGCAAGAAGTAACGCTACCACAAAGTTTCCTAAAATCATGATTTGTTTTAGGGTTGTAGCATAAAAATACAATAGAGTAGCAATTAAGATAAAAAGTGATGCAAAAGTTGGTCTTAGAATAATATTAGACAAAATAAAACCAATCGCAACTCCCGAAATATTTAAGCCTATATAAATGTTATAAGCAGTGGTTTCAGTTATTCCTTTTCCAACTACAACATCATTTGGTTTATTGATGCTGTCTGTTGCGACATCGTAAATATTATTAATAACATAACCTGCAGCGGCCAATAAAACTGTACTTAAAACTAATAACCCGTACTGCCAATCTGATAAAGCAAGCGGAATATTTTGCTGTTTTAGAAAAGCATAACGAAAAAGAAGCTGCATAAAAGCCAGCATTAATAAATTTTTATAGCGAATAAGTTTTAGGAATTTCATTCTTTTTAAGTTGCAAAGGTTCAGAGGAACAAAGGTTCAAAGGTTTTAATTGACTTTCAAGCTTTGTCAAAGTTTTAAACTTTGACAAAGCAAATTGCTTGTAAATAATCAGGAATCTAAAATATAAAATCAACAATCCAAAATAATTTAGTCATGTTTTCCATTAAAATATTCCATCCATTTTCCTTGTACTTTCATCACTTGTTCGATAACGTCTCTTGCTGCGCCACGTCCGCCTTTTACATGAGAAATGTAACGGCAGATATTTTTAATTTCAGGGGTAGAATCCTGAGGACAAGTTGGAAGACCTACTAATTTCATAACGTGAAAATCAGGAATATCGTCTCCCATATATAATACATTTTCGTGCTTTATATTATTGATTTCGGTGTAATCTTTAAATGTTTTTACTTTGTCAGGCGTTCCTAAATGAATGTCTTTAACACCCAAATTTTGAAGACGAATACGAACACCTTCATTGCTTCCGCCAGAAATAATGCATACGTTATAACCACTTTCGATTGCCGCCTTTAAAGCGAAGCCATCGCGAATATTCATTGTTCGCAACATTTCTCCTTGGTTGGTTACAAAAACAGAACTGTCTGTTAGTACTCCGTCTACATCAAAAACAAAAGTTGTGATGTCATTCATTATTTCTTTATAACTTTTTGCCATTATGCTGTATAGATTGTGTTAGGATTTTATAGATATTTTTTTTGTTTTCGTTTTGTAAAAAAGCCATATGAGCTTCTGTAGTATTTGAGTCGTGTCTTATAGCCGGACCAGTTTGCGCATCAATTGGATTTAGTGTATTGATCTTGTCCGCAGTTTCTTGAATGAGAGGTCTTAAAATTGCAAACGGCAGCTGATTTTCTTCACAAACTTCTTGTCCCAAAGAATATAAATGATTTGTAAAATTACTGACAAAAACAGCCGCTACATGAAGCGCTTTACGTTGCTCGGAACTTACAGAATGTACTGCTGTAGAAATACTTTTAGCAATGGATTCTAATAACTTAAAATCGGCTGTATTTTCGGCTTCCAAACAAAATGGAATAATCGAATAATCAATAGCTTTATTCTTTGAAAATGTTTGAAGCGGGTAAAAAACACCGCGACGATTTTTAGGATTTAAAAGTTCCATTGAAGAAGTGCCAGATGTATGAACCACGAACTGATTGTTAAAAGGAAGTTGTTCCGAAACCTCGGCAATTGCATTGTCTGAAACAGCAATTATATGTAAGTCCGCAGGCTGGATTTCGTTGTAATCTGTAGCAATTTTTTCATAGTCAACCAAATGCAGCAACGTTTCTTTCTTTCGTGAAAAAACCTGTTTTATTTCTACAGTTTTACTTCCCTCAAAAGCTTTTATTAAATGCTGTGCAACATTGCCGGAACCGATTATATTTATCTGAATCATGAAAACAAAATTAGTATTATTTTTTATAAAGATAATTTGTAACGAAAAGTTTTGATTCAGATTGTAGAGATTGTAACTTTTTTGCTTCTTAAATATTTTTTGTAATTATCAAAACGAAAGCTGACTAGCATATTTATTTTGTTTTGAATGTAATGAGAGAAAAGAATAGTTTTAATTTCTCTAGATATGTTTTTGTAAAAATAAGTGTACATTTCTGAGAATTTGATTAAATTCACTGCCATATATTTGGTTTTTATTAACAAATATCACATGCCTCAAATAAACATTTTTAAGTACTTTTGTGCCACTTTATATACAATGTAATTCCTTAAAAATGGATAAAAAAATATTCTCTTTTTTGTTTTCTACACGTTTAATGGCCGTTCTTTTTATAGCATTTGCAGCAGCAATGGGTATTGGAACTTTTATCGAAAGTAAATACAATACAGATACGGCAAGAATTTTAATTTACAATACTTGGTGGTTTGAAGCCATAATGGTAGTTTTCGTTATTAACTTCTTCGGAAACATCAAACGTTATCAATTACTTAAAAAAGAAAAATGGGCAACTTTATTACTGCACTTAGCCTTTATTTTTATCATTATAGGAGCTTTTATAACAAGATATATTAGTTATGAAGGAATGATGCCGATTCGT
The DNA here is from genome assembly GCF_019308285.1 of Flavobacterium quisquiliarum. Classification (GTDB taxonomy): domain Bacteria; phylum Bacteroidota; class Bacteroidia; order Flavobacteriales; family Flavobacteriaceae; genus Flavobacterium; species Flavobacterium quisquiliarum. Next base: position 58,676 of record NZ_WWEM01000021.1, read on the forward strand.
GAAGGTGCGGCAGAAAACCAAGTATATTCAGATAAGACTTTTTTAACCGTTTTTGTTGATGGTGAATATAAAGGAGAAATGAAACGAAGAGTTTTTGAAAAAAGTCTTTTATTATCTCCAGCAACCACTAATGATTTTTCTATTTCTGGCAAATTTGATGAAACTCCTTTTGAAGTTTCTTATGCTAATTATATCATGGGAGCGAAGGAAGTGGTTAAAGAAGATCCAAACGGAACTTTGTACCTTAAATTAGTTGAGGCTGGTGCCGGCGGACGTGAAGAACATTACTTAAAAGAAGGCGAAGTTAAGAACATTCATAATGTTTTGTTTGCTTTAAATAAACAAACAGACGGAGCCATTAATATTAATACTAAAGGTGATAAATATACTATTCAAACACCTTTTGAAGGAGAATTTATGAGAATGGCGGATCAGCTTAAAGGTAAAGTTACTAAAGATGATGTACAGCCTTTAATGATGCGTTCTTTATACAGTATTGGAGATATTAGAATTGTATTTCCAGATCCTGCAATGAAAGGAAAAGTAGAATATGAATCTAATAATGATTATAAAGCTAAAACGCATTCAGATGCTTTAGTTGTTAAAGTAAAAGCCGAAGGACAGGAAAAAGAAGTAATGCTTTTTGGTTCTAAAGGACAGGTTGGAGAACCTAAAACAGTAAAAATTGGCAACATTGAATACTCTTTATTTTATGGAAGTAAAGCGTATGTTTTACCTTTCAAAGTGAGACTAAATGACTTTATTGCTGATAAATATCCTGGAACTGAAAAAAGTTATTCTGCGTTCAAAAGTAAAGTAACCGTTCAGGATTCTACAGAAACTTTTGATGCTGATATTTTTATGAATCATGTTTTGGATTATAAAGGATATCGTTTCTTCCAATCTTCATTTGATCCAGATGAGAAAGGAACCGTTTTATCTGTGAACCATGATTTCTGGGGAACTAACATTACTTATTTTGGATACTTTATGCTTTACATAGGTTTAATGGCAATTATGTTTACAAAACATTCTCGTTTTGGCGATTTAAAACGTAAGCTGGAAGCTGTTAAAAAGAAAAAAGAAAAACTAATTACGATTTTAGTTTTAATGTTAAGTTTAAGTGGTTTTGCACAACAGACACCACATGTTCACTCGCACGACCACGATCATGATCATACACATTCAACAGATCCAAACGATCACGCCAATCATGTAACTGCACCGCCAAGTAAAAAGCAGTTAGATTCTTTATTGAATATCTATAAAGCGCCAGAAGCGCATGCTGCTAAATTTGGCCGTTTGATTATTCAGGATGCTGGAGGAAGAATGAAACCGATTAATACTTTTTCATCTGAATTGCTTCGTAAAGTAAGTCACAGTGATAAATATAACGAAATGAATTCGGATCAGGTATTTTTATCGATGACGCAGTACGCTCAGGTTTGGATTCAGGTTCCTATTATTTATATCAATACAAAGAATGATAGTATCCGTAAAATCATTGGTATCGATTCAAAAGATAAGTACGCTCCATTTGTAAAATTCTTTGATGAGCAGGGAAATTATAAATTATCGCCTTATTTAGATGCAGCCTATAAAGCGGCAAATCCAAATAGTTTTGAGAAAGATTTCATTGAAACTGATAAAAAAGTTAACTTAATGGAGTCTGCTTTAAGCGGTAGCATTTTAAAGATATTCCCAGTTCCAAATGATCCAAATCATAAATGGGTTTCGTATTTAGAACGTGAAGGAGCTGGATTTAAAGGAATGGATTCTACTTACGTAAAACAGATTCTGCCTTTATACTTCAGTGCTTTGAATAATGGTTCTATCGCGAAAAACTTTGATACAGCTGATAACTTAGTAGAAAGTATTCATGGTTTTCAAAAGAAATTTGGAGCCAAAGTAATGCCTAGTGAACAAAAAATAGATGCAGAGATTATCTATAACAAATATGACGTTTTTCAAAAATTATCGTATTGGTATATTACAGCGGCAAGTTTTATGTTCATTCTTATTATTGTCAATATTTTCTTTGAGAAAAAATGGCTGCGTATGACAATAAACGGATTCCATATTATAATTGGATTGTTATTTGTGCTTCATACATTAGGATTAATAGCGCGCTGGTATATTTCTGGGCATGCACCTTGGAGTAATGCTTATGAATCTATTGTATATGTGTCTTGGTCAACCATGTTCTTCGGATTGGCTTTTGACAGAAAATCAAAATTAACAGTGGCTTCATCTGCATTCGTTACTGCTATGATTTTAATGGCAGCATACTTGAACTGGATTGATCCGGAAATCGCAAACTTACAGCCAGTTCTTAATTCTTATTGGTTAATGATTCACGTTGCAGTTATTGTAGGTAGTTATGGCCCAACTGCATTAGGAATGATTTTAGGTTTTGTGTCATTATTATTGATTTTCTTTACAACAGAGAAAAACAAAGCTAAAATGGAGCTTAACATTAAAGAGATTACTCATATCAACGAAATGTCTTTAACTATTGGTTTGATTATGCTTACTATTGGAAACTTCCTTGGTGGACAATGGGCAAACGAAAGCTGGGGACGTTACTGGGGTTGGGATCCAAAAGAAACTTGGGCTTTAATTTCGATTATGATTTATGCTTTTGTAATTCACGCTCGTTTTGTTCCTGCTTTAAGAGGCAAATGGTTCTTCAATTTAATGAGTATGTATGCTTTTGTATCTATTTTGTTCACTTATTATGGAGTAAATTTCCACTTGGTTGGTTTACACTCTTATGCTAGTGGAGAAGCACATTCTTTAAGCTGGATTTATTATTGTTTGATAACAATTTCTTTAATAGGAGCGATTACTTATCCAAAATATAGAAAATACTATAAGACTAAAAAAGTAAAAAAATAGATTATCCAATTAATTATTGATTCGCATAAAAAAAGCTCAGTTTTGCACTGAGCTTTTTTTATGTCTTGTGTCTCGTCCTGAAATAAGTTGACATAAAATTGACTTATTTATGAATAATCCAGAATTTTAAAAAGAGCGACGTAGTCAGCGAGATTACAACTTAGGCTTTAAATTAGCCGTTATTTCGCAGGTAGAAAAAGGCGAACTTACTTACAAGCAGGCGCAGAAAAAAATACGGAATACAGGGAAGAAGCACTGTTTTGGTTTGGTTACGAAAATTTGGTAACTTAGACTGGAGCAAACCTAATCTTCTTTTTATGTCAAAATCAAAAGAAACTCCGGCACAGATTATCAAAAGATTAGAAAAAGAACTGGCAGATGAAAAACTGAAAAACATGGTTCTTAATACTATGATTGATATTTCTGACAGTCAATATGGAACTCAAATCAGAAAAAAGTTTTCTCCCAAACCATCAGAAGCATCCGGCAGGAAAAAGGAATAAGTATGTCCTATGCCTGTAGATTATTTGGGATAAGCCGACAATCGATTTATCAGCATGAATCACGTTTACTAATACGCGAAGAACAATTGCTCAAAGTTAGGGAACTGGTTGAAAAACAAAGAAGAATAATGCCTAGATTAGGCACAAGAAAACTTTATTTTTTATTGGAGCATTGTTTTGCTGAAAATGGAATTAAAATCGGTAGAGATGCATTTTTCAAGTATTTAAAAAGAGAGCAGCTGCTTATAAAGCCTGCAAAGAGTTATATTAAAACAACTTTTTCTAAACACTGGCTTCATAAATATCCTAATCTTCTAAAAGATATTAATGTGCATAGGCCCGAACAGGTCTTTGTAAGTGATATAACTTATGTAAAATCATATGAAAGAACCCATTATCTCTCATTAGTTACAGACGTTTTCAGCAGGAAAATTGTCGGCTATCATTTAAGTGACGATATGAGTGCAGAGAATGTTGTTAAAGCCCTGAAAATGGCAGTTAAAAATAGAAAAAACAAACTTGCACTTATACATCATTCAGACAGAGGGCTTCAGTATTGTTCCCAGATTTATCAGAATGAATTAAGAAAGAACAATATTGAACCATCAATGACCGATGGATATGATTGCTATCAGAATGCTTTAGCAGAAAGAATCAATGGGATTTTAAAGCATGAATTTTTAATCTATAAATGTAAATCAGCAGTAGAATTAAATAAATTAATTAAAGAATCTATAGAATGCTATAATCAAAAAAGGCCGCATTTAAGCTTGAAAATGAAAACACCTAATTTTGTATATCAAAAAA
>NZ_WWEM01000022.1 GCF_019308285.1 Flavobacterium quisquiliarum
TCCAAATAACGGAATTACAACGGAAGACGATTATGCTGAAGCGACAACAACACCAATTGCAACCTCTGCCGATTTATCTTTAACTAAATCAGTAAATAATGCTACTCCGCTTGCTGGTTCACAAGTAATTTTCAACCTTCAGGTAAACAATGCAGGACCTCAGGCTACAGATAATGTTACCGTTACTGATTTACTGCCTTCTGGTTACACTTATATTTCTTACACTGCAACAGCCGGAAGTTATGATGCTGTAACTGGACTTTGGATAGTTGGAAGCATGCCAATTGCAACGACACACACTTTACAAATCACAGCTTTAGTCAATGCAACAGGAAATTATACTAATAGTGCAGAAATAACAGCCAGCAGTCAGCCTGATCCAGATTCGACTCCAAATAACGGAATTACAACGGAAGACGATTATGCTGAAGCTACAACAACGCCAACAGCACAATCATCTGACCTATCATTAACCAAAACAGTGAACAATACCAATCCTCTAACCGGATCTCTCGTAACTTTTGAAGTTGTTGTTACTAATAATGGTCCACAAGATAATACAGGTGTTCAAATAACAGATTTATTGCCTTCAGGATATACCTTCAGCAGTTATACAGTTTCAACAGGAACTTATAATTCAACAACAGGGATATGGAATATTGGTAATTTGGACAACGGCGAATCTGAAACATTACAAATTACTGCCATTGTAAATGCCACAGGAGATTATTTAAATATTGCCGAAGTAACTGCAGCCAATCTTCCTGATCCAAACTCAACTCCAAATAATGGTGTTCCAACAGAAAATGATTATGCAACTGCTACAATTACGCCAACAGCACTATCCGCAGATTTATCTTTAACTAAAACAGTTAACAATGCTACTCCATTAGTAGGTTCTTTGGTTACTTTTGAAGTGGTTGTAACGAATAATGGTCCACAGGACACTTCAGGCGTAACCGTTACCGATCTGCTTCCAAATGGTTATACGTATTCTAATTTTACTATTTCTACAGGAACTTACAATCCAATAACAGGATTATGGACTGTTGGAAACTTAGTTAATGGAAAATCAGAAACCCTGCAAATTCTAGCTGTAGTAAATCCGACAGGAAATTACGTAAACGTTGCTGAAATAACCGCAAGCGCACTTCCCGATCCTGATTCAACTCCAAATAATGGTGTTATAACTGAAGATGATTATGCAACAGCTACTGTTACTCCAAATGCACAAGCTGCTGATTTAGCTTTAACCAAAACAGTGAACAATCCAACACCTCTAGTTGGTTCTCCAGTTATTTTCGAAGTAATTGCGACCAATAACGGTCCGCAAAATACAACTGGAGTTGAAGTAACCGATTTACTTCCATCTGGATATACTTTCGTGAATTACAGCGTGACAAAAGGTGTTTATAATGCTACAACTGGAAAATGGACAATTGGTTCATTTCTAAATGGAGATTCTCAAGTTTTAAGAATCACAGCGATCGTAAATTCAACAGGGAATTATGAAAATATTGCAGAAGTAACGGCAAGCAATCTCCCAGATCCAAATTCAACTCCGGGAAATGCAATTCCAACAGAAAATGATTATGCAACTGCTACAACTGCACCTTTAGGACAATCGGCAGATTTAACTTTAACTAAAACAGTAAGCAGCGCTACACCTTTAATTGGATCTGCTGTAACTTTTGAAATTATTATTACCAACAAAGGTCCGCAAAATGCTACCGGAGTTGAAGTTACAGATTTACTTCCTTCCGGTTATACCTTTAGCAATTTTACTGCTACAAAAGGAACTTATGTTAGTACAACTGGAAAGTGGAATATTGGTTCTTTAGCTAATGGGGATTCTCAAACACTTCAACTAACAGCGATTGTAAACGCCACTGGGAATTACTTAAACACGACCGAAGTTACCGCCAGCAGTCTGCCTGATCCAAATTCAATACCAAATAATGGAGTTACTACAGAAGATGATTATGCAAGTGCTATAACTACGCCTGTCGTTCCTATGGCCGATTTATCGCTTACTAAAGCAGTTGTTGGAGGTAATTTAAGTCCGATATTTGGAGCAACTATTACTTTTGAAATAACAGTAAATAACAGCGGGCCACAAACTGCAACTGGAGTCCAAGTAAAAGATCTTTTACCAAGCGGTTATGAATATATCGTATACAGTTCAACTGCCGGACAATATTACAATACTACAGGAATCTGGGATATCGGATCGATTCCAAACGGAAGTTCTGAGTCTTTGTTGGTATCTGCCAAAGTAAATACTACCGGTGTTTATCAAAATATTGCTGAAGTATATGCTTCTAATGAGTTAGATCCCGATTCAACACCAAATAATGGTGCCAGTGGCGAAGATGACATCAGTTCTGTACTACTAAATCCAGTTCCAGCTGTAGCTGATCTTTCTATAGAAAAAAGAGTAATTAATAATATGCTTACACCAAATGTAGGATCACAAATTACGTTCTCGATTACTGTAACCAATTCAGGTCCTAGTATAGCTACAGGAGTAACCGTAAGAGACATTATCCCTACCGGATATGAATATATCTTTTATAATTCAACTTCCGGCGCATACGACCGCTCAACTGGTGAATGGAATCCAGGAATTATCCTGCCTGGAAACAGTCATACTTTATTACTAAACGTGAATGTAAAAAGCCCAACTGGAGCACCAAATGAATACTTAAATATTGCCGAAATCATGACATCGGATCAATTTGATCCTGATAGTACACCTGGAAACGGAGTCACTACAGAAGATGATTACGATAGTATTTCGGTTACGCCGGTAATTGTAATGGCAGATTTATCCATCAGCAAAACGGCATTAAACCAAAATAATGTTTATGATGTTGGAGCAACCGTTATTTTCACCGTTACCGTTAAAAATGATGGTCCTGCCAATGCAAGCGGTGTAATGGTCAAAGATTTACTGCCTCCTGGATTTACCTATTTAACCAGTAGTCCAACCAGCGGTTTGTATAACTATATAACTGGAGTTTGGAATGTCGGTAATATTGCTAACGGAACCGATCAGTCACTTGATATCTACACTCGTGTCAATCCGCCATCGGGAACTGGAAATGAATATACAAATGTAACGGAAGTCATTGCCAGCAATCTGCCCGATCCAGATTCGACTCCAAACAACGGTGTTACAACAGAAGACGATTATGACAGTTTAACCATCAATGTTGCCGTAGCCGATTTAAGCCTGGAAAAAACAGTAAACAATAAAAACGCAAACGTAAACGAAGTCGTAACCTTTACCTTGCAACTTAACAATGAAGGACCAAGTACAGCAACAGGAGTCGCTGTTGAGGATATTATTCCGCTTGGTTACAAGAACATTTCTAACATCAACAATGGCGGTATTTTTAGCCTAAATACCATTAAATGGGTAAACTTAACAGTTCCTGTGGGAGGTATTTCATTAACCTATCAAGCCACTGTTGCAAATCCGCTTGGATTGGAAAGTGTCGATTATGTAAATATTGCCCAGGTTACGGCAAGTAATCAGTTTGATCCGGATTCAACACCAAATAACGATAACGGAGATCAAAGCGAAGATGACGAAGATTCTGAATTTATAAACATTCCTTCTACAGATATAGCTATCAACAAAGAAGTAGATAAAACAGATGTTCCAATGGATACTCAGGTGACTTTTTCGATAACTGCTGAAAATCTAGGCACTCTAACTGCTACAAACGTAGAACTTCAGGATTTACTTCCAAAAGGATATTCTTTCGTAAGTTCAACTGTTACTTCAGGAACTTATGATGTTAAAACTGGTATCTGGAACATTCCGACAATTAATACAGGAGCTTTACAAACATTGACTCTCATTGTTAAAGTGGTTGATTTTAATGATTATTTGAATACAGCACATTTAACAAAACTGGATCAGATTGACACCAATTCGGCAAATAATCAGGACAGCGCTACGGTTTCTCCAAACTGTCTGAAAATTTACAATGAGTTCTCGCCAAATGATGATGGTACAAACGACTTCTTCTATATTGATTGTATCGACAGATATCCAAACAATCAGTTGGAAATCTTTAACCGTTGGGGGAATCTGGTGTATTACAAAAAAGGCTATAACAATACTTGGGATGGAAAAGCAGACGGTTCTGCCAAAACGCTTCCAGAAGGCACCTATTTCTATATTCTTGATTTAGGAGATGGATCTAAAAAAACATCTGGATGGGTTTATCTAAAATAAAATCATCAGGAAAAACAAAAATTTAAGAATAGGATTAACCAAAATAAATTGGCTATGATTAAAAATATAAAAAAGGTTTTCGCACTACTAACTCTATTCTCAGTATATGGAGCCTTTGCACAGCAAGACCCACAATATACACAGTACATGTACAATACACTCACAGTAAACTCTGCCTACGCAGGTTCGCTGGGACATTTAGCCATAACCGGAATTTACAGAACACAATGGGTTGGAATTGAAGGTGCTCCAGATACACAAAGTTTTACACTGGATACGCCTGTTGGGAAAAATGTAGGTCTTGGAATTTCGATTGTAAACGAAGAAATTGGTCCAACCGAAGAACAATATTTAGATGCTAATTTCTCTTATACCATTAAATCTGGTGAATCACACAAACTCTCTTTCGGAATAAAAGGAGGCGGACGTGTTATCAATATCGATTGGTCTAAAGGAAGCCATAAAGATCCCGATGTGCAATTCCGTGAAAACATAACTAATAAATTTCTGCCTGTTGTGGGTGCTGGATTATACTGGCACGGCGAAAGAGATTATATCGGACTTTCGATTCCTAATTTTATGACCCGAGAGCGATATACTTATGACGATATTGCCGATGATCTTGTTAACGAAAGGATGCACTTATATCTTATTGGCGGTATTGTGTTTGATCTTTCGGCACATACCAAGTTCAAACCCACTGTTTTAGTAAAATATGTTGCTGGTGCTCCTATTATTGCCGATTTTTCAGCCAATTTTATGTTTAATAATGCTCTTACACTTGGTGTTTCTTATCGGACATCGGATTCTGTAAGCGGGTTGGTTGGCATCCAAATTACACCAATGATTATGGCTGGTTATGCTTACGATTACACCACAACCGCATTGCAGAATTACAACAGCGGTACGCATGAAATTATGCTTCGTTTTGAACTGGTTTCACGCAAAAAAGGACTTAAATCACCAAGATTCTTTTAATATGGACAGTCTATGAAAAGAACAATTACTATACTCGCATTATTGGTCATACAGCTGACTTATTCTCAGACCAAGAACAAAACTGCCGATGCTCTTTTTGATAAGATGTATTATGTTGAGGCTGCCAAATCGTATGAACTTTCTATAAACAATGGAGATGCTTCAAAAGAAATACTTCAAAAACTTGGAGATGCTTATTATTTCAATACCAGAATGTCAAGTGCTTCAAAATGGTATGGAAAACTAATTTCAGAATATCCAAATGAGGTTTCTGCTGAATATCTATTTCGTTATGCGCAATCCTTACAGGGAATTCAAAATTATGAACTGGCAAAAAAATGGATGAAGGCTTTCGCCGAGAAACAAAAATCAACCGATGCCAGAGCCAAGAACTTTTCATTAAAAAACGTAACACTGGAAGATATTGAAAACATAAAACCATCTTTTCTGCTAGAAAATCTAGACATTAATTCGGCATATTCCGATTTTGGCCCAATGTATTACAAAGGCGATTTGGTTTACTCTACTACTGTCGATTCCTCCTATTGGAAAACCGATAGATATGGATGGAACGATCAGCCATACTTAAATATGCAATTGGGAAAAATTAGCGAAACCCAGTCTAATGTTACTTTTAAAGAGCGTTTTGGGAAAGACATAACCACAAAATATCATGAAGCCTGTATTGCCTTTTCTCCCGACGAAAAAACCATTTATTTTACCCGAAATAACTATAACGGCAAACTAAAACGCGACAGCAAAGGCATTAATAATCTCAAAATCTTTTCTGCTACAGCTACAGAAAACAGCAACGGCACGGTTTCATGGAAAGATATAAAAGAACTGCCTTTTAACAGCGATAATTATTCCGTTGGACATCCTTCCGTAAGCAAAGATGGTAAAAGGCTTTATTTTGTTTCTGATATGCCTGGCACGATTGGTTCAACAGATATTTTCGTAGTGGATATTTTAGGTAATAATCAATTTTCTGAACCTAAAAATTTGGGCAAGAAAATAAATACAACCGGCCGTGAAATGTTTCCCTACATTACAGATCAGGCACTCTATTTTTCTTCTGACGGATTCTTAGGCTTAGGAGGTTTAGATGTTTTTGAAAGTCGAATAAATAATGTTTTTTTTGATACTCCTAACAATCTTGGCGCACCATTAAACAGTAATCGAGATGATTTTGGTTACATTGTGAACGAAACGACCAATAAAGGTTTTGTATGTTCTAACAGAAAAACAGGAAAAGGTGATGATGATATTTACTCTTTTGAACGTTCCTGCAACCAAGCCATTAGCGGTTATGTTTTTGATGCGATTTCAAACAATAGAATCGCAGGAGCTATGGTAACGTTAAAAAATGCAAACGGTATCAAAATTGCTGAAACCGTTTCTCAGCTGGACGGAAAATATGATTTCAATAACAATGTAAATTGTAATACTGCTTATAACATTGAAGTCTCAAAAGAGAACTATAACAACAATACTAAAGCCATTACAACAGCAAACAGTTCTGGAAAAACCGAAGCTCTTATTGGTTTAGATCCTGCATTAATCGCCCGTGAAAATGGTGTTTTAAAAATAAAAATCGGTATCATTTTTTTTGATTTAGACAAATCCAATATCCGCTATGATGCTGCAATAGAATTAAATAAAGTGGTTTTATTAATGCATCAGTACAACAACATCGTAATCAAAATCGAATCTCATACCGATTCCCGAGCCAACGATCAATACAATTTAGAACTGTCTGACAGACGAGCAAAAGCTACAAGAGATTATCTGATTTCGCAGGGAGTTGCTCCGGAAAGAATTGAAAGCGCCATTGGTTACGGAGAAACACAATTAATCAATAATTGCTCAAATGGAGTTCCATGTACCGATGCACAGCACCAAATGAACCGAAGAAGCGAATTCATTATCACTAAAATGTAGAGATTTGTACTTTAGAATTCAGATTTTAGATTCTAAGCAGTGCGTTTAGGATTTGAGATTTATATTTTGGAATTTGGCTTTTAAATATTGGAATTTACCCCTTTCTATTTTTCAACCATTTATCAATAGGCTCGATAGCGGTATTGATGAGAATGACGATAAGCGTGCAAATTAAAGCTTCTAAGAAATAACCTGAAGCAGCAGTACTTCCAATCGCAGCACTGCACCAAATTGTCGCTGCTGAATTTAATCCATGAACATTATCGCCTTCGCGAAAGATAACTCCTGCACCTAAAAATCCAACTCCCATTACTACTTGGGCAGTAATACGGGTTACGTCAATATTGGCTTCTGTTTCTGCTACTTTAATCGACAGCAAAACAAAAGTTGCAGCACCAATTGCCACAAGTGTATTGGTTTTCAATCCCGTTTCTTTGTGATGCCATTGTCTTTCAAAACCAATGATCAGTCCTGCAATTGCAGCTACCACAAGACGTGTTAAGAATTCGATTGTACTCAATTTTCTATTTATTGAAGTTTAACACACAGCCATTCCCCTTTTAAAACCAATTTATCATCAACAAAAGCTTCTCCAGCTTGTTTGATAATTTTTTCGCTTAAGCGAATGTTCTTCACGACAAACTTTACTAGTTTTTTGAATTCTACGCCAGCAAAAAACTCTACATTGTCTAAACTTACCAATCCAAAAACGCCGTCAGCAACACCCAAAAGCTTCACTCCTGCGCCACCGACTTGTGCCATAGCTTCAATTAAAATGGTTCCTGGAACAAAACTTAATTCCGGAAAACTGCCCTGAAGCCAAACATCTTTTTCTGTAAAGGTCTTTAAACCAACGATTGTTTCGGTTGTATACGAGATAATTTCATCCACAAACAAAAATGGGGCTCTGTGCGGAATTAAATCTTCTATCTTCTGACTCATGATTTTTATTTTTGAACAATGTACGAATCTGAGCCGAGATAGACAATACTAATATTCGATCTCTGCTGAATGACTATCAATTTCCATTAAAAAAGAGATGCTATTGGCATCTCTTTCCGCGTTATTAACTCTAAAATCACAAAGCTTTTTATTCGTTCAGTAAAACAAAACTTTTAGCATTTGCTTTGATTTTAGTTCCTTCAAAATCAATATCGATAATTCCTGCTTTTCTTGGCGAAACACCGCTATTGCTAAAATGAGTATGCAAAACATATTTCATTTTTCCGTTTTTATCATAAAAAACATCACCATGGCCTACTCCATTAATTCCAACATCCTTACGGCTTATAATTGGACTATCCGCTGCTTTCTCCCAAGGACCGTAAGGACTTTTTGCTGTTGCATATCCTACTGCATAATCTGGATTTCTAAAATCGTTTGCAGAATAAATCATGTAATACAAATCATTATGTTTTAGTACCGTCGGACCTTCTGTAACTGGCCAAGATACATTTTGAGTATTTTCCCAAGGAAGTAATCCAGAAATGCATTCTTTTAATGTTTCTTCTTTAATTCCAGACAGCTCATTATTTAATTCTGCGACAAAGATTCGGTTCCCATTAGTCAAACGTACGTGATAAAGGTATTTTTTGCCGTCCTGATCAATAAAAACAAACGGATCGATCTGATTCCCCGAATTAAACATTGAAGCCTTTAAATCGCTTTTAAATGGCCCAATCGGACTTTCACTGCTTGCGATAGCAATATTCTCATCAGCGGTATAAATCATGTAGAATTTGTTTTCGTATTTAAAAACCTGCGGTGCCCAAAAACCTTTTGTTCCAAATGCGTCTCCTTTTTTAAGCGCCAACCCGTTTTGTACTCCAACAGGACCTTTCCATTTTTTAAGATCGGTTGATGTATACACCATAAATCCTTCTCCGTTTAGCGGCGTTTCGCCAGTTGTCGTTCCGTACAAATAATAAACTCCATTATCAAAAAAAATAGTCGGATCAGCCAACAGAATCGGAGATTCTTTTTGAGCCGTTTTTTTGCCCGTTTCTTTCTCTTGAGAACAGCAAAAAAAGACACAAAATAGTGCAAATAAGCTAAAATATTTTTTCATAACCATCATTAAACTTTTTATTTAATTAACTTTATTTAAAAACTAAATATCAAATAGTTAAATAGCAACTATAGAAAACCTCTATAATAGAAATTCAGGCAAAAAATAGCTATTTTACTCAAAAAACCTATTTTAATTTTGTGAAAAAGAAGTGCTAAAATCTTCTTCAAAAAACGGTTCTCTACTTGTAACTTTTTAACTTAAAACTTATAACTTTTCAGCTGAAAATTGATACAAAGAAACCGTATGATACTTCTCTCCTGCTTTTAATGTAATCTGAGGGAATTTTGGCTGGTTTGGAGCATCTGGAAAATGCTGTGTTTCAAGAGCAAAGGCAGTCCTAAAATCATCTTTTGCACCTGATTTAAAGGTATTTTTACTCTGCATAAAATTACCGCTATAAATCTGTAAACCAATTTCTTCTGTGTAAACATCTAAAGTAATACCTGAAATATCTCCTTTTATTGTTGCTGCATGAACAAAACCATCTTTTTTAGCAGTACTGAGAACATAATTATGATCGTAACCCTTCCCAAATTTCAGCTGATCGTCTTTGGTTTCGATTCTTTCACCAATGGTATGTTTTGAAGTAAAATCAAAAGGCGTATTTTTCACAGATTTTAGTTCTCCTGTCGGAATCAAACCTTCGTCTACTGGCGTAAATTTATCTCCGTAAATCTGTAATTCGTGATTTAAAATCGTACCGCTTCCCTCTCCGTTTAAGTTGAAAAAAGCATGATTAGTTAAGTTGACAATGGTGGTTTTATCCGTTGTCGCTTCGTATTCCATTCTTACGGCATTATCCTCTGTAAGCGTATAAGTTACTTTTACATTTAAATTCCCAGGAAAACCTTGCTCACCGTCTGGCGAAAGATAGGTAAAAACCAAAGTGTTTTCGTTTGTCTTTTCGGCATTCCAAACCACATCCTGAAATCCCTTCACACCGCCGTGTAATGCGTTTTTCCCATTGTTTAACGGAATTTGATATTGCTTTCCTTCCAGCGTAAATTTACCTAATGCAACTCTGTTGCCTACTCTTCCAATTGTAGCACCAAAATACGGCTCAGTTGCAGTTTTAAAGCCTTTTACACTGTTCATTCCAACCACGACATCAGTTGGTTTTCCGTTTTTATTATTAACCCATAAACCTACTAATCGCCCGCCATAGTTGGTAAACGCAGCTTTTATCCCTTTGTTTTCAATCCAATACAAACCCACTTTTTTGCCGTCGATGATAGTATCGAAATTTTTAGTTTCTAAGACTGTTTTTACCGAATCTGCAGCAATTTCAGCGGTTTCTTTTGAAACTGAATTTTCTTTTTTATTGTCTTTACAATTGAATTGCAAAAGTGCCAATATTAAAACCGCAGTAATCTGAATATTTTTCATTTATCGAATTTTAAAATTTTGTTGTTATTTTGACGGAATTGCCAGCTTGGTTTCTTCACTCACTGGCTCACCCAAAACTGGATATCCATTTGTATCCCAATCTATTCTTTGCATTCTTGGAGATCTTTTGTTTCCGCAACCCTCTCCTGGATTGGAATTGGCGTGATACAAAATCCAATCTTCTTTTCCGTCTGGAGATTTGAAAAATGAATTGTGTCCCGGTGCGTAAACTTTATTTTTTTCCGATTGTTTGAAGATGGGTTCAGGAGATTTTTTCCAAGCATTTGGATCTAATAGATTATCTTCGCCATTAAAAGCTAACAATCCCAAAGCATAAAAATCAGTCCAGCAACCACTTGCCGAAAACACAATGAAAATTTTCCCATTCCTTTCTAAAAACTGAGGCCCTTCATTTACATTTACCTGTGGCGGATTTACATCATCATGCAAGGCACCATGTATTTCCCAGTCGTATGTTGGTGCAGAAATCATAACTCGGTCGCCGTCTATTTCTAATGGGTTCTTCATTTTAGCAATGTAAATATTCTGCTGCCCATTGGTATCTCCTTCCCAGCCTGCCCAAATCATGTACAATTGTTTTTTATATTCAAAAACATTTCCGTCAATTGCCCATTTATCAGTTTTTGCTGCGATTTTGCCTTTAAATTCAAAATTCCCTTTAAACGGATCTGAGGATTTATTCTCCAAAACATACATCCTGTGATTGTTGTTATCGCCATTATCGGCAGCAAAATAACAATACCATTTTCCGTTGATAATATGAAACTCCGGTGCCCAGATTTCAGCAGAATAATTCGTGTTTTTTGGTGGTGTCCAAATTACTTTGCTTTCAGCATTTTTTATATCTGACAAGTCTTTTGTTTTCCATAAAACGAGTTTATTTCCCAAGGTATTAGTGTAGTAATAATAGCCCTTATAGTAAGTACTGTAAGGATCTGCTCCCGATGGCAGTATTGGGTTTGTAAATGTTTTTTGCTGCGCAAAACTTATTGTCGTGAACAGGAAAAGAAATAGGTATTTTTTCATTTTAGTTTTTTTTTATTTGAATTTTTCCCGCAGATTTGGCAGATCGTGCAGATTATTTTATCTGTTAAATCTGCCAAATCTGCGAGAGGAAAAAATCATTTTTGATTCAAAGCATTTATAACTTCTGTATTGACTTTATTTACAGCCTTGAAATCCATTTTATCAACTTTACGATCGTAAGTCATAAAACCGTTTACTTCTCCTTCAACATCTGTTGTTTGAGTATAGACCGCTGCAGAGAATCCCGTTTTAACATATTTTCGAAGCGTTTCCGCGTACTTTATGTATTCGGTGGTAACTTCACCTGCATTTTTAAATTTAATGTAACCCCAGTTGTCATTTGCTCTCCAAAGATGTCCTTCAAGTGGCAAACCGATTCCGCCATATTCTCCCAGCACTGTAACTCTTCTTGCATCATACAAATACATTTCTGGACCTGGATAATTATGCAAATCCAAAATATCGCCAGTTTGAAAATGATTTCCTCCACTAGCAGAATTAATCAGACGGGTTGAATCGTGGTTCTTTGTCCATTCTGTAATTTCAACCGTTTTAAATTGTCCCCAAGCTTCGTTAAACGGAACCCAAACCACAATACTTGGATAAGAATACAAATGATCCATAATCTCTCTCCATTCTTTTCTATAGATTTCTTCGGACTTTGCAGAACGTTGCAACTCTGTTGCATCAAAATATTTTCTGTTTTGCCAGATTGGCTGCTCGTCCCCGCTTGGCATATCCTGCCAAACCAGAATTCCCAGCTGATCACAATGCGTATACCAGCGTTCCGGCTCTACTTTTACGTGTTTACGAATCATATTAAAACCTAATTCTTTTGTTTTTATGATGTCGTATTTCAAAGCTTCGTCAGTCGGAGCAGTGTACAATCCATCTGGCCACCAGCCTTGGTCTAAAGGTCCGTATTGAAAATAATCTTTGTTGTTTAGCTGCATTCTCAAAATACCGTTTTCATCTCTTTTGGAAGAAATTTTACGCATCGCAAAATAACTCTTTACCTCATCAACCACTTTATTTTTGCTGATCAAGCGAATTTTAGTCTGATACAAAAACGGATTTTCTGGCGACCATAATTTTGGAGAATTTAAGACAATATCATTACTCTCTCCAACAACCGCTTTTTCTTTGGCAATTTCTTTTCCGTTATCAAAAACAGAAATTTCCACTAAATCCCCTTTTTCAGCTCCGTTAACTTCAGCTTTAATACTAATGGTATTTTGATCGATATTTGGAGTTGTTTTTAATTCCGTAATATTTTTAGCATTTACAGGCTCAATCCAAACCGTCTGCCAGATTCCGGTAACAGGCGTATACCAGATTCCTTCCGGATTTTTAACTTGTTTTCCTCTTGGCTGAGGCCCGTCATTTGATGGATCCCAAACTTTCACAACTAATTTCTGATTTTTTCCTTTTTGAATGAATGGCGAAATATCAAACGAAAATGGTGTATAACCTCCCGTATGCGATCCTACTTTTACATCATTCACAAAAACCTCTGTTTTCCAATCTACAGCGCCAAAATGCAACAGAATGTTTTTGCCATTCCATCCTGATTCAATTGAAAAATTGGTTTCATACCAAAGTTCGTTTTTAGCTCCCACTTCTTTCATCACTCCAGACAAGCTTGATTCGGTGGCAAACGGAACCAAAATTTGCCCATCATATTTTGAAGGTGCTGTTTTTCCAAATTCCTGAATACTGTAATTCCACAAACCATTCAGATTCTTCCATTGGCTACGCTCCATAATTGGACGGGGGTATTCCGGCAATGTTTTATTTGGATCCACCTGTTCTGCCCATTTGGTCTTGATTTTGTCGCCTTGAGGTTTCCATTGCGCATTTACCATCAAAACAGATAATAAAGCGATAAAAACGATACTTTTTCTTTTCATGCTGTATATATATTTGAGGCAATTTTCAATTAAAAAAATGCCATCGTGTTTTCTAAACTAAAATTGAATTACCAGACTTATCTCCACATAAGCCTGGTAATTACTGAACTAAACTAACTTAACTAACCATATTTTTGGAGAGTATCAAGATTGTATTAAGTGTTAAGATTTTTTCTGAGTAGTCCTCACTTACTTTTAGCATATCTCTTCTCTTAATCCTTAATACTCCCATCTTAATTCTTCTTCCCGAATTTCTTGACCAAACTGTCGTATTCTTTTTTAGAGATTGTAATCATGCAGCCGTGGCGTACTTTTTCTGGGAGACTGTATTTATCCCAATCCGAGAAAAAAGTATAACCTGAGGCTTGATACCAAGGTCCATTTAGATTATCTGCGATAGATAATCCGTACGAAACTCCTGGGTATTGTTCGTAATACATATACCATATTTTATCATCTGGAGAAGGAATCAGCATTGGTGCTTCTCTGAAGTTTGGACTGATAGATTGCTGGGGCAAAGAATAAGGTCCTAAAAGATTTTTGGATTTAGCAATTCGAATAGTTTTACCTGTTGTCCAATACAAAGTTGGATACGTTTCGTCTTTAATTACGGCATAATAGGAATCGCCTACTTTACGGATAAAAACATCGATGGTTCCCATATCCCAGTCGAATAAACGGTTTGGTGGCCCCTCGAAAGTTTTTAAATCTTTAGACAAAACATACAATGTTCGCTGACTTGCCCAATAACGCTCTCCATCTTCTTTTGTACCTTCCAAATGCGGCGTATGCCAGGTCATGATAAACTTTTGCGAATCTTTTTCGTAATATAATTTTGGAGCTCCAATTCGCTGTAAAGCGTTTCCATAATCAGGCGTGCTTTTTAAATCGGGCGTATAATCGGAGTTTTTTTTCCAAGTAATCAAATCATCCGAAACCCAGATATTGATGCTTTTAGCATCATCACCTGTATTTCCTGCAATGTAATATTTTCCATCTGGCCCTTTGCAGATATCCGGATGTCCTTTGTACTCTTCAAAAACGCGTTTTCCATTATTTAGATTTTCCCAATGCAATCCATCCAAGCTTACAGAATAGTACAGTCTGCCGTAATCGTTATGCGTCATGTGAGCAAACAGATAGGCTTCATTCTTTGGTTTTTCGTTTCCTTTAACTTGTCCCGGCGGATCTGGTTGTTGTGCTTTCGCTGAAAAGCTAGCAAAAATCACCGCTAGAAAAAAGAGTTGTTTTATTGTGTGTGTTTTCATTGCTGTTCATTTTAGTTTATTGCCCACGGATTAAACTGATGAAACGGGTTTCCGCTGATTATTTTTTTTGCCACAGATTAAAGGATTAAAATGATTTTTTAAACACATAGAAACATAGATTTACTTTGCCGGTAAAGGCGTTTCACTTGCATTAATAAACATAGCTTACGCAATCTTGTCATTCCGAGGAACGGGGAATCTCCGCAAGTAACTCCGTAGCGAATTTCCAATCTTTGTAGAGTTTCCAGAGGAGATTCCTCGTTCCTCGGAATGACAAACTACGCGAGAACTATGTGTAGAAACTAGTTTCTTTTACATTCTTTTTAATAATTTTAAAATCTATGTTTCTATGTGTTTGATTTTTTTGCCACAAACCTTAATCATTTTAATCTGTGAAATCTGTGACTAAAAGATCTTTATTTCTTATTTGCCTCAGAAGTCATTTTTTTGATTAAATCGGTTTCGGCTTTGATGTATGGCGTTCCGTCTGTGTGCAATACGTCGTGAAACCATAGTTTTGGCTCAGCAGTGTATGTTTTTGTCCAGCTGTCCCAAGCGTATTTGGTTTGTGTTTTTCCATCCACAAATCCCCAGTTGATCATGCCAACATTGTATTTTCTGGCAAGAGGCAAAAATCCTTCGAAAGTGCTTCCGTTTGGTCTAGCCATGTATTCTGTACAAATCAATGGTTTTCCGTAACGCTGTAATTGTTTTACCACTCTTTCAAAATCTGCTGGTTTATCATAATTGTGGAAAGAAACAATATCCGACTGCTCAATCTGCATTTTGTGCATTGGTTTCATTTTCGCTTCGTCGCTCCAATCTCCAACCCAAACTCCTGAAGTTAATGGCTGTGACGGATTACTTTCTCTCGCCCAGGCAAAAACATCTTTTAAAAGTGGCAGAATCAAATCGACTTTGTTTTTGATTTCTACTTTTTCATACGAAGGCCCTGTCATATTATCCGGCTCATTCCACACATCCCAGCCTAAAATACGGTTGTCATCTTTAAAATGAGCTACGGTCTCTTTTACATATTTCTCTAAACGAGGATATT
Source organism: Flavobacterium quisquiliarum (assembly GCF_019308285.1). Lineage (GTDB taxonomy): Bacteria > Bacteroidota > Bacteroidia > Flavobacteriales > Flavobacteriaceae > Flavobacterium > Flavobacterium quisquiliarum. Next base: position 15,908 of record NZ_WWEM01000022.1, read on the forward strand.
GTGTTTTATCCTGAAGCGCTTTTTGTCCCGGAGACTGCACCCAGCCTGAATTGTGAGTATGCGGTTTTGGAGCTCTTTGTTTTCCTAAAACTGGAAACGGATCCCAGCAGGAATCAAACAACACAAAAAGTGTTTTAATGTGGTGTTTATCTGCAATTTCAAGAAACTGATCCATGCGTTTATACAAACCTTCAGCGTCTTGCTCGTGCAATAAATCGTGCAAATAGACACGCATAACGTTCATGCCTAAGTTTTCTGCCCAGCCTAATTCCTGATCAATTCTTTTGGGATCAAAAGTGTCCGACTGCCACATCTCTAACTGATTTATAGCTGTGCTAGGAGAATAATTTGCCCCAACCAACCAAGGCTGTTCTGCATACCATTTATTGGCCTGATCTTTTGTCCAGATTTCTCTTGTTTCAACCGAAGCGGTTTCATTTTTCTTTTCTTCAGAAGTACTCTTTTTGTTGTTACAGCTTAGCAATACTAATCCTGCCAACATTACTGTCAGACACAATTTTACTTTCTTCATTTCAATATTGTTATTATGAACAATTGTTCTTTATGATAAGGGAATCAGACCAATAAATCTGATTCCCTCAAAAAATTAGTTTTTAATATCCTGAGTTTTGCTCCAGATTTGGATTATTATCTACATCGCTTTGCGGAATTGGCATTCTGTGATTTTTCCCCACTTTGAAGTTTTTAAAATCTGAATCACGAAGCGCAATTTTATCAACAGCAGCCTGAGTATTTAAATCTCCCCAACGTTTTAGATCTTCCCAGCGAACACTTTCTCCACATAATTCTAAAACTCTTTCCATTTTCAAACGCTCTAGGAACTTGTCATGGTCGTTTCCAATTTCAGGATGCGCTGTTGCTAAAGGATTCATATTTACACGAGCTCTTACCTGATCAACATATTGATAAGCTTCGGCAGTACTTCCTAATTCGTTTAAAACTTCGGCATAGCGCAATAAAATATCACCGTAACGAACCAATCTGTAGTTTACCTGGCTGTAGTAGTCTTCATTATCTCTATAATAATCACGACTTCCTTTTCTGAACCAGGCTTCATTATTATTCCATTCCCAGTTTCTGTTATAGGTTTTGTCTCCAAAATCAGCCAATAAATCAGGATAATATAAAGTCCATCTCAAACGAATATCCAAATTGCCGTCTTTGTTTTTTTCTTCTTTGAAAGCATTCACTAACCAAAAACGAGCTTGTCCATCAGACCATCCAATTCCTCTTGGCGCAAAAAACTGACAACGGTTACTGGAAACTGCTGCATTTTGTGCTTCGTCAGTTCCTCCTTTTCTTTGGTCTCCAAACTGGATTTCAAAAACAGATTCGCTGTTGTTTTCATTTACGTCTGTAAAATTATCTCTGTAGTTCGCCACCAAACTGTATCTTGCTCCAGGGCCTGTTATTAAATATTCAAGAGCTGTTTTCGCATCAGACCATTTTCTTTGCTGCATGTATAATTTTGCTAAAAATGCTTTTGCAGCTCCTTTATCAGGTCTCCCTGTCTGATCTGTTCCCCATTTCGCTGGCAGATCATCAAAAGATTCATTCAAATCTTTTTCAATCTGAGCCCAGATTTCATCCACCTTTTTTTGTTGTGGCAAATCTGCTGGTGTAGACGGATCTAAAACCAACGGAACGTCTTCCCAGATCACTGCTAGATAATAGTAATGTAAGGCTCTGAAAAACTTAGCCTGAGCAATAATCTTCTTTTTATCATCTTCATTTTGGAAAGTGATATTTGGAACATTCGCTAAAACTTGGTTGCATCTAAAAATCGCTTTATAGCTGTCTCTCCATGTTACCGCATTTCCTTCCCAAAAATTATAATTGATGTAATTGAACCTCGTCCAATCTGCCAATTCCGTCCACGGACTCACACTATAACCTTCATCAGAAGTCAAATCTAAACGGAAATACATCCATCTTGCCCAAAGACCATCTTTGTAAAACATGGCATAAATAGAGTTTACACCAGCTTGTGCATCACTTTCAGTTTTCCAATATTGGTCAACTGTTATATCATTAGGGCTGTTCAGGTCTAGTTCGTTTTCACAAGCAGTAAAAACAAGACCTAGAAAAGCTGCGGTTAGTATAATTATTTTTTTCATTATGCTATTTTTTTAATTAAAAGCTAAAATCAACACCAAGTGAATACGTTTTAAGATTTGGGAAAGCGCCATTATCTACACCTCTTTCGAAAATATTACTATTTGTAAATTCAGGATCTAAACCTTTATATTTTGTAATGGTAAGAATGTTTTGCGCTGATAATGTCAATCTCGCTCTTGAAATACCTGAATTCTTTAAAACACTTTGAGGCAGATTATATCCAAATCCAATATATTTCAATCTGATAAAATCTCCGTTTTCTAAGAAACGATCACTGTCTCCTCTTGAATTTAATGTAGATCCTTTTGTTACTCTAGGAAAATCGGTATTAGGATTTTCTGGTGTCCAAGGCTGAATACCAGCTCTATAGTTACTATTGTCATCAAATCTGTCGACAACACTTCTAAATCCATTGTAAACAGTAGCTCCGTGCGAAGCAATCCAGTTCATAGAAAAGTCAAAACCTTTGTATTCTGCTCCTGCATTTAGACCCATTTCAAATTCCGGCCACGGACTTCCCACAATAGCTTTATCTGTACTGGTAATTTGTCCGTCTCCATTAACATCTTTAAAACGAATGTCTCCAGGAACAGCATTTGGCATAATTACCTGACCATTTGCATTTTTGTAGTTGTCAATTTCCTGTTGGTTTTGAAACAATCCATCGGTCTGCAACACATACCACATTCCAACTGGATTACCTGCTCTTGTGATGGTATTTCCTGAAATGTTTTCATTTTGACCATTTCCTAATGAAACCAGCTTATTATTTACTTTTGTAAAGTTGATAGAAGCATTAAAAGAGAATTCGTTGATTTTTTTGTTATAAGCCAATTCCAATTCAAGACCTTTATTTTCTACAGTTGCAGCATTTGAAATTGGATTTCCGCCATCATTTCCAGTAGTCAATAAAATTGGGAAACCAAACAATACATCTTGTGTACGGGCAATAAAATAATCTGCCGTAAAACGTAAATCATTATTTAAAACCGCTAAGTCTAAACCGAAATTGGTTTGTTTTAATTTTTCCCAACGCAATTGTGAATTCGACAATTTGACCTGAGCAGCAGAAGAAAACAAATTCTGATCATTACCTAACACAATGGCTCCAAAATTGTTTACGAAGCTTTTGTATTCGTAGTAACCAATATTTCCAGAACCTAATTCTCCATAACTCGCTCTCAATTTTAAATCTTTAATGAATTCAGATTTAAAGAAAGATTCGTTGCTTACTCTCCAGCCTGCTGAAACAGAAGGAAAATTACCCCATTTGTTTTCATCACTGAACCTTGATGATCCGTCACGTCTTAAAACAGCATTCAATAAATAACGATTGTCATAATTGTATTCAATTCTTCCCAGATATGATGCAAGTGCTGCTTCATTAATAAACCCACCAACTACCGGCGAATCTCCCTGATTTAAAACTTCATAATACTGTCCAGTACCCGAATTCATTGGCAGATTTCTCTTTGTTCCATAAATCTGATCGTATTTGTCTTTTTGAAAAGTCTGACCCACCAAAACCGTTAGATCATGTTTACCAAATTCTTTTTTAAAAGTCAAAGTATTTTCGAACAACGTAGTCTGGGATCTTCCTTTGTTTTGATCTGTCTGAGATGGATCTACCGGTTGGTTTAAAGTCCAGTTTCCTACTTTTCTCATGAATTTATAAGAGTCAAAACTGGTTTCGTAGCCAAAGTTGAAGCGATATTTCAGCCAAGGAGCAAATTTTAATTCAGACCAGATGTTTCCTCTAATTCTGAAATTTTCATTTGTTGTATTCGCAAAATCAGCAATTGCTAGAGGGTTTGTACCAAAAGTATCTGCAACGCCTTGTTTTCCGTACCCATATCCTCCTGGATTTGAAGCATCATAAAGCGGAATTGTTGGTGTCATTCTATACACATCAATAATTGGATTCCCAGACATTTCATCTGTTTTAGAATTACTGATAGCCAAGTTTTCTCCAATACTGAAAATTCCTTTTGTACCACTTGAGTTGACGCGGAATGAAATTCTATCAAAATCAGTTCCAATAACCGTTCCTTCATTTCCAAAATAATTTGCGGACATAAAAAACGTAGAATTTTCGTTTCCTCCAGAAAAACTAGCATTATAGTCCTGAATCATTCCGGTTCTGAATGTAGCATCTTGCCAATCCGTATTTACTGCCATGTTAAGATTTTGCCTATTGTATATAGTATTTCCGCCACTATCTGCTTTAGCATTATCATAGGCCATATTATTCCATTTAGCAAACTCTTCAGTTCCCATCAAATTGTAACGAGGCATGATTTGAAAACTGCTTTTTGCCGAAACTTCAACTTGCAACGGGCCTTTTTTTCCTTTTTTAGTAGTAATAATGATTACTCCATTTGCAGCTCTTGAACCGTAGATAGCGGCTGCCGAAGCATCTTTTAAAACCTGAATACTTTCAATATCATTTGGGTTAAAATCTCTATTTCCTGTGGTTACTAAACCATCAATTACATACAAAGGATTTGTATTTTGAAGATTTTTAAGACCACGAATCTCTACATTCGCTTCCTGCCCAGGACGTCCGCCACCACGAACTTTAACTCCCGTAACTAAACCTTGTAATCCGTCTGCCACTGTAGTAACCTGGCGTTTTTGAATTTCTTCTGGTTTTACTAAAGAAACAGCTCCGGTAAGGTCTTTCTTTTGCTGCGATCCATAACCTACCACAACAATTTCGTTGAGTTTCATGGCATCTTCTTCTAAAGTAATATTGATTGAAGTTCTGTTGTTAACTGCAACTTCTGTCGTTTTGTAGCCTTGCGAGCTGAAAACTAATGTTTGATTCCCGCCGACTGCAATTTTGAAGCTTCCGTCAAAATCTGTAGCGGCACCATTTTGTGTTCCTTTTATTAAAACATTCGCAAAAGGAATCGCTTCTCCCGAAGCGGCTGTGACTTTTCCCGTAACCGTGATCTGTTGGGCAAAAGCGGACTGCAGTAATAAACTAAAGAAAACTAAGAGGTAATATCTCTTCGTTAAAAAGTGAGTGAGCTTTGTTTTCATTGATTTTTGCATTTTAGATAGTTTCATTTCTTTTTGTGGTTTGGTTGGAAATATTGCGTTTTTAATCGTCCGGAAATCGAACAAGTAAAGAATCAATATTCTTTTCTAGTACTAAATTGTTCATTTTGTTTCAAAATTGTTAATGGTTCGATTTTTCAAAGTTTATTTTATTGATAGTATATTTTTAACCTTAAAATTTTATCAATATCATTTATTTGAAAATTCAAATTAGGCGCTTTTTATTCAAAATAAAATGCTTCATTTGTGTCAATATCTCTCGCAAATGATTCAAATTGTACAAAAAAGGTCAATATTAACAAGCCTTGCAACATTTTGTAGAATATTGAGACGATTTGCAGAAACATTGATTTCAGCCTTAAAAAACAGCTTATGCGTAAATTCTTTCTTTTTTTACTTTTCAGCATTTTTTCGATACATTTTTCAAATGCTCAGGAATATTATTTTAAACATTTTCAGGTCGAAGAAGGGCTTTCTAACAATACCGTATTAACCTCATTACAAGACAATGACGGTTTTATGTGGTTTGGAACAAAAGATGGCTTGAACCGCTTTGATGGTTATCGTTTTAAGACCTACAGAAGCAATGGAGATCCGATTCACAGCCTTGGAAGCAATTATATTCAGTCATTACATGAAAATAATGGCACCATCTGGGTTGGAACCGATAAAGGTTTATATCATTATGACAAGAAGCTGGATCGTTTCTCGATTTTGAATGAAGCCATTAATGATCGTATCAATGACATCAATCACGACCTAAAAGGCAACATTTGGTTCATTTCGGGCAACATTTTGTATAAGTATGCACCAAATAAAAAAGAAACGACCACTTTCAACCCAAACAAATATTTTGTTTCTACTTCTATTACGAGAGATTACAAAGGCGAAATCTGGGCTTCTTCTTTAAATAAGATTTATCATTATTCAGAAGAAAATCATTCTTTTGAAAATATTACCTTAAATCCGCCAGCGAATAAAGCGAATTTCAGAATTACAGTAATTTATGCCGTTGATCCAGAAAATGTCGTAATTGGAACACAAGACGACGGAATTCTGATTTACAATCGAAAAGACAAAACGACAAACGAACTGAAATTTGGCATTAAAGAACCCGTTTTTGTTCGTCAATTTAAGAAAAGAGGAAACGATGAACTTTGGATTGCAAGCGAATCCGGCGTTTATGTTTATAATTTAAAGACCAAAACGGCTGTAAATCTTAAAAAGAATTACAATGATCCGTATGCGATTTCAGACAATGCTGCCTATTCTATTTTGATTGATAAAGAAAATGGTGTTTGGATTGGAACTTATTTTGGCGGTGTCAATTATCATCAAAAACAATATACCCAGTTTAAAAAATACTTTCCGCAGGAAGGCCAGAATTCTATTAGCGGAAGCGCTGTCAGAGAAATTCATAAAGACGATCAAGGTGATTTATGGATTGGAACGGAAGATGCGGGTGTAAATCGTTTTAATCCGAAAACACAAAAATTTACTTCTTATCCTGTTTCCTACTATAATATTCATGCTTTAATGCCAAGAAAAGACAAAATCTGGGTCGGAACTTTTGAGCATGGCTTGGATGTTCTAGATCGAAATTCCGGCAAGATTTTAAAACATTACAGTGCCAATGATGGAAGCGGTCTGCACAGCAACTTTATTTTTTCTTTTTATGAAATGAAAAATAACGATTTGATTGTCGTGACTACATCTGGCCTTTACCGATATAATGAACAGGCTGATAATTTTGAAATCCTGAAATTCTTTCCGGAGACTTTTCATTATACCAATTTTAAAGAAGACAGCGACGGTAATCTTTGGGCGGGAAGTTATCGCGACGGTTTGTTGTTTTATAATCCGAAAACCAAAAAGAAAGAGGTTTTTACCTACGATTATAAAAATCCAAATGGAATCAGCAACAATACCATGAATGCTATTTTTGAAGACAGTTCCAAAAATTTATGGATTGCTACAGAAAATGGTTTAAATCTGGTGGATCGAAAGAAACACACTTTTACCAAATTCACTACCAAAAACGGAATGCCAAGCAACGTTTTCTATTCCATTTTAGAAGATGATGCTAAAAATTTATGGCTAACGACTTCTAAAGGTTTGGTAAAATTTGGCCCGGATCATAAAACAATCAAGATTTTTACTACTGCAAATGGTTTATTGAGTGATCAGTTTAATTACAATTCGGCTTTTAAAGATGCAAACGGCGATATGTATTTTGGAAATCTGAACGGAATGATCAGTTTTAATCCGAAGCATTTTACCAAAAACAAATACACTCCTTTTATCTATATCACCAATCTTCAGATCAATAATAAGGATATCGAAGTAAACAGTCCCGACTCGCCTATTTCACAATCAATTTCGTTTCTGGACGAATTGGAACTCAACAACAGTCAGTCTTCATTTAATCTCGAATTTGCTTCTTTAAACTATACCGCGCCAGAATTGACCGAATATTGGTTTCAATTGGAAAATGTAAACAATGATTGGGTTTATTTAGGAAGAAACAACAAGGTTTTCTTTACCGAATTGGCGCCTGGCGATTATGTTTTTAAAGTAAAATCCTTAAATAGTTTTGGTGTTTGGAGTAAGGAAGTGAAACTAAAAATCACGATTCTGCCACCGTTTTACGCGAGTACTTTGGCTTATATTCTCTATTTCGTATTAATATGCGCCGGATTCTACTACATCATTCGTTATTCGCAGAATCTTACTCAGATTAAGAATAACCGCAAAATCAAACATCTGAATGATGAAAAAGAAAAAGAAATCTATCAGGCTAAAATTGATTTTTTTACGAATGTAGCACACGAAATCAGAACGCCGTTGACTTTGATAAAAGGGCCTTTGGAGAAACTTTTAGGCATAGAATACGAATCGAAAGAAGTTCCTCAACATCTTTCGATCATGAAAAAAAATACTTCCCGTTTGTTGAAATTAGTTAACGAATTACTTGATTTTAGAAAATCGGAAATTGGCGGATTGAAACTGACTTTTGTTGAAACGAATATTTCTTCGATGGTTCGAAACTTTCATTTAAGATTCAGCCAGTTAATCGAAGAACGCGGACTTCAGTTTGAATTGGAATTGGGTGAAAAAGATATTTTTGCTTTTGTTGATAAAGAAGCCTTTAAAAAGATTTTAAGCAATTTAATCAATAATGCCATCAAATACTCAAACGAAAAAGTCATCATTTCTTTGTTTCGAGATGAAAAGAAACTGACTTTAATTGTAAAAAATGACGGAAATGTGATTCCGATTCATTTAAAAGACAAGATTTTTGAACCTTTCTTTAGAGTCGATGACAGCAGTACGGCTTCCGGAACTGGAATTGGACTTTCGCTAGCGCATTCGTTGGCACAATTGCATAACGGAAATTTGAAATTAGTGGAAGATTTAAATTATAACATTTTCGAATTGACTGTTCCGTTACATCAGGAACAGGAATTTATGCTTTACGCCGATTCTAAAAAAGAGGAAGAAGAAACTGAAACATCGAAAGAAACTGTTGAAATCAAAAACGAAAAAGCACAGATTTTGGTGGTTGAAGACAATGAAGATCTTTTGAGTTTTATTACCTCAGAATTGGCTGGAACTTATGCTATTTTGAAAGCTGAAAATGGTGAAGAAGCGCTGAAAATCATTCATAACGAAAACATTCAATTGGTAATTTCCGATGTTTCGATGCCAATTATGGACGGAATTACGATGTGCAAAACCATTAAAACCAATCTGGAAACGAGTCATATTCCCGTTATTTTATTAACTGCGAAAAACTCGCTCAAATCACAAATTGACGGACTTGAAGTGGGCGCCGATGCTTATATCGCGAAACCATTTTCTATGGATTATTTAAAAGTACAGGCCAATAATCTGATCGAAAACCGAAGACAGATTATGAATTACTACGCGAGTTCACCTCTTTCGCATATTAAAAGCATCGCCCACAATAAAACGGATGAAAAATTCCTAAAAAAACTCGACGATGAAATCCTTAAAAACATTACCGATCAGGATTTGAGTGTAGAATCGCTTGCCGAAATCATGAATATGAGCCGTTCGACTTTATACCGAAAAATCAAAGACATCACGAATCTAAGTCCAAACGAACTGATTAATATTGTTCGCTTAAAACGCGCCGCGGAATTATTATTGAATGAAAATTATAAAATGTACGAAATCGCAGAAATGGTAGGTTACAAATCACAAACGAGCTTTGGGCGAAATTTCCAAAAGCATTTTAATATGTCGCCTTCGGATTATATTCAGACGAATCGTTAATTATTTTAAACACATAGAAACATAGATACTACTAACGCAAAAAGGCATTTCATTTACATCAAAACACATAGCAATAGTTTAATTGCCAATTTTTGTTGAGTTTCTTGCAATGACAAACTTTAAGGAATAGTAAAGAGTTATAAAAAATTAAGTCAAAATGTTTTTAAAATATAGCCTGCGGTTTCAACCGCAGGAACACAACGCATATAACACAATGCATATCTGGACGTCCACGCGGTTGAAACCGCGGTCTATGTTTGAAAATTGGAGCTTTTAGTTATCTCTCTGCGAACTTAAAATAAAATGTAATAACTAAACCTTGCGTTTCTTTGCGAAAATCCTTTGCGGACTTTGCGGTTAAAAAAAATTATCTAATTCCTAACAGCGAATACAATTCCTCCTTTTTATTCAAAGCCACAGAAATATTTTTCCCATCAATCAATTCGATCCTGTTTCCATTTAAGCTTCTGACTGCTTCAAGATTTAGGATAAAAGAACGCTGAACACGAAAAAACATTGGAAGTTTCAAAACTTCTTCCATTGCTTTTAAAGTCCCTAAGGTCTTATAAGATCCGCCGTTAATGACAAATTTCAAATAATCGTCCTGCGCTTCTACATAAAGGATTTCATTCAATAAAATCTTAATCAGTTTTCCTTCCGATTTAATAAAAATGCGATCTGAATTGATTTGATGTACAGAAGCTGTTTTCTTTAATGAAAGGTATTCTTTGGCGCGATTTACCGCTTTTAAAAAACGATCGAAACGAACCGGTTTTACCAGATAATCTGAAGCCCCGGTTTCAAATCCATCCAAAGCAAAATTGCGGTGCGCTGTTATAAAAATAATGACAGGAGGGTTCGTAAGGGATTGTACCAGTTCTAAACCTGTGAATTTTGGCATTTCTATATCGCTGAACACAATATCAATTGTATTTTCCTGCAGATGCATCAATGCCTTTGCAGGTTCTCCAAATGAAGCTTCCAATTGCAGAAAAGGGATTTCGCTAATAAAAGACTCTATAATATCTCTCGCAATCGGTTCGTCATCTACGACAATGCATTTCAACTTTTCCATTACTTTCTTAAAACTATTTTTAAATCAACTTTAAAAGACGATTTTAGATTTTTAATTTCCAATTCGTATTGATCCGGATACAATAATTCCAGACGTTTACGGGCATTCTCTACTCCTATTCCACCGAAATTCTCAGTTGTAAAACTTTCATCAACATCATTTTCTAAACTCAACCAAAACGTGTTGTTTTCAATCTTAATCTCAAGTTTTACAAAGGCATTTTGAGTGCTTTTTAATCCGTATTTAAAAGCATTTTCAATGAAAGTAAAAGTCAAAAGTGGTGCAATAAAAAGTCCTGCGGTTTGGTTTTCTCCTTGTATATTGACCTGAATATTGACTTCATCAGCATAACGCATCTTTTCTAAAGCGATATAATTTTGGATAAAATCCAATTCTTTCTCTAGGCGAACGATTTCAGTATTTGATTCATACAAAGTATAACTCATAATATCCGAAAGATTCAGGATAATTTCTGGCGCGAGATTGTCTTTCCTAACCGTTAATCCGTATAAATTATTCAAAGTATTAAATAAAAAATGTGGATTTAATTGCGCTTTCAGAAAATCTTTTTCCATTTGAATATTCTGAATTTCCAATGCCAATTTCTCTTTCTCTATTTGAAATTTCCTGTGGTATAGTTTTACAATTTCAACCAAAATCTTAGCAAAACAAAAAGGGGAAAGCAGAGAAATAATGATTATAGTCTGCGAAAGCATTCTTTTTAAAGAAACAGCTTCTAAAAAAGTCTGTTCTGCACTCATTTTGATGACGCCTTTTAATTCTCCAAAATCAACTTCAAGACCTAAAATATAATATAAAAGGGAAACAAAGTATGTTGAAGCCATCCATAGAAAAATCGAAACTGGGAAAACCAACACTAAAAGCACTATAATTCTAGTTTTGCTTACTGAGAAAATCTTTGGAAGCAAAAGATAAAACAACATATAAAAGACAATAATATTAACCAAAGCCATTCTTATAGTAAGCAGAACGGCATCAAAATAAACCAAATGATAACCGATTACATAACTCAAAAACAATAAAACAGAAAACACAAACCACATCAAAAGATGCAGTAAAATTCGATTTCTTTTGGTAAAAAACAGATCAAAGTTTAAGGACGCTATTTTATCTAAAAAATAGCCCGAAGCAGTTGTGGTATTTGGCATGTAATACAGTTGTAAAGCAGTTTCAAATATAATTTATTTTTTCTCGCTGATGTAATATTAAACACATAGAAACATAGTTTTTCTTTGCGGTTCAAGGCTTTTCAGTTCTTTAATGAATGTGGTTTCCACTTTTTAACACGATAATTTTGTTATCCTGACAAACTGTGTGGACTATGTGTGAGAAACTAGTTTCTTTCTCTATTCTTTTTTAGACAAACAAATGACTATGTTTCTATGTGTTTAAAAATGATCCACACACAAAAATTATAAAATTCTAATTAAAGCGTTGATCAAATTAATGGCGTTATGCCCCAAAATAGAATAAATCAGATTCCCTGAAAAACATCTCAAAACACCTACGCTTAAAGACGAAATCAGTGTAAGATAAATGATCGTGACAAGGTCAAACTTTAAATGCAAATCCTGGTCTAAAACCATTCCGTGCCCTACTCCAAATAAAACGGTTATAATAACAAACGACCAGCCAAATTCTATTCCGCGATACTTCCATTTTGGCGCAAAAGCTTTGTTTAAAAGCCATAACGAAATACCTCTAAAAGCAATTTCTTCTGTTAAGCCCGGCATTGTCGCCTGAAAAAGAAAAGTTTCTAAATCGAATGTTTCGCCTTTTGGAAATAAGATCATTTTAAAAACGAAATCAAATAAAGTGAATCCCAGAAAAAACAGTAATCCAAACTTTAATTGTGTTTTTGAATTGGTTTTCGAGGTAAATCCGATTTTGATTCTTTCTTCTTTGGAAACGGAGAAAATGATCAACATTCCTAAAAATAAACTTAGTATTTTTCCTGACCAATTGAACTTTAAACCCAGAAAATCTAACGGCATTAATACTTTTCCGTATTGCTGTAACAGCATATCAGCCAAAAAATAAAGAATAAAAAAAGCAACGTATTTAAGATTTGATTGCTCCGTTTTAAAATGTGCCAATACTAAAAGAGGCGAAATGACTATGATCCAGATAAGCGGTGACAATGGTGACATATTTTTGAATTTTAAGGTTTTAATTGGAATCAAAAGTATATCGAGAGTATATCAATTAAAATAATGATCGGTAGAATATAGCATCTGTTCTGTGAAAGTGTGATTTTATCCGATAAAAGTAGTTTTTTTGTAATGCAAAGTTCTCAAAGGATTTTCGCAAAGAAAGCAAGGTTTAGTTGCTTCATTTTATTTTAAAGCTTTCAAAGATTCTCAACTTATGCATAAATATTTATAATTCTTGATCCTTCAAACTTGAAACAAAAAAAGCCCTAAATCGAAATTTAGAGCTTTTGTTATTTTATAAAATGACTTTTAAATTAGTCCCACTTATTATTTTTAGAGACTGCATATTTTCCTCCTCCGGTAAAAAACAGAGCAATAGCACCAAAAAAGTAAAGCATTAACAATTCTAAAGCATATCCTCCGTGTTCGCTGATCGAGAAAATATCCTGAGCGTGTGCCACAGCAATCGCTACAATACAGGTAACGGCAAGAAGAACCGCTGCTATTCTGGTACGGAAACCTAATAAAATAGCAATTGGTGCTAAAACTTCACCAATATAAACAGCATATCCAAATGCGCCCATATTGTCAACAAGGAAAGAAATTCCGTGAAGCACTTTTGAAATTCCGTGGAAAAGCATTAAACCTCCAACGCTGATTCTTATTAGTAATAATCCAAGGTCTGTGTTTTTTGAAATCATAACAATTTAGTTTTGGGTTTTAAAAAATGAAATACAAATTAGGCTTGTAATTCGGCTAAAATACAAAAATTGTTGTGATTCAAATAATACTATTTAAAATTATTCTAAATAATTGATTAAATGTAAAATATATTTAAACACATAGAAACATAGATTTTTATATTTCGAAAAGAATAGAGAAAGAAACTAGTTTCTAACACATAGTTCACCCAGTTTGTCATTCCGAGGAGCGAGGAATGACAAGATTGAGAGTAGTAGTTTAAAGGTTAAATCTATGTTTCTATGTGTTTAAAATTATATCCAAAGATATTTTTCAATAAGTAGAAAACCTTTTAGAATTTAATAGCAATTTTACCAATCGTCTTTCCAGATTCTAAAAGCTGATGTGCTTTCTTTAAATTTTCTGCTGTAAGTCCGTGATAGGTTTCTTTTAGAGTTGTTTTCAATATGCCATCGTCCAACAAATCAGCAACAATATTGAGAATATTATGCTGTTCTACCATGTCTTCTGTTTGATACATAGAGCGGGTGTACATCAATTCCCAGGAAAAAGAAACACTTTTACTTTTCAATTTATTCAAAACTAAAGGTTCAGCACTTCCTGTAATCGAAGCGATATGTCCCTGAGGTTTAATTAATTCGACCATTGTATCCCAATAGGCATTGGTGTCTACAAAATCCAAGATAAAATCAACGTTTTCAAAACCTGCTTCTCTTACTGATTTCACTAAATCTTTATGATTAACTACGAAATCGGCTCCCTGTTGTTTGCACCAATCAATAGTTTCAGGACGTGATGCGGTTGCAATAACAGTTAATCCTGCAATTTTCTTCGCCAACTGAATCGCAATCGAACCTACTCCACCCGCGCCTCCAATGATTAGAATTGATTTTCCTTTGTCTTTGTCAGCATTAACTCTGATTCGGTCAAACAGAATTTCCCAGGCCGTTAAAGCGGTTAACGGAATTACAGCTGATTCTTCAGCACTTAACGTTTTTGGCTTTCTACCGACAATTCTTTCATCAATAATCTGAAATTCGGCATTACTTCCTTGCTTGGTAATATCTCCGGCATAATAAACTAGATCTCCTACTTCAAATAAAGTTACTTTTTCGCCAACTGCCTGTACAATTCCGACAGCATCCCAGCCGATAATTTTCGGAGTTTCCAAAACGGTATCTTTTGCCGAGCTCTGGCGAATTTTAAAATCGACTGGATTTACTGAAATGGCATCGATTTTTACCAATAAATCGTGTGCTCCGGGTATTGGTTTCGTAGTTTCAAATTCAATAAAACTGTCTTTTTCTTCTATAGATAATGAGGTTTTAAATCCTATTGCTTTCATTGTTTTAAATTTTTGGTTTAAAATATAGTAACAAAGATAGTCGCTGTTTGAATGTTAATGTTGGTATAAGTTGGGGCAAAATTTGTATATTTTTTTCAAAGGGCTAAAGTTTTTTTCTCCCGCAGATTTAGCGGATTAAGCAGATATCCCCAATTCAAATCTGCAATATCTGCCGAATCTGCGGGAGAAATATATTTTTTTCAAAGAGACTAAGATTTTTTCTTTCACGCAGATTCTGCAGATTTAAGCAGATAAACATAGATTTTTTTTTAATCTGCTCAAATCCTTATAAATCTACGTGAAAATATATTGACTATTTATATAGAATTCTTTTTCTCGCAGATTTAGCGGATTATGCAGATGTTTCCAGAATTAATCTGCTAAATCTGCAGAATCTGCGGGAGAATATATTTTTTTCACATAGTCTCCCGCACAGTTTTGTCATACTGACGAAGGAAGGATCTCCGCAAGAAACTCTACAAAGATTGGCGATTCACTATACGGAGCTACTTACGAAGATCCTTCCTTCGTCAGGATGACAAGATTGAGAAGTAAGTATCGCATACGTGAAAGCTATGTTTATTTATGCAAGTAAAACGCCTTTATCCACAAACAATAACTATGTTTCTATGTGTTTAAATAAAACTTTAAATTTGTTACATCTAAATTTCTTAAAATGAATATCAGAAAAGCCAACAAATCCGATTCTAAATATATTGCACCTATATTATTATTAGCAATGGAAGATATTGTCTATAAATTTTTAACTAAGAAAGATTACGCTTCCGCGAAAGACTTTCTGGAATATTTTATAGAAAGAGAAAGCAATCAGTATTCTTATCAAAATTGTTTTGTGGCTGAGGAAAATGGAGAAATCATTGGCGCAGTCAATATTTACAATGGTTCTGATATAGAAACTTTACGTAATCCAATTATAGAATACGTCAGAGCACATTATAACCCGGAATTTGATCCGGAGTTTGAAACACGTGCCGGTGAATTTTATATCGATTCTTTGGGGGTAAACCCAAATCATCAGGGAAAAGGAATTGGCTCTAAACTACTTCAGTTTTTGATTAACGAATATGTACATCAAAACAAACAGACTTTAGGTCTATTAGTTGAAGAAGATAATCCGCTCGCAAAAAATCTTTATTTAAAACTCGGATTTAAGAACGTGGGCGAAAAAACTTTGGTGGAAAAAAAACTCGAACATCTTCAAATAAGTCCTGAATTATAAATTACCCTCTTTAAAGTTTTCAATTGCTTTTTATGCATTTTATCGGCTATTTTAAACAATTTGGCGATCATTATGTCGTTATTACAAATAACCGAACGATTTTCTTTTATTTATTTTAAAAGAATTCGTTAATGATACTGAAATAAAATTATCCATTAAAATGAAAAACATAACCATACTGGAAGCAGGTTTAATCTTAAGAATAGTTTTAGCAATCACAATGCTTTCAGCAGTAGCTGATCGATTTGGAATTTGGGGAGCGCCGGGCTCAAATGGAGTCGCTTGGGGAAATTGGGAAAACTTCGTAATGTATACTCAAACCCTAAATCCTTATGCAGACAAATCAATTGCCGAGATTCTGGGTGCAATGGCAACTTTCTTAGAAGTTATACTCAGTCTGCTATTATTGTTTGGATTTAAAACTAGAATCGCAGCTTTAGGAACTGCTTTTTTATTGTTCTTTTTCGGATTTGCAATGGCGGTTTCAGTTTCTGTAAAAGCGCCTTTTGATTATTCGGTCTGGACAAGCGTTGCAGCCGCACTTTTGCTTGCTAATATTGGTAAAACGGCTTTTGCTGTTGATAATAGGATATAAAAGTTAAGGGTTAAGAGTTAAACGTTGATGATCAACTTCTAACTCTTAACCCTTAACCCTTAACAAATAACCCTTAACTACTAACTACTAAAAATTAGTCTTTGATAATATCAAATCCTTGAATTCTTCCGCTTTCTTTTAAACGGAAAGTTTCTTTAATTTCTTTTGTAACAGGATTGTATTGATTAACTCCTGAAAAACCATCTGAAGTACTGTTGGATAAGAAATAGATATCTCCGTTGTGGTAGAATGGATTTTGAGTTGTGTAGAAATTATCTGGTGGAATGTTCAAACGAGTTGCTTTTTTAGTCGTTACATCAATTTCATTCCAGAACCAAACATCGTCTCTGTATCTAACTCCGTGCTGTCCACCTCCATAGTAAGAAACTGCTCTTGATGGAATTGTAGTATAGATTTTATTGTTATAAGCAAAAAGTCTGTTGAATTCAGCTGGGAATTGGTAAGACTTCATGTCAAGTGCAAATGTAGTGTCAAAATTAACTTCTCCTTTTTTGATTCTAAGGATTTTTGACGAATAATCACTTGGCTGTGTTTTCATATCACCAACAGAAGCAAAATATAAATCTCCTGTAACTTCGTCTAAACTCCATAAAACGTGGTCAATAAATACACCTAAATTAGTTGTAGTACCCATTTTAGTTACGTTTTCGATTTTGTTTGTAGTCAAGTCATAAACTGCAATAGCTACTTCTTTTACTACAGGAGTTACCTGCCAGTTTCCTGCTGCTTTATCTCCTAATAATAAATCTAGATATAATTTATTTTCTCTTTTTGCAATGATTAATTGCCCGATAGATTCTAAAGGCTGTCCTTCTGAAAGTGAAGAAAAATCAATTTCCCCAGTTCTTTCCATAGTAGTTGGATTGAATTTCTGTAATTTTAATCCACCTCTTACTTTATCCCAATAGTAACCTTCTGTTGCACTTGCTACTAAATAGTTTGTTTCGTAAGCATTAGAAAGAGATGCTAAAAATCCTTGATCTACCACTTTTCCAGTTGCATCAAGTCCCATTTTATTGATTCCTTGTTTTGCATTAGAAACGTCATTTACTTTAAAAAGACTTTTTCCAAATACTCTTCCACCTAAAGAAGAAGTTACCTGTAAAAACGGTAATCCAGAAAGGTTGATTTCTCTTGATTTATTGTCTTTTAAGGCATAAACACCACCGCTCCAGTTAGCAGCACCGTTGTATATAATCCAAGTTTCATTTTTTGGCAAAGTATCGTCTGAGTTTCCGTTGTCCGGAGTATTATTATCATCATTGCTGCTGCAAGAAAATAAAAGCATACAAGCAGCTATCCCTGCCAGTACTGAACGAAGTGAGTTGCTTCTTTTCATAGTTGATCTGATTTATTGGTTTTATTTAAAAAAAATTATAAACTAGTTTAAGATGGAATGATCTTCCAGGTCGCTGCACGTTAAAATTGTCGTACAATCGGACATCTCCAATGTTTCGGCACTCGCCTGAAACCGTTGTTTTTTTATCTGCAAAATGATAATAAACTCCCACATCATTAGAAAACTGTCCGATTCTGCCGTCTCTCGGAATAATTAATGAGGTTTGGAAATCTTTTACGGAACCAAATAAAGGCGGTTCCTGATTTTTTGGAATTTCAACTAAGAAAAATCTATGTGTATAATTAGCATTCCAAGTAAAATTTAAGCTGTCTCCTTTTTCGAATAAGTTTCCGAAGAAAGTATTCGCCCAAAAGTTTCCAAACAAAAACGGAATATTCGGCACTCTAGAATCATTTAAGTATTTAAAAGCAGCTTCTTTAATTCCAACTCTTCGAATGTCTTGATAGGTTACATTAAATCCTGTATTCAGCCATTTTGCTGGAGCATAATTGGTTTCAAATTCAAAACCTTTTATTTCTGAATTCTCATAATTAATGTATCGGTTGAACGGAATATCCAATTCTAGAAAAATAATATCCTGAACTTTTCTATAGAATAAATTGGCAGAAAAGGTTAAGCTGCTGTTTTCTTTTATAATAGAATACTGACCATTTAAATTCAGATTATGGCTTTTTTCAGGATTAAGATCTAGATTTTCTTTTACTAATCTCGCATCTCCAAAAATTTCATATTCATCTGGAAGGCGCGTTGCATATTCATAAGAAAACTTCAATAAATAATTGTTCTCTTCCCATTTTAGTCCTCCTAAATAGCCAAACTGACTGTCATCTTTTGAAGATTTCCATGCAAAACCGTAATTATCAGTTGTGTATCCATCTGTATAATAATGATAATATTTGGTTGCTACAATGCTTTCTAATTTCTTATCAAGCCATAATGAACGCCAGGCGAATGCCATATTATCTTTTCGATAAGTTGCCGGAACGGTCAAAACATCAACTCCGTCAATCACAGAAACTGCTCCAAGAGGATCGCTTCCTTTTCTGCGTTGCGCATAATACAATTGACTGAATTCTAAAAAATTACGATCAGAAAGTTCATATTCCAAGTTCAATCTCGAAGAAACAAAATTGTATTTCATTCGCTGATTGTTTCCTGTTCTAATCTCTCCCTGTTGCATGTTCTCAGCAATAACTTCTCCTAACCAATTGTAACGAACTGTAGTAGTATCAATAAATTTGGTATTAAAATGACTGTAATTCGTCAGGAAATTTACTTTAAGCTTATCATCAAAGAATTTCTTGCGGTAATTGATCATTCCCGTGTAATTCTGCTCCTTAGAAAATGCCTGTCCATAAACACTTACCATACCGGCATCATTTTGAATCTGCTTATAAAAATCAGAATAAATTAAAGTCAGACGAAGATCATCTGCCCATGTTTTTTCTTTTAATCCCACAAATGCTTCTCCATAATTGGATCTGGTCATATCGTGAAAACGTTTTACATTTCTGTACTCTTCATTGGTAGCATTTTGAATTGGGACATTTACTTTATAATTATTATCAGAATAATTAAAAGAACCATTAAAACCTCCGTAGAAATTGTTTTTATTTTGAAGATATAAATTGGCTGTCGCACGATGTGTATTGAAAGAAGCAATTTCATACGATACTTCAGCAAAATCTTTAGTGGAAGTTCTGGTAACAAGATTTACACCGCCTCCCAATGCATCTGAAGCCAGATAAACTGGCATAACGCCTTTGTAAATTTCAACACGATCCAGCATGTTTACGGGAATAGTTCCAAGGCTGAAACCGTGTCCAAACAACTCAATTGGAATTCCGTCTTTAAAAATACGAACCGCTTTTCCCTGAAGTCCGCCCAGATTGACCTGTACTTGAGAGCCTATATTTCCGTTAGTTCTGATTTTTACTCCCGAAGCTCGGTTTAAAAAATCGCCAACATCGCCCGCTTTATCATATTGTTTTTTAAAATCAATAACCTGAACCGAAAAAGGAGATTCTTCGATCTGTTTTTTTACACTTTTATTCTGTATAGTAACTTCTTTTAAATTGGCCGAATCACTATTAGGAGAATCTAATTGAAATTTAAAATGATTGTCCTGACCACAAACAACAGAAACGGTTTTTCTAGATTTTATAATATCGTTTTTCACAATTTCAATAGTGTAATTTCCATCGTTAAGCGAAAACTCCAGAATTCCTGAACTATTGCTGATTCCCATTGATTTATTGTTAACCAAAACGGTTAAACCTGAAGCAGGATTTCCAAGATTATCTTCAATATGAATATATACTGGACAGGCATTTGCACCGAACAAGCCAACCAGAAACATAAACATAAGGTGTAATTTAAATGTCAAAGCTGTTTTTATTTAAACTTATTATAAATTATATTTGCAGTGCAAAAGTATTTGATTACCAATCGATGCATTTATGAAAGTGGAAGTTTTAATTATGAATTTAGAAGTATAAAGGATGGCATTTAAAATTGACTCAGATGATTTTGTGGATTTTCTAGAAATAGATAAAAAACCAGAACTACAACTGCCTGAAACAGTACTTCAGCACGAAAAAGACATCAAATTTGTCACACCTAAAGGCGATATTTTATTCCACGAACATACTATTACAGAAGAGTTATCAATTCTTCAGGGAAACTATCAACTACATGATGATGTTGCGATTTCTGGGCATGGAGATTCTTCATTATTAGAAATGCATTTTAATCTTACGAATCAAAAAATCGGATACATAAATCCTGGCTCTGCAAAAGGTTATGCTTCGCCAATGTCTGGAAACATCACTTTTCTTTCTGCCGAAGACAATCATGCCAAAATTGACTTCAAAAAAGATATTGTATATAATACTTTTGACATCCATCTTCCTTTAAATGTATTGACTAAATACGAAGGGGAATCTAAAATAATGGACAGTTTCCTTAATAATATTCAAAAAAATAATAGCAACGCTTTAGCTAAAAACGAAATCAAAATAAGTGCTAAAATATTCAGCGTTATAGAAGACATCAAAAACTGTTTTTACCGCGGTTTGACCCGAAAAATCTATATGGAATCTAAAATCTATGAACTTATTGCTTTAAGTCATCATAATTTAGACATCGAAAAACAATCCAGAAACTTAGCTGGAGACGACGTTGAAAAAATAAAATTTGCCGCGCAGTTAATTCGTGAAAACATTGACAATCCGTTTACTATTGTAGAACTGGCTAGAAAAGTCGGCGTAAACCAAACTAAGCTGAAAGAAGGTTTTAAGACTGTTTTTGGCGACACTGTTTTTGGTTATCTGCAGGAAATCAGAATGAATAAAGCGAGACATTTTTTAACAGACACTACACTTTCCATTCAGGAAATCAGTCTTCTTTCGGGGTATCAGAATGTTTCTAATTTTAGTATTGCTTTTAAAAGGATATTTGGTTATCCGCCTACTAAGCTGAGATTGAAGGTTTAGTCAGGCATTTCCAAACAAAAATTTAACCGCAAAGGGCGCAAAGATTTTTTTATGCGAGGTTATAAAAAAACGCAAAGTTCGCAAAGCTGTATATTGACAAAGCTTTGCGAACTTTGCGTTTGTATTCGCAATCTTGAGTAAAAATCTTTGCGCACTTTGCGGTTAAAAAAATCCCTATAAAAGCAAAAATATTTTTAAGGTATATTTAAGGTCTTGAACAAATATGTATTCGTAAATTAGCAAATACAAAAACATATTTTAAATGACAATACTTACCTTTACACTGATTATGATACTCGGTGCCTTTTTAGCAGGCTTTATCGGTTCATTATCAGGCTTGGGCGGGGGAATTATAATCATTCCGCTGCTCACAATTCTTCTCGGAGTCGATATTCATTATGCCATTGGAGCCGCTTTGGTTTCGGTAATTGCAACTTCTTCAGGCTCTGCTGCCGCTTATGTAAAAGAAGGAATTACTAATATGAGAATGGGAATTTTTCTCGAAATCGCCACTACGATTGGTGCGGTTTGTGGTGCTTTACTTTCTACCGTTGCCCCTACTTCATTTATTGCAGTTTTATTTGGACTAACGTTGATTTTCTCAGCAATTAATTCACTTCGTAAAAAAGAAGAACATATTGTTTTAGAATCTAGTCCATTGGCTAAAAAATTAAAATTAGATGGTACTTATCCTGCTCACGACGGTGAAGTTATCAAGTACGGAACCAAAAATGTGATTGGCGGTTTCAGTATGATGGGCGTTGCCGGAATGATGTCTGGTTTACTCGGAATTGGTTCGGGTGCTTTTAAAGTAATTGCAATGGATAATATTATGCGAGTTCCGTTTAAAGTTTCTACTACAACCAGTAATTTTATGATGGGTGTTACCGCAATGGCAAGTTCCGTAATTTATATTCAGAAAGGATATATCGAACCTGGAATTTGTATGCCGGTTGTAATTGGCGTTTTGTTTGGAGCAATGGCTGGCGCTAAAATATTAGTGAAAACAAATCCGAAAAAATTAAGAGTATTTTTTGCCTGCCTGATTTTTGTTTTGGCAGTAAATATGATTTATAACGGACTAAATGGAAAAATCTAATATGGTACAAGAAGAAAAATTTGGAGAAAAAGACTTTCAAACCATCATCGGAAACTTACTACGTTATGGTGTTTGGATTTCGTTATCAGTCGCTTTTATTGGTGGAATTGTTTATTTAATGAACCACGGAAGCCAGATTGAAGATTATTCTGTTTTTAAAGAAAATGACCGAAATATATTTGAAGTAATCGCTTCAGTTTACCATGGAGCAATTCAGGGAGACGGCGCATCTTTAATCTTCACAGGAATTATTTTATTGTTTTTAACTCCTGTATTACGTGTTTTACTATCGCTTTTTTCATTTTTATTGGAGAAAGATTATTTATATGTAGGCATTACTTTAATTGTAATTGTCATTATTATTATCAGTATTTCATTCGGTTTTTCTCATTAGAAAATTGTAGATTTTACATTGATATTGGTATTGATATTGAAATTGAAATTTTATAGCATTTATGGAAATAGGAATAGACAGTTTTGCTTCGGCAATGTATGGCGATAACAACACGTTGAGTAGTGTTGATGCCATGGAGCAGTTATTGCAGAGAATCGAATTTGCAGATCAGGCTGGTCTTGATGTTTTCGGAATTGGAGAGCATCACAAGAAAGAATTTCTAGATTCTGCTACAGCCGTTATTTTAAGTGCGGCGGCGGCAAGAACAAAAAATATTCGTTTAGCAAGTGCTGTAACGGTTTTAAGCGCGGCGGATCCTGTTCGTGTTTATCAAAGCTTTGCCACTTTAGATTTAATTTCAAAAGGAAGAACCGAAATTGTTGTTGGTCGTGGTTCTGCTATTGAAGCTTATCCGCTTTTTGGATATGATTTGAGAGATTATGACACTCTTTTTAAAGAAAAACTGGAACTGCTTTTACAAATTAGAGATAATGAGTTTGTGACTTGGGAAGGAAAATTTCGTCCCGCTTTAAATGACTTACCAGTTTATCCAAGAGCTTTACAGAAAAAACTACCAATCTGGCTTGGCGTTGGAGGCACTCCTGAATCTTTTATTAGAGCGGGTTCACTTGGTCTTCCGTTAATGGTTGCCGTTATTGGCGGACAAACACATCGTTTTAAACCTTTAATTGATTTATATAGAGAAGCTGGAAAAGCAGCGGGTTTTAAAGCTAACGAATTAAAAGTTGGATTGCATTCGCCTGGCTATGTTGGAACCACAACAGAAAGTGCAATCGAAGAATACTATCCAGGTTATGCCGAATTATGGACAAAACTAGGATATGAAAGAGGCTGGCCTCCCGTAACGAAAGGCAAATTTGACGGATTAATTGATGATTTAGGAGTCTTAATTGTTGGAAGTCCGGAAAGAGCTGCTGAGAAAATCCTTCGTCATAGTGAAGCACTTGGAGGCGTTGACCGTTTTACTTTCCAAATGGATAATGCTGGATTGACGCACAAACAATTAATGAGCGCAATAGAATTAATTGGAACAAAATTAATTCCATTGATTAGAAAGGGATAATCTTTTGCCACTCCCGATAGCTATCGGGATACATAGATTAAAAGGATTTTTTATTTATTTCTATTTTAATAATATTTGTAATTAAATTTTCACGCTCCCGATAGCTATCGGGATTAAAATGATTCTGGCAGATTAAGCAGCTATTTATTATTTCAACAATTGAATAGCGTCCAGCTTTAGATGGATAAAAAAAGAGAAGAAAACAGAAAAGGCTTTAGCCAAACTAATAAAGTTTGGCTAAAGCCTTTCTCTCTCTATTTATCGATTACCTCCAGTTAAAACTGGAGGCAATTCATAAATCTATAGATATCAATTGTTTGTTCTTTTGTTCCTCTGAACCTTGAAACCTTAGAATCTTAGCTTCTCAGAACCTTAGCACCTTTAAAATTTATAAGTCACACCAACTCTAAAGTTTCTTCCTGCTTCTGCCTGCCAGTAGTAAGCTTGCAACCACTCGTAGTAAGAACCGCTGTATAGATATTTATCTAAAATATTAAATACGTTTGCCGTAACTTTTACTTTTCCGATTTCGTAAGATACACCTCCATCTAACTTAAAGTAAGAAGGTAATCTTTGAAGACCTTCGCCCCAAGTATCTGTCTCACGTCCGTCAAGGAAAGTTCCCCCAATTGAAGCACCTAATCCTTTTATTTTACCAGATTGAACAGTGTAATTCAGCCACGCATTTGCTGTATGTTTTGAATATCCAGGAACAACATCGCCTACATTAATTCCACTTACATTAGATTTCGTCACAGTAGATTCTGTAAAAGCATAATTTGCGATCAGATTAAGACCATCAAATATTTTTCCTCTTAAATCAAATTCAAAACCTTGAGCTCTTTTTTCACCTAAAACAATTTTAGTTGGATTCTGCGGAGTACTTAACGGATCTGAAGTTAATTCATTTTTCTTTATAATATTATAAACGGATAAGGTAGTATTCCATGAACCATCAAACCAATCTTTTTTGATACCAAATTCGACGTTGTTACCTGTTAATGGTTTTAATTCTCCATCTCTTACAACCCCTGATTGAGGTGTAAAAGCTTGATCATATAATCCATAAACCGCTAAATCGTTAGTAATAGAATAACTTAAACCTGCACGAGGTGTTATATGACTATCCTCGTTTGGTTCTGTCTCATAGCTACTAGTCTGGCTAATCCATGTATACCTCGCTGCAAGGGTTAATCTTAATCTGTTACTAAAAAAACCAAGTTCATCCTGAATGTAACCCGCAGCATATTTTGTACCATAAAGTCCTCCAGCTCTTTGGCTAAGTGGCGTATCATGATCAAATTGTGGGAAACCGTTTGATGGAGTTCCGTAATTTGGGTTATAAATATTAAAAGGATTAGCAGCGGTATCAAGATCATGAGATTGTCCCCAATCTGCAGCATAATCTTTATCTCCTAAATCTATTCCTCCTAAAACTTTATGACTTACCGCTCCAGTGCTAAATTTACCATTTACGAAAATCTGCCCTAGAAACATATTACTATCTGCATCCCAGATGCCCACATTTCTAATAATTTCTCCGTTTGCAATATCTCCATTTGCAGTAGTTGCAGGACCTACAGCGGATGGCCATGAACTGTAACCTTGCTGAATATATTTAAAATAAGAAGTCTGTGCTGTTAATTTCCAGTTGTCATCAAATTTATGTTCAAATTGCAAATAACCACTATGATCTTGAATATTGGTATCAGGCAAACCTGGTGCTGTCATAGTAAAATTACGTGGCATAGTAGCGTAACCGCCTGCTTTTGGTCCAAATACATAATAAGAACCAACCTCTGTCATATTTGCATACTGAAAATTGTACTCAAATGTCAATTTTGTTTTGTCATCAAATTGATATGAAATTACTGGTGCAATTACATAGCGGTCATTATGTTCATATGGACGAAATGAACCTTTCTTTTGTGCAGCTCCGTTAAAACGGTATAATAGTTTTCCCTTTTTATCTAATTTTCCGTCAAGGTCTAAACTTACTCTGTAGAAATCATAGCTTCCTACAATAGCACTTACCTCACCTTTTGTTATTCCCGTTGGTTTTTTAGTTACCACATTATAAAGTCCGCTTGGATCTCCGCTGGAAAGCATGAAACCAGCCGGTCCTTTTACAAATTCGATATGATCTACAAAACTCATATCTTCAGTTAATGGCCCCCAGAAAGAAGAAACTACGTTAAAGCCATTTCTAAAAGCTTGAATTTGAGAACCACGCATAGTGATATTAGTGTACAAATCTCCCCAATGTTCCAAACGCACTGCACCACTTACATTACGAATTACACCGTCACTCATACTTGTAATCTGCTGGTCTTTTAAGGTTTGAGAACTTACGATTTGTATATTTTGAGGAATTTCAAGAACAGGAGTCTGAAGACGCAATGATAACGAAGGTTTGTCCTGTTTATATTTGTTTTTTGTAATAACTACCTCATCAAGATCTTCCTGAGTTTCAGAAAGTGAAAAGTTTTTACTTGTTGTTTTTTGAGAAATAACCACGATTTTATCTTCCAATGCTTGAATACCAACACCACTTATCACAATGGTATAAGTTCCTGGTTTTACTCTTGTAATTTCATACTGACCTGAAACTGTTGTAACATCTGAATATTTTGTTCCCTTTAAAGCAACAGCAATATTTTCTGCGGGCTTGTTACCAATCAAAGTAACTTTTCCTGTTACTTTTCCAAACTCCTGTGCCATCATATTTAATGAAGTCAAAAGCAATGCAAAAAAATACACTTTTTTATTAAAAACTATTTTCATTTTGGTTTGATTAAAATTAAAGCCCCAAAAGTATATTCAAATCTTAACTTATCCAAATTATTTTTAATCATTCTAAATAAATATAACAATTTATATGCATTTGACACTAAAATATCTTTTACCAGCTATTTTTTAAAGTTATTTCTTCATAATATTAATCTACATTAAGTGGTATAATGAATTCTCTTTCTATCTTTATGTTGCAAAAATCCAAAGACAGATTTAACCAATACCTTACTGATATGAATCCTAATACAATAAGAAAAGTAGCTATTGTAGGTTACAATAGAATTCCGTTTGCACGTGCCAATACCGCTTACGCAAATGTTGGAAACCAAGAAATGATGACAGCCGCTCTTAACGGACTTATTGACAAATACAATCTAAAAGGTAAATTATTAGGAGAAGTTGCCGGTGGTGCTGTAATAAAACACACCTACGACAACAACTTAATCCGAGAATGTGTAATGAAAACAAGCCTTGATCCTGCAACTCCTGCGTGCGATTTGCAGCAAGCATGCGATACAGGAATTGAAAGTGCCGTTTATATTGCCAATAAAATTGCTTTAGGACAAATTGAATCTGGAATTGCTGGCGGCGTTGACTCCATCAGTGATATGCCGATTGCCGTAAGTGAAAAACTTAGAAAAATTTTGTTGGAAGCCAGACAAGCCAAATCGCTGGGTGGAAAAATTAAAACCTTTTTAAAACTTCGTCCAAAAGATTTAAGTCCGTTGGTTCCTAAAAACGAAGAATCTCAGACAGGGCTTTCAATGGGTGGTCATACTGAAATTACTGCAAAACACTATAAAATTTCAAGAGAAGATCAAGATGAATTCGCATTAAAAAGTCATTTGAATATGGCAAA
Organism: Flavobacterium quisquiliarum; assembly: GCF_019308285.1. GTDB lineage: Bacteria > Bacteroidota > Bacteroidia > Flavobacteriales > Flavobacteriaceae > Flavobacterium > Flavobacterium quisquiliarum. The sequence goes on from NZ_WWEM01000022.1 coordinate 43,644, forward strand.
AGCATATGATGAAGGCTTTTTTGATGATATGATTACTCCTTTCAACGGATTAGAAAAAGACAATAATTTAAGAAAAGATTCAACGATTGAAAAATTAGCTAAACTAAAACCTGCTTTCGATAAAGTTAATGGTACTTTGACAGCAGGAAACTCTACTCCTCTTACAGATGGTGCTTCTTGTGTTCTTTTAGCTAGCGAAGAATGGGCAAAAGAAAACGGACTTCCAATTCTGGCGTATATTACATTTGCAGAAATTGCAGCTATTGAATACGTTAAAAATCAGCAGAATTTGTTATTAGCTCCTTTGTTTGCTGTTTCCAGAATGCTGGAAAAGGCAGGACTAAATCTTCAGGATTTTGATTATTATGAAATTCATGAAGCTTTTGCTGCGCAGGTTTTAGCGACTTTAAAAATATGGGAAAGTTCAGAACTCAGCGAATCTATCGGCCTAAAGAAAACGTTAGGCGCCATTGATAGAGAAAAACTAAATGTGAAAGGAAGCAGTTTGGCTGCCGCACACCCTTTTGCTGCAACTGGTGGCCGAATTATTGGTGTAATGGCAAAACTACTAAATGAAAAAGGTTCAGGAAGAGGATTAGTTTCTATTTGTGCTGCCGGCGGTCAGGGAGTAACTATGATAATTGAGAAATAATCTTAAGTTGTTTTATTTTCTTTTATAAAAAATCTGCTGAATCTGCGAGCTAAAAAATTACTCCCGCTGATTCAGCAGATCTGGCAGATTATTTTTGTTTAAAGTTGACCTAAATTCAATTTTTAAAAAGCAAATTCTTCAATAGAAGACAAAGCTTTTGGCAATGCATTTGCTGCGAAATCTGGAATTGCTGTTCCTTCTACACGGAAAGTCGTAACATCTGTCATTCCTAAAAATCCTAAAACAGCCCTTAAATAAGATTCCGAAAAATCGTAACTTTTATAAGGACCTTCAGAAAATATAGCCCCCGAAGCAATGGAAAGATAGACCTTTTTATTGGTAACTAAACCTTTTGGACTTCCATCTGCATAACTAAAAGTCTTTCCTGCTCGTGCTACCTGATCAATCCATCCTTTTAAAACTGCTGGAATTCCAAAATTATACAATGGCACGCCAATTACAATTATATCAGATTCTAATAAAGTTTGTATCGCATCATCTGAATGTTTTAAGACTTCTGCTTGCTCTGGCGTATGTGCTTCTGCTGGAGTATAAACGGCACTGATATGTGAATTAGTTAAATATGGCAATGGTGTTTTAGTCAAATCAAGTATTTTTACCTCAGTATCTGGATGAATTACAGCTAATTTTTCAATAACTGCTTTTGATAATTGATTGCTAAACGAGTTTTCTCCATTTGTACTGGTAATTATTTGTAGAATTTTTTGGCTCATAACTTATTATTGTTTGTTTTACGATACAAACTTATCTACATTTGCTATCTCTTTTATAGTACTATCCTTAAGGATAGCGCTATCCTTGAGGATAGTAACATCATTTATATGAAAACAAAGAGCGAATTAACAAAAGAAATGAACTGTCAGCCAGAAGAATGTCTTGCTGCATTACTACCTGTGAGAGATGCCTTGGAGGTTTTAAGCGGCAGATGGAAACTCCCAATTTTGATAGCTTTATCAAACAGACCGAAACGATTTAAGGAAATTTCTAAAGACATCAACGGAATTACAGATAAAATGCTTTCTAAAGAGCTTAAAGATCTAGAGATAAACAAATTGGTCATCAGAACTGTTTATGATACGTTCCCGCCCACTGTTGAATATGCCAGAACAGAACACAGTCATACCTTATATAAAGTAATTGGGGCATTAAATGAGTGGGGCACTTTACACCGTAAGGAAATTATCGGAAAATAAAAAAACTCCAAGTTTATAACATTTGGAGTTTTTTTATTTTTAAAAATTCTGATACTTAATCTTTCTTATAGATTCTTTCCTGTCCATCACGGTAGATTCTTTTAATTGCGCTTACTGAGTTATTTTCGAATACAATCTTTATGCGATAATCGTCAGTACCATCCACTATAAATAAATCAGATTCTAATGGTGTTAACAAAAGTGTGATTATGTTGTTCCACCTAAAATACAAATTGTAGTTTTCGAAAACCAATTCAGATTTTCCAAATTTACCTTCATAAGATTTCAAAAGTTCAGCATTAACAACAAGAGCTTTCTGTCTGTTTTTGACCACAGGAACAAACCAATTAAGATCATTTGCAGCATCTTTATTTTGTTCTGATAAATTTTTCAATGCTAATAAATGAGCGGTGTTTATCGCTTCTTCACTTTTACATAATATATCTGGCATTACTCCTCTTCCTTCAAAGTCCATATTGGTAATTGGGTCTTTGACCTCTCCAAACGGAATATTTACAGAAAAGCCGTTAGCCAATACCGTTCTAGTTATAGGATGAGCACCTCCAGCCGTTTTTTCCCCAACAATAGTAACGCGTTTTAAATTTTGAAGAGAATAACTCATCCATTCAGCAGCAGAGAAAGTAGCACCACTTGTTAAAATATAAATCGGAATTGCATCTAATCGTTTCCCAGGAACAGATGGCAATAACCACATTTCTCTTTCTACTTTTTTTCTGTTTTCTTCAAAATAATAGTATTTATAGAGCGGTAATTCTTTGTTTGAGAAAAAATAACTGCTGATAAATTGTCCCATTTCCATAGCTCCTCCGTTATTTTTACGCAAGTCAATTAATAATGCATCTGTATTATTAAGGAATTGCATTACTGAAGCAGCAGTTTCACTTCCAATTGCTGGATCTTCAAAATAATTAAACTCTAAATAACCAATATTTCCTTCCAAAATTCTAGCTTGCATAAAGCCAAAATTCTTCTTTTTAGCTTCTATTAATTCTGCCGCTTTAATCTTTTCCTGTGTCTCTTTTTCTTTGACTTTTTGCTGGCTTTCTGCCCAAGCAGGCTCATACATAACCCTAAAATGCAAATCCTTACTCGCTTCTATTAAATCTGCACTAAGCTTTGAAGCAAATTCATTCGCAAGCAAAATATTTTTATAACTTCCTTTTTTTAAATTTTCATTCAGTTTTTTACTGATTTCTCCAATCGTTTTTGACCTTATGTAAAATTCTTCAAGTTTTTTAGATAATGAATCTATAACCAGCTTTTTATCTAAATCTGATAAATTGATTTCTTTCTTTTGAGCTGTTGTATTTTCTGAATATAAACCAATCGAAAATACAAACAATAACAATGCAATATGTTTTTTCATTTTTATGAAGTTTTACAATTTAAAATTATTTTATGAAGAATTCGATCAAGTTGTTCAATTTCTTCTGCAGACAAACCATCGAGTGCCGTTTTTCGATTTAAATTAAAGACAGGAGTCAACAAATCTATTGTATGCAAACCTTTTTCGGTAATTACAAGCTTCGATTTCCTTTTATCCAATTCGTTTTCTTCTCTTAGCAGATAATCTTTTTTAACCATTAATTCAATAATTCTAGTAACAGAAGCATTGTCCTTAAAAATGAGTCTTGCCATCTCGATCTGAGAAATATTTGAATTATCATTCAAAATAATTAATACCAAACATTGATCAACCGTAATATCGCTAACAATCTTTTGAATGTTTTTCTGGCAAATTTTCCTGTACTCCTTTATGGTCTGTTCAATAGTATAAAGTACTGTACCTGTTGGTGTTTTCTTCTTCATTCTGATATAATTAATTGACATATCAAATATAATTATTTATTTGACATATCAAACAAATAATTTTTACCTAAACATGACATAATTAAATAACCTAATGATAATCAGCAAACAATAATTTCATTTTATAAGATTTTTATAGTACATTAGAGTCCCTAAAGTATCGTTGCGTTTACAATTTTGCATCAATTCATTTTAAACCACAAAAAAATGATGGAATCAAAAATACCCGAAGGACCACTTTCAGAAAAATGGAATACTTATAAAGCTAAAGCCAAACTGGTAAATCCGGCAAATCGAAAAAAGCTTACTATTATAGTCGTTGGTACAGGGCTTGCAGGCGCTTCATGCGCGGCATCCTTAGCAGAACAAGGCTATAATATTAAGTCTTTTTGTTTTCAGGACTCTCCTAGACGGGCACATTCTGTCGCTGCGCAAGGTGGTGTAAATGCTGCAAAAAACTACAAAAATGACGGCGACAGCACTTTCAGAATGTTTTATGATACTATTAAAGGCGGCGATTTTAGATCGCGTGAAGCCAATGTATATCGTTTAGCCGAATGTTCCGCTGCTTTAATTGACCATGCTGTAGCCCAAGGAGTTCCTTTTGCAAGAGAATATGCAGGTTATTTAAATAATCGATCATTTGGTGGAGTTCAGGTTTCGCGAACTTTTTATGCTAGAGGACAAACTGGACAACAGCTTTTATTGGGTGCTTATCAAGCTCTAGAACGACAAGCCGCTTTAGGAAAAGTAGCATTGTGCACACGCCACGAAATGCTTGAATTAGTTGTTATCGATGGCAAAGCCAAAGGAATAATAGCCCGAAATCTCGAAACAGGAAAACTGGAACGCCATGTGGCTGATGCCGTTGTACTGGCTTCAGGCGGTTACGGAAAAGTATATTATTTATCTACTCTTGCAATGGGCTGTAATAGTTCTGCCGTTTGGAGAGCGCACAAAAAAGGAGCTTTTATGGCTGGTGTAAGCTGGATTCAATTTCATCCTACTTCACTGCCACAGCATGGAGAAAATCAGTCTAAATTGACTTTAATGTCAGAATCGCTTCGAAATGACGGGCGCATCTGGGTTCCTAAAAGAGCGAATGATGACAGAAATGCCAATTCGATTCCAGAAGAAGAACGAGATTATTATCTAGAACGCCGTTATCCTTCGTTTGGAAATCTAGCGCCAAGAGATATTTCTTCCCGTGCCGCCAAAGAAAGAATCGATGCCGGGCATGGCGTTGGACCAATGAAAAATGCTATTTATTTAGATTTTTCAGATGCTATCAAAGCGCAGGGAAAAGATACAATTGAAGCTAAATACAGTAATCTTTTTACCATGTATGAAAAGATTACAGGAATAAACGCCTATAAAGAACCAATGCTCATTTCACCTTCGGCACATTTTACGATGGGCGGACTTTGGGTCGATTATGAATTGATGACTACAATTCCAGGTTTATTTGCTTTAGGCGAAGCTAATTTTGCAGATCACGGCGCCAATCGTCTTGGAGCAAATTCACTGCTTCAAGCTTGCGTAGATGGCTACTTTATTGCACCTTACACGATTCCAAATTATTTGGCTGGCGAATTAAACACTACAAAATTCGACATAGATCATCCTGCTTTTGAAGAAGCTGAAAATGCTGTCAGAAGACAATTAGATCGTTTTTTGCATACCAACGGAACACTTTCAGCAGATTATTTTCATAAAAAAATCGGTCGTCTTCTCTACGAAAAATGCGGTCTTTCCAGAAGCAGAAAAAATCTCGAAGAAGCCATAATTGAAATTAGAGAATTAAAAGCTTCATTTGAAAAAGACCTTAGAATTACAGGCGATAATACTTTAAACAGTGAACTGGAAAAAGCTGGCCGAATTGCCGATTACATAGAATTAGCCGAATTAATGTGCTATGATGCCTTACAACGTGAAGAATCCTGCGGTGCCCATTTCAGAGAAGAATACCAAACTCCAGATGGAGAAGCCGTACGAAATGATGAAGAATTCTGCTACGTTTCGGCTTGGGAATGGAAAGGACAAAATAAAGAACCAGAACTCCATAAAGAACCTTTAGTTTTCGAAGCAGTTGAACTTGCGGTAAGAAGCTACAAATAAGTTTAGGAGTTAAAAGTTATAGGTTAAGAGTAAAAAAATAAGCGCTAAAAAAAACTAAAACCGACAACTAAAGACAACAACAAACAACAAACAACAAACATAAATACCATGAAACTTTATCTAAAAATTTGGCGGCAGTTTGATGCTTCATCAAAAGGAGAAATGACAGATTATGAAATTGATGAAGTTTCAGAACATATGTCTTTTCTTGAAATGTTGGATCTTTTAAACGAAATTTTAATTCAGCAAGGCGAACGAGTTATCGAATTCGATCACGATTGCCGGGAAGGAATCTGCGGGCAATGTGGTGTTATGATTAACGGAAGGGCTCACGGACCTTTAAGAAACACAACGACCTGCCAGCTTCATATGAGAAGCTTCAAAGATGGCGACACCATTTATATCGAACCCTTTCGTGCCAAAGCTTTTCCCGTTTTACGCGATTTAAAAATAAATAGAAAAGCATTTGATACTATTATTGCTTCAGGAGGTTTTATCGGAGCTTCGACGGGACAAGCACCTGAAGCCAACAGTATTCCTATTTCTTATGAAACTGCGGAAGAAGCTTTTGACGCAGCAGCCTGCATTGGTTGCGGAGCATGCGTTGCTTCGTGTAAAAATGCCAGCGCAGCTTTGTTTGTTGGAGCCAAAATAACACATTTAACCCTACTCCCACAAGGAAAAGTAGAAGCTCCCAAACGTGCTATTAACATGGTAAAACAAATGGATCTTCAGGGTTTTGGAAACTGCTCCGATACAAGAGCCTGTGAAATTGAATGTCCGCAGGGAATTTCGGTACTTTCAATTGCTAAAATGAATTTAGAATATATGAAAGCTTTGGCTTTTAGGAAATAATTACTTGTGATTTGTCATTTCGACTGAAAGGAGAAATCACACTAGAAACTTTACAAAGATTAGCGATTCTCTTTGTGGAAATACGAGTGTGATTTCTCCTTTCAGTCGAAATGACAAAAATGAAATAAAAAACTTTGTGCCTTAGCGCCTTCGTGGCAAACTAAAAAACTACACAGTAAAATAAGGCGTCAAGATATCTTCAAAATTGTACAATCCTTTTTCTTTCTCTTTAAGATTTTCGGCAACGAAAATAACCCCGTTTCCAAAAGCTTCTCTAGAAATAGATTCGTGAATTAAACGTACAGTCTGAAAAGGAAATCCAAAAATAACCTCATGCTTGCCAACAATTCCTCCTGCTCTAACCGAATTGATATTTTCTTTATCCACATCCAAAGCTTCAGCAATTTTTACAGCAGTTCCAGAAGTTCCTTGTTTGGTTTTAAAATGTTCTTCATTCACTTCAATATCAACCCATGGCGCAATTTTCTTTAAAAATTTAGATGCAAACAATAAAAAATTAACCCCTAAAGTAATATTAGGCGACCAAAATACAGTTGTTTTTTTAGACAGTTTTTTCAAAAAATCTAATTCCTTGTCTTTATAATGCGAAATAGCCGAAATGATTTTTACATTTTTCTTCGCCGCAACTTCTCCATAAGTATAAATCCCTTCACTAGAAGAAAAATCGATAATAACATCAACTGGGTGTTTTTCCAGTAATTCGTCTATAGAAGTTTTGGAACTAGAATAGATTAAGCCGGGTTCGTCTGACTGCACTCCAAAAAATTCCGGAACCGATCTGTGTTCTAAAACGGTACTTTGTCTTAAAACCCATTCTAAACAGAAATTTTTATTTTCTAATAATATTGAAGCTACTGATTTTCCAGTTTTTCCGAATCCGATTAATCCTATTTTCATAAGCATTTGTTTTTTATGTGAGCGAATTGCCCGATTAGAATAATTGATATTTAAGTGGTAAATATCAATTGAAATTTTAATTCATTAAAGCAGTTATTAAACTGCCTGTCTAGTAAAAATAGGAAAATCATAACAGAATTACGAATTAAAACTCACTTTTATAACAATAAAATAAATTGTTAGTACTATTTTTTCTGTTAAACATAATTATTTATTGAAAAACTGCTCTTATAAAATCTACTTTATTTTATTAAAATTTTTCTTCAAATTTCCAATAATTCTTTTTTAACTTTTTGGTTGAAAACACTGTTAAAAAAAAGAATTACATAACATACAAGTAAATATATTTTCAGTAGATTTATCACCTGATAGCACCCAAAAATATCAGTAAGTAATGGCCTACAACAATAATGAACTGCTTCGTTTTTTAGATGCGCAGAACAAATTGTATCTGACTGCTCTTGACGAAATTAAAAATGGTAAAAAGGAATCTCCTTGGATGTGGTTTGTATTTCCTCAAATAAAAGGAATGGGTTCCAGCGATACTTCCAAATTTTATGAAATTAAAAATGCCGATGAAGCTATTGCTTTTCTCGAACATCCCATTTTAGGAAAACATTTGGTTGAAATCACTTCCGAATTAATCAAAAAAGAGGAAACAGTCGACGAAATATTTGTAAATGATGATATCGAAAAGCTAAAATCTTCAATGACATTATTTGCCAGTGTTCAAAATGGCGAACCCATTTTTCAGGAAGTCTTGCATAAATATTTCGATGGATCTTCTGACTTTCATACTTTACAATTGTTATACAGTAATCTGTAAAGTAAAGTTTCAATCATTGGAACACAAAGAATTTTTCCTCTTAATATTAATTTTCAACACAGATTTTAATCTCTTTTTACCGCAAAGGGCGCTAAGATTTACGCAAAGTTCACAAAGTTTTTTTTAAGCTTTGCATTTAAACTTTGTAATGAGAGTTCGCAAAGACTACAAAACATAGCCAATGGTTTCAACCATTGGAACACAATGAATTTCTTCACAATTAATATTAACTTGTGGCTAAAAAATAAGTTTTTTTTTAAAGTAGAGAACGTTAAGGTTTTAAGTTACATTCTTCAAATAAAAAGTTCGCAAAGTTTTCTACAAAAAGCTTTGCGTCCCGATAGCTATCCGGATTGCGTTTTTTTAAGCCCAGCATATCGGAAAAACCTTGTGTCCTTTGCGGTAAAAAACACTTAAACTAATCCTATTCTGAATAAAATTTCTTCAAACATTCATTAATTTTATTTTATTTAGAATTAATATAAATAAACTTTTATATTTGCCGCTTTCTTAGCAGGTACAAGTAGTTTTTAAAATTTACTTAATATTGCTTTTCAAAGTAAATTTCGTTTAATGAACCAAAATAACAGTTTCGAATTAGATCTTTTCCATTCCTTTAAAGAAGGCGACGAAACTGCTTATACTTTTTTTTACGATAAATACTTCAGAAGAATCCAATCGTTCAGCGTTCAGTTCATTTATGATCCTGATGAAGCTGAAAATCTTGCTCAGGAAGCCCTGCTACACTTATGGCAAAACAAAGAAAATGTGGAATCTCTTAACGGAATTCAGGCTTTCTTGTTTACTTACGCCAAATCTAAATGCTTGAATTTAATTCGTCACAACAAAGTGAAAGACAAATTCAAGAATGACCTCCTTAACCACAAAGAAAGAGAATTAGATATCGAAGTTTTAAATTCTCTTCAATTTGACACTCTGGAATTAACAGAATTAGAACGCATTATTCAGGAATCTATTAGTGAACTGCCTCCAAAAACCCGTGAAGTTTTCATAAAAAAACGTTTCGAGAATAAAAAAAATGCAGAAATAGCCGAAGAAATGGAAGTGACTTTAAAAGCCGTAGAAGCCCATATGACAAAGGCTTTGAAGATTTTAAAGACCAAATTATCCGATTATTTATTTTTAATTTTTATCCTTATTTATAATAATTAAGAATAAAAGGTAGGGTATTTTAATTCTGAAGTGTACTAACAATAGCGAGAAGTTTAAAAACGCATTTATGACATCGGAAATAATTTATAAATACTTATCTAATGAAGCTTCAGAACAAGAAGTACAGCAACTTTTTGAATGGATTGAAGCCTCAGAAGAAAACAAAAAGCAATTTATATCTTTAAAAAAGACTTGGGCCTTAACCGCGCTTTCCGGAACTATTTCACGTGAAGTTCCAGTAGTGGCATTACAACCAAAAAATAAAATAAGAACGTATTTTAAATACGCGGCCATTCTTGTTGTTTTATTTGGTTTAGGAAAACTGGCTTTTTATTTTAATGAAAGAACAGCTGTTTCAAAAGAAGTTGTTCTGGAATTAGGCGATGGACGTTTGGAATTTTTTACCGAAAAGAATCTGAATACATTGGTGAATGATAAAGGCGAACTGGTTGCCAGAAAATTCCCTGATCAGATTGTTTATTTCGGAAAAGTTCAGGATGAAGACGTTTTATACAATACCTTAAAAATTCCGTACGGAAAAACATTTAAACTAAAACTTTCAGATGGTACTCTGGTAAGTTTAAATTCAGGAACTACTTTACGTTATCCTGAGCAATTTGGTATAAACGGTAATAGAAATGTTTATTTAACCGGTGAAGCATTTTTTGAAGTTGCTAAAGACAAGCAGCATCCGTTTATTGTACATTCAGATCAGGTTGAAATTGAAGTTCTTGGAACGCGTTTCAATGTAAGTGCTTACCCTGAAGACAAAACCGTGAGCAGTGTTTTGGTTGAAGGAAGTATTAAAATGTCTGAAAAAGAAAATCCTTTAAATACTGTTTTGCTAAAGCCTTCCCAAATGGCTATATGGCAGAATCAGTCTAAGAAAATTACAACGAAAAATGTTGATACTTCTTTTTATGAAGCTTGGACACAAGGTGAACTTGCCTTCAACAATACCCCATTTTCTACCATTACAAAAATAATTGAGCGTACCTACGACGTTGAAATCATCAACGAAAATGCTGTTTTGGCCAAACAGAATTTTACTGGCTCAATTAAAATCAGTGAGTCTAGTGTCGAAAACATTTTAGATCTTCTAAAACGTGACACGCCTTTTAATTATTCTATTGAACAAAAAACAATTACCATTAAACCTATTTTCCACAACTAAATAAAACATGACTTTAATGATACCCAATAACTTAAGAAAAATTCTGTTTTTCTTGGCCCTCCTTATATCCAGTTTTAAAGGTTTTGCGCAAAACAAAACCATTACTTTACATGTCAAAAACAAACCTATAAGCCAAATTATCAAATCTATTGAAGCACAATCTGATTTTAGAATCATTTATAATGCTAAAAAAATCGATGCAGAGCAGTTAGCCGATATTGATGTTGATAATGCTTCGTTAGAAACTACTTTAAAAAAGTTATTAAAAGGCACAAATATCTCCTATTACATTCAGAAAAAGCAGGTTTTATTGACAGATGCAACGCCTATTGACCAATCTAATTCGGATGTACAGGAAACCGATCGAATTATAAAAGGAACCGTTTACAGCGCAAAAGTCAGACAGCCACTTCCTGGAGCAACAATTCGCATTCAAGGAACTGGAATGGGCGCTATAACGGACTATAATGGAAAATTTGCTTATGAACTAAAAGGAAACAACATTAAAAATCAGGTGCTTGAAGTTGGTTTCTTGGGAATGGAAACACAGACTCAAACCGCTGGTTATAAAAAAGATTTTGTTTTTTATCTTAAAGAAGTTAGTGACGAATTGGATCAGGTTGTAATCACTTCTTCATACGGAACTAAAAAACTGAAAGAAGAAATTGTAGGAAGTATTTCAACTATTACAGCTAAAGATATTCCTGTACAACAAGCTTCTGAAAGTATAGATAAAATGCTTGAAGGACAGATTGCAGGGGTTTTAATTGAGAACACATCTGGAGTTGGCGGACCAGTAAAAATCAACATTAGAGGTCAGGGAACTTTGACACCAATAAATGGAAACATAACGGGTACTTCTACTCAGCCTTTAATAATTGTTGACGGGATTATTATGAGCGAAGAAACTTTTATTGACAGCTCCTTCTTTAATGGTAGAACTTCATTTTCAGAAAGTTTGTCAAATCCATTGGCACAAATTGCTCCCGAAAATATTGAAAGCTTTACAGTATTAAAAGATGCGGCTGCAGTTGGTATTTATGGTGCAGATGGAGCAAATGGTGTAATTTTGATCACAACTAAAAAGGGAAAAGTTGGAAAAACAAAATTTGGTTTTTCTAACCAGCTTGGAGTTTCTTCTGCCATAAATCAAATTAAATATTTAAATGGCGAACAGTATACCGAGATGCGAAATGCATATCTAAAAGGTACAAGTTCTACCGCACTTATTTCTTATAACGGCGTCAATACTGACTGGTTTGATTTATTAAATACTAATGGAATTTACAATAAGTATAATTTTAATGTTTCTGGAGCAGATTCTAAATTCTCTTACAGAACTAATATATCATATTTAGATATTGATGAACCTCAATTGGGAAATAAAACAAAACAATTAAATGCAGGTATCAATTTAGGTTATAAACTTTCAAAATTAGATGTAAATCTATTTTTGAATCCAAGTTACATACAAAAAACAGCTCCAAATATTTATTATTCATTTGCTTACCTTCCTACTTTAAGTCCTTATAATAAAGATGGTTCTTATACTTTAACTGGTTTAACAGGTGTAACTGGAGGAAATCCGTTAGCCGCTATTGCGCAAAACAAAAATGAAACTGATACTTATGGGATATTAGGAAGCTTAAATTTAAATTATAAGCTTAATGATGTTTTTAAATTCTCAACTCTTTTTGGAATAGATTTTAAAGACAAAGAACAAGACCGCTATTTCTCAGGAGAAAATGAAAGTGGTCGTACAAGCGGTAGTTTTATTTTGGATGGCATTACTTATAATAACTGGGGAAGAAGAGCCATTAATAACAGAAAAACAACAAAATGGAACTGGCAGGGTCAAATCCTTTTCAATAAAGAAATCAATAAAAATAATGGCATTGACGGAGTTTTGGGATTTGAATTAGCTGAAGAAAAAGGAAAATTCAATTATATGGCAGGAACTGGTTTTATTAATCCAAATGTTATTAATCCTGTTTCAAATGCATTACAAGACGATAATCCTGAGACGCTTACAATAGATGAGAGAAGAACAAAACAAACTTATGAGTACGAGATTAGTAATGCTTCACGTGTTTCTTTATTTTCACAGGTTAACTATAATTATAAAAAGAAATATTTTTTCTTAGGAAATTTTAGACGCGACCAAAGTTCTGTTTTTGGCGATGATACCAACGTTGCTTTAAACAGCGGAGCAGGTCTGGCATGGATTATAAGTAATGAAAACTATTTAAAATCAAACAGCTGGATTGATTTCTTAAAATTAAAAGTTAGTTATGGTTCTACAGGTAATTCACGAATAGGTTCTTATCGCTCTAAGGGTTTATACACTTTTGCTCAAAACGGTTATAATGGTGGAAATTATGCTAATCCGAGTGCTGCTCCAAACGGGCATTTAAGCTGGGAAAAAAATAAAAAATTTAATGCTGGAGTCGATTTTAATGTCTTTAATGTTGTAGAAATGACATTAGAGTATTACTACGATGACTTATCTGATCTTATTGTATCCCGCGAAATTCCAGCAGAAAATGGTTATACGTCAGTAGAATTAAATGCAGCTGATATGTATAACAAAGGTTTTGAATTTACAACAAAATTTAAATGGTTTCAAAAAGGTAAATTTAAATGGAGTACCTCTTTTAACATCGCTACCTTAAAAAATAAAATAACAGACTTAAAAGGTTTGGGAGACGAATATTCTGTAGCGAACCTTGCTATCGCTCAAAAAATCGGTCACAGCACTTCAACAATTTGGGGAGTTAATTGGGTTGGTGTAGATCCTGCAACAGGTCGTGATATGATAAAAAAGAATGGTCAGGTGTATGATGCTGCTACTTATGCAAGATTGTTTACAAATGCTGACTGGGAACCAATTGGAAACACACAACCTAAAGCTTTTGGAGGTTTTAGCAACCGAATTTCATATAATGATATAACATTATCAATAACAGGAGCTTATCAATGGGGAGGAAGTAAATTAGTTTCAGATGAAATCATTGCAAAATACAGAAACACTATTAACAGAAACTTGTCTGTAAACGCAATGGATTACTGGAAAAATCCTGGAGATATCGTAACACAGCCTGCTCCAGGAAACAATACGTTGATTCCAAATATGAGCAAATATGTTTATGATGCTACTTACATTAAAATCAGTAATATCAACCTAAGTTATAATGTGCCGCTAAAAAATACATTTCTTGATGCATTAACTCTTTTTGGAGATGTTTCAAATGCACTTTACTGGTACAAAGAAAAAAGCCCTAAAGGCATGAATGGCATTAGAGAGTTTAGTTACACTTATCCTCAGGCCAGAACAATTTCCATGGGTATTAATGCTAAATTCTAAAAATGATGAAGTACTTTAAAAATATAAATAAATTCAAATTTCCTTTGCTTCTGGCTGTAATCTGCTTATTCCAAAGTTGCAGTGATTTTTTAGAACAGGAACCAGGCACACAAACTTCTATTAACGAGCAGTTGTCAACAAAACAAGGAGTTTTAACAGCTTTAAACGGTTTATACCGTGAACTTGAACAAAATGTAAAAAGTGAAGCTTTTGTAGTGTATGCAGATCTTCAGGGAGGAAATCTAAAATTTGCTCCCTCAGTAACCACTTCAACTACAGTTGGTTCTATTGGTGTTCCTAGCAGTGTTGAGCTATTATATAATTTTGATGATTTAGCCAATGATTCAGATTTAGCCAGTTTTTACAGCAATAGTTATGACATTATTAATCAGGCTAATTTAATTTTGGAATTTACTGATGCATTAAAAGATGCAACAGCTAATGAAAAAAGTCAGATAAAAGCCGAAGCCCTGACAGCAAGAGCTTATTCTCATTTTTTACTAAGTGAATTATACAGTCAAAATTACGGTTTTACTGATGATGCTTCGCATAAAGGAATTGTTTACATGACTAAATCAATTACTGACGGAATTCAATATCCTGCTAGAGAAACTGCATCGAACACTTACGATTTGATTATAAGTGATCTTAAAGGTGCTTTAAATCTTTATTCGGATACCGTTCTTTTAAATGGTTATAGCTATTCTTATTTCAATAAAAACAATGCAAAAGCCTTACTATCGAGAGTTTATTTATCTAAAAAAGATTGGAAAAATGCTTATGACACCGCTGATGATGTTATTACAAATTCTGGAGTCAGTTTAGTAAGCTCCGCAAATTATATTGCTGAATGGAAAAAGCCAGATCTTCCAGTATCAGAAATTTTATTAGAATTTTCTATACCAAGAAACCAAGAAGGAGCATCAAGTGGCTCTATGGCAGCATTTTTTGGATACAGTTCAAATTCTATCTATGGTAAGTATGTTGCTTCGCTAGATTTATTGAATTTATATGAAACAGGAGATATTCGCAGGGAATTATACACAAACCATCCCTTAACTACATCGGTTAATTTAGAGGCTAAAACATTAGACTATTATTTTACTGAAAAATTTCAAGGAAATCCTGGATATGTTGCTTTCAGATTAAGCGAACAATATCTAATTCGTGCAGAGGCCGCTTTAGAACTTAATAATACCGATCAAGCGGTAAAAGATCTTAATACTATCAGAACAAGAGCAAATGCAACTGTTTTTCAAAACTCTGAGAGCCTTAGGGATGCCATATTTTTGGAAAGAAGAAAAGAACTTAGTTTCGAAGGCTATTTCTTATTTGATATTGCCCGAAATAAAAAAGATGTCTCGAGAAACGATGGTTGTGTTTCATTTAGCTGCAGCCTAACTTATCCATCACCAAAATTTATATTGCCAATACCGCGTCGTAATATTAACCTTAACACAAACTTAAAACAAAATGAATCGTATTAAATTTATATCCATCGTAAGTATTGTTTTAGCGCTGTTTTCTTGTTCAAAAGATGATTACAGATTAGATACAACTGTTGATCCTTTTGTAAGGTTTAATTTTATGGTAAACAGTAACAACATACCAATCGAATATCCTGTTGTAAATACCACTACCATACCTATAGAAACGTATGAAAATCAGTCGGTAAGGGTTTTAAAAATTCCTGTAAGTTTGACAAGTAAAAATTTAAAAGAAGCTGTCACAGTAAATTTTAGCTCCTCAACATCCGGAGATAGCAATAGTTTTAGCGTTGAGCCTAAAAATACGTTGCGTTTTGAAGGCACAAAACTTACCGATACTATTTATCTTTCATTTGAAAAAAGATGGACAGATAAACAGTCCATCACTTTACAATTAGAGAATGCATCCGATCCTGAAATACATATAGGAAATCTTAATTCATACGCACCTAACAAAACTTTTACAGTTAATTTAGGAAGCATAAATACTGTTTACACTTTTCCTGTATCACAGCTTATTGTTAAAGGAGAAGTAGGTGAAACTATCGATTTTAAAGTAAATTTCCCTAACGGATTTATTCCGTCAGAAATTGAAAATGCGAATATTTTTAAATTTCAAAATGGTTTCGAATATTCTCTTACACATGATGATTATGGCACTAACAGGAGCTCAATAACCTATCATTTAACATTATTGGAAGATATTCAAAACGACGATGCACGTTATGAATCAAAAATTACGCTAGTCAATACCCCAAACTATATTGCTACTGGAAGTACTGGTTTAACAATAGTAAAACCAATAAAATCGCCTAGAGACATTCAGGCAAATCCGGCATCTAAATTTACAGACCCAACAAATGCTTTTTATTTGACTTATGGAGAACATTGGTTTAATAATAATGGTAACTGTACCTGGCAGACCTTTAATGCTCTGACTTTTCCAGTTGTAGTTACAAAAGACAATGAAAATGCTATTTTGTACAGCGACAAAGGAACTGCAAATCCAAATGATGACGTATATCACGATGCATTCAAAATTGGTTTTAACGTTGCGAGTGGTACCAATACTGTAAATTCTTTCGGTCTAAAAAGATGGTTCTCTAACGAAAGTAACTCGGCAGCGATTTCTCCTGGATTTAATATTACCTCAGCTTTAGAGTTTTTCCCAGCAAATGGAACAAGCAAAACCGAAGGAACTGTATTAGTAATTCCGCAAGATATTACAATTGGATCTAGTGCTACAAATACTCATGTCATAGCTATTTCAGGAGAAGGAACATATAAAGAAATCAGTGCTGGTTTGTATGAAATCTCATTTGAATTGAAGCTTACAAATGATAAACTTTTTGGAGGAACAGTTTCAACACAATACAGAATGTATAATAATAGAACCTATCCTAAACCGGCTGCTTTAAGTATATCGTGTCCTAAAGAAGTTACGCTTTAGTGTTCAGTGTACAGATTTTAGTGTTCAGTCGCAGTTGACAGCTGAAAATCGAAACTTTTCAAGCTTTGTCAAAGTTTTAAACTTTGACAAAGCTTTTGGCATAAAAAAAATGTTTCAAGTTTCAGGTTTCAGGTTTCACGTTCTGCTGCAACTTGAAGCGTGAAACCTGAAACTTGAAACAAATCAAAAAAAACAAAAAACAAAAAACAAAAAACAAAAGAGTTGAAAAAATTAATCTTACCAATCTTATTCCTGCTCGGATTATCGGCGTACAAAACAGCCGAAGGCTCCGATTATATTGATATTCAAGAGTTACGAAAACTCTATTCCAGTGGCGATACCTCAAAATGGCCTGCTGCGGAACTACATGAAAGTATTGATAAATCTAAATTTCAGGATATTGGCGTACTTCCTGCTGTGCCTTATCCCGCTTATAATCCGTATTCTAAGGAAAAAGAGAGTCTGGGTAAGATTTTGTTTTTTGACCCAAGATTATCTCGAAGTGGCCAAATTGCCTGCGCTTCCTGTCATAATCCAGAATTAGGATGGACAGATAATTTAACACGTTCGTTTGGACATGATCGTCAGACAGGAAAACGCAATTCGATGACAATTCTAAATTCGGCGTATGCTACTTCCCTATTTTGGGACGGACGTGCTTCAAGTTTAGAAGATCAAGCACAATTTCCTGTTCAAGATCCTTTAGAAATGAACGAAAAACTAACGATTGCTGTTGATAAAATTGCCAAAATAAAAGGATATAATTCCTTATTTACTAAGGCTTTTGGAGATAAAAAAGTGACTTTAGAAAGAATACAATATGCCATCGCTACTTTCGAAAGATCTATAAATAGTCCGAAAAGTAAATTTGACCAGTTTGTAAGCGGAAAATCAGATATTTATACGGACCAACAGGTAAAAGGACTTCATTTGTTCAGAACCAAAGCACAGTGTATTAACTGTCATAATACGCCTTATTTCAGCGACAATCAATTTCATAATGACGGACAGACTTTATTCGGAACCAAAAACGAAGATTTTGGACGTTATAATGTTACTAAAGATGTAAAAGATATTGGGAAATTTAGAACGCCGACACTTCGCGAAGTCGTAAACACAAAACCTTGGATGCATCACGGCCATTTTCCGACTTTATTGGATGTTGTGGAATTGTACAATTTAGGAAATCCTTCTCCTGTTCAGAAAAAATATCTTGGAACTGCCAGAGATTCTTTAATTCCGAAAGTAGATCCAATGCTTAAAAAACTGGATTTAAGTAAGGAAGAAATGGGAGATTTATTAGCTTTTATTGAAACTTTAAGCACGCCTACAAGAAGAATTATAATTCCAGAAATGCCAAAATAATTTAGTTAGAATGATTTGTATTTTGCCCCAACAATTTTGCAAATCTTGTAAGTCCTTTTCATTTTTGAAAAGGGCTTTTTTATTGGAAAACCAACTTTTTTCATATTTTTTGATTATACTTTTATTGAAGCTTAGAATACCTTAACAGTCAAAAGAAGGACTTCGTTTTTTAAATTTGTTTGAAACAAAAAAGAAGTACTAATTCTTCTAAAAATAAGCATTATGAAGTTAGCAAAAATCCAAATTCAGACCCCAAATATTCAACAAACAACTGCTTTTTATCAAGATATTTTGGAACTGTCTATCATAGAAAAAACTGTAGATTCAGTTAGCATTCAAGCAGGAAATTCCATTTTAAAATTCGTTGAACAACCGAGCTTCAAATCTATTTATCATTTTGCTTTTAATATTCCTGAAAACAAGCTTGATGAAGCGATTAAATGGTGCCGTAATAAAACAGATTTAATTGTAATTAAAGATGAAAATGTTATTACCAATTTTGAGAACTGGAACGCCCATGCTATCTATTTTTATGATAACAACGGTAATTTATTAGAGTTCATTGCCAGACATGATCTTGATAATTCAGAGAACAAAGCATTTAGTTCTAAATCTATTTTAAATATCAGCGAAATCGGGATTGTAAATGAAAACCCATTGGAATTAGGAAATGAATTGATCTCTAAATATGATTTAAATTTCTTTTCTAAAAACACCAATAGCGAAGCTTTTGCTGCAATTGGAGACGATGAAGGTTTATTGATTATAGTAAGGCCAAATCGAAATTGGTATCCAACCCAAACGCCTTCTGAAAGCAACAAAACAGAAGTTCGCTTACAAAACAATGGAAATAGGATTACTATTAAATTTTAAAATTTCTTATTTTTATTGAAAGATTGCCTTCCGCTAAACAACTAATTTAAAAATAGCCAAAATGCCATTTGTACGTATCAGTCTTCCGAAAAAACTTTCGCTGGAAACAAAAAATAACATTTCAGAATCCATTCATCAATCTTTAATCCAAGAATTTAATATTCCCTCAGCCGATTATTTCCATGTAATTGAAGAACTAGAAACGCATCAAATCAAATATCCTGAAAGTTACCTTGGTATTTCGCATTCTAATGAGATTATTTATGTTCAAATAACGGCAGGACAAGGAAGAACGCTAGAGCAAAAAAAGAAATTATACCATCAAATTGCGACAAGAATTGCCTCGACTACACCAATTCTAATAAACAATGTCATTATTATCCTTTTGGAGAATAACGGTCTTGAAAATTGGTCTTTTGGAAATGGAGAAATTCAGGAGCAGAAACATTTGAAAAAGTAAATCAAATTGGAAATAATAAAAGAAATTCAACTTTAATACATTATATACCAAACATTTAAATATAAAATTTGTATTTTCATTATTCCAAATATTTTGCAGCATGGTTTTAAAGTATATGAAACAATTTTTCTTCCTCTTTTTACTATTTTCCGGCTTATCTGATTCTAAAGCACAAATAAATACTAACTATGAAGAACTAATTGCAAAAGCTTCTTTATTGCATCTTCAAAAAGACTATAAAAATGCTATTCCGCTTTACAGAAAAGCATTTGCCCTACAACAGCCAGATGCACTAAATGCTTATAAAGCAGCAGGTGTATACGCTCTGGACCAAAATCAGGATGAAGCTTTTAAATACCTTAATATTTCTCTGGATAAAGGCTGGACAGAAACAGACGTTCTTCTTATTGATCCGTATTTTGATTATTTGAGAAACGACTACGATGAACTCTGGGATTCTATTTCTGAAAAAGCCCGTGTTGCCGAACTCCAATTTGAAAAGACCTTAAAACTACCTGAACTTCGTAGGCAAATTAATGCCATGACTATTCAGGATCAAAGAATTCGGTATTTAAAAATTCAAACTTCAGATTCAGATCAATTAGCCCAACTACAGCAACAAATCAATGAATTGGATTTTAAAAATCTTACACAGGCAAAAGAAATTATCAAAAAATACGGGTGGCCCAAAATATCAGAAATTGGTAAAGATGGTTCCAATAATTTATGGTTGCTTGTACAGCATGCCGACCAAGATATTTTTTTTCAGAAAACTGCCTTAGAGGAAATGCAAAAATTAACCGGAACAAACGAAATCAACATGGAAAACTTCGCTTTTCTATATGACAGAGTACAATGCAATCTTAATTACAAACAACTTTACGGCACTCAGGTCAACTGGACTCAAAACGGAGAAGCTTCAGGATTTAGAGCTATTATTGACGAAAATAAGGCTGATGAAAGAAGAGCCTCTTTTGGTCTTCTGCCTTTAAAAATTTATGCCTTAAATTATGGTTTCCAATATTCTCTTCCAACAGCAGTAGCAGCTTTAAATCAAAACAAAAAAGATACTGAAAGTACATTAAATCTCATCAACGAAGCTAAAAAGTATTATAGGTATAAAAAATACCCAAAAGTATATGATAATTACAATAATGCTTCGATGATTTTAGGAGGAATGACCAGTTCACAGAATTATGAAGCTTCTGTATTATTCGCTAAAATTTATAATAAAACAAAAGAAGAACAATACCGAAGCATTGCATTGGATTTTTTAAGCCTGAATCATCTTAGAGACGATTTAAACAAAAAAGAACTACTAGCAAATAAGGAATTTAAAAACTTTTATTCCCAAACGAGATGGAAAGATATTATTCAGTCCCTTTAAAACTTCATTCTCTGAATTCTAACCGCATTCAAAATCGCCAATAACGCCACACCAACATCTGCGAAAACAGCTTCCCACATTGTAGCAAGTCCGCCAGCACCTAGAATCAGTACAAAAGCTTTTACAACAAAAGCCAAAGTAATATTCTGCCAGACAATCTTTTTAGTTTGTTTTCCAATATTAATTGCCATTGCAATTTTACTAGGTTTATCATCCTGAATTACAACATCGGCCGTTTCTATTGCGGCGTCGCTTCCTAGACCTCCCATGGCGATTCCAACAGTACTCAAAGCAATTACAGGCGCATCATTTACTCCGTCGCCTACAAAAGCAATAGTTTCGTTTTTGGCTTTAATTTCGTTGACTTTATTGACTTTATCTTCTGGAAGTAAATCCCCAAAAGCTTTTGTAATTCCCAATTTTTCAGCCACAAACTGAACCACATTGGTTTTATCGCCACTCAACATCGTTAATTTTACACCTAAAGATTTTAGTTTAGCAACTGTTTCTTTTGCATCTTCTTTAATTTCGTCTGCAATCGTTAAATAACCTGCAAATTTTCCATCATAAGCAATCGCAATCGTCGTATAAACTATCGTTGAAGGATTAATATCATACGAAATATTGAATTTATCCAGAAGTTTAAAATTCCCAACATGCAGTTCTTTTCCATTAAAAATAGCTTTTAATCCGTGTCCTGAAATTTCTTCGATTTCTTTCAATTCAATTGAAGCATCAATCTCTCCCACATGATTATGAATCGCAGTGGCAACAGGATGGGTGCTTCGGCTTTCCAGAACATTAACTAATTTCAGGATTTCATCTTTATCAAATTCAGGTTTTATAATAACTTCCTGAACCTTAAAAACACCTTCAGTCATAGTTCCTGTCTTATCAACCACTACATTCTGAATCGTCGAAATACTGTCCAGAAAATTACTTCCTTTAAAAAGAATTCCGTTTTTACTTGCAGCGCCAATTCCACCAAAATAACCTAACGGAATACTAATAACCAACGCACATGGGCAAGAAATTACCAGAAATACCAAAGCTCTGTAAAGCCAATCAGCAAAAACATACTTTTCTACAAAAAGCATTGGAAGCAAACAAATTGCAATTGCCAGATAAACTACTATCGGCGTATAAATTTTAGCAAATTTTCGAATGAATAATTCGGCAGGTGCTTTTTTTGTCGTAGCATTTTGTACCAATTCCAGAATCTTAGACAATTTACTGTCGTTATAAGCCGTCGTTACTTTTACTTCTGCAATAGTATTTCCGTTTATCATCCCAGCCAGAACTGTGTCGCCTTTTTTCTTAGTATCTGGTTTGCTTTCTCCTGTCAAAGCTGCAGTGTTAAATGAAGCCGAATCAGACAATAATTCGCCGTCTAAAGCCAGTTTTTCGCCCGCTTTAAGTTGGATTACCGCTCCAATTTGAACATCTTTTGCTTTGACTTTTACAGCACTATTATTCTCCAAAATACTAACCTCATCTGGACGTTGATCCAGCAATCCTTTTATACTCGATTTTGCTCTGCTGACTGCCATTCCTTGAAAAGTCTCTCCAATTGTATAAAACAGCATAACAGCAACACCTTCTGGATATTGTCCAATCGCAAATGCACCAATTGTGGCAATACACATCAGAAAAAATTCTGAGAAAACATCGCCTTTTACAATACTTTCGTAAGCTTCTTTTAAAACGGGAAAACCAACAGGAAGATATGCAATTGCATACCAAGCAATTCTGACAATTCCCGTAAACCAATTTTGTGGAAAGTAATTGTCAAAAGCGATTCCGATTAACAGTAAAATTAATGATATAATAGAGGGCAAGAATAACTGAAACAAACTTCCTTCAACATTATGGTCGTGATTGTGTCCTTCATGGTCGTGTCCGTCACTTTCTGTATGCACAGGTTCATCATGCGAACAGCAACAGGAAGTTTTCGGTTTACTTTTTATATTTTTTACTTCTATATCTTGATGTATCATTTTTAAAAGTTTCAGGTTTAAAGTTTCAGGTTTAAAGTTTCAGGTTGGAGTTTCTCTGAAACTTTGTTTAAAATTATGTTCTAAATTTAATCATTTTGTGGTAAAGTTTATTGCCACAAAGGCACTAAGACACAAAGTTTTTTTATGCTAAAGAGTTATACGTACCGTTTGTCATCCTGACAAAGGAAGGATCACACTAGGAATTCCGCATGGTAATTCGCCAATCTTTGTAGAGCTCCGTGTGTGATCCCTCCTTTGTCAGGATGACATAAAATGAGGTAAAAAACTTAGCGCCCTAGCGCCTTCGCGGCAAGCAGCCTAGTGTTCATGTTCTCCCCCGCCCTTCATTGCCGACAATAAATAGAAAGCGCCTTTTGTAACGATTTTTGCCTGCAGTTCAATCTTATCCACAAACTTAACTTCGGTAAAACCTAAATCTGTGGTTCCAGGCATTACTTCAACGGCTTTAAAGTGAATTTCTTTTTCGTGAGCTTCTTCTTTTTCGCCTGCCGCGTGCTCGTGTTTTTCTTCTGCATGTGCTTCTTCCTGAACAAAAACAAAGTATTTATCAGCATTTTTAACGACAGCATCTTTTGGAAGTGCCGGAACTGTAGCATTCGTAATATTAATATTTGCCGAAACATACATTCCGGGAATTAACCCTTTTGCATCAGCAGGATCAATTTTAGCGTGGACAGCCACGGTTTTGCTTTCATTGGAAAATGATTTATTGATTCCGAAAATCTTTCCTTTAATCGATTTATTGGACTGATTCGTAAGAACAAAATCAATTACCTGACCTATCGAAATCGATCCCAAATCTTTTTCATACACATTTAAGTCCAAATGCATCTGACTGTTGTCAACCACTTCAAACAAAGAAACTCCTGTATTGGCAAAAGCGCCTTTCGCAATATTAATTTTACCAACGTAACCGTTTATTGGTGCTACAATTGGAACTAAAGACGAACTTCCTTTTGCAGAAACATGCAGAGCTTCTAATTTATTCTTTGCCGCTTGCGCACGCGCTCTTTCCGCTGCTAATTTGGCTTTAACTTCTTGGAATGTTTTTCTCGGATTTACATTTTCATCACTCAACGTTTTCTGACGATTATATTCCAATTGCAAATATTCAACATTGGCAGTTGCAGATTGATATTCTTCCTGCATTTGAATCACTTCAAGATTCTGAATGGTTGCCAAAACTTTTCCTTTGTTGACATAAGTTCCTTCCAAAACAAAGATATCTTTTACCGTTCCTCCTATTAAAGTTGAAACCTCAGCAGAATTTTGAGGCGGAACTGTGGTATAACCATTGGCTTTAATGATTTTGTTTAGATTTCTGTCTTCTACCAATCCTGTTTCAATGCCTACGGTTTTGTATTGTGATTCTGTCAACGCCACTTCTGTACTTGATTTTTCTTCTTCTTTGGGTTCTTCCGTTTTCTTTTCATTACAGCTTGCCAAAGTAACCGCAAGGCACGCAAAGACAAAGCGCAGGGCACGCAAGCAAATTAAACTTTGCGCTCTTTGCGAAACCTTAGCGTTCTTTGCGGTTAAATCTTTACTGCTAAATATATTTTTCATGATTAATTGTTTTTGATGGTTGGGAATTGGAGTTCGATTGCACTTTGATTGTAGCTGTGTGTGGCTTCAGCATATTGTTTTTTAATGTCGATTGCTTGATTTAAAAAACTGATATACGACCAATAACTTAAATCGCCATTGGCATAACTTTTCTGCGCTGTCTCAATAATTTGATTGGCATATTGCAAACCTTCGTTTTGATAATAAGCTAAGTTTTTCTGCTGTTTTTGGAAATTGTTCAGCAACTCTTCTTTTTGCAGGTCTAAAATCATTTTGTTTTTATCTAAAGCCAATTGCGATTGCGAAATACCAATTTCTACCGCTTTGGCTTTCGTTGTATTCACTCCTCCAAACAACGGAATCTGCAATCCTGCCGTAAATCCTTGAAACAATGATTCGGTATTTATCGTTTGGGCGAAATAACCTAAACCAACTTTTGGTGTTCGCAACGCTTTGAATGTTCTCGCTTCTTTCTGATAAACCGAAATCTGTTGCTGATAAAGCTCTGTTATCAAATTCTCTGCTTTTGAATTTTCTTGATCTTGGACCAAAACATATTGCAATGCCGTATTTTGATCGGGAACAATATTCTCATTGGTCTGAATAAAAAACTGAAGCTGTTTTTGATAAATCGCTAAATCATATTCTAATTGTGCTTTTTGTGTTTCTATTTCTTTGACTTTTGCTTTCGCAGAAATCACTTCGATATTCCCACTTTCTCCTGTTTTGAATCGGAGCTCGGCATTTTTTAAGAATTTAGTGTAAATATCATTCAGTTCCTTGTTTAACTTCTGAATCGAAACACCGTACAAATATTGATAATACGCCAAAGTCACTGCTTTTTCTATTTCATAAGCTGATAATGCTTTTCGTTTTTCGGCCAGTTTTGCAAGTTCCTCCTGTAATTGTCGGTTGGCTTTTGTGACATTTCCCAAAGGAAAAAACTGTTGTACCGAAACATTATGATCAAAATCAGCACTATTGAACTGACCGCCTTGATACTGCACTTGAAGCGGATCTGGCTGGAAAGCGGCTTTTTTGAGAACAGTTTGTTTTTCAATTTCTTTATCGGCTATTTTTAAGTCGATGTTGTTTGATTTGGCGAGTTCTATAGCTTTTTCTAGGCTGATAGATTGCTGTGCAAATGTTGCTGTGCTTGCCAGTAGAAACGTAATTAACCGCAAAGTTCGCAAAGGAAGCGCGAAGTTCGCAAAGAATTTTATGTTGACTTTATATTGTGTTTTCATCATTTTTTATTTTTATTTCACGCAGATTTTAAATGATTTAAGCAGATATACGCAGATTAATATTTATTACAATCAAAAAATAAATCTGCTTAAATCTGCAAAATCTGCGTGAAAAATCATTTTACTCTCGAGTTAAACTTTTCCAGCATTAAATACAAAATCGGTAAAACGATTAAGGTTAATAAAGTTGCTGAGACTAAACCGCCGATTACTACGGTTGCCAAAGGTTTCTGTACTTCTGCCCCGCCACTTGTGGATAATGCCATTGGCAAAAATCCTAAAGAAGCCACAGCTGCGGTCATTAAAACCGGACGTAATCTCGTTTTCGTTCCAATGATAATTCTTTGAAACGGATTTGAAATCCCTTCTGTTTTCAATTGATTGAAATAAGAAATCAATACAATTCCGTTGAGAACCGCAATTCCAAACAAAGCAATAAATCCAATTCCAGCTGAAATACTAAACGGCATTCCTCTCAGCGAAAGCGCAAAAACGCCCCCAATCGCCGATAACGGAATCGCACTAAAAATCAATAAAGCTTGTTTGACACTTTTGAAAGTAAAATAAAGAAGTACCAAAATCAGTCCTAACGCAATTGGCAATGCAACTGAAAGTCTTTTTGAAGCTTCAATTAAATTTTCGAACTGACCGCCATACGTTACGTAATAGCCCGCAGGAAGTTTAAAGTTTTTATCCAGTTTTTGCTGAATTTCTTCCACCACACTTTTAATATCTCTTCCGCGGACATTTAAACCAACAGTGATTCTACGTTTTCCGTCTTCGCGGATGACCTGTACCGGGCCTTGCTCGTAATCTACAGAAGCCACTTGAGAAAGCGGTACTTGCTGACCATTTGGAAGCGGAATAAACAGATTGCTCACGTCTGTAATATCAGCGCGGTTGTTTTCATCCATTCGCACTACAACATCAAATCGTTTGCTTTCGTCATAGATTTTTCCAGCGCTTTCTCCGGCAAATGAAGAACGGATAATTTGATTGATATCGGAAATATTCAATCCGTAAAGTGCGATTTTATCGTAATCGTATTTTATCGTAATCTGTGGCAAACCTGTTACTTTATCGGCTTTTAAATCTCCAATTCCATCGATTCCTTTTATTTTTGAAATTAGCTCTGTGGCTTTAGCGTCTAGGATTTCTAAATCGTCGCCAAAAATCTTAATTGCAATATCAGATCGGCTTCCTGTCATTAATTCGTTAAATCGCATTTGGATTGGTTGCGAAATTTCAATATTGGCTCCTGGAATTACCTCCATTTCTTCTTTCATGGCATTCGCCAATTCTTCCCAATTATGGTATTTGCCTTTCCATTCTTTTTTGTCTTTTAGAACAATAATCAAATCCCCGCTTTCAATCGGCATTGGATCGGTTGGGATTTCGCCGCTTCCTATTTTAGTTACGATAGTTTTGATTTCTGGGAATTTCGCTTTGAGAATCTGTTCGTATTTGGTAGTCGTTTCCACCATCTGCGTAAGCGAACTTCCTGTCATAATAGTGGCATTTATTGCCAAATCGCCTTCTTCAATGGTTGGAATAAATTCGCCCCCCATATTTTGAAAAATAATAAAAGCCAAAGCGAATAATCCAATTGCAATAGAAAGAACAACTTTTTTAAACTCCAACGCTTTTTTCAATAAAGGCGTATAACGGCTTTCCAGCCACGCAATCATTCGATCGCTAAAGTTTTCTTTGTGTTCTGTTTTTTTAGAAAGAAACAAAGCGCTCATCATTGGAATATAAGTCAGCGAAAGAATAAAAGCGCCAATAATAGCAAATCCAACTGTCATCGCCATCGGTTTAAACATTTTTCCTTCTGTTCCAATTAAAGCCAGAATCGGCAGATATACAATTAGAATAATAATTTCTCCAAAAGCGGCACTATTTCTAATTTTTGAAGCCGAGTTATAGACTTCATCGTCCATCTCTTCCTGAGTCAGTTCTTTTTTATTTTTGATTTTCTGCAGATGATGCATCG
This sequence comes from Flavobacterium quisquiliarum, assembly GCF_019308285.1. Lineage (GTDB taxonomy): Bacteria > Bacteroidota > Bacteroidia > Flavobacteriales > Flavobacteriaceae > Flavobacterium > Flavobacterium quisquiliarum. The sequence goes on from NZ_WWEM01000022.1 coordinate 71,614, forward strand.
TGGCTTCTACAATAATCACAGCGCCATCGACTATGATTCCGAAATCTATTGCTCCGAGACTCATTAGATTGCCGCTTACGCCAAAGGCATTCATTAAAATAACAGCAAATAGCATTGCCAGCGGAATCACTGACGCTACAATTAATCCCGCACGAAGGTTTCCTAAAAATAGGATCAAAACAAAAATGACAATCAATGCTCCTTCTAAAAGATTTTTGGCTACGGTTTTAATCGAATTATCGACCAATTTTCCTCTGTCGATAAATGCTTCAGCAACAACACCTTCGGGAAGGATTTTATTAATCTGAGCCATTTTTTCGTGCACTCTTTTTACAACAGCGCTGGAATTTTCTCCTTTCAACATTAAAACCATTCCAGAAACGATTTCTCCTTTTCCGTCTTTGGTAGAAGCGCCGTAACGCAATGCCACGCCCTCACGAACCTGCGCCACATTACGAACCAAAACAGGAGAACCGTTCCGATTTTTTACAACGACATTTTCAAGATCTTTTACACCTTTTGCCATTCCGACACCGCGGATAAAATAAGTATATTGATCTTTTTCAATATAAGCGCCACCCGTATTTTGATTGTTTTTTTCTAAAGCATCAAAAATTTCGGTTATGGTGACTCCCAAACTGTTAAGCATGTTTGGGTTTACGGCGATTTCGTATTGTTTTAGTTTTCCGCCCCAAGTGCTTACATCAGCAACACCTCGGATTCCCTGCAATTGCGGAATAATAATCCAATCCTGAATCGTCCTTAGTTCGACCGCACTGTATTTGTTTTCATAGCCTTTTTTGGCATAAACATCGTATTGATAAATTTCACCTAATCCTGTTGAAATTGGGGCCAGTTCTGGAGAATTTACATAATCAGGAATGTTTTCTTCAGCTTGTTTTAAGCGTTGGAAAATCTGCTCGCGAGCCCAGTAAATATCGACATCGTCTTCAAAAACGACGGTAACAACTGATAATCCAAAACGAGAAATACTGCGGAGTTCTATAATATCCGGCACTGTTTTTACAGCGCGTTCCAGTGGATACGTAATTAACTGCTCGACTTCCTGACTTGCCAAAGTGGGCGCAGTAGTAATAATCTGAACCTGATTATTAGTAACGTCAGGCAAAGCATCAAGCGGTAATTTTTTAAGCGAATAGCTTCCCCAAGCTATTAAAACGAGGGTAAATAATAGTATAACGAATTTGTTTCGTATACTAAATTGAATGATTTTATCTAGCATTTGAAATATATAATGACATGAGAAATGAGACAAGAATTTGTCTTATAAATTTGTGGAAAGTCCACAGCTCTCTAGCCCAAAACGAATCAGGCAATCATTATGCTATTTGAGGGGGCTGCCAAATACTTCCGTAGAAATCGGAAATAAAAACAGATTGGTAAGTTGGTAAAGGAATTGAAATAAGATTGTAAGGCGCAGGAAACTCAAAATTTGCAGGAGTCTGGTAGCTTAAAACCTGAGCACCACAACAATTGCAAGCGCAAAATGGCGAACACAAATCATTGTCTTTATCATGCGAATGATTGTCTTCTGAGGCAAACTGTGCTGTTTTATGCATAGCACTGTTCACTTCCATATCTGCGCAAGGCATATTTGAAAGTGCCATCAAATAAATTGACATTATAATTGCTATCCATTTCATGAGCGTAAAAATAATAATTTATTGTTTCCCTTTTCAAAAAAAACATAATCAACTGATTGTTAACTACATTTCTTAAAATTTTAGACGCAACAAAAGAATTTTTAGTTAACTTTAACACTAATTACCACATATTCTACACTCCAAAAAAGTAAAAGACAAGCCGAAATTCCTTCAGAATACATTAGTACATCATTATTTCAAGCAGTTTTATTTAACAATTAAACACTCTAGTCAATGAAATGTAATAAACTAATATCAGCCTTTTTCTTATTATTTAGTGTTCCTTTTTTTGGTCAGGTCTACACCGACAAAATCGTAGGAGAAAAAAATCAGCAATTAAAAGACAGTCTAAAAGTAGAAGAATACCCATACGCACTGCCCATCTGGGGAGAAAAAGTGGCTCAAAAGGGCTACAAACTTCCTTACTCTGCCGGATTATCCATCAATTATTTTTGGCAGGATTCTCAAATCAATATCAGTAATTTGGAAGTCGGTTTTAATAACAGTCCAATGTTTAATCTGGACGAGATCGTTCGTTTTGATAAATCTTCTGTCGAAGCGGGTGCTCTTACTATTCGACCTGATATATGGTTACTGCCTTTTTTAAATATTTATGGAATCTTTGGCAAAGCCAACACGGCAACTAAAATTAACGCCGGAATTTGGGTTCCTGACGCTGACAATAATTGGTCTCAGGTCGCTTCATTTAGCACGAAAGCCAATTTTAATGCCACTACTTTTGGTTTGGGTATGACACCGACAATTGGAATTGGTGGCGGCTGGCTGGCACTCGACATGAATATGGCATGGACGGATATTAGTTCGTTGGATAAACCTGCTTTTTCCTATGTTTTTGGGCCAAGATTAGGTAAAACCTTTAAATTTCATAAAAAAGATCAAAACATTGCGGTTTGGGTTGGCGGTTTTAGGGTTCATATTTCTGGAGATACCAACGGAAACATTCCTTTATCAGACATTTTTGACCTCAGCAATGCCCAGCAAAAAGTAGACGACGGTTTGGCAAAAGTGAACGAAAACCAAACTAACGTTGACAATTGGTGGAATGGTTTAACTCCTGCACAACAAGCAAATCCAATAAATAAAGCAAAACATGAAACGGCAAATCGTGCGTTAGACCGAGCAGGAACTTTTTTAACACATTTAGATGGGGCATTAAGTACAGCTGATAATTCGACGGTGCAATATTCTTTACAAAAAGCTCCGAAAGATATGTGGAACTTTATCATGGGAACACAGTATCAATACAATAAACATATCATGTTTCGATTTGAAGCTGGTTTCTTGGGCAGTCGTACACAGTTTTTAGGAGGTCTCCAATATCGCTTTGGACTTTAAACCCATTTTTATGAAAAAAGGTTTATTCATACTTCTCGCTTTCTTTTGTATGAGTGAGGCGAAATCTCAGGTTTTAATATCCCTGATTTTTGGAGACAAACTCAATTCGCCTTTTTTAGAATTTGGTCTGGAAGGCGGACTTAATCTTTCGGATATTTCGAATCTGGAAAGTTCTGGAATGAATCCGGGGTTTAATCTTGGCTTTTATTTTGATATCCGATCCAAAAAAAATCCCGCTTGGATGATTAATACCGGAGTTATTGTCAAATCTCCAATGGGTGCAAGACATATTCCTGTTTATTCTTTAGAAGATGAAAATCTCGATACTACTTTTGAAGGCGGGACTGTGAACAGAGAAATTCGATATTTTAATGTTCCGATTTTAATTAAATACCAATTCAAAAATAGAATTTATATTAAAACAGGACCGCAATTAGGACTTCTAGCTTCTGCTTTTGACGAGTTTACAAATGAAATCAATAAAAATGATGTTACGTACAAGAAAAAAATAAGGGATGAAATTCGTGTGATTGATGCCGGAATTGCTCTTGGAACAGGTTATCATATGAATGTCGGCAACGGTTTAAATATTACTATTCAATATTACTACGGATTAGTTCCTGTGATGAAAGGAGATGGGCCAAATGTCTATAACAGATCTTTGTACTTGACTGCCGGAATTCCTATTGGAAAAGGAAAAGCAGCCCAAAAAAGAGCTGAAAAAGAAGCTGAAATAAATAAAGTTATTCTGCCTGAAGATGAGAAATAAAATAGTTTGTGCTATATACTTTCGATCTATTTGTAAACACATAGAAACATAGATTTTTGTTTTTACAAAAGAGAACAAGAAAGAGACTAGTTTCTAACACATAGCTCTATGTATATTAATGCAAGTGAAACGCCTTTTAGACAAAGAAAATCTATGTTTCTATGTGTTTAAAAAATAAAATTCTCTAAGCAGTTTCCTGATTTATTCCTTTTAAAAATTCAAGGATTTCTTCTGTCTTCAAAATAAAATCTGGTGAGGCATGTAAAATTGCATTATTCGGCATAAAAGACATTTCTGCTGAAAGCGGATTTTGTACTACGGTTGTTCCTCCTGCTTGTTTAATAGCTTTTATTCCAACGGTTCCATCAGAGTTAGATCCGGACAATAATATTCCAATTAATTCTGAGCCATATATCTCCGCAGCCGATTCGAAAGACACGTCTATGCTTGGTCTGCTGTAATTTATTTTCTCTGAAGTGTCCAACGAAAGGGTTTCGTCTTTTTCAAACAGCAAATGATAGTTGGAAGGTGCAATATAAATAAACCCTGTTTTTAAGGCCACTTTATCTTCAACCTCTTTTACATCTACTTTTGATCTTAAGGCTATTAAATCTTCTAAGGTTTGTTCGTCTGAGTTTTTTCTGTGCACCACAATTACAATGGCAAAAGAAATAGGGCTTTCTATAAAAGGCAAAATATTTAATAATGCCTGTAAACTTCCTGCAGAACCTCCAATGATAACTACTTTACAATTTTTTATTATTTTATTTTCCTCCATATTTTCTCTTTATCAAACTGTTTGTATTTGGTTGGAGAGATAGAATACTTTATTGTTTCTTTTGTTCCAAGTGCTATAAAACCAAGCATGGCCAGACTATCATCAAAAAGATTTATAACTCTTTTCTGCAGATTATTATCAAAATAAATTAGGACATTGCGACACATAATAAGATCGAACTCATTAAAAGAAGTATCTGAAACCAGATTATGCTGTGAGAAAACCATTTTTTCAGAAAGGCTTTCGTTGAATTTTGCAAAACCATAATTGGCAATGTAATAATCGGAAAAATCTTCCTGCCCGCCGGAATCACGGTAATTATCGGCATAATCTTTTATCATTCTTAACGGAAAAATACCACTTTTCGCCGTTTCTAAAACGGTGGCATTGATATCTGTTGCATACAATATCGATTTATGCAGTAATCCTAATTCTTTAAGCATGATGGCCATCGAATAGACTTCTTCTCCGGTAGAACATCCGGCATGCCAGATTCTGATAAAAGGTTTGGTTCCCAATAAGGGCAGAATTTCTTTTCGAAGTGTGAGATAAAAAGACGGATCACGGAACATTTCTGTCACGTTTACCGTAATCTCATCAATCATTCTTTTGCAATACTCCTCGTCTGTTCTGACTTTTGATAAAAACTCATGAAAATGCTTAAAACCATCTAAATAGAAAACCCTATTTACGCGCCTTTTAAGTGAAGCTCTGGAATAGCTTCCAAAATCAAAACCATAATATTCGTAAACTTCATTTATAAGCGTTTCTAGTTCAATATCTTCAATCATAATTCATTTAAATTTCTCCCAGGATTTGAAGTAATTTATCAACATCTACGGGTTTTGAGATGTATGCATCTGCTCCAGCCTCTAAACATTTTTCTCTATCTCCTGTCATTGCCTGCGCCGTTACGGCAACGACAAATGTATTCTCTTGTGACGGAATCGCCTTTATTAATGGAATGGCTTCATAGCCGTCCATTTCGGGCATCATCATATCCATTAAAACAGCATCAATCGAGCTGTCATTTTTTAATATTTTTAAAGCTTCTTCTGCACTTAAACAAGACAAACACTCAAAAGATCTTGCTTTTAAAGTATTTACTAATGCAAAGATATTTCTGGAATCATCATCTACAATCAATACCTTTTTCTTTTCCATTTACAGTATTTTTAAAGATTAGATTTTATCGTATAACCAAACTCGAAGCAATGATAACAACTGATCGACATCCACAGGTTTTGTAATATAATCTGAAGCTCCCGCTTTAATACATTTTTCCCTGTCGCCAGTCATTGCTTTGGCTGTTACGGCAATTACTGCTAAGTTAAGGAATTTAGGATTAGCTCTTATCTTTTCAGCTGTTTCGTAACCGTCCATGTTTGGCATCATCATATCTAATAATACAACATCTGTATCTGGGTTTTCGTCCAGAATTTTAATCGCCTCTTTACCGTCAAATGCAGTAATAACATTCATTTTAAACGCTTCTAAGGCTTTAGAAAGCGAATAAATATTACGAACGTCATCATCCACAATCAATACTTTTTTCTCAAACAAAATATTATTTAAAGAATTCAGTTTTTTAGTACTCTCTTTTTTACCGTTTCCTTCTTTTTTGTTTTCTACCAAATGAAGGAAAAGCGAAACCTCATCGAGCATTCTTTGGTACGAATGTGCGGTTTTTACAATAATAGAATCGGCATATTTTTTAATCTTCAATTCTTCTTTAATAGACAAACTTTTTCCTGTAAATACGATTACCGGAAGATTTTCTAATCCCGGACTTTTCTTTACGCCATCCAGAATTTCGTAAGCTTGTTTGTCCGGAATTCCCATGTCAAGAATTACACAGTCTACATCCTTGTCTGTCAGAACAGATAATCCTTCTGAAACATCGCTTTTTATTTCTGAATTGATATTATACGTTTCCAGAAAATAAGCTAGTGCTTTGGCATGCTGTGGATTATCTTCAATAATTAAAACCTTTTGAGATTCTTTATTGATAATATGTTCGATACGTTTAAAAACATCCGGAATTTTATCGAACGCAACTGGTTTGTCTAAGAAATCTACGGCTCCTTTTAACAAACTTTCCTGTTTCAATTTATGCGAAGACATAATGTGCACCGAAATATGCTTGGTATGTGTATGATTTTTTAATTCTTCTAAAACCTGCCAGCCACTTTTAACCGGAAGTTCGATATCCAGTAAAATTCCGATTGGTCTGTAAATCAGGGCAAAATTAAGGGCATAATCTCCTCTTACGGCTACTACTCCTTTGTATCCCTTTTTCTGCGTAAAAGCCAGTAATGATTTTGCGAAATTGATATCGTCTTCTACAATCAGAATCACTTTATCGCCTTCTACAATCGAATCACGGTCGTCTTCAATTTCTGCAGGAATTACTTCACTGATGTATTTTGGTCTTGCTTCTTCGTTTTCAGTTTCAACTTCAATTTCTTCGACATGCGGAATTTTGTTCACTGAAACTTTATTGATGGCAAACCCTAAAACAGGAAGACATAAAGTAAAAGTACTTCCTTCATTTACTTTACTATGCAGGATGATTTCTCCTCTTAATAATTTGGCTAATTCACGACTGATTGACAGTCCCAAACCAGTTCCGCCATATTTACGTTTCGTTGAACCATCGGCTTGTTGGAACGCTTCAAAAATTAATGGCTGTTTTTCAACCGGAATTCCGATTCCCGTATCTTTTACAATAAAACAGATTATTTTATCATCGTCTGTATCTACTTTGATTTCAAGGGAAACAGTTCCACTTTCTGTAAACTTAATGGCGTTTGAAATCAGGTTTTTCAGAATTTGCTCCAAACGCATTTTGTCTGTTTTAATGACAATTGGAGCGTCTTTAGCAATGATTTCAAAGTTGATTCCTTTTTCTTTCGCTACTAAATAAAATAAATTATGCAGGTTGTCTGTAATTTCTTTAGTTGAAACATCCAGGAATTCCAAATCCATTTTACCCGCTTCAATCTTAGACAAATCAAGGATTTCATCAATTAATCCCAATAAACTGTTCCCTGAACTCTGAATTACTTTTGCAAACTCAATTTCTTCATTGTTCATGTTTTTGTTGTTGTTTTCAGACAACAAACGGCTCAATAATAAAATCGAATTTAACGGTGTTCTCAATTCGTGCGACATATTCGCCAAAAACTCTGATTTGTAGCGTGTTGTTAATTCAAGAGCTTCTGATTTTTTCTGAATTTCAGTATTTTTTTCTTCTAATAAAACACTTCTTTCTGAAAGTTCTTCGTTGGTTTGTTCCAATTCTTCCTGCTGTACGCGAAGTTCTTCTTCAGATGCCTGTAATTTTTCGGTTTGTGCTTCCAATTCTGCATTGATGGCTTCCAGTTCGCTATGCTGAATTTGAAGCTCTTCTGACTGTGATTTGGTTTCTTCCAGCAATTCCATCACTCGTTTACGATTTTGAGTTGCTTTTAAAGCAATTCCGATATTATTGGAAACTATGTTTAAGAACTCCAGTTGCAATACAGAGAAGCCATAAATACTTGCTAATTCTACGGCACCTTCTACTTTGAAATCTGTTAACGGAAGTGCCACAACATGAGTTGGTTTAATTTCACCCAAAGCATAATTGATCTGTATATCGTCTGGAGAAAGTGATTTTAATTCCAGCATTTTTCCGGAAACAATTGCCTGCCCAATAAGTCCTTCTCCTTTTTTGATTCTTTCTCTGTTTTTGCTCGGTATATAACTATATCCTCCTGTAACAGTAAGTTCTTCGCCATCTATAACATATAAAACCCCAGCACTGCTGTTGGTGTATTGACACAAAAATTCGATGACATCTTTTGCCAGTTTCTGAATCGTTTTTTCGCCCAGCATTTTATCATTTAAAGATGCAACACCTGTTTGGAGCCATTCTTTTTGAGATAAAAGTTCAAAAGAGGTTTTTAAAGAATCCCTCATTTCATGAATCGATTCTCCTAAAGTTCCCAGTGTATCGGCTTTTCGATCATCAATCTGAACATCGTAATTGCCTTTTGAAATCTGGATGGCAATTCCACCGATAACTTCTAATCTTTCTGCAATTTCTTTGTCTTTTCTTTCCAGCTCACGTTGTAATGCTGATCTTTCATTGTAATCTTTGAGAATTCTAATCAGGAACACAATCGAAATAATAAACGCAATAAAGAAAGCGATAATAATCAGAATTAAACTATAAGTTCCATAACGTTCTGAATTGGCATTGCGTTCTTCTAAAAGTTTCTGCTCTGTATTTTCGACTTTTTTGATGATTGCCTTTATCTCATTCATCATATTTCGGCCTTCATTCAAATCAAAAATCAACGTTTCTTTGCTTAAACGCTTTTTTACGATTTGATTATTCAGGTATTTAAAGAAACCAGATCGCTTAGATCTTAGTTCATCAAGCATTTTTCTCTGAGAAGGATTATCAGATGTAAGTTCATCCAGTTTATCAAAATAATTATTTGATTTGGCTTCAGAATCATTAAAACGATCTACGAACTGTTCATCGCCTGTAAGGAGATACCCTCGCATGCTGGTTTGGGCTTCAGTGATAATTGCCGAACCTTCGTTTAAATTATAAATTACATCCTGGGTATGGTTTACCCAAAAATTACTGCTTAGTAAACTTTTAATACTAATAAAAGAAGCAACAGAACTAATAGTGAGTACAAGTAGCGAAACGAGTGAGCTAATTAGTAAATTTCTTTTAAAATTACCATTCATATATTTCTAAATTATTTTAGTTTGTACTTTAAAGGAAGTATAATAATAAAACTTGCGCCTTGTCCTACTTCACTTTTAGCTGTTATTAATCCGTTATGTTTTTCAATTATTTTTTTTGCAATTGCAAGTCCGATTCCGGTTCCTTCGTAAGTTTGGCGATCGTTTAAGCTCTGAAAGATAATAAAAATTCTGTCGAGATAAATTTCGTCAAAACCAATTCCGTTATCCTTTACGGTAATTCTGCAAAAATTGCCTTCAGGAGATGTTGGACTATCAAATGATTTTTCTAGAATTGTTTCTGATGTAATTTCGATTATCGGCTTTTCTTCGCTACCGGAAAATTTCAATGCATTTCCAATCAGATTCTGAAAAACCTGACGCATCTGACTTGGAATACTATCTACTGTTGGAAGTTCATTGGTTTTGATCGTTGCGTTTTTATTTTCTATCAAATAATCAAAATCGGATAATACTTCTTGTAAAACCTCATTTAAATCTGTTCTTTCTGGTTTTACCTGAGCCGAAAGTCTGGAATAAGCCAGAAGATCAGTAATCAGCGTCTGCATTCTCTCAGCCGATTTTATGGTTCGGTTGACATAATCGATTGCTTTATCGTCGGTTTTTAAATAAAGATCTTTTATAATTTTAATGAAAATCTGAATCTTACGTATGGGTTCATTCAAATCATGCGAGACGACCCAGGAAAACTGTTGTAATTCGTGATTTCGAAGTTCTAGTTCTTCATTTTTTTGAACCAGTTCTTTAGTTCTTTCCGCAATTTTGATTTCGAGATTGTCCTGTGCTTCTTTTCTAATTTTGATTTCTTTAGAAAGCAGGTCTTTCATTATTTTGAGCTCGTTCTGTTGCTCGTAGATTTTAATGAAGGTTTTTACTTTTAAAATCAGTAAATCAGAGTCGACTGGTTTTGTAATGTATTCAACAGCACCTGTTTCATAACCTTTAAAGATATATTTCTTCTCGGTATTAAGTGCCGAAAGAAATATAACCGGAATATCTTTGGTACGCTGATTACCAGAAAGGATTTTAACGACTTCAAAACCGTCAAGTCCCGGCATCTGAACGTCCATTATAATCAGGCAATAATCTGTTTTTAGAATTTTCTTTAGAGCTTCTTCACCAGATTCGGCACTATCGACATCGATATTATGCAGTTCTAATGTCTTCTTTAAGGCAATAATATTGGCCCTTATATCATCTACAATTAATACCATGCCGTGTTGAAGCTAAATCTGTTGTAAGTCAAAACTGTTGAATTTAAATTATTATAAAAATTTTCTTATTTTTTTATGAAATTACAGAAGTAACTCTTAAAAACTATGCGGAAATTCTCAAATGTATAAAAAAATAACCGGGGGCATTTTTATCTAAATCAAAAATAGTTACAAAATTCCCACTTTTGATTGTTGTTTCTAAGATAAATTATGATTTAGTACGTGTTATAAATTTTGCGTTATTTTAAGATTTTACCAAAACAAATGTATTTTCATACAAAATCATTTATTGAGGTAAACAAAATTTCTTTTAAGGCAAACCAAATTGATGTTCTGAACTAAATTTAAAATGCATTAAAAGAGAAAGATTATGACGAAGACAAAAACATTCCCCGAACAAAAACAAAATCTCCCTGGCAACGAACATATGATGAAACCGGAACCGGAGATCATTAGAGAAAATTATGCTGGAAGCGGTAAACTACTAGGAAAAACCGCTTTTATAACCGGCGGTGACAGTGGCATTGGGCGAAGTGTTGCCATACATTTTGCCAGAGAAGGTGCCAATATTGCGATTGTTTATCTTAAGGAAGACAAAGACGCCCTCGAAACAAAAGAAATGATTGAAAAAGAAGGGCAACAATGTCTCTTGATAAGTGGTGATTTAAAAGATGAAAAATTCTGTAAATCGGCGATTAAAAAATGCCACACTACTTTTAAGACCATCAACATTGTCGTGAACAACGCAGCGGTGCAATTTCCAGAAAAGGAATTGGAAAATATTACAACAGCTAATCTTCATAAGACTTTTGAAACCAATATTTATCCGTATTTTTATATCACAAAAGCAGTACTTCCTATTTTAAATGAAGGCGATGTGATCATCAATACTACTTCTGTAACTGCTTTCCGCGGAAGCGAACATTTAGCCGATTATGCGAGTACAAAAGGCGCTATTGTCAGTTTTACCAGATCGCTTTCGACTATGCTGGCAAAACGGAAAATACGGGTAAATGGTGTTGCACCTGGACCAATCTGGACACCGCTTATTGTATCGACTTTTGATAAATTATCAGATTTCGGAAAAGACAATCCGATGGAAAGAGCCGGACAGCCTTCTGAAGTTGCACCTGCTTATGTGTTTTTGGCTTGTGAGGACAGTAGCTATATTACGGGGCAGTTTATTCATATTAATGGTGGCGAATTAGTTGGTGCTTAGTTTTTTTTAAAACCGCAAAGAGCGCAATCCCGATAGCTATCGGGATACGCAAGGGTCGCAGAGTTTTTTTAAGTTTATTATGTTTTAATCTCGCAGAGTCGCAAAGACGCAGAGTTTTTTTTATTAAAGAGACATAAAAATCTGCTAGAATCCGCCAAATCTGCGTGAGACAAAACTTTGCGTCTCCGCGACTTTGCAAGAACCAAAAAAACTCAGAATCTCAGAATCTCAGAAACTTAGAACCTCAAAAAAATGACTTACATAGACATCATCGGACTTTTTGCTGGAGCTTGTATTACCATCTCCACAATTCCGCAGATTTTGAAAGTTTGGAAAACCAAAAAAGTAAAAGAGATTTCTCTTAAAATGTTTGGCATTCTTACTTTTGGAATTGCGATATGGATTATTTACGGCATTTTAAAAAGCGACTGGCCTATTATTATTACTAATGGTGTTTCACTTTGTTTAAATCTCATAATGGTCTATTTTATTTTGCACTACGAAAAAGAATAAGTTTATAAAAAGAAAAAAACAGCCCGTTTGAGCTGTTTTTTTGAAGTATATGTCAGGCTTTTTAGCTAGCTAATTTCTGGTTGTAAGATTTTAATTCTAACTGATATTTTTGTTTGAGTGTTCTCGACTGTAAACTTCTTCTAATCATCTGCAAAGGCATTGTTACAGTCGAAACACTTAAAGTTGAAAGTTTTTTGATCTCATTTATTTGTCTCGAAGCAAAATGTAAAATCGGATTAAATGTGCTTAAATAGTTATAACTATGCTGCGCTATCTCCAATTGTAGAACTTCTCTTAGAATATTTCTCATCATCAAATAACGAACTGTTCCTTTCTTCGCAATTGTTTTTAGTTCCTCAAACTTTTGTTCGATTTTATGATTCTCAGTTCCAATGTAAATGTAATTACCTGACTCATTTGTAAATGTTTTTTTGATTTGAGAAACAAAATCGGTCTCTTCATTATTTACAGCAGTAGGCATTCCGATTAATGAAAACTGGATGTGTTTATGACTGTCAAAATACAATACACTATTGATAGTCGAAGAATTACACATGATTCCTGACTGGTTTTTATTCAAACCTTTTACATTTCCATTTGCACCAAAACTATGCTGCACATTTCCTTTCTCACAATACACAAAAAATACTGGTGTAAACGGATTAGATTCAATACTCAAATTAACATCTTCGTTAAAAGTAAAATCAAAATTGAGATAAGTCATTTCTTTTTCAAAACGAACACCAGTAATACTTCCCTTTGCCCATCTTGATTTAAAAGTCAACTTATATTCGTTGGCAGAAATTATTAATTTACCGCCAAAACTATCTTTAAAATTATTAAAGACAGCATCAAATCCTCCAGTATTTATGTAAAGTTTTTTCATTATATGGTTTTTGGTTGAACAACTTAGTTAGTAATTATTTACGTACAAAAACTAACTTTGGTTTTTATCTTAATTTGTATACTTCAAATTTCGTTTATCTTGTCAATCAATTCCTTATACAATTTCGGAGAGATATTTCATAATTATTATTTTGGAAGGACAAAGGTTCAAAGTGACAGAGTGCCAAAGGTTTTATCTCTTTGTCTTTTTTTGGATATGAAGAAGCTCAGCCAACTAAATAAACCTTTGTTTCTTTGTAACTCATTAACTCTGTAACTAAAAAAAAAGCAGCTGCCTCAAATAAATTTGAAACAACTGCTCATCAGCAAAATAAAAATATCAATCTATTTTTACCTATTTATGTAAGTTCATTTATATCGGCATTTTTAGAATAATTGGCCTTCGGGATATCTTTAAAGAATTCTGCTTCTTCTAAATCCGCTGTAGGGCCATAACCTAATAAATGAGTTCCTTTTCCATTATCTTTTGTTTCGATTATATATAAAATTGACATATCATCTGGATCACTCATTCCTTCGTAACGATGGTGTGCAACAATGAAAATATCTTCGGGTTTATACGCAGTTTTAGTTTCTGAATCAATCAATCGATTGTTTTCGAATATATAATTAACGGTATATCCTTCGTTTTGATATCTCTTTATATTGTCAGTTTCATGTTTTGAATCTTCTCGTTTCATAGCCTTTATTTTTAATCTGTTTATCAAATTTCCGTATTGAAAGGGGATAAAATTAACTCTAATGATTTTAATCTTAGCTCATTCAAAAATCACATTCAAATGAAATTTATTTTTTTATTAATTTTAACCATGCCTTACTTCGAGTAAGATTTTTTTATACGACCTTTAGTATTATTATAAGACGACAAATACCCTTTTTTTAATGAATAATAGTTATGATTTTTTGGCAAATGGAGGAGAAATGGGAGAGCTAACCCGAGCCAAAGATTGGAGCAAAACATCTGTTGGATCTGTAGAATATTGGCCTCAAAGTCTGCGTACCACTTTGGGAATTTTATTAAATTCTAAATTCCCAATGTTTTTGTTTTGGGGTCCGGATCATATTTGTTTTTACAATGATGCTTATCGTCCGAGTTTGGGAAACGATGGTAAACATCCTGCAATACTTGGCGAAAAAGGAGCCGATTTCTGGCCAGAAATATGGGATTTTATTCATCCTTTAATCGATCAAGTTTTAACAAAAGGCGAAGCAACCTGGCATGAGGATCAACTGCTTCCTATTTATAGAAACGGCAAAATGGAAGACGTTTATTGGACTTTCAGCTACAGTCCTGTAAACGATGAAGAAGGAAAAACTTCAGGTGTATTAGTAATTTGCAATGAAACTACCGAAAAAATCCTGATTAACAAAAAACTTAAAGAAAGCAACGAACGCCACTTAAACAATATTATGCAGGCTCCTAATGCCATGTGTATTTTTAGAGGACCTAATTATATTATTGAAATTGCCAATAAACTAATGCTCGAAATTTGGGAACGAAAAGAGAAAGAAGTGTTGCATAAGCCTGTTTTTGATGCCCTTCCTGAAGTTCGTGACCAAGGTTTGGAAGAAATTTTAAAAGAAGTCTATACTACAGGCGAAAAATTTACGGCTCAAGAGCTTCCTGTTAAACTATCCCAAAAGGGTAAAATATCTACACATTTTATTAATGTAACTTATGAAGCTTTAAAAGAATCAAATGGAGAAATTTCTGGAATTCTAGCTATAGCAGATGACGTTACTGTTCAAGTACTTTCCCGAAATGCAATTGAAGAAAGTGAAAAACGTTTTAGAAATACTGTAAAACAACTGCCTTTAGGAATTGCCATTTTAAGAGGATCTGATCTTGTTTTAGAAATGGCAAACACAACTTATCTTCATATCATTGATAAAAATGAAAATGATATTATTGACAAACCTATATTCGACTCTGTGCCTGAAGCGAAAGAAACGGTTTTCCCGCTGCTTAAAAAAGTTTTTGAAACAGGTGTTCCTTATTATACGGATGAACTTCCTGTTAATTTAAACCGCTATAATAATCAAGAATTAGGATACTTTAATCTTGTTTTTTATCCGTTAAAAGAAGAAAGTGATACCATTGAAGGCGTTATCGTTGTAGCTTATGAAGTGACCGAGGAAGTAAAAGCAAGGCATCTTTTGACTGAAAGCGAAAAAGCTTTTAGAAATATTGTGATGGAATCTCCTATTGCAATGGCAATCTTTAGAGGAAAAGAACATATTATCGAAATGGCCAATACAACAATGATGCACAACATTTGGCAGAAGGAAGAAAAAGAAGCTATTGGAAAACCTTTATTAGAAGTTTTTCCTGAATTGGCAAATCAAAAATATCCCGAATTATTAAATGAGGTCCTTAATAATGGCAAAACTATTCGTGAAAATGAAGCAATTGCTTATGTTGATATTAAAGGAAAACTAAAAAAATTCTATCTCGATTACGAATATACGCCTCTGTATGAAAAAAACGGGAAATCATCTGGAATCATGGTAACTGTTAATGATGTTACACCTAAAGTAAAAGCTAGAAAAAAACTAGAAACGGCCGAACAAAGAGTCAGATTGGCCACTGAAATTGGAGAAATTGCCATGTGGGATTTAAATCTTCAATCTAAAAATCTAATCTACAGTGATAATTTACTGGATCTTTTTGGTTTTGAAAAAGACAAAAAACTAGTCCATCAAGATATTAGAAGCCGAATTCTTCCAGAAGACGAACCTATCTTAGAAGCTGCATTGGCAGAAGCATTCAAGACAAGCATTTACAAATATGAAGCCCGTATTTTAAAACTAGACAATACGATAAGCTGGATAAAAGTACATGGCAAAATATTTTTTGATGAGAACAAAGAGCCTGCAAAAATGATAGGAACAGTAATGGATATTACAGTTGAAAAAAACAATCAGCAGGTTTTGCAAAAAAGTGAAAAGAAATTTAGGCTTCTCGCCGACTCTATTCCACAGCAGATTTGGACAAGCGATTCTATCGGAAATCTAAATTATTTCAATGAAACTTTCTATAATTACTGCGGCTTTTCAAAAAAAGAAATCGAAAAGAACGGTTGGCTTCAAGTCGTACATCCAGATGACCGGGAGGAAAATGTAAAACTCTGGATGGAGTCTGTAAAAACTGGACATGATTTTCTTTTTATTCATCGATTTAAACGATACGATGGCGTTTACAGATGGCAACTCAGCCGTGCCATTGCACAATTGGACGAATCGGGCAAAATCGCAATGTGGGTTGGAACCAGTACTGATATTGAGGAACAAAAGAACTTCACAAATCAGTTGGAAGAACAAATTATGGACCGAACTACACAACTCGAAATTCAGAACAGGGATTTAGTAAACATGAATATTGAGCTACAGTCCTTTGCTTATATTTCGAGTCATGATCTTCAAGAACCATTAAGAAAAATACAAACTTTTGCCAGTCGATTGAACGAATTGGATGATACGAATATTTCGGCGAATGCCAAAACCTATTTGTCCAGAATTGAAGTATCAGCAAG
Organism: Flavobacterium quisquiliarum; assembly: GCF_019308285.1. Classification (GTDB taxonomy): domain Bacteria; phylum Bacteroidota; class Bacteroidia; order Flavobacteriales; family Flavobacteriaceae; genus Flavobacterium; species Flavobacterium quisquiliarum. The sequence goes on from NZ_WWEM01000022.1 coordinate 88,333, forward strand.
AAAAATGCAGACACTTATACAAGATTTATTGACCTATTCGCGAGCGAATTCTGCAGATCGTGTTTTTACAACTGTAAACATAAATGATATTATGGAGGAAGTAATTGGCGATTTTTCAGAAAAAATTGAAGAAAAGAAAGCCAAAGTAGAGTATCATGATTTAGGGGAAGCAACTCTTATACAATTTCAATTCAGACAATTATTGCATAATTTAGTTGAAAATGCGCTTAAGTTTTCTAGAAACGGTATTCCTCCAAGGGTAAAAATTTCAGTTGCTGAAGTAAATGGAATCAATTTGCCAAATGCCCAATTTAAGGATAAAATATATCATCATCTTAAAGTTTCGGACAATGGGATTGGTTTTGATATGGAATACAAAGAAAAGATCTTTGAAGTTTTTCAGCGTTTAAATACCGAAAGTGAATTTAAAGGTACTGGAATTGGTCTTGCTATTGTAAAGAAAATCGTTGAAAACCATAAAGGTTTTGTTACTGTTTCCAGCGAAAAAGATAAAGGATCTACCTTTAATGTATATATTCCCGATTTATCGTAAAATTAGAATTTGAATACAAAATTAGACTTGGTTGGAATAAATTTATCCCACTCCACTTGAATAGCATGTTCTATAGATTTGATAATATCACTCATCAAAACTGGTTTCGTTATAAAGGCATTTGCTCCCAAGCTACGGCATTTCTCAATAATTCCTGGTTCACTTGAAGTCGAATAGATTACAACTGGAATATCCTTCTTGTAATCTGAATTTCTAAGTTCTTCTAAAACATCAAATCCATTTTTTCCAGGCATATTCAAATCTAGAAAAACTACATAAGGCGTTGAGGGCGGATTAAATATGGCGCTTAGCAGTTTATCTCCTCCACTATAGGTCTGCAGTTTAATTTCTCTTGGAATCGAATCTACTGCATCGGCAAAAATGCTGATATCATCTTCGTCATCATCCGTATATAATATAGTATAATCTGCCATGGTATTTTTCGAGTGTAAATTTTAATCAGTCCAAATATAACGTATTTTTTTCTGGAACATCTCATTTTGAACATAATTCCTACAAAATATTAAAAATTGAAATCTCATAATTTCTAAGTTTTATTATATAATGTGAACAGATTTAAAAATGCCAACTTTACATATAGAATTAATTATAAGAGATATACAAACTTTTAAAATACAATATCATGGGAGATCATAAAGACCTTACAGACGAATTTGCTGTTGATAAAATTAAAGATCTGGCAGAGCACATCAAAACCTGTATGTTTTGCACATACAACGAATATAGATTACAATCAAGACCAATGTCTGTTCAGAAAATAGACGATTTGGGGCAACTTTGGTTCTTATCTGATCGAAACAGCAGTCAAAATGCTGAGATTTCATTAAATCCAACGGTAGAAATTTTCTTTTCTGAACCGCACGATAAGTTTCTTACACTTCACGGAACCGCAAGTATTTCATACGATCGTGAAACGATTAAAGAATTATGGAGTCCTATTGTAAAAGTCTGGATGCCAGGCGGAGAAGACGATCCAAATTTAAGTGTAATTAAAGTAGTGCCAGAAGACGGTTATTATTGGAATAACAAAAACGGTAAAATGGTAGCTATCGCAAAAATGACCGCTGCTTTTGTTACTGGAAAAACAATGGATGACGGAATTGAAGGAACTTTGAAGCTTTAATAGCTTGGAGTGCTTTAAACGTAAAGTTCGCAAAGAAAAGTTACAAGGTTCGCAAAGTTTTATACTCAAAACTTTGCGAACCTTGCTTTTATATAAGACTTATCAAAAAAAACTTTGCGTTCTTGGCGGTTAAATTTACTCTAAACATGCATTCGTTTTAACTCTAAAGCATTCAAAATACCAGCTTCGCTTGCTGTGTTATTAAAATAAATAAATCCTTTCTTTTTAGAATCAATAACACTATGTATATCTGTTAATTCATTAGTAGAATAACTGGAATGAAACATCTTTGGAATTCCGTGAAACCTAACATATAATAAAGGAAAATCTGTAAATATCGTCTTCGGAAGATCGGGATGACTCACACTGCAGAACGTAATATTGTTTTCTTTAAAAGAATTCCAAACCTCAGCATTCCACCAGCTCTCATGACGAAATTCGATTACATTCTGAAAATTGTAATTCAAAATTCCGATTATGCTATGTAGTTTTTCTCTGCTAAAAGCATAACTAGGCGGAAACTGGAATAAAATAGCGCCTAATTTTTCTTTCATTCCGTTTTTACAAACCTCATAAAAGTCTTCTAAAAGACCTTCACAGTCTTGGAGTTTTTTGATATGCGTGATTTCTTTTGGAACTTTAATTGAAAACAAAAAAACTTCTGGCGATTTATTATACCAATTCTGAAAAAATTTAAGTGTTGGGAATTTATAAAAACTGCCATTAAACTCATAAGTATCAAAATGCTGGCAGTAAAAATTAAACCATTCTTTTGAGGGTAAACTCTGTGGGTAAAATACTTTCTTCCAAAAGCTGTTATAGTAACTTGAGCAACCTATTAAAATTTGATTTTTCATATATATAATTCTTGACAATTGGGACAGAAAAAACTGTTGCGTTTTCGGTCTCCAGTCGGTTTTTTATGAATAGGAAGATTGCATCGTAGACAGACACTTTTGGTATAAACTTCCCAATGCTGTTTGAGTTCAAATTTCTTTTTCCAATACAAAAATTCAAAACTATAAATCGAACATTCGGCAATGATCTGACTGATTTCATTTGGCGGAATTTTTCCAATTATAGATTCGGGATGAATATAGCAACGGTACAATACTTCATTTTTAATGATATTCCCTACTCCTGCAAAAATGTTTTGATCTAGAATTGCATCACAGATCATTTTATCCGGCATTTCTCCTAAACTGATTTGTGCTTTTTTGGGATCCCAACTTTCATTCATTACATCGACACTCCAATCGTAATGAGAATTAATATCGCCTTCTAAGATTTTAACAGAACAGGTGTAGAAATTGAGTTCGCAGTCTTCAAAAACCAGACCTAAACGCGGCGTAGATTCTTTACGTTCATTAACTCTATAAGTGCCAAACATCAGCATGTGAATTTTAACGGTAAAAGAATCAAAACAAATTAAAAAATGTTTGCCCCAGGTTTTGAAGCTATTAATAGTTTTATCCTTTAGTCGGGAAATTTCAATACTCGCATCTCCAGAAACAGAAATGATTTTCTTTCCAGTAAATTGCTGTACATCTTCTTTTAAAATCACTATGGAAGGACCTTCGGGCATATAATTCTCTTTAGGTTTGTAGAAAAAAGTGCAGTCCAAAAACTGCACTTTCAGTATGTTTTATTTTTTATTCAATTTCTGCAGCTTCAAGATTCACTGCGTTAACTGCGACTTCAGTTAAAATTTTATCGGCACCTTTTTCTTCATCGAGTGTCTGTTCTAAAAGTGTTGCTGCTTCCGGTAACCCTAGAGTTTCTGCAAATTGTCTTAAAGTTCCATATGTTGCAATTTCATAATGTTCGATTTTCTGGCTCGCAGCAATAATAGCGGCATCACGTACCACGCCAATTTCGGTTTCTTCCAGCATGCCTTTTGCCTCTTCAATAAGACCTTCCATGGCATCGCATTTTTTGGCTGTTGCTTTTTTACCTATAATTTTAAAAACTTCCTCTAGACGATTAATTTGTTCTTCGGTTTCAGTTAAATGATTGTCAATCGCATCTTTCAATTCAACTGAAGAAGCATTTTTAACCATTGTTGGCAATGCTTTGGTCAAAGCTTTTTCTGCCCAGTAGATGTCTTTTAAACCATCTTCAAATAATTCTGTAAGTCCCGAAGCTGCATTCGATTTTGGTTTTGTAACGCCTCTTGGTGTTGTTTCTTTTACAGTCGTTTTTTTACTATTCATAGTTTTCTCTGTAGTTTTCATGGTAATAATTTTTATAATTAATAAGATGATAAAATTACCGACTGAAAAATCAGACTGGTTATATGATTCCTTCTTTAAATTTCATTCTAAGCATCTGTTAATTATACAATTACAAAAAACAATCGTATAAGAATTCTTAAGTTATTCGGACTTAAATTTGAAGATATAAATTACTAAAATTGAATATCATGGATACTACAGATAAAAGAAACAGTCCTTTTCCTAAAGATCCGGGAAATCCAAATACTTCAGACAGAAATACTGTAATGAATGAGGAACTTTATGACTTAAATACGGAAAGAACCCAAAGTAGTAATGCTGAAGATGCAGAGCGAGGTTATACTGTTCGAGACGGTCATAATCCGAATAAACCAAATCCTGACGAAAAACTTAATGGTTACGATGATGATTTGGATGATTTAAATGACGATTTTCATAATGACAGAGATTTGGAAGATACCGATGACGATGTCTATGAAGTGGTTTTGGAAGAAGGAGACGAATTTGACGATAAGTTTGATGACGAAGAGGAATACATCGAAGAGGATTTAGATGATGAAGTTGAAAATGACGAATTTGATAATCCTGCTGATACATTCGAAAATGACTTCAATGAAACCGAAGATGTTTTAGAAGATATCGACGATGATGATGACTACGAAAACAACAATTATGTCGAAGACGATGTGCAGCGTCAGAAGAAAAGAAATAAATTTACAAAAGAAGACCAAAGAAGGTTTTATTAATTGAAACCAAAAAAGCCGTTAAGTTCAATTCTTAACGGCTTTTTATTGAGTTTAAAATTCAATTAATCACCAATAATTTTTAATACCGGGATATCGTCCATTCGCTCCAAGCGCTCTGCCAAGCCCGTTCTTGCTTCATTAAGTTCCTGCTCTGCTTTGCCTAATTCTTTATACCATTGCTCCTTTCCTGTTGACGAAGCCTCCAATTTACGGACTATTTCATAGATTTCGCCCTCAGCTTCCATCACTTTTAATCTTTTATAATAGGTTAAACTTTCGGTCATGTGGGCAAGCGCAATCATAGCCGTTAAAAATGGATGATTGTTCGTTACATTCACATCTTTTACTTTGCCGTGTTCCAATTCTACTTTTAAGGCAAAAGCAAATTCTTCCATATTAAAAGCTTCGTGTTTGCTTTTTGGGTCTAAATAGGCTTTTATAGCATGCACATTATTCATTGTCGAAAGATCAACATCTGTCTTTTTACTATTTAAGTCTTTAAAAACCACGTTTGCAATTGCTCTTGCTTCGGCAATTGTAGGATCATTTTTTGGATCATCGAAATCACGAACCGACCAATCCCAATTTTTAGGATGAACAGGTTTAATATATTTTTCACAAAAATCTATTACATCATTTTTTAGGCTTACCATCTCATCATCCCCTTTTAATATAAACATCCTGATAAGCACCGCTTTTTGTTCCCATGATTGATATTTTTTCTTTATTGAAACCACAAACGACACATTATCGAAATAAATGTGCCGTTGTAGTTTGTTCTTTATTTTACTGATATTCTTCTTATACTTTCGATCTTCCTGAGATTAAAGAAATAATAAATAATACTAAAAATATGAAGAATAAAATTTTAGCAATACTAGCTGCTCCAGCGGCAATTCCGCCAAAACCAAATATTCCCGCCACTATGGCTAGAATAATAAAAATGACTGTCCAACGTAACATAATAATAGTTTTTTAGTTAATACTGATTTTGTTTGTATTTCAAATTCAAAGCTTTTAAAGAGATGCAGTAACTCTATTTTTTTATTGACACGGTGATTCTAAATCGATTTGATAATTCTGGATCAATTCAGAAAAAGCGGTTTCTGTTTTAGTAAAATATTTTTTTGTGCTTCGGCTTTTTTTCGCTTTATCAAAATACTTCTGAATAGTTCCGTCTTCGTATGTTGATATTAAAAGCGGATGAACGTAATAATCTTTACATACTTTTCTTGTGTTTCCTAGTGCTTCAGCAGTTAAATCAAAGGCTGTCAAAATGTTTTGTTTGATTTCTTTTTCATCGGACGTAATACCCATTTCCATCAAACTTTCAAAAAAAATAATTGATGCCGCCCATGTTCTAAAATCCTTTGCACTAAAATATTCACCTGAAATGTTGTGCAGATATTCATTTACCATATGACTGTCCAACACTTTCTTTTCTCCGTTTTTATCGTAATATTTAAAAACTTCCCAACCTGGAATTTCTTCACAACGGCTGACTAATTTTATCAACTGCTTATTTCTTGTTGTAATGGTATGAAGTTTTCCTTTTTTGCCAATAAACTCAAAACGAAGCGAATTTTTATTGATATTAATATGTCGTTTTCTCAGAGTAGAAAGTCCGTACGATTTGTTGTCTTTGGCGTATTTTTCGTTTCCAATTCTAATATGTGTTTCTTCCATTAACCGAATCACTAAAGCTGTGACTTTTTCTTTCGACCATTCTTTCTTCTCTAAATCAATATCAACTTGTTTTCTGATAGAGGGAAGTTTAGCACCAAATTCGGCTATTTTGTAAAATTTAGTTTGATTCCGAATCAGATTCCATTTTGGATGATAACGATATTGTTTTCTTTTTTTATCGTCTACACCTACTGCCTGCAAGTGTCCATTTGTACAATCGGCAATGCGGACATTTTCCCATGCTGGCGGTAAAACCAAACTTTTTATTCTTTTCAATTCCGATTTCGATTTGACATTTCGCCCATTCTTTTTATAGACAAAATCCTCCCCTTCACGACAGCGCACAATCGTCAGCTGATTATCATTTACATACTCCAAATCCAGTTTTTCGATCACGAGATGAGGCGCTTTTATCAGCTGATTCATTAATAATTCTTTTCTGGCTGCGTTCATGGTATTTATATTTTTATCACATTGATAAAATGAATTTAATTTTAATTATTTCTAAGAGACTCTATAAGTCCTTTTTTGTTCATATAAGATCTTCCTTTGATTCCGACTCTCGAGGCTTGTTTTTGAAGCTCTTCTTTTGTCCATTCCTCATAAGGTTTTGCTTTTCCACCCTTTACTCCCGCATCGGGCGTGTTGGCTATACGAGCTGATTTTTCTTTGCTGTATCCCTTTTTCACAAGTGCTCTGTACTGCTCTTCGTTTTTAATTCTTGGATCTGGCATGACTTTAAATTTTAATGGTTTGTATTTTTAAAATCTTATAATACAAAGTTCAACCGAAAGCGAAAGAATTTCGTTACAGAATTTTTGTTGGAAATTTCATATTTGTGGGATGGGAATTGTGAAAGGCTGGATATAAAAAAAATCCCGCTCATTGTAATGGCGGGATTCTTTCATAAAAGCTATAAAAATCAAATTAAGATCTTTATTCCAGTTTGCTTCTAATAGCTGACATAATCTCTTTATAATTGGAAAAATTATCAGGTGAAATTATCATGGTACTATTGTCATCTAATTCCAAAATAGTCAAAGTATAACCATCTGTAAGATGACCTGATTTAGTTTGCATTCTTATTTTTTTATTTTCCAAACTAGTAATAGATGTGAAAGGAATTTTTTCTTTACGTCCAGATATGACAAATATTTTTTCAATTTCCTGATCTGTAACGATTAGTTTGAAAACATTAATTAAATCCAATGCTCCAAAAAAGAATAAGAGTAAAAACACAGACGATACAATAAAAACAGGGTTTTTACTAAGTTGTGAATATTGCGGAATACTATTTAAGCATAGATATAATGTAAAAATAAAAAGCAAAAAACCAATCCCTATTCTTACCCAAAACAGCTTTCTGAACTTTGATTTAATTTCCATAAAAAACTATTTAGTTACATTTTACCTTTTTCAACTTACCCAATTTAATATCTAATTTGAAACAATTTTGTTTTAGTAGCACCATTTTATTGTTGACTACTTTATACTCTGCTTCTGTAACACTAGTTCCTGCACAACATTGATTATGTTCATAGATTCTTTTGTTTTTACTATCAAACTCTAATGAAGAACCGCTGAAACTGCTTTCAAAATACTTTCCTGTTTTGGGATTATACAAAAAATATAAACTTGTACTATCTGGTCCAGCTGTACCACCTTCATAAACAGAAAAATCTGGTATTCCGTCAAAATTATAATCATCAATACTAATGTTTCCTATTCCTAAAAGCTGGCATTCTACATAAAATTTCTGAATTAATTTATCAGTCTTTTTTTCAAATATTTTTACACCAGAGACACTTGCATAAGAACTCTCTTTATCTTTTGAAATGATTAATTTGAAATATTTGTCTTTGAAGGAAACTGACTGTAGAATTTCTCTTTCTTTTCCTTCCATATCATAAGCTTTTTCCAGATCAAATTCTTTTGTTAGTCTTATTGTTAACTCTTTTCCCGAATTTAAATCTTTCCAAATTCCATTTAACTGACTACTTTTTGCATTATAATTCTCGAAACTTAATTTTGCAGTCTCCTTATTATTTTTATCTTTTTCCGTAAAAACCAAAGTTTTTCCTTTAAGTTTTGCACTTAAAGAAATTGGAGTATCATAGTTCGTATAGGCGTAAACCCCAGATCCAACACCATCAGAATAAACTTCGCTTACGAATTCGATTGGATATTTGTCAATAAAACCTTTGTAGCTTATTTGGGCTGAAAGGAAGGTTGTTGTTAAAAGAAATAGGAAGGTAATTTTTTGTTTCATTAAAAATAGATTTGAGTATTCAGATTCAATATGTGTACAAATAGTTTTATTTTTTCCATTATTTCAAAGATCCATCATCCTTTATGAATTGAAAAGGATGATCATCTCTTATTATTTTTCCTCCTATCTGTATAAATGTTCCAAATAATCCCCTCCAATCTTCCGTATCATTTTCTTTAGGTGTGTCCCAGCGAATCACTCCACAAAAATTAGGTTCATCTAAGTCGTCTATTACTACAATACCATTCTCATTACCTAAAGTAACCTTCATTCCATAAATAAAAGTATTTTCCATTTTTTGGTTTTCTAGTTTAGCTAATATAATATCTTTTTATTTGAGAAATGAGAGATAACATCCAAATCCTATAAAAATCTCTAAAAATCCTGTAAGATATTCCTTTATGTTCTCAATAATTTTACATCATAACATTTAAACCATACAATCATGAAAAAGTTATTATTAGCCGGAAAAGCAATTTTGGGAGCAGGATTAATTATTTTATTCCTTCAATCTTGTAAAAACGAAACGAAACAAGAAGACCCAAAAGAAGTTGCAGAAGATGCAAATGAGGCTAAATTTGATTCTATCGACAGTAAAGAAGATGATTCTGAATTTTTAGTAGATCAGGCCGAAATCAATTTAGCTGAAATAGAAATAGGTAAACTGGCACAAAGTAAAAGTACCAATCCAGAAGTGAAAAAATTTGGTAAAATGCTTGTTGATGAGCACACTAAATCGGCTTCTGAAGTAAGCGCTTTAGCAAAAGCAAAAAACTTTACTTTACCAACTTCTCTGACAGAAGAAGGTCAAGAAGAATATAAAAAGCTAAACGAAAAATCAGGTGTAGATTTTGATAAAAAATTCGCAGATATGATGATCGATGGTCACGAAAAAGCAATTAATAAACTTCAAGACGCCTCTAAAAATGCGGTAGACGAAGATGTAAAAACGTGGGCATCTAACAATATTGCGGGTTTAACAGCACATCTAGAGCATGCAAAACTATTGAAGCAAAATCTAGATAAAAAGTAAAATAAATTTAATTGGTTATTTATTTTATTTTAAGCAGCGGAGTTTGAGTAGATTTTTTTCACAATTTAGTTCTAAACCCCTCAAATCTTCGCTAAAAACCCCCTTAAGAGTTGAATTGCTTAAGGGGGTTGTTTTTTGAAGCTTAGTAGCTTAGCATCTTAGAGTCTAAGTATTTCTGAAATTTATTTCCCAGCTATTTTTTGTAAATGCTCTGGGTATCTTGAACCTTCGATTGTAATTTTTGAGGCCGCTTCATTAATTTCTGAAAGATCTTCGGCAGAGAGTTTTAGGTCTAATGCACCAAGATTTTCTTCTAATCGATACAGTTTGGTTGTTCCTGGAATTGGAACAATCCATGGTTTTTGAGCCAGATTCCATGCTAATGCAATTTGTGCATTAGTAACACCTCTGTCGGCAGCCATTTTGCCTAATAAATCAACAAAAGCTTGATTTGTTTTTCTGGCTTCAGGAGCAAAACGCGGCAGTGTATTTCGAAAATCTGTACTATCAAATTGCGTATTTTCATCAATTTTTGCAGTTAAAAAACCTCTTCCCAGCGGACTGAAAGGCACAAATCCAATTCCGAGCTCTTCTAAGGTTGGGAAAATTTCTTCTTCCGGAGTTCTCCACCAAAGTGAATATTCACTCTGTAACGCTGTAACGGGCTGAACGGCGTGTGCACGACGAATACTTTCTGTGCCGGCTTCCGAAAGTCCAAAATGTTTCACCTTTCCTTCCTGAATTAAATCTTTTATGGTTCCCGCAACCTCTTCCATTGGAACATTAGGATCTACACGATGCTGATAATACAAATCAATTACATCAGTGTTCAATCTTTTTAATGAGCCTTCAATACTTTTTCTAATCCATTCTGGACGACTGTCTAATCCTTTTTTAGAATCCCCTTCCAAAAAACCGAATTTAGTCGCAATTACAATTTTATCGCGAAAAGGAGCTAAAGCTTCTCCTAGCAATTCTTCATTCAAAAATGGGCCATAACATTCGGCAGTATCAAAAAAAGTAATTCCTTTTTCGTAAGCTGAACGTAAAAGATTAATCATCTCATTTTTATCATGAGCAGGACCATATCCAAAACTCATTCCCATACAACCCAATCCCAGTGCTGAGACTTCCAGACCGCTATTTCCTAGTTTACGTGTTTGCATTTTTTTTCTTTTTTTAGGTACAAAGGTGCAAAGGGACAGAGTTGCAAAGGTTTCTTAGTAAAAACCTTTGCAAGTTTAAATCCCTGTCACATTAAACCTAGTTTTAAATTCTTTTTTATTGGTTTGACAAAAGTTCAAAAATTTCTTAAAGAAAAGCCTCTGAACCTTTGTTACTTTGTCACTTTGAACCTATTTCAAAGACTCCATATCAATCACAAATCGATATTTAACGTCTCCTTTTAATAATCTTTCGTAAGCGTCGTTTACATCATTTACGCCAATTACTTCTACATCTGATGTAATGTTATGCTCTGCGCAGAAATCAAGCATTTCCTGAGTTTCTTTAATTCCTCCAATTAGCGAGCCTGAAAAACTTCTTCTTCCTAAAATCAAACTGAAAGAGGTTACAGGAAGCGGATCCATTGGTGCACCAACCAAAGTAAGCGTACCGTCAACTTTTAGTAAATTTAAGTAAGCATCAATATTGTGTTCTGCAGAAACGCAGTCTAAAATAAAGTTTAAACTTCTGGCATGTTGTGCCATTTGTGCTTCGTCTGTAGACAATACAACCTCATCTGCTCCAAGACGTTTTGCATCATCAGTTTTAGATAATGAAGTCGTAAAAACCACAACGTGAGCTCCCATAGCTTTTGCTATTTTGATTCCCATGTGTCCAAGACCTCCAATTCCAACGATTCCTACTTTTTGACCAGGACCTACTTTCCAGTGTTTTAATGGTGAATAAGTGGTGATTCCAGCACATAATAATGGCGCTACAGCAGCAAGATTTAATTTGTCTGAAATGTGTAGAACGAAGCTTTCATCAACCGTAATGCTTTGAGAATAACCTCCGTAAGTTTGTCCTCCTAAATGTTTGTCAGGTGAATTGAATGTCTGAATATTTCCTTCATCGCAAAACTGTTCCTGATCATTTTTACAATGTTCGCATTCTCTGCAAGAATCTACCATACAACCTACTCCTGCCAGATCGCCAACTTTGAAACCTTTTACATGTTCTCCTACTTTTGTAATACGACCCACAATTTCGTGTCCAGGAACGATTGGATAAATTGTTCCATGCCATTCGTTTCTAGCTGTATGTAAGTCTGAGTGACAGATTCCGCAGTATAAAATTTCGATTTCAACATCGTGTGCCTGTACTGCTCTTCTTTGAATATCTAAGGTTTGTAATGGTGCTTCGGCTGCTTCTGTACCAAAGGCTTTAATGCTTTTTGTTTCCATTTTTTTTATAATTTGTTTAGTTTTTTTGTTTCAAGTTTCAGGTTTCAGGTTTAACCGCAATCCCGATAGCTATCGGGAGCAAAAGTTTACGCAAAGCACGCAAGAAAATAAAACTCTGCGACTTCGCGACTTTGCGAGATTTATGCATCAAGCAAAAAAAACTTAGAATCTCAGTATCTTAGTCCCGATAGCTATAGGGATAGCAACTTTACTAGAAACTACTTAAGAGAAAATACTCTCCATCAGTTACAGCTTCCATCCAGACACCGTGTCCTTTATCCACTTCTGTAATAATGGCTACATAAGAGAATTTATCAAACGGAGTGGCACCGTACCAGTGCTCTACACCTGGCAAAATAGTTACAACTTCATCTTTTTTAAGCATTCTCACTGCACTTCCTCTCTCTTGGTAATAACCACTTCCTTCTTTCGCAATCAGCATATGCAAGCCTGCATTACTATGCCAATTACTTCTTGCACAAGGCTCGAAAGTCACTTCCTTTACAACAGTGTTTTCTGGATGAATATCACTGGTTTGTTTTTTATAGGAAACGTCACCCGTCATATAGGTGTTCGGGACTTTTCCTTCTTCGATAACGGCTGAATAATTTGTTGACATAAATTTACTTATTTTTTGAGTTTGATTTTATTTTAAACTATACATTATTCATTACCAAAACGTTAAGAATAACCCGTTATTCCTTTTTTGTGTAATGTATAAATTTACTGTTTGGTTAATTTACCTTCCAGTTGGTGTAAAATATTCTAAAAACGCTATATCTCGTTTTAGAAAATAGAGTTGTTAATTCATTTCAGAGTTTTTCATAATTTTTTCGGTTTTAGGAATTATCAGAATCAGGAAACTAAATTTGAGAAAGCTAGAAGACGCTTTATGAAGTAGTTATTTAGTCCGTTAAAAGCTGATAAATGATTAATACTGTAATTTCAGAGGCAAAATTAGGCTAACAATGCTTCTGAAAAATAACAATATTCAAACAAAAAATTATGAAATTGAAACAATTTACATACGAAGTGATTTTGGAACCGTTCCTGTAAGCCTTTTAAAATAATTATTAAAATAACTCGGATATTCAAATCCTAGAGAATAACCAATATCAGAAATACTCCAATCGGTATGCTGTAATAATGCTTTGGCTTCGTTAATAATTCGGTCTGTAATGTGAGCCGTTGTTGGTCTTCCGGTAATTTCTTTTACAGAACGGTTCAAATGATTGACATGAACCGCTAGACTTTTCGCATAATCCTGCGGTGTCTTTAATGTTAATGGCTCATTTTTGGTTTCTATCGGAAATTGTCTTTCTAATAGTTCTAAGAATAAAGAGGTAATTCTGGACGAAGCATTTTTATGTTTGAAGAAATTCTCCGAAGGCTGCATCTTCATTGATTCGTGAATAATCAAGTTGACGTAACTGCGCATCAAATCGTCTTTAAAAACATAATCGGTTTCATATTCCTGAATCATTTTCTGGAATAACGAATCTATAAAAACCTTTTGTTCAGCGTTTAAAGAAAAAATTGGCGTTCCTCCTATTTTAAACAAAGGCGATTCCTGCAAAGTTTCCGAACGGTCTTTTGCTTTCAGAAATTCTTCTGTAAAGACACAGGCATAACCTTCATAATTCTCCGAAAGTGTTTCCCAAGAATAGGGAATAATCGGATTACCGAAAAACAAAATGCTTCCGTCGGTTTCTATGCCGCGGTCGGCGTATTGTATAAGACTTTTGCTGGTATTGATGCAGATTTTATAAAAGTCTCTTCGGCTATAAACCGGAACTTTACTAAAATCTCCATTTATAGGATACACTTTAAATCCCTTCATTTTTAAATCTGAAGTAAAATCGCAATTCTGAGTTTCTGTCTGATTATTCATTTTGCAAAGTTATGAAAATCAAACAATATTATTTTATTTTATTTTTGTTTCAGGTTTGGGACTTCAGGTTTAACCGCAAGGGGCGCTTTTACGAAAAGCACGCAAGTTTTTTATGGGAAAGGAATAATCTCGCAAAGTCACAGAGTCGTAAAGTTTTTTTCTCGCAGATTTTGCAGATAAATGAGATTTTTTATTTTTGATTGGATTAATCTAAAAATCTGCTTAATCTGCAAAATCTGCGGGAGGCTATTTTAATTTTAAAATCCCAGTTTGTAATCCTTTCGCAGAAGCGGATAAAACAAATTCTTTAGCATTATCTTCTTTTTGGATAATGATTTGGACATAGCCATTAAAAAGCTTTCTTTTCCAAGGTTCTGCTGGAGTTATAACCTGAATAACTCCAGGATCAGTATTCATGACATCCCAATCTTTTACTTTTTGCAAAGGTGTTGCTACTATATAAATCGTATTTTTTCCTTCTTTTAAAATCGCTGTATTAAAAGTATATTTTTGAGCATCCTCTGTACTTGGTTCTACTTTAGTTCCGTTTACAAAAACAACGTTTTCCACTCCTATTTTCTTGTAGAAGAAACTTACCGTATTTTTAACCGAATTACTTTTCAATTCAAATTCCCCTCTATAAATATAACTTGGCACTTGTTTTTTGTAATCACGGTCTTTAAAAGCAGTTATCCATTCACTTTCTGAGTAATTTGATAATTGCTGAGGCAAAACAGCTGTTGTTCCTTTTTGTTCCTGAAAATTCGTTATCGAAACCAAAGCCAAATTATCTATAAACTGATCGTTTTCTAGTGAAGTTGGATTGCCGTTTCCTACTCCTAAAATTTTACCACCTTTTATCGCAAATTCAATTTCATCGTTTGCGGTGGGAACATGAAGACCATTTTTATCTGTAACTTCAACCGTAACTACAGAAACATTTCCTTTTGCAACATTTTCTTTATCTAATGACAACTTGATCTTTTCGACTTTTCCTGTAGTTTTTTGAATCTCACTTAATACTTTTTTGTCATTTTTATAACCAACAGCTTCCAAAGTTCCCGGCGAATAATTTACTTTCCATTCTAAATGGCCATTTTGCTCCATTTTCTTTTTGCCTAAGCTTTTCTTGTTTAGAAAAAGTTCTACTTCATCACAGTTTGAATACGCCCAGACATCAATTGCTGTGCCTTCCATTCCACTCCAGTTCCAATGTGGTAATAGATGTAAAACAGGTTCTTTTCCCCACCATGATTTTAGATAGAAAACATTGTCTTTCGGAAAACCGCAGACATCCATCATTCCGAAATAGGAAGTTACCGATGGCCAACCGTAAGGTGTTGGCTCACCTCGATAATCAAAACCTGTCCAAATAAACATTCCCGCCAGATAAGGACGTTCCGCATAAAATTTCCAGCCTTCTTCTATACTATAAAAAGTCGGTCTTGGCTTCTTGTCATAAGCACTTTGATAGTGTTTGGCATCATCTGTAAAATAAATCCCTCGGGTTGCAAACGTAGAACCTTCCTCCGTTCCCATTCCGGGCTGATTTTTAAACTGATTTCTATGTGCATCAATATCTCCGTTTCCAAGATAATTATAACCCATAATTTCAACTACAGACGAAATCCCGCTTTTAAATCCGCTGCTGATTCCAACCGTTACTGGTCTTGTCGGATCTATACTTTTGGCGAAATTCTGCATTACATTGGTGATTCTTTCACCTACAATACCTCCTTCAATATTCCATTCTTCATTTCCAACCGACCAGCAGAAAATACTGGGATGATTTCGGTCACGTTCCATCATTCGCTGTAAATCATTTAAATGATAATCGTTAATTCCCATTAAACGGGTTTCATCAATCACCAACATTCCTAATTCATCACAAGCTTTTAATAGCTCAGGAGTCGGTGGATGATGCGAACAGCGATACGCATTTGAGCCCATTTCTTTCAGTTTCTTAATTCTGTAATACTGAATTTCATCTGGCAATGCCGTACCAACTCCTGCATGATCTTGATGATTGTTGGTTCCTTTTAATTTGAGAGATTTTCCATTAAGAAAAAAACCGTTTTCAGGATCAAACGCAATTGTTCTAATTCCAAAAGTAGTTTCATAACTATCAATTAGTTTTTCATTTTGCTTGATTTGAGTTACTAAACGATATAAATTCGGCGAATCAATATCCCATAATTTAGGATTCTCAACATAGAATTTTGAATGATGTGTAATTGTTTTATAAAACTCCGGCGCTAAAAGACTTTCTGAAAAAGTTGCAATCTGCTTCTTTTCATTATCAAAAATAGTCTGAACAATTTCAATCGAACCTTTATAATTTCCTTTATTTTCTATTGAAACAGCTGCAATAACATCAGCTTCGTTATTTTTAAACTCTGAAGTCACATAAGTTCCATTTGCCTTAATATGAACTGAATTTGTTTTCTGTAAATATACATGTCTGTAAATCCCTGCTCCTTCATAAAACCAGCCTTCTTCCATAGATGCATCGGCGCGCACAACAATAGTGTTTTCTCCTCCATAATTCACATAAGCCGTTACATCGTATTCAAAACCGTTATAACCGCTTTGTTCTGTTCCTAAATAAAATCCATTAAAAAATACTTTGGAATTTCTAAAAACACCGTCAAATTTTATGGATATAATCTTATCTAAATCACTTTCCGGAATATTGATTTTCTTTCTGTACCAGCCAATGCTTTTTTCAGGATAATTTTTACCTGCTGCCTTAAATCCATGACTAAAACTGGCGCTTTCGCTAAAAGGCTGTTCAACCGCCCAATCGTGAGGAAGATCCAATTTTCTCCATGCCCGGTCGTCAAAATCTTTTGCTGCAGGTCCATCTCCAAAACCTGTTTTGGTTAAATAAGAAAAATAGCCTGTAGCATGTCCAAAATCTTTTTCTGTATCATATAAATGTCCAAACGAAAATCTCCAGTCTTTATCAATTAAAATTAATTCTCTATCCGATTTTTGAGCCGAAACCCAAAACGATAATAACAGAAAAAAAGAAAGTAAAGTTTTTGCAACAAAAGTGGTTTTCATAAAAGCGGTTGTTAGTAAATCAAATAGCGATAAAAATAAGTTTTTTAACATAAAGAGATTAATAGTATTTTATCAAAAGCTGATAACTCATTCATAATAACGCTTCTAAACAGGCCTTTAAAATTTAGAATGAATCTAATGGCTTAAGATTCAAGAATAATTTTCTTTTGATGTAACTTTATCTTAAAATCATAAAAAAAGCAAGAATTATTATGAGTACTATTATAAACGAAAATAGACTCCACAGTAAATTTAAAACCTTGGATCATAAGATTAGCGAGCTTAATGATCAAAAGATTGTTGCTTTTTTTGAATCTTTAGGATTAACAGAAAGAAGTGATGTTGCAAAGGATTTCCTGAAATGGGAAAATATTCTGATAGTCGTTCCAAACCGACATGTATCTCATGAATTGAAATATTATAAATATGCGATTTCCAGAATTTCATTTCTAACAAATCCTTACGCTGATCAGATTCATATTTTTGATCTTAAAGAGTGGAAAAGTGCATCGGGAAACAAAACTCAATTTCAAATTAGAGAAATGCTTAAAACGAGTTTTGGAGGGGTTAAAAAACCAATCAAAGAGTCTTAAAAACAAGAAAAAATGAGAAAGCCCAATTGAAATCAATTGGGCTTTTATTTTAACTTTTGAATTTGAAATTACAAAATCTAATTTCTCTTAATCAATTCTTTTACTCTTCCGAAAACAAAATTGGCTTTTTCATCAAAAACCACCATCTCAAAATCTCGAGTTCCTTCGATAAAATGACCTTCTTTTTTAGTATCCGAATAGACTTTTTCAAAATATACATCTCTTTTTTTAAGCCATTCTAATTGTTCTTTTTTCAATTTTGATTGTTCTTTGGAACTTATTTTCTCTTTAAGATTTTTATAAACCACATTTAGCAAACTGTCCGATTGATTGTAATAATTTATGGAACAACCGCTCATATTGTTTCCTTTATCCAAACATTTCTGATAATTCAATTTCATTTTGGAAACTGTTTCCAGTGTCTGTGAATTGGATTTAAGCGAAACCAAAACCAATAGTACTAAAAGTGTCTTTTTAATCATAATCTTAATTATTTAATTATTATTCCTGATGACAAAATACTTCTCTGAATTAACAACTGTTTATTCCAAAATATTTTTCACCATATCTTCAAGCGCTTTTCCATGAATATTTTTAGCTAATATAATGCCATTTTTATCAACCAAAAAGTTTAAAGGAACCGATTGTAACATATAATCGCCCACAACTGGAGACTGCCAGTATTTTAAATCACTTACGTTTGTCCACGGTAATTTTCCTTTTGCAATTGCTCCTGTCCATAAAGGCTTTTTGGTATCCATAGAAACACCATAAATAGATAATTTGTCTGTATAAGTATTGTGCAGCTTTAGCAATAATGGCTGTTCTTTAATACAAGGACCACACCACGAAGCCCAAAAGTCTACTAAAACTAAGGAACCTCTTAAAGAAGAAAGTGCAACTTTTTCTCCTTTTGAATCTGGAAGGTCAATTTCTGGAGCGATGTCACCAACATCAACACCTACAACTTGTGCTTTTGAACTGGTTATTATACAACATAAGAATGCAAAAATGAGTAAAGTTTTTTTCATGATTTAAGTTTAATTTGATTTGAGGGTAATTAAATTTTGCTATAACCGCATTGTTTGTCATTTCGACGAAGGAGAAATCACACTAGAAATTCTGCAAAGTATGTCGTCAATCTTTGTCAATTTCCGAGTGTGATTTCTCCTTCGTCGAAATGACATAAAATGAGAATAGAATACAAAAACAAATATAAATTTTCTTTACTAAAATTCTAAATCATCACAGTATTTTCTCCTTCCTCAATCATAAAATTATGCTAAATAAATTTCTCTTAATTGGTATATCGGGAAAAGTCGATATATTTGTGCTATGGAAACGATAGAAATTTTTAAAGCTTTATCTAACAAGTCCAGGCTACAAATGCTGGAATGGTTAAAAGAACCTGAAATTAACTTTCCAGGTCAGCTGGAACATGCCGGATTTGAACACGGAGTATGTGTGGGTCAGATTCAGGCTAAGGCTGGTTTAACACAATCGACAGTTTCAGAATATCTGTCTATTTTACAGCGCGCTGGCTTTATAGAAGCTAAACGTGTTGGACAATGGACTTACTATAAACGCAACGAAGGTGCCTTTGAAGCACTTAGTAAATTAATTCAATCTAATTTGTAAAATTACTATGAGTACAAACAACCTTTTTTCTCCGTTTAACTTAAAAACGTTAAACCTGAAAAACAGAATCGTAATGGCGCCAATGACGCGCTCTTTTTCTCCAAACGGAGTTCCAACTGACGAAGTAGCCACTTACTACCAAAAAAGAGCGGAAGGCGAAGTTGGTTTGATTTTATCTGAAGGAACTGTAATAGACAGACCTTCATCATCAAATGATGCAAATGTTCCTCATTTTTATGGTGATTTAGCCTTAAATGGATGGAAAAAAGTAATTGATGAAGTTCATGCTGCAGGCGGAAAAATGGGTCCGCAGATCTGGCATATGGGAATTATGGACAACCATCATTCAGGATGGGTTCCTCCGGTTCCTTTCGAAGGTCCGTCTGGATTGAATCGTCCTGATTTTAGAAATGGTGTTGCCATGTCTGAAAAAGATATTGAAGATACTATCCTTGCTTTTGGTAAAGCTGCAGCTGATGCTAAAAGATTAGGTTTTGATACAATCGAAATTCACGGAGCACACGGATATTTAATCGACCAATTCTTCAGAGCTGAAACTAATTTACGTGAAGATATTTACGGCGGTAAAACGTTGCCAGAACGTAATCGCTTTGCTATTGAAGTAATCAAAGAAATCAGAAAACAAGTTGGAAATGATTTTGCAGTTATTATGCGTTTTTCTCAATTCAAACCTTCTGATTACAATTATAAACTGGCTAAAAATCCGCAGGAATTAGAAGCTTGGCTTACTCCTCTTGTAGATGCTGGAGTTGATATTATACACGCTTCTCAACGCAGATTCTGGGAACCAGAATTTGAAGGATCTGATTTAAACTTTGCAGGCTGGGCTAAAAAAGTAACGGGAGCACCAACTATTACGGTAGGTTCTGTCGGACTTTCTGGTGATTTCTTCGGTGCATTTGCAGGAGAAAGCTCTCAGCCGACTTCTTTGGAAGAATTAAACAGACGTTTCGACAGAGGCGATTTTGATTTGGTTGCCGTTGGAAGACCTCTTTTATCTGATCCAAACTGGGTAGCTAAAATCAAAGCAGGGAAAACTGATGAGCTAAAAGGTTTTAGCAAAGAAGCTTTAGGACAATTGGTTTTAGAATAAGTTTCAAGGTGCTAAGTCGCTAAGATTCTAAGGGGCTAAGTTTTTTTGAATACCATAATTAAAAAATTTATCTTTGCAGTCATGAAATTCTTGAACAGCATATTACGTCTTCCATTTTTCAGCACTTATTATTATGCAATAATATCTGCTCGGAAAGGCTATGCATATAATTCAACGTATTCACCTGTAAATTAAATAGATAAATTATATAAACCTTAAAGCCCGGGCATTTTGTCCGGGCTTTTTTATTTTCAAAAAAATGGAAACAATTCAAAAACTTAAAGAAAACACTGCCATCTTTCTTCCCGAAAATGGTTTGGAAGAAAAACTAAATCAGGCTGCAAAAGAAAACAGAAAACTAATTATCAAACTGGGTTTTGATCCCACAGCGCCTGATTTGCATTTAGGACATGCTGTTGTCTTGAAAAAGCTAAAACAATTTCAGGATTTGGGGCATCAAATTGTGATCTTAGTGGGAAGTTTTACAGCCAGAATTGGCGATCCGACAGGAAAAAATAAAAGTAGAAAGCCATTAACTGCTAAAGAAGTACAGCATAATGCCGAAACTTACATTGCACAATTATCCAAAATTATTGATGTTGAAAAAGCGCAGATTGTTTTTAATTCTGATTGGCTGGATCAACTTTCTTTTTCGGAAGTGATTCAGATTATGTCAAACGTTACTGTTGCACAGCTTATGCAACGAAATGATTTCAACAAACGTTTTATGGAGAATTCCCCAATTGCAATGCACGAATTGGTGTACCCAATATTACAAGGTTTTGATTCGGTTAAAATCAATGCCGATATTGAAATGGGTGGTACAGATCAGCTTTTTAATTGCACTATGGGAAGACAATTGCAGGAAACGTTTAAAATGTCAGGACAGATTGTAATGTGTATGCCTTTGCTAAGAGGATTGGATGGAAAAGAAAAAATGAGCAAATCTTTGAACAATATTATTGGCTTAACAGATGAACCAAATGAAATGTTTGGCAAAACGATGTCAATTCCAGATGATCTTATTTTAGAGTTTTTAGAATTGACAACGGATTTTTCATTCAAAGAAAAACAAGAAATAAAGAAAAGACTGGAACTCGAAAATCCAATGAACATCAAAAAGTTAATTGCTAAAAATATTATTACACAATACCACAATAAAAACAGCGCTGAGGAAGCCGAAAGATTCTTTGTGAATCAATTTCAAAATAAAAATCAAGAAGCAAAATCATTTGTTTCGGTTATGATTTCTTCTTTAGGAAACGAATCCAATCAAATCACCTTGATTGATCTTTGTTCCTTAATTAAAAATGACATCACAAAATCAGCAAACAGAAGATTGATTGAAAGTGGCGCTGTTCAGATTAATCAGGAGAAGATTCTAAATCCATACGAGTTGGTTCCGCTAATCAAAGAGACCAAAATTAAAATCGGGAAAAGAAATTTTTATGAGTTGCTCTAGGTTAAGATGCAAAGTGACAAAGTAACAGAGAAACAAAGGTTTTACTTTGGTTACGAAAAAGCAAAGGGATAAAACTTACTCGTTTATCCTTTTTGTTTATAAATCATCATCGTCATCATCTGAATTAAAAAAATCGTTTGGATTAAATGGAATATCCTCATCTGGATCTTTATCATGCGCATTTACACCAGGCGGATTAAATAATCCCCAACTGTCTTTTATATAATTCCAAACATCAAAACCTGCCACCCAATCAATAAACAAGAAGCGGAATTCTTCTATTGTATCGCGCAAGAGATAAATATAATCAGTATCTGTAATTCCATCCTCATAACGAAGACTTCCTGCCTGTACATATAATTCTCTCGCAGCTTTTCTAATAATTGCAGCATTTTCCATTCTAAGATCATACAAATCACCAGCTTCTGCTCCAGCAATTTTAGCGGGAATAATCATAGCATTTTCTAACATAAATCGAACCGTAGTTTCTTGGAGGAATTCATTCTCAGCTGGAATAATGTGAACCAAACCTTCTGTTAGTTTCAAAATCTGCTCTGCCTTTTGAAAAATTGGCATTTTGTGTGTTTCATCTAATCTTGCCATTTCTTATTTACATTTTGTGGTTTCAATTTAGACACACTACGGTGCATCTCTACATTCAATAATATGATTATCAACTAAACAGACTAATAATTTACATGACACAGATAAAACGGATTTACTTCGTAAAAACACAGATTAAAACGGATTTTTTTAATTAATCTGTATAAAATCCGTTTTAATCCGTGTCTTCGCGATAGCGAATCAGTATCATCCGTGTGCTACTTTTAAAATTAGTACAAATAACGGATAGTTATATCCAACAATGTCGTTAAAATGCTCAACATTTTTCATTTAAACTTAATCATTTTCATTTTATTATCTAAAAACAAAGGGATGAAATATAAAATTTCACCCCTTCCTGAATATCTATAACTAACAAAATTAAGAAATTCAATATTTTTATTGAGGTACAAAGTTGCAGAGAGACAAAGAGACAAAGCATAAAAACTCTGTACCTTTGTCACTTTGTTACTTTGTACCTTAATTAGATCTTTTCTGAAACTTATTTACAAGCCATTTTCTAACTGGTTCATCATATAATTTTAAACATACAAAAGCCAGTACGATACTTACGATTAAGACTCCGATTCCTTCTAAATATCCATCTGCCATTGAGACTTTATTGTCCACAACCCAAGCGGTAAACCAATAAATTAATGGATAATGAGTGATATAAATTGGATACGAAATATCTCCCAAAGCTTTACAGATTTTTAGAGAAACTTCATTCTTAATTTCTCCTCCTGCACCAATAGCAACAATAAGTGGAAACATAAAAATAATACAGAATGATTCGTACAAACCGTTCATCCAAAGGCTGTTTTCATCTCCAAATCTCGGAAGCGCTAAAACAATAGTAATTAAAATACTGCAAATCCAAAAAGCATTTTTTAAGTGAATCAGCTTTCCTAAACGGCATAATAAAACACCAGCAAAAAAAGGATATAACAAACGCGTAAAACCAACATTGAGCTGTTCTAAATTCAGCGACCAACCACCGATTACATCTCCTTTTGTTCCAAAAACAGTATAGTTGATTAACAATCCAGCAAATATCAGTACGAAAACTGACATGACTTTATTCGAAAATTTACGAAAGATTAAGGCGTACAAGATATTAGCAATATATTCGAAGAAAAGTGACCATGCCGGCCCATTTAAAGGATGCATTTCTCCCCAGCCTCTAATTTCTAATGAAGGCGGAATTGGCAATAAAGTAAAACCGATTACCATAGTCAAAATAACTTTCCACACTTCCATTCCTCCAATCATTGGAAACAAAATATCAGATGCTTGAAAATAGTAAAATATAGCCCCTATAATCATTCCCATAATGACCATTGGCTGTAAACGGATCAAACGACGTTTGTAAAATTCCCATTGCCCCATTTTCCCCCAGCGATCGTCATACGCATAAGCGACAACAAATCCTGACAATAGAAAAAAGAAATCAACGGCTAAATAGCCATGATTGATAATTTGTTTGAAACGGTTTCCTCCAGCAAAAGCTTCAAAAATATGAAAAGCAACTACTAAAATAGCTGCAACACCACGCAGACCATCTAAAATTTCATAGTGTTTTTTTGGTGTAATATCAGATGAAATTGAACTCATTTATATTTAGTCTTGGTTAAGTTTTTTAGTTAGTAATGATTTTGGAATTTGAAAATTAACTTCCCTATTGATGATTTTTTAGCCATTCTGATCTTCTTTGATCCGGCAGATGTTTTACGGAGAAATTTTCAAATTTGGCTTCAAATCCTTTTCCATCAGGAGAAGCAGCCATCAAACCAACCATAACTGGGGTATTATCTTGTAAAGGTGCATTTCTGGTCATGATATAGTTTTTATCATCAAAAGAATAAAATACCTCAACGGCATCTAATCTTCTAACGGCTTTAATCCAGATAAAAGGCGGTGCTTTTTCCAGAGTCGTTACGCTCCAGTCACTTTTATCATGTGTTACGACAGTGCTTACATTGAATTTTCCATCAACAAACTCGACACCTGTTTTGATATAGTTTTTTTCGTCAACACGAATCATTAATCCCATTTGATCAAAGCGAGCAATATAATTTCCTGTCAATTTTACTTTAGCTTCAAATTCACCTCCATACGTTGCATAATAAAAAGGCGCATCATCTACTGTAAATCCATAATGCGAAATTCGCCAGTAGTCGCTATTTGCAGTAACATTCATGATTAAAGCATTGTTTTTAATTTCCCATTTTTCAGGTTCATTAAACCATTGCATTTTATTGAGAGTTTGTGCTGAAATATTTTGGCACAAAAACAAACCAATTGTAAAAAATAATATTCGTTTCATTTTATTTGATTCTTAATTTATCAAAAGTAAAACTTCTAACATTTTACTCCTAACCTTTAACTTTTTTAAGACAAAAGCAAAGCTGCAAATTTTTACACTTGCAGCTTTACAAACCAACCAATTTTTAGAAATAAAAACTCTTATTTAAGTGAGAATCCCACTTTAGATTTTATATCTGTTGATGAAGCACCAATAACTGCTTCGAAATCACCAGGTTCTGCAACCCAGTCATGTTTTTTATCGTCAAAGAAACATAAAGCTGTTTTATCAATCGTAAAAGTTACTGTTTTTTCTTCTCCAGCTTTAAGCGATACTTTTTCAAAACCTTTTAATTCTTTTACTGGACGTGGTAAAGAAGATTTAGCATCAGTAATATACAATTGAACTACTTCTGCTCCTTCTCTGCTTCCAGTGTTTTTAACGTTTACAGAGAATGTGATTTGATCTCCTACATTGATTTGTTTTTTATCAGCAGTTACTTTTCCGTAAGCAAAAGTCGTATAACTCAAACCATGTCCGAAAGAGAATAAAGGTTTAATATTATTTTTGTCAACCCAACGGTAACCTACAAAAATTCCTTCATTGTATTTTACTTCATCTCCACCTGGAAATTCTCCTAAAGCATGTGCACCGTTATCAGCCAATTTTACTGGGAAAGTGAAAGATAATTTTCCAGACGGATTCACATCTCCAACCAAAACATTTGCCAAAGCATTTCCAGCCTCAGTTCCTAAAAACCATCCTTGAACAACTCCTGGAACCTCTTTGATCCAAGGCATTGCTACAGCGTTTCCTGAAATATTTACGAAAACAATGTTTTTGTTTACTTTCGCTAATTCGCTGATTAATTTATCCTGACCATAAGGCAATTCTAATTGTTTACGGTCGTGTCCTTCATCATCTTGATTTGGGCTTTTGTTCAAACCTCCAATAAAAAGAACAATATCAGCATCTTTAGCTACTTTTAAGGCCTCTGCAGTTAATTCTGCCTGAGGACGTTTTTCTTCTAAACTAACTTTAGCTACAACACCATTGTAATTGCTTGTTGGATCTCCAACATAACCTCTAGCATACACAATTTCAGCCTGATTTCCGATTCTCTTTTTTAATCCTTCAAGCGGTGTGATTTCATATCTTGCTTTAAGTGAAGAACTTCCTCCACCAACAGTCATCATTTTGATTGCATTTTCTCCAATTACCGCAATCTTCTTCGTTTTAGAAAGATTGATTGGCAATACATTGTTTTTGTTTTGAAGCAATACGATTCCTTCTTCGGCAATTTTACGACCAGCCAAAGCATGTTCTTCTGTTCCAAAAGATCCAAACGGACGATTTCTATCCATAGTGGTCAAGAAAGATAAACGTAAAATACGACGCACTTTCTCATCTAATTCTTTTGTTCCAACTTCTCCTTTTCTGATCATTTCAGAATATGGTTTTGCTAAATAGTAATTGTCATAAGCGTTGCTTGTTCCCCAAGAAAGTCCGTTTGTCCAAGAACCAAATTCCATATCCAATCCATTGTGAATAGCTTGTTTAGTATCATTAACACCACCCCAATCTGAAACTACAACTCCTTTGAAGCCCCATTCTCCACGAAGAATATCGTTTAACAAATATTCATTATGACAGCATTGCTGTCCTTTATATTTATTGTAAGATCCCATAATTGACCAAACATCTCCCTCTTGAACAGCCGCTTTAAAAGCAGGAAGATAAATCTCGTATAATGCACGATCGTCGACAATTACGTTAACCGAATTACGATTGGTTTCTTGATTGTTTAAAGCGAAGTGTTTTACGCAGGCGGCAACTCCATTTGACTGAACTCCTTTAATGTAAGGAACAACCATTTTAGAAGCTAAAAATGGGTCTTCTCCCATATATTCGAAGTTACGTCCGTTTAATGGACTTCTGTAAATATTAACTCCAGGCCCTAATAATACATTTTTGTTACGAAAACGTGCTTCTTCTCCAATTGATTTACCATACAAAGAAGCCAATTCTTTATTCCATGTTGACGAAAGTGCTGTAAGCGCTGGAAAAGCGATACACGAATCATTTGTCCATCCAGCTTGATCCCATTCATCCCATTTTACCTCTGTACGAATTCCGTGAGGCCCATCGGTCATCCAGTTTTCTGGAATTCCAAGACGTTTTACACCTGGAGAACTAAATTTTGACTGCGCGTGAATCATAGCAATCTTTTCATCGGTTGTCATTCGTTTCAGCGCATCTTCTACCCTTTCATCAATTGGCTTTTTATCGTCCAGATAAACTGGAACTTTGTTTTGGGCATTCATTCCCAAAGAACTTAGTAAAAGTAAAACAACAACTGTTTTAACGTTTTTAAACATAGTAATATTTATTAAAGCATTAGGTTATATAGTATAATAGTGGTTTCTTTTCAAAAGAACTTTTATCATATTGTAAAACTAAAACGTTATCGTACACGATACATTTTTAGATAGAAAAAAGTAGTAAGTAAAAAAATTAAAGTATTGATTTTCAATATTTTAAACAAAATAAACAATAAAAAAAAGTAGTAGATTTAAAATAAATCTTTATACTTTCAAAGCCATTGAACCGATTTTCATAACCATTTCTTCGAAATCATTTCGGGAAACTACAGCCTTATTTCGAGCTCTGGTTCTATAGTTGTAAATTGTGCTTAGAGAGTAACGCAAAAATGCGGCGATTTTGACACTGTCAGTAATTCCAAGTCTAATTAAAGCAAAGATTCGAAGTTCTGTATTCAGTAATTCATTTTGTTTGAGAACAATCTGCTCTTCTGGAATTAATAAGGCATTGAAATCTTTTACGAATGTTGGATACAAGTTCAGAAAGATTATATCAAAATTCTTGTACAATTCTTCCAACTCATTATCAACTAGAGTTGTTGATTTTAAGATTTTATAAATTTCATCAAACTGTTTTGCGGTTGCTTTTTTGTTTAGAATAATGCGGTAGTTTTCTAATTTATTGATGTAAGTCGAACATAAATTGAAAAAATGCGCGATATACTCTTCCTTAACTAAGTTAGATTCAGACAATTGCAAGTTACTTTGCTGTAACTGATTGTTGGTTTCTGTAATGTCTTTGTTCAATTCAGCCAGTTTCTGACTGGTTTCATATAATTCTGTTCGAATTCGCGAAACCTTTTTCATCTGTTTATACACATAAATAATAGCAACCAATAAGAATAGTGAAAGCAGACTGATACAAAGCAGATAAATCTGCAACTCGCTTTTTCGCTGTTTTTCACGTTCTAAATAAACCGTGTTGATAATCGAATATACTTCTGACATCAACAGTGTTCTAAACTGAACATTACAATAAAGCGCATCTTCAATAGCCGATTGTGTCAATTTATAAGCCATATCAACATCTCCGATTTCATAAAAAACCAATGCTAATTCCTGTAACGAAGCATTGTCTTTATTGGCATTTTTAATATCTGATGTAGCAGAAAGTGCGTAGTATTTTTTTCTATCTTCTAACTGATGTCTAGCTTCAGCAATTTTACCCAGTAAATAGGTAATCATAGCGTAGTTTGGACTTTCTTCTTTTGTTTTGCTCAATAAAGAAAGCAGCTGTTTTTCTGGTTCATTGTATCTTCTATGAATAAAAATATCCTGCTGGATTCTATTGATTTTATATTCTAAAGTATTCGGATTCAAAATACTCAATAATGAATCGCGATATTTTCCAATTTGTTTTCTGTATTCCCTATTATCACTATTCGCTGCATAATGCTCAAAAAATTCACGGTACGAAATATAGTAATTCGGCAACAATGTAGCTGGAAGCGTTTTTTTATTGATGCCTTTTAAAATGGCTTCAGATTCCCGATATTTTCCAGATGAAGAATAGAGTGTTACCAATTGCAACTGTGCCAAATTCAAAAGTTCTTTGTTTTGAAGTGCTTCAGCAATTTTTATATTCTTCTTTACATATTGAATAGCCGAATCTGAATTTAACTTTTGATATTCTAAATACAGCGTTTTATTAAAATTATACTCCTGTTCTTTGGTAAGATTATCCGATTTTATTTTCTTGAAATTGAGAATTCTTTCCTCCTTTATTTTCACATAATGCTGCTTGTTTTTTATTGCCTCATTTAATTGTTTTAAAATAGCATCTGAACCTTCCAATGCGAAGACTGGAAAGCTTACAATAAAAAGAAACAGAAATAAGTAATAATTTTTCAAGCTGATTTAATATAAAGGAATTACAAATATAACAAAGCGAAAATATAAAAACTGATTTTTTTGATTAGGGTAATAATGTACTTAAAAGGAGGGAGTTTTTTATTTTGATATAAAAAATACAACACAAAAACACTACAAGCAATAAATTTAATTATTCCACAATAACAAAAAAAAGCTTTGCCAAAGTTTTAAACTTTGACAAAGCTCTCTTTCAAAATTATAATATTTAAACTGCAATCGGCGCTGCTAAACAACTTTCGGGAATATCAAATGCGTTAACCAATGCCACTGCATCAGGACGAATATCCCAGCAAAGCTGATTTACTATTTTACGAACCGCTTTTGTTTTGACTGCTTCCATATAGCCGTCTTCCAAATACCAAGCTTTATTTTTTTCTATCTGCGAAAGCGCATACAATTGACATTGCTTCGTCAAAATCGCTTTTGATTCTTCATCTTCAATCGCTTTAATTGCTATCTGAAACTGTTCCAAAACCACTCTCTCCAAATAAGCCTGAGCGACATCAATCATTTGATGCTGTACAACGTTAAAAGCATCATAGGCTTCTAAACCACCATCAACCAATTTTTTAATACGTCTTGCTGCCGATGCCAAAATTGTTTTTTCTCTGTGAACAAAAGCTTGTAAATGAAATTCGCTGTCTAATAAATGTTCATCGTCTGTTCTTCGGGTTGCAATTGGATTTTTCTCTGTAATTGCCGTTTTAGCATTTTCATAAACGTAATTGATAATTCCCAACGATCCCATTTCGCCAAACGATTTTCTGAATTCTGAAAGACGGTTTTTAGCCACCAATTGCATTAAAACAGTATTATCTCCTTCAAAAGTGGTGTAAATTTCAGTATCATTTTTTAATGCATCAATTCTGTTTTCAGATAAATATCCTTTTCCGCCACAAGCTTCACGGCATTCCTGCAGAATATCTCTAGTACTCCAAGTTGAATACGATTTCATTCCGGCTGCCAAAGCTTCGATTTCCTGCATCTCTGTTTCCGTTCCATTTAAAAATCTATTCGTCAAATACTGAAGTGCAAAATGAACTGCGTAAGTTTTAGCTAAATGAGGCAATAAACGTCGTTGATGCATTCTGTAATTTAAAATTGGAACCTCAGATCCACCTTCTGGCCCAAATTGTCTTCTTTGATCGCTGTAGCGAATGGCAATCGTCAGTCCTGATTTCGCTGCCGCTAAAGCCGAACGTGGAATCCCGATTCTTCCTCCTACTAAAGTTCCTAACATGGTAAAAAATCTTCTGTTATCACTCGGAATTGGACTTTCGAATTCTCCTTTTTCGTTTACAGAAGCAAAACGATCGAGCATATCGTCCTTTGGAATTATGACATTATCAAAACTGATGGTTCCGTTATCTACTCCGTTTAATCCCATTTTATGACCGCAGTCCCCAATTGTTACACCGTTTACCACATTTCCATCTGGATCGCGTAAAGGCACAACAAAAGCATTCACCCCATAATCATGTCCATCTATAATTAGTTTTGCGAATACAGTCGCCTTTTGTCCGTGAACAGCAGCGTTTCCAATATATTCTTTCTGAGCGTTTTTATTGGGAGTATGAATCGTAAAAGTCTGATCATTATGATTGTACGTTGCTGTGGTTTCTAAGCCTTTTACATTCGATCCATGATGTGTTTCGGTCATGGCAAAACAGCCTGGAAGTTTCAACGTTCCAATATCTTTTAAATATTTAGCATAATGTTTTTCGGTTCCTAATGACTGTACACTCATTCCCCACAATCCAAACTGAACACCAAATTTAATTACCAAACTTAAATCGTGGTAACTCAGCGTTTCCATAATCGCAAAATAATCGGCTATATTTTCCCCTCCTCCATATTGTTTTGGATATGCCATATTTCCAAGATTTTCATCGGCTAAAATTTTACACCATTTGTAAACAGTTTGTCTGAAAACATTAATATCCGTAGAAGTTTCATAAGCAAATTCGGGTCTGGAAATTACTGATTTCACTTTTTCGATTATTGCCGCTTCTTTTCCGTTTAAGATTTTGGTAATTTTCTGAATATCAAAAGTGGCATTGGTATGTGAATCTGCCGTAAAAGAACCTGCTTTGGTTTTGAAGTTTTGAAGCGCTTCTTCTCCCAAAATTCCTAAATCATTTTCTAATTTTTTAAAATCGGATTCGATAGGCGATAAATCCAATTCATTTGCTGATAGTGCTTTTGCAATATCAAAAATCGATTTGATAGAAGAAGTATCCTGAATGCTTTTTTCAATATCCGATTTCCATTGAGTGAGTTCATTTCGCGAAGGCGGATTTGAAATATCCACTTTGGATAATAAATATCCTTTTTCCTCTTCTGATAAAACAGTCAGCGAATTA
Organism: Flavobacterium quisquiliarum; assembly: GCF_019308285.1. Taxonomy (GTDB): domain Bacteria; phylum Bacteroidota; class Bacteroidia; order Flavobacteriales; family Flavobacteriaceae; genus Flavobacterium; species Flavobacterium quisquiliarum. Next base: position 119,694 of record NZ_WWEM01000022.1, read on the forward strand.
ATAAACTCTTTCAGTGTCGAAAATTCTTTCTGTGTCAGTAAATCATCTGACCACACTAAATAAAATAACGGAGTAAAGGCTTGAAGTTTGGTATTTTTCATATCAATATATTAGGATTCGGTTTGAATTAGTTTTTTTAGCCACAGAATAAAAAGGATTTAAAAGATTTTTTTGTTCGCCACGAATTCACGAATTATTTAAAAAAAATCTTTTAATTCGTGAATTCGTGGCTAATTTTATAGACAACAACAATCCTTTTACTCTGTATAATCTGTGGCTATTTACTTTTTTACACTTTATCGCATAAAAAAACAGGAATGAAAAATAATCATTCCTGTTTAAACATCCTGTTAAGATTCTTGTAATTTTCGATTTTAAACCAATAAAAAATATGAAAACTAAGATTTATGAACCTTTGGATATTGCGGTCATTTTTTGCTTTATCGCAAAAATATGATGTGAATTAAAAACTAACACTGCTATAAAAATGATTCCGTATGCCGTAATCTGCAGAGATGTGATATTCTCTTTGAAGAAAAAGGCTGCTAATCCAAATGCAATCATAGGATTAATGTTTAAAAGCATTCCCACTGTCGAAGAATTGATTCCTGAAAGCGCATATAAATTCAAAAACAACGGAATTATCGTAAACATAATTGCAATGGTCTCAATACAGAGATAAAACTTAAATTCCGTTGGTACCGGTCCCCCAAAAACCGGATAAAAAGGTAATAATACTAATCCTGCCAAAGTAATATGAAAAGTTAGTACAATAAATTTATCAAAACCTTTATTGGCACGCTGGCTTACTAAATAAGCAGCATAAGTTAATCCGATAATAATGCTGAAAACCATATCCATAATAGCGGCATAAGACAATAACATACAGCCAGAAATACTTAATCCAACAGAAATCCATTGTGTTTTGGACAATTTTTCTCTTAATATGAAATAGGCCAATAAAGTGGTCAAAATCGGGCAAACTAAATATGCCAAAGAAGTTGCTTTAACGCTGACATGATTCATTACATAGATATACGTAAACCAGTTTCCCATTAAAAAAGCACTTCCACCGATATTGAGTAAAATCGATTTTCTTTTTTCAGATTTTGGTAAAACCTTAAAGATTTCTATAGTCTCTTTTATTTTTTTTCTTTTAAATAAAAGAGCGATCAAAAGCATTAAAATACTACAGCTGAAAACACGATAAAACAAAATATCCAATGACGGATATTCATGAATTGGTCTTAAAACCAAACTGAAAAGTCCCCAGGTAGTAAAGGCAATTATCGCCGCTATATAATACTTTGTTGTTTTCACAAAAACACTGTTTTGAATTGTTTCCTTTTGATGACGCAAATTTCTAAAAAATAAAACAGCAATACAGATACAGTTTTTGTAAATTGCACCATAACAGTTTTATTTTTTGACATGAAAAACGCCAATTACTTATACCTTCAATTTGCAGACCGTATCGAAAAACAGATTAAATCTGGTCTTTTAAACGTTGGCGACAAACTGCCTTCCATTAGAGAAGTCTGCGCCGAAACAGGTTATAGCATGAGTACTGTCAGCAAAGCATATTACGAAATCGAAAGCCGTTCTTTGATAGAATCTCGTCCGCAATCCGGTTATTATGTGAGTAATATTTCGGCAAGAACAATTCCGGAACCCTCAGCAAGTACGCCGATTTTGACTTTGGAAAACATAGAACGTGAAGATTTAGTCGATTTGGTTTATGACGATATGCGTAAAAAAGACCTGACGATGCTTTCGCTTGGTTTTCCGTCGAATGAATTACTGCCAATTGCAAAACTAAATAAAGGAATGGTTCAGGCAATGCGTCAGCTACCAAACAGCGGAACGAGTTATGAAGAAATTCAGGGAAACAGTAATTTACGCAAAGAAATTGCCCGCTGGTCGTTTACTTGGGGTGGTTCTTTGACAGAAGATGATATTATTACAACGCCCGGCTGTATCTCTGCAATTTCAGACTGTTTATTGACTTTGACGAAACCCGGAGATACTATCATTACTGAAAGTCCGGTTTATTTTGGGATTTTACAATTGGCCAGATCTTTAGGTTTATATGTTATGGAGCTTCCAACCAACATGACAACTGGAATCGAATTGGAAGCTGTAAAAAAAACATTAGCTTCTAACAAAGTAAAAGCTTGTGTTTTAATGAGTAATTTCAGCAATCCATCTGGAAGTATGATGCCGAATGAACATAAAAAGGAAATTGTCCGCTTAATGGAATTTTATAACGTTCCTTTAATAGAAGATGATATTCACGGCGATTTGTATTTTGGCACCAGCCGACCAACCAATTGTAAAACCTACGACGAAAGCGGGATTGTGCTTTGTTGCAGTTCGGTTTCTAAATCTTTGGCGCCGGGTTATCGTGCGGGATGGGTTTCTCCTGGAAAGTTCAAAAAAGAAATTCTACGAACAAAATTATATCATACTATTTCCAATACCACAATTACGCATGAAGTTGTGGGAGATTTTTTAAAAAATGGTCGTTATGAAAATCATCTGCGTAAAATTCGCCAGATTTTAAATCGAAACTGTACCAATTATATCAATACTGTTTTAGAATCTTTTCCAGCTGGAACGAAGGTAAGTCAGCCACAAGGCGGCTTTTTTCTTTGGGTTGAAATGGATAAAAAAATAGATACTGCTGCCTTTTATCATTTAGCTTTAAAACACAATATCAGCATTGCACCGGGAAGGATTTTTTCGCTTCAGGATCAATTTTCAAACTGTATGCGATTGAGTTTTGGATTGCCTTGGTCGAATGAATTGAGAACTGCTATTCAGACTTTGGGAAGGTTGGCGAAACAATTGTAAAATGCATAAATAAACATCCCGTTTTAACCGCGAGGACATATAGAAGATTTTTATATTGATTGCGTTGCAGTGGTTGAAACCACTGGCTATATTTAAAATACTTGTGAATTTAGCAATCAAACAAAAAAACTGGACAGTGCAACTACACACTGTCCAGCCAACAATTAAAAGAAGACCAAAATTAAATAGTTATAAGACAAAGTAAGCGTCTTTTTCGACTTTCTTAGGTTCGTCTACTAAGTGAAATTCATTCAGAATATCAAATTCGCTTTGATATTCATTCAGCATTTGTTTAATATTTTTTTCAATAGTATTTGCAATAGCCGTAACAGGTGTATCGGTTGCTCTGTTTTCGAATGGATCTTGCAAATGAATTGCCATTCTTTCGATCAAAAAGAAAGCGGCTCCAATTGCTGTAATTAACGGAATTGCAAACCAGCTTAACACACTTGTTAGACCAAAAGGCAATAATAAAATGAACAGACATAAAGTCAATCTGATATACATACTGTAGGTTGTTGGAAAAATGGTATTTTTAATTCTTTCACATTTTCCCATTTCATCACAAAGTCTAGACAACGTATTATCAATCTCAACCTGCTGATACATATTGATTTTCTTTTCGTTTTTTGCATTTCGCAAATCTCTTGCATGTAGCATCAAAATAGCATTTGGAACGTTTTGATGGTTTTTAATGTATCTAATTTCTTCTTCGCTCATTAAACCTTCAAGCGGTTTTATGGCATCTCTCTTTCTTAGAGATTCTCCTAAACTATAACACCACGCAATTTGTCTTTTTGCAAAATTCTCTTTGAATTCACTGGCTTCAACAGAAAAATCGGGATCTTTATAAAACGTCAAAACCTGACGGATTAAGGTTCTGGAATCGTTAACAATAGCTCCCCAGACAATTCGCGCTTCCCACCATCTGTCATAAGCCTGATTGGACTTAAACGCTAATAATAAGGAAATAATGGTTCCAATCATTGTTGGAATTGCGATCGGAATATCTACGGGAAGGTTTATAAAATAGTGATGAAATATTTCAAATAGTACGGTATAAGCCAATACTAAAGCAATTTCTCCTTTAATTTTCCCGAGAACGTACTTCATTGGTATTCTTTTCTTTAATAACATATTTTCGGTTTTAAATTAATATTGCAGCTGTTTAGTAATTAGTTCTTAGTACCTAGTCCTTAGTGAATGTCAATTAAGTATAAAGACAAATAACTAGGAACTAGGTACTAAGAACTAAACAATTTCTTCATACAATGAGAGCACTGGAAGTCCCAATTTCTCATTGACATTTTCTTTTTTTACTTTTTTAAATTTGATTTTTTCGCCTTTTCGGGTTTCTACAAGCATGTCTATGTTATGCTTTGAAATGGCTTCTGATAAAAATGGAGCAACATTCTCGTAGTTATCTTCGAAATTGGCCGTCTGGCTTACGATTTCAAAAGAGAAATTCTCACTTAAATATTGCTGTACATCTTTTACGTGAATATTGGCCGTTGAATTTTCTACATAAAGTGCTTTACTGAAAACTTCTTTATTAATTTCTGTACTTAAATGCAGAATTGGACATTTTTGATTTCCCGCCAACTGCACAAAATATTGATGGATTTTTTTGGTTTCCTGTTTATAGGAATGTGTAAGGATAACCAGCTTTACAGAAAAAGCTTCTATAAGGCGTTTTAAAATAGGTGCCGAAAGTCCGTATTGATTGTGAACTTTCAGTTTTGCATTTGGAGTATGGTCGATAATATATCTGCAGGTTTCCAGAACTTCTTCCTGACTTTTGGTAAGTCCTGACCTCATTTCGCGTAAAAAACTGGAAGATGAAAAGGTATCTGGCGCTTCTGAAACTAATACTAATATAATTTCTGATTCAGTATCTTTCGACTGATTCACCGCAGATTTAACAGCCGAAATTGTATCATCTTTTAAAGTCGTAGGTATAAGAAAATTTTTCATAAGTATAATCGTTTAGTTTATACTTACAAATTAACAATCAATGAATTAGACTCTTCTTAAGCTAAAATTAGAATTTCCTAAGATTAAACATTAGATTTTTTAATGTTTCTTTTTTTGAAGATAATCGTTACGATAGTACCTTTATTTTGTTCGGATTGAACCTGTAATTCCCCTTCGTGCATTCTGATAATTTTGGAAGCTAAAGGAAGTCCTAAACCATAACCAATATATTTAGTTGCGATTTTCCCTCTAAAGAAAGGTTCGTATAAATGAGGAATATCTTCAGGCGGAATTCCGATACCAATATCGTTGATCGTAATTTTGATCATTTCATCATTTGCTGAAAGATTTACAAATACTTCGTTGTTATCTGAATATTTTACGCCGTTTGTAATTATATTATTAATCGCTAATTCTAATAAAGGTTTGTTGCATGGAAGTAAGAGTAAATTAGAGTCTTTAGGAGCTATATTAATTATAATACTTACACGATTGTCCGGATAAATTTTGTCTAAATCCGATTTTACATCCAATAATAGTTCGTCTATTCTCGCAACATCCGAAACTTGTTTTTGTCCGTCGTAACCTGTTTGAGTTAACTTTAAAAGACTTTCTGTTAAATTTCCTAAACGAGAAGCCTGACTGTATATATTTTCTAATGATTCAACATATTCTTCTACTGCACGTTCTTTTAAAAGCATAATTTCTGCTTCAGCAATAATAGTAGTTATTGGTGTTTTTAATTCGTGAGAAGCATTATTAATAAAGTTGGCCTGAATTTCGAAAGAAGTTTCCAGTCGATCCAACATATTATTAAACGTATTGGTCAAATCCGATATTTCGTCAGAATTTTTAACTTCGGGCAAACGATTGTGAAGGTTAGAAGCACTAATTCTTTTTACTTCTTTTGTAATGCGAGCAACAGGATTAATAACACGTTTTGCTAGAAAACGCCCTAAAAGGAAAGCCAGAATCACAAAACCGATGCCTCCAAAAAGCATAATTTTGACAATGTAAACCGTTGTATCTTTTCCTTTTCGGTCTCTGGCTCCTACAATAACAATATATCTTTGTCCGTTTTCCTGAAAAATCTGGCCTAGATAATATTTATTATCTTTTTCGTAAGAATCTTTTCCTGTACTTAAAATGTTGGTGTAAAAAGTATTCGGAAGATTTAGATTTGTATTATAATCAAAAGAATTATGACTGTTGATTTTTAATACATACTCTTCTTCTTCAATTAATTCTTCGAGACCATTTTTTTGAAGATTTTTATAGTATTTTATTTTCTCAGGATCTTTTTGAAAATGAATAGACGCTACAATTTTCGACCTATCATCTAAACGCTTTAAAAAGTGGTATCTGTTATTTTCCCTAAACAAGAAAAACACAATAATGCACAATAATGACGTACTAAAGGTAGAAAGGGCAACGTAGTTAAAAGTAATTTTTTTTCTAATATCCATTTATGGCTTTATAACATAGCCCAAACCTTTCATAGTATGAATAAGTTTGGTATCGTAAGGCTTATCGATTTTTCTTCTTAAATAAGTGATATATACATCCACAACATTGGTATTCATATCAAAATTAATATCCCAAACATTATCTAAAATTTGGTCACGAGAAACGATTCTTCCCATATTTTTTGCCAAATAATATAATAGTTTAAACTCTTTTGCGGTGAGAATAATGCTATCAGCTCCTCTTTTTACTGATTTGGCACGTCCGTTTATCTCTAAATCACCAATAACGATAGTATCAATTTTTTCTGTTTCCTGATGTGATCTCCTGTAAAGCGCATTTACTCGGGCATCTAGTTCTCCAAATTTAAAAGGTTTTACCAAATAATCATCGGCACCGGCATTAAGACCAGTTACAATGTTTTCTGAAGTTCCTAAAGCAGTAAGCAATAAAATGGGAACAAAATTCTTGCTGGCACGAAGTCTTCTGCAAATCTCGATTCCATTAATATCTGGAAGCATCACGTCTAAAACTACAACGTCAAAAGTATAATTATGAATCATCTCCAAAGCGGTTTTACCGTCAAGAGCTACACTAACTTCATTATTATTTTCGGCAAATCCTTTACGCAGAATTGATAATAGATTTGGCTCATCTTCGACTATTAGTAACTTCATAGTAATTTGTATATACAACAAAAATAAGGATTGAGTTTCAAAAATAGTACTTATTACGGATAGAAATTATGATTTAATTATGAACAATTACGCCAATACATAAAAAAGCAGACCAAAATAACCTGCTTTTTCTTATTTATTTTAGATAAATGTTTCTGATTCTCAATTTTTGAAGTTAAAATATATTGTTGCTTCGAGTTCAAATTGAAGAGTCTTACTATTAAAACACTTCTCCTGCATTTAGGTAAAATCCTTTCGAATTATTTCCCCAGGCATAATCGGCAACAAGATTGGTTCTTGTTTTTTTATCTATTAATATCCTGAATCCAACTCCAGCCGCAGGCTGAATGGAATGAAAAAGTCCTGTATTATTGTCGGCATTGCTTGCAGTTACAAAATTGGTAAAAACTGTTCCGCTTAACATTTGATTGCAGGTAATAGGAAAACGGAACTCCGTAGAAAGATAAATTAATCCGTTTCCTCTAAACAAACCTTGGGTATAACCTTCTCCACTCCTACTTCGCTGATCCCAACCGATAGCTGGAAGATTTAAATATGGAACTTCACCTCTGGTTATAAACTGTCCGTAAGCCCAGATTCCCAATATATAACGATTGTTTTTTTGCGAAAGTGGCACAAAATGTCGGTACTCCGCATACAAAACATTACTGTATTTTTGATTGTGAAATAAAACGGGATTAAAACGATAATTCAAATTAGCAAACCAGCCTCGGGAAGAATTCACCTGATTATCTCGGGAATCATAAACCATATTTAGACTTACTCCCGTTAGAAAATATTCTAAATTATCAAAACTATGCAATTGACTGTAATTGTAATGATAAGTTAAATTTCCATTTTCAATATCCAGTTCTTTATCTTTTATATTAGTGTACCAGTCTATGTTTACACCTCCACCAACATAAAAATTCTTTTTTACCTCAAAAGAAGCCGTTTGATGAAACTTGAAATAATTATAATCCATGGATTGGGCAATAGAATCAATACTAAAACTATCGGGACGATCTCTCCGGGGCGGAATAATAGCTGTTCCCAATCCGTAATTCGGTTGCGAAAAAATATAAAACCGATAATCTCCACTTAAAAATATTTTATTATTCTTTAGCAGAATATTATTCTTAACGTTAATCATCCATTGTTTTTTCAGGGTATAAAGAATTCCAAGATTGGCTACAGAATATTTATCGTTTTCCTGTTTTCCTTTGAAAGTATATTGTGCCACCGCGCCAAAGAAAAATCCCGTTGCAGGTTGTGAACCTATAGCTGGAATTACAAGAAAAAAATCGTTTTTTGTAGGCTTGACTACATAAACAGAATCTTTCTTTTTGAAAAGCTCTAAAATAGTTTTAGGAGGACATTCTTCTTTATTTTGAGATTCTATTTCGGTTTGAGCATTTAGAAATAACGGAATAATAAAAAGTAAAATGGCTACTTTTAATGTACGCTTAAAATTTGTGTTTTTTAAAAATTCCACACTTGTAAAGTTTTAATTTTCATATAATCTAAGACTCTAACCTCACGTAAATATAACTCATTTTCAACACTTTACATAATACTGTTTTAAAAACAAACAAAACAAGCCGTTAATTTCTTAACGGCTTGTTATTATAAATTTTATATCTAAAATTACTTTGTGATAAATTTTGGATGAATTAAATTCTCTAAAGAATAGATTTCATCCCATTTTTCCTGAGTAATCAATTTTCGTTCTAAAACAGCAATTTGATGTACGCTTTTACCTGTTTTTAAAGCTTCTCCGGCAATACTAGCGCTTTCTTCGTAACCAATAATTGGATTTAATTGTGTAACGATTCCGATACTATTCATTACCATATTGTAGCAATGATCAACGTTGGCTGTAATTCCAACAATACATTTATCAATTAAAGTCTGAATGGCATTAGAAAGATAATCTAACGAAGTAAACATGGCAAAAGCAATAACAGGTTCCATAACGTTCAATTGCAATTGCCCTGCTTCTGCGGCCATTGTAACCGTCAAATCTTGTCCGATTACATAAAAACAAGTTTGATTTACGACTTCTGGAATTACCGGATTTACTTTTCCTGGCATTATGGAAGAACCCGGTTGACGCGCCGGAAGATTAATTTCGTTAAAACCTGTTCTTGGGCCAGAACTCAATAAACGCAAATCGTTGCAGATTTTAGAAATCTTAACCGCAGAACGCTTTAATGTTCCCATAATCTGAACATAAGCTCCAGTATCAACAGTTGCTTCAATCAAATCCGGCGAAAGCGTTAATGGAATTCCAACCTCATCTGCTAGATATTTTACACAAATTTCTGGATAACCTTCGGGCGCATTTACTTTTGTTCCAATTGCCGTTGCACCCATATTGATTTCCAATAATAATTCCTGCGCATTTTTTAAACGCTGAATATCTTCTCCAATTGTAGTCGCATAAGCTTTAAATTCCTGTCCTAAAGTCATCGGAACGGCATCTTGCAACTGCGTTCTTCCCATTTTTAGGACATCCTTAAATTCTTCTCCTTTTTTAGCGAAAGCAACTTCTAAACCTGCAAAAGTTTTAATAAAACTTTCCATTTTCAAATACAAAGCAATTCTAAAAGCCGATGGATAAGCATCGTTTGTAGATTGCGAACAGTTTACATGATTATTTGGGTGAAGAAAATTGTATTCTCCTTTTTTATGACCTAAATATTCCAGACCAATATTTGCTATAACTTCGTTAGCATTCATATTTACCGAGGTTCCCGCGCCACCCTGAATTAAATCACTCACAAATTCCTGATCAAATTTGCCTGCAATTACCTGATCGCTTCCATAGCAGATCGCTTCGGCAATTTTAGGATCGATTGCACCGCAGTCTTTATTTGCCATTGCCGCGGCTTTTTTTACATAACCCAAAGCTTTGATAAATAGAGGTTCTTTTGAAATGGGAATTCCGGTAATATTGAAATTTTCTACAGCTCTAAAAGTCTGGATTCCGTAGTATAAATGATTCGGAATTTCTAATTCTCCTAAAAAATCATGTTCCTTTCTTGTTGGTTCCATATAATAAAATTGATCAATTTTGACTTAAAAATAAGCGTAAAGCTACAGCATTTTAAGCATTAAAAATAGAATTAGAATCAAAATGATTTAGGATTAGTTCCATTTATTTTATGGTAAATTAGTACCTTTTCACCCTCAAATAATTACTGGAAAGAGTTGAAAAACGAAAGCGAATATTTTCTTGATAAAGAATACAATACAATTATTTACGCCAAAGATTATCTTAATTTTAAAGACTTCGAAGGTTGCGTATTTAATAATTGTAACTTCTCTGCCTGCACTTTTCTAGCCGTTACTTTTATTGACTGTGTTTTTAACTATTGTATTTTTAATGAAGCAAAGATTAATTACGTCGCCTTGAGAACAGTCACTTTTAATCGATGTGAAATTAAAGAGGTAAATTTCGCCATGTGCGACAAATTAATTTTTGAAGTACATTTTAATGACTGTATTCTAGATTTTTCGAAGTTCTATACTTTAAAATTAAAAGGAACTCCGTTTATCAATTGCAGTTTAATTGCTGTAGATTTTATGGCGACAGATCTAACCAGTGTAGTTTTTGACAATTGCGATTTATACCGTTCCGAATTCAACAAAGCCATCGCCAACAAAGCCGATTTTAAAACGAGTTATAATTATACTATTGATCCGTCTAAAACGAAACTGAAGAAAGCTGTTTTTTCTTTGAATGAAGTGAAAGGGTTATTGTTTACGCATGATATTGTTGTGAGTTGAGCCACAGTTTCTCATTTCGACTGAAAGGAGACTCGAGCAATAGCGAACTGGCGTAGCAAATCACACTATCCCGAAGCTTCGGGACGCACAGATAGTCTCCAATCTTTATCGAGTTCCGCATGTGATTTCTCCTTTCAGTCGAAATGACGAAACCACTACTTTAATATGTCTTTCCCCATCACATAATCCTCCATCAAATACCCGTTTCCAATTTCTATATCAACGGTTTCTTTAATTTCGAAACCTAGCTTTTTATAGAAATTTAAAGCGGTATTAAAACGGTTTACATTTAATAAAAGTTCCTTTGAGTTATTTTCTAAAGCCAATTTTTCAATAGATTCAAAAACTGTTTTGCCATATCCTTTTCCTTGTGTTTCTGGCAAAAGATAGATTTTATGGATTTTGGTAATCGCTTCGTTTTTATAATGATGCTCAATTCCGATAAAACCAATTACTGATTCAGAATCTGAAACCAAATAAAACAATTGTTCTTTATTCTGAATTTGTTTTGATAGCGCTTCATCAGAATAAATGAGATCCAACATATAATCTAATTGTTCTGAAGTCAAAATTTCGCCATACGTTATGGGCCAAGTTATGTGTGCTATTTCTTGAATTTTAGCAATATCTTCAACAAATGCTTCTGTAATTTTAATCATATTATTTTTTAAAAACTTGATTTTCCTGCTCGCTTACGCGGATGAAAGTCGTTCGTTTAGTCAATTCTTTTAATCTTGAAGCTCCAACATAAGTACAAGTGCTTCTAATGCCACCCAAAATATCTAAAACAGTATGAATCACATCTCCTTTAAACGGAACTTGAACTGTTTTTCCTTCACTTGCTCTATATTCTGCAACTCCTCCAGAATGCTTGTCCATTGCAGTTTTAGAACTCATTCCATAAAATTGTTTGAATTTTTCGCCTTTCACTTCAATTAGTTCTCCGCCACTTTCGGAGTGACCTGCAAGCATTCCACCTAACATCACAAAATCAGCTCCTGCACCAAAAGCTTTAGCAACATCTCCTGGAGTTGTGCAACCGCCATCACTTATGATATGTCCGCCTAAACCATGAGCAGCATCAGCACATTCGATAATAGCAGAAAGTTGCGGATAACCTACTCCCGTTTTAACACGTGTTGTACAAACAGAACCTGGGCCAATTCCTACTTTTACAATATCTGCTCCGGCTAATAATAGTTCTTCAGTCATTTCGCCAGTAACTACATTTCCAGCAATAATTATTTTATCAGGATATTGCTTTCTAGTTTTCTTTAAAAACTGTACAAAATGTTCTGAATAGCCATTGGCAACATCAATGCAGATAAATTTCAGTAACGGGTTTGCAGTCAATATTTTTTCGATTTTCTCAAAATCTTCTTTTCCTGTTCCTGTACTTACAGCAATATAATCGTAAAAACCAGGACTTACATTTTGAAGAAAACTATTCCATTCTTCTAAGGTGTAGTGTTTATGAATGGCTGTAAAAAGCTTTTCTTTTGCTAAAACTTTTGCCATTTCAAATGTTCCAACTGTATCCATATTAGCACCCATTATTGGAATTCCTGTCCAATTAGCGGTACTGTGCAAAAACTTGAAATTTTGTTCTAAGGAAACTTCTGATCTGCTTTTTAGCGTTGATCTTTTAGGTCTAAACATTACGTCTTTAAATCCTAATTTTAAGTCCATTTCTATTCTCATGATTCGAGTTTTTGGTTACTCTCAAATATAAGGAATTTTAGATTGTTGATTTTAGATTTTAGATTATAAAAACTTAAAAAATTGAACGCGGATTATACGGATTCGCTTTCGCGAAGACGCGGATTTAAAGCGGATTTTTTTCTGTACTTTACGTGAGCTCCTCCCGAAGCCTCAGGATCGCTCAGCCTAACAAATGTAAAAACTGTAAACTGCGACTGTGACTGAACATTGAACACTGAACACTAAAAAAACTATCCGTGAATCGTTTCGCCTTTTCCGTAATTGGTAATAATAGATTCTTCAAAAGCCAGCCATTCTCTCCAGCGTTTTTCTACGTCGATTCCTGTTCCGTATTTTCTTGCATATGTGATGAATGTTGTATAATGTCCTGCTTCGCTTTCCATTAATTCTCTATAAAAAATAGCTAATTCTTCGTCTTTTATATTTTCAGAAAGTACTTTAAAACGTTCACAGCTTCTGGCTTCGATCATCGCAGAAAATAATAATCTTTCTACAAGACCGGAAACGCGGCTTCCGTCTCCACTCCTTTTCATGTATTGATACAGTTCGTTTACGTAATCATCTTTACGTTCGCGACCTAATTTTAATCCACGTTTAATGATAATATTATGAACCTGTTCAAAATGATCGATTTCTTCTTTGGCTAAAGCCAATAAATCTTTTACTAAATCTTGATGTTCTGAATTATTGGTAATAATTGTAATCGCATTGGTCGCTGCTTTCTGCTCGCACCAAGCATGATCGGTTAGAATTTCTTCTATATTTTTCTCAACAATATTTACCCATCTTGGGTCGGTTGGCAATTGTAATCTTAGTACGCCCATTTCTAAAAGTTATGAGTTAAAAGTTATTAGTCTTAAAAACAAAAATCGAAAGTCAAAAATAAGACTTTTGACTTTCGATTTTAAAAACTTTAAGACTTATCTTAATTAATACGCAAAAATTGGTCTTTCGCTCATTAATTCGTTTACTTCTTCAGCAACTTCTTCGATAAGATCTTCGTTTGTATGATCAGTAAGAACTTTATCGATTAAAGCTACGATAGTTTCCATATCTTTTTCAACTAAACCACGAGTTGTGATTGCAGCTGTTCCAACACGAATACCTGAAGTGATAAATGGAGATTTATCGTCAAAAGGAACCATGTTTTTGTTTACTGTAATTTCAGCTTTTACTAATGCGTTTTCAGCTTCTTTACCAGAAATATTTTTATTTCTTAAGTCGATAAGCATCATGTGGTTATCAGTTCCACCAGAGATAATATTGTAACCTCTTTTTACGAAAGCATCCGCCATTGCATTTGCATTTTTTTGCAATTGCATTGCATAAGTAAAGAATTCATCTTTTAATGCTTCACCAAAAGCAACAGCTTTAGCAGCGATAATATGCATTAAAGGTCCACCTTGATTTCCAGGGAAAACAGCTAAGTCTAATAATGAAGACATCATTCTGATTTCTCCTTTTGGAGTTGTTAATCCTTGTGGATTTGGGAAATCTTTCCCCATTAAGATTAGACCTCCACGTGGTCCTCTTAATGTTTTGTGTGTTGTTGTAGAAACAATATGGCAATGTGGAATTGGATCACTTAATAACCCTTTTGCAATAAGACCAGCTGGGTGAGAAATATCAGCAAATAAGATCGCTCCTACGCTGTCAGCAATTTGTCTGAAACGAGCAAAATCCATATCACGAGAATAAGCTGAAGCTCCTGCAATGATTAATTTTGGCTGTTCTTTAGTTGCAATTTCTTGAATTTTATCATAATCTAAACGACCCGTTTCAGCATCTACACCGTAAAAAACCGGACGATATAAACGACCTGAGAAGTTCACAGGAGAACCGTGAGTTAAGTGACCACCGTGAGATAAGTCAAAACCTAAAATAGTATCACCAGGATTTAAACAAGCGTGGTACACAGCAGTGTTTGCCTGAGAACCAGAGTGAGGCTGTACGTTTGCATACTCAGCACCAAATAATTCTTTAGCTCTATCAATAGCAATCTGCTCAATAACGTCAACTACTTCACAACCGCCGTAGTATCTTTTGCCAGGATATCCCTCAGCATATTTATTAGTTAAAACAGACCCTGCTGCCTGCATTACTTCATCACTTACAAAATTCTCAGAAGCAATAAGTTCTAGTCCGTGAATTTGTCTTTCTTTCTCCTCTTGGATAAGATCAAAAATTTGTTCGTCGCGTTGCATTTTTTTGTTTTTCGTTAATTTCACGCAAAAATACAAAAAAACGTTTGTTGTACTGTTAGATTATGATATATTTGACATGTATTTTTTCAACAAACTAATTAACATCTAACATGCCTATAACCGCCAACGATACCAGTAGAAAATCATGGTTAGAAGTGCCAGAAAATAGCGACTTCCCTATTCAGAATATTCCTTTCGGCGTGTTTCTTACCAAAGAAAATGTCGTTACAGTGGGAACACGAATTGGCGATTATGCTATAGATTTAGGGGCTTTACAACAATTAAACTATTTTGAGGGCATAGATTTAACAGATGATATGTTTATGCAGGACACGCTGAATGATTTTATTTCTGACGGAAAAAAAACATGGCGTTTGGTTCGAAATCGTATCGCAGAAATCTTTGACATTAATAATCCCCAGCTTAGAGATTCAACAAAACACCGAGATATTGTTATATTTAAAATCGAAGATGTAGAGATGCAATTACCAGTTTTAATTGGTGATTACACTGATTTTTATTCGAGTAAAGAACATGCTACAAACGTAGGTAAAATGTTCCGTGATCCAGAAAATGCTTTATTGCCAAACTGGCTTCATATCCCGGTTGGATATCATGGAAGAAGTTCTACAATTGTACCTTCTGGAATTCCAGTTCACAGACCAATGGGACAAACGTTGCCAGCAGGACATGAAACACCTGTTTTTGGTGCATCCCGTTTAGTCGATTTTGAATTGGAAACTGCTTTCATTACAACTGATGTCAATGTAATGGGAGAAAACATTCCTACTTACGAAGCTGAAGATTATATTTTCGGGATGGTTTTATTGAATGACTGGAGTGCACGTGACATTCAGAAATGGGAATATGTGCCACTTGGGCCATTCTTAGCGAAGAACTTTGCGACTTCTATTTCACCATGGATTGTGACTATGGATGCATTAGAACCTTTTAGAACTAAAGGACCTAAACAAGATCCAACTCCACTTCCTTACTTACAAACTAAAGGGAAAAAAGCTTT
Source organism: Flavobacterium quisquiliarum (assembly GCF_019308285.1). Taxonomy (GTDB): domain Bacteria; phylum Bacteroidota; class Bacteroidia; order Flavobacteriales; family Flavobacteriaceae; genus Flavobacterium; species Flavobacterium quisquiliarum. Next base: position 135,401 of record NZ_WWEM01000022.1, read on the forward strand.
TGACATCCATTTAGAAGTATCATTAAGACCTGAAGATCAAGAAGAAACAGTTATTTCAAGATCTAATTTTAAATATTTATACTGGTCAATGAGCCAGCAATTGGCGCACCATACTTCAAACGGATGCCGTGTAAATTCTGGCGACATGATGGGTTCCGGAACTATTTCTGGACCAACTCCAGATAGTTTTGGTTCTATGCTTGAATTAACTTGGGGTGGAAAAAATCCGTTAAAGTTAAATGGTGGTGAAGAACGCAAATTTATTGAAGATAATGATACTGTTATCATCAGAGGTTTCTGTGAAAACAATGAAGTAAGAATTGGCTTTGGCGAAGTTTCAAGTCAATTATTACCTCCATTTATCAGACAATGAAGAGCAGATAAAGATTCTGAAAACTTATAGAAAAAAGAAAACCTTGGTTATTGCCAAGGTTTTCTTTTTTCTATTAAAATCTAAAAATTGAAAGAAAAAATTATTTATTCCAAAATCACCTTTACCCAAACCAAACGATGATCAGAACTTGATTCCCGTTTTTCAACTAATTCTGACATTGGCTCACCTTTAGCAGGCCAGAACACTCCACTGCTGATAACCTTAAAACCAAGTTTTGATGGTAACACATAATCAGCACGCATTCTCCAAAAAGCAGTATGATTAATTCCAAAAGGATTTTGAGGACTATATTCCATACCACCTTTGCTTGATGGTGCAAATTCATTATTAATTTTCGGATTGTCAAGTAATGACTTTATACCTTCCCTGATTGCACTTCCTTCAACTGGCGATGCATTTTGGTCTCCTAATATAACAAATCGAGAATTAGCAGACAAACCACCTTTTAAACCTTTGTCATCATAAATATACGAAGCAGAATTGTCTGAAATATAGTCTCTCCAGAAGCGGATTTCGTCATGATTTCTTTTCCCATTGCGGTCTTCATCACCATCAAAAGAAGCTGGAGTTGGGTGACTCGCTAAAATATGAACCGTTTTCTTTCCAATCTTAACAGGAACATCCCAGTGAGATTTGGAAGATAATGGAAATTGTGCCCATACCTCCTCTCTATACCAGTCAGATCCATCTGGTTTCTTAATAAGTAATGCTCCTGGCATATCTTTCCATTTGAAATTTTGAAAAGTACGAACAGCCTGAACATCAATAGGATATTTTGACAAAAGTACCATTGCATATTGACCAGGATACATACCAAATCCCCAAGCATCATTTCCAAAATTATCCAGTTTTCCATCATTATTCAGATCGTAAGGACTTGGCTGTCCGGTATTGACCGTTGAGTAATAGTAGTAAGGATAATTTATTGCCTTTGCTCCACCCTGTCCTATTTTTAAATAGTTTTTAATAAATGCCTTTACACCAAGCTCAGGATTTTCTATATAATCAAACTCATTTAGCAAAATAACATCAGGCCTTACTGTTTGAATAATCTGAGCTATATTTTTGATTTGAACATTAGTCCCTGAATTGAGTTGATCAATTAATACCTGCTCCGAATTTCCCTTTGTACCTCTTGGAAAATAATTTTCAGATTCCATACTTACATTGTAAGTAGCAAATGTAAGTTCATGTTTTTTTTTTGGATTAGACTGTGAAAAAAGAGCTCCATAAGAAAGCATCGAAAGGATAAAAAATATTTTATTCATATAATAATTAAATCTGCATTTCTGCATAGTTGAATACACGAATATAAGAATGTTGTTTGGACACTCAGCAGTTCGCATGTTAAGTATATGTCAATAAAAAAGCCACCACTTTTAGTGGCAGCTCAGATAATATAAAAAACTTGTTTACCAAATAAACTAAGACGGAATCTGCTGACTTAAACAATGCAAGGTTCCAAATCCCCAAATGAAATCAATACAGCTGATTCCAATAACTTCTCGGTCCGGGAAACATTCTGCCAAAATATTCAATGCTACGCGATCATTACTATCGTTGAATGTTGGCACTAAAACGCAATTATTCAGGATTAAGAAATTAGCATAACTAGCCGGTAATCTTAAATCTTCGAAATCGACACGTTTTGGCATCGGAAGTGCAACAATAACAGGAGATTTTCCGTTTTCTAATTTTGCATTTTGTAATCGTTTCAAGTTATCCTGTAAAGGTTTGTAATTTGAATCGTTTTTATCAGTTTCAACTATAGTTACGATAGTATCTTCATTTACAAATCGGCATAAATCGTCGATATGACCATGTGTATCATCACCTTCTATTCCATCGCCAAGCCAGATTACATTAGTAACACCAAGATATTCTTTAAAAACCGCTTCATAATCTTCTTTTGTAAAACCAGCATTACGAACCTGAATTGTTGGATGCATTAGACACTCTTCAGAAGTTAATAAAGTTCCTTTTCCATTTACATCAATTGCTCCGCCTTCTACAATTACTGGTTTTCCTTTATACATTACCTGTGTTAACGGAACATCAATAAAATCAGCAACTTTACCTGGAACGTATTTATCTAACTGATAGTTTTTATATTTCGCCCATCCATTGAAATTGAAATTCAATGCTTCTCTTTTCGAACCATTTTTTACAATAATCGGCCCAGAATCACGCATCCAGCTTCTGTTGGTTTTATGAATGATGTACGAAACATTTTCAAGATTTACACGAGCTCTTTCGAGCATATCAGCAACTTTTTCCTTTAATTTTTCATCAGCTACAACTAAGAAAACGGTTTCAAAAGTGGCTACCTTTTTTATAAATTCTACAAAAGCCCATTGAACAGCTTCGTATTTTCCCGGCCAATCGTTGCCATTATGTGGAAAACACAATACAATTCCTTGCTGTTTTTCCCATTCTGCTGGAAATCTTCTATTATTTGTTGACATAAATAGGTTCTAATTTAGAAAGTGCAAAGATAAGCATTCGTTAGGATTATAAAACATTCTATCAAAATTCCTATATAATTTCACAATAAATATCCTGCAAAATTTAAGTTAAAGATTATATAATATGTTCTTAATATTTGACAGAAACGCTGTAATTACTTTTGCCGAAACTAAAAACTAACACATGAAAAAATTATCTATCTCTTTATTAACTGCTCTTTTTATTATGGCGAGCTGTAATAATGACGAAAATTCAAACAACGAACCTGAAGTTGTTGTAAACGAAAACCCAGCAACTTTTAAAGAAATTGGTTCTATCACAATTGGCGGAGAAGCAGCGGCAGAAATTTCAGCTTACTGCGAAAAAACAAAAAGATTATTTACAGTAAACAACAGTGGTGTAAACCAAATTGATGTTATTGATATCACAGATCCAACAAAACCAATGAAAATTGGAAAAATTGATTTGGCTGTTTATGAAGGAGCTGCAAACAGTGTTTCTGTATTTGATGGGAAATTGGCAGTTGCTTTAGAATCTACTGCTAATAAACAAGCAAACGGAAAAGTTGTTGTTTTCAATACTTCTGATTACAGTTTAATCAAACAAGTAACTGTTGGTGCTTTGCCAGATATGGTAACTTTTTCTCCTGATGGAAAATATATCATGACTGCCAACGAAGGAGAACCAAACACTGATTATACGCAAGATCCAAACGGAACAATCTCTATTATTGAAACAAGTAATTATACTGTAACAACTTTAGATTTCGCTTCTTTTGCAAGTCAGGCGGCAACATTAGCAAAAGATGGATTCAGAATTTCTAAATTCGCTAAGAGTTTTGCTCAGGATATTGAACCAGAATACATTACTATTTCTGATGATTCAAAAACGGCTTGGGTAACTTTACAAGAAAATAATGGTGTAGCAAAAGTTGACTTAACTTCTAAAACTATAACCGCTATTTATCCTTTAGGCCTAAAAGATTATAATACAGCAGAAAACGCTATTGATGTAAGCGATCTTGACGATAAAATTGCTTTTAATCCTTGGAAAGTAAAAGGCTTATTTATGCCAGATGCAATCAGTCATTTTTCTGCTAATAATGTTCCTTATTTTGTTACTGCTAATGAAGGAGATGCCAGAGAATACAACGCTTATACTGATATTAAAAGAATGAAAAGTGTAAAACTTGATGCGACAGCTTTTCCTGATGCTACTTTAAAACTAGATGCCAATTTAGGAAGATTAAATCTAGTTACTGATATGGGAGATACTGATGGTGACGGAGACTTAGATGAATTGGTAAGTTTTGGAGCAAGATCTTTCTCTATCTGGAATGGAAACACAGGAAAAATCGTTTATGATAGTAAAAATGATCTTGATAAAAAAGCACATGAATTAGGGCTTTACGATGACAAACGTAGTGATGACAAAGGTTCTGAGCCAGAAGCAGTATATGTTGCAAAAATGGGAAATCAAAATATCCTGTTCGTTGGTTTGGAAAGAGCTGATGCATTTTTAACTTATGATGTTACAAACCCAAACTCTCCGCAATATTTACAAACAGTAAAAACAGGAGATGCACCAGAAGGATTATTATTTATCCCAGCTTCTAAAAGTCCAACAAAAAGAAGTTTATTAGTAGTAAGCAGCGAAGGAGACGGAACTGTAAAAATCTATCAGCCAGATTTGAAATAATCATAAAATTATCCAAATTTTAAAAAGAGTAAAATGTAAATTTTACTCTTTTTTTTGCTTTTTATTCATACTTAATTAACTAATTTTCATAATTATAAGCCAAAACATGGAAATTATGTAATTAGGTATACAACACTTACATGAAATGTGTCCTCTAATTTTGTCATGAGTTTAAAATAAAAACAATTTAATTTTTGATATCATGAAAAAGAAATTAGTATCAGCCTCTTTATTATTACTATCCTTCGCAGCAGGCGCACAAAATATGGCTACCACTTCTACCAAACCAAGTGTAGATCAGGAATTCAATAAATGGTCGATAGAACTTAATGGCGGTGTAAACAAACCAACGAGAGCTATGACTCCAGGTTACACTACAGAATCTGCCAACTTCTTTCACGGAGATTTAGGTGTGAGATATATGTTTAATCCGAAATTTGGTTTAAAATTAGATGTTGGATATGACCAATTTAAAGAAAAAAAGAATACTCCAGATTTTGAAAGCCGTTACGTAAGAGCGAGTTTACAAGGAGTTGTGAATGTGGGACGTGCTTTAAATTTTGAAACTTGGACTAACACAATCGGACTTTTGGCACATGGTGGTTTTGGAGTTTCACAAATTAGTACTGAAACAGGTTTTGGAGGTCAAGATTACATGGCGCACGGAATCGCTGGTTTAACTGGACAAATTAGATTAAGCAACCGAGTAGCATTGACTGGAGACCTTACCGGAATTGTGAACGGAAGACAAAACTGGAACTTTGATGGAATGGGTAACACTACAACAGGTTCTTTTGATGGAGTTTTACTGAATGCTTCTGTTGGTTTGACATTCTACTTAGGAAAAAACCAAAAACATGCTGACTGGGTTGGCGAAGAAGATAGAATTGGCGAATTGGAAAAAAGAGTGGACTTAATCGAAACTGGTCTCATCGATTCAGACAAAGATGGAGTTGCTGATTTATACGATTTAGAACCAAATACTATTGCAGGAGTTGCTGTTAACACAAAAGGACAATCTATTGATACTAATCAAAATGGTGTACCAGATGAGTTAGAAAGCTATTTAGACAAAACATATGAGAAAAAAGGAGCCGGAACAGCTACAAACAATACTGTTGAAGAATTAATCAACGGTGGTTATGTAAACGTTTACTTCGATTTCAATTCGTCTAAACCAACAAACGCTTCATTATCTGGAGTTGATTTCTTAGTAAAATATTTGAAAAACAATCCAGGAAAATCAGCTGATATCATTGGATATGCTGATGAAATTGGAAGTTCAAGCTACAATACTGAATTGTCAAGAAAAAGAGCTGAAGCTGTGAAAAAAGTAGCAGTAAATGCAGGAATTGACGCTTCAAGATTGAATGTAATTGCTAACGGAGAAGATACTTCGGTTAACAAAAACTCTAAAGAAGCACGTCAAATCGTGAGAAGAGTTACTTTCCAAGTGAAGTAATCTAGATAAAACTAAAAATAAGAAAAGGAGCTGTCTCAAAAATGAAACAGCTCCTTTTTATTATAAAAAATGTAATTTAAGCTCCAGTGGAGCAAAATATTTATGTCATTTAAATTCTATAAATATATTGCTTATCCTAAGCTTACAAAAAAAGAGCTGTCTTTTCAGACAGCTCTTCTCTATATCATTTTAATCAAATTATTTATCAATTGCTCTTTTTGTAATATCTCCAAAAGCATCAATTCTTCTGTCTCTGAAAAACGGCCAGTTTTGGCGAACATTTTCCTGAAGATCTAAATCAACCTCAGCAATTAAGATTTCTTCTTTATCGTGAGAAGCCTGAGCTAAAATTTCTCCCTGTGGTCCAGCAATAAATGAAGCTCCCCAAAATTGAATTCCTTCAGTTCCTTCAAGATATTTTTCAAGACCAATTCGGTTTGCAGCCGCAACGAAAACACCATTTGCAACGGCGTGACCTTTCATTACATTCATCCAAGCTCCATATTGGTTTTCTCCGTATTGCTCTTTTTCTTTAGGATGCCATCCAATTGCTGTTGGATAAAATAAAACCTCAGCACCTTTTAATGCTGTAATTCTCGCCGCTTCTGGATACCATTGATCCCAGCAGATTAATGTTCCAACCGTTCCTTTTTTAGTTTCTATAGCCTGAAAACCTAAATCTCCTGGCGTGAAATAGAATTTCTCATAGAAATGCGGATCGTCTGGAATATGCATTTTACGGTATAAACCTGCTTCAGTTCCATCCGTATCAATAATATAAGCGCTATTATGATAGATTCCAGCCATTCTTTTTTCGAAGAAAGGAACAATAATTACTACTCCTAATTCTTTTGCCAATTCGCTGAATGCAACAAAAGAAGTACTGTATAATGGTTCTGCTAATGCAAAATTATCAACATCTTCACTTTGGCAGAAATAATGACTGCTATATAATTCAGGAAGTAAGATTACCTCTGCTCCTTGACTTGCAGCATCTCTTACCCAGCTGATACATTTTTTAAGATTATTTTCAGCAACGTCATTCAGATTTAACTGAATAACTGATATTTTATATTTTCTTTTCGGCATGACATAAAATTTAGAGTGCAAAAATAATACTTTTTAAAGGAATGGCAAAGTGAGTTTACTTTACTTAACTATATGATATAAAAAAAGAGCTTTGAAGCTCCCTTTATAATTGCTGTGTAAAATTTCGTTTAGTTGAAAATATTTTTGAAATATAAACTACTTGATCCTCTACCAAATACAATATCTTATAATCCCTAACTATAATTCTTCTATATTCTGGTTCAATTTCGTCTTTTTGATATTGTTCACTAAAACGTATAGTTTTAGTCGTATTCAAAATTTCACTTTTAATATTATAGGCACCTTGAACTGATTTCTCTTTATAATAATTAAAAATTGTTTTCAACTGATTTTTGGCTGTATGAGTCCAAACAACCTTTAAAAACGTATCCATTACCAGTTTTCAGATTCTTTTTCTAAATCTTCCTGTGAAGTGTATTCTCCTCTTTCAATTTCTAATTTAGCATCAGCCAGTTGTGCTTTATACTCATTCCTAGTAATTGGTTTTCCTTCTACTGAAAATGCAACTATTTCTTCCTCCTGATAACTTTCAATAACAGCTTTTACTACTTTTAAAAGACGCTCATCTGCCATGTTAATATACTCTAACACACTTTCTCTCAACTCTAAGGCTCCCATAATCATACTTTTTTAATCTTTCAAAGATAGAGATTTTCGTTCAGCTTTTAAAGCGAAAAAAGAAAACCATTTCACATCGATTTAAAAACTAAATCTTTGCAAAATGGCTTATCAACCTAAAAAAATATCAACTAAACTAGTTGTTATTCAATCACAACTTTCTGAGTTAAGAATTCCGTTTCTGATTTTTTGAATTTAATTTCGAAAGTTCCTTTTACAGAAGATTTGAATTTGTAAACTGTCTTTTTAGGATCTGGCACTTGCTGCGTGCAAACTTCTGATGGATATTTTGCAATTACTTGCAATCCTTTTACGTCTCCAATTGTTACTTCTGAAATTTTATCGAATTCTGCACAAGCATTATCTACAACATAAGTTACATCATAGCTTAATTCGTCATTTACTTTTCCTGTTGCTGGTCCTTTGATTTCTGTTACTAAAGCAGCCTTTGTAGTTGGAACTGGAGTTTTCTCATCGTCATCATTACTGCATGACGCAAATGAAATTGATAAAAATAATACTACCAAAACTGATTTTAAACTAAAACTTTTCATATAAAATAATAATTAATTGTTAATTACTATGAAGACGTGCCTTGGTTGCAATGGTTGCTTAGAAAAAATGTTAAAAAGTTTCAACTACAGATTAAACAATTATAAATCAATACCTTATTTGATGAAAAAACATTTAAAAAATACCGTTATTTCTTATGAAAATAAAAAAGTTATCGCCTAGCCCCGATAGGAACGGTATCTCCCGATTTAGAAAAACAAGGCTTTTTCAGCCGTAGTTTTTGTTAATCGGGAATTAAGTGGATAGCGGGACAAAAGGTTCTTTTGAAAAACGATTTGATCTGCTCCTAAAAACAAAAAAACACCAGCGTTAACTGATGTTTCTTGAAATAAATTTTGATGTTTTATTATGCTGCTTTCTTTTTAAAAATCTTTTTGAAGAGATTTACAAAAAGTAAAACAATAAATCCGAGAACTAAACCGATTGTAAATTCTTTGATAATCGCTGGGATTTTAATTTCTTCTGATAAATGATGGAAATAAGGAATGTAGTGCACAAAGATTCCTCCAGCGACTAAAAGTAATGCAATTGTACCAATTACCGTCAAACCTTTTATTACTAACGGAAGAGCTTTAACTAATAAATTTCCAATAAATCTAGAAAGACTCTTTTCACTCTTACTACGTTTTATTAGCTTAAATCCTGCTTCATCCATTCTGACAATAAGTGCCACAATTCCATAAACTCCAATTGTTGCAACAATTGCAATTATTGAAGTTACAATTATCTTCTGTATAAGCGGCTCATCCATTACAGTACCTAATGCGATAATTACAATCTCGACTGATAGAATAAAATCTGTAATAATTGCTGACTTAACTTTTTCTTTTTCGATTACTAGGATTTCTTCTTCTGTAAGAACTTCATCTGTAATCCCTTCAGATTCTTCGTGTTTGTGAGGAAAAATAAATTCATAAATTTTTTCGGCTCCTTCGTATGCTAAAAAAAGTCCTCCTAAAACCAAAATTATTATAATAGCTATTGGAAAAAAAGCACTTAATAAAAAGGCAATTGGAAGAATGATGATTTTATTCAACAGTGAACCTTTACTGATTGCCCACAAAACTGGTAATTCTCTTGAAGATGCAAATCCAGAAGCTTTTTCTGCATTTACTGCTAAATCATCGCCTAGAATTCCAGCTGTTTTCTTTGCAGCAACTTTACTCATTACTGCAACATCATCCATAATTGCAGCGATATCATCTAATAAGGCGAAAAAACCTGAACCCATTTTTTTAAATTTATTTTTAGTGATGCGAATCTAGACATTTTGCCTTAATCTGCCCAATAATCGGGCATCAAAATTTGTGTTTTTTATTCCTATTTTTCTGTATTGCGATTTTTAACTGCATTGTCCTAACAGCACCCATAGAATAATAAAAACAATGATAGTTCCGAAACAGCCGCCTCCTAACTTTTTAGCACCGTATCCTGCAAGTAATCCTCTAAAAATATTGTTCATGACTTTGTAATTTTAATTAATAATTTGCTGATTTTTATAGATTTAAAATTGATTATTTTTTAACGAACACTTGTTATAAGAATTGACTAAAAAGTTTCAGAATTCACGGCTAAAAAAAAAAGCACCAGTCTTTCGACTGATGCTTTTCTTAAGATTAACATGAAAAAAATTATTTAGCTGTCTGGTTTCTAAAGACCAAATTGCCATCGAAAGCATCTAATAAAATAATGCTGTCTGTTGTTATGTTTCCTGCCAAAATTTCTTTTGATAATTGATTCAATACTTCTCTTTGTACCACACGTTTCACTGGTCTTGCACCAAAATGCGGATCATAACCTTTGTCTGCCAAATATGCAATCGCTTCTGGAGTTGCGTCCATTGTGATACCTTGCAACGCAAGCATTTTTGTAACGCTTTTTAACTGCAGACTTACAATTCTTGAAATATTCTCTACCGTAAGCGGCGTAAACATTACAATTTCGTCAATACGGTTGATAAACTCAGGACGAACTGTTTGTTTTAATAATCCTAAAACTTCGTTTTTAGCTGCTTCTGTTGCTGCTTCAACACCGCCTTTAAGATTCTCAAATTTCTCCTGAATAATATTACTTCCCATATTTGAGGTCATAATAATAATCGTATTTCTAAAATCAGCCAAACGTCCTTTGTTGTCTGTCAAACGTCCTTCGTCTAGAACTTGCAATAAAATATTGAAAGTATCTGGATGCGCTTTTTCAATCTCGTCCAACAATACAACAGAATACGGTTTTCTACGAACCGCCTCTGTCAACTGACCACCTTCGTCGTAACCTACGTATCCTGGAGGTGCACCCACTAAACGGCTCACGCTGTGGCGTTCTTGATACTCACTCATATCGATACGTGTCATGGCGTTTTCGTCATCAAAAAGATATTCTGCTAAAGCTTTTGCCAGCTCTGTTTTACCAACTCCAGTTGTTCCTAAGAACAAGAACGATCCAACAGGTTTTTTCATATCCTGTAAACCGGCGCGACTTCTGCGGACAGCATCACTCACGGCTTCTATTGCTTCTTCCTGTCCTACTACACGTTTGTGCAGTTCATCTTCTAAATGCAATAGTTTTTCTCTTTCTGTCTGAAGCATTTTCATAACCGGAATTCCTGTCCATTTTGCTACAACTTCAGCAATATCTTCTCTGGTAACTTCTTCTTTTATCAAAGAATTTCCAGATTGAAACTCTAACAATTGTTTTTGCAAAGTTTCTTGGCGTTCCTGTGCTTCTTTTATTTTTCCGTAACGAATTTCGGCTACTTTTCCGTAATCGCCATCACGTTCTGCACGTTCTGCTTCGTATTTAAAGTCTTCAATTTCGTGTTTTACAGCCTGAATTCCGTCAACGATATCTTTTTCCTGTTTCCATTTTGCATAGATTTCATTGCGTTCTTCTTTTAGGTTGGCCAATTCCATTCCTAAAATTTTCAGTTTGCTTTCTTCTTTTTCACGTTTAATGGCTTCGATTTCGATTTCCAACTGCATGATTTTACGATCCAAAACGTCTAATTCTTCTGGTTTTGAATTGATTTCCATACGCAGTTTAGAAGCCGCTTCGTCCATCAAGTCAATTGCTTTATCTGGCAAGAAACGATTCGTAATATATCTTTGCGAAAGTTCTACCGCAGCGATAATCGCTTCGTCTTTAATTTGAACTTTATGGTGTGTTTCGTATTTCTCTTTGATTCCACGTAAAATCGAAATCGCACTTTCAGTATCTGGCTCATCGATCAATACTTTTTGGAAACGTCTTTCAAGCGCTTTGTCTTTTTCAAAATATTTTTGATATTCATCTAAAGTCGTTGCACCAATCGCTCTTAGCTCTCCACGAGCCAAAGCTGGTTTCAGAATATTAGCCGCGTCCATTGCGCCTTCTCCTCCACCTGCACCAACAAGCGTGTGAATCTCGTCAATAAACAAAACGATATCTCCATCTGCAGCTGTAACTTCTTTTACAACCGATTTCAAACGTTCTTCAAATTCTCCTTTGTATTTCGCTCCGGCAATCAAAGCTCCCATATCTAGAGAGAAAACGATTTTATCTTTTAAGTTTTCTGGAACGTCTCCGTCTACAATTCTGTGCGCTAAACCTTCTGCAATGGCAGTTTTACCAACTCCGGGTTCTCCAATTAACATTGGATTATTTTTTGTTCTACGAGTCAGAATCTGCAAGACACGACGAATTTCTTCATCACGGCCAATAACTGGATCTAATTTTCCTGTACGTGCTAATTCGTTTAAATTTTTAGCATATTTGTTTAAAGAATTATAAGTTTCTTCAGCAGAAGCCGATGTTACTCTTTCTCCTTTACGTAATTCTTCAATTGCTGCTTTCAGCCCTTTTCCTGTAACTCCCTGATCTTTTAAAATCTGAGAAACTTTACTTTTTGAATCGAAAATAGCCAAGATTAAATGTTCAATCGAAACATATTCATCGTTCATTTTTTGAGCAATAATCTCCGCTTCGTTCAAGGCTTTATTTGCATCTCTAGAAAGCATTACATCTCCTCCAGATACTTTTGGAAAACTCTGAATTGTACTGTCTAAAATTTGCAAAAACAAAGGCACATTTACATTTAGTTTTTTCAGAATAAATGGCGCTACGTTTTCATCCACTTCAAAAATGGCTTTGAAAATGTGTTCATTTTCAATTTGCTGCTGGCCATTTCGTTGTGCTAATTGCTGCGACAACTGAATGGCTTCCTGCGATTTAATAGTAAATTTATTGATATTCATATTTTTTTTGATTTGATTGATTTTATTTGTTTAATATTCTATAAGATTAAAGTTACGATTTATTGAAGTACATTTTTAACTCAAATAATCTAACTTTGTATTCGAATAGACAAATTATATTCCACAACAAAAAAACAGACAAAACGGCATTAAAAAACTGATTTTTATTATTTTTAAATGTCAAAAAGTCATAAAACAAGCCAAATATGAGTTTTTTTAATTCAATCTTCGGAAGTTCAGAGAACTCAGAAGCTCCAAAAAGTAAAGTAAACTGGACAGAATTAACAGATATTCTTCAATTACAGGAAATTGAAGCGATCTCTAATGAAAAACCTGTTGTAATTTTTAAGCACAGTACAAGATGCAGCATCAGCCGAATGGCCTTAAAACAATTTGAAAGAGAATTTGATCTTGAAGATGTCGTTGACGCGTATTTCCTTGATTTGATTGCACATCGTGATATTTCAAACGAAATTGCCAGTAGATTTGGAGTTTACCACGAATCTCCTCAATTGATTTTAATCAAAAATGGAAAAGCTGTTTACGATGTTTCGCACAGCGATATCGATGCAGAGGCACTGAAAAGCAAAGTATAGTTTTTTTTCGCCACGAATTCTCGAATTATTTTTGATAATCTTTGAAGATATGAATTCGTGAATTCGTGGCGAAAAAACCAATTTAAAAACTTTCTCCAGACCCGCCTCCGCTAAAACCTCCTCCTCCAAATTCCATTGGAGAATCTTGTGGTTTTACTTCTGGTTTCATTCCAAAAGTTGAAGCTACTACTAAAGCCTCAGCATTTAAAATTGCATCGGAATGATTGATTCTATCTGGTTTAAACGTCAAACCACTTTCTTTTTCTTTTAATTTTCTAATAGAGAAATACGCTATCGCGAATAATATAAGTCCACCCAAAGTTAGCGCTGCTTCTATCGGCAAAACGGCATAGTAAAATCGAATAGTATAAATTGAAAATCCAATTCCTAGAAAGCTAATCCAAAGCATAATTCTATCTTTTGTTCTTAAAGCTTGAATTAAATACATAGTTGGAATCACAAAAGTAAAAGCGTAAAAGAAAAAAGCAAACGGAATATCGGTTCCTGGTTTTACTTCAGTCCCTAAAAGCTCTTCTGATAGTTCTCTCACAACCATATAATTACAAGAAAGATAAAACAATATCAAACAAAAACTATTCGCTAATAAAAGTCCATTATAATAGTAACTCTTGATTAATTGGTTGATTAATTTCTTTGTCACAAAATAAAAAATTACAGCAAAAATCATGGCTGTAAATGGTAGAATGGCTCTTCCAATATCTCCAAATTCAAACATTTGAAAAAACAAAAATGCAGTAACCGCCAAACAAAAAACCAGCATTGAAAGTAAATGCAGGTATCTGATAAACATAAAAATAGAAGCTGCAGCCATAAATAAAGCTATAACAGACTCATATCCATCCGTAGTAATTCCGATAGCAAATCCTATGTTTAAAATAGCTCCTAAGATAAAAGCATCATCTAAACCGTGATTATGAAAATTTTGTTTCGCCAATAATTCGGAGCCAACAAAACCAACAGCTGCAAAAATATAACAGCAGATTTGAAAATAAGCATTCTCTGCATTCATTCCAACAATAGAAATAGCACCACAAATAGAACTATATAACATACTTCCTAGCAAAAAGAATCCAATTCTAACCAAAATGTTATCCTGACTTCTAAAAGCCAGCAATTCCTTTTTTATAAATTTCTTTTGTTCTTTACTTATAAAACCTCCTTTAAATAAAGTATCAGCTTCATCTACTAAGATTTGATTATCCAGTATTTTTTTATCGTACACTATCATTCTGCAATCTCTTTATGAAAGTTTTTAATTAATTTAATAAACATTATAATAGAGCCTATAAAATAAGCCGGTAATAAGAAAAAAAACAATTCCCAAATATCAGAGAAATCGACATTTTCAAAAAGTCTGAACAAAACTATATTTGCTCCAATGTAGCCGTATACAATCATAAAAACATATAGAGACAATGCTTTTAATTCGTAACTAATCTTATAGAAATAAAAAGTAGATCCTGCTAAAACAACAGCAAAAATCAACCAGATTAAATTATAATGATTTAATAAATTGCTAATCGATGCAATACTGATAATATGCAAGGCAAAAGTCAAAAAGATCAAACTGAAATGTGTTTTTAATGCAATTCGATTACTATAGATTGTCCACAAAATCAATAAAACGCCAAGCATAACAGCGGAATAGCTCAAACTCTCACTGGCATAAAAATCATTATTATTTAATAAATCTTGAGGCGTAACAGAAAGTCCAACATAAGCCGCCAAACCAGTAACCGCAATAGTAAGAACACTTCGATTGTCAAAATAATAAGCACAAAAGAAACTTACAATAGTTGGCACTAATGTCGCCAATCCGTAATGTTCTCCAAAAGGTTTGTATTGAAACTGTAGATAACCAATAAAGATACAGGTTAAGATGTTAGCCAGTAAAACCAAATATTCCAAAACAGGGTGCTCAAACTGTGTTTCTGTTTTCTGAAATCCTTTTGAATTTTTGAAGCAATAAAAAAGGCAAACTGCAATTACAATTAAAAGAAGTGATAGAATAGCAATGTGTCCAATTGAGTCTATATTTTCATAAATCAGTATTCCAATTCCTGAAGTAAATAATAAGACCGATAAATAAAGGAAAAGTTTTAATTCTGCATTTAACGAAAATATATTTAAATTTCGATATGCTTTAATTTCCTCAAACTGATTTTCTGTAATCAAATCTTTTTCAAATAGGCCTGCAGTGGCCTGATCATTAAATTTCTTCATTCGATTAATTTAAATTGATATCCAAATATATGGATTTAGTATGAATTTTCTCTTTTAAATCAATTGGCTTACTATTTTACACCACTTTTACCCTCGATTCATTTTGGAAAAACAACCTTTTTAAGTGTAAAACAAACACTTAATGTTCTTGTAGTCAAAACTTTAAAATATAAAAAAAATGCTAAATTAATTTGAAATTAATCTGAATCCTCTACATTTATGCAATCGATTACATTAACTATTAGACCACAAAAAACCACAAATGAAAACAAAACTTATTTTATTAGCATTACTTATTCCATGCTCTTTTCTTTTTGCTCAAAATTATTTTATGAGCAGTCCTGAAGGATTTGGAGCTGCTGCAACTGGCGGTACACGCGTTGATGCCCCTGTTACTACTGTTACAACTTTAGCCGACTTAACAGCAAAACTTAAACTTACTACACCACAGGTTATTTTAGTATCGGGAACCATAACTTTTACCTATACGAGTCTGCAGATTAATGACAAAACCATTATCGGACTGCCTGGCGCCCGTTTAGTCAATTTGGATCAAACTGCTGCTGGTTCTGGAATATTAAATTTAAAACCTGGGTCAAATAATATTATCATTAGAAATTTAATTTTTGAAGGCCCTGGAGCGTATGATGTTGACGGACGCGATAACTTAACTTCCGAAGCCACCAATATTTGGGTCGATCATTGCGAATTTCAAGACGGAATGGACGGAAATTTTGACAACAAAGGCGCCGCAGATAATGTAACTGTTTCTTGGTGCAAGTTTACCTATTTAAAAACTCCAAAAGCTGGAGGAACTGGCGGTGCAGATGATCATAGATTTTCAGATTTAGTTGGTTCTTCAAAATCGGACGCTCCAGCGGACGGACATTACAGCATAACTTTTAAAAATTGTTATTGGGAAGAAGGCTGTAAAGAGAGAATGCCAAGAGCAAGAAATGCTGAACTTCATATTCTAAACTGTTATTATAACACATCGGTTTCAGGTTCACTGGCAATTGGTTTAGGAGGCGGTAATAATAATACAACTTGTTATGTTGAAGGAACTGATTTTGCTAAAATTGGAACTGCGTTTAAAAATTATGTAAGCACAGACGGCGGTACAATTGGAATTTCTTTTACAGATTGTTTGAATGCACCTGCAAACTCAGGAACAACTGTAAGTAAGCCAACTTATCCTTATACTGTATTACCAACCGCTAACGTTGCAGGTTTTGTATCTAATCCGACTTGCGGTGCTGGAGCAACATTACAAGTTACTGCTCAAGGTGTTGCATCTACAAGCTGTAGTAATTTAGGTTTAAACGAAAACACAAACAATCTAGAACTTAAATATTATCCATCCCTTATAAATCGTCTTTTAAATATTGATTTTTCAAGTTCTGATTATGGATTGGCCCAAGTTAATTTATATTCCTCTAACGGCTCAAAAGTATATTCGCATTCTAAAAATGTTTCTGCTGATGAAAAATTAGAACTCAATGTTGGAAATCTTGCCAAAGGCATTTACATCTGTAAAGTCCAAATAGAAAACAGAAGTAAAACGTTTAAATTAGTAAAAAACTAATTTTTTATAAAAAAGCAAAAGTTCATTGAAACACATCAATGACCTTTTTACATTTTTACACCTTACTTTTCACATTTCACAATGTTAAAAAGCTGCTTTCATTTTATCTTTTATAGCATCTAGACAAAGATTATTAATACTTCCTTCGTGCGTATGTTTGGTTTCTTTAGGAGATTTGTATGTTCCAGCTTCTAATTGCTCTGCAACGGCTTTATAAGCATCTCTAAAAGGCATTCCGGCAACCACCATTTCATTTAAAGTATCTACAGTAAACAAATAATCGTACTTTTTATCTTCTAAAATATGATCTTTAACCGTAATATCTTTTATTGAAAAAATAGCAATATCCAAACAAGCCTTTAGATTTTGAATCGCTGGAAATAAACCTTCTTTTAAAAGCTGTAAATCTCTATGATAACCGCTTGGAAGATTATTGGTAATTAAAGTGATTTCGTATGGAAGTGCCTGAATCTTATTACATTTTCCTCTGATTAATTCGAAAACGTCTGGATTCTTTTTATGAGGCATAATGCTTGAACCTGTTGTAAGATGTGCCGGCAAACCGATAAAATCAAAGTTCTGGCTCATATACAAACATACGTCCATCGCAAATTTTGATAATGTTCCTGCAACGCTTGTCATCGCAAAAGCAACTGTTTTTTCTGCTTTTCCGCGACTCATTTGAGCGGCAACGGCATTATATTTTAAAGTTTCAAAACCTAATTCCTGAGTTGTAAATGTTCTGTTGATTGGAAATGAACTTCCGTAACCCGCAGCAGAACCTAACGGATTCTGGTCTACAATTTTTGAAGCAGCGTTCAACATCGTTACATCATCAATCAAACTTTCGGCGTAAGCAGAGAACCACATTCCGAATGACGATGGCATTGCGATTTGTAAGTGCGTATAACCTGGCAATAACACGTTTTGGTGTTTTTCTGCCGATTCCATCAACAAATCAAACAATGTTTTTACTTGTTCTTTGATTGCTTTTAATTCGTCTTTTAAATACAAATGAACATCAACTAAAACCTGATCGTTACGAGAACGCGCCGTGTGGATTTTCTTTCCTGCATCTCCAAGTTTTACAGTTAAAAGATATTCGATTTTAGAATGCACATCTTCGAAACTGTCTTCGATTTCGAAATTCCCCACTACGATATCTGCAATGATTTCGTTTAAGGCATCAACTAAAGATGTTGTTTCTTCTGAAGTCAATAAACCAATCTGTCCAAGCATTTTAGCGTGTGCAATTGAACCTAAAGCATCGTATTTTGCTAAAACCAAATCCAGTTCACGGTCGTTTCCTACTGTGAATTGTTCGATTTGTTTATCTGTTGGTATTCCTTTTTCCCAAAGTTTCATAGGTGCTATTTTTTTTCGCCACGAATTCACGAATTATTTTTTCAAATCTTTGCGATTATTTTTTTTCGAATTAATTCGAATTAATATCTGATTTAGATAGTAAAAAAATAATTCGTGAATTCGTGGCGGTTTTTCTTTTCTTATAATTTAAAGAAATCAGTTAGTATTTTGATATACAAATCAACTCCTTCTTCAATTTCATTTACAAAAATAAATTCGTCTGCAGAATGTGAACGCAATGTTTCTCCTGGCCCAAGTTTCAAAGACTGACAGCTTAAAACAGATTGATCTGAAAGTGTTGGCGAGCCATACGTTGTTCTTCCCAAAGCAATTCCTGCTTGAACTAAACCGTGGGCAACTGGAATTGATGATGCGTTTAAATGCATGGATCTTGGTGTTACTTCGGCATTTATGTTTGCTTTCACCACTTCTAATATTTCAGCATTTGTATAACGATCTGTTACACGAATGTCAACCACTAAATCGCATTCTGATGGCACAACATTATGCTGTTTTCCTGCATTGATTTGCGTTACGGTCATTTTTACAGGACCTAAAACATCTGAGATTTTATCGAATTTATAGTTTTTAAACCATTCCATTACTGGAATTGATTTGTATAAAGCATTATCATCATTTTGATGTGCGGCGTGGCTTGCGGTTCCTTTTACTTTTACATCAAGAACTAATAAACCTTTTTCGGCAACTGCTAATTGCATTAAAGTTGGTTCTCCAACAATCGCACAATCTAATTCTGGCAAGCTTTTTAAAACGCTGTTTAAACCATTTTTTCCGCTGCTTTCTTCTTCGGCGGAAGCTACGATTACTATATTGTGAGAAAGGTTTTGATTTTCGTAGAAATGTACAAATGTTGCTAGTAATGAAACTAAGCATCCTCCGGCATCATTACTTCCTAACCCAAATAATTTGCCGTCTTTTTCGATTGCTTTAAACGGATCGTTGGTGTAAGCTTGATTTGGGCGTACAGTATCGTGATGTGAGTTTAGTAAAAGTGTTGGTTTGTTTTCGTCGAAATATTTGTTGAAAGCCCACACATTGTTGTTTTCTCTCTTGAATGGAATTTCGTTCTGATTGAACCAATTTTCGATTAAAAGAGCCGTTTGATCTTCTTCACTTGAAAATGAAGGCATTTCGATTAAGCTTCTTAATAAACTAATTGCTTCCTGGGTAAGCGTATCTATATTTTTCATTTTGTTGTGCTCTTGCCACAAAGGCGCTAAGTCGCTAAGTTTTTTTTTTAGTTTTTACTTTGTTAACTAAATAATATGCGACATTTTTAATTGGCGCAAATTTCTTAAATTAATATTTAAAAGTACTGCGCAACTCTGTTTTTTTGCCACTAATTACACGAATTTTCGCAAATTGTTTTTTTGTTGCAGATTTAAAATCAAAATAAACTTTTTAATGTTCTCATAAAATTATTTTCTCTTTTAACAGCTAAAATTAATGTCAATTCGTGGCAACATTTTTTATAATGTAATCGTTGTATGCGGAATATCTGAATTCTGGAGCATTTTGTGATGTCCAATTTTGATTTTCTGCACACCTCTTGATAAACTATTGAAACAGTTATCCAATTTTGGAATCATTCCCGAATGGATTACTTTTTCTTCTTTTAGTTTATGATATAAAACTTCATTGATTTCAGTAATTACAGATGAATCGTCTTCTGAATCTTGCAAAACACCTTGTTTTTCAAAGCAATATGTCAACGTAACATCAAAAACTTCTGATAAAGCAATCGACAATTCACTTGCAATCGTATCAGCATTGGTGTTCAGTAATTGTCCGTTTTTGTCGTGTGTGATCGCACAAAAAACGGGAACAACTCCAGCTTCTAATAAAGTTGCCAGTAATTTGGTATTCACTTGTTTTACATCGCCTACAAATCCGTAATCAATTGTTGGGTGATTTCTTTTTGTTGACTGAATTAAATTTCCGTCAGCTCCAGAAAAACCAATCGCGTTATTATCTTTTGCCTGCAATTGTGCTACAATATGTTTGTTGATTTGCCCTGCGTAAATCATCACGACAACGTCAAGCATTGGAGCATCTGTAATTCGGCGTCCGTCAATCATTTGCGGAACCAAACCAATACTCTGTGCCATTTTTGTAGCCGATTTTCCTCCGCCATGAACTAAAACTTTATAGCCTTCAATTTTAGAAAAATCGGTTAAAAATTGTTCTAATTCTGCCGGATTGTCGATGATGTTTCCACCTATTTTTATTACTGATACTTGCATAAGATTCTAAGGTTCTGAGATTCTAAGATACTAAGTTTTTTCTGCGCAAAGTTTCTCAGCATCTTAGTAGCTTAGAATCTTAGCAACTTTAAAAATTTATATTTTTTTAAGAATCTTTTGTAAAACTAATTGTGCCGAATATGTTCTATTATTCGCTTGTTCTATTACGATTGAATTTTCTCCGTCTAGAACTTCGTCGCTTACAATTACGTTACGACGAACCGGAAGACAGTGCATGAATTTTCCGTTGTTGGTTAACGCCATTTTTTCGGCCGTAACTGTCCAATTTGGATCACTGTTAGTTACTTTTCCATAATCGTTAAAATTACTCCAGTTTTTAACGTAAACGAAATCGGCATTTTCGAAAGCTTTGTCTTGATCGTATTCGATTTTACAGTCTTTTGTTATTTCCGGGCTCAATTCATAACCTTCTGGATGTGTGATTACAAAATCCATGTCTTTCTGCATTTGCATCATTTCTACGAAAGAATTTGCAACTGCCTGAGGCAAAGCTTTTGGATGCGGTGCCCACGAAAGAACCACTTTTGGTTTGTCTTTGTGTCTAGGTTTAAATTCTTCCATTGTAATCGCATCTGCTAATGATTGCAACGGATGGCGAATAGCACTTTCCATGTTCACAATTGGCACTGTTGCATATTTCAAAAATCCTGAAATGACAGTTTCCTGATAATCTTTTTCTTTATCAACCAAACCTGCAAAAGCACGGATTGCGATAATATCACAGTATTGTGAAACTACTTCTGCTGCTTCTTTGATATGTTCAGAAGCGCCAGAATTCATCACTGCTCCATCTTCGAATTCTAATGTCCATCCTTCGTTGGTAAAATTCATTACCATAACGTTCATTCCTAAATTTAAAGCCGCTTTTTGAGTACTCAAACGCGTTCTTAAACTTGGGTTGAAGAATAACATTCCAAGAGTTTTATTCTTTCCTAAACTTTGATTTTTAAGCGGATTCTTTTTGATTTTGATCGCTTGTTTTACCCATTTTGATAATGAGTTGATGTCTTTTATTGAGATATAATTCATTTTCTTTTTTTTCTTATTGGTTTGTAAAAAATTAGACGCGGATTTTACAGATTCGCTATCGCGAAGACGCAGATTAACGCGGATTTTTTATATTCTTATTTTTCTACTGTTTTCAAATACTTTTCGTCTAAATTCTGGTTTTATTCCAAAATTTAGAAGTAAACCTACTTCACAGTTTGTGCCTTTTAAATAATTTAAAATTTGGTTTTCAAATTCTATTACTATGCAATTAGCCGCTTTTAGTTCTAAAATAATCAAATCTTCAACTACTAAATCGGCATAATATTCTCCAACTTCTATTCCTTTATAATAAACTTTAATTTTCTTTTGAGCCTCCACATACAAACCTTTATTTTTCAATTCCAAATACAAGGAATTTTGGTAAACTCTTTCTAAAAACCCATATCCTAACTCATTATAAACTTCATAAAAAGTTTTAATAATTACTTCTATTAACTCTTGATGCAATAATTTCATAAAAACATATTTGAATGAAATATACTACATAAATTTTAAAACTAAATATAAAATCCGTTTTAATCCGCGTCTTCGCGATAGCGAATCCGTTTCATCCGCGTTCTTTATTACACAATCCTAGTAAAAGGAATTTCGTCTTTTAAAGCCTTTAGAATAAAATTATCATTTAATCCATTCACAATCCAGGTTTCTATATTTGCTGCTTTTGAAATGGCCGCCGCTTCAATTTTGGATTGCATCCCTCCTGTTCCATGTGATGATTTTGAATCGCCGATTTCTTTTTCAAGTGACTTCAAATCATTTACCAATTTTATCGTCTCCGGATTTTCATCGTGAATTGAATTCTTTGTGTAAATTCCATTTGTATTGGTTGCAATGATTAGAATATCAACATTTAATAGAACTGCTGTCAACGCCGCTAATTTATCATTATCTCCAAATCGAATCTCATCTGTAGCAACGGTATCATTTTCATTGATAATCGGAATGTAATTGTTTTTAACTAATACATTAATGGTATTTACAATGTTCTTTTTGGTCTGCTCTTTTTCGAAATCAGAATAAGAAAGTAAACACTGCGAGGTATTTAATCCTAAATCTTTAAAATTTTCATTGTAAATCCGCATTAAATGAGGCTGTCCGATTGAAGCTAAAGCCTGTTTTACAAAAACATCTTTATCCTGATTATCCAGTTTTACAAATTGCTTTGCTGCCGCAATTGCTCCTGAACTCACTATGATAAATTCATATTCATCGTTTAAAGCTGCAATCTGTATTCCGAGGTCTTCAATCTTTCCCCGCGAAATATGATTGGTTTCTTTGGTTAAAGTATTACTTCCTATTTTTAATAAAATCCGTTTTTTTGCCATGTCTTTTGTTTTTGCCACGAAGGCGCTAAGGCACTAAGTTATTTTTAACGCAAAGGGCGCAAGGTTTTTTTTATTTTGTTTGTGTTTACAAACGCTAAGTTCGCAAAGCTTTATCTATAATTAAATTCCAATAAATAAATTCCAAATTCCAATAATCTAAAATCTGAACTCTAAAATCTAAAATTCTAACGTATTTGTCCTTCTCCGTAAACGTACCATTTATTGGTAACTAAATGCTGTAAACCAATTGGTCCTCTTTGATGCAATTTATCAGTACTTATCGCTAATTCTCCGCCTAGCCCAAATTGTCCACCGTCTGTAAAACGGGTAGATGCATTTTGGTAAACTGCTGCAGCATCTATTGATTCCATAAATTGCTGTGCAACATTGTTATCTCTTGTAATAATTGCGGCTGAATGTCCTCCGCAGTATTTATTAATCATATCAATGGCATGCTCTTGGGAATCGATTGTTCCGATTACGATTTTGTAATCTAGAAATTCTTCGTACCAAATATCTTCGTTTTGTAACGTTTTGGTATTTTCAAAATTTGCTAAAGATTGATCTACAATAACTTCAACTTTTGCTTCAATTAAGGCTTCAATTAACATTGCTGTGAAACCTTCAAAATTTGGAAGTTTTGAATCAATTAAAACTTTATCTAAAGCATTACAAGCTGAAATTTTAGCAGTCTTAGCATTTAAAATTACTTTTAAAGCCAAATCAGTATCTGCTTTTTCATGAACGTAAACAAAATTATTCCCTCGTCCGCTTACAATTACGGGACACGTTGCGTGTGCTTTTACAAACTCAATTAATTTTTCTCCGCCTCTTGGAACTATTAAATCGACTTTTTGAGTTGGTTTTTCTAAAAAAGCCTGAGTTTCAGTTCGGTTGTAATTCAGATACTCTACCCAGTCTTTTGAAACTCCGTTTTCTTCTAAAGCTTTATGCCAAAGATTTACGATTTTTAAGTTTGATTTTAAAGACTCTTTTCCTCCCTTTAATAAAATTTTATTTCCGGATTTAAAGGCAATTCCGCCCGCTTCGATGGTAACATCGGGACGAGATTCGTAAATAATTAAAATCGTTCCGAAAGCAGCCGTTTTATTTATAACTTTTATTCCATTATCATGAGTAAAATGAAAACGCTCAACGCCAACGGGATCTTCCTGTGAAGCTAATTGGTTTAATGATAAAATCATTTCGTCGACTTTTTTATCATCTACTTTTAAGCGTTCTTCCATCGCTAAATCTGAGCCGTCGTAATCGGCAAGATCTTCCTGATTTGTTAGGATTATCTCATTCCGCTCTTGCTCGACCAGCTTTGCCATGGTCCGCAGAACGAGATTGCGTTTTTCAATTGATAATGGATTCATAATTTGTAGTTGGTTGTTTTTTGGTTGTATATTAGAATCTAAATTGTGCCGATAAATAAAAAACAGCTAATAAAACTCCATAATAGAGTAAAATATTTGTTACAATCCACACTCTTTGTTTCATATTACTATCTGACGAAAAATAAATTTTAAAAATCTGTATAATTAATATTATAACTGAAGCTAAACCAATCAAAAAATATATAAAAAAGAGAATTTCATTTATCTGCTCTATGTATTTCCAAATTTCAAATTGGTTTTGCAAATTCGAAATAAAAAAAGCCCAAATTATAATAAACAAATAAGCTATTGATTGAAACTTGAATAACGAATCTAAAATTAAAAAGCTCTTCTTCATTTTATTTCATTTTAAATGCAGAAACCAATTTGCTTCCTTTTATTTCATAAGTAAATACTAAAGAATCGTAGCATTTACAATCTATTTCCTTCTTAATTAAAGAAGCATATTTTTCAATTTTTTCTCTAACAAAAGAATCACTTTTGACTTCAGAAATCTCAATCTCAAAATTTGCTAAAGAGTCTAGTTTTTTATTTTCACAATCTCTAAAATACCAGACACTTGCTTCATTTTTATAAGTATCAATTTCTACATTTTCGTATTTATTGATCTCATTTTGCATTTTTTGCAACACTTTTTCAAGTTTTGCAGAAGGAATATATTCAGGATACCTTCTCATTCCCCATAAAAATGGATTCAGGAAAAGGAACATTGGCAATAAAACGCTTATTACCAATATACCTCCAAAAATATTTTTCAATAACTTCATTAATTTTGAAGTTCTTCTAAACTTTCTTTTAAAGCTTTTACAAACGTATCTATATCTGCTTTTTTCACTGTTAAAGGCGGTAAAATTCTTAATAGATTTTTATTGTTGGCGCTTCCTGTAAAAATGTGTTTTTCGATGATTAATTTCTTTCTTAAAGCCGCTACATCAAAATCAAATTCAACTCCAAGCATTAAGCCTTTTCCTTTTACTTGTTTGATTCCGTCAACTTCTTTTATTTTTTCTAAGAAATATTCATAAACTTCGTTTACATTTTTTTGTAAATCCAGTTTTTCAATTACATCTAAAACTGCAATTCCTGCTGCACAAGACAAATGACTTCCGCCGAAAGTAGTTCCTAATAATCCGAAACTTGCTTCAAATTTTGGAGAAATTAAAATGGCTCCAACTGGAAATCCGTTCCCCATTCCTTTTGCAACGGAGATAATATCAGCGTTGATTCCGTGGTGTTGAAACGCGAAGAATTTTCCGCTTCTTCCGTAACCAGATTGTACTTCATCTAAAATCAAAACAACATCGTGTTTTTTACATGCTTTTTCTAAAGCCTGGAAAAATTCGGTTGTTCCTTGGTCTAAACCTCCAACTCCTTGAATTCCTTCAATAATTACTGCTGTAACATCGCCTTTCGCTAATTCTGCTTCAACTAATTCGATTTGGTTTAGAGGTAAAAAAGTAACTACTTGCTGTGCATTAATTGGCGCAACAATTTTCTTGTTATCTGTAACTGCAACAGCTGCAGAAGTTCTTCCGTGGAAAGAATTATCAAAAGCTACAACTCTTGATTTTCCATTGTGGAAAGAAGCTAATTTTAGAGCATTTTCGTTGGCCTCAGCACCAGAACTGCATAAAAATAATTCGTAATCTTCTAATCCAGAAAGTTTTCCTAATTTCTGAGCCAATTCAACCTGCAAAGGATTCTGAATAGCATTCGAATAAAATCCTAAATTATCTAATTGATTTTTAAGTTTTGCTACATAATCCGGTTGCGTGTGTCCGATAGAAATCACACCATGTCCGCTGTATAAATCTAAATATTCTACTCCTTTGTCGTCAATGATTGTACAATCTACTGCTTTTACTGGAGTTATATCGTATAATGGGTAAACGTTGAATAAGTTCATTTTCTTTTTAAGTTAAAAGGTTATTTGTTAGGAGTTAAGAGTTATCGTGCAGACTTTAAACTGCTTTTAACTTTTTAACTCTGAAAAAAGTTATTTATATAGGAGTTAGAAGTTTTTAAATATAAGCAGTTATATAACGCTTAACCCATAACTTATAACTCATAACTTTTTTAAATTAAAATCCGCTTGGTTTCAAATGTAAACCTGTGGTTTCTTCTAAACCGAACATTAAATTCATGTTTTGAATTGCTTGTCCTGAAGCACCTTTGGTTAAGTTATCGATAATTGATGTTATGAGAACCCGGTTTCCTTTTTTCAATAAACTGATGATACATTTATTCGTTTGCACCACTTGTTTCATGTTGATGTTTGTTGTGGTAATGGTTACGAAAGGTTGATCTTTATAGAAATCTTCGTATTTAGCAACCAATTGATCCAAACTATCATCACATAATGTATATAAGGTTGCAAAAATTCCTCTTGGGAAATCTCCTCTGTTCGGAATAAAAAGCAATTCGCTATCAAAATCATCTTGAAGTTGCACCAAACTTTCTCCAATTTCTCCCAAATGTTGGTGCTCAAAAGCTTTATAATGTGACATATTATTATTTCTCCAACTGAAATGAGAAGTTTCAGAAAGACTTACTCCTGCTCCTGTACTTCCGGTTGTTGCATTAATATGAACATCATTAATTAACAAATTATGTTCTGCTAAAGGTAATAAAGCCAACTGAATAGCAGTTGCAAAACAGCCTGGATTTGCGATATAATTCGCTTTTTTTATTTCGGCTTTATTGATTTCAGGCAAACCGTAAACAAAATCTTTTCCTTCAAAATGAGCATCCTTATTCAATCTGAAATCATTTCCTAAATCAATGATTTTAGTATGACTTGCAAACTGATTTTCTTTCAAAAATGAAATCGATTTTCCGTGACCCAAGCACAAGAAAACAACATTTACATTTGGATTGATTTCATCAGTAAAATTCATTTCGATATCGCCCATCAAATCGTGGTGCGCTACAGAAAGCGGTTTCCCAGCGTTTGTTGTACTGTAAACAAAATCAATGTTTACTTTTGGGTGATACATTAAAATTCTGATGAGTTCTCCGGCTGTGTAGCCCGAACCACCAATAATTCCGACATTAATCATGATCTAATTTGTTTACAGATGAGAATATGTTTTGTGCATTTCCTAAAATCTTGATAAATCCTTTTGCATCGTCAGATGTCCAAGCATTGTTCATTTCTCCGTATTGACCAAAACCTGTGTTCATTAAATCGTTTTCAGATTCGATTCCGTCAAGTGAGAAATGGTATGGTTTTAATGAAACTGTTACGGTTCCATTTACTGTTTTTTGTGTGTCTTGCAAGAAAGTTTCGATGTTTCTCATTACTGGATCTAAGAACTGACCTTCGTGGAATAACATTCCGTACCAGTTTCCTAATTGCTCTTTCCAGTATTGTTGCCATTTTCCAAGAGTGTGTTTCTCTAACAAATGGTGCGCTTTAATGATAATTAATGGCGCAGCAGCTTCAAAACCAACTCTTCCTTTAATTCCGATAATAGTATCTCCAACGTGAATATCTCTACCAATTGCATAAGCACTTGCCAATTTTTCAAGAGCCACGATATTATTTGATGGTTTATCAGTTTTTCCGTTTAAACCAACTAATTCTCCTTGTTCAAAATGAAGTGTTACTTTTTCTTCTCCTTCTTTTTGTAATTGCGAAGGATAAGCTTCACTTGGCAATGGCTGTCCTGAAGTTAAAGTTTCTTTTCCACCAACACTTGTTCCCCAAAGTCCTTTATTGATAGAATATTGTGCTTTTTCCCAAGAATAGTGAACTCCGTTTTGAGCTAAATAATCAACTTCTTCTTGTCTTGACAATTTCAAATCTCTAATTGGCGTAATAATTTCGATTTCTGGAGCAATAGTTTGGAAAATCAAGTCGAAACGAATTTGATCATTTCCTGCACCAGTACTTCCGTGAGCGATTGCAGTTGCTCCTACTTTTTTTGCATATTTTATAGCTTCAATTGCCTGAAAAACACGCTCTGCACTTACTGATAATGGATAAGTATTGTTTTTTAACACGTTTCCGAAAATCAAATATTTTATAGCTTTATCGTAATATTTATCTAAAATTGTTAAGTTGGCGTGTTGTGCGCTTCCTAACTCATAAGCTCTTTTTTCAATAGCTGTTAATTCTTCAGCAGAAAATCCTCCTGTATCTACAAGAACAGTGTGAACTTCGTATCCTTTTTCATTTTTTAAATATTTCAAACAATACGAGGTATCTAATCCTCCGCTATAAGCTAATACTACTTTTTTCATTTTTTATAATTTAGGCTAATACTTTCGTATGTAGCAGTTTGAGATTTCTTTTTGATTAAATTTTGAATAAAAAAATAAATGACAATATTTTATTTAAGAATAAAGCCTGTTTGATTTTTTTAAGTCTGCTTAAAACAGCCTCATTAAAAGGATGTCTTGGCGGTGTTTTTTGTTTTTCTTTTGGGTCGTATAACATTCCGGTGCAAAGACACATTTTGTTTTGTTTGCTTTGTAGGATTTCAAAATTGGTACAAGTTTTACAGCCTGCCCAGAAACTTGGATCGGTTGTCAATTCTGAGAATGGAACTGGTTTATAACCTAAATCAGAGTTAATTTTCATTACAGCCAAACCAGTTGTAATTCCAAATATTTTAGCATCTGGATATCTCTTCAAAGAATAATCAAAAACTTTCGATTTTATCTTTTTTGCCAATCCTAAACTTCTATAGTCAGGATGTACAATTAATCCCGAATGCGCCACGAATTTTCCGTGTTCCCAGCTTTCGATATAACAAAAACCTGCAAATTTTCCATCAGCCAGAGCAATCATCGCATCACCATTCGACATTTTTTTCTGAATATACTCAGGAGTTCTTTTAGCAATCCCCGTACCTCTTAACAAGGCAGATGATTCTATCGTATCGCAAATTTCTTGTGCGAATTTGAAGTGTTCTTCCTGGGTAACAACAATAGAGATCTTCATTTCAATAATTGAAGTTTAGTGTTAAAAATAAAAGCATATTGTTTCGTTTGAAATCCAGAATTGAATCCAATAAAATTAAGCAAAATAGAAGTAACATTCTCAAAATCAAAAACTTGATCAAGAAAATTTACAAAATAATAAATACTTTTAGGATATGTTTGTCCTATGGACAAATTATGTGATTTCAAAATGAAAAATGGATATGAATAAATATACGGCTATAAAACTCAGTGAACACTATAGAGCTAGTGTCCGTACTTCGGGAGAAGTAATCGGTGAGTTTGTCCGTGACAAAGAAGTTATATGTAAACTTATTTTATTCATCGGTGCAAAAGTACATCTTTTTTTTATTTACAAAACAAAAAATTAAAATTCTAACATTTTTTTTGCGTTTTGTTAATCTCTATAAAAAACAAAACCCGATAATTATGATTAATTATCGGGTTATAAGCAATTTATATTTTAAAATTTTACTTCTTTGTAAAAGGAATTACCTGATTATTTCCTAAAATAATCATATCAAAACCTGTTTTTGCTTCGTTAAATTTAAATTTCAATCCTGCTCTTTGTGATTCAAATGTATCTTTTTCACCCGTAACAGGAGACAAAGAGAATTTAGGATAGTTTGGAAGTTCTGCACTCAAAACGCTATTTTTCTCTGTCATTTCAATAGTCAAAGGAGATTTCGAAGTAACATAATTACCTAAATATGCATCTAAAATAATATCTTTTTCCAATTTGCTTTTTCCAGCTGTCCAAACATTATTAGACTCATTATTATCTGGGAAAGCATTATCTGGATCCAAAGTGATGCTCGTAATTTCTTCTGTAGAATTATGTTTGAAAGACCAGCTGTTATTACGCTGCCAAATTTCTACAGGAAGATTAACTCTTGTTACTTTTCCGCTTTTTGTTTTAACATCTAAGACAATCGGCATTGGCATTTTATCAAAATTCTCTACTGTAATTATAGCTCCTTTTGCTGGATCATTTTTTACATACATAACAGAATTGATTCCTTGATCAAATCGCCAGTTGTTTACATACCAACTTCTCCAAAACCAGCTTAAATCTTCTCCAGCCACATTTTCCATAGATCTAAAGAAATCATCTGGTTGTGGATGTTTGTAAGCCCAACGATTAATGTAAGTTCTGAAAGCAGTATCAAAACGCTCTTTTCCTAAAATCTGTTCTCTTAAAATAATTAATCCAGCACTTGGCTTAAAGTAGCATAACATTCCAATATTAGCCTCTTTCATATTATCTGGAGAACTCATAATTGTTTCTAGATCAGGACGGGTAAAAGATTCTGCTTCTTCATGTAAATTAGCAGCAGGCTCTTTGTACTCACCATTATTAAAAGCAGCAGTACTTAATGAGTTGATAAAAGTATTAAAACCTTCATCCATCCATCCAAATAATCTTTCGTTTGAACCTACAATCATTGGGAACCAAATGTGGCCAAATTCGTGATCTGTAACTCCCCATAAATCTGCTCCTTTAGATTTCCATCCGCAGAAAACGATTCCTGGATATTCCATTCCTCCTTCATTTCCTGCAACGTTTGTCGCCGCTGGATAAGGATATTCGAACCATTGTTTAGAATAATGTTCGATAGAAGCTTTTACATATTCTGTAGAACGCCCATAACCATCTCTTCCTGCACTTTCAACTGGATAAGCAGATAATGCTAACGATTTTTTACCACTTGGAAGATTAATCTTAGCTCCATCTAAGATAAAGGCAGGAGATGATGCCCAAGAAAAATCACGTGCGTTTTTAATTTTATAATGCCAAGTTTTTTCTGTTCCAGCGTTTGCATTTGCCGTTGCAGCAACCTCTTCAGCAGAACGAATTGTTATTGTCTGATCACTATTAGATGCGTCTTTGTATTTCTTTAATTGATCTGCAGAAAATACTTCCTGACCATTAATCAATTCTCCAGAAGCTACCACATAATGATTTCCAGGAACGGTCAATTTCACATCAAAATCTCCATATTCTAAGTAAAACTCAGAAGCTCCTAAATACGGAGCTGTATTCCAACCTCTTACATCGTCATACACACACATACGTGGGTACCATTGTGCAATTGTAAAGATTTTTCCGTTTTTAGTTTCCAAAACTCCCATCCTGTCTGATCCTTCAAAAGGAGCAATGAATGAAAATTCGATTTTAATTTTTACAGAACCTCCTTTTGCTGCCAACTCTTGTGGAAGAAAAACCTGCATTCTGGTATCTGTAACAACATATTTTGCTTCAACTTCTGTTTTATTTTTTCCTCCAGAAATTACTTTTACTGATTTAATTTTATTTCCACCATCAAAAACTTGACCTTGAGCTCCGTTACGGCTTCCTGTTAATGGTACAACAGCGTTTCCTCTAGAATCTTCCTTAAATAAATTCTGATCTAAATTCAGCCATAAAAAACCTAATTTATCTGGACTATTATTAGTGTATGTAATTTCATCTGTCCCTACAATCTCATTTGTAGTTCCGTTTAATTTTGCTGTGATTTGGTAATCAGCTCTGTTCTGCCAGTATTCAATTCCGGGCTGACCGCTCGCTGTACGTGTAGATGTTCCGTTTTTGGTGTAAAAATGTGGACCAAACGCATCATGATAATTATAATTATTAACTGGATTTACTACTGTTGCTGACGGAGTTTGCTGCGCCCACATAGATGAAATCCCAAAAAATAAAGCCGCGGTTAAAATGGCTTTTGCACATTGCTTTTTCATATTTTTTAGCTGTTTATGTAGCAAATTAATGAAAAAAAAAGCTATTGACAGAGAAATTTCCAAACATATATTCAATTTTAGCAAAATTTTATTAATAAAATAATTTGGTTCATTTTCTAAGAAAACTAAATTTTATAAAATATATTTACATCACCTTAAAAAAACAATCATTTTATACTTGATATTTTGACTACAACTATTTCAAATTCAAAACTAAGCGCTTCCATCAAACATGCAGGAGCTGAGCTTTTTTCCATAAAAGACAATCAAAACAACGAATATATCTGGGAAGGGAATCCAGATTTTTGGGGCAAACACTCTCCTGTTCTTTTTCCTATTGTTGGGACATTAAAAAATAACACTTACATTATTAAGGAAAAAGAATATCAATTGCCAAGACATGGTTTTGCTCGCGATATGGAGTTTGAATTGATAGAAAAGACTGAAAACAAAGCTATTTTCTCTCTAAAGTCTTCTGAAGAAACCTTAAAAAAATATCCTTTCGAATTTGAATTACAGCTTATTTATACACTTACTGAAAATTCTTTGAATTTAGAATATAAAATCACCAATAACAGTAACGAAAAAATGCCTTTTTCAATTGGTGCACATCCTGCAATTGCATTGCCAGGTAATTTTGAAGATTATGCTCTTCAATTTGAAAAAGAAGAAGAACTTAAATATTACTTGCTTGAAAATGATTTAATTTCATCTAAGACTAAAGTTTTAAAAACAGTAAACAATGAAGTCTCTTTAAATTATGATCTTTTTAAGAATGATGCTTTAATTTTCAAAACATTAGATTCAAAATCATTGAACATTTTAAAGAATTCAAAACCATATGTAAAAGTTGACTATAAAGATTTTCCGAGTTTAGGTATATGGACAAAAGAAAATGCACCTTTTATTTGTATCGAACCTTGGTTAGGCTATTCTGATACTGATGAGAATACAGGAGATTTATATAAAAAAGAAGGTATTTTGATTTTAGACGAAAACAAAAAAATCTCCGTAAAATTTAGTATAACAATATTATAATACAGTTTAGTATGTTAGAATTTGATTTTTCATCTTTTCCAATTATCGAAACGGAACGCCTGTTGCTAAATAGAATTACAGAAGAAGATGTAAACGAAATTTTCGCCTTACGTTCTAATCCTGAGATAATGAGATATATTCCGAGACCTTTAGCCAAAAACACGGATGATGCATTGGAACATATTAGAATCATCAAAGAGACAATTGAAACCAATAAAGGAATCAACTGGGCAATAAGACTTAAAGATGATTCAAAATTATTTGGTTTCATAGGATTTTACAGATTACAGCCAGAAAATTATAGAGCCGAAATTGGCTATATGATTTTGCCTGAATTCCATGGAAAAGGATTTGTTCCTGAAGCAGTAAAACGACTTGTAAAATATGGCTTTGAAGATTTAAAACTACATTCTATTGAAGCCGTAATTGATCCTGAAAATTATGCTTCTGAAAAAGTTTTGCAAAAATGTGGTTTTGTTAAAGAAGCCCATTTTAAAGAATCTGATTTCTATGATGGTAAATTTCTAGACAAAGTAATCTACTCATTGTTAGACAACTAAATACAGCCTTCAATTCTGACAAAAAATAATCTTGTTAAAACTAGGTTAATCAGCAATAGTAACGATTTACTTACGTTATATTTGTGCCGAAAAAATTATTCTCTGCGATTAAAAAATACCATGAAAAAATTATTTGCCCTTATTGTTCTTCTTCTATCAATTCAATTACAAAGCCAGACTTTTATCAAATTCAATGGAGCAACTGCTTTACTTGCAATACCAAAT
Source organism: Flavobacterium quisquiliarum (assembly GCF_019308285.1). Classification (GTDB taxonomy): domain Bacteria; phylum Bacteroidota; class Bacteroidia; order Flavobacteriales; family Flavobacteriaceae; genus Flavobacterium; species Flavobacterium quisquiliarum. Next base: position 169,313 of record NZ_WWEM01000022.1, read on the forward strand.
ATTGGAATTGAAACTAGCATTGGAGAAAAGACAACCTTTAGCGCAGATGTGATGGCTTCTTTTTGGGAATCATTTAACGGCAATCATCCAATGAAATTCATCACTGTAACTCCAGAAGTTCGTTACCACTTTAAAGAAAAATACAACGGATTCTATGTTGGAGCACATATAGGTGCTGACAAATATGAATTACAAAAATGGAATTACTGGGATACAAATCAATACGAAGATGGTTTTGGTTACAGAATTGGAGCTACAGTAGGTTACAACTTAAAACTAAACGATAAATTCGTACTTGACTTTTTTGTTGGAGGCGGTTGGCACCAAGGATTCTATCACGGTTACTACAACGACGGAACTCCAGGCAGATATGAAAAAGCACCTAATTATAATAAAAGCGGTGAATGGCTTCCATATCGTGGAGGAGTTATGATTTCATATAAATTATAACTTAGGAAGTGTCTTAATATAAAGCTCTTCCACTTTTTTTCTCGCCCAATCTGTTTTTCTTAAAAAAGTTAGACTAGATTTTACACTTGGATTGGAATTGAAACATTTAACTGGAATTAATTCTCCTAAAGTATCAAAACCATAATAATCTACTAAGGATTCTACAATTTTTTGAAGCGTTATTCCGTGTAAAGGATCTTTAGATTGATTTTGCATTTTATTATTCTTTTTAAATTATATCAAAAAGACCGTACTGTAAAAAAGTACGGTCTTTTCTTTTGCAAAATTACTAAATTGAATTTTACAGTAATCAAATAAAGAATAAATTAGAATACGAATTTGAATCCGACAGAAACGGGTGAAGTTAGATTAGGATTACTTCCAGCTAAAGCAGTATTGTAAAACGGATCTACATTGGCTACATGCGCCAAACCAAAATTAGTTACCGTGGTTTTGTCTCCAGTTTTAGGATCGATTGTAGTTGATGTGAAATTAGCTAAGTCATAAGAAAACTCAACAGAGAAATTTTTAGTTACAAAATAATCAAATCCTCCTGACATAGAAACGCCAATTTGATTTACTTTTAGTTCACTTTCTTTTTCTTTTCCTGAAATAATAGGCACAGCTAATTGACCAAAGAAATAAAGTGAACCAGCAACATTCCAGTATTTTCTAACTAATGGTTGTGCTACAATTAAATCTGTTTTTGCCGCTGTTCCTGCATCAGAATCAGCTTTTACATTGATATATCCTACAGCTGCTCCAACTGCAACAGATGGTGTTACAAATGTTCCAACAATTGGCAATACAGATAAAGTGGTATTTTTAGCATCTGCCGTTTTTGTTTGTTGATAACCAAATTGAGAAGTTACAAACCAAGCACCTTTTAAACCTTGACTTGACTCTTGAGCCTTTGCTGATAAACTAATTAGTACGATACTCACTAACGTTACAATTTTTTTCATTATTAAATTTGTTTTTGAAATTATGAGACAAACTTAAAAGGAAGCATTTTTGCTGTGGATGATTAAAATCATAGATTAGAATAAAACTTTAATTATCTTAGCCGGCGTAAGTTTTTCAATTTTGTCTTACATTTGCACACATGTTAAAATCAGTCAATATATTAAATAAAAGAGCCCGATTTGATTATGAAATAATCGAGACCTATACTGCAGGAATTGTTCTAGCAGGTACCGAAATCAAATCTATACGTTTAGGAAAAGCCAATATCACAGAAAGCTTTTGCGAATTCAGTGGCATGGAACTTTTTGCAATTAATACTTATATCGAAGAATATTCTTTTGGAAATCAATTCAACCATAAATCCAGAAGTGAGCGAAAATTACTTTTGAATAAAAAAGAATTAAAAACACTTCATAAAAATGTGCAGGCAAAAGGACTTACTATTGTTCCTCTGAAATTATTTACCAATGAAAAAGGTTTAGCAAAATTGCAGATTGGTCTTTGCAGAGGAAAGAAAAACTATGATAAGAGAGAGTCTTTAAAAGAACAAGATACCAAACGAGATTTAGATCGTATTAAAAAAGCTTTTAATTAAAAGCTTTTTTATTTTACACAAACCCCTAATTATTAATATTTTATCGTTATTTTTACTTATAACCAATTTAACTGTAAAATATGAAAAAGTCTTTACTCTTATTTTTTGTTGTAGTTATATTTTCAAGTTGCGGCAGTAATACTTCAATTGTAAACAGCTGGAGAGATCCAAAAATTACTGTTGCTCAGGAAAATTTTAAAAAGGTTTTAGTTGTTGCTTTAGTCAAAGATGAAGCATCCAGAAGAGTTACAGAAAATAGGATCGCCGCTGGTAATCCCATTTTTAAAACTTCTTATCAATACTTAAACGAAACCACCAAAGATCTTACAAAAGAACAAAAATTGAAAATTCTTCAAGATGAAAATTTTGACGGAGTTATAACTATGAGACTTGTGAGCAAAGAAAAGGAAACAACTTATGTTCCTGGAACTTACACCGGAATGTATTACGGAGGTTTCGACGGAATGTACACTGGAATGTACGGTTATGGTTTTGGAAATTGGTATGGCATGTATTCTCCAAACTTTTACGATCCGGGTTATTATCAGGAAACTACATCTTATATGGTGGAAACGAATATCTTTTCATTAAAGGAAAACAAACTGATTTGGACGGGAACCACAGAATCACAATACGTAACAGATTTAGGACAAACAGTAGATGCTATTATGCAGGCTGTAGTAAAAGAAATGAGAAAAGACGGTTCTTTACCTCCAAAATAAAATCCAAAAAAGCAACATTTAATTTGTTGCTTTTTTTACATCATAAAAATTGACTAAATTTGTCAAGACAAAATTTTTCATTAAATGAAATCACTTCTAAAAAATGCTAGGGAGCAAAAAGGTTTAAAAACTCGTGAATTAGCACAACTTGCGGATATTGATCAAGCTTTAATTAGTAAATTTGAATCGGGAACCAGAAAACCCACCAAAGAACAGGTTATTAAGCTGTCTCAGCTTTTAGAAATTGATTATGAAACTTTAATGATTGCGTGGCTCAAGGAAAAGATTCTTTATGAAATTGGTCATGAAGAATTTGCTTTGAAAGCTTTAAAAGTTGCTGAAGATGAAATCAAATACAACAAAACAGTTTCAAATCTTAAATTATCTACTTCTTTAGAGAAAATCCTAAAAGAAATTGATGCCTTAAAAGAAAAATTAGATTCTTATCGTCAGTATGACAGCTTTAAAATAAAACAGGCCTTAGAATTAGAATATACTTTTGAAAGCAATAGAATTGAAGGTAATACAATGACACTTCGTGAAACAGATATGGTCATCAATGAAGGTTTGACAATTTCTGGGAAAAGCATGCGGGAACATCTTGAAGCTATAAATCATCAGGAAGCAATTGGTTTTATTAAAGATTTAATGAATAAAAACAACTCTTTAAACGAACGAGATCTTTTATCTATTCATAATCTAATTTTACGAGGAATTATTCCGGAAGATGCCGGACGTTACAGAAAAGTTCAGGTTATGATTCAGGGAAGCAGTCACATGCCTCCACAACCTTTAATCGTTCCGCAGGAAATGGATGAATATTTTGTTTGGTATGAAATCAATAAAAATAAACTACATCCAATTATTTTAGCGGCAGAAATGCACGAGCGCTTAGCGACAATTCATCCTTTTATTGATGGAAACGGAAGAACTTCACGATTAATTATGAATTTAATTTTAATGCAAAAAGGCTATCCTATTGCAAATATTAAAGGTGATTACGAAACTCGTATGCAATATTACCAGTCTTTAGAAATTGCTCAAACTAAAAAAGACAAAGAAGATTTTTTTCTGTTTATCGCTCAAAAAGAAAAAGAAAGTCTGGAAAGATATATTTCAGTTCTTACCCAATAAAAAAGCCCGTTTAAAACGGGCTTTCTCATTAATTTTTATCTTCCAACAAAGGAACAAATCGAAACTCTCCAAACTCATGTTTTTCGAATTGCGTTTCGTTCTTTCTAATTAGTAAAGTCATAATCTGAACATCTTCTCCCAAAGGAATAACAAGCCTTCCTCCTATTTTCAGCTGAGCCATTAATGGCTGCGGAATAAACGGTGCACCTGCTGTAACTATAATACTGTCAAAAGGCGCAAAATTTGGTAATCCTTTATAACCGTCTCCAAAAGAAACATGTTTTGGACGGATATTTAATTTTGGAAACAAAATAGAAGTCTGTTTAAACAATTCTTTTTGTCTCTCTACTGTATAAACTTTTGCTCCAAGATGAAACAAAACCGCTGTCTGATATCCGGAACCTGTTCCAATTTCCAAAACTTTATGTTCTTTCTGCACTTCTAACAACTGAGATTGAAATGCAACAGTGTAAGGCTGCGAAATAGTTTGGCCTGCGCCAATAGGAAAAGCCTTATCCTGATAAGCGAAATCTTCAAAACTAGAATTCAAAAAAAGGTGTCTTGGGATTTTTTTTATCGCATCCAGAACTGCTTTATCAGTAATTCCTTTTTGCTCTAAAGTGGTTACTAATTGATTACGAAGTCCTTGATGTTTGGCAGTGTCTTTCAAAATGGGTAGGTTTTATTTTCGCAAAAATAAGAAAGAAAACAGGATTTCAAATATTGATTTTTAAATAATAAAAATGTAAAGTCAAAAGTCGAAAACAAAAGCCATTATTTATCAGACCGAGCATAGTCGAAGTCCTTTTCCTAACCACGGCTCTTAAACTTCGTTCAGGCTGAAAAAACTACAAAATGAAAGAAGCAACCAACAACAAACAATAAACGACCAACAACCAATAACTCACAACCAACAACTCACAATTACCTAAATTCATTTTCACGGTAAACAAATAAATTATATTTTTGTTTAAAATACATTCTCATGTTAAAAGTAGGAGTTTTAGGTGCTGGTCATCTTGGTAAAATACATTTACGCTTATTACAACAATCTGACAAATACGAATTAGTTGGATTTTACGACGAAAATCAAGAAAATGCCGAAAGAATCTCAAAAGAATTTGGCTATAAAAATTTCAGCACAATTGCAAAACTTATTCACGCTGTCGACGTGATTGACATTGTTACTCCTACGCTTTCGCACTACAAATGCGCCAAAGTTGCCATCAAATCAGGAAAACATATCTTTATTGAAAAACCAATCGCCAATACGGTTGAAGAAGCTGAAGAAATTATTGCTTTAGCAAATGAATACAACGTAAAAGGACAAGTAGGTCACGTAGAGCGTTTTAACCCAGCTTTTATAGCCACAAAAGAAATGATTGAAAACCCGATGTTTATAGAAACACATCGTTTGGCAGAGTTTAATCCGCGTGGTACTGATGTTCCTGTGGTTTTGGATTTAATGATTCATGATATTGATGCGATTTTAAGTGTTGTCAACTCAAAGGTGAAAAACATAAACGCTAGTGGTGTTTCAGTTATCAGTGAAACTCCAGATATTGCAAATGCCAGAATCGAATTTGAAAATGGCTGTGTCGCTAATTTAACTGCCAGCAGAATTTCACTGAAAAACATGCGTAAATCACGTTTCTTTCAAAAAGATGCTTATATTTCAGTTGACTTTTTAGAAAAAAAATGCGAAGTAGTTCGCATGAAAGATGCACCAGAAGTTCCCGGAGATTTTGATATGATTTTGCAGAATGCAGAAGGCGTTAAAAAACAAATCTATTTCACTAATCCAGATGTAGAACAAAATAATGCAATCTTAGACGAGTTAAATTCGTTTGCCGATGCAATAAACAACAATACAACTCCAGTTGTAACACTTGAACAAGCAACAGACGCATTGCGTGTAGCATACCAAATTATTGAGTGCTTCGATAAATAATTAGAAAAAAAACAAAATAATTAGCCACGAATTCACGAATTAATTGGTGATTTCGTGGCTAAATCATAAAAAAATATCTAGAAAAAAATGAAAACAATAGCTGTAATTGGTGCAGGAACAATGGGTAACGGAATTGCTCATACCTTTGCACAAAGCGGTTTTACCGTAAAATTAATCGACGTTTCAGAAAAATCATTAGATAAAGGAATGGCAACTATTGCAGGCAATTTAGAACGTATGCTTGCAAAAGGAACAATTACCCAAGAAGATGTTGCTAAAACAATTACCAATATTATAACGTATACTGATATTAAAGATGGAGTTGTTGGTGTAGATTTAGTTGTCGAAGCAGCAACAGAAAATGTAGAATTAAAACTGAACATTTTCAAACAATTAAACGAATACTGTTCTCATAATACGATTTTAGCTACCAACACTTCTTCAATCTCCATTACGCAAATTGGAGCTGTTGTAGCACATCCTGAGCGCGTTATCGGAATGCACTTTATGAATCCGGTGCCGATTATGAAATTGGTTGAAATCATTCGCGGATACAATACAAGTGACGAAGTAACGAAAATCATCATGGATTTATCTGAAAAATTAGGTAAAGTTCCTGTTGAAGTAAACGATTATCCAGGTTTCGTAGCAAACAGAATTTTAATGCCGATGCTAAACGAAGCAATCGAAACGTTATACAATGGTGTTGCTGGAGTTTACGAAATTGATACGGTTATGAAATTAGGAATGGGACACCCAATGGGACCATTACAATTAGCTGATTTTATTGGACTTGATGTTTGTCTTGCCATTCTAAATGTAATGTACGACGGATTCAAAAACCCAAAATATGCTCCTTGCCCACTTTTAGTAAATATGGTTAGAGCTGGAAAATTGGGAGTAAAATCCGGCGAAGGTTTTTATGATTATAGCGAAAGCAAAAAGGCAGAGAAAATTTCGAAGCAGTTTATTTAGTATTTCCGCTTCCAAAGTATAATTACTTTTCATCTAAGATTATGATTACATTTGAAGGAGAATATAAAAATTTAAAAGCTAGAATATTTAGCGAAAAACCTTTTTCTTTTTTATTTGTATTTATATTTTTTTCATTCATACTTTCTGTTTTTTTTAATGTCGAAAGTCTAAAATATTATGCCTATTTTCTCGAGTTAGTTCTGATAGTCTTATTCATAATAGTAACAATAAATACATTCAAAAGTATTATTAATAAAGTAACTCTTAATGAAAGTAACATCAAATTAGAAGGAGAAATTTTTAATAAAGAATGGGAAAAAGTAATTCCTTTAAAAGAGATTAAAATTGAAGCTAAGGGCAATCCATCTCGGTCAGGTTTGTGCAGTGTAACTTTTTACATAAAACTAAAAACAAAAGATAACAGTTATATTATAAATGCATTTCGAACATTTTCAGATGAACAAATTCTTGAGATATTCAATGAATTTAAAAAATATAAAGGAGAAAAAATTATACTCGATGAAAAATTATATTTAATGAGAATCCAAGAGAAAATAGAAAAATGTCAATAGCATCAAACTTAAATACAATTAAAGCAACTTTACCTGAACACGTAACTCTTGTTGCCGTTTCAAAAACAAAACCTGTCTCAGACTTGATACAAGCCTACGAAACAGGACAGCGCATATTTGGAGAAAACAAAATTCAGGAAATGACGGAGAAATGGGAACAAATGCCAAAAGATATTCAATGGCATATGATTGGTCACGTTCAATCCAATAAAGTCAAATTTATGGCACCTTATGTCACTTTGATACACGGTGTTGACAGCTTGAAATTATTACAGGAAATCAACAAACAAGCATTAAAAAATAATAGAACCATAGACTGTCTTCTTCAAATTTATATTGCTGAAGAAGAATCCAAATTTGGTTTGGACGAAAATGAATTAAATGAACTTTTAACTTCTTCGCAGTTCAAAGAGTTGAAAAATATTCGTATCTTAGGTTTAATGGGAATGGCAACCTTCACAGAAGACCAAAACCAAATTAAAAAAGAATTTACCCATTTAAAATCGATTTTTGATTCGATAAAAGAGCTGAAAACTGAAAACTGCAGTCTGAACACTATATCGATGGGAATGTCAGGAGATTATCAATTAGCTATAGAATGCGGAAGCACAATGGTAAGAATTGGAAGCAGCATTTTTGGAGGTCGTTAATACCTGCCGTAAAGACGCATTGAAGTACGTCTTTACAAAAACTGAATACTAAAAACTGAGACTGAATACTTAATTTGTACGCAATACTTGACATAGAAACCACTGGGGGACAATTTAATGAAGAGGGAATTACCGAAATCGCTATCTACAAATTTGATGGGCATGAAGTAGTTGATCAATTCATCAGCCTTGTCAATCCTGAAATTCCGATTCAGCCCTTCGTAGTAAAACTGACTGGAATCAATAATGCTATGCTACAATCAGCGCCAAAGTTTTACGAAGTTGCCAAGCGTATCATAGAAATTACTTCCGATTGTGTTATCGTGGCTCATAATGCATCATTTGACTATAGAATCCTTCGTACAGAATTTAGACGTCTAGGCTACGATTTCGAAGCTAAAACACTTTGTACAGTAGAATTAGCTAAGAAATTAATTCCAGAACAACCATCTTACAGTTTAGGAAAACTCGTTCGTTCACTTGGAATTCCGATGGCCGACAGACATCGCGCCAGCGGAGATGCTATGGCTACCACTAAGCTGTTTAAAATGCTTTTGGAAAAAGATGTCGAAAAAACTATCGTAAAAGATTTTATAAAACTCGAAGTAGAAAAAGGAATTTCTCCAAAATTTTTAGATCTTTTAAATCAAATGCCAGCTAAAACTGGAGTTTATTATATCTATAAAGAAGACAGAACTTTAATTTACATTGGCAAAAGCCAAAACATCAAAAAAAGAGTCAATCAGCACTTTACAGGAATCACTACAAAGAGCAAAAGAATTCAAGCTGAAGTTTTTACGATTACCTATGACGAAACCGGAAGCGAGTTAATAGCGCTTTTAAAAGAAAGTCAGGAAGTAAAAGTAAATCGTCCTAGATACAATCGATCTCAGAAAAAATCAGTTTTTCCTGTTGCTTTATATGCCGAAAAAGATTCAGATGGTTACATCAACTTAAAACTGGAGAAAGCAGACGGACGTAAAAAAGAAATCACCTCTTTTACTTCTTTACAAGAAGGCAAAAATGCACTCTTTAAATTCACGGCAAAATATCATTTATGTCAAAAACTGACAGGTTTATATCAAACCAAAAAAGAGTGTTTTCAATATAAAATCAAAGAATGTGACGGCGCTTGCATAGGCGAAGTGACTCCAGAAGTTTACAATTTAAGAGTACAGCAATTCATTTCAGAAAACAGTTTTGAAAACAAAAGCATGATTCTGATAGACAGAGGAAGAAATGTAAACGAACGAAGTGCAGTCCTGATCGAAGATGGAATCTACAAAGGTTACGCTTATTATGATCTGAATTATCAAATTACTAATATTGAGATCTTAAAAAATATTTTGGTACCGATGCAACACAATCGTGATGTGAAAAATATCATTCAAAGCTATATCCGTAAAAGCAAATCGCTAAAAATACTTCATTTTTAACAAAACCAAACTTTCATTATCTTTAAGGATATGAAAAACAAAAAATCACAATACGAAATCTTCAGAGAAAAAGTAAAAATCATTCTGTATGGCACCAATACCATATTAGGACGAATGTTCGATTTAGTATTATTAGGTTTGATTTTATTGAGCGTTTTATTAATAATGCTTGACACTGTACAAGGAATCAGTTCCAAATATCATTACCAGCTTCTGATCTGCGAATGGGTAATCACAGTCTTTTTTACCATCGAATATATTTTAAGAATTATCTCCATTCAAAAACCTGTTAAATACATCTTCAGCTTTTACGGAATCATCGATTTGCTTGCTGTTTTGCCCATGTATTTGTCTATATTTTTGCCTGGCGCAAGTATTTTATCAATCGTAAGGGCATTACGTTTTCTTCGATTATTCAAAATTTTGCATATTCCGCAAATCAACCATCAATCGTTACAATTAAAAGAAGCAATAGAAGCCAGCAAAGAAAAAATTCTGGTTTTCATTTATTTTGTCCTAATCAGCACCGTTATCATCGGTACAATAATGTATCTGGTAGAAGGCCGAGAATCAGGATTTACAAGCATTCCCATGGGAATTTACTGGACAATAGTAACTTTAACAACAGTAGGTTACGGAGATATTTCGCCACAAACACCGCTTGGACAATTTATTGCAGCATTTGTCATGATTTTAGGTTACGGAATCATCGCCGTTCCAACAGGAATTGTTACTGCCGAATTTGCCAAAAGCAGTCTGAAAAACAGCACTGTAAGTGGCAAAAAAACATGTAGAAAATGCCAGTCTCAAGTTCATTTTGACAATGCTAAATATTGTTACGAATGTGGAACGGAACTGCCAAATAATTAATTTTAGAAGCTAATCCAGCTGTACATTCCAACTCCTCCTTATATTTGTAATTTTTTAAGGCATAAAAGGAGCTTCCGTTGGTCGCTCTTTTATACCAAAAAAATTTAACAAATATAAGTCCGGGGTTTCCATTTCCATCTGGGCTAAAAACTATGAAGTACCTAATAACCATTGTCGGCCCAACAGCTATAGGCAAAACAGCCTTGAGTATTGCTTTGGCACAGCATTTTAAATGCGAAATCGTTTCTTGCGACAGCCGTCAGTTTTTCAAAGAGATGACCATCGGAACCGCAGTTCCAAATCAGGAAGAATTAAACTCGGCTAAACATCATTTCATTCAAAATAAATCCATTTTTGAAAATTATACTGTTGGCGATTACGAAAAAGAAGCTTTAGCCAAAATCGAAGAATTATTTCAATCCAATGATTTTGTCATTCTCATAGGCGGTTCAGGATTATATGTCGATGCCATTTTAAAAGGATTCGATGAATTTCCAGAAATAGATCCAAGTGTTCGTTCTGAAGTAAATTCAAACTACGAAAAAATCGGAATCGACTATCTTCAAGAACAATTGAAAAGTTTAGATCCCGAATATTATCAAAAAATAGCTTTAGAAAACCCGCAGACTTTACAAAACCCGCAACGAATGATGCGTTTTGTAGAAGTTTGTATCGGTGCGCAAAAACCGTATTCTTCGTTTTTAAATCAAAAGAAAAATAATAGAGACTTCACTCCTATTCTAATTGGTTTAGATGCCGATAGAGAAACAATTTACAGCCGAATCAATCAACGCGTTGACATCATGATGAACGAAGGTTTGTTAGAAGAAGCCAAATTACTTTATCCTAACAAAGCGTTAAATGCACTTCAAACCGTTGGGTATAGAGAATTATTTAGTTATTTTGACGGAGAATTCACATTGCCTTTTGCGATAGAAGAAATCAAAAAAAACACCAGAAGATTTTCCAAAAGACAATTAACATGGTTCAAACGAAACGAAAACACCAAATGGTTTGATTACGCAACAGATAGAAAAGAAATCATAAATTACATAGAAAATCTTCTAAAATAAAAGTCTTTTTTCTTTCATCTTTCTTCTGCTTTCCAAAGGAAAAATCTAAAATCAACACTCTAAAATCTAAAATTAAAAAATGCCAATATCTCCCAATTTTACATCAGTTTTAAGCAAAGACTGGGAAATCAATTTCACACAATGCACACCAACAGGTTTTTTAAAATATACCGATTTGTGTAATATTTTGCAATTAACCGCAGCGGCGCATTCAGAAGTTGGCGGAATTAGTTTTTATGATATGCAGGAATTTCATCAAGCCTGGGTTTTAAGCCGAATGCGTGTTGAAGTTCATGCTTTACCAAAATGGCAGGATGTTGTAACCGTAAAAACTTGGATTAACAGTTTAGAAAATTCACGTTCAGTTCGTGCGTTGGAAATGTACGTTAATGGAAAAAAAATAATAGGATGCGAAACGTATTGGGCAGTTTTCAACACACAAGCACGTCGTCCAGAAGCCTTAGCTTTACCTTATGAACATTTCGAATTGTTCCCTGAAAACAGAGCAACAGAAGAAGGTTTTTCTAAAATAAACATCAACCACGAAAAAGAAGCCGTTTTTGAAAAAACAGTTTATTTATCTGATTTAGACATTGTAAATCACGTAAATAACGTAAAATATCTGGAATGGTGTTTGGATCATGTTGATCCAAAAAGAATTATGAAACAAGAAGTTAAAAGCTTCGAAATGAACTTCATGAAAGAACTTTCACTACAAGATAATGTTGTAATTCACGAAAGCGAAGATGAAGATCACACAACAGCAACATTCAGTATTACAAAAGACGAAAAAACGTGTTTTGCTTTGGAATTGCATTGGAAGTAAATCGCAATTTCTTTCCTGCAAGGTTTTCAAAACCTTGTAGGTTTGTTATTTAAACTCTAATATTTTATACCTACAAGGTTTTGGAAACCTTGCAGGAAAGTGGAATCAATAAAAAAACGATGCAAATTGCATCGTTTTTTTTATCAAAATCATTTCGATTTCTTTTTAGAATCTTTTTTAGTTTTCTTTTTCTTCTTTTTAAGCAAATCAATTTTATTGTCAATTCTCTTCTCAACATCTGAAATATCAGATTCATAATTAAATTGCAACGAATGAAGTTTAGCATTTTTAATTTCTTTTAAAGCCTTTTTAAACTCATTTTGCGCTTCTAAAAGAATGGCTTTCTTGACATAAATCTCGGATTTATTGATTCCTTTTACCGTTAAGGCAAAATCAATGAGCTTTCGAGCTTCTTCATAATCTTCATTTAAAATCAAAGTTTTTAAATAATACGGATACACTTCAAGAGCATGAATATTAATCGATAAAGCCTGCTGAAAATAAGATTTCGCTTCTTCATAGTTCATCAATTGTTCTGCCTGAATTCTTCCATACAAACACAAAACCATTGTATTTTTATCATCATAAGAAAAAGCATAATCTAAAGATTCTATTGTTCCTTCCAACCAAAACGGATAATTATCCAAGGCTTGAAAAAGGTATTTATCAGTTGTTTTCATTGCGTAAATCGTTTTTTAATTTCTGACGAGTTCCTTTATAACTTTTCTCTACTTTGTTCTTTTTAAAATCACTTCCCGTAAAAACTCTCACTGGATTTCCGCGCTCTACATTGAGTTGGTTTTCCCATTGTTTCCCAACGTGATTTTTAAGCTGAACTAGTTTTTCGTCTTCTAGTTTTTTTAATAATCTTTCTGTTGCCAGTTTTTTGTTTTGATGCTGGGAACGGCTATCCATAGAAACAACCGCAATTCCAGTTGGAATATGTGTTGCCCGAATTGCCGAACTGACTTTATTTACATGCTGACCGCCTGCTCCGGAACTTCTCATAGCCTGATATTGAATATCACTTTCTGAAACCGATGTATTTTTCTGTTGTTCAATTTCAAAAATCCCAATAAACCAGTTTTTACGTTTGTGCATTTTCCTAAACTGGCTCTGGCCAATCCATTGAATCGTTCCAACCCATGAATTCACAAACTGATCAGCATTATTTCCTTTTACAGCAATCGATGCAGTTTCTATCGTTCCGTTTTCTTCTCCTTTTTCTCTTTGCAATAAAACCACATCTAAATTCTGGTCTTCAGCTTCTTCCAAAACTTTTTTAAGCACTTGGGCGACAACCCAAGTGCATTCTGCAGGCCCGCGACCCGCTGTTATCTGAATTATTCTTTCCATTTTTCTAATATTTTAAGAAGCTTTCCTCTGTTTTTTGCTTCTTTAATAAATTTTGGAAGTCGTGAAACCATCGTCCCATTACCGCTTCCATTATTATTTCTCTCTCTTAAATCAGCTTTAATGTATTTTTCCAAGTACACTAAATGTTCCTGATTATAAACCCAAAAAACATTTCCTCTGACTTCTTTTTGAAACCAAAGCTGCAAATTGTGCCAAGGTTCTCTTACCAAACCATCTTTTTGCGGTTCTTTTCTAGTTCTCAAAATCGCAGGTTTTATTTCCTCGTTAAAACTGCAATGCGGACATTTAACCTGATACATTTCTGGTCTTTCTTTGAAAATCTGAGACTCATAATCAAATTTTTCATAACAATTACTACAGTAATGCTTTCCAAGTGCTTTGTACTGATAAACTGGTTCGTCAATCTTATGAAAACAGGATTTGCATTCAAAAGTCATTGTAGTACATTTTCCGCATTCACAATTTCTAGGAATTTCTTTCAAAACTCCTTTAGATTCACATTTTGGACATTTCACGAAAATCTCGTTATAAAAATGTCCCAGCCATTTATTTTCATCTTGAAACCTTTCCATAATCTTTTACTTTTTAACGATCCATTCTAACAATTTTAGGCGTAAACGTTCCTAAAACCTCCACTAAATCCGTTTGGTTTGCCATCACTTTTGTAATGTCTTTGTAGGCCATTGGCGCTTCGTCAATATTTCCTCCTATCAAGGTTACATCATTGGCTTTCAAAACCTTTTTGATTTCACTTTGTGTAAAAGTACTTTTACATTTGGCTCTCGAAAACAAACGTCCCGCGCCGTGCGAAGCAGAATTAAGGCTTTCGGCATTTCCTTTACCTTTTACAATAAAACCTGGAGCAGTCATCGAACCCGGAATAATTCCTAATTGCCCTTCTCCTGCTGGCGTTGCACCTTTTCTGTGCACAATACATTCCTGACCGTTAACCATTTCTTTCCAAGCAAAATTGTGGTGATTTTCAATTGTTACCACTACCCTTTTTCCAATTGCTTTGGCAATTCTTCTGTGAATATCGTCGTGACAAGCTTTAGCATATTCTCCTGCTAAATTCATCGCCAGCCAATATTCCTGACCATCGTGCGTATTCAAATCCAACCAGGCTAAATGCTGTACATTTTTTGGTAACGGACACTGCTTTGTTGCCAAATACGTGTAATGCTTCGCAATGTTTGCGCCCAATCCACGTGAACCGCTATGAGAAAGAACTGCAAAATATTCACCTTTTTCCAATTTCCATTCGTTCTCAGGATTATCAATTTTGGCAATTCCAAATTCTACAAAATGATTCCCTCCGCCTGAAGTTCCTAATTGTTTATAGGCTTTTGGAAGAAGATTTTTCAATAACGGAATATCCTGAAATCCGCTATTGTAAAACACCTCATGATCGACACGAGAAGCGTGCGTTTCATACATTCCGAACTTTGTATTGTCTTTTAAAATTGCTTCCAACTGATCTTCTTTTCCTTTAAAATGAGAAGCTGGCAAATCAAAAATCGAAAGGCTCATTCGGCAACCGATATCAACTCCAACTCCATACGGAATTACAGCATTATCTGTCGCTAGAACTCCTCCAATTGGTAATCCATAACCTGAATGCGCATCCGGCATTAAGGCTCCAGCAACTGAAATTGGCAGTTTTAATGAATCATACAATTGAAATTTTGCCTGATCATCGATTTCATTTTCTCCGAAAATTTTAAAAGGTGCTCTAGTATTTTTAAGCTGATGCATTCTTACTTGAACAGGCTTAATCAAACCTTCAGCTACCTTTCCCCAAGTTCCGTTTCCTTCATATTTTTCAGGATGTAATAGAACGTCTTTTGCTTCTGTTAGAATAGATTCTTTTTTTTCTCTTTTTCTATATCTGTTTATTTGCCCTAAGGCTATATTTATTGAATTGTTCTTTGGAAAACCCAATTTAATCAGGTCTTTTCCGGATAATTTATTTCCCATGATTTTCTATCATTTCGTCTGCATATTGCTGATACAAAGCATGCAGACTCATATTTTTAATGGGGTTTTTCTCTTTTGGATTTTCATAATCATAATAACTCCAGCTTCGAGAGAAACCGTCTACTAATTTGTTTATTTTATTTCTTAGATTCTGATTAACAATATAATTTTCAACAACTTGAATTTCACTTTCTAAATATGAATCTACCATCCTAGTATGTGTTATCATATAAGGACTAACGCGAAGTACATATCGCCAAGGCTCATTAAATACATAATGCACTTTATATCTTTTAAAGTTACTGCACCAACGTTCGCGCTTATAAAAATGTACTTTTTCTTTTTCAGTCAATTCTAATTTTGGACTTTTCCATTCCCATTCTGAAAATTCTTTTACAGTCTGAATCTTTTCAACATAAACATGTCTGCTTTTTCTTTTTTTCTTTCTCTTAAAAGATTTTTCGGAAGAAAACTGCCATGTATTAATTTTTGTCAATAATTCTTTGTAAAATTCAGCTTCTGCAGATCGTGCAACATCATCTCTTAACTTGAAATTACGCTGCCATCCTTTTTGATAAGGAACTTGCAAAGGAACTAATGGTAAATTCCTGCGTTTGTTCCAAAGTTCAACTTCAAGCTTTCTTAAATGAATTAATTGTTTATCAAAATCTTTCTTTATTAATCTTTTTTTCCTTCTTTTACTTTTAAAACGAGTACACAAAGCATACTCCTCTACCGTATAATTTTCCATTAAAAAATTATAATGTATTAAGTTAACAGCCAGATAGGCTTAAACATTTTATCCTTGACGGATAAATAAATAAAATCGGTTTTCGGGAAAATTTGAAGTGTCTAGAATAAAAAAAGCCCGAAACTAAATGTCTTCGGGCTTTTTTATATAGCTAAAAAATGTATTTCTAAGATTGAAATAAGCCACGAAGAATTGCTGCACCAAATCCGTTTGGTGTGAAGCTTTGTGATGTCGATGTAAGTACAAACATTTTTCTTCGTTTTTAAAGGGTTATTATTTTTTTCGTCTGCAAATATTGTGAATTGTTTTTTGATTTTCCAAATTTATTTTAAAGAAAATTCTTCAAAATAATTTTAAAATTAAAAAAACCAAACAGAATCAAAAAAAATAAGCAACTAATAAACAAAACATTAAACATGATTTCACTCTCAAAAAAGCAGTGAAAAAATTTAAATAAAAAGCACAAAAAAAAAGCTCTGATTTCTCAGAGCCTATATCATTTTAAGTGAATTTTCAATTATTCAGTGACTTTGCTTTTTACTACTAATCTGAATCCTTCTCCATGGATGTTTAAGATTTCAACATCTTCATCTGCTTTCAAATATTTTCTCAATTTGGCAATGTAAACGTCCATACTTCTTGAAGTAAAGTAGTTGTCATCTCTCCAGATTTTTGTTAAAGCTAATTCTCTTGGCATTAAGTCATTTTCATGAAGAATAAGCATTTTAAGCAATTCATTTTCTTTTGGAGACAATTTAATAGGCTCTTCATCTTGATAAGTCAAGAATCTAAGTTTTGAATTTAAGTGGAATTTACCAATATTAAATTCGAATTGTACTTGTTCTGCCTTTGTATCAGCAGATTTTCTTTGAATGATTGCTTTAATCTTCATTAAAAGAACTTCTGAATCAAAAGGTTTATTTAAATAGTCATCTGCGCCAGCTTTATACCCTTTTAACACATCTTCTTTCATAGATTTTGCTGTTAAAAAGATAATTGGCACTTCACTGTTCTTCTCTCTAATTTCTTTGGCCAAAGTGTAACCATCTTTATAAGGCATCATTACATCAAGAATACATAAATCGTATACATCCTTCTTGAATTTTTCGAAACCTTCCATACCGTTTTTAGCTAAAGTAACTTCAAAGTCATTTAACATTAGATAATCTTTAAGAACCGCCCCAAAATTTAGGTCATCTTCTACTAAAAGTATTCTTTTGTTAGTATTTTCCATATTTTAATTTATTAATGGTATTTTTATTATAAAGGTGCTACCCTTTCCTTTCTCGCTTTCTACATATACTTGACCATTATGGTCTTCTACAATTCTTTTTACATAGGCCAAACCTAAACCGTGGCCTTTTACGTTGTGCAAATCTCCTGTATGTTCTCTATAGAACTTTTCAAAAACTCGCTTTTGAGCTATCTTACTCATTCCCAACCCATGATCCCTAACTTTTATCAGAATCATATCTTTTACATTCTCTGTAAAGACCTCAATTTTAGGGGTGTCTGGAGAATATTTTATGGCATTTTCTAAAATATTTACCAATACATTGGTGAAATGAACTTCATTTATCAAAACTGTCGTTCTTGCAGCATCATAATGCCTTTCGACTGTACCTTGTCTGTCTTCTAATATTAAGTTTACATGCTCGATTGCATCATCAATTATATCTGTAACTACAGTTGGTTCTTTTGTAATATCAAGCTCTCTTTTTTCCAGTTTAGAGATACGAAGTACATTCTCAACCTGAGCATGCATTCTTTTATTTTCATCCCGAATCATTTGAAGGTAACGATAAACTTTCTCTTTATCTTCAATAACTTTTGGACTCCTAATAGCATCAAGTGCTAAATTTATTGTCGCAATTGGAGTTTTAAACTCATGCGTCATATTGTTTATGAAATCGGTTTTGATTTCCGAAATATGTTTTTGACGCAACAATTGATTTAATGCACTCGTGTAAGCAACAATTATAATTAATGTAAAAACTATCGATAAAATAGTAATACTTAACAATTCAGATAATAAAAATTTCTTTTTATTTGGAAAAGTTATGTACAATTCATATTTACTATTTCCTTCATTATCAGTAAAAACAGGAACTTGATAACTTGCGTTCTTATCATAATGAAAACCATCTGATCTAATCTTTGTTGGAACGCCATTATTCAGGACACCGAATTCAAACTTTGTTTTAACACCGTATTCTGCTAATTCTTTTTTTAGTAAACTTTGTAACTTTTCCTTTTTAACCCTTTCTTCGATTGGTAATACGTCAGTAAAATCTTTTACTGCAATATCCCTCTGCATTTTACTAAGCATTTCCAAGGTTCCTGATTTTTCAATTCTTATATCAGGTATCACACTTTGATTTAAAGAATTTTGATCAATTATACTGTTACTATTGTAAATTTCAGTTACTCTCTTAGAATTGAAACTTTTGAATCTGTCGCTGGAGAACTTTTTATTAAATAACAAATTATTGATACCATAATCTTCGGAGGATAAAGTATTAGAATATACAATTGTTTTATTTGTTTTACTATTTCTCTGAACGTAATAAACTTCCAGCAGGTCTTCTTTTTTGGGTTCTTTACCTGTACTGTTTTTTAAATTATTATAATCAACAAAGTATTTGTACTGTTCCTGCTTTTCCAGTTTATCAGCAACATTCCCAATAACTTGGGTTACGTGGTATTTAAATTGTTCTTCATTATTCTTGAACGAAGAATTGAACCAAAATACTTGAACTAGAATTATCCCTATTAAGGACAAACTCATCAACAAAACAAGTATTCTAAAAAATAATTTATTCATCGAAACAAAATTAATATTTTAACAATATACTAAATAATACATTAACCAAATATTAACATTTAAGACTGATTTTGTTTTATCTTTAAAATTTTAAGAATTTTAACAACTTCTTCCTTGGCAACTTTAAGATTATTGTTATTAATCACGAAATTACTCTTAGAAATTCGTTTTTCATCATTCCACTGCATTTTCATTCTGCTTAAAACTTGTTCTTTTGTGGTTTTATCGCGTTTTATAACTCGTTCAATCCTCACCTCTTCGGGTGCAGTAACTGTTATAATTACATCACAATCTTTATAACGTCCGCTCTCAAACAAAATAGCTGCTTCGTAAATAACATAATCATAGTTTTTGTATTTCAGCATCCAAGATTCAAAATCTCTTTTTACAGCTGGATGTACAATGCTATTTAATTTTGCTAATTCTTCTTTATCATTAAAAACAATCTGAGCTAATTTCGCCCGATTTAAAACATCTCCATCAAAAATGCTTTGGCCAAATGCAGTTTTCACCTCTTCAATAATCTCTTTTAACTGCATTACCCTTTTAGCTCCATCATCTGCTATATAAACAGGAACGCCCATTTCTTCAAAATAGTTTGCAACAGTTGTTTTACCGCTGCCAATTCCTCCTGTAAGGCCAATAACTTTTGCCATTATTATAATTTAAAAAACATACGTGGAAAAGCTTCTTGAGGTTTCTTTTTCAATAGAATTATTTTTACATACGATTCTAAAAATCCTGTTCCGTAACCGTAGAATTGTTTCCAAACTGCTATTACAGATAGATATCCAATCTTAATGCTTTTATTCTGAACACTTGCTGTAAGAAAAATTATAACGAAATATACGAAATATAATTGTAATAAAATATCAATATTAAAAATTAACAATAAAAAAGCTAATAATAAACCTAAGATAAAAAGGCTAGGAAAGAAGAAAGTCAGCTTATTATGCTCTGGATACCAGCTATTTAAAATGGGTCTTGCGATACCAAATTTCTTTACTTGAATTGAGAATTTCCCCCAATCAATTCGTCTTTTATGATACACATAAGCCTCAGAAAAGAGCCTAGTTTCGAATCCTAAGTTCCATAAACGTATTGATAAATCAGGATCTTCTCCTGGATGAATATTTCCAAAACCTTTTGAAGCCTCAAAGGCTTTCTTTGAAATCCCCATATTAAAACTACGTGGCTGAAATTTAGTTATTTTCTCAGATCCTCCTCTAATTCCTCCCGTAGTAAGAAATGAAGTCATAGCAAAATTGATTGCTTTCTGAATATTAGAAAAACTGTCTAAAGCTTTATCAGGACCTCCAAAACAATCTACATATTCTCCTTCTAATTCTTTACGAACCTCAGTCAAATAATTCGACGGAATAATACAATCAGAATCAAAAATGATAAAATAATCTCCTCTAGCTCTCTGCATTCCAAAATTCCTAGAATCTCCTGGCCCTGAATTTTCTTTAAAATAATATGATATATTTAATTTTCCTTGATAATTCATCACTACATCTCTGCATGGTATTGAAGATCCATCTTCGACAAGAACAATTTCAAAAGCTTCATTATAATCAGATTTGGTGAGACTTTCCAAAAGTTCATCAACTTCATCTGGACGATTATACACGGGTATAATTAAAGAGAAAATCATAGCAGAATATGCGTTTTAAAGGGAATATTTTTAAATTCAAAAATTTTAACAAAGATAGGATATATTAACAAAAAAACCATCAACTTTTGATTGATGGTTTTTGCTTTACTATAATTAAAATAGTGCTATTTGATGCTTTCTATTTCTACAACTTCGTTTGCTTCTGCATTATAATCAACACCCGCAAATTCGAAACCAAATAAATTTAAGAAATCACTTCTATACCCTGCTAAATCTCCAATTTCTGGTAAAGATTCCGTTGTAGCTTCCAACCAAAGTTTAGCTACTTTAGCTTGAACATCTTCACGCATTTCCCAGTCATCAATTCTAATTCTTCCTTTTTCATCTACAGGAACTTCAGAACCATTGTATAATCTATCTTGGAATAAACGCTGAATCTGCTCGATACATCCTTCATGAATTCCTTCTTCTTTCATGATTTTGTATAAAAGAGAAATGTATAACGGAATTACTGGAATTGCAGAACTTGCCTGTGTTACCAAAGCTTTGTTTACAGAAACAAAAGCTTTACCACCAAGAGATTTTAAAGAATCACCAATTGTAAATGCCGTAGCTTCTAAATGATCTTTTGCACGACCGATAGTTCCTTTACGGTAAACAGCTTCTGTTAATGATGGTCCGATATAAGAATAAGCAACAGTCGTTGCACCTTCTGCTAATAAATTTTCATCTTTTAAAGCATCAATCCACATTGCCCAGTCTTCACCTCCCATAACTGCAACTGTGTTTTCTATATCTTCTTCGTTTGCTGGAGCAATTGAAACTTCAGAAACTTTTCCTGTATGAAAATCAACTGTTTTATTTGTAAAAGTTTGTCCAATTGGTTTTAAAACTGAACGGTGCGTTACTCCTGTATTTGGATTTGTACGTACTGGAGAAGCTAAACTATAGATTACAAGATCAACTTGCCCTAAATCAGCTTTGATTAAATCTAAAGTTTCTCTTTTAATTTCATTTGAGAATGCATCCCCGTTAATGCTTTTTGCATATAAACCTGCTTTGTGAGCTTCTTTTTCAAATGCTGCAGAATTGTACCATCCTGGAGAAGCGGTTTTTCCTTCAACTGGTGGTTTTTCAAAAAACACTCCAATTGTTGATGCACCAGAACCAAAAGCACTAGTAATTCTTGAAGCTAATCCGAAACCAGTAGAAGCACCAATTACTAAAACTTTCTTAGGTCCAGCAATTTCTCCTTTTGATTTTACGTATTCGATTTGATTTTTTACATTTTGCTCAGCTCCCGTTGGATGGGCAGTCAAACAAATAAATCCTCTCATTCTAGGTTCTATAATCATCTTGCAATTATTTTTTTTTGTATTATTTCAATTTCAGTTTTAATTTTTCAAAAATAGACATTTTATCCTTAACCCTTTTCATATTAGCATTCATATTGTCAATAAAATTTGGGTTTAAGGCATTTTTCTTTGCCTCTTTATAATAATTATAAGCCTCTATATATTGACCTTCATACTCTGCCATTCTACCTAATTCACTGTTATAAGAAGAGTTATCAGCATTCTCCAAATTAGACAAAGTAAAATCAATATGCTGTTTTGCTTCTGCATACCTACCAATATCAATAAGTAGATAGGTATAATTTAAATATGGCGCAGCGTATTTGGAATCGAATTTCATTGCCAATTTATAATGATAAATTCCTTTTTCGTAATCACTTAATTTATTGTAGTAAATCCATCCTAAGTGATTATGAGCCTTTCCAAAATCAGGATATTGAGATAATATTTCTTCTAGAAGCTCTTTAGCTTCGGCTGAATTCCCTTCAGAAATTAATGAATCTGCTTTTATAAACTGATTTTCGTAAAAACTCAAACTTTCCATTGTGGTATTTTAATTCAATAATTGTTTTGCGTGATTCAAAGCTGAGTCAGAAATATTAGCTCCGGATAACATTTGCGCAATTTCTATAATTCGGTCTTCTTGTGATAATAATTTCAATTCAGACAATGTATCATCACCAACTGTAGATTTAGAAACTTTAAAATGAGAATCCCCTTTTGCTGCAATCTGAGGTAAATGTGTAATGGCAAAAATCTGCATAGCGTTACTCATTTCTTTCATAATCTCTCCCATTCTAATCGCGATTTCTCCAGAGACTCCAGTATCAATTTCATCAAAAATCAAAGTTGGCAGTTTAGAATATTTAGCCAAAATCGCTTTTACAGCCAGCATAATACGAGACATTTCTCCTCCTGAGGCTACTTTTTTCAATAAACCAAAATCAGTTCCCTTATTGGCAGAAAATAAGAATTGCAACTCATCTTTTCCGTTTTGAAAATACGTTTCTGAAGGCGTTAATTCCATTTTAAAGCGAACATTCGGCATTCCTAAAGTTTCTAAAATCGAAATTAACTGCTCTGATAGTCTTGGAATAGCATTTATTCTATTTTGATGAATTTGATTCGCATAATTATCCAATTCAGTCGCTTTTTGCTCAATAATTTTAGATAAAGAAGCAATTTCTTCATCCATATTATCTAATTCCAATAAAGCATTTCCTAAATCGGACTGAATTTGAAGCAACTCATCAACTGAATCTGCTTGATGTTTTTTCTGAAGATTATAAATCAATTGTAATTTTTGATTTACTAATTCTAATTGTGCTGGATCATTTAATAATTTTTCAGAGCAATTTTCCAATTCTTTTGAAACATCATCAAATTCAATAGCAAGACTAGTTATTCTTTCAAATAAATTTTGATATTCTAACGAAAAAGGAGCTACTTTTTGCAAAGCATTTTTAATCTCATTTAGATTATGAAAAACGCCAAACTGTTCTTCATTTGCAATAGCTAAAGATTTATCTAAAGATTCTTTGATTATTTCAACATTATTCAGCTTTTCATAATCAGCTTCCAACTCTTCCTGTTCTCCCGATTTTAATTGTGCAGCCACTAATTCATTCAGCAAAAACGTATTGTATTCCTGCTCTTTTCCAGAATCACTCTGCTTTTTAATCAAAGCATTCCATTTTGATTTATCTGATTTATAAGATTTCAAAAGCTTTTGATATTCTGAAATAATATCCGAATTATCAGCAATAGCATCAATAATCTTAAACTGAACACTTTCGTCTGATAGTTCTTGTGTTTGCTGTTGTGAGTGAATATCAATTAAATACAAACTTAAATCTTGCAGTTCCTGAAGATTAACAGGACTATCATTTATGAAAGCACGCGATTTTCCAGATGGAAGAATTTCACGTCTAATGATTGTTTCATCTTCATAATCCAAATCATTAGCTTCAAAAAAATCTTTTAGATTGTATTTTGAAATTTCAAATTGTGCTTCAATAACACATTTTTCTTCTTTATTTTTTAATGATGTCAGATCGGCTCTTTTTCCTAAAACAAGACCAATTGCACCTAAAATAATTGATTTCCCAGCTCCTGTCTCACCTGTAATTATAGAAAAACCTTTAGAAAAATCTATAGCTAGTTTTTCAATAAGCGCATAATTTTTAATCGACAGTGACGTAATCATAGGGCAATTTTATAAAAATAAAAGTTAGAGAAGTTTTAAAAATGGAGACAGAATCAATATTTAATCTGTGACCATTTTGTAGAATTTAACGGAGAAACTTTATTTAAAACATCTGTTAAATCGGTAACAGTAATACTTGGTCCGCCAGAAAAAATAGACACAATTTCATCTGATTTTGCGTCAAAAAACACTCTGGTTATAAAAGCATTTGGTTTAACCGAATTTAGTTTTCCAATAAGCATTAATGCAGATTTTATCTTTTCTTTAGAGGATTTTAAATCTGAACTCATTCCATCCAAACCTGTGTGATATGCATACATTGTCTGACGTAAATCACTATAAGTTGGAGCAATCATATCATTAATTAAATAGTAACGATTCTGAAGTCCATCTGACTGATTCCAGCCTCTAAATCCGCCTTGCTGTGCAACATTGGCAATATTTTGCGCGGTTTGAAGATATTGATTGCCTGCTCCCATTTGAAAAGTATCAGCATCCATTCCTAAAATCAAATAACAATAAAAAGAGATAACAGAAACTAAATTAGAATCGTAAGTCGTTGGATTGAACAACAATGGCTCATATTCAATATACCTAAAATTAAAATCTTTATCGTTGTAATTTAAAACAGGGGAAGAATAAGTAGAATTAAAAATCAATCTGGACGATTGAACCTGGATAGTTCCTGTAAACTGATCTGAACTGTTCGAAGATAAAGTAATATACATGGAACAGTTTATTCTTTCATTTTGCTTTAAAGGAGACCCTGTCCAGTCTGTTTTATTTATAAATTCAGACAAAGAAGTCTGAAGTGTTTTAAAAACCTGATTATTGGGATTCGTAAGTCGCTCTGTATTAATAGTTACCGTACAGTTTAGCTGTTGTGCTTGCACAAAACCAAAGCTTAAAAATACTAATAGTGTAACTATCTTATTCATACTTATTTACATATTTAATTTTACAAACACAAACAGTTCCCCATTTCTGCTTCCGGCGTATATTTCAAATTTTTATTCTGAAAAATGCAGCATCACCTTATTCAAAATATCAGCCGCTACCGATTCTTTTGATTTTAATTCCATTGGTTCGATTTCAAAATTCTTATCAATAAAGGTTACCTTATTCGTTTCTTTTTTAAAACCTGCTCCTTTATCTTGTAAGGAATTTAAAACAATCAAATCTAAGTTTTTTTTCTGAATTTTCAACTTAGCATTTTCAATTTCATTTTCAGTTTCCAATGCAAAACCAATCAAAAACTGATTTTTTTTGACAGCCCCTAAAGAAGACAAGATATCTTTTGTCTTTTCAAGTTCTATCGAAAACTCTGCATCTGATTTTTTAATTTTTTGAGACGCAACAACTTTTGGTCTGTAATCAGCTACAGCCGCTGCCGCAATAGCCACATCAACATCATTAAAATATAAATGACAAGCATCGTACATTTCTTGAGCAGATACAACATCAACCACTTTAATCGAAGTGTTTTTTGCTTTATAATGTGTTGGTCCTGCAATCAAAAAAACTTCTGCTCCCAGATTTGCTGCTTCATTAGCAATGTCAAATCCCATTTTGCCTGAAGAATGATTTCCTATAAAACGCACAGGATCTATCGCTTCGTATGTTGGTCCAGCAGTAACTAGTATTTTTTTTCCTTTTAAAGGCAGTTTGCTTTCTAAATCAGCCTCAAGAAAAGCAATAATATTTTCTGGTTCCGCCATTCGGCCTTCTCCAGACAAACCACTTGCCAATTCTCCAGTTTCAGCAGGAATCATAATGTTTCCAAACTGTTTTAGAGCATTAAAACTAGCTACTGTTGAAGGATGTTTGTACATATCCAAATCCATTGCTGGTGCAAAGTAGACTGGACATTTAGCAGATAAATAGGCCGCGATTAAAAGATTATCGCAGTTTCCCGTCGTCATTTTAGACAACGTATTGGCAGTCGCAGGCGCAATCAACATAAGATCAGCCCAAAGAGCCAATTCTACGTGATTGTTCCAAACTGCTTCTTCATCATCTTGATTAAAGAAACTTGAATGTACTGGATTTTTTGATAAAGTAGATAATGTAAGCGGGGTTACAAAATCCTTAGAAGCAGGTGTCATTATCACTTGGACATGTGCACCTGCTTTTATAAAAAGTCGTACTAAAGAAGCCGTTTTATACGCAGCGATTCCACCGGAAACTCCCAGTAAAACCTTTTTCCCGTTTAAAACTGACATTGTACTATTATTTGTTTGAACTTCTGTGGTAAGTTTTACCGTCTAACCATTCTTGAACGGCTAAAGCGTGTGGTTTTGGTAATTTCTCGTAGAATTTAGAAACTTCGATTTGCTCTTTATTTTCAAAAACTTCTTCTAGACTATCGTTATAAGTAGCAAATTCTTCTAATTTCTCAGTCAATTCTTTTTTAATCTCAGAGTTAATTTGATTTGCTCTTTTAGCCATAATGGTAATTGCCTCATACACATTTCCTGTTGGCTCTTCAATAACTGTTTTATTGTAAGTTATTGTGTTAACAGGAGCATTCGTCTTTTTTAAATCCATGACTTTTATTTATTTAGTAAATTTTTGTAAATCTGTTTCTACTCTAGCGTTCATTTCGTCCGCTTTTGTTTTATATTTTGTATCGCTTTTAAATTTCATTAAGTTAGCATAAGCTACTTTAGCAACATTTAAACGCTCTTCCATTTTTGAAGGCACACTATTAATTGCCAATTGATATGCTGAATCATATTTGTAAAACAACGCATCTTCTTTAAATGGTGTTCCAGGAAAATCAGCGATAAAATTATCAAATGCTACCAAAGCTGATTTATAATCAGAAATAGTATTATATCCTTTGGCATTTTCGTATGCTTTCTTCTCTAATTTACCATTTAACACCTGAACTGTCTCATTTGCTTGAGCCAAATATTCTGAGTTTGGGTAATTATCAATAAAAGCCTGCAATTTCTCTAGTGCTTTTACTGTATCTGTCTGATCTAAACTATAAACAGGAGCCAATTTCGAGTAACTGTAAGCTCCTAAAAAGGCTGCTTCCTGAACTTTTTCACTTCGAGGGTAACCTGAAACAAAACTTTCAAACTGATAACCAGCTAAATAATATTGTTTTGTTTTGTAATATGATTGAGAAAACATATAAAACAACTTCTCTGCTTGAGGTTTTCCTCTGTAAGAAGGAGCCAACTGCTCAAAAAGACGAATTGCCTTATTATATTTACCAGCATCATACATTTTAGTTGCCATCTCAAATTTAGCTGCAACATCTTCATTTTTTAAAGCTTTTTGATATTCTCCACAAGAAGCAAAAAGGGCAACAACAATTAACAATGATACTATTTTCTTCATTTATTTACTTTTATTATGATCTCTCAGACAATTTGCCAAAACAAAATCACACCGAAGTTTCGGTGGCAAATTTAGTTATTAATTTAGCGACTGCAAAATAATTTTTTAGTATCTTAAAATACTAACACTTTAACAATTATTTAATGCTGTTTTTTACAAACTCATTTAGTCTCTCTGCTAAAGAATCATCTACAGAAACTAATGGAAGACGAACAGTATTATCAGCAATTCCAAGGGCTTGGAAGATTTGTTTGATCCCTGCTGGATTTCCCTGTTCAAAAATCATATCAATACTGTCTGATAAAAAGTAATGTGTTTTGAAAGCATCAGCTGCTTTTTTATTCAATCCTAAACGAATCATTTCTGAAAATTCTTTCGGAAAACCTTGACCAATTACAGAAATTACTCCTGCTCCACCTGCTAAAACGATTGGTAATGCCAGCATATCATCTCCAGAAATTACTAGAAAATCTTTTGGAGCATTTTTAATAATCTGCATAGCTTGAGCCATATCTCCAGCAGCTTCTTTGATGGCAACTACATTTTCAAAATCATTTGCCAAACGAACTACTGTTGACGGAAGCATATTGCTTGATGTTCTTCCTGGGACATTATATAAGATCACAGGAACTGGAGAAGCTTCAGCAATTGCTTTAAAATGCTGATAAATTCCTTCTTGCGTAGGTTTGTTGTAATATGGAGAAACAGATAATATTGCTTCAAAAGCACTAAAATCTCTTGTTTTTAATTCTTCAACAATCTGCATAGTATTATTTCCTCCAACTCCTAAAACTAGAGGCAGTCTTCCTTTATTTACATCGATTACTGTCTTTATAACCAATTCTTTCTCTTCTGCGGTAAGGGTAGCATTTTCTGCTGTTGTTCCCATAACCACAAGATACTCAACTCCTCCATCTATAGAAAAGTTTACAATTCGGTGTAAAGCCTCGATGTCAACTGAAAAATCTTTTTTAAATGGTGTTACTAGTGCAACTCCAGTTCCTATTAATGATTGCATATTTTTAATTATAATTTATTTTATATTTTTTAAATACCTAAACAATTCCGACACGAAAAGTTTATAGTTTTCTAATTCCGTATTAATCATCAAACGATTCAAATTATTGTCGACGGAGCTAAAACCAACTTTAAATTTAGCTTTTGATTTATTAGTCAGCATCATCAAGAATATATTTTCTTCAGTATAATAACTCAACAAAAGATCAAATTTTGAATTTACAAATTCACTCAAAAAGTCTTCCGTAATTTCTCCATTCCAACTAATATGGCTTTTGCCAAAAGTAGGTCTCAAATAAGTATCTTTTTTCTTGAATTTACTGTTGTAAGCAACAATTTTTATGTTTTCTGAAGCAATTCCCTGAATCGTTAATTCCTTAATCAGTGTTTCAGAATGATTAAAACTGCTTTCATCTACCAATAAACCAATCGTTTGAACATTCTTTGAAAAGCCCTCGTTTTTTTGATTACTCAAGTTATTTTTTAATGATTTTTTTACAAAAAATTCCTTTATATAATTCAAAAACATAGTACTTTTACCAGATTACAAAATTAATTATTTAAGTTTCATTTAAAATGGCAAAACTAAAAAAGTATAACGGATTTTTAAAACTTTTTGTTATATTCTTAACACTTTTTTCAATATTCTCCTGTAGTCAGAAAAACTACAATCTAAACAAAATAGAAGGAAAACAGCTTCCAGTTACCGAAAACGCTGGCGAAACGGCAACAATCGAAGCCTTTATTAAACCTTATCGCGATCATATTAATCAAGATTTAGACAACGTTTTAGCGTATTGTCCAGAAACACTTGATAAGAGTACTGGAAAATGGCAGACCAGCATTGGAAGTTTATTAGCCGATATATGTTTACAAAGAGGAAATCTAGTTTTTAAAGCTCGTGAGAAAAAAGATATTGATTTATGTCTTTTAAATCACGGTGGTATTCGTGCTATTCTTCCAAAAGGAAATGTAACAACAAGAACTGCTTTTGAAATTATGCCTTTTGAAAACAATTTGGTTGTTATTGCTTTAAAGGGCGAGCAAATCTTAGATATTGCAGCTTATATAATAAAGGAGAAAAAACCGCAACCATTGTCTGGAATGACTTTTACAATTGCAAAAGACAATACTGCAAAGAATATTATGGTACAAGGAAAACCGCTTGACCTTAATAAAACGTATTATGTAGCTACAAATGATTATTTGGCAAATGGCGGAGACAGTATGACTTTTTTCGCGAAAGGCACTGAGAAATTCGATTTAAACTATAAGCTTAGAAATGTTCTAATTGATTATTTTAAAGAAGTTGACACTGTTGTAGCTCCTAAAAACGTTAGAATTACCGAAGAATAAACCAACAAAAAGAATATTAGCATTCCTGCAAAAAATATACAAAATGAAAAGAAGAGAGTTTATCGAAAAAACAGCAGCGAGTACTGCCCTATTAAGTTTAGGATTGTCTTTGAGCAGTTTTGGAACTAACGATATTAAACATTTAACGATTCTACATACTAACGATGTGCACAGTCATATCGATCCTTTTCCTGCCGATGACCCACGTAATCCAAATAAAGGAGGCGTTTCTCGTCGTGCGGCCTTAATCGAAAGCATTCGTAAAGAAAATCCAAATTTACTTTTATTAGATGCTGGAGACATTTTTCAAGGAACTCCTTATTTTAATTATTATGGAGGTGAATTGGAATTCAAATTAATGAGTATGATGAAGTACGATGCATCTACTATTGGAAATCATGATTTTGATAATGGTTTGGATGGATTATATGCGCAGCTTCCTCACGCTACTTTTGATTTCATCAACTCCAATTATGATTTCAAAAATACCGTTATGGACGGACATGTTAAACCATATAAAATCTTTAATAAAAATGGAATTAAAGTTGGCGTTTTTGGTGTTGGAATTGAATTACAAGGTTTAGTGGATAAAAAATTGTACTTGGAAACAGTTTATAATAATCCTGTTGAGATTGCTCAGGATATGACCAAACTTTTAAAACAAGAACAAAAATGCGATTTAGTAATCTGTCTTTCGCATTTAGGCTACAAATATAAAGATGATCCAGAAAAAATCAGTGATTTGAAATTTGCTGAACAAACTCAGGATATTGATTTAATTATTGGAGGACATACACATACTTTCCTGGACAAACCAACTGTTGTAAAAAACAAAGCGGGGAAAGATGTTCTAGTAAATCAAGTAGGTTGTTACGGAATTAATTTAGGCCGTATTGACTTTTACTTCGATAAAGATAAAGCTCATACCAACCAAGGAACAACTATTGTTGTATAGGTTTCTTTTGAATTCTGGCTTTTTCTAAAAAGTATTCTACCATAAAGAAATAAGCCAGAATTTGAGTTACATCTCGTATTAAAACCAAAACGATAGAATACGAGAAATATTCGTTGAAAATATAAAAGATGTCCGAAAAAATGTAGCTTATTGCCATTAAAGACATTAATAGTGTAATATGAGTTCCTTTTGTAATATAACTTACAAAACAGAAATAACTCATTATACTTAAAACAATACCATAAAAAGTATACAGCAAGTTGAATTTCTTCATATTATCAAGCTGTAAACTCAAAACAGAAATCAAAAGATAGACAATAAAAACTACCACTATAGAAATGGGCAAAATATCACGTTTTGTCAATTTTATTCTATCATGTTCTCTAATAAAAATCGTTACGATTAGAATATAAACAATCAGGAAACTTATTACTATTACTCCGCCAAGTTCAGAACTTTCGATATCCATTAAATCGTAAACTTGTCCAGTAAAGCAGAAAAAGAAAATTACTCCTTCAGTTTTTCCAATTTGAAATTCACTGCTAATTAAAAAGTAGATAAAAATAGCCGGAAGAACAATCGCTTTGGCATAAGTCGCGAAAAAGTCCTGTTGTGCCCAATCAAAAATAATGGTACACAACAAGGCGAAAAAAAACAAAATTAACGACGGTTTATTCGCTTTCATTTAATTTGTTTATAAAATCTTCTTCCGATAATATAGGGATATTTAATTTAGTTGCTTTTTCTAATTTTGCCGGTCCCATATTATCTCCCGCAACGACAAAGTCGGTTTTTGCAGAAATAGAACTTCCTACTTTTCCACCGTTATCTTCTATCGCTTTCTTTAATTCATCTCTTGAAAATTGGCTGAAAACTCCTGAAACAACAAAAGTTTTACCAATAAATTTTTCGGTAGCATTTGGGTTGACTCTTTCTACAATTTCAAATTGTATTCCGTAACTTTTTAGGCGTTCTATAATGATTTTATTTTCTTCGTTTTCAAAGAATTCGATAACACTTTTAGCAATTCTTTCACCAATTTCATCAACTAAAATTAAATCCATTAAAGAAGCCTGACTTAAAGCGTCGATATTTTTATAATGCTTTGCTAATTTTTTAGCTACTGTTTCGCCGACAAAACGAATTCCCAATGCAAACAATACACTTTCAAAAGGAATTTCTTTTGATTTCTGAACTCCATTTACTAGATTTTCAGCCGATTTCTGCGCCATTCTTTCTAAATGCAGAATATCCTCAACTTTTAATTCATATAAATCGGCATAATTATGCACTAAATGATTTTTAAATAATAAAGCAACGGTTTCTCCACCAAGTCCTTCGATATCCATCGCCTTTCTAGAAATATAATGCTGAATTCTTCCGATAATCTGTGGCGGACATCCATAGAAATTTGGACAATAATGATTCGCTTCTCCTTCGTTTCGAACCAATTCTGTCTGGCATTCCGGGCAATGTGTGATGTATTGTGTTGGTTCTGAATTTTCAGGACGCTGCTCTAAATCTACTGCAATAATTTTTGGGATAATTTCTCCTCCTTTTTCAACAAAAACAGTATCATTTATTCTAATATCCAGTTTCTCAATCTGATCTGCATTGTGAAGAGAGGCTCTTTTTACAATCGTTCCCGCGAGCTGTACAGGTTCTAAATTGGCAACAGGCGTAATAGCTCCAGTTCTACCCACCTGATAAGAAATTGATTTTAATTTAGTTGAAACCTGTTCTGATTTGAATTTATAAGCAATTGCCCAACGCGGTGATTTTGCTGTATATCCTAATTCTTCCTGATGCTGAATGCTGTTTACTTTTATCACAACACCATCTGTTTCATAAGGAAGATTATGACGATGTACATCCCAATAGTCAATAAAGTCGAAAACTTCGTGCATGTTATTGACTAATTTTGCTTCATTCGGAACTTTGAATCCCCAGTTTCTCGCTGATTCCAAACCTTCAAACTGAGATTTGAACGGAAGATTATTTCCTGTAACAAAATACAGCAAACATTCTAATGGACGTTTTGCAACCTCAGCACTGTCTTGTAGTTTTAAGCTTCCAGAAGCTGTATTTCTTGGATTTGAATAAGGAGTTTCTCCAATTTCGATTAATTCCTGATTCATTTTTTCGAAACCTTTAAAAGGCAGAATAATTTCACCTCGAATATCAAATTTATCAGGATAATTTCCTTTTAAATGCAGAGGAATCGATTTTATCGTTTTAATATTATTGGTGACCTCATCTCCCTGGAAACCGTCTCCTCGAGTTAACGCCTGAACTAATTTTCCGTTTTCGTAAGTAATACTGATTGAGGCTCCGTCATATTTTAATTCGCAGGTATATTGCAAATTGACATTTCCAAGAACTCTTTGAATACGGTTTTCCCAATCTAAAAGATCATCTTTAGAATAGGAGTTATCTAAAGAATACATTCTGTATTGATGCGCGATTGTTTTAAAATTCTTGGTAATGGCTCCGCCTACTCTTTGTGTCGGCGAATTTTCATCAAAAAACTCTGGATGTTTATTTTCTAAATCCTGAAGTTCTTTCAGTTTTATATCAAAATCATAATCAGAAATTGTGGCATTGTCTAACACATAATAGTTGTAATTGTGTTGGTTAAGTTCATTTCGTAATGTTTGAATAGTCTCTTGAATGCTCATAAAATTCTGTAAATTATAATAGTGATAAACTGAATATCAAAATTAGAACATTTTTTGTTCAAAAGCATAAAAAGTGAAAGTTTTAAAAAATCAAAAATCAGACTGCAAATTCATGCAATCTGATTTTCTCCTTGTCCATTATTCTTAAAAAAGAATTAAAAAAACCAACTTCCAAATGGTTTCGACGTTATATATTTTCAAACTGATAATCAATAAATTACAGCACAAATATAAAACTATTTTTGAATAATGATAAAATCCGAACGTCTATTTAAAACGTGTTCTTCTTCTGTACATTTTACACCATTTTTACATTTATTAATTAGTCGGCTTTCGCCATAACCAATTGCACTTTCAATACGAGAAGGATCAATACCTTGTGACAAGATATAATCTCGAGTCGATTTAGCTCTATTGTCAGACAATTTCAAATTATAAGAATCTTTCCCTCGAGAATCTGTGTGTGATTCAATTTTGATTCTGATGTTTGGAAACTTCTGCATAATGAAAACTACCTTAGTCAATTCTTCAATTGCTTTAGGAGTAATATCATATTTATCGTAGTCAAAATAAATTGGGTTTACATCTACTTTTTCTACTCCTTGTTTTTTGACAACTAAGTCATCATAATTGCTTAATTCAAAATTTACATTTGTAATTTCTCCATCGTTATTGCCAGTTGTTTCAACCGTTTTTTCATCACTGCTATAATTTGGTTTTGCTGCAATCATTTTTACCATTTTATTACAAGGAACTTCTATTGCATATTTCCCATCAAAATTTGTTTTAGTTTCACCTAAAACTTCACTAAAAGAATTATATGCTAGTATTGTTACATCCGTCAAAGGTTTTTTAGTTTTACGATCTACAGCAATTCCAGAAATACTTTGGTTACAAACTGGTTTTCCTTTTACAAAAGAGTAGATATCATCATCGCCTTTACCTCCTGCTCTATTAGAAGAAAAATAACCATAAGTACTTGCTTTGTTAATTATAAAAGAAAAATCGTCTTTGTTACTGTTAACTGGTGCACCTAAATTTTTAGGAACGGTGAAGTTTCCATCTGGGAGGAATTTACTTTCGTAAACATCCAAATCTCCCATTCCATAATGTCCATCAGACGAGAAATATAAAACGCCGTTCTGATAAAATGGAAATACTTCATTACCAATAGTGTTAATTGTAGGCCCTAAATTTAACGGAGAACTCATTGTTCCGTCACCAGCAATTTTTACTACATATAAGTCCGTTTCTCCAAATCCACCTGGCATATCTGAAGCGAAGAAAAGCCATTGTCCATCTTCACTTAAAGAAGGATGTCCAACTGAATAATCATCGCTATCAAAAAATACTTTCTGTGGATTTTCTAATTTATTGTCAACAATTGTTCCTTTAATAATCTGGAAATTATTTACTTTGGCTTCATCCACAACCAATTTATTTTTCTTTACAATATTTGTTGAATAATAAATGGTTTTTCCCTGACTATCAAAACTAGCTGTTGCTTCGTGATACTTCGTCATTACGTTTGGCATAAAAACAGTTTCATTGAACAGACTTCCATCAGCGGGATTTCTTTCAGCTATATACAAGCTCAAAAAAGGTTGATTATTCCAGCTATAAAGTTTTTCGCTAAACTTAGTCGTATCACGTGCAGAAGAAAATACCACCTGATCTTTGAAAAAAGTAGCGCCAAAATCTGATTTACTAGTATTAATATCTAGATTTTTAATAGAATAAAGAGATTTTGCTTTCGCTAAACTGTCCATATATTGCTTTTGGGCAACATAACGGTTAATCTCTTTTTTATCACCTTTTTTATCTAAATATTCTTTGGTAACTCTATCTGCTTCATCATAATCCATAACGGCTTTCATAGACTGGATGTAACGTAGATAGTAAATATCAGTCAAGTTGTTTCCTTGTGCTTCATATAACTTTCGATACCATTTTAATGCATTTCTAGAATCTGAAATGAAATAATAGGAATCGGCGGCATTCTTCAAAGTCTGAGCCGATGGATTTTTTATGTTTTGTAAACATTCTTCATAGGCCTTCGAAGCATCCAAATAGGCGAAGTTTCTAAATAAAGCATCAGCCTGCTTTAAATTGGTTTTTTGAGCGAAACTAAACGTAACGCTCAAAATTAAACTCAGGATATATAGTTTTCTCATAGGTTTTATTTTTAGAAGAATCGAGGAGATTTGATTTTGCTTTGATTTTTCACGAATTGATAACGCAAGATGATCTCATGAGAACCATCGTTGTATTTATTCAATTGACTTACAGTGTAATCAAATGCATATCCGAGATAAAAACTTGGTGCAATTTGAAAACCTGCGAGTATACTCACAGAATCATCTGTTCGATATGCTCCTCCTATGACAAATTTTTCCTGAATCATAAAATTTGCTGATATGTCTGCGGAAATTGGTGCTCCGCTAACTGCTTTTACTAAAAATGCTGGTTTGAATTTTAAATTTGGATTCAAATCAAAAACATAACCTCCCATTAAAAAGAAATGCATACGATCATAATCAATAGATTCCTGAACATCGTCATAATAATCATTTCTAATGAAGTTTGGAACGGAGGCTCCTACATACCATTTATCTGTATAGTAATAAATTCCGGCTCCAATTGCCAATTTCATTTGATTATTAATGTTTTGATTTAACAAAACGTCATCGTTGTCATAATATCTTCCTTTTGACCAATCGATGTTCAGCATTCTTGCTCCTGCTTTTAAACCAAAAGCAAGTCTTTTTTCATATCCTAAAGGCAATGAATAAGAGAAATTTCCATCAAAATACAACTCATTAGAAGGACCTATTTTATCATTAACAACACTCAGTCCTAATCCGATTTTTTCATTTCGAAGAGGCGAGTGAATAGAAAATGACTGCGTTTCTGGAGCGCCATCAATACCAATCCATTGAGAACGATACAAAAGTGCTGCTTCTATGGTTCCGGTAGATCCAGCATACGCTGGATTTACCGCCATAGTGTTATACATATACTGTGTATATTGAGGATCTTGCTGTGCTGTTGCACAAACCGTGATAAGAGAACATATTAAAATGAAATATGTTTCTACTGATTTTATATATAGTTTCATAACGATACTTATTTAGTTTAGTTAATTAGATGATTAATAGAAGTGGCTTATCTCATAATAGATAACCAGCCTTTTTTAACCGTTCCATCTCCGATGGTGATCACATAAAAATAAGTACCTGTTGGCAGCATATCCCCTCTATTAACAACTCCGGATACATTTGCAGTTCCGTTCCAATCATTTTCATAGTGTGTTTTACTGTACACTAATGCTCCGTATCTGTTAAATACTTTCAACTCGTTGTTCGGATAAGATTCGATACAGTCAATTCTGAACAGATCATTTTTACCATCATTATTTGGTGTAAACTCATTGTAAACTGTCAAACAAA
This sequence comes from Flavobacterium quisquiliarum, assembly GCF_019308285.1. Taxonomy (GTDB): domain Bacteria; phylum Bacteroidota; class Bacteroidia; order Flavobacteriales; family Flavobacteriaceae; genus Flavobacterium; species Flavobacterium quisquiliarum. Next base: position 206,447 of record NZ_WWEM01000022.1, read on the forward strand.
TTGGTTCTAATGTAACTGAAGCTGAATTGTTCGATGCATCAACATCTAAAGGAGTCGAAGTTTCAACTGTTGCAACGCTAGTATAATTTCCGTTAGGCAATACTTCTGCAACGATTGTCAATACCACGCTTTGTCCTGCATTTAATCTTGGAATTGTCCAAAGTTGCGTGTTTGGATCGTATGTTCCTGAAGTTGTGGATGAACTTACCAATTCTAATCCGCTTGGAAGCAAATTACTCACAATTGTATTGATGAAATCTCCTTCTCCTACATTGTTAACCGTGATTGTAAAGGTTACTTTATCACCAAAATTTGGAGTTGGGTTATCAACTGTATGAGTAATTGTTATATCAGAGCAGCTTGTTACACTAACATTTAATGTTTTCGTTGTTCTTTCATCACAAGTATTGGTATAAGTAACACTAACTGTTCCAGGACCAACATCTGACCAAGAAACTGTAACAGACCCATCTGCTGCACCTCCTCCAGTAACAATTGTACCTCCGTTAATAGTCCATACATAATCAGATTTTCCATTTGCAATTGAATATGTTACACCTTTGAATACACAAGGAGTATCATCTGTTGTTGCGATTTGATACGCAGCATCATTTTCAAACGAAACAGTTATCGCTAATCTTGGTCCGTTATCACAACCATTAGTTGTATTTGCTAAAGCTCCAGCGTAATATGTTGTTGCTGTAAGTGGTGTATTAGCCACTAATGGTGTTCCGCCAGTTGCTGCAGTATACCAAACTACATTTGCTTCATTTACTTGAATATTAGCTAATGTTGGCACCGCAGATAGACAGAATTTCTGAGCCGTGTTTGTCGTTGTAATTACGCTTGGTGTATTTACATTTACAGTAACAGCAAGTCTAACTGGATTTTCACAACCAATCGCACTAGAAACTGCTCCATAATAGATACCTGTTGTTAGCGTTGCAGTTGATGCAAGTGCCGTTCCTCCTGTTGCTGTAGTATACCAAACTACATTTGCTTCGTTCACTTGAATATTAGCAACGGTTGGTGAATTAAGCGTACAGAAGTTCTGAGTCGCATTATTCGTTGTTGGTGTCGCGCTTGGGTTAACAATCGTAACAGCTACTTGTAAACGTGTTGTACTTTCACAACCTGTTGTAGCATCTACAATGTTTCCAAAATAAACTCCAGAAGTCAATAATGTTCCTGCTGGAAGTGCTGTTCCTCCTGTTGCTGCTATATACCAAGTTACATTACTTTCATTTACTTGAATATTCGCTATTGTAGGCGCTGCAGTAGAACAGAAAGTTTGTGCTGCATTATTTGTTGTTGGATTTATTGTGTTTCCAACTGTAACTGCTACTTGTAATCTTATACTGCTTTCACAACCTGTTGCAGGATCTAAAATGGCTCCAAAATAAGTAGCTGTTGTTAACGCTGTTGTCGTAGCTAAAGCAGTTCCTCCAGTTTGAGTTGTATACCAAACTACATTGCTTTCATTTACCTGAATATTAGCAACTGTTGGATTTGTTCCTGAACAGAAAGTTTGTGTCGCTGCATTTGTTGATGGTGTAGCTGGATCAGTTACATTTACTGCAACTTGTAATCTTACTGAACTTTCACAGCCTGCTGCTGGATCTGAAATTGCTGCATAATAGGTGCCGCTTGTTAACGCTGTTGCTGACGGAATCAATGTTCCACCGGTTAAAGCTGTGTACCAAACAATATTACTTTGATTGAATTGAACACTTGCAAATGTTGGTGCATTTACCAAACAGAAGTTTTGAGTTCCTGCTGTTACCAATGTCGGTGTTCCCGGATCACTAACAATTACATCAACTGTTAATCTAGAAGCGCTTTCACAGCCTGTTGCTGGATCTGAAATTGATGCATAATATGTACCGCTTGTTAACGCTGTTGTTGGCGTAATTACTGTTCCGCCTGTCAAAGCTGTATACCAAACTATATTGCCTTGAGTAAACTGAATACTTGCAAAATTCGGCGCATTTACCAAACAGAAGTTTTGAGTTCCTGCTGTTACTAATGTTGGTGTTCCTGGATCATTTACGATTACATCTACTGTTAATCTAGTAGCACTCTCACATCCCGTTGTTGGATCTGAAATTGCTGCGTAATATGTGCCGCTTGTCAAAGCTGTTGTAGATGGAATTAATGTTCCGCTTGTTAATGCTGTATACCAAACTATATTACTTTCGTTAGTTTGAATACTTGCAAACGTTGGTGCATCTTCTAAACAGAAATTTTGTGTTCCCGCTGTTACCAATGTCGGTGTTCCCGGATCATTTACAATTACATCTACTGTTAATCTTGAAGCGCTCTCACAGCCTGTTGCTGGATCTGAGATTGCAGCGAAATATTGTCCTGTTGTCAATGCTGTAGTTGATGGAATCAATGTTCCTCCTGTTAAAGCTGTGTACCAGACAATATTGCTTTGATTGAACTGAACACTTGCAAATGTTGGAGCATTTACCAAACAGAAGTTTTGAGTTCCTGCTGTTACCAGCGTTGGTGTTCCCGGATCACTTACAATTACATCAACTGTTAATCTTGAAGCGCTTTCACAGCCTGTTGCTGGATCTGAAATTGATGCATAATATGTACCGCTTGTTAA
>NZ_WWEM01000023.1 GCF_019308285.1 Flavobacterium quisquiliarum
ATCGAAGCGCTGATTTCTGCAAGTTTTTCATGAACGTCTATAAGACCAGCTTTCTGAAGGAACTCCTCTGACAGGCTCTCCAGTTCTGCTTTCCTCTGTTCACTTACACTCTCTAAAAGCATCGAAGACCCTTCCCTGATCTTCAGACCATCCTGTATGAGATGGCTTAACAGGAGCACATTTTTTCGTGAAATTTTCAGATCCATTTTCACAGTCTCATTCATTCCTGGTGTACTTAAAATGGTTTCAAATACTTTGGCTACATCATTTGCTGTAATCATAATTCATCATTTAAAAATTAATACTTAGCTCAGTGTAAAATTAAAAAGGATCTTCCCTATTCACCCTACTCAAAATTTGGGGAGGATTGCAGGGCTTGCCATCCTTTTCTAATTTAGCTCTATCTTAAGCCCAATACTGAATTTCAAAGCCCTTTTTTAGTGCGCGATTAAAGGGTGAAGATTAACAGCAGCTGGTTTACATGATTAAGGAACTGTAAGACCTTCACATAAACTTAAAATATGGCTCTAAGGGGCTTTATTAAAGCTTTCGTACTGCGGCTTTCTGCAGTCAGCAAGATGTCTGGTTGTATCACAACCAAAAATCTTGCTGCCCATCTGCTCGGAACTCGCTGGCAGTAAAACTTTCAGATATAATGAAATGGATAGAATGAAAAAGAGAAGATTATGGAAGAGCAAAACAGCGGCAGAAACAGATGGCTCCACATCCGGCTGACCAAAGAAGAATTGGATTTTATTGATAAAAATTTCAAGGCATCAGTCTGCCGCAAACGCAGTGATTTTGTGCGCAGAAATCTCTTGCGTAAACCCATTGTAATGAAGTACAGAAATGAGTCATTAGATAAGCTTTTGCAGGAGCTTATCCAGCTACGGACACAGCTGAATTTCATGGGCAATAATTTCAATCAGAGCGTTAAAAAACTCCATACCCTTTTTGAAATTTCCGATTTCAGAATATGGATATTGTCTTTTGAATCAGACAGGAACAGATATTTTTCCCTCATTGAAGAAATAAAAAAAAGCATTGAAAATCTCGCTCAAAAATGGTTGCAGTCATAAATACAGGACAATCGATAAGAGGCATTTTCTTCTACAATGAGAACAAAGTTTCGCAAGGCTGTGCTGTGTGCATCGGCGAGGGAAATTATCCGATGGATCTTGAAAAAATGTCAGAAAATTTTAAGATCGGCGTATTTTTAAAACAGCTTCAGCTCAATGAAAATATCAAGCGCTCCGCAGTGCATATCTCACTGAATTTTGACCGCTCGGACACGGATTTATCAAAAGAAAAACTCATGCAGATTGCTTCTTCTTATATGGAGAAAATTGGATTCGGCTCGCAGCCTTATCTGGTTTATCAGCATCACGATGCAGGACATCCGCATATCCATATTGCTTCGATAAATGTTAGAGCAGACGGATCAAGGATCAACATGCACAACATTGGAAGAAACCAGTCTGAATCGGCTCGGAAAGAATTGGAAATCTCTTTTAATCTGATTCGGGCAGATTCGAGAAAAAAACAGAGTCCTGCGCTTATTAACGCCATTGATGCGGAAAAAATAAAATATGGGGCGATGGATTCCAAAAGAGCCATCAGCTCAGTATTGAATGCGGTCATTCCGAATTACAAATATACCACGCTGGGCGAGCTCAACGCAGTATTGAACCTCTATAACGTCAAGGCAGAAAGGGGAAAGGAAAATTCAAAAATGTTTCAGAACAAAGGGCTGGTCTACCAGATTCTGGACGGGAATAAAAAGACTGTCGGGGTTCCGATAAAAGCCAGCAGTTTTTATTCCAAGCCTACCCTTTCCCAGCTTGAAATTAATTTTGCTGCGTCCAAAACTTCGCGTGCGGTAAACATGAAAAGAACCCGAAATGCCGTGGATCTGCTGCTCTTGAAATACCCTTCCATCACGCTCTCGCAGCTTGAAACCCGGCTGGCTAATCAGGGTATCACCGCTGTAGCCAGAAAAAATGAGAACGGTTTGATCTACGGCATGACCTACATAGATCATAACACAAGATGCGTATTCAACGGAAGCAGTCTGGGACCTGCTTATGCAGCCAAAGGACTCCTTGAGCGTATTGGCGGATCTTCTGAATTTGGAAAACAGTCGGCTGTTTTAGACAGAACAGCTAAGAGTCAGGGATCTTTTATTTCCGCAGCCGAGGTGCAGCGGATAATTGATGATGTGCTGTATGCAGGAACACCGTCAGATTACGTTCCCAAACAGCTTAAAAACAAGCGAAAAAAAAGAAAAAGAAAAGGACCTTCCGATAACAATTAACAGGCAGAAATCATGAGCATGCAGACAGGAGAAAATGAACAGGCGCTTAGAAAGATTTTAGACATGACAAGACTGATGGGCATCGCAGTGTTGCTCATCCATTTTTATTTTTACTGCTTCGATTCGTTCAGGCAGTGGAACCTTGCGCCTGATTTTGCCTGCAGAATTCTGGAGAATATCCATCGAACCGGCCTTCTGGAGAGCTTCCATAAATCAAAGCTTTTTGCCCTTGGACTGCTGGTTATTTCCCTTATGGGCGCCAGAGGAAGAAAAGATGAAAAACTGCATTTTAAAACCGCGTTTTATTATATCGGCCTTGGACTGATTTTTTACTTTGGTTCTTATATCGCTTTTATAATATTTGCGGATACTGAAGTATGTTCTGTTATGTATATTTCCTTGTGTTCTCTGGGTTATCTGCTGTCGCTTTCCAGCGGCACCCTACTCTCTCGCATTATCCGCAGAAAGCTCTCCTCAGCAGATATTTTCAATAAGGAAAATGAAACTTTCCCTCAAGAGGAAAGGCTTATCGAAAATGAGTATTCCGTTAATCTTCCTGCCCGCTATCACCTCAAAGACAAAGTGCGCAGCAGCTGGATTAACATCATAAATCCCTTCCGCGGGATTCTGGTTCCAGGAACTCCCGGATCTGGAAAATCATACTTCGTAATCCGCCATGTAATTACCCAGCACATCGCTAAAGGTTTTTCCATGTTCATCTATGATTTTAAGTTCGACGACCTCACTATTATTGCTTATAATGCCTGGCTGAAATTCCGTCATCTTTATGCCGTGGAGCCCAAATTTTACATCATAAATTTCGATGACCTATCCAGAACCCACAGGTGCAATCCTCTGGACCCAGCGGCAATGACCGACATTACCGATGCTGCTGAATCGGCACGCACTATCCTTATGGGGCTCAATCGGGAATGGATCAAAAAACAGGGAGATTTCTTTGTGGAATCTCCAATAAATTTCCTGACGGCGGTCATCTGGTACCTTAGAAAATACAGCGATGGCGAGTACTGCACCCTGCCCCATGTCATTGAAATGATCCAGACCGATTACGAAAGTCTTTTCACTCTTCTGAGAACCGAAAAAGAAATCGAAGTGCTGATCAATCCCTTTGTAAGTGCGTTCCTGAACGAGGCAGTCGACCAGCTGGAGGGGCAGATTGCTTCGGCTAAAATCTCGCTGGCTAAACTCTCTTCGCCCCAGCTTTATTATGTGCTTTCGGGCAGTGATTTTACCCTCGATATTAATAATCCATCTGATCCGAAAATTGTTTCAATGGGAAACAATCCGCAGAAAATACAGACTTATGGGGCAGTGCTTTCCCTTTTTGTCAGCCGTCTCATCAAACAGGTAAACCAGAAGGGAAAACTCAAAAGCAGCCTTATTTTTGACGAGTTCCCCACTATCTATCTCAACAATATAGACAGTCTGATTGCGACGGCAAGAAGCAACAGAGTGAGCACCTGTCTGGGGATTCAGGACTTCAGCCAGCTTCGTAAGGATTACGGCCGTGAGCAGGCTGACGTGATTGTCAACATTGTTGGAAATATTGTATCAGGACAGGTCAGCGGGGATACGGCCAAACAGCTCTCAGAGCGTTTCGGAAAGATAATGCAGGACCGCGAAAGCCTGTCCATAAACAGCAACGACACCTCGATCAGCCGTTCAAGACAGCTCGAATCCGCAGTGCCGCCGTCCAAGATTTCTACGCTGAGTTCGGGGGAATTTGTCGGCATGACAGCCGATAACCCAGACTGCCGCGTTGAGCTTAAAACCTTTCACTGCGAGATCATCAACGACCACGAAAAAATTAAAAAAGAAACAGATAATTACAAAGAAATTCCAATCATACGGACAATTGATAATGTTATCGTCCAAAAAAATTATCTACAGATCAAAATTGAGATTCAGGAAATAATCCACAGCGAAATGGAAAGGATAATCAAAAATCCTGCGCTTTCCTCCCTGGTTCTTAAAAAAGAAAAATGAACTTCAGATTCTTGATAAAGCAAGAAATCAAATCCTTAAGACAGAATGAAGTCCATACAATTATAATTACTTAAAAATTACCATTAAGAGTTATTTTAAGGAGGTTTCAAAAATATCAATCAAAAGAAAAATATCAATTTAATTTCATAATTTCAGGAAATTTAAGATTGTATTTGCTTTTAAATCGTACTTAACCTGTCTTTTTATACAAAGAAATTCGTTAAAATTTTGAGGTACACTTTTTTCTCTGCATGCTCTTAAATAATTACATAATACCTTGTATTTATTACGATCTTAATAATTCAAAACGGAACCATTGTATCCGATCATACTATTTATTAATAAAGTGCGGGCCATTGGCAGATCTTAAACCAAAAAACTGTATAAATGTTTAGCAATCACAAGTTAAAACAATAACAAATATATTTATTGAGCATTTTCAAATGATTGTTTTGCCACTGTCCTGAAAAATATCCTCTTTTCTAGGCTGGCTCGGGCGTAAAAGCACCAATTTTAACAGCATAAAATTTTGCGCGAGTAAATTGTTAATGATTTCTTCGCAAATAACCATACTAATTCCGGGTCCTTGTTACTGAAAAAAGTAATCTAAACAAATCTTCTCTTTTCATAAATAAATAACAGCGCTGGTCTAAATTATTGTAAATCGTTTCCAATAAAAAACCTAAATGGAGAAATAAAAATCATAAATGTTTGCTGCTAGCTATTTTCAGGTATTTATACGCATAAACAGTCCTGTTTAAATTGTACTTTTATATCCTAAGACCCTTCATCAGGAAAATTGAAAGAGAAAAGTTAATAAAAATGACACCCCGGCAAAAAAAAGGATCCAAAAACCACCATTTTGTACCGCAGTTTTTTCAGCGTTTCTTCTCTTATGAAAACAACAGAAAAACGATTGGGATGTACAACATCAGGCATAATCAATTCAGAATCCAGGTGCCAATTCCCTCGCAGCTGAGCAGTCCCAATTTTTATGGCCGTGATGGAGAGCTCGAAGACTGGCTTTCAAAACACGAAACTGACTGCGCTCCCCTTTTCCGGGAAATGCTGGAAACTGAGAAACTGCCTATTTTTCAAAGTTCCGATCATTTTAAAATGATGCAGTTCATGATTATTCTGGACCTCAGGAATCCAGTCCATTTTAAAATTTTAAACTATTTTGCGCAGAAACTACGCAACACCAAATCTAAGATAAGTGAGGGCAATGTCTCCCCCGATATGATTCCCAGTCTTGAGAAGGAACAGACCGATCAGGGAAAGATGAGTTCACTGCAATCTGCCGGTCTGATTGCCAAGGATGTAATGGATCTGAAATACAAGCTTATTAAAAATACCTCTGCCAGTCCCTTTATTATTTCTGATAATCCGCTGGTGATGTACAACCAGTTTTTGGAAAAGAGAAAATGGAAATTCTGCAGCCAGAGGGACTATGGTTTTAAGGGCATACAATTCTTTCTGCCATTAAACGATTCCCATATGCTGGCTGTCTACGATTCCGATATCTATAAATTGGGAAACAAAAAACAGCTGGTTGTAAAAATAGATGATAAAAGCAGTATTGACCAGCTGAACATCCTGCAGTTTCTCAATTCTGAGACCACAGTAAATTTCAATCACAGAGCCTCTGAACATTACATCAGGATGCTTCACGAAAAATCTAAAAAATACAAAAAGGCTAATGACGGATTCATCAGCGTGCATGCGCTTAAGCCGCCCAAAGTCAATGACAACTTCACGGCACAGCTAATTGAGATGGGGGTTTCGGACCTGAATATAAAACTGTCTGTCCAGAAGTTAAACTTTATCTCTAAATCCTGCGCAGTGAGAATGCGGACCATTGAAGATCAATACAGAAAGAATACCAAATTGAAGGGCAATACCCTTCAGGTGTTCAGATTGACACCTATTATTGATAATATACAATGAAAATACCATAGAATACAAATAAACAAGCATGGAAATAGTTTACTTATTTATTAAAGATTTCAACAGTCTCAAAAATCAGAACATCAATTTTGGAAGCGAATATAAATTTGAGTTTTCACCGCAAACCAATACCTTGACTGCCTTCAGGAATGAATTATTCATAGCTGATTTTTATAATATTAATTCAGAGGGAGCCAAAGTCGTCAATCTCTCAACTATAATCGGTAAAAATGGAACCGGAAAAAGCAGCATACTGGAATTTATGACCACTAATTTTACAACAGGCATTAATCTACAGGATGAATGTATTGTTGTCTATAAAAATAATTCGGAATTCAAAGCCATTTCTACCCAAGAAATCAAATACGTGAATGATGTAATTACCCAAGCAGAAGTCATAGAAAAAAAATATTTAGACGACCCTAAATTAAGGAAAATGGTTGACCTAGGATTCGATTTCGATGGATTCGACAATACTGATTTTATTTACTTTTCAAATATTTTTGACGGTAGTCCTAGCTACCAGAGAAACGGCCTTCACAATATTTCCACCAACTTCCTTATTTTTCAAGATCATAATGCGGCGATCTTACAGAAAACGATTCTGCCCGGAAATCAAAATCCTGTCGGCGTTCATCTTGTGGACGATGTTTTCAGGCAGGTAAAATTCATAACTGACGATGTTTCCAAAAACAGGGTGAATTTTAAACTTCCCGAAACCTTGGATATAAACTTCAATTTGGAATATCTATTAAGTGATAGCCAATTTGAAAATAATTTCGAGATACAAAAGACGTTTATTTTGCTAAAGGGAAATCTACTGGAGGGTTTTGATTACAATATTACAGGAAGTGCAGTGATCAACCGCTTCATCTTATTTACAATCCTGAATTTAATAAAAGAAATTCTTTCAATAGCTGTTTCTCTTGATCGTTATAAAAATGGCTTCGAATTAAAATTCACCAAAGATTTTCACTCTACTCCTGAAGGCATTCCTTATAAGAACCTATTTTTTCACGACGCAGTGACTTATTTTTTGGATGCAGTGCAGAATAGTTTAAGTAAAAACAGACTAAATGTTGAACATGCCAAATCAATGGTTTATCATACTAGGGAACTAATTGAACTCATTCTACAAAACGAACCTGAATTTATTCAAAGTATTGTTAATCCAGTAACAGATCCCACGCTGTCGATTAAAGTTCAAAATAAGGAATTATTGACAAAATTTATTCAAACTTATCTCAAGACTTTTTCAGTCAATCCGTACCTGAAATTTGTATGGCGAAAATTAAGTTCGGGGGAAAAGGCACTTCTCAACATATATTCAAGGTTTTTCTCTTTGACAGACCTATATAAAACTGGTGAAAAATTAGCAAAGAACTTGATCATCCTTATTGATGAAGGTGATGTTTATCTGCATCCGTCCTGGCAGAAAAAGTTTGTAAAGAACATATTGGAATACTTGCCTATAATTTTAAAGGCAGACGGCGTTACAGAACGAAATCTCCAGATAATCTTTACGACCAATTCCCCTATTCCGGCATCAGATGTACTCAACTACAACACTATATTTCTGGATAAAATCCTTATCGAGGAAAATGACACCTATGATTACAGAGTTGTGGTCAAGGACAGCCTTAATGACCAGAAGGAAAACTTTGCTGCAAACATTAACACCCTTTTATCCGATTCTTTTTTTGTAACAAACGGTCTTATCGGAGAATTCGCCGCCGCCAAGATCAATGCTGTGATCAGCACACTTTCCAGCAGGAAAAAAATTTCTGCAGAGGAAAGGGAAAAAACACGTCTGCTCATCCATCAGATCGGCGAACCGATAATCAAGAACAAACTAATGCAGATATACAATGACCGATACAACTTGGAAATACATGAGAGACTGGATAGAATCGAACGAAAATTAGGGGAATAGGGATGATAAAGATTTATTTAGAAAAAGAGGAATCCATAAGGGAGTTCCATTACAATAATCTCTGTGGGGCACTTCCGGGAAAAACCCAGAATGTTATCCAGCTTTTTGACAAATACATTTCTAAGTTCGGCCATATTCGATACTACTGCGAAAGGCTGGAGTTCCTTAAAGGAAAAACCCTCAGAAATCCGGCGGGATTTTCTATTCTTACGGCAAAACCAAAAGAACTGAGCGGCTTTATAGATGACTTTGAAAAGCTTTTCCCCCAGCCTTTAACCCCAAAATTTGTTAAAATTTTAAACTGCATTTTTTACTATGAGAGTTACAGCAAGTGGAAAGCCTATGAACTGGGGGTTAAGATCAATTCGAATGTGTGCCCCTACTGCAACAGATCCTATACCTTTATAGTGGGGAATGATGCGGTAAACGGGACAAGATTTGAGTACGACCATTTCTTCTCCCAAGAGCAGCATCCTTATTTGAAATTGAGTTTTTACAATCTTGTGCCCAGCTGCCACATCTGCAATGCGAATTTGAAGCACACCAAAAAATTCTGTTTAAAACGCAATCTGCATCCCTATATTGAAGGATTTGGCGATGACATTTTGTTTTCCATACAGCCTCGTTCTATACATTTCATCAATGGCAAAGACGGTTCCTATACGGTTAAATTCAGAAAGGGAATTGGCGCCGATTATGCTAAATCCAGAAGATCGATGAACAATGTTTCTGTATTTCGGCTTAAGGAACTGTATAATATGCATCGCGATTATATTGATGAACTCATAAAAAAAGCGCAAATATATAACGCAGATTATGTCGATTCGCTTTACAGCCAGTTTGGAGGTACCCTTTTTGCAGATAAGGGAGATATCAAACAATTCATTACAGGAAACTATCTCGATGAAAAAAACTATTCGAAAAGGGTTTTGTCAAAACTATCCCGGGATATCGCCGCAGAATTAGGACTTGTATAGCAGCGTATTACTAATTGTTAAACTAATATTTCGCCGAAATTAAAGCCAAATGCCATTTCATAGAAAACTATTTAAAACAAAAAGCGAATTTACAGCCATTAATTTAAAAGCATTCCTACAATAATTTCGTCCATAAAGCGCAACAAGCTGTTGATAACTTATACAGGTCATTTCAAAAAAGATCCTTTCCTCCTACAGTTTCATTGGAGTATTGTCAATTTAAAAAGCAAAAATCACATGTTGATAATTGAGGAGATTTTTAATAGCAGAACAATAAATTATATCGCTTAATTGACAATCTTTGTAAGTATGCAAAGCAAAGCAACAACTTTAGAAACTGTCCAGTAGAGGACTTGCAGTCAAATTCCCCAAATTTCTGTACTGCTTTTTGAAATTTAAAATCAGGACTTCCTTATTCAACTTGAGACCAAGCGGAAGCAGTTATTACGCACTGTGTATTAATTTATTTCAGTTACGGTTTTACATACTTTGGAAATCTCGTTAATAAGTTTATTTGCAAATAAGATGCTGCCGGATGCAGAGATAAGCCATTTCAAAAGAAGAGTTACACAAACCTTCCGTAGTTTATGCCTTATTTTATGGAGCAGGGCCATTTTGGAAAGACTATACTAATCAATGCCTGATAAATTCAAGCGGAAATTAAACGTAGTGAGCACAAACTTAAAATCGAATTTCAGGCAGTCAAACGCAATTAATTAAATGTAATTATGGAAAATTTATTCAAGACAAGCACAAAAATAAATGATCTCCTTGAAAATATAGGGCAGATACTAGATATTACCCAGGCGCAGCATGAAACAGTTGAAAAAAGATATACTGCCGTGGCCAATCAGCTCTCACAAGAAGGTTCGCTGTTAAGCCTGTACCAGCCAGAAATATTACCTCAGGGTTCTTTCCTTTTAGGTACTATGATCAGACCCATTATGGAAGACGATGAACTGGATGTGGATCTGGTCTGCCGCCTGAAAGGAAAAAAAAGCGACTGGGTACAAAAAAACCTCAAAGATGCGGTCAGAGACCAGCTACTTTATAATAATGAAGATTACAAAAGAATGCTGGATGAGGAAGGTAATCGTTGCTGGACGTTAATTTATTCTTGCGACAAATTTCACCTGGATATCCTGCCAGCTATGATTGGCAATAATAACCATGTTAATTTAGACGAAAAATCATTCCGTAATCTAAGTCCATCGGATCTGGAGAATATTTCATTGAGAATAACCGATAAGAGAGAATACAACTATACCACTGAAACTAATCCAAACTATTGGCTCAAAAGCAATCCTTTTGGATATGCGGCATGGTTCAAAGAGAGAAGCAACATTAATCAATTAAAAAGAGTTTTAGCTAGTGAGAGCGTAACTCCGCTGCCGGGTTACAAGAAAAGCAAGGAGCCATTGCTCAGGATAATACAGATTTTAAAACGCCATAGGGACATCATGTTCGGCGGTGATGAACATAAGCCTATTTCCGTCATCATAACAACCTTAGCCGCAAAAGCCTACCAAAAAGAAGCAAATATAATACAGGGGCTTGTGAACATCCTTGAAACCATGCAGTTACATATGCGCAGAATTTACAGCGAAAAGCACGGTAGGGAGATCTGGTATATTGAAAATCCTGTCAATGCTGAGGAAAACTTCGGTGACAAATGGCCTGGGGAACCTGAGAAAGAAGATAAATTCTTTGAGTGGCTGGAAAAAGCAAAAAGTGACTTTAGAGCGTTAACTGAGATGGATCCTTCACAAGCCTACAGACTGCTCAAAAATATTCTGGGCACGAGACCTGTCAATGAAGCTGTTCGAAATCTGGGATATGACGAATTAATCACGGAAAATTTAAAACCTGCCAATTACTCCCCGCAATTGCTATCGGTATCACATCGTGAACAGCCTCGCTGGCGCATGTCTTTATCGTATAATTGTGAAATATACGGCAGATTTAAGGACATTACGGACTATAAAAAGTCAAAATCCATTACTGCCCAGAGTGTACTGCCAAAAGGCTGCGAAATATATTTCACTGCAACCACAAATGTCCCTAAACCTTACGATGTCTTCTGGCAGGTTGTAAATACCGGAGCGGAAGCTGAAAATTCGTATTTGGGCCGAAGAGGGGGAATTTTCAGCGCTCAGACGCTTGGGAAAGGAGGCTTGGTGCAAAAAGAACATTCCGGATACACGGGAACACATTGGATAGAATGTTTTATAGTTAAAGATGGGGTATGCGTTGCACGCAGTTCTGAATTTTTTGTAAATATCAGATAAGAACTAAATTTCATGAACAATGAAATCAATCAGTAACGTTTAAATCCTATGACTACAGTAATGAAAGACAAAAAATTCAAAATCCTTTCCATAGACGGCGGCGGTATCAGAGGTGTTTTTCCTGCCATGTATTTAGCCAGTTTTGAGGAAGAACTGCAACGGAAGGGTGTAGAAAAGTGGCAGATTTACCAAAATTTTGATTTAATATGCGGCACTTCCACAGGAGGTATTATGGCTATAGCCCTTGCCCTAGGTATTCCAGCGAGAGAGATTTATGATCTGTATGTAAATAACGCATACGACATTTTTGGGCATAAAAAATCCTTTGTTAAGCAGCTTTATAGTGCATCTCATGAGAGAAAAACACTTGAAAAATTAATTAAGGATAAATTCAGCGACTATAACGATGGCAAAGATCCGATTCTAAAGGACTGCAAAACCAATGTATGCATACCCATATTCGATTTGCTGGAAGGAAAACCATCGGTTCTAAAGAATGATTATCATCCAAATTTCACCAGAGATTATCATATTCCTGCCTATCAGGCTGCATTAGCAACTGCTGCCGCTCCCACTTATTTTACTCCGTATTCATCCGAATACCTGACCGAACAGGGCGTTAAGAAACCTTTTAAAAATAAAATTGACGGCGGTGTTTTTGCAAACAATCCCACTTTAATCGGAATAATCGAAGCAGAGCAGGCTTTTTACAAAGAAAAGAGCAATTTAAATATTTTATCGATAGGGACCGGTTTTCAAAAATTCTCTGATGGTGCCAAAAGAGAAAACTGGGGGATTTTATACTGGATCAATAGAAAAAGGAAACGGCTGATTGAACTATTCATGCAGGCGCAGTCACAGGAGATTGAAAATTTAGTAACCATTATGCAGAATGGTATTGATAAGGAAAAAGCAACCCACCCCAATTTTATCTACTACAGAATAAATGCAGAGCTTGACGGCACATTAAACATTGAAATGGACGAAACAGATAAAGATAAACTTGAAGCTTTGGCTCAAAAAGCGGCATATAAATTTCACGAAGATGCAACTACAATTATAAAACATTTTAGTAATGGTTAAAGATTCACAAGGCGGTGACATTAGGGCAATAACTAAAACAGAAAATAAGTTGACAACGTGGGGAAATATTAGAGTACAACATCTCGTAAGAAGCACAAAACTGCTACGGACTTTTACAATTTCCATTGAAAATTTCAGAAAAACACATACAGATTCTCTCTTGTAAATCAACTAAAAAAGAAAATAGGTCACTTGTATTTTTATTTATTAAGTGAATAAAAATGTTTTAGTAATTACATTTATCAGCCATTTTGATATTTGGTATATATTGCCATTAGGATTTAGCTAAAAACAAAGCGAAAATTTAGGAAAATTGAATAATCTTTATCCCTCCAACAAACAACTCATTTGTCATGCTTTTTATTATCAATACATAATATAAGCTCTAAATATAAATCACTATTGACATATAACTTTTGAAGCTTAATTTCGTAAATATATATTCTCAATAATATGAAGGAAGAAAACGACCTTAAATTAACCCAGCTTACAGTTAGACTACAGGATTCAGATACTTTAAAATTTACTGGAACCGGCATAATTTATTCTCACCAAAATCTAAGCGACAAGTTATATATTTTAACAGCATCACATTGTCTTTTTAAAGATGGTGATAGTTTTAATGACTTAAGGGAAAACATCAATATTGATATTTATAATTCAAAAACAAAGAAATACGACAAGCTTACCCATAAAATAAATCCTGATTTATTATTTAGCAATATAAACAAAGATGTTGCAGTACTTATTATTGAAAAATCTGTAATCCAGAGCATTATAGAAACAATTCCAACTATAAAGGTAATAAAGGAAAAAGATACTTATCAAAAATTTATTATCAAAGGCTTTCCAAAAGCCACTTTTAGCGAAGAGCTGGCGGTATTATATCCTACCTGGCTCCAGCATGTTGATATAGATAAGAAATTTCAAATACAGCTTCATGAAGATTATACAGATTACAATACGCAGGGATTTTCTGGAAGTGGTGTCTTTCTGATTGCAGAAAATGAGATTTACCTGTTTGGGATCTTTACAAGGTTTAGACCGGAAGATAAAGGAAGAGTAATTTATTGCCAGTACATAGAAACTCTAAATGAAATATTAGACAAAAACTATTACAGCAGGATAGCATTCAGCTATCTTGGAAATTTTGGTTTTACCAGGGATTTTTTTTCTCATCATATTCATAACGCAATCCAAAATTTAGGCCCGAGATTTAATGAAGATTTGAACTTTAAATTACCAATTGCTAGAATTTTTAATGACATAGCAAAAGACAATCTGTTTTTTAAGCGTTTTTTAAATTTAGTTGATAGATGGATTCTTGATAATGGTTATGGACGAATGCAAAATAATATTCATCTTGACGATATAGAATCTAAAAATAATCAGATTAAACAAGAAGTTACCGAGTGGATCAAAAAGCAAAAAAAATCTGTTACCGAAAAAATTGACGTGGAGTGGATTTTAAGCTCCTTAAATGAGATCAATGATACTATTAATATAAAAACAAGAGAACTTTATAAATTACAAAGAGAAGAAGAAGAGAAAAATAAAGGCGTTAAAAAAGATTACAGCTATCGGTCTCCTTTTGAAGGAGAAATCAGCAGATTGAGAGAAATAGGCCGATGTAATGATCAATTTATTGAAAACATTTCAGATAACGTAAACATAAATTTAGCTAATAATCCTTTTTTATTTATTAAAGGTGATGCAGGAAATGGTAAATCCCATTTACTCGGAGATATAGCTCTGACGAGGATTAGGAGAGATTTACCAACATTACTATTGCTCGGACAGCATTTTGTTGAATCAAAAACAATCTGGGAAAATATCTATTCGAACCTGGAAGTTTCCTTCGCTAACAAGGAAATGTTCTTAGAAACATTAAACAATATCGGGAAGCAAATCGGTTCGCGAGTTTTAATATTAATTGATGCTATTAATGAAGGTGCAGGAGCTAATTTATGGGAACCGCAAATCGCAGGGTTCGTAAATGAATTTAAAAAATATCCATATATAGGGATCGTTTTAACCATTAGAACTACGTATCTAAATTTTGTCATTCCCGAACATGTGCAAAATAATCCCTTATTTACTTTCTATACTCATGAAGGTTTCAAAGGCAATGAATATGCAGCATTAAAGCTATTTTGCGAATTTCATGAATTAAAGCAGCCTCATTTTCCTATTTTAGCACCGGAATTTACAAAACCTCTTTTTCTTCAGTTGATTTGCAATGCCGTCAAAAACCTACCTGATAAAACCTTTCCTCAAGGATTTCAGGGTATAAGCAAGATATTTGAAGTTTACATCGATACAATAAACGTAAAATTTCAGAAAAAACGTGAGGAGTATAAATATACTAATGTTGTTACAGAAGCGATTCACAAAGTAGCTTTTGAGAATTACAATAAAGGAAATCAATCCTTATTGCTTAAAGATGTTAAAATTCTACTGAAAAAAGAATTTCCTGACCACAAAATGCTATTAAATGATCTTATTGAAGAAAATATATTTATAACCAATCCACAGATAAATCATGAAACTGACAAAACTGAGGAAATTATATATTTTGCTTATCAGAGATTTGGAGACTTCTACGTAGCTGACGAACTACTTACAAAATATAATTCCACATCCGAAGTTATGGAGGCTTTCAAAGAAGAAACCAATTTTGGACAGCTAATTGCAGATAGATACCATTATTGGTTCAATGATGGAATTCTAGAAGCATTTTCTATTTTATTGCCCGAAAAATTTAATCTTGAAATTTTTGAGGTTTACTACTGGTACTTTTTATCCGATAAAAATAAATATGACAAATATTATGTTTCCGGGCAAATCAATACGTTTTTATTGGATAGCTTTAACTGGAGAAAGATTGAAAGTATTAACGATGAAAAGCTTATCAACTGGTTCAAAGGAGAATATTTTATTATCCCTGATGATGAATATTTTCACAAACTATCAGAATTATCAACCATAAAAGATCATCCATTTAACAGCGACCGATTATCAAGGATCTTAAAGAGATACAAAATGCCGGAGAGAGATAGCTTTTGGCAAGAGCATTTGAGATATTTTACAGGATTTAACGACGATAATATAGCTTTTCCGCTCAGACGTTTAATTGATTGGGCATGGACGCCTAACATATCAGACAAGTTAGATTTTGACACGGCACGATTAACCGCACAAACCTTAACATGGGTATTAAGCGCAACGATCATAAAAGTACGCGATGAAGCGACGAAAGCATTGGTAAATCTTTTAGAAGAGCAGCCAGAGGTATTATTATGGATCTTAAAAAAATTTAAAAATATAGATGATCCATATATCTCTGAGAGACTATATGCTGTAGCTTATGGATGTATATTAAGGACGGGAAACAATTCTGCCGTCAACAAAATAGCTTTAGTCGTATATGCTTTAATATTTAAAAATCAAAGTCCGCCAAAACACATTTTATTAAGGGACTATGCCCGAAATATAATTGAGTTTGCACTTTATAAAAATCCTAAACTTAAAGTTGATCTTAGTTATGTAAGACCTCCATATAAAAGTAAACTTCCCGAAGTATTACCTACAAACGAACAGGTTTTAAAGTATAATTTCCCTTACGATGATCCCGAGACAAAGAGAACCTACAAATTAATGAATAACAGAGTATATCATTCCGTTACCGGCTTCGGTGATTTCAGCAAACACATTGATTCCTGTTTGGACGATTTTGCCCCAACAAGCTTTACCTTTGAAATGGAATATAAAATATTTTATAAATCATTAAAAGCAAACAAAAGAAAACTTTTAAGGGACTTTGCTTCTATCAAGGAATTAAAAAGAAAATACTCAAAACAACGCAATTTAAGATATACTTTAGGAACTGAGAAGATTAAAGAAAGGATAGAACAATTAGATAAATTAATATCTGAGTATATAATTTTCATCGATGAGAATTTTAAGGATGATCAATATGAACATACGTACGTAGTTAATAAAGTTTTACCATTCTTAAAGTCGAAATACGAGGATAAATCTTCACACTTAGATAAATCTGATATACACTCTTTTAAGTATTGGATAATTGAAAGGACTTTTGAACTTGGTTATAATTTTAAACTGCATGGAAAATTTGATGAACATCTTAGTCGGTTCAATTACAGCAGAGAGAACAAAGTTGACCGCATAGGTAAGAAATATCAAAAGATTGCTCTATTTGAAATTCTCGCAATCATCTCGGATAACTATATGCTCTCTAAATTCAATTGGAGCGATGACAAGAAATATGAATTTTATAAAGGCGCTTGGCAACTGTATATAAGGGACATTGATCCTGCATTTATTGTTAAAAACGTTGAGGAAGAGGAAGAGAAAGATGACTTAGGTGTTTTAAATGAAGAAAAAGAATGGTGGGAAGATGAGGATTACAGGTACTGGAATCAGCCAATTTCCCAATGGATTAATAAGCTTGAAGATTTACCAGATCCAAAAAAGGTATTGGATAAAAAAGATTTAAAAAATGACAATTGGCTTTGTTTAAAGAAATTCAGTTCATGGGATGAACCAAAACCAATGGGAGAAGACAAATACGAAGTACATCGAAAGGAAATGTTTTACAAAGTCCAAGCTTATCTTATTGATAAAAAACATAAAAAAAGAATAATAAACTGGCTTTCACAAAAAAATTTCTGGGGAAATTGGATGCCGGAAAGCAGGGAACATACTAATTTAATAAATCGTGAAAAATTTTGGTCCCCAGCCTACTTTGACAGTGATATCGAAAAAAAATGGGAAACGATACAAGACTCAAGTTTTAAAGTAATAATTGCCACTTCAAATGCAGTAAGCAATATGAGTGATGATAAATCTGGAGCACAGTTTAGCTACCAAATGCCATGCAAAACTATTTTTGAAGGCATGAACCTGCAATATGCTCCGATTGATGGTGAGTTTAAAAACGACCTAAATCAGATAGTTGTTACAAACCAAAAAAACAGCGGTGTGCTGGTAAAAAAGAATGAATTTATCAATTTTTTACAAGCGAATAATTTGGATATATTTTGGATGATCCTTGGGGAAAAAATGTCTTATAATTCAAGAAGCCAAACTAATTATCAAACGCAATTAAGCGGTGTCTATTTCCTTGAGAATAACGAAATTCACGGTAATATAAATTCATTTGAAAGAGAATAAAATATGGAAATTCAGTTTTACAAAGCAGAATGCGGTGATGCGGCTAAAATCAGATTTTTAGGTAACGACCAGAAATTTCACAATATTTTTATCGATTCGGGACATCAAAGAACATTTCGTCCAATTTTATTAGAGGAAATTTTAAATTTAAAAGAAATGGGAGAATATATTGATTTATGGATACTCTCCCATATCCATGACGATCATATCGGCGGGGTTCTTAAATACTTAGATTTAATAAAGTCTGGCGAATTAGAAGATGTTGTTACTCAATGGTACTACAATGTTCCGAGATTTATTACTGTAAACGCACATAAACCAAATAGTAAGATTAGCAATGCATCAAGCATAAATCAAGCAGATATAATTTATGAGTACTTAAAGACAAATAAAAAGCTACCCGAAAAAGATATTACTGCTGACTTACAAACCAGAAACTTATTTGGTTTAATATTAACGCTGTTAACTCCCTCCAGTACAAAATTGAATAAGTTACGGAATAAATATCCAATTGATAGCTCAAATGAATTAGAGCGTCATGAATTAGATTCTGTAAGTGATGCAAAAGCAATCAAAGATAACGATTATTTAATAAGGTTATTAGAATTCGAGATTGAAGATTTCGTAGAAGATAAATCTGTAGAAAATGGCAGTAGTATATCACTTATCACAGAATTTAAGAACCGTAAAATATTGTGGCTGGCTGATTCGCATCCTAACGATGTAATTAAATCATTAGAAAAGTTGGGATATTCTAAAGAAAATCAATTTGAATGCGATTGGGTGAAAGTGTCGCATCACGGCAGCAGTGGAAATAATAACAGTGAACTTTATAGTTTTATCAAATGTAATAATTACCTCTTTAGTGTAAACGGAGAAAACAAATATAATTTACCCGAAAAAAAATGTTTAGCAAGAATTCTACGAAATAAAAATAGATCAAAAGGGTCGGTTTATAATTTTTACTTTACATATGACAACGAATTACTAAGAAGTATTTTTAAAGTTGATGGTACAGAAATTTATAATGAATTGAAATTTAATGTACATTATTTAAAAAATTCAAAATATCTAAAAATAGATATTTCGAAGTAAACTATTTTATGATCATTTTTACGGTAACGCTTAATTTGTTAAATATAAAATTTCTAATTACTAATCTCATCTGATTTGATTAAATTTGATAATATCAAAAAAAAGAATGATGGAACCAAGAAAGAAAGCACAGGATGTCTTCAATGAAACCAATTTTATATTTAATCAAAAAACCACATTTGAAAAAGCCTTTCCTGAAATTGATAAAATTTCAGTTGAAGTCAATGAATCAGGAAAAGGTGTTTATCGTGGTTACGGCCTTTCTGATTATGGAAAACATAACATTGGTGAATTTATAAATTGTAATAATCCTAAATGTTATAATGGAGGCTTCAATATCGGAGATATTATTCGAGGTTTATATTTCAATAAAAAAACGGAAGCAGCAGGAAATGCTTACTGCCAAGGAAAGGAAGGAACTCCAAAAGGAAGAAGGACGTATGGGGATTGTGAAAATGATTTTAACTATTCTATTAAAATTGAATATAAATCACCTGAAATTAATGATGATTTAGATATAAAATAACTTCAGGAGATATCATTTTTTAGCACCATCTTCTTTATTTTTAATAATTTACCGCTCTGGCTATCTTTCCTGTTAACATAGCCAAATTAAATCAAAAGTATTTCAAAATAATATAACTAAATTTACAAAGCTTACCTTGATAGGTCTTAAACACAATTCCATGCGAAGTGTTTAAGTACAAAATTTCAAAATTCAAAAAAAAACATTTAGTTGTTTCTTGCACTTTATAATTTTCATTTTAATAAAAATTATGCGGGTATACCAAACACTTTTAAAAAATTGAACTACACTTTTTTTACTAGGTCCTTAGTAAATAATTTTATAAACCCTTTTAAACACTACCAATAATAGAAATTAAATGCGGAACCTCTTCATCCGCAACAAATATACCATAACTCATCTAGAATTTATTTTGTAAATAGACATTTTAAGTTTTGTGGCAAAATCATGGCACTCCCAATTTTAGGAAACCACAAATCCAGCAAAATAAGGGTTTGCCGTCTTTAGGTTCGAAACTGTATACCCACATCAATTACACAGTTGTACTCAGCGGACTGGTCAGGGAAACCTATCAGATTGTCCTGTTCAAAGATACTGAAGAAATGCTGTCGCTCTATCAGGCAATGGACAGGATGAAAACCCACTACGGATTTGACGCCGTGAGGAGATGCGCATGCGTCTCTTTCAAACCTAACAATAAAGACGAAATTTTAAAACGCAAAAAATAAATCATGTTTCTCAACTGCCACGCCTATCATTCCCTGTGCTGCGGCAACATTCGGCTGGATGATTTTCCCTGTCACAAATGTTCTTTTCGAGAGAATTATTGTTTGCAGCAAAGCAGCTTGATGCAGCAGCTATGCTGCATATCAGTATTTGAAGCATTTACCCGTATGATATTGGATCTGCCTGCTTGTCTGATAGCTATTTTATAACTGGAATTCATTATTCTGTAAAGAAAATTGTACCTCTCCGCTATAATTTTGGTAAGAAAGAATTACACGGCCGCAACGATCCTCCCTGCGGGACAATCTCTTAGCGACAGACGACAGCAAAAAATTAATTTAAAAATATAATGTTATGAAAACAGATACAAAGGAAAATGAGCGTCAGGATGACAAAAATTTCCAAAATACAGCATTAGGCAAGCAGGGACAGCAGAAAACTGCCTCCCCTGACGCCCACCCGTTTACAGAGAATGCCGAACCCGATTATGCAGATGATCTGAGCACGGAAGAGATCGGCAGCAGTTCCGATCAACAAAAACCTTCAGACGCGGAGCAGCAGAAATTAAAAGTCCGCAATTCAGACGTGCAGGACAGTGATAAAGACAGTAATCCATACGATTCAGAAAATCTTGATAATGAATCCGACAGCGGATCCAAAGATATAACCGAGAAGGACATTGAAGAGGATCTTATAAATAATGATCCTTCTGAAGGTTTTGAAACTGACATTGATGCGCCCCAGAGTGATGAAACTCAAAACGGCGGCTTTGAAACCATTGAACCCGATCACGATAATCCCGTAAACAAGGAATTTGAAATTGGGGAACTTGGCAACGAGGAGCTTAAAGAAGATGAACGCGTCCGAGATGAAACAGATAATGGTGCAGTCCACAATTACAGACCATCCCAGCGAAAATTTTAATACTCTTATTTTTTTTCCATATAAAACCGTTACCAATAACGGTTTTTTTTATGTGATTTCCTTTTATAACCGCATCAGACAGCCGGGTACTCCATCCATTTAATAATCTGCCTATTGCCAATCAGCCTATATTGCTGAATTATCACATACATCCTAGCTGCTTAAAATTATATAACAAAGGGCAAAAAAAATGTAAGAACAGGATTTTGAGCGTACTTTATTTTTATTGAGTCAAGTACATTTTAAGCTAACCAAAAAACAAATGTTTATGAAAGCACTATTTTCCAAAGTTGTGATACTATCGGTTTTAATGGCGGCGCTGCACATCAGCTGTGAAGCACTATGCGAAGATGAAAATGATGCCTCGAACCGCAAAGAAAATTATATAATCAAAAACGACTCACTTGCTGTTTCAAAAAATTAATGAATGCAGGAAAGCTTGGCAGCTCTCAGTCGCCTTATAACAGTTTCTGAGTCTGCATTCTTGTATTGCATCCTTTTAATACGTCCTTTCCCCATCAGGATGCGTGCTACAGTGCGCACAGGAATGACCTTTGCATTTAATTGGCTGACAGTAAAAACAATAATAATCTGAAAATAATGTAATTAAACAGATACAGACTGTAATATAGTCCGGCTCTTTCTACCGTAACTTTACTGCTCTTTAAATTACAAGAAAAGAAAAGACTGCAGATAAAGCAGCATTTATTAACTATCTAATTTTAACATTATGATACCACAAGAAAACTACGATACTTACCGTCAGGACGACAGTCTGTATCATATGGGGGAAGAATCCATCCAGTCCGAAACCATGGAACATACCGATCCTGGCGTGAACCAGCATTATAAAGACGAAAGGTCTGCCGACCACCAGCCTACCGAACTGGATCATGACGATGCCGACAGAAGAACTTTAGATGAATCTGAGGCAGATGAAGATGATGAGGATTAAAGATATTACTTTTTCCGAGGATGACCAAAGTATATAAGCCTGCGTAATGTAATCATCTCGCAGGCTTTTTTAATCTATTATTTTACAGGGCGGCAATTAATCTGGCAGCTGGTCAATGCTGACTGGTTCTATCCTTGCCTTAGCATTCATATGGTGCCTGTAGCGGCTTGAAGTTTCATAGGCCAGTTGTCTCACTCGCATAATATTGCCCAGCGGACGGTGATCAGCCAGACTGTGAAACGGATTAAAACTCAACGTGTCGTCTGCATACACACGGCGCTCGGGACTGAAAGTTTGCTGCGGATGAAAAGTAATTTTACCAACAGGCTGATAAGGACTCTGGTCCTCGGGCCACTGCACGGATCCGTCTTCCACGGGCATGATTTCCAAATCGGTGCAGAGCTGTGCGCCGATTTCATATTCCGCTGTAGCAGACTGGAAAAAATCAGCAACAATTTTTGTTAAAAAAGCGTGCTCATCTGCGTCGATAATATCCTTATCAATTTTCTTCCCCGCTAATTCCTTTACATTATCCGAAAGCGGCTTAACATTTATTTTGGCCACATAATCCCCAAAACGCAGTGCTGCCATACTGAAATAAGTATCCCCAAGGATATGCGGTCCCGGTGCGCTCAATTGATTGGTATCATCAGCAAGACCTACTGCGGCAAGTACATTCTGCACCCCGACAGCGGCCTTCTGCGCGATTTCCTGAAAGAGCTCCCCGCTGTCGGCCTGCTTTTCCAGCCCCTCCTGCATCTTGAGGTATTCCTTTATCGTTCCGGTTGGAATGACAGGATAATTTACCATAAGGAAGTCCTGGGTCACGGCGTCTGAGAGTTCTGGCAGCAGCTTTTCTCCTTCCACTCCGATTACTTTTATGGCCATACCCCTGAATGCTGACATTTTATCGGGTACGATGGAGCCCTGCGCCGTTGATAAGCGCACAATTACTGGA
Source organism: Flavobacterium quisquiliarum (assembly GCF_019308285.1). Lineage (GTDB taxonomy): Bacteria > Bacteroidota > Bacteroidia > Flavobacteriales > Flavobacteriaceae > Flavobacterium > Flavobacterium quisquiliarum. The sequence continues at coordinate 22,930 of NZ_WWEM01000023.1, forward strand.
TAGGTTCTGGCCTTGGCAAACAACCCCTGTGCCAGATGTTCGGGCAGGTTATCATATACCTTAAGCTCGCCTTTCAATACAGCATGGCTTTTGGCATGCGCATCGCGTATGGCATGTCGGTATTTCTCGTACATCAGGCGGTTAACCCTTGCCATCGAATCTATAATTTTCTGGCTGATCTCCTGTTCGTCGGGCTGTATAACTTCGATCGAATCACTGTAAGGAATATACTCTATCATGTATGGTATGTTATTGTTTTTTTAATCTTTTATTTTTTTACAGGAGCAAACACGGCCTGCTGCAGGGAAAACTTTTTTGATGGTACGTTATTACCTTCAGTAAGTTCGCTGAAATTCGCATTCATGATCCAGGTTTCACTGCCCGAAACAGCCGCAGTAGAAGGAAAGGCAAAACGGTCTTCTACAGAAGTGGATTCCGAAACCTCTGCCGTAGTCCAATTATCGATGCTTTTAATCTTGAATATTTTGTTTACTCCTCCATTCTGCACTAGTGTCAAAGTGGAATTGTCATTTAAAAGCATACCGTCTGCGCTTGGAAAGAACTGCTCTATTTTTACCTTTGTCCCGCTATTGGGATTTGAAATCGGCAATTTTATAAGTGCTCCTTTCCCATTGTTTGCTACCAGCAGAAAACCTTCCGGATGATAAACAATTCCATTGGGTCCGACTCCTGCTGTTTTAAGCAGTTCGTTTGTGCTGAATACTGACGCTGTTCCTTTTGCATCCACTTTATACACAGCGTATGCATAACTATCCGTGATATAAGCATTCCCTTCTTTGTCAAAAGCCAGGTCATTAGGAAAATGTTCTCCAGCAATAAACCCGCCCAGATCAATATCATTTAATTTCTTACCTGTTTTAAGGTCAAGGATAAGAAGCCTTGCCATTTTCTTTTTGGTATCAGGCGTGCTGAATTTGCTATAGTTGGCATCGCCTGCACAGACAAAAAGCCTTTTTCCGTCGGGATGCACCTTCAGCCCGTAGGTTGATTTAAGGGTTTTATCGGCATAAAATTCCGAATACCTGCCCTCTTTGGTAACTTTTCCAACGGTACCCAATCTTGCCGAGGATACATAAAACACATTGGCAGCCTTATCGAAAGCCACTCCCTCGGGATAACTTTCAGGCGCTTCAAATTCAATGCGTTTTGTTGGCTGCTGAGCCCACGTTAACTGGGCTGCTAACAGTAGTATAATATATTTTTTCATCTTTATTTTTGTTTGAGTGCATAAATAATACCATTTGCATCATCTGATATATAAACCACATCAGAACCGATCGCCAGTCCTGCGGGTCTGCCGAACCGTTCGCTGCCGATTAAAAATCCCGTTAAGAAATCTTCAGACCCTGTGGGATTGCCCTTGCTGTCAAATTTGATGCGTTCCACTTTGTAACCGCTCGGATTTTGTCTGTTCCATGAGCCGTGCCAGCACACCAGTGCATCTCCTTTATTTTTACCGCTGTCGAAAAATGCAAAAGCAATAGGGGCGCTGTGCGCCGGGAAATCCAGTATAGATGCCTGAGTAGGTTTGACCCAGCCCTCCTTGGTATTGCCCACAGGGTCTTCCCTGCTCTGATCCACTTCCTTCTTGCCGTAGGCGAAAGGAAATCCGTAATTGCCTCCCATAATAATCTTATTTAATTCTTCGGGAGGCCAGTCGTCTCCTTTAGTGTCTCCGCCATTGTCCACACCCCACATTTCTTTGGTCTGAGGCTGCCAGTCAAAACCGATGGTATTTCGAAGCCCTGACGCATAAAGCGTTCTTTTCCAAGTCTGCGGGTCCACCTGCAGCATGGCGGCAGTTTCCTTATCGCTTTCCTTACAGTCGTTGCAGACGCTTCCCACTGAGATATACAATTTGCCGTCAGGCCCGAAATCCATCGTGCGGTTCGCATGCTGCCCGCCGCTCGGCAGATCTTTAATCAGCGTATCGGCGGCCTTGCCCAAAGTTCCATCAGCATTTAATGCATATCTAAGTACTTTGTTGTTATTGCACAGGTACATAAAATCATCTTTGGCCGTAATGCCGTGTACTCCTGGAAAATCAGCTACACGTGTCATATCGTCAAACCTGCCGTCGTTGTTGGTATCGGTCAGCATCAGCACATCTCCCGCATCGCGTCTTGTAACATAGAGCTGGCCTTTTTTGCCGATATACAGCATCCTTGGTTTTCCAAGTCCCATCGCGGCAGGGGTCGCCTGCCAGCCATTTGCCGTTTTAAGGCCCGATGCGAGTGAGGAACTGTACTCAAGATGGGTAGGGAAATTGGTAATGGTCACTTTCTTGGTATCTTCTTTAGGAGGTATGCCTTTCTGGCCGTAGGAAAGCAGCCCCATCACACATAGAAATGCAGTAAACTGGTATTTCGTTTTCATATAGCGTAAATTAATTAGTTATCAATAGCTGCTCAAATACTTTAAAATGAGAATATTAGTCTTGATTTGCATATCCAAAAGTATTACCAATAAATAGTAATCAATTACAAGATATGCTCTAATACTTATAGGATTTACAGCAGATGGGAAAATTCAAGTAGGATTGGAATGGGTAAAATGGGTCTGGCAGGCAGAATTGAGTTCTCAGCGGCAGTACTAGATAGTGAGACAGGACGAAAATTTTTATAAACTAAATTTCCTCGTCGGTTATTGGATGTATTTAATCTTTGATTTAGCAAATTCGTCCAAAATCAGCTGTACAGATCTTTCTACATCTTTTGCGATAAGGGAAGATTCCAAAAGGTAATTGTCGACGTAATCAAAGACAGTCTTTTCTGTTTCGTCCAACTTTCTGATCGGATCTTCCTGATTGGACGAAGCAAAAGTACTTTCGAGATGTATTTTCAAATCGTTTTCAAATTTCTCTAATAAATCTTTCATTTATTCTTGTAATTTTTAAATGTTGCATAATAAAAATAAATATAATATCATATATGAAAAAAAACAGTACTCCAAAACTTGCATCAGCTGGACATCTCTTATAAGTTCTTAATACAAATAATATAAGCTGACTGCAGGCCTGACCTGTAAATTTCACCTTCCTTTCGATGAGCTGTAGATTATATAACCTGCGAGGTACTGTATTTGTATTTATTAACCGGATTACAATACCTGATCTGAACTTTAGGTAATCTGCATACTAGTAACGCTTATAAAAAAGGCCCGTACTCACAGTACAGGCCAACTTTTATATTATTCCTAGGCCTAATCTTCCTCGTTTGCATCAAAATTAATGGTATTATAGGCTGCCTCGGTAAGCAGTGTATCTGCTTCTTTTTCCTCCGCCAATGTTTTCTCCAGCAGCAGTACCGCATCATCTTCGCCAAGTGTAGTAGCAAAAGCTGCCAATGTACCGTATGTTGCAATCTCGTAATGCTCAATTTTCTGAGATGCTGCTATGATTCCTGCGTCACGAACAGGTCCTGCTTCGGTTTCTTCCATAATGCTTTCTCCTTCCTTGATAAGTCCTTCCATTGCGTCGCATTTCTTGGCCGCAGCCTTCTCGCCAATTAAAGAAAAAACCTGCTCCAGTCTTTTAACCTGTTCTTCTGTAACGCTAAGATGATCGTTGATAGCAGTTATCAGGTTCTCGGAAGTCGCATTCTTAGCCATCTTTGGCAAAGCCTTAGTCAGGGCTTTTTCTGCCCAGTAAATATCTTTCAATGAATCTACAAATAGTTCTCTTAGTCCATCGGCAGCAGTCGATTTTGCTTTTACTTTTCCGTCTGTGCTCTTAGATGCAGTTTTTGCAGTATTTCTTGATGCAGTATTTCTTGATGCAGTACTTTTGGATGCCGTACTTTTTGCTTTATCCGCCGTAGTTTTTTTTGCTGTAGTTGCCATAATTTTTTAATTTAATATTATATCCAAATGTACAAAGCCATCAACAGAGAGCCTTACATAATGATCCGTTATATCTTACAGTATTCAAACCTCATAGCAATATAGATCAGCAGGTTACAGACGCGAACTAATACATCGGAAACAAAAGCTGCCAATAATTATTCGAACCTATTACACTTAAAAAACACTAAAGGCTGCTAGTATTTTGAAGAACCAGTTTACTTGAAACCGCCGTCGCGCTTACTATGTGTGAGAAAAACTATAAGAAGCATAAAATGTGGCAGCAAGCACCATGGATGCACGATTTTTTTAAACGTTTAAATTCCAAAAGATAGAAGGATTGTGCACACAAAAAAACCTGCATCCAAACAGGATGCAGGTTTAAATAGAAATATAAATAATCAACCTTGGCAGCTATTTACTGCCTTTACTGTTAGATGTTGAATCTTTGTTTATGGTTGTAGTCCCTTTTTGCGTAGTTCCATCCGAACCAGAACCAGTCGAACCCTCGCCGGTAGCACCAGTTGTTCCATTTGTACTTGTACGGGTCGTATCCGAGTCAGCTCCAATGCTGTCAACAGCTGCCTGCGTTGAATCTGTTTCATCTGCGTATGGATCTGTGCTGGAATTCTGATTGTTTTTACAAGATAGCACCAGGGTAAAGATCAGTGTAAGGAATGAAGTTTTTAATATTGTTTTCATAATGTCCTATTTTAGTTTCAATAACCTCAAAGTTAATATCTTAAAAGTTGAGATCGTTATATCATTAAATGAAGTATTTACAGATTTAGTACTTTAAACAATTAATAACCAGAGCGATAATTATATTTAACGCAATCGGTTTTTAGATATAATAAGCATGACGCGTTGAAGAATTATTTCTATTTCCACGGATCAAGTACTACTTTTACACATCCGTCTTCACGTTTTTTGAAAATATCGTAAGCATGTGAAATCTCACTCAACGGCAGTCTGTGCGTTATAATGTCTTCTAGCTTCACCTTTCCCTGAACCACATATTCTAAAAGTTTATCAATGTGTTTGTGAGCCGGAGCCTGCCCTCCTTTTAGGATTATCCCTTTATCAAAAAACTGTCCTATCGGAAAATTATCATAGTTGACAGGATAAACACCCAAAACAGAAACAATTCCGCTTCTTCTTACGGCGCTCATGCAGGCTTCTAAAACTTTTGTTGATCCTTTTTCGAAATTGATGGTTGCCTTAATACGGTCAGCTAAATTACGGTCCGGTTCAAATCCAACCGCGTCAATGCAGACATCTGCGCCGCGGCCATTTGTAAGAGAACGGATCTGTTCAACAACATCTTTAGGCCCATTCTGCCATAGAATTGTGGTACAGCCCGCTGTAGCTTTAGCTTTATCGAGTCTAAACTGAAGTGTGTCAACTACAATGACCTGCGCCGCGCCTCTAAGCCAGGCGCTTTTGGCCGCCATGATACCAACAGGTCCCGAACCAAATATCGCTACGGTTTCCCCGCCCTTGACTTCCCCCCAGTCCACCCCGGTATAGCCTGTCGGGAATATGTCGGTTAGAAAAAGAAGCTGCTCATCACTTAGATCTTCAGGAACAACTCTGGGTCCGTAATTGGCATATGGTACGCGCACATACTGTGCTTGACCTCCGTCATACCCGCCATAGAGGTCTGTATAACCGAAAAGTGCCCCGCCTTTCTCTGTGAGAATTCCACCCTCAGGACCGTAATGTTCGGGGTTGCTGTGCTCACAGTTGCCCGGAACATCGTGATTGCAGAAAAAACAATTCCCGCAGGCAATCGGGAAAGGAACCACAACTCGGTCCCCTCTTTTCAGGTGGGTGACAGCCGAGCCCGTTTCCTCCACAATACCCATAAATTCATGGCCAAGCACCATGGGAGTTGTTGGCATGGCACCAGAATAAATATGCAGATCCGATCCGCATATTGCCGTGGAAGTAACTTTTAGAATAATATCATCCTGTGCTATGATTTTTGGATCTTCTACCGTATCATATTTAATCGAACCAGGTCCGTGAATAACTGCTGCTTTCATGATGTCCTTTTTAAAATTAAGTGATAGCTAAGTAACTATAATTTAAGGCATTAATTTTACAGGATCATCTTAAATTCTTACAGATAAAACACTGTTGTTCAGGTATGATCTCCGCTCCGCATCACATATTGGCAATAACCTGCAGACAATTTTATGTTAGTGAATGAGCCTAGAGGGTTCGTCATTGGCACGCGCAAGAAAGCCCAATAGGCATAGTATGCTTCCAATTTTCTTTCTACAAGCTTTTTATTTTACTGTCTCCGTTCTTTTTCTGGAGACCAGCTTTGGTCCAAAGCCATTTCAGGAGAGTAATCAATTACTATGACCAATTCTCATCTTTGGAAAATCTTGTAAGAACTAGTACAAATTATGTAAGAAGAAAAATTAATGATATGCCGAAATTTGATATAAACCAATTGGATGATGGATGCCTTTTTTAGAAATTACGGCCTATTAACTTATTTCCTTCTGCTCTCTATAGGAGCGGTTGTGACTGGTTTTGTTCTCTTTAACTGGGAATAATTTTAATGTGCTTCTAAATACAGGCTGAATCTCTCATTCCCTATTCACTGGATATCACTTTTTATAAACTAAAAATGATCAATATGCATACAGTTACACCATGGAGCGCAACTGCCCAGGCAGATATTGAAAATAGTGAAATACTTTTGGAGAAAAAAATTCATTCTTCCACGTATCAATTTTATAATACGGGCGATTCGCTTTGGATTGTTGCTATAATGCCCGGTACTGGGAAAATAGCCTTTCGTGCCGCATTTGCCATGAACAGCTGTTTTGAAGTTACCAATCTTTTTGAAGACCAGGATATTGTAATCGTAGTACTCAATTCCAGACTTGGCAATTATGAGGTCCGTATTGAATTTCCCTCTGCTGAAGCACCAGTTTTGCATTACACCACATCCTTCAATGCTAATATTCCTCTCTTGATGCCATTTTGGCCGAGGGACATAATTCCGCTGACGCAAAGCGGGAATATTGCTAATACTGCCGGAACAATTCACATGGAACAGTTAGGATCCCGCTCCGGACTTCTTTTTGCGAGCATTACAAAACCGCAGACAGGTTCGTTTTTTTATTTTCAAAACCTTACATCACTATCCGAGTATTGTGAAGCTACGGAAACGGAATCCAAAAATACAGTAGGCGGAAGCTGGCCCGAAATCGGGTTTCAACTACCGACCACTGATAAACTGCCTCTTCCGGCGGGAAAAGCCTTCACTATCTCGAATGCCTATGTCGTTTTTCATACTGAGATATTTGATCAGACAACAACAATCTGCGAGCATTTTTTAAATAATCTGGTCACGGTATATAAACTGCTTGAACAGCCGCGGATCGAATATCACAACTGGCCGGAAATCGCTCAGAAAGTGGTTTCAGATTTAACGACTAATAAGGGTTCCTGGACACAAAAGCTAGGACACCCCTATTTAAATGCCTACTTATGCGACTATGAAACGCCGCCCGAAAGTATGGTCCAGCTTGCCGTATTGGCTCCTTTTAAAGAATATGAAAAATGGGGCGGCGAAAAAGAGCCTATCTGCGAAGATTTAATTAAAGGATTACCTGAATTTTATGATGAAAAAATAAACTGCATAAACCGCTGGCTTCCCTCGATGGTTGACAAACTGGATCAGTCCGAAGAGCAGAAAAAAGAAATGGTGATGGATTCCTGGTATCTGCATCATCCATTGATGAATCTGGCCAGACTTGCCTTATGGGGTGATAAAACTTCAGAAAAACTTGTGCTTGACTCGATAGAATATGTTATAAGAACGGCACACCATTTCAATTATGAGTGGCCTGTATTTTATAATATGGAAACCCTTGAGGTCATCAAAAAAGAAACGGCACCGGGCGCTGGAGGAGAAAGGGATGTTCCAGGGGCATACGCGCATTTGATGCTGCTGCTTTTTAAGATAACTAAAGAAAAACGATACTTAAACGAAGCAGAAAAAGCGGCAAAAAAACTGGAAGGACTCGGATTAAACATTCTGTATCAAGCCAATAACACTGCTTTTGCAGCCGGGGCTTTATTGGAATTATACAAAATTACCAATAAAAAACTTTACCTCGATTTAAGTTACAGATGCCTGACGGGATTATTTAAAAATATTCAGCTTTATGACTGCAGATACGGATTTGGTAAAAATTATACCAATTTCTTCTCCATTTTTCCCTTGAATGATGCCCCTTATACCGCCGCATATGAGGAGATGGAAGTCTATGCAGCATTGTCAGAATATATGGTTCAGGCAGAAGATGTTGAGATTCTTCCGGCACTGAGAACACTAATTCCCGAGTTTATAAAATATGCTGTCGGCAGGATTGCCTATTACTATCCCGCTATGCTCCCTTTTGATATGATTTCTGAAGAAGTTAAAACCGGAGAAGTTCAGGCTGATCTGTGGATTCCACTTGAAGATTTATACAACGGCTGGGAGAAAAGCGGCAAGGTCGGTCAGGAAGTCTATGGCGCCGGAATGGCCTTTGGTGTCGTGCCAAGGCAGTACATCAAAATTGGCGATGAGTTTCTACTTTTTGTTGATTATCCCATTATTCATCAAAGTAAAAGGGGAAATACAGTCACCATAAAATTAGATGGTGATAAAGAATTGAACTGCAATTTAAAAATTATAAAAATTAAAAACAGCAGCATTAAAATGGAGGTCTTGCAGGATAAGCAAACACAAAAACCTTTTACAGCAAATGCGAATATACACGAGTATAAAATTTCAGGCCGGGGCACCGTAAAAATTCAGTGGTAATTTTTGATCCTGCAGTTTAAAGGCCCAGAATGTGAAAAATGAACCTAAAGATCTACAGGAAAGAATGATCGCAAGTACGGTTTTTTTTTAGTATGTGCATCTGTACATAGTAACATGGCATAGATAAAACCAGATTTGCGCACCAATTTCATACTATGACACTGTATTACCGTGACATTTCAATTTAGTATGCCGGACAGAATAGATAATAATAACTTAAAAAAAAAAAACACTTATGGAAAAATTAACAAATTACTTTGGACAGAACATCAAGGATAAAAAAATAGTTATAACGGGTGGAACAACCGGAATAGGAAAAGCAATTGCCGATGTCTTGGTTTCTCTTGGCGGGCGCGTACTTATTTTTGGAAGGGATAGGGAAGATTTTGAAAAAGCCGTTGCAGATATAAAAAAGCAGTTCCCGGACAGCGAACTTTACGGTACTCCCGCAGATGTTACCAAAAAGGAGGACATTGACAAAATACTGTCAATAGCAGATACCAAACTCGGTGGAATAGACATCCTTATCAATAATGCGGCCGTTGCAGCCCCGGGACTAACAGGGGAAACTTATGAAGATTACAAATACGCGATCGATACCAACATTACCGGTTATCTTGCCTTTGCTCAGGCAGCTGCTGCACGAATGAAAAAGCACAAATCAGGACATATCATCAATATCGGGTCAATGAGTGCGGAGAGCCGCACGCCTGAAAGCACCATTTATGTAGCCACAAAAACAGCCATTCGCGGATTCAGCACCTCACTTCGCAAGGAACTAAATCCTCTTGGGATCAAGGTTTCCCTTATTGAACCGGGCGCTGTGACAAGTGACATGCAGACCGATCCGAAGAAAGTGCAGCATGAGAAAGTTGAGAAACTGGAGATGCTGGAAGCTTACGATATTGCAATGAGCACTTTGTTTTGTCTCTCGCAGCCAAAAAGATGCGATATCGTCACGATGCAGATCCGTCCGCACCTGCAGATCATTTAATAGAAACGCATTTATTCTGGCTTTTGATAAAGATCCGTAAATATATATTTCATGGATATAGATACAGTTTTTTAATCCGTTCTCAATAATTTCCCCCAATCACCTTGGCACAATCTTTTTGAAATCTTAAATTTGGCAAAATCAAGTTTAAATAAATATGGTTTCGAATATTTCCAGATTTGGAGTTGCCTTCAATTTTGCCACAAAAAGTTAAATCGGTTTTTAAAGATATTTCACCGGTCTAAGTTTTGTGGCAAAATCGTGGCGCATTGCCTTTCCATAAAATAGGAATCCAGGAAAATCAATTGCTAAAAAGCTTAGGTCGAAACTTATACAAATATTTACAAGGCAGTGGCTAAGCTGGAAAAAATTAAAAAGCCTGCAGAAATTATATTTCTGCAGGCTTTTTGAATTAATAATAACCATTTATTTTAATTAAGAACCTACTTTGCTGGCGGCGGAGTCATAGTTTTAGAGGTATCGGTCCCAACAGTATCGGCTGGAACCGTACTGATGGTATCAGCCACAACAGCAGAGCTGTCTGCATAAGTATCATTGGTTTCAGCAGGAACTGTCTCATTTTTTTTACACGAAATGGAAAGCCCTGCAAGCACCAGCAGAACTGCAAACCCAGATTTAAAATTGATTTTCATAACAATATATTTTTTTAGTTTGAAATCCCAAGTTAAAAGAAAACCTGCTTATATTCTTACATAATTTCAGTGTTTTATTACAAAACTTTATGGTAAAATCTAAAAATTAGCAAGTTTTTTTTAAATAGACGCCGTTACACTATTACTGAAACCAGCAGCACGGCAATAAAGAATACTATTGAAATGACCATTGCGTTTATTATAGCTCCTTTTCTCTTCTGTGATTGCTGTGCACGGTCGATGATGTGCTTTTTATTGCTTTTAAATAGTTTCATTACGCTGTGATTTTATAATTTTAAAGAAAACGTAAAAATACTGCACCATGATTTAAAAAGCTTACAGCTTTAAAATCAGGTTTTTCATAATTGGAACATCCTGCATTCCTGTTTTATAAAATAGCCAGCTGGGAAAGAAAGCCCTATTTTTTTTTGACAGAATGCTTACATAATTAAAAATCAATAAATTAAATCCTTCCGTATGTGCAGAAAAAGATCCTTGTTTCAATGAAAGGCCGAAAATTGAAAACAAAATATTTAATCGGCTCTAAACTTGCTGTTTCTGCAGAGCATCAGAACAAGTGTCACCACAATACACGAAGCGCTTCCTTCAAATAAAAGGCAAAGGATATAGATGGGAACCGAAGGTTCCGCTCCGAACATAAAGGTCTGGGACAAGGATTCAACGTAATGGTCGCCTCCCCGGGCATAACTGTAGATCATAAGTGCAGCAAGACTAAGCACTACGCCTATAAACGAAGTAATCATGGCTGATACCGCATTAAAAAGAAAATTATTCTGTCCTTGGGCAAGGTTAATGTTTAAAATCCTGTTTACGCCGTAAAATATAAAAAACACATTCAATAAACGCAGATAAAATACATGGGAGAGATTCAAAAACTCCATGAGTAAAAAGAAAAGCGCAACTCCTGCAAAAATGATCAGGCCGCTGCTTAATTCCTTAGGAACAGTGGATGAGTATGCTGTTTTCATAATAATTAAATTTTATTCGTATAAACTTCAAATTTAACACAGCTTTTCCCCGCTGCGTTATAAAATTAAAATACAGCTCTTACAAAATACACAGTACTAAATCACTGATAATCCAATAATTGCAATTGAAATAAATACAATACTAAAATAAAAAAAATGAAAGAATTGCAGTTTTCTGATTTTCTCTGATGCGCATAAAGTTTACAGCGCACGTCCGCCGACAAAAAAAGCCCCTCAAAATTCAAGGAGCTTTCTGGCAGCCGGCGGGTGCCTGAAATGGTATGCGGTAACTAACTAAATCATTGTACAGAACCTTCAGACGAACCCCGCCGGTCCCCTGTTTTTTTTCTGACTGATTAAATTGCTGTTTACCTTTACCAGTATATAGCAAATTTACCAAAACCTAAGGCAGATCACTTACAGTATATCCTTTTAGAATTACAGCTTTTTAAGGCTTAAACCCATTCTTTTGACAATTTGATTTAATCATTCTCCGGATCTGGCGGCGTACAAATGGTATTTATACGTCCTTTTTATAAAAAAAAAAGCAGCACGCTTTGGCCTTAACGATATAAAACCAAATCATTCTGGCAAAAAAGTACAGGTCAAATACGGGCAAACAGCTGGGCTCCAGAATAGTGAAAAACCTGATCGAAAACAGAAGCCCGGCGGGCTGTAAAAGCAATGCCGGCCTTGTCTGATATATGGTTTTGGATTATTTTTGCAGCATGAATTACGAAGATATAAAAAGACATTTTGAAGCGTTTCCTCCTCCCCTTGAGGTGGAATGGAAGCCCTGGGCAAAGATTACAGATACGCAGCTTTTTTTGAAGAGCTGCTACATCGGCATACGCAATTTCAACGGTCCTGTAGAGAGATGCCCGGCCTGGTGGCATCTCAAGGATTTTTACCTGCACATCAAACGCACCATGCCCAGTCAAGGGAGCCCTGAAAAAGAAACTGCCCCTGAATAATAAAGCCCTGTCCTGTAAGATCTTGTCTGATTAAAGATCCGCAAGCATTCAGATCCCTCATCATTATTTTTATCTTTAGCAGGCTGGAAGTTTTTTTTCCATCTCTTTTCTTAAGCTCTTAAGGTCCCTGTCCAAAATCCCTTTTAAAAGATCTTTTAATTCCATAAAGGTAGGCGGTTTTACGGCATAATAATCCGCCCCGAGATTATAGGCGGTCCGGATATGCATCGCACTGCTGCTGGTGGACAGCATGATAATCTTTATATTTTTGAAATCGCTGCCGCCGTTTCGAATTTCTTTAAGGCATTCAAATCCGTTTTTTCGGGGCATATTGATATCCAGAAATATCGTTTCAGGAAGATGCTTCGCCTTTTCAAGGGTTTCCAGCAGTTCGCAGCCGTCTGCCGTCTGCACTACCAAAATGGGCAGGTTTAATTCTTCGACTGCATCAGCAAACAGCAGTCTGTCATCTTCGTCATCTTCAGCAAGATAAATAATCTTCTCCCAATTCTGCTTTTGTGGCATAGCTTTTAAATTTATAGTGCGGCAGGTAAAAATAGATCTGAAAGCCGCAGTGGTTAAAAAAACTTAGGTCTTAGACTATTGAAAATAGAATTACATTTTTTGGTGGTAACTGTAAAGATAATTCTTTTTTTCTAAAAGAAAAAACTTTCAAAAAAAGATGATTCCTGTGGGCTGAAATGCCTGTTTGGAAAAATCCAAATATGCTGGCGGCGGCGGTTTAAAAAAATCCAAAATAAAGACCTGCCGTAAATTCTGAATAAAGTCTTTCTGCTTAATTGCAGCATAATCCAGACCGCCCGTAAAATCAGTATTTTGATTTTTTGTTATTATTTAGAACATAATATTTTTAAAAATTGTTATCATCTGTGCTAATTTTGACAGGTATAAATGATAAAGATTATGAACCGGGCTATTGTACACATTGACATGAACACCTTTTTCGTCTCCTGCGAAAGGCTTACTAATTCAGAGCTTACTGGGATTCCGCTGATTATCGGCGGGGGCGAGCGGGGCGTTGTGGCTTCCTGCTCCTATGAGGCGCGCCGTTTCGGGGTGCGTTCGGCAATGCCCATCCAGATGGCGCTCAGGTTATGTCCGCAGGCCAAGGTTATGAAAGGCGATATGGAACTCTATTCAAGGCTCTCCCATGACGTTACCGAAATCATTCAGGAGAAAGCCCCTGTGGTGGAAAAGGCCTCTATTGATGAATTTTATCTTGACATCACCGGAATGGACAGATTCTACGGAAGCTACAAGTGGACCGATGAGCTGGCGCAGCGCATCACAAAGGAAACCGGCCTTCCCCTCACCTTTGCCCTTTCCATCAATAAAACGGTATCGAAGATCGGAACAGGTGAAGGAAAACAGAAACAGAACCTGGAGATCCCGGAGCATCTGGTGCAGTCTTTTTTAAACCCGCTCTCAGTGCGGAAAATACCGATGGTGGGCGATAAAACCTTCCAGCTCTTATCCCGAATCGGCATACGTACCATTAAGACCCTTTCTGAAATGCCAGCCGAAGCGCTCCAGCGCATGATCGGCCAGAACGGCATTGAACTCTGGAAAAAAGCCAATGGCATTGACAACAACCCCGTGGAACCGTATACCGAAAGAAAGTCGATTTCCACCGAGCATACTTTTTCACAGGATACCATCGACATGGATAAACTGGGAAGGGTTATCCTTGGTATGGTCGAGAAGCTTTCGTATCAGCTGCGCTCCGAGCAGTGGCTCACCTCAACGGTTACGGTCAAGATCCGGTATGCCAACTTTGATACAGAAACAAAGCAGTGCAGGGTGCAGTATACCTCAGCAGATCATATCCTGACCCAGACCGCAATGGATCTTTTTGGCAGGCTCTACCAGCGCCGGATGCGCCTGCGCTTGATTGGGGTGCGTTTCAGCGGACTGGTGCGGGGAACCTATCAGATCGACCTGTTTAACGATACCCAGGAAATGCTGGCGCTCTACCAGGCTATGGACCGGATGAAAAACCGTTACGGTTTTGATGCGGTGATGCGCTGCGCCGGTGCTTCCTTTAAGCCCAATACCAAAGACGAAATCTTAAAACGTAAAAAATAAATCATGTATCTCAACTGCCACTGCTTCCACTCCCTGCGTTATGGCACCATACCGCTCGAAGATCTGATATCCAAGGCAGCCGCCTTGGGTGTCAGGGCTATGGCACTCACTGATATTAATACCGTAACAGGGATTTATGACTTTGTAAAGGGATGCCGGGCTGTGAATATAAAGCCTATTGTCGGAATAGAATTCCGCTCAGAGAATCAGCTGCGCTATATCGGGCTGGCAAAAAATGCGGCGGGCCTTGCTGAGATGAACCGCTTTCTGACCCGGCATAATTTTGAAAATGCCCCGCTTCCTTTGTCCGCTCCGGACTTTGAAAATGTTTTTGTGGTTTATCCTCTGGAGAATGTGCCCGCAGTTTTAAAAGAACATGAGTTTATCGGGATTCGTCCTGAACAGACCCCTGTACTGATTCTCAGTGACTGGAAGAACCAAATAGACAAGATGGTCGTGCTCCAGCCAGTTACCTTCCGCACCAAAACGGAATACAAGCTGCATAAAATACTGCGGGCCGTTGACCTGAATGTAATTCTTTCACGACTCGGCAATACCGATTACTGCAGGAAGACAGAAGTAATGGTGGATCTGGGCAGGATCCTGAAATGTTATGAAGGATACCCGCAGATCATTTCCAATACGGAAAAAATAATAGCGGACTGCCATTTTGAATTTGATTTCAAAACGCCGAAAAACAAGAAATACTACACCAATAACAAAAAGGACGACTTGCAGCTGCTCAGCACCCTCGCCCAGCAGGGGCTCGAATGGCGTTATGGGCAGCATAATGCAGAGGCAAAATCAAGGATGTTCCGCGAGCTTAAGGTAATAGACCAGCTGGAATTCAGCGGCTATTTTTTAATTACCTGGGATATCATCCGTTTCAGCAATTCTCAGGGGTTTCTGCATATTGGGCGAGGCAGCGGTGCCAACAGCATCATCGCCTACTGTCTCGGAATTACCGATATATGTCCTTTGGAACTGGATCTGTATTTTGAGCGTTTTTTGAACCTGAACCGCAAAAGTCCTCCCGATTTTGACATTGACTGGAGCTGGAAGGAACGTGACATAATTCTGGAATACATTTTCTCCCGTTACGGATATGACCATGTGGCATTCTGCGGCACCAATGTAGAATTCAAATATCGTTCTATATTCCGTGAAGTAGGCAAGGTTTTCGGGCTTCCAAAAGAAGAACTCGATGCGCTTGCCAAAAACCCGATGACCCTGCACCCTGCAAATGAAGTGGTCCGTGAAGTACAGCAGTACGGCATGATGCTGGAGAAATACCCCAACCAGAGAAGCATGCATTCCTGCGGCATCCTGATTTCCGAAGAGCCCATCACCAACTATTCCGTACTGGAAATGCCTCCCAAGGGCTTTCCCATAGTGCTTTTTGACATGCATACCGCCGAAGATATCGGGCTTGAAAAGTTTGATATCCTGAGCCAGCGCGGGATCGGCCATATTGATGACAGCGTAAAACTGATTGAGAAAAATCGCGGCATAAGGCTCAATATTCGTGACACCACGATTTCAAAAGATGAAGCCAGCTGCAACAGCTTTCTTGCAATGGGAAAAACCATAGGCTGCTTTTATATCGAGAGCCCTGCCATGAGAGGGCTGCTGCGGCGTCTGAAATGTGACAATTATAAAACCCTTGTGGCGGCCTCCTCCATCATACGCCCGGGGGTCGCGCAATCGGGAATGATGAAGGAATATATCTTCAGGCACAATCATCCCGACAGGTTTGAATACTTCCATCCAGTGTTCGAGCAGCAGCTCGGGGAAACCTACGGCATTATGGTATATCAGGAAGATGTCATTAAAATTGCCCTGCATTACGGCGGGCTTCCTGCAGCCGACGGGGATATTCTGCGCCGTGCCATGTCTGGAAAAGGACGCTCCAAAGCCGCATTGCAGAAAGTAAAAGACAATTTTTTTGCATCCTGCGCGGCCCAGGGGCACCCCTTGGCGCTCAGCCAGGAAATATACCGCCAGATCGAGTCCTTTGCAGGCTATTCGTTCTGCAAGGCACACTCAGCCTCCTATGCCGTGGAAAGCTACCAGAGCCTGTATCTGAAAGTGCATTATCCAATCGAATTTATGGTGGCGGTAATCAACAATCAGGGCGGTTTCTACCGCACCGAAGTGTATGTCCACGAAGCAAAGATGTCAGGGGCGGCAGTGCACAATCCCTGCGTGAACAAAAGCCAGTTGGAAACCACTTTGTATGGTTCTGATGTCTATCTGGGGTTCATGCACCTGCAGAGCCTTGAATCCAAAACAGCTGTTTTGATCCAGCAGGAACGGGAAAAAAACGGGCTTTACAAATCATTGGAAGATTTTATCAACCGCATACCCATTGGAATTGAAGCCATACAGATTCTGATTTTCATCGGCGCATTCCGGTTCACCGGGAAAACAAAAAACCAGCTGCTGGTCATTGCCCGTCTAATTCTGGTAAACTTCAATCCCGAGAACCGCGCACCAATGCTGCTTCAGGAGCCTGTAAAGGAATTTGTTCTTCCCCAGCTGGAACGTTCTGCTTTTGAAGATGCCTTTGATGAGATTGAACTGCTGGGCTTTCCGGTCTCCTGTTCCCCTTTTGATCTGCTTCAGACTCCTTTCAGGGGCAGTGTCATGGCAAAAGACCTTTTGGACCATCATAAAAAACAGGTCCGAATGCTGGCTTATCTGATCTCCCGCAAGCATGTGCCCACAAAGATGGGCGCTATGTATTTCGGCACCTGGATAGATGCTGAAGGGCAGCTTTTTGATACGGCGCATTTTACCGACAGCCTGGCCATGTATCCTTTTCAGGGAGGAGGATGCTACCTGCTGCTGGGCAGTGTGGAAGTGGATTACCATTTCCCCACCATAACGGTTACCAAGATGGCTAAAATGCCCTTTATACCAGATCCGCGCTATGAACAGGAGAACGACTGGAAATACAGGGCGCAGCAGAGAATACGCGAAGATGTGAGCATGACCCATCGCGCTCCCTATCCGCAGGAACATGAAATCAATATTCCAAGGCTAAAAATGAGCAATTAACAGGCTTCTTCGGCTTTAGGCTTTAAGCCTGCACTGAGTATGAACTAAAAAAATAAAGAAAATGATGCTTTTTGATGACACCGAAATTTTTTCATCAGGTAACGGCGGCAGGAGAATATTTGACGTCCCTGATGCCGACCTGCTGCTGATTGATAATTTCTTCAGCAAAACCGAATCCGATCATTATTACAATGTTTTATACCACGGCACACCGTGGAGGGAATATGAAATGCCCATGTATGACAAAGTGGTGACGGCTCCCCGCATGATCTCGTGGTACGGGGACAGCAGCAGGCCTGAACGTAAATCAAATCCGGATTGGCCTTTGGAACTGCTCCAGATCAGGGAGCGCGTGGAAAAGGAAACCCGCATAAACTTTAACGGCGTACTGCTCAATTTGTACAGAAATGGCACCGATGGTGTGGGATGGCACAGCGACAAGACCTCATCGAGCAATAAGAATATGAACATCGCTTCTGTGACTTTCGGAGAAACGCGTCTGTTCCGACTGCGTCATAAAGTGCTCAAAAATATGGCGCCAATCGAAATTCCACTGCACCACGGAACCTTTCTTCTCATGGCAGGCAGCACCAATACCTACTGGGAGCATCAGGTGCCTAAGACGGCCCGTCCCGTACTGCCCAGAATCAACCTTACCTTTCGTCAGGTCAGGGAAATATAAAATAACGACTCCTTTCTAACCGACTGAAAACCATAGCAATCCTATAATAATAGGGGATTAAAATATAACAGCTTTATTTTTCTGTCATGTTAACTTTGGAATTCACTATTAAATTTAAAAATCATGGAAAATCTACATAATAACGGACAAGAGCAGAACGCTCATATTGATATTTCACAGCAGGCTGAAATCCAGCAGTGGGCTGAAAAGTTAAATGTCCCTGAGGAGATACTAAAAGATGCCGTAAGGGCAGCAGGCACTACTGTGGAAGAAGTAGCCGAGCACTTGAATGATAATTCTCCTTCCAGAGAAAGCGCTTCTGAAACGGTCCGTTTGAAAGACGGTCCCTGGCATGATGAAAAGGAGAATGACGAACATTACAATCCAGAAGGAAAAAGCATTGAAGAGGCAACAGACCCTTCAAAACTATCACAGCTTTAAGTTTCGAAAAACCTATTTATCATTCATAGTAATAACTGCTTTATAAAAAGTAAAAACGAAAATAGGTAAAAGAATCCTGAAGGGCATTTTTTTGATTAAGCAGTCAAATGATGCTCTTCAGGATTTTATTTTAAGATAAATGCTTTCTAATTAACCGATAGGTAATCATCCTGAATATAACAATTGCTTCTTACCCTTCTTTTGAGTTAATTCCATAAATTTGTGCTGCAGACTCTTTGATCTGCCCCTCTGCTTTAAAAATAAATAGAGATCAAAAACATTCCGTTTAAAAATGAACGATCCGATTCTAGAAAACCTTAATCCCAGCCAGCTCCAAGCCGTGAAAACCACAGAAGGTTACGTGCGCGTTATTGCAGGAGCCGGCTCAGGAAAAACAAAGGCCCTTACCTCCCGCTTTGCCTATATCGTGGACAGGCTGGGAATCAATTCCTCCAATATCCTCTGCGTGACCTTTACCAATAAAGCGGCGCAGGAAATGAAAAGGCGCGTCAAGGCGCTTATTGGCGATCTTTTTGATGTCAGCTTCATCACAACCTATCACGGTTTCTGCGTACGGTTTCTGCGTGAGGAAATCAACAAAATCCATTACCCGAAAAATTTTATCATACTGGATGCCGAAGACCAGAAAACCATTTTAAGGGAGGTGTTCAACGAACTGGACATCAATTCGAAAAACCTCACTTTCAAACAGGTGCTCCGTTTTATTTCCAAGCAGAAGAGCACCTCTGATTACCTCGGTTACATGCTCGAGAATAAAAGCTTTGAGCCCGATGAAAAGGAATCGCTCTCCAGCCGCGTGTATCAGAAATACCTCGACAAGCAGAAGCGCAATTATGCGCTGGATTTTGATGACCTGATCCATTTTACGGCTTTCATACTCGACAGCAATCCTGATGTGCTTTTCAAATGGCAGCAAATGCTGCATTACATACAGGTCGATGAGGCGCAGGACAGCTCCGACAGCCAGTTCCATCTGGTGGAAATGCTCTCGCGTGTGCACCAGAACCTGTTTCTGGTAGGGGATCCCGACCAGACGATCTATGAGTGGCGCGGTGCGAAACCCGAATACCTGGTGGAATTCGACAGGATGTTTCCTGACACGAAAACCATTATCATGAACCAGAACTACCGCTCTACGCCAAACATCCTCAAAGTGGGCAACCATATTATCAAAAACAACAAGGTAAGGGTGGACAAGGATATGGTCACGGATAATCCCGAGGGGGTTGAAGTGGTGCATTTCCATGGAAAAAATGACTTTGAGGAAACCTTCTGGGTGGCTTCCGAAATCAAGGAAATCCTTAAATCGGAAAATGCCGCTTACTCTGATATTACCATTTTATACCGTTCCAACCATCTCTCCAGAAATATCGAGCAGGCACTGATCAAAGAAAATATTCCCTACGCCATATTTGGTGGCGTGCGTTTCTTTGAAAGAAAGGAAATCAAAGATGTCCTTTCCTTTTTAAGGCTTATCGTGCAGGGCGATAATTTCTCTTTTCTGCGCATGCACAACCACCCTTCCCGCGGGCTGGGGAAAAAGTTCCTCGAAAGGCTCAGCCTTCTGGCAGGCCAGCAGAACCTGTCCCTGCTTCAGGCCCTGCAGCATAATATCGAGGATAAAGAGCTCAATAAAAAAGGGGCTGTTGATTTCCTGGCTCTGGTTGAAGAGCTGAAAACAGATGCCCAGACAAATTCCATTTCCGATCTGGTCAAGATCATACTCGATAAAAGCGGACTGTCCGAACTCTACCGAAAAGACGGCGATGAGGACAGGCTGGAAAATATAAAAGAGCTGGTAAGCTCCATGCTGCTGCTGGAAAAAGAAAACAACGGCCCTGTAAATATTGCCGAATACCTGCAGGAAATTGCACTCTATACCGATCTGGACAAAGACACGGAAAATCAGGATAAGGTTCGTCTGATGACCATCCACATCTCCAAAGGCCTTGAATTTCCCTATGTGTTTCTCTGCGGTTTTACCGAAGGGGTGCTGCCAAGCGCCCTTTCCATAAAAGAAAGAAGAAAACGGGCTATCGAGGAGGAAAGAAGACTGATGTACGTTGCCGTTACCAGAGCCGAGAAAAGGTTTTATATGACCGATTCGGAAGGCTTTAATTTCACCACAGGGCTCAACAAATACCCGTCAAGGTTCCTCTTTGAAATCAAGGAAGAATTTTATGTGCGTAAAGGAAAACTGTCAGCAGAAATCCTCCAGGCGGCACAGTCATCGGCAGCGGCCTCAAAAAACAGTGAAGATACCGAGTTCATTGAAGGGGACCTTGTAATGCATCCTGTCTGGAACAAAGGGAAAGTGCTTGCTGTGGACAGGGAGAAAAACCAGTACACGGTGCATTTTTTTGAAATGGGAAAAGAGAAACCCATTGACTTTTCGTTTCGTTTCCTAACTGCCGGATCAGATGCTGAACCTGAGAGTTCTTCCCCTGCCGAACTTTTGAATATCCAGGAAAACTTAAAAAATGCGCCGGATCCCTTTGCAGACCAGGAGCAGCAGAACGGCTTTGCTGACAATGAAGATAGCCGTATTTTTAATGATAAAAATACAGACAGTGAAAAGGAAGAATGGTAAAAGCCGGCTCATCAGAGCGGTATTGCCGTATCGGTACTTAAATCATTTTTTATACAAAAGCCCATTGCTGTTTGAAACAATGGGCTTTGTCTTGTATCGGCGTATAGTAGGCAGTACCTGAAACTTTTTCATAAAAGGCATGCGGTGTTATCGGAATGTAACTTAAACTATAACGCTGCAAAGCTGTACTTTAGTGTGCAGCATCCTGTTTTACTCCTTGCTGTTCTCCATGCCGCTGATGATTTTAGCCACTTCAGTTTCGGTCGATTTTAGTTTTGCCTGGCAGAACTCTATCAGTTCAGATGCCCTTTTTACTTTGGCAGCCAGTTCATCCACAGAGATGGTTTCGTCTTCCATCTCTTTGGCGATCAGGGCCAGCTCTTTGGCTGCAGCCTCATAAGTCAGTGTGTTTTCCATCATATTCTATTTTTTCGTTGACCGTACTTTTCAGTACGGCATCTTTTGTTACTATTTCAATCTCTTCGCCTTCCTTTATGCTCCCTGCTCCGTTTACAATTTTATTGTTTTTTCGGATCACGGCATATCCTCTGCTGAGCACATTCTGCGGGGAGAGCAGCTTTATAGTTTTATGGTGGTGCTCCAATTGGAGTCTGCGGCTTCGCAGGTACTGGCTGGTAAAGATCTTCAGGTTCGCTTTTAAATGCTGAAGATTGCTGTTTTCCTGCTGGATGATGCTCTGCGGCCTTTGCAGTGTTTTCTGCGCAGCCAGCAGCAGATGCTGCTTTTTTTCTGCCAGCAGGTTTCGGCTAGCCTGCGAAATATGCTGCTTTTGCAGCATAAGCTCTTCTTTCTTCGCGGCAATCAGTTCCCATGCATTATGGCTGACCAGATTTTTGATCTCGCTGAGTTCCCTGTAATGCCCTAGGAAAAGCTGCTGGGATTTGATGGCTATGGTCCTTTGCAGCGAGAGTATGTGCTGCTCGAAACTGCGGTTGTGCGCTATAATGAACTCCGCCGCCTTGGTGGGGGTTTTGGTATGGGTATGGGCCATCAGGTCTGTAATGCTGACATTTTTCTGGTGTCCGATGCCGGTTATCACAGGGATCGGGAATTTTGCGACAGCCCTTCCGATATTGTAGTTGTCGAAAATCAGGAAATCAGACTGCGATCCGCCTCCCCTTGCAATGACAACGGCATCATAAGGAATTCCGGTATTATAGACTTCTATGAGTTTATTTAGGAACAGCTTGGCGTTATTGTCCCCCTGCACAACGGTATGATAGTCATCAATCTGAAAAACATAGCCAAAATCATTATGCTGCATCGTATGGCGGAAATCCTCATTCCCGGCGGAACTGCTTGAGGAAATCACCGCAACCCTCTGAATTATCACAGGAAGCTTCAGACGGCTGTTCAGCGTGGAGTATCCCTCGCCTTCTTTGTGTATGAAATCATTCTCTTTGACAAGCCTTGCAAGGGTAGCATTGCGCTGCTGTTCCAGAATGCCGATCATGAAATTGCTGTCGATATCCAGAAGGTTTACCGAGAGACCGTACAGCGGATGGAAATCCACGCTCACCTGAACAAGAACATGAAGGTTGTTGGTAAAACGCTGTCCGGTGCTGTTTTCAAAATCAAGGATCTTCAGCGCTCCTGCTCCCCAGCTCTTGCCCATTATTTTAGCAGTGATCACACTGCCTTTCTCTGATTTCTCCACCAGTTCAAAATAATGGATCTTTTTATCGGCCTTGAAGGAATGGTTGGTGATATCAGCCACTACCCAGTACGTCCGTCCCTTAAAGCGGGAATGGATCGTCTCCTGGATCTGGCCGGTGAGCTGTGAGAGTCTGATATACTGGTCGGGTCCCATATTGTTTTCAGGGGTCTGCTGCTGTTTGTTTTTCCTTCTTCACCGCTAAGATAGCTATTCTCAGGCGGATCTCAAAAACAGAAAAAAGAGAGGTTAATTTTCAATTCAAAACGGGTTAAAAGGGCAGCCAAAGTAGTGCCCGCCCTCACCTGCATGCGCATAACGGCCCCTGGCCGCCCTTCGGGACTTATAGCACTCCGGCTCGCTATCCGGACACTTTTCTTCTGCTTTCTTTTTTCCCGTTTTTTCTTTTGAAAAATTTCATTTGGGAAGCAGGGGAAAAGAAAACTTAAAAGAGTATTCACTAAAACTTTATTGTCATGGAAATCACAGGACGAATTGTAAAAGATGCCTCCGTTTTTAAGGTAAAAGAAAACCGTGAGGTCGTAAACTTCTCCATAGCGGTCAACGACAGCTATAAACCCAAAGGAAGCACAGAGGTCAAAAAGATTGTAACCTATATCGACTGTTCTTACTGGCTCAGCTCGGGACTGGTGCAGTGGCTCAAAAAAGGTACGCTCGTCCAACTCTTCGGACGCATCGGACTGAATGTCTATATCGGAAATGACGCCCAAGCTCATGGGTCATTGACCTTTCATACCTCGGATATCAAGATACTCGTATTTGCGCAGGCGGATAATACAGAAGCCGCTGCCGCAGCTAAACAGAATAAAACAGCAGAAGAGCCTGACGACCTGCCTTTCTAAACCATTCACGCTTATAATTTTTATACACGCCTAAATGAAATAGTATGAAAGCCTTACAGAAATCCAATTATAAAGAATTCCGTGTCAGTGATGCCTTTAATCAGATTATCCTGCGCAGCATCACTTCTTACGACGGGAAACGCAGCGCGCAGCTGAAATCTTTTTTCCTTGACCTGCAGCAGGGAGGCTGCGTCAGCGGGATGATTTCAGAATTTATCTACAATACCGATTGCTGCGATTTCTACGTCGAGCATATTGATGACCTTGAAAATATCAGAACCGAATTGGAAGAAGCTGTCGGCGAACCGATCGAGAACCGTTTTAAAGTCCCGCACTACACTTTTGTATGCTGGCTCTGCTTTGAGGAATACTGTTACGACCTCTATTCAAGACTCTTTGAGTAAAAATTTTCAACCTTAAATAGCTGATTATGAAAGCTTCTGAAAATTTTAAAACCGCAATAGAAAAATACCTCAGTGATAGGGCGCAGGGCGATACCGCCTTTGCACTGCACTATAGCAAAGCTTCCAAAAACTTGGACGGCTGTCTGAATTATATTTTCGGGGAGGTCAAAAAAACAGGTTTGTGCGCCTTTGACAATCAGGAAATCTTCGACATGGCAGTCAAGTACTACACCGATGATTCTATCGGCAAGCCTGCACCGATTACGTGCAGAACCGTGGTGCAGACCCCTGCACCGTCCGACCTTTTTACGCAGCCCGAAATCCCTGCTGCGCCTGTCAAAACCGAACCTGTTCCAACCGTAAAAAAAGACGTAAAACCTGCGGCGCAGACCGCCCTGACCCTCTTTGACCTATGACACCCAAAACCATCATCGAAAAGCAGCTTACAGCGCTGAGCGCCTCTCTTGCGCCTATCAGAGAAGAGGTATTTACTTGGGCAGAGCAGACTATTTTTCTCAAATGGGGTGTGTTGTCCCGCAGCAGATTCTACTGCCTGGACTGCACCCACGTTTGGAAGCCCTCCTGTCCAACCACCTGCGCCAAGTTCACTTCCTGCCCTGCCTGCGCAGGCAGACTCAAAATGATGCCTTATAATCAGGTGCATTTTAAGGAAACAGAATATTTCGCCCTTTTCGAGCGCTGTGCGGGGTTTCAGGTGGTGCGCATGGTCATATCTCATAAACACATGAAAAAGAATTTCCTGCCCTCCTATTTCCATAAGGAAGTCATGCAGCATTGGATAAACCCCAAAGGGGAAGTGCGCACCCTTGCGCTCAGCACCAATGTGTTTTCCAGTAGCCTTGATGCATGGAAATTCTATTCCCCGCTTGAAATAAAGCCTAAGGACTTCATCCGAAATGCCAAATACTTTATCAACCCTTTCAAGGTCTATCCGCAGATGAAAGTATTGCCTATCCTGAAACGCAACGGATTCAAGACTTCGGTATATGACATTGCACCGAACTTATTGTTTTCATCGCTTCTAAGCGACCCCATCGCCGAGACCCTGCTAAAGGCAAAACAGCTGAACCTGTTGCAGTATTACCTCTGCGCATCACGACAGAACATCCGCCGCAACTGGCAGGCGGTCAAAACCGTCATCCGAAACCATTACAAAATTTCAGATGTCCCCCTTTGGGAGGATTATCTCGAACTGCTGCGGTATTTCAAAAAAGACCTTTCGTGTCCTTTGTATGTCTGCCCCGATAACCTCAGTGAAGCGCACGACCATTTAGTAAAAAAGAAAAGGGACTTCCTTCGCAAGAAAAAACTCCGCGACCTGCGCATTGAAATCGAAAAGGCGCAGAAAAGATACGCAAGCGACAAAAAGCGCTTTTTCGGGCTGTCGTTCCGCGATGGGCATCTCAGCATTTCCGTTATTGAAGAAGTAAAAGATTTTATGGCCGAGGGCGACGACTTGGGGCATTGCGTGTTCACCAATGAGTATTATGTTAGAAAAGATTCGCTGATACTCTCGGCAAAGGTCTGCGATAAGTCCGTAGAAACCATCGAAATTTCACTCAGCCGTATGGAAATCCTGCAGTGCAGGGGAATGAAAAACAAGCCCTCCAGACATCACAGACAGATCCTGCAGCTGCTGAGCCAAAACTTGTATCAGATAAAGGAGCGCATGAAAAAAAGAAAACCCAAAATTATAAGCCGATAAGCATATCGGCTTTTTTTATGCAGTGAAATCAAAGCCCGAAAGCCCGNGGACGGCGGGCTCTGGATTCCAATGCCTGCCAAAGCCGCATTACTTTAAGGTAATCGCATCGGCAAGGTTTTCCTGATCGATAAAGGCCGTTATATACTGCCGGGCTTCACCGCGCTTCTCCAGATCCGTTTCAAAGGTATTGAGATGATACTCCTCGTCCTGGTCCAGGATATGAATGATCTCGGTATAGCCTTTCGAAATCAGGCTACCTTTGAGCTTGATCACGGTGAGCTGCTGGTGCGGGTCCAAATCTTTTCTCACCTTTAATTGTATTGCTTTTTCCATTGTGAAAGATCTGTATGTTAGGGTAGTTGTAATTCTCCTATCAAATATAGCAATTAAGACCGCAGCCGCAGCACTGGGTACTGTTAAAAAAAGACAAGCAGCATTTTACCGCACATGTTAATTTAGTAAGAAAAATAAAATTTACTGTAAGAAAAAGACAATAAAATGATTTAATTTTAGGGAGGCAGAATCTTAAAAACGTTTAGCCCTCACAATGGGAAATCAAAACTGGACAAAGCTAAATTACTTAATTTAAAGCGTATCTTTAAGACATGAGAAGAAACGGAGAAATAATAATAATCGAAGATGACGAGGATGACAGGCTCTTCCTTAAGGATATTTTTGAAAGCCTGGACTATCCCAACAAAATAAAATTCATTGAAGACCCAATGGATGCACTTTCTTACCTTTCCAATTCGAAGGTGAGGCCTTTCCTTATTTTGTCAGATATCAATATGCCCAAGATTAATGGCTTTGAACTCCGCGAACAGATACTTGCCCTGGCGGAAATCCGTGAGAAATGTACTCCTTACATCTTTCTTTCCACCTCGAGAAACCCGGAAAATGTGCTCAGGGCGTACCGCTGCCAAGTACAGGGATACTTTAGGAAAGAAGAAGACTTCTCAGTCTATCAAGCCATGATAAAAAACATTGTGGAATACTGGCGCCTAAGCCTTACTCCGGGATCAGCACTGTAAAAAACACCTCTGCTTTATTTATATTGTACGAATCCGCCCGCTGAACTTCAGGTAAAATCTGTTGCGGCTTTCTATTTTTTTTCTTGCTCGAAACATCAAAATGGCTTTGGCTGCAAAAGCGAATCCAGCTGGGAAAGAAGCTCGCCAAAACTGTTGGGCTTGCTGATATAGGCAAGGATGTTTTGCTGCCCGATTTTGCTCTTCATGAAATCCGCCGAGGGGGTCGAGATCATCACTACAGGAATATCCTTCAGCCTTGCGTCATTTTTTAAAGAGATCAGCAGCTCCAGCCCATTGATTCTGGGCATATTATAATCTAGAAAAATCAGTTCGGGCAGCTTATCAGACCCCCTGAGTTCTTCCAAGGCAGTCTGCGGACTGCTCTCCCATCGCAGCAGTATGTTTTTATTGAGCTGGTCTACCGCTTCCATAAACAGCTCGGCATCTTCACGGTCATCATCGATAAGCAGAATACTTCTATATAACATGGCACATACATTTTTAAGCTCCTCGGCTGCAATTAAATACGGTTTTTAGCCCGATGCGGTTTGGCGCGGCAGGCAAAAAAAGATAAATCACCTATACAGCCCGCCCTTAAAGATACGGCGATTTTCTGCGGCAAATGGACGCTGGCTGCCAGATGTGGAAATTTTACAACTCTATTTTGGAATTATATAAGAACAATGCTGCCGTGAAGATTATTTTTGCGTTTTTATAGGATTTTTCATCCTTGCCTATCTGTTTTATTTTGGTTGTAAATTAGAACTGCAGACTATGAGACCCCTACTGTTCCTTTTTTGCGCACTGGCTGTCTGGGGCTGTTATCCGCAGCAGCACCATGATCCTAAAGTGCTTCTTGCCATGGAAACCTATGCTTTTTTGAAAGGACAGAGTGCCGCCCTGAAAAAGGCCGCCAGCCAATTCCCTGCCTTTGCAAAAGAAGCGGCCGAACTTCAGCAAAAGGCTCAGGCGGTATTTGGAAGGGCAGAGAAAAATGCGGAACTCTTTCTGCGGCAGCAGCTCGCTGATCCGCAGTTCAGCAGCTTTCAAAAACACATTGACTCCCTGATAAACCAGCAGCTGCGGCACCCTATTGAAAAGAAAGAATATGCAGCCAAATTTCTTCAGGCCGTCAAAGACAAAATAGTGTTCAGCCCAGCTGCCCCTGTTCCCAAAGGCCTGCTCGCCTTTGCCTACCATGACGCGCCCCATCAGGAAATAATCGACGGCCATACGGTAAAATTCTCCACAAAGGGCCATCCCAAAGCAGACCAAAGCGTGGTTGTACTGCCGATACCCAAAAGCTGGGAGGCGCAGGAAGCCCAAATGCCCGCAGCCGTGCAGCAGTTTACCAGCTGTGAGGGAAAAGGAAATGAAAAGATACTGATCGTAATTCATGATCTGCCCCAAGAATACCAAAACCTTGCACTTAATGAAAAATCCATGCAGGAAATGATACCCCCGCAAAGCAGGCTGATCCGCACAGAGCCGGTTACCATCGATGATATGCCGGGCATAATGGCGGAAATAGAGGAAATTTTGGACGAGCCCCAAAAAAATATGAAAGTGCGCATGCTCCAGTTTATGGCGGCAAGCGGGGGCAAGCTATACTGCCTGCAGGGCAGCATCGGCCCTGCTGCTGCGCACCATAATCTGGATCACCAGCTGAGAAAATACGAACCTCTGTTTCGAATGGTGGCCCAAGCTGCCCGGATAGAGAATTAAAAAGCGGGACAAAAAACACAAAACGCTGTAAAAGAGGACCATCTAAATTTTGAGCTTCCCAAGAAGCGCCAGATCGCAATGCACAGCTGAAAACCGCAGATTACCATTCGATACTCTATATCTTGCAAAAAATTGCTGTAATTTTATAATAATGAAGGCTGGTTCGTTTTTTAAATTTGATTCCATTTTTTTTAGGAAAAAAGAAGATGCTTTTTAAAAATGCAAAAAGTAAATGATTATGGAAAGTAAAAACAATATACCGCAGAATGCTGAGCAGACCGGTGTGGCACCTGCACTTGGAGAAAGCGCGCTGCACAGCGAAAACACCTTAAATCCAGTCGCACAGCAAAACAGCCATGCTGCTGAAATGCAAGACCCTGTCACCAAATATGCAGTACCGCCCTTCAATGAGCAGTCGCAGCCATGGCCGGGTCTTGTCAGTAAAATGGATCCCAGACCGGATCATGGTGAAGAAAGCTACAAAGGCACAGGACGATTAAAAGGCCGTAAGGCCCTCATTACAGGAGGCGATTCCGGTTTGGGAAGAGCCGCCGCAATTGCTTATGCAAGAGAAGGAGCTGATGTTGCCATAAACTATTACCCTACCGAAGAGGAAGATGCAAAGGAAGTGATCCAGCTCATTGAAGCCGCAGGAAGAAAGGCTGCTGCCATTCCCGGGGATCTCCGCGATGAGACGTTCTGCAGATCTCTTGTCGATCAGGCAGCCCAAGCCCTTGGCGGATTAGATATAGTAGTCAACAACGCGGCAAGACAGCAGGCTCACCAATCCATCTTAGATATTTCCTCAGAAGAATTTGACTGGACCATGAAAACCAATATTTATGCTCCTTTCTGGATTATCAAAGCGGCGCTGCCTTACCTGAAACCGGGATCATCCATCATCGGAACAAGTTCTGTGCAGGCCTATGCTCCCACCGAAGATTTATACGATTATGCCCAGACAAAAGCCGCCACTACAAATTACATCAAATCACTGGCCAGACAGCTGGCACCAAAAGGAATCAGAGTCAACGGTGTAGCCCCAGGACCAGTGTGGACTGCATTGCAGGTAAGCGGAGGTGCCAGTATGGAAAAACTCAAAGAATTTGGATCCCAAACTCCTTTGGGAAGACCAGGACAGCCGGCCGAACTGGCTTCCATTTATGTACAGCTCGCCGCTGAAGATGCCAGCTATGCAACTGGGCAGATTTATGGCTCAAGCGGCGGTGAAGGCAATCCATAATCAATCAGAGAGAAGATTTATAAAGTACAAAACCTCTGCAATAGCAGTCTGCAGAGGTTTTTATTGACTGTAATAAAAATTTACCTTAAAATACTCAATTTTTTATAAAAGCTATCAGAGACTGATAATGAAATACTGCAATTCTATCTGCCGGCGATTTGATTTTCGATGATAAAAAGTAAAACTAAATTAAATCTTCTCCATATTTTTTACCTAACCAAGTATTCCTGTAACAAATCTTTTCTAAAAAAACATTTCCTATATTTTAAAAAACATCCCAGTAGGTTCTTTAAAAGAGTACTGTCCATCAAATGGAGATGATTCTGTTAAAATTTTCCTGTTTCAGTACGTTTAAAAGTTTTCGCGGCTATCTGCTCTCCTAAATCATTGACGCTCATCAGCAGGTCGTTAATCTGATAGGCATAGAAGAGTTTAGCCTCTGTATTGTTGATAGGCAGAATAGCTAAAAAGTGGGGCCATGTTAATTGCCGGGACAGTCTCGCGACAATTTCTTTGTCTGCAAACTCATCAGCAAACCGCATCATTGTCCGAAGATTTTTTTCTTCAAAATTGCTGCCGAATTTATTCTTTAGTTCCAACGACAAGGCAGTCACGATCTGTCGTGCGTTTTCTGATAGTTTTTTATCAAGTATTGTTTCATTA
The DNA here is from genome assembly GCF_019308285.1 of Flavobacterium quisquiliarum. Lineage (GTDB taxonomy): Bacteria > Bacteroidota > Bacteroidia > Flavobacteriales > Flavobacteriaceae > Flavobacterium > Flavobacterium quisquiliarum. The sequence goes on from NZ_WWEM01000023.1 coordinate 53,468, forward strand.
ATTTTAAATCCAATTTCCCAAAAAAGCAGCACTGAAGAACCGTTAGCCTGCTGTTGGGTCTGCTCGGCAAGGCGGGATAACTCGCTGATTAAATCCGCTTCAATAAACGCTGTATTATTTATATTTTCTGCCATAGTATCCCATCATGCTTAACCAAATTACAGGGCTTATAATTTAGTTGAAATCATCACAATTTTTATTAAAAGTTTCAGCTAAAGGCCTAAATAAAAATTGAATATTTCAAAGATAAAAAATCTAACAGCATCCGCCCTGCGTTTTTTTTAGAAATAAATAAGCAGTAAGACATCAGACACTCTTTAAAAGCGATGCGGATCAATGCTTTTAAAACAGCCAGGATTCTAAATTAACACATCCAAAAAAATGGTTTAAAAAAATAGTCGGCTCCGGCTTCCCACAGACAAAACCTTAAAATGCCAGTACAGTATGCAGATGTAGTGTTTGGCATTATTTAACTAAATTTTTATGCCGCAAATGCAGTTGAAAAACTAAAGACTTAAAAGTGACAATTTTAAAATTTTCCATAAAAATTGTATAAAAGCTGCCACAGCGGAAAAATTAATTTTACGCATGACAAAAACTATTTTTTTACGCTGGCTGTTAGGCAGAAACAGCATACCGGATGAAGAAGTCCGTTCCATCGGAACCGCAACAAAAAATAAAATTGCTTACTTTTACAAAAACCAAAACTGTTATCCTGTATGCAGCAGCCCTTCCTAAAACTAGAAAATTGAATCAAGAACCAAATACTTCAGACTTTTACTTTCTTCAAAATGGAGGTGAAGCCGCCGAGCTAATTGAAAAAATTGACTGGGAAAGCCATACTTTGGGCACTCCGGACAACTGGCCGGAGAACCTCAAAAACACCATTGCCACAATCGTGTGCTCAAAATTTCCGATGTTTCTCTGGTGGGGTGATCAGCTGATACAGTTCTACAATGATGCCTATCGTCCCAGTTTCGGAAATGAGGGCAGACATCCCAAAGCCATGGGACAGAAAGCCGTGGACTGCTGGCCTGAAATATGGGATTTTATCCATCCGCTGATTCAAAAAGTGCTGTCAACGGGAGAAAGCATCTGGTACGACGACCTGCTGCTGCCAATATTCCGAAACGGCAAAATGGAAGACGTATACTGGACTTTCAGCTATAGCCCGATAAGGGACGACCGCCGCCAGATCAAGGGTGTATTGGTAATCTGCAATGAAACCACTGAAAAAGTAAACAGCAGACTTCATCTGCAGCAAAGCAGCGACGAGCTGGAATTTGCCATCAACGCAGCCGAATTTGGGACTTATGACCTGGATCCAAGGACACGGAGCTTTTCTTCAAATGCAAGGCTCAAGGACTGGTTCGGGCTCAAAGCCGATCAGCAGGTGAAACTCGAACATGCCCTGGGGGCAGTCGCAGAGAAGGACCGTCAGCGTGTCACTGAATCAATTAATTATGCCCTCCGATACGAATCAGGCGGGCGATACGATATTGAGTATACCATCATCCACCCCATTACCAAAATACCGCGGATTGTGCATGCCCTTGGAAAGGCATGGTTTGACAATACTAAAACCGCTTACCGCTTTAACGGCATTCTGCAGGATATCACCCAGCACCGCAAAGCGGCTCAAGAGCTTCAAAAATCAAGACAGCTCACCGATCTTACCATACAGAGCATGGCTCTGGGACTTTTCAGCGTGGATTATGCCGCTGATACCCTGGAGTATTCCGCTGAATTCAGCAGGATACTCACCGGGAATTTTAAACCCGGCCTGGGCAGGAAGGATTTCCTCAAATACGTGCATCCCGATGACCTGCATCTGAGAACCGGCGCCATCAAAAGCGGCATGGAAAATGGCACCTTTAACTATGCCCCAAGGGTTATTTGGGACGACGGCAGCATACACCACATTGCCATATCAGCGGCACGCATCGTCAATTCCGAAGCAAAAGCACCGATGTTCTCCGGAACGGTCGCCGACATCACCGAAAAAGAAAACAGCCGTCTGGCCCTTGAGCAGGCACAGTCACGACTTGAGATGAACAAGCGGGAGGCAGACCGCCATTTTTCAAATGTAACCGACAGCTCCCCTACCGGGTTATGGCTTTCCAATCCGCAGGGAATGTTTACCTATTTCAACAAAACCCTTATTGATTTCACAGGGGTGCCCTACCAGGAACTGCTGGAGGGAAAATGGACCTGGGTCATTGCCGAGCAGGACTATAAAAAAACCAAAGAAGCATACCTTAAGGCCCTGGAGCAGAAAAGCCATTTTGATGTGCTTTTCCGGGCAAGGAAAAACAATGGGCAGCTGATCTGGTGCCGCGCCGCCGGCGACCCTTTTTATGATGCCGACGGACAGTACGGCGGCTACGCCGGGTTCTGCATGGACATCGATGAAATAATTTCCGTGCGCCAGGCCGTTATTGAAAGCCAGAACCAGCTCACCTCGATGATCGAGCAGTCCCCCGTGGGGATCTGCCTCTTTACAGGACTGGATATGAAGATCGAAATTGCCAATGATATCATGATTGGATACTGGGGCAAGGACAGCTCCGTGATAGGGCTGCCCTTGGAAGAAGCCGTTCCCGAATTAAGGGGGCAGCCTTTTATGGATATCCTGCAGCAGGTCTACCGTACAGGCGAAACCTATTACGGCCATTCCGTACCGGCGGACCTGAAGCTCGACGGAAAAATCAGCACCTACTACTTTGAGTTTACCTATACCCCGATCCGCGACTCCAAAGGCACGATTTACGGAGTTATGGACATTGCCATTGACGTTACCGATCAGGTCATCGCCACCAAAAAACTCGAAGAGACAAGGATGGCGCTCGCAGGGGCTATTGAACTGGCCGAACTCTCCACATGGACGCTCGACGCCGAAACTAAAACCATTACCTGTTCGGACCGTTTTAAGGAGTGGCTCGGTTTAAGCGCCGGCACCGCAGACCGGGAAGAGTTCCTGCAGCGCATCAGCGAACCCTACAGGCATAAAGTTGCCGCGGCCCTGGAAGAGGCCCTCAGCGGTTCGGCCGAACAATTTTATGATTATGAATTTCAGATTGTAAACAAAATAACAGGACAGCAGCGCATTATCCATGCCAACGCCCAGGTGCAGTACGGCAAGGATGGTGTGGTAAAATCACTCAGCGGCACGGCGCAGGACGTGACCAAAGAAAAGGAACTCCAGCAGGAGCTTACCTTCAAGGTAAAGGAACAGACCGCCGAGCTGCAGACTAAAAATGCCGAACTGGAGGCCAACAACCGCGAGCTTTCGCAGTTTGCCTATATCGCCTCCCACGACCTGCAGGAACCCATAAGAAAGATCAGCGTTTTTACCGATCTGCTGCAGAACAATCTGGGAAAGAACCCCGAGAAGGTAAATACTTATATCGACAAGATCAGCTCTTCTTCCAGAAGGATGGAGAACCTCATTAAGGATGTGCTGCAGTTTTCAAAGCTCACCCATATTTCACATCAATTTGTACCGGTAAACCTCAATACAGTGCTCAGCGAAATATTGGCAGATTTTGACCTGGTCATCGAACAGAAAAATGCCCAGGTAAGCATCGGGCAGCTTCCCCTCGTGCAGGCCATACCGCTTCAGATGTCACAGCTTTTCGGCAATCTGCTCTCCAATGCCCTGAAATATACCAAGCCCGGCACCAGGCCCGAAATCAGCATTAACGCACAGCCTGTTCCAGAAGCTCAACTCAGGCTGCATGCACTGGATCTGGAACTTCCCTATATCAAAATAGAAGTGCGCGATAACGGCATTGGATTCTCACAGCAGTACGCCGAACAGATTTTCAATATCTTCCAGCGCCTGCATGGAAACGACCAGTATTCAGGCACCGGAATCGGCCTTGCCATGTGCCGCAAGATCATGCAGAACCATAATGGTGAAATTACTGCCGCATCGCAGGAAGGCTCAGGCACTGTTTTTACTATTATTATGCCTGCAGTGCACGAAAAAAATGGGGGATGATAAAAAATTAGGAGGGAAAATAGTATATTTACACTCCATTATTACACATATGACGACCATTTTTTTAATTGATGATGATCCAGACGACCGCGAAATCTTTGCTGAACTGCTTGCCGAAGACCATCCCTCAATTGTTTTGCAGCAAGCCATAAATGGCGCAGATGCCTTTGAAAAACTTAAATCTGAAAACTTTACAAAGCCGGATTTGATTTTTCTGGACCTCAATATGCCCATAATGGACGGGCGTACCTTCTTGCAGCACATTAAAATGGATCCCGACCTGAAGGATATACCGGTTATCATATATACGACATCTTCAAGTGATTTGGACAGGAATTTTGCCATGGAAAACAAGGCCGCATTTTTCCTTACCAAACAATATTCGCTGCAGCAGCAGCGAAAGGATATTATGGCAGCCATAAAGAATTTCTAAACTGCAGATTTCCATTGCATTGCTTACAACTATTAAAAAGGGATTGTTTTTTATAAAACATGCCCTTTTTTAAATTTTGAACTCTTCACATGGGGTTTAATTCATTAAATGCAGACTCTTCTCTGCTGCAAGCCGAACAGCGGAAAGCTTCTCTCAACTTTGCGGCAAAAAGTTAAAGCTGTTTTTTCAGCGGCCCAAAAGCAAGAATTCATCCCGTCCTATTTGAGATTACCGATTCAAAGAATTTTAAAAGCAGATTCATAACTAAAGCATAAAAACTAAGCAGATTTAAAAAAATCTCCTTAGTTTTATTAGTTTTTTTGAATTCAGATGCAGCCCAGTAACAGCTGGAATTCTACATCCATCACACACAAGGGTCCAAATGGCTTTTTATTTTGAAAAAAAACAAATAAATGTCCAAAACCGGAACACCCAGATGTCTTTAATGAAATTTTAAAAATAATTTATTATGAAAAAGTTCCTATTATTACTTCATGAAGACATTGAAAAACTAAACGAGCTCTCTTCAAAAGAAATGCAGCAACTGGCTGATGCGCATATGAGGTGGGCAGAGAGATTAGCCGCGGCAGGACATTTGATTTCAGGCGACGGACTGCAGGAAAAAAGTGTTTTGATCAGCGGGAAAGACTGCATCATCAAAGACGGGCCTCATCTGGAATCCAAAGAAATTATTGGGGGATATTACTTACTGCAGGCAGAGGATTTAAAAACGGCTGTCGAACTGGCTAAGGAATGTCCCACGCATCTTTGCGGAGGCACTACCGAAATCCGTCAGATAATGGAAATGGAAGATTATGGGCAATGAAATGTTTTTCGGGGAAGAAAAGAATTACCGGGTCTTGTACGGAAAGCTGTTTGCAGCGTTATTAAATAAGTTTGGTGCAGATTATATTTCTGAAATTGAGGATGCCATTCATAATTCCTTATTAAAATCCTTAAAAATACGCAGCCAGAATACCATCCTGAACAATATGGAAAACTGGCTTTTCATCGTTGCCCGAAATGACCTTCTGAACCAGATCAAAAAGGACAAAGAAAAAAACAGTTTTTCTGCGGAACATATTGAAGGTTCTGCGGCGGAAAGCTGCCAGACTGACCTGCGGCTTCAGACCGTTCTCTTTATATCTGCTGTAGAAAATATTTCCAGCCAAGCCAAAATACTCTTTGTTCTTAAAGATATTTTTGGGTTAAGCCTATCTGAAATAAGCGGCTGCACCTTGATGGGTAAAGAAGCCGTTTACAAAAGCATTAACAGGACAAAGAAAAACATCCAGTCCCAATTTAAGGGCAAAACTGTCGAACTGGATTCAATAGCAGCGGTCAGGGAAGATATCGCCAGGGCAGAAGAAATATTTTACGCTGTTTTTAATATAGGCTACGACTGTTTTGATGAAAAGGCCCAAGGGGTTTTCAATGAAGATTTATGCCTGGACGCAATGGCTCTGACTAAACTTTTATACGGCCGCTATAAGTATGGCTCCACAGGCAGTCTGATGGCTCTTTTCTGCTTTCATGCCGCAAGAAGTGCAGCCCGGGTTGTCAATGGCAGGCTCATTTCTTTTTTCAGCCAGGACCGCGAAAAATGGAATACGGAACTGATAGCTTTAGGCTTTCATTATCTTAAAAAGCCCAAAACCTTAAACCGTTTTTATCTTGAAGCGGTTATTATCAGCAGGTACATGTCCATTGCGGAGCTAACACAAAATGACTGGCTTGATATTGTGAAATTACATGAAATCATGCAGCAGGTCTGCCTGTCTCCTATTGCAAGACTGAACTATTGCTTTTGTCTGGCTAAAATTGGAAAAACGCAGCAGGCGTTGCAGATTCTTTGTCAGATTGAAAAAGAGCTGCCGGCCGAACATATCTATTTTTCTCTTGTAAAAGCTAAAATCTTAAAAGAAACCAGACCTGAAGAGTCCGATGATCTGTTCACATCGGTGCTAAGTAAAATGAACCAGAAAATAAGGAAAGAATACCTGCTGGAAAACGAGTCAGTCGGATTATAAAATAAAAATATTTCAATTGATATGTCTTTTTTGATTTCTACCTTTTCCGATAAGAAACATGATCTCCAGCCGCAGGCTTTAGAACTGCATAAAATTAAAAAAGCGGCATCATTTAAAGCCTGCCGGTCTTCACTTCTTTCCGCCGGGAAATCCAAACACTGAAAAGCATAAAAAAGCCCCTTTAAAAAAGGGGCTTATCACATACAATCTCTTTACAGTATTACATCTTTGGAAGCAGGACAGTATCAACCACATGGATTACACCGTTTGACTGGTTTACGTCCGCTATGCTAACTTTAGACTTATTGCCGTTCTCATCGCTGATATATAAATCCTTACCCTCCATCCAGGCTGTCAGCGTACCCCCGCTTACTGTTTTCAGCACTGCTTTTCCTTTTCCTGCTTTTATCGCTTTTGCAATATCGGAACTGTTCATCTTTCCGGCAACCACATGGTAGGTCAGAATAGTCTGCAGCATTTTCATGTTTTCCGGTTTCAGTAAATTGTCTACTGTTCCTGCAGGAAGTTTGCCGAAGGCTTCATTTGTCGGCGCAAATACGGTAAAAGGGCCTTTTCCCTGAAGCGTCTCTACCAGTCCCGCCGCTTTTACCGCCGCCACAAGTGTGGTGTGGTCCTTAGAGTTGACTGCATTTTCTATTATGTTTTTATTTGGATACATTGCTGCCCCTCCCACCATCACGGTTTTCTGGGCGTTCATCGTAAATCCGAATCCCAATGCTAAGACTGCCAAGGCTAAAAAATTTCTAGTTTTCATAATTACATTTTTTTTAAAGTTATAAAGTCATCTACGCTTTAAACTGCTTTCTGGTTTTCATGAAAAAAAAATAATATTGAAAAAAATGAAATAAAAAAGCACAAATGCTTTAAATCCTGCTTCTTAGGCTTATAAAAAAAATAATTTTTCTTCTATTTTTCCAGGCGATATTGAAAAAGGCTCAAAAATTAAAAAACCCATCTTCTAAAATTTAGCTGGAATGTTCAAGGCCGGCAATATCACCAATATCTTTAGGCCTTACCTATCTATAAAAGCAGCATCATATGGATGAAGCTGTTTTTATCCAATAAATCTGGCAACTTCTTTACGCAGGCACCTTGAGTCCTTTATGAAAATGCATCAGTTTATTGCTGAACTGCTGGTGGTTTTATCGGCACATATGTAAAGGCCTTTCAAAATTGGTATTACATTAACATTATATCCTAGAGAGAACCGCGCTGGCGGTTTATATTTGCATTTCCACACCATTCCATTCAGGACAATGCTCAAAAAACAACTTTTAAAAACAAAACAGCTTTTACTGCTGGGCCAGCAGAAGCTGTCCCGAAAACAGTTTATATTTCTCTCAAGCGTACTCATTGGAATTACCGAAGATGAGCGGAAAAAATGCATAAATATTTTAAGGTTATCAGTTTTGTCATATTTACAAATTTAAAACTTAAAAACTGTTATTCCAACTCTAAAAACAACGTAAGCAACTCAAAAAATCAGCAATTCAAAGGATGTCCTCAAAATATAAGAAGGAGATCAGTTCAATGCCGTTGTGCATCTCTAAAAGCAATAATCCTATTTGCATGAAAAAAAATCAATCTCTAATGGAATGTAACTCTCTACTGAAAGGAGCCGCAAAAAAATGGATGCAGCTAAACAAGACAAAAGTTCTGCATCCGGCATTAAGAAAGAGGCAAAATTATCGATTTCTGCAAGATTAAAACAGCAGCACAGCATACACCCTCGAAAATTGGGATTTTTTAAAGTGATGCCCTTTATTTCTGCTTTTGGATTATTTGCGTAAAAAATAAATTACCTTTATCCGGCATTACCACTTTATACGAAATTAAAATTTATTTAAGCTTTAAATCCAATCCTATGAGCCAAGAAGAATTATTGGTATTAATCCGCAAAAAAGATGAAAGAGCTTTCACCCATCTCTACGATATGTACTCAAAAAGCTTGTTTTCGGTCATAAATGTTCTGGTAAAAAACCGGGAAGAAGCCGAAGATGTCCTGCAGGAAGTCTTTGTAAAAATCTGGAAAAACATCGATAGCTACAGTGAAAGCAAGGGCCGGTTCTACACCTGGATCCTTAATATTGCTAGGAATACATCGATTGACAAGCTGCGATCCAAAAATTTCAACAACACCCAAAAAAACCTTTCTTCGGATAATTTCGTAAATCTGTTAGATGACAGCAATAAATTAGCTAATAAACTAGATGCAATTGGTATTCAGGAGTTCGTTAAAAAACTGAAACCAAAATGCATTGAGATTATTGATCTGCTGTTCTTTAAAGGATATACCCAGCAGGAAGCTTCAGAAGAGCTAGCTATACCTCTGGGAACTGTAAAGACACAAAATAGAAACTGTATCAACGATTTAAGAAATTATTTAAAGATATAAATGGAAGCGAAGCAATATATTGAATCAGGCATATTAGAACTGTACGTTTACGGCCTGCTTACAGAAAAAGAAAACCTGGAAATTGCCGAATTGGCCAGAGAAAACCCCGAGGTTGAAAGTGAAATCATTGCTATAGAAAAAGCTGTTTCAGCCTTATCATCAAGCTTCTCGCCTTTCCATTCGGTTGCCAATTTCGACAAAATAAAAGCGCGTTTAGAGCTTAACGATGGTAAAGTTATCAATATAAAATCACCATCTAACCGTTCGCAGTACTTGAGCTGGGCGGCTGCCGTATTACTGCTCTTAGGTTTTGGATACCAGACTTTAGAACTGTCAAAATCTAAACAGGCACTCTCTGAGGCTGGAGGCGAAAAAAATAAAATTGAAAGAGAATATGCTTTTTTAGACCAGCAGAATAAACAGACTGAGAAAATCCTCAGCATTGTGAGAGACATTAAAAACACAAGCGTTGCTCTGGGCGGACAATCGGTATCTCCGGCATCATTTGCAAAAGTGTACTGGAACAAAGAAACAAAAACGACTTATGTCGACGCGGCAGGTCTGCCAAACCCTCCAAAAGGAATGGTTTACCAGGTTTGGTCTTTAAAACTAAGTCCGGTGCTTACCCCGACAAGTATTGGTCTGCTGGATAATTTTGAAGAAAACTCTCAAAAAATCTTCGCTGTAAGCCAAACCGATTCAGCTGAAGCTTTTGGCATCACGCTGGAACCTGCAGGGGGAAGCCTTGCACCTACAATGGAGCAGCTTTATACTTTAGGAAAAGTCTAATTCCATAAAAAGTCCTGACTAAAAAGCGCATATTGATCCTTTTCAATATGCGCTTTTTGGGATTCAATACTGCACTTTGGCGGAACTTTACCCAAATCCGTTAGCCGTAGTAAAAAAATCTAAAATCATCGTCAAATTTTGATTTGAATATTCTCTATGGTAATAGTTTAAATTTGTGCCGCCAAAGTAGAATTTTAAAGCCTGCTTTCAATAATTACATACTTTCCACTGATACTTTATTTGATTAAAAAGTTTAAGTTTAACGTTTTTAACGTTTAATGCCGACGATGCTTATAAACTATTTTTGACCAGCAATTTTAAATAATCATATTCCAAATTCACTTTAAAATAAGATAAAATTGAAGCTTGGCGTAAGTTAAAAGTCAACAGGATTCGAACACCAAAAATGGAATAGACTCATACTCCTTTTATTTGAATTTCTATTTAATTGAAATAATGAAAACCCATTAAAAATGGTTAGCTATTCATGATTTATTGAATTTTCCGCTCTCATTCTCTGATTATCAATTATTGCTCAGCTGAGGCAGAAAATTAGTTTACTCCTGAAGCGTTTGGTACGCCGGCCCGATTCTTTTATAAACATAAATCAATGATGTGAGGCAGTTTATAGTAAAAAAGCTAATTATAAAATTAATTAATAATCATGTAATTATCACCAAATTAATTAGTATAACTTTACCAAATGAGGAATTGATTACTCCCATGCAGAATTAAGTAAACATTTTTTGGAAGATTATGTTTATGGACAAGCCCGTCGCAGCGTGCAGCGCAGCTGACGGGTTCTATTTTTGCATCACTTCCTTCAGAACTTTGCTGTAAGTTTGAAACTGAAGGGGATTAAGCATTTATGACAGATTGATTTTGTATTTTTCTTCTATTGGTGAAGAAGCCTTATTCGGTGCAAGGTGTCCTATCTGAAATACTTTTTCAATGAATTCAATACTTTGATCCACTGAAGTGTTTTCATTTTTTAAATGGCTGGCAAAATGGTTTGTTAATTTTTGAATAATTCTTGAACTGATTAAATCCATCTGTGCATCATCAAAATGGGCTGTTTTCTTTTTTTGAAAAGCAAATTCTGCCGATACAATATCATTTAGCTTGGATTTTAAGGCATGGATAGTTGGAGCACATTTTCGGCCGTTCACCCAGGTATTCAGTTCTAATTTCAGATCATCAATAATGGCTTCTGCAGCAGGAATATGCTGTTTTCTCTTTTCCAGCGTGTCATCAGTAATTTGAGATAAATCATCCAGTTGTATTAAAGTTACGCCGGGTATTTCTTCTACATTGGTATCTACATTGCGCGGGATGGATAAATCCAGAATCAATAAGGGTTTCTGTAAAGCAAGAGATGTTTTGTCAATAGTGGGATTTTGTGCTCCTGTAGCTACAACAAGCACATCGGCCTGCTGCAGTTCCTGTTTTAAATCAGCATAATCTTTTACAATAACATTCAGCTTGCCAGCCAGTAATTCGGCTTTGTTTTTTGTTCTGTTTATAAGGGCAATATGGCTGTTTTTAGTATGTTTTACTAAGTTTTCGCACGTATTTCTTCCTATTTTCCCTGTTCCGAATAACAAAATATTTTTGTTTCCAATATCCGCCACATTTTGGATAATATACTGCACTGATGCAAAAGAAACTGACGTAGCACCAGAAGAAATTTTCGTCTCCGTTTTAACTTTTTTGCTCGCCTGAATAACTGTATTGACCAGCCGGTCCAGAAATGTATTGACCAAACCTTCCCGTTTACTATTGCTAAAGGCGGTTTTAATCTGGCTGATGATTTCAAAATCACCCAAAATCTGACTGTCTAAACCTGTCCCTACCCGGAACATATGGCTGACAGCTTCTTCATTCTTATATATATAAGCAGCCTGCTGAAATTCTTCTACAGAGCCATTGCTGTTCTCGCAAAGCAGTTTGATCAGTTGATAAGGATGATGGGCAAAACCATAAATTTCAGTTCTATTGCAGGTAGAAGTAACAACCAATGATTCTATGCCTTCTGCCTTAGCCTGCAGCAATAAATCAGATTGTGCCTGGGCATCTAAACTAAATTTTCCTCTTATAACTGCATCTGCTTTCTTGTAGCTTAGCCCTAATGCGTAAAAAGTAGTGGATCCGGACATAGTAAAATTTTCCATATTTATGGTTTCCTTAAAAAGTTCAAAAATTAGTAACTGCAGATTTATATAACAGCGCCGGAAGTGCTTTTTAGATCACTGTGGAATAAATGGATTTAAACTGCGGTTTTATATAATTTACTTATATTATAAAGCTGACAGATTTTGAAAAATATTTATGTACTTCAAACAGTATTGAAATATAAAACGCTGCCTGAAAAAGGCAGCGTTTTTGAGAATAAACTTATTTTTGAACTATAGGGGTTCTCAATGATTCCAAAACAGCAACTATATCAGTATAAAGTTCTGTATTTGAAGCAACGCCATTCGCATTGGCAGCAGCTCCAACATATCCTTCAAATTTTGTATAATCTGCATTGCTGGATTTTGTTCCCATACGAGGATTTTTTGCAGGATCATGAGCTGCAACCATGTTCAAACCAGAATATGTATTTACAGCATTTGTTCCTCCCGTATTAAACGAAAAGAAATCAGTCAGATTATCTGATAATTTAGCAATATTGGTAGACTGGGTAGTTCCCGTTTCTGCCAGTAAAGGAGCAAAATGTGCCTGCAGATTGCCTGATGCGTTCGATTGGATATCAGCAACAATCAATCCGATAGTTGAATTTACCACTTTGCGGAAACTCAAACGTCCCTGTTCAATCATCTGGCCGGAATTATCAGGATCAGAAACCATTTTAGTTCCGCCTAATCGCTCATAGATAGAAGCCTTAACCGGTGCAGGGCTTTCATCGTCATTACTGCTGCAGGAAATCATAGCTGCCGATGCAGCAATTAGTACACTAAGTGTAAGTTTTGAATAAACTTTCATAAATTTAAAGTATTAAAGGGTTAATTAAAAAAACGATTTATTTTTTGAGACAGTCTATAGCTCAAACTATTTTGATTCATTGGGCATACTTCTTTGTCTGCTAAATTTGCCGGCAGTATATAACGCTGCGCATCATAACTTCCTTTAGCCATCAGCTCATTGAAAACTTTCTCCGAGTTTGTAATTTTATTATTATGGAAGTACACCACAACATTTCTTTTAACAATGATAGAGTCTGATGTCAGACCTTTTATGCTTCTCAGGTCGGCACAGATTTTTCTGGCCTGCAGAGAATCGATGTCTGATTTAAAATCGATTCTGCTTACCTGAAGATTTGGGGTGTCATAAACTGGGGGTTTGGCCGTTATAATGTGAAAAAGCAAAATCGCGGCAAACAGTACAAATATTCCGCTGAGAATTAAAAGTCCTTTTTTGATTATTTTATTAGTTTTCATAATTTTTATGGTTTTAAAATTATCTACGTGCACTTCATCGCTGCGGTTTTAGAAATAATAGAAAAACAATCAATTTAGAATCATTTTAAATACAGAAATTACCTAATAATTTAATTATAAAGAAGATACTAGAAAACCCTGGCAAGATTAAATCCAAAAAATATATCTCCTTTTGTCCAGTCGCCAGTGGTTCTTCCCAGATACCCAGCCTCATCAATTGCCTGTGAACTGGTAAAATGCATTTGGAAAACATGTCCGCCGGTTTCTAAATCAAAACCTATAGACAGCGGATTTTTATAAAGTGAATTTGGCGCTCTGTTTAAATGCGCCGCATAATCCATATTTAAGGACCAGCGCTTAGCGAATTTATATCTTCCTCCAAATCCTATGGCATATTGGGAATTGCTTTGGTCTACATCATCAACAAAGTTTTGATGAAAGAATGACGGCACAATTTCTAAAGACAGCTTTTCAGAAAATTTTCTGGAAATTAACAGCTGTGCTACATAAGTCAGCCTGTCTTTAAATTGAAGCTTCGGATAAAGGCTTTCTTTTAATGTGTTATTAATAGACAAACTATTAAATCCGGCAATAGTAACAGGAAAGCCGTCTTTTATTTGAGGAAACAGCATATATTTTGTTGCAAAGTCATAAGCAAATTCACTTCGGGCTGCACTTACATTAAGTCCATTTGTTACACCGTAAATAAATTTAATCTGCGTATTGGCATTATCGAGTCCATAAAAACCTTCAAAACCATCTTTAATAGAGCCGAATCGGTGTGCAACAACAAAATACAAATCGCCTTTTGCGGCCAATTTTGTAGATTCGAGATTAACGATTTTTAAGGCTTTGAATGCAGATGTCACTTTTTCTTTTGCAAAAGGAGTTTCTACTCCAGACAATAAATCGGTTTGGGAGAAGGTTAACAGCGGAAATAAAAAAAATAATAGAATAAAGTTTTTCATGAGGTTAGTTTTAAATTGTTATTTGTATTAGTGTACAACTGAAGATTGGTCTATTTTAAATTCCTGGAGCAATTCGTCATATCCTAAAAAACGCCCTTTAATTTTTAGGGTTTTTCCAGATATAATATTTTGCGGCAAACATTTTTTGAATGTCACAAATACTTTTTCGCTCATAACAATTCCATTACTGGCTTTATCAATACTTGTTACTCGTGCACATAGTTCAATTGTTTTGTCCTGATATTTGATGTAAGCCAGCCTGTCGTTTGAAGTAAACTCTCTTTCCAGTTCGTTAACGGTTACAACATAATCGGCAGTTTCTGATTCTATATTTCTATGCCCTTTGTAGATGTAGAGGTACGCTGAAATTCCGATTATTATAAAAAGGAAAATTGTAATTAGTATTTTTTTTCTCATAACTGGTTTTTAGTATTTCAAATTATCTACGTTAAAAAATACCTATTGGATTTAAATCATTAAATATGCCTCTTGCCAAATCTGTATTATTCTTTTCAACGTATATAATTTTGAAATGCCTGATGATCCTTAAAAAAATCATGCATTTATTTATAACTAAAAACCAATCTTATGAATTTAAAAACCCTTCTGGCCATCTCATCATTAGCTTCAATTTTTGTAAGCTGTGCCAACGATGATCCAAGTACTTTAATTGACTCTACACCAATTAATGGTTTGGCAACATACAACCAAAATGTAAAATCTATTATTGATAATAACTGTGTTGTATGCCATGCGGCAGTTCCTAAAAATGGAGCGCCGATGTCTTTAGTTACTTATGAACAGGTTAAAAATGCAGTTTTAAATCGTGGACTGCTTACACGAATTTCTTTAGAAAATGGAGATAGTTCCTTAATGCCGCAAGGTGGCCCAAGATTGCCTCAAGCGACTATTGACATTATAAATAAATGGAATCAGGATGGATTATTAGAAAAATAATCTATAACAGCAACATGAAGAAAATCATAATAATGCCAATGCTATTGGCTTCTTTTATTGTTTTTTCACAAGAAAAAATAGTAACCAAATCTGCAACAATAACTCTGGAAGCTTCAGTACCTTCTTTTCAGCCGGTTGCAGGAACTAACAGCAATGTAACTTTTGTTTTGAATCCCGCAACTGGAGAAGTAGCAAGTCTGGCTTTAATGAAAGGATTTGAATTTGAAATGGCATTAATGGAAGAACATTTTAATGAAAATTACATGGAAACCGATAAATATCCGAAAGCTATTTTTAGAGGGCAAATAGAAGGATTCGATATTAAAAGTCTTACAGAAGATTATAAAGATTACACCGTAAAAGGAAAGTTAGAAGTGCATGGAAAATCCAAGGATATAAGTGCCGATGCAAAAATTACAAGATCGGGTTCCCGAGTCACCTTTATATCTGATTTTGAAGTAAATGCGAGTGATTTTAACATTCCAATTCCAGCGCTTATTAAATATAAACTGGATAATAAAGTCAAAATTCAAATTATTGCAGTTTTAAAATAAGACTGCATAAAACAGAATGATTTTATAAAAAAATAAAGGCAAAATAATGAAAAAAACAATACTTATTGCAATGCTGTGTGTTTGCGCCATTGGCGTATCACAAGAAAAAATGATCAGTAAATCGGCAAAAGTCATTTTTGAAGCTTCCGTTCCTTCTTTTGAAGAAGTTAAAGCAGTAAATCAGAATGTTACTTTTGTTTTGAATCCAGCAACAGGAGAGATTGCAAGTTTAGCCCTGATGAAAGGTTTCCAGTTTAAGGTTGCTTTAATGGAAGAACACTTTAATGAAAATTATATCGAAAGTGACCAATATCCAAAAGCCGTATTTAAAGGAAAAATACAAGGGTTTGATCTTCAAAGCCTAACAGTAAATCCCAAAGATTTTATTATTAAAGGCAAATTAGAACTTCACGGTAAATCCAGGGATATAAATACTGCTGCAAAGATAAGCAGATCACCATCAGGTGTCAGCATTTCATGTAATTTCAGCGTAAATGCCAGTGATTTTAATATTGAAATCCCAAATTTGGTTAAAAGCAAGCTTTCCAATAAAATAAATATCCAGGTTGCCGCAGTCTTAGAAACCAATAGACAATAACCTCCTGAACACTATCTTGAAAAGTCAGTAATTTTTATATAAAAAAAATGGAGGAAGAAATACAAATTGAGGACGGCCTTACCCTTATCCGTTTCCAGAACGACAGTCCAGAATCTTTTTCTGCACAGCACGAAATAGGTGCCGGCCTGATACAGTTTCATTTCGGACTAAAAGGCAATGCATTTATTTTGTCCAGTCAGGATCATTGCACTTTAGAATTGAAAGAGGAAAAATCACTGATTTTGTGCAATCTGCAGCAGCAGTCATTGCTTAAGTTAAAACTTTCTCCAAATTCATGGGTTATTTCTGTTATTGTTTCGATTAATAAATTTCACTCGTTATTTTCCGTTCAGGCAGATTATATTTCTATTTTAAGCCCCGATAGGAAGAAAAAAAAGTATTATACCGAAGGGAACATCAGTCCTTCTATGGCTGTTGTTTTGAGCCAGCTGTTTCATTACAGCCTTCA
>NZ_WWEM01000024.1 GCF_019308285.1 Flavobacterium quisquiliarum
AGGCTTTCGCGGTCCTGCATTATCTTTCCGAAACGCTCTGAGAGCTGTTTGGCCGTATCCCCGCTGACCTGTCCTGATACAATATTTCCAACAATGTTGACAATCACGTCAGCCTGCTCACGGCCGTAATCCTTACGAAGCTGGCTGAAGTCCTGAATCCCCAGACAGGTGCTCACTCTGTTGCTTCTTGCCGTCGCAATCAGACTGTCTATATTGTTGAGATAGATAGTGGGGAACTCGTCAAAAATAAGGCTGCTTTTGAGTTTTCCCTTCTGGTTTACCTGTTTGATGAGACGGCTGACAAAAAGGGAAAGCACTGCCCCATAAGTCTGTATTTTCTGCGGATTGTTTCCCATTGAAACAATTTTCGGATCAGATGGATTATTAATATCGAGGGTAAAATCACTGCCCGAAAGCACATAATAAAGCTGGGGCGAAGAGAGTTTAGCCAGCGAGATTTTAGCCGAAGCAATCTGCCCCTCCAGCTGGTCGACTGCCTCGTTCAGGAACGCACTTACAAAGGGATTGATCAGCACTTCGATTTCTTTTTCGGTTCTCAGAAGAGTGAAAAGACTTTCGTAATCGGTCTGGATCATTTCAATGACATGGGGCAGGGTGCAGTACTCGCCATCGCTGTATTTTCTAAGGTACCAGATGACCGCCGTCAGGAAATTTATTGGAGATTCCACAAAGAAATCTCCCTGTTTTTTGATCCATTCCCGATTGAGCCCCATAAGGATAGTGCGTGCCGATTCAGCAGCATCGGTAATGTCGGTCATTGCCGCTGGGTCCAGAGGATTGCACCTGTGGGTTCTGGATAGGTCATCGAAATTTATGATGTAAAATTTGGGCTCCACGGCATAAAGATGACGGAATTTCAGCCAGGCATTATAAGCAATAATAGTGAGGTCGTCGAACTTAAAATCATAGATGAACATGGAAAAACCTTTAGCGATGTGCTGGGTAATTACATGGCGGATTACGAAGTATGATTTTCCAGATCCGGGAGTTCCTGGAACCAGAATCCCGCGGAAGGGATTTATGATGTTAATCCAGCTGCTGCGCACTTTGTCTTTGAGGTGATAGCGGGCAGGAAGATTAACGGAATACTCATTTTCGATAAGCCTTTCCTCTTGAGGGAAAGTTTCATTTTCCTTATTGAAAATATCTGCTGAGGAGAGCTTTCTGCGGATAATGCGAGAGAGTAGGGTGCCGCTGGAAAGCGACAGCAGATAACCCAGAGAACACAAGGAAATATACATAACAGAACATACTTCAGTATCCGCAAATATTATAAAAGCGATATAAGAACCAAAGTAAAAAATCAGTCCAAGGCCGATATAATAAAACGCGGTTTTAAAATGCAGTTTTTCATCTTTTCTTCCTCTGGCGCCCATAAGGGAAATAACCAGCAGTCCAAGGGCAAAAAGCTTTGATTTATGGAAGCTCTCCAGAAGGCCGGTTCGATGGATATTCTCCAGAATTCTGCAGGCAAAATCAGGCGCAAGGTTCCACTGCCTGAACGAATCGAAGCAGTAAAAATAAAAATGGATGAGCAACACTGCGATGCCCATCAGTCTTGTCATGTCTAAAATCTTTCTAAGCGCCTGTTCATTTTCTCCTGTCTGCATGCTCATGATTTCTGCCTGTTAATTGTTATCGGAAGGTCCTTTTCTTTTTCTTTTTTTTCGCTTGTTTTTAAGCTGTTTGGGAACGTAATCTGACGGTGTTCCTGCATACAGCACATCATCAATTATCCGCTGCACCTCGGCTGCGGAAATAAAAGATCCCTGACTCTTAGCTGTTCTGTCTAAAACAGCCGACTGTTTTCCAAATTCAGAAGATCCGCCAATACGCTCAAGGAGTCCTTTGGCTGCATAAGCAGGTCCCAGACTGCTTCCGTTGAATACGCATCTTGTGTTATGATCTATGTAGGTCATGCCGTAGATCAAACCGTTCTCATTTTTTCTGGCTACAGCGGTGATACCCTGATTAGCCAGCCGGGTTTCAAGCTGCGAGAGCGTGATGGAAGGGTATTTCAAGAGCAGCAGATCCACGGCATTTCGGGTTCTTTTCATGTTTACCGCACGCGAAGTTTTGGACGCAGCAAAATTAATTTCAAGCTGGGAAAGGGTAGGCTTGGAATAAAAACTGCTGGCTTTTATCGGAACCCCGACAGTCTTTTTATTCCCGTCCAGAATCTGGTAGACCAGCCCTTTGTTCTGAAACATTTTTGAATTTTCCTTTCCCCTTTCTGCCTTGACGTTATAGAGGTTCAATACTGCGTTGAGCTCGCCCAGCGTGGTATATTTGTAATTCGGAATGACCGCATTCAATACTGAGCTGATGGCTCTTTTGGAATCCATCGCCCCATATTTTATTTTTTCCGCATCAATGGCGTTAATAAGCGCAGGACTCTGTTTTTTTCTCGAATCTGCCCGAATCAGATTAAAAGAGATTTCCAATTCTTTCCGAGCCGATTCAGACTGGTTTCTTCCAATGTTGTGCATGTTGATCCTTGATCCGTCTGCTCTAACATTTATCGAAGCAATATGGATATGCGGATGTCCTGCATCGTGATGCTGATAAACCAGATAAGGCTGCGAGCCGAATCCAATTTTCTCCATATAAGAAGAAGCAATCTGCATGAGTTTTTCTTTTGATAAATCCGTGTCCGAGCGGTCAAAATTCAGTGAGATATGCACTGCGGAGCGCTTGATATTTTCATTGAGCTGAAGCTGTTTTAAAAATACGCCGATCTTAAAATTTTCTGACATTTTTTCAAGATCCATCGGATAATTTCCCTCGCCGATGCACACAGCACAGCCTTGCGAAACTTTGTTCTCATTGTAGAAGAAAATGCCTCTTATCGATTGTCCTGTATTTATGACTGCAACCATTTTTGAGCGAGATTTTCAATGCTTTTTTTTATTTCTTCAATGAGGGAAAAATATCTGTTCCTGTCTGATTCAAAAGACAATATCCATATTCTGAAATCGGAAATTTCAAAAAGGGTATGGAGTTTTTTAACGCTCTGATTGAAATTATTGCCCATGAAATTCAGCTGTGTCCGTAGCTGGATAAGCTCCTGCAAAAGCTTATCTAATGACTCATTTCTGTACTTCATTACAATGGGTTTACGCAAGAGATTTCTGCGCACAAAATCACTGCGTTTGCGGCAGACTGATGCCTTGAAATTTTTATCAATAAAATCCAATTCTTCTTTGGTCAGCCGGATGTGGAGCCATCTGTTTCTGCCGCTGTTTTGCTCTTCCATAATCTTCTCTTTTTCATTCTATCCATTTCATTATATCTGAAAGTTTTACTGCCAGCGAGTTCCGAGCAGATGGGCAGCAAGATTTTTGGTTGTGATACAACCAGACATCTTGCTGACTGCAGAAAGCCGCAGTACGAAAGCTTTAATAAAGCCCCTTAGAGCCATATTTTAAGTTTATGTGAAGGTCTTACAGTTCCTTAATCATGTAAACCAGCTGCTGTTAATCTTCACCCTTTAATCGCGCACTAAAAAAGGGCTTTGAAATTCAGTATTGGGCTTAAGATAGAGCTAAATTAGAAAAGGATGGCAAGCCCTGCAATCCTCCCCAAATTTTGAGTAGGGTGAATAGGGAAGATCCTTTTTAATTTTACACTGAGCTAAGTATTAATTTTTAAATGATGAATTATGATTACAGCAAATGATGTAGCCAAAGTATTTGAAACCATTTTAAGTACACCAGGAATGAATGAGACTGTGAAAATGGATCTGAAAATTTCACGAAAAAATGTGCTCCTGTTAAGCCATCTCATACAGGATGGTCTGAAGATCAGGGAAGGGTCTTCGATGCTTTTAGAGAGTGTAAGTGAACAGAGGAAAGCAGAACTGGAGAGCCTGTCAGAGGAGTTCCTTCAGAAAGCTGGTCTTATAGACGTTCATGAAAAACTTGCAGAAATCAGCGCTTCGATAAAAGGCTGATTCCAAACAAACACTATTAATAAATGCCTGCACGATTCTTACAAAGTGCAGGCATTTTCTTTGATATGAGTTAAAATCTAAAATTGCCTGATTTTCAAAGATTTTGGCTTGATTTTTAAAGTGTTTGAACGAAAAATCTGATTTACATTTGCATAAATCATTAATGGTGATGTTTGGAAGATAAACTTTAAATTATTAAAATTATGAACTTAAGCAGCCGTGCCAAAAAATACATTATAGAAACTATTTGTTTGCTCTACATCTTTCTTTTTGTTTATGCATCGGCGAGTAAATTATTAGATTTCCAGCATTTTAGAATTGAGCTTGGACAGTCTCCACTCCTAAGTGCTTTTGCCAATTGGATTTCAATACTTGTGCCCGCAATGGAATTAATTATTTGTCTTTTGTTGATTATTCCAAGATTCAAATTAATTGGGCTTTTCTCATCTTACGGATTAATGGTAATGTTTACGATTTATATTTATATTATTCTCAACTACACATCATTTGTACCCTGTTCCTGTGGAGGAGTATTAGAAAAGCTTGATTGGAAAACACATATGATTTTTAACATTTTCTTCGTTTGTCTTGCGATATTGGGAATAATACTTTTCGTAGGCGAAATTAAAATAAACTCTTACCGTTTTAAAATCAGAAAGATTATAGGACTTTTTACGGTCGTAACGTTAAGCAGCATCCTTGCGGTAGTCATTTTATTTATGCTTTCTGAAAATATTATACATTACCATAACAAGTTAACGCGACGTTTTCCTCAGACACCCATTGAGCAGCAAGTGGTATTGGATCTAAAACTGAATTCCTTTTACATTGCGGGGGTTGACAGCTTAAATATTTATCTGGGAAATTCCACAGCTCCACTTTTGATTACAACCTTCACTAATCAATTTATTAAGAAGAATGAAAAAATGATTGATTTAGATCGTAAAGATCTTCCATTCAGGGGAATCAGAGTATCGGTAAAGAGTCCTTATTTTTTTGCTGCAGATGGAACTGTTCCGTGTTTGTTTAAGGGAAATATTAAGGATTGGAAAGCAAAACTCATGCATAAAGGGGGTGAATATTTCACTACTATGTTGGCAGTGGATTCACTATCTGTTGCTGTAGTTGCAAATGATTCCAAAACAGGGGATAATGTTTTAGGAATTAATAGTGGTGCAGAAATGGATAAGACTTTTTTAAATTCCGGGATATTGCATAAACAGTCTGACGGCGTCTTTGATACGGATGGTTTTCTTTTGTATAGCAAGGACATCGATCGAATAGTGTATCTCTATACTTACCGTAATCAATATACCATCACGGACAGAAATTTAAAGATTACCGGAAATGGAACCACAATTGATACAATCAGTCGTGCGAAACTGAATATTTCACAGGATAAAAAACATGGTGTACGCCAGTTTTCGAGTCCCCCTTTATTTGTCAATAAAGGCAGTGCAGTATATGCTAATATTTTGTTTGTCAATTCTGCCATCCCGGGACGGTATGAAAATGACAGAATATGGAAGGAAGCCAGTATCATAGATGTGTACGACCTTAACGATAACAGTTATCTTTTAAGTTTCTGTATTTACAACCTTGAGGGTAGAAGAATGAAAAGTTTTACTGTGCAGAATGACAATTTATATGCTCTGATTGGCACACATATTATCCGCTATAAAATCGATTCCAAAATAACGTCAAAATACAATAAGAATAAAAGAAACAATCTATTGGCCAAGTAGCAGGAGTTTGATCGAAAACCTGTAGAAAAGAGTAGATCATTAACCATATAAATTATAATATTATGAAATCAAATGTTTTTAAAATCGGTCTGCCTTTGGCAGTGGTTGCCTTTGGACTGGCCAGTGCTGCCAGCACTAGTTCAATCGGAAAAAGTTCTAAACCTTTCGTGCAAATGGGGTATACCCATATCAATGATCCTCAGCCCTGCCAGCAAGTTTGGGAGTGTGATGAAGCTGGAGATTTTAATTGTAAAGCACCGGATGGTATTACTCAGTTGTATTCGCTGAATTCTAACTGTATAACTCCCCTGAAAAGAAGCGTAGAATAAAGTTCCGGCTTTTTGAAATGATGCCGCCATTGATTTTAATCAGTGGCGGCAATTTTATTTCGGGCTATTTATTAGTGATAATAGGTGCTGAACCAGTCACACTTTTTTCCATTTTTAAGGTAATAATTAAACCACTGCATGATCCTCATATTTAGATCAATGGCATTTTCGTTTTTGACCAGCTGGTGCTCTTCATTGGGGTAGATCAGAAGCGTATGTTCCTTGTTCAGACGTCTAAGAGCCAGATAAAATTCCATGCTGTGTAACGTATTGACATGGCGGTCTTCTGCTCCAGCCCATCCGAGCAGCGGGGTATTGACACTGGAGGCCAACAATACGGGAGAATTTTTTAAATAGCTTTGTGTGTCTTCGTACAGAGATTTTCCAATGCGTAGCTGATGGTCTTCGGCCCTGAAAAAATCAGGTCTTTGAAACATTGGCCCTACATAAAGATAGGCGCTTACTAGGTCGGTCCAAGGTGCGCCTGATACAGCAGTTGCAAAACGATTGGTTTGGGTAATTATCAGATCGACCTCATAGCCTCCGAAGGAATGGCCGATTATTCCGATTTTAGTTGAATCGACATTGCCTTCTTTAACAACTGCATCGACTGCCGCCAAGACACTGTTGGTTACGGATTTTTTTAAATTTCCAAATTCATAATTAATATCTGGCAGCAGCACAAAATACCCCTGAGTTGTATAATTGTGAATATTAAACCCGTCTCCTGTAATCATGGAAGGATTTATGTAATCATTCATGTACATAAACTGACGTTCATAAATACGCAGCACCAGTGGATACTTTTCCCCTTCTTTAAAATCCGAAGGATAATAGAGAACGCCTTTTGTTGTTATTCCATCAACATCATATTCTATTTTTTTATTTCTGCTCCAGTAATATTTTTGCTGTTGCGGATTGCTTTGTACAATTTCTTTTGGACGACTATCGTAAAGCATCAGGCGTGGAGAGGATTCAAAATTTTGGTCGAGATACATATAAATGTCTTTGTCAGAGGCTTTTTTGATCTGATTTACTTTTTTATTTTCCCAAACCATTTCCCTGATTCCTGATTTTAGATTCCAAAAGCTCAGACCCGAAGCGGGAGTCTCTCTGTTAAGCGTTTCCAAAATGAAACCTTTTTTTAAATCCAGTGTATATTTGAATGATTGGAGCGGATCGTAAAATGTGTTGGCATTAAAAAGCTTAATACGAAAACTTTTCTGAATTTCCCTCCCTTGGGTTAATCTCTTTTTTTTCTTTCCGTCCAGTGAAATTTTCCACAAATCATATCTGTCGTACAAGATAATTTCTCCGTCGTCGGTCCAGCCTCCGATACCATAAGGTCTGTTTTCACCAGGCCTGTTATTGTCTTCTGAAAAAAAGGACACAGGCATCCCCTCAGTGATTTTGATGTGGGTATCACTCAGTATACTGTAGATCCACCAATGCCCGTTTTGGGCATAACACAGATAATGGCCGTCCGGGGAACCAGCGGGTTTTTCTTCCAAAGTATAATTGGGGATCAAAAGATTTCTTTTTCCATTCTGCAGATCAACAATATACAAATCGTACGGGCAATGCTGCCTGTTTTGCGGTTCATAAGCGATAGGATTAAATATGAATGCACAGCTGTAATCAGCACTTAAAAATCCTTGTGATAATTCCCGGTCTGTAATCTGCAGCAATTTGTCCTCTTTTACATTCCATATAGCCATCTTATCATTAAGTTTAATGTCTCCGGAGTATTTTCTGGAATCAAACAGAAGCTTGTCTTTCGTATTCCAGATCTGTACCGCTTTCGGATCAAGTGGTTTGGTTAAGGCTTCATTTTCTTTGAGCCATACTATAACTTTAGTTCCGTCTTTTGAATGTATCGGGTTGCTCAGGAAAGCCTCGGAAAGTTTCATGTCCTTCGGAAAGCCTATTGTTTTTTTAGAGTCAAGGACAGAGAGCTTTTTCAGGTCTATATTATAGTAGTAAAATTTAGAATGTTCCCTAGTATTTTCAAGAAATGAAATTCCATCTGCTTTCCAAAGTAGCTTTTTGACTGATGCCTTGCCCGTTTGTAGTACCGTTTTCTTCTTAAGATCATCTTTAAATAACAGCATTTCGACAGATGATACATCGTTCTGAGAAGTTTCATAGACAATTCCTTTCTGTTCGGGATCAAAGTAATAAGTTGTCAGCCCGCTTAGCTGATAAACCACTTTACCGGCTGTATTTCTTATTTCAAGATCGCTTTTCTGGTCAGACGCTTTTAAAATAATACTTATGAATTTATGATTTGCGGAAAACTCAAAGGCTTTGACTCTGGGTGTCTTATCCATTTTACCGGTTTTAAGATCATGGAGAAACAACGTGTCTTTTGAAATACAGGCAAAATGCATTTCGGCATTGAATTTTCCTTCCTTTGCATCAGGATGAAAATGCTTTTGACCTCCTGAGGAGTTTTGGAAAACCAGAGTATCCTTTTTGGAATACTCGTAATGCAGGCGATAACTGACCCAGTTACCGTCACAGGAGATTTTATCAGGGGACATTATATTCCAATAGTCATAATCTTTCGGTGTCAACAGTCTTTTTTGATTAGCCTGTCCCATTACTGTGGGACAGGTTACTAACCAAAACATGAAACAGGTAAACCTGAAAAAAGTACGGGCGGATATGAATTTAATAACCTTCATTTTGCGGATTTAAGTTAGGATTTAATAGCAGTTCAGATTCAGGAATCGGAAGCAGTTTATCGGTGGTATTCCACTGTGGTTTTGTTTTTACAAGTATCTCATCGATGCTGCCGGTTCTTTTGAGATCAAAAAAGCGGTGGCCAAATTCTGTGAAAAGTTCTTTACGTCTCTCCATCATTACTTCCTGCAGGATTTCTTCTGCACTTACGGCGGAAGTGTTGTTGAGTCCAGCAAGGTTGCGGGTCATGTTCAAGTCCTGTTTAGCGCCTATAAGATCACCTGTATGGGCGCGTGATTCCGCACGGATTAAATATTGTTCAGCCAGTCTGAGAATGACTGAATACTCAACAGATGTTCCTGTATTGGACTGTCTTTTATATTTATAAGCATGGACCCATGCAGAGGAGCCATTTGAAACGGTCTTCAGCCATTGTGCTTTTCGCAGATCATCTGAGCTGAAAGTATTTAACAGATCCTGAGAAATGGCGACAGAGGGAGGAGGACCCTGTAAAAAAATGAATATGTTACCTTCATAGGTATTTGCACCGTTAAGGGCAGGACTAAACTGCCATATGGTAGCAAGGCTTTGGTTTTCAAAAATAGTATTTAGAGAGGATGGCCAGCTATATAAATCTGTTTGGTTCAATACTGCAGATGCCGCATCAGAGGCTTCCTCCCATAGCTGCATATATAGATAAACACGGGAAAGAACTGCTTTTGCTGCAAATTTGTTGGGACGTGTCCGATCGCTAGCGGCATATGTTTTCGGCAGTAAATCTACTGCCAGCTCTAGATCTTTTTTTATCTGCTCGTATACCAGTTTTTCGGTAGTCCTTGATACCTTGCTGTTACTTTTATAATCCGTTGTAGTAAGATAAGGTATGGCTCCAAAGGTGTTCACCAGATAAAAATGGATCAAGGCCCGAACAAACAACGCCTCGCCAAGGAGCTGCTGTTTATCTGCAGAGGCGAGCGCAGTTGACGCATTTACTCCCTCTATTACTGCATTTGAAGCATAAATTTGATTGTAACTGCTGTTCCACAATTCATTGAGAGCTGCATTGGTCTGAAGCAGGGTATTGTTGTAAAAATTTGCCTGGCTAGCCCCTGTATTGCCGTAATATGTCAATTCATCGGCATATAAGCCCAACTGGCAGGAAAGACCGGAATTATAGCCCGTGAGAAGCCCCTTATCTCTTATTTTGGAATAAATATCAAGCATTGCGGCAGTGGCGGTAGTTTTATCTTCAAATACAGCCGTCGCAGTTAATTGTGAAGAAGGCAGGTCAACATCGGTGAAACCTGAGCAGGCAGAAAGCAGGCTAAAAATAGCGGTACAAACCCAGGCTGCATATCTATTGTGAATGTTAGTTTTCATGATTAAAAGGATTAAATTAAAAAGACAGTTGGATACTGCTGGTGTAGATCTTTAAGGGAGGTACATATCCTGAAACCCTAAACTCTGGATCGATTCCCTTATACTTTGTAAAAGTCAATACATTCTGTCCCTGCAGACTTAATCTGCAGGTTACTTTTTTTGTCCATTTTTTTGACAGCTCATAGGTTAAGGAAATATTCTTCAGACGGATAAAAGAGGCATCACTGATGGAAGCATCACTCTGTATGAAACGAGTATTGGCAGTAGTCCGGGAAGAATTGGTGACACTGTATCCTTGATAAGGACCCGGATCTCCTTCTTGTTGCCAGTGTCCGGTCACGCCGATGGGCTGGTTGGACATCGTTCCTGGCATCGGATTGGCATAATTCTCATTAAAACTTTCCTGTTTCACAAACTGGAATAAAAAGTCTAGCTCTACATTATGATACTGGAAGTGGTTTTGAAGGCCTCCATAATATTTAGGGGTAAGGTTTTTAATTGTTTTTTTATCTTCGGTTGCCGTAATCTGCCCGTCCTTATTTACGTCTTCAAACTGGTAGGTACCCGTAAGAGGATCAAGCCCGGTATAGTGGTAAACCTTTGTAAGATTTAAAGGCTGGCCGATCACAAATTGGTTTTTGTAAGTCGAGGCTTCAAGTCTCGGAAATGAAAGCAGTTCATTTTTTATGCTGGTAAGATTAAAGCTGGTAGTCCATTTAAAACCAGCGTACTGTATGTTTTGTGTCCTAAGCATAAATTCTATTCCTCTGTTCTGCACTTCCGCGTCCAGATTTGCCTGAATGGAAGAGAAACCCGTTGTGCCCGGCAGAGGGATACCTACAAGCTGGTTGGAAGAGCGGTTTTGAAACAAGGAAAAACTGGTAAAAATCCGGTCCTCCAGAAATCCGGCTTCTAAAGCCAGCTCCAGTTTTTTATTTGTTTCCCAACCGAAGTCCGCATTATAGAGTCTGCTTGGCTGAAGTCCAGAAAGCCCCTGGTATTTAGTTGCAGTTGTACTGTAAGTATCCAGAAACTGATAATCCCCGATCTGGTCATTTCCGGTTGTTCCATAGCTTGCGCGGATTTTTCCAAAACTTATAAAAGAAAGCTGTTTTTTCATCCATTTGTTTTCGCTGAATATCCATGCGGCGCCGACAGCTCCGAAATTGGCAAACTGTCTTCCGGGACCAAAACGGCTTGAACCATCGCGTCTTCCTGTAAAGTTTAAAATGTAACGGCCCTCCCAGTTAAAATTAATTCGGGCAAAAAAGGCCTGATATCTGTACAGGTTCTCATCGCTGCTTAAGATGGAGTTGCTTGTGGCAGAGGCTGGGTTTCTAAGCAGGCTGTTGCTGGAAAATCCTTTGGATAAAGTAACCAGCTGATCGCCTTTCTGTTGCTGGAATGTGCTTCCTGCCAGTGCATCGATAGCGATATTTCCCAAACTTTTTGACCACGACAGTTTTGGTTCTATAATCCACGAACTTCGATTCATCAGATTAGAAATTACCTGCGACTGGTCAGTGCCGAATCCATAAGAGGGATTGTAGATTGTGGAAGGCTGCAGGTTCATCTGTTTTTGATCCAGATCAGTATATCCAAAACTTCCGCTGGCTGTAAAACCAGAACTAATGTTATACGAGAGTAGTGTATTGGCCAGAAAGTCGTAAGTATTACCACTTGTTTCGCCATTTAATATGGCAAGCGGGTTCTGAAAAGTATTGTTCTGCCAGTTTAGATTCCCGTTTTCGTCATATAAAGCAGGTGCATTTGGAGGCAGCCTTAAAGCAGTCTGCGTAAAATCTACCAGAGGGAGTGAGCTGAACTGCGTGGTGTAGGAAGCTGAAAAACTGACCTGAAATCTTTTATCCGCGGATTCATGATTGATATTGGTATGTCCGCCTGCCCTTACGTAGTTAAAGCTGCCCGGAAAAACGGTGGTCTCTTTGGAATAGTTGCCGCTTAAAAGAAATTGTGTATGCTCGGAACCCCCTGAAAAGGAAGATTGGATATTGGTGTATTCGGCGGTTCCTCCAATGAGTTCCTTCTGCCAGTTTGTATTTCGATTCTGATCCCATGTTCCGTTGACGTCATAGGCATTGGCGGGATATTGTGATGTTCCGTCATTGGCGAAAGCTTCCCTGCGCATCGCAAGGTACGATGGGGTATCCATGACATCCATATAACGAGTGACTTTTCCAATTCCATTGGAATAGTCAATTGAAAAGACAGTTTTGCCTTCCCTGCCTTTTTTTGTGGATATCAGGACAACGCCATTAGCGCCTCGTGAGCCGTAAATAGCAGTAGCATCAGCATCCTTTAATACTTCAACAGAAGAGATATCTGATGGGTTGATGCTGTTAAGCGGGCTGTTCTGGGCTGGCATATTTCCGGAGGTATAACTGCTTCCGATGCTCTGCGAAGAGTAAGGCACTCCGTCTATGATGTAAAGCGGACTATTGGCACTGGTTCGTAAACTGTTGGTGCCCCGAATTTCCACTGTAAATCCGCTTCCGGCCATGCCTGTATTTTGTATAATGTTAACACCCGGCATCCGGCCCTGCATTGTGGCCAGTACATTTGTCACCGGTTGTGTTTCGATATCCTTAGCGGTGATTCTGGAAATGTTTCCTGTGCGTTCTTTCTCTTTAACGGAATAATATCCGGCATTAATCTTTACTTCTTGCAGGGTTGTGGTATCGTAATGCAAAACAATGCTGATTTTACTTTTCCCCTCAACAGGAACATTAATTGTTTTAAATCCAAGAAATGAAACTGTAAGGGTGTCACTCGGTGACACATTGATAGAGAATTGTCCATTATAATCCGTGATGGAATTATTATTTGATCTGCCCTTTACAGCAATCGTGACTCCGGGAAGGGGAGCTGTACCATCGGTCACTGTTCCCTGTATCTGATGTTGTAAAATGGTTTTAAAATGCCGCTTGGAAATTCCGGCGAACGATGATGAAAAAGACAGCATTATGCCAGCAAAAAAAAGGCAATAAAGAGCTCTTCCATCCTTAGAAAATGAAAAATAATTCATAATATTGGGATTGGTTAGTTAAATATGGATTTGATTAGCTAAGGTCCTCTGCTCTAGTTTGGTCGCTGCAGCTGAGGGCCATTTTTTATGCATTAAGGAAACGACTTAATGATCATAATGAAGATAAATTTAATTCACAGGCAGTGATTGTTTTAAAGATTCGACATGGGCGAAACTTAAAAATAGAAGTCTGATTTGCTAAGAATTATAAGAGAATTTTGAGCGAAAAAAAAAGGCGCGGAACTCAGCTTATCGTTTCAAAGGTACTTGGCATACCCACCCACAGATAAGTGAGCCCACGCCCGAAAGCGTGAGCAATTTACTTATCATCCTGTGGGTATAAACTGCCAAGTTTTTTGAAACAGGATTCAAAGCGAAATGCTTCAAATATTTTAGATGAAGAATCGCAAAATTACACTTCTATTTAGAAGAATTAAAACAAATATAATAAAAATTGTGATATAGTACCCTTTAGGGTACCAATTATTTTGTCTTTTCCTATGAAATTTAACAAATGAATGAAATTGACTTTAACGAGGAAAGAATAAAATTTGGGAAACATGTTTTGAAACTAAGACAAAAAATTAAAAGTGTCGAATATCAAAACCGTCCCATCTCGCAGCAAGAGCTTGCGGATAGTAGTGACTACATAACCAAAAAGACTCTCGGACAAATCGAGCGAGGTGAAGTAAATTTTCAATTTGATACTTTATTAGCTTTAGCACAAGTTCTAAATATTTCATTAAAAGATCTTTTAGACTACTAGATATTTGAACCATATTTAATACTGGATCTATCTACTTGTATAGGTGTTAACGCATGTTAATTATTCCCAACAAAAATGAACTGAAATCACACTTATAATCTAAATTTAAATAGATGAGTATTGATAAATCGGATGTTACCGTGTTTATTATCGCAATTATTTTGATAATAATTTGCTTTGCAATTCGATTTGTAATTAACAAACGACGATTTAATCGAAGAGTTGTAGGAGGACTGGAGTTGTTCAAAAATTATGAACGGTCGTGGATAATTACCAAAATTGAAAAAATTATAATGTTTTTAACTGGCATCGTAATAATTATTGTCCTAATTATAACATTCATGATTTTTTTATTTTAATTTAAATGCTATAACAAAATATTCTAATGAGTTAAGGATGTCTTTATTGTAGGTTCTTTTCTAAATTTAAAATAGGAATTTGATATTGTTCTTGACTATTGAAAGAATTGATTTTGCATTTTAAACATAAATCATATTAAGGAAAAACTACAATTCTTTCCAGCCCCGATTGAAGCGGAAATCCTTTTCTGCCGGGGTTCGGCAAAAAAGATTGCAGCGCAAAGCGGGATTAAGCTGTCAAGGAATAACAGCTCTATATTTTATTTCATAAAAGGTAATAACATTACTCATACTGATTTTTACAATCGCTGAGAGAATAAAAAAATGGGGTACTAAACCCCATTTTATCCTTTTATTTAAGTAAGAGTGCGAAAAATTATTTTTTAGACTCCTCAATAGAAACTTTTCTAAACTCTTTTAAAAGTTTCTCAATTTCCAAAGATGATTTTCTTGCTCTAGCTCCAGCAGCTTTAACTCCTTTTTCAGCTAAAGATTCAGATTCTGTTTTAAAAGTTTCGATTTCAGCGTTGATTTTTGCAATAAGCTCTTTCATAATACAATTTTTTTTTATTTAAGTGGGCAAAAGTAAAATTTTACACTTACTGAAAACGAGTTTAACTAAAAATTATTTTTAAGGATTATCTTTTTTCAGCTGTTTAATGAAATAGCTGACTGAAATCCCTGTTCTGGATTGAAATGCATTCGTAAATCTTGCGGTGGTTGAGAATCCAGCTTCATCACCTAAAGAACTTATAGTGTAATTTCTATAAAGGCTCGAATTTCTAAGAAGCTCAGTGAGATAGTCAATCTTTAAATCATTTATATAATCTACGAACCCTTTCTCTCTAAAACTATAAATTACCTTCGACAGGTATTTGCTGTTAGAATTAAACGCTGTGCTAAGCGTACCAAGGGTTAAATCCTTATCCAAAAACTTCCTATCTTTCTCAAATTTTTCCAGCTTCCGCAGAATACTCTGAACTGTTTCTTCCGAAATATCTGAAATTTGAAATTTTTCGGGAGTGATTTTCTGTACTTTCTTCTTTTCAATTTTTTCCAGAAGCGCATTATATCTTAACTTATTACGTTTTTTATTTTCGAAATAATTAAATGTGCCGAGCAATATTGCGGAAAAGAGTATCACCACAATACCAATTAAAATAACATCATAGTATTTTTCCACTACAAGCTGTTTTTGGATTTTTTCTTTCTCCAGAATGATTTCCTTTGTATCATATTCCTTGTGAATTTTTCCCATTAGATATTTATTGGTATCAGTTAAAATAGAATCTGCTTTTAAAAGCTGGTCTATATAATACAGCTGGTTTTTCAGATTATTTTCTTTCTTGGAATATTTAATCATTAATTCAAAAACTTCCCTTAAATCGGGACGAATATAACCTTTCTCAATAAACGCTTTTTCCACCTTTTTGAAGTAAGGAACTGCTTTTGAAGGATGCTGCAGTTTCCAATAGTTTTTTCCTATATAAAAATTAGCAATAGATTCATTTGCGAATTCTGTGATTCCGTTTAACTGCGGCAGGACTTCCTGAAGCAATTGAATAGAAGTGTGATAATTATTTAAAAAGAATTGGTTGACTCCTTCTGAGTGCTTAAAAAATAATTCCATCTCTAAAATCTTAAGCCGTTCGCATTCTTTAATGCCCAGTGCATTAGTTTGGGAGCATTTACTGTAATCTCCAATCTTGTTGTAACATACACCTAATGAATGCAGCGAGTTTAAATAGGGGCGGGGCTGATTTTTTTTAAAATATTCAATGCAGTCATTAAAAAGCGAAATGGCTTCATCATAAAATCCGAGATAGTATTTAATCTGGGCAATATGATATTTAGTTTTAAAGATCAGGTAATCATTTTCAGTTTTAGAAATGTTTTCATTTGCTTTGATATAATAATCATATGCTTTTATGTAGTTTTTTTGGCTGTAGTATACTATTCCTTTGGAAAGCTGGGCAGATCCGATCAGTTCATTACTTTTTGATTTTGTAGCTGCCAATACCATGCTGTCTGCGTATTTTAAACGGAAAACCATAGGTGACTGATGAAGTAAGTTTTGATATGCGTTGACTGTCTCTTCGTAATTTTTTTCCTTCTTTGCTTTATTTAAGTATGCATACAAATAAGGAGACGCTTTCAGGCTGTCATTTTTGTTTTCATAGATTTTATCATCCAGATAATTATAAGTTTTAAAAAGAAGTGAGTCTGGATTTCTGTTTGAAACCTTCTGCGCACTTAATGATTGAGCTACAAATAGAATTAGAAGTACAGTTAATTTACATCTCATAATACATAGAATCTTTATGCTTACGCCATAAAGAAGACATAAACAGATTAATAATTAAAAGTGCGGAAAACGCTAGTGAGAAGCATTCAAAAATACTGTAAATATTTGTATTACAATAAAATAATGTAAGAAAATTACTTTGTCGATTTCATGAAAATCGATAGTGGATTTTCCGAAAATCCACAAATATGTACTTGATTTATGATTTTTTGCAATTTAGATTTGCTTTGAATTCAACAGCAAAAGATTCAGTAAAGCACTGAAGAAAAGTTCTGCTGGCCCGGGTAAAATGGACTGAGACAAGTTCTCAATTAACCAAACCATTTTGCATTATGAAAAATTTACTATTAACTGGTTTATTTATTTTTTTAGGTTCATGTTCAAGTGACGATTTTGACAATTCTAATTTAAGATCGGCATCCAAAGAAGAAATTAGCAAAGAGAAAACTGCAGATTTTAAAAAAAGGCCTGCTGCAGAAAAAAACTTTAAGGAAGTTGCTGCGGGAGATTACATACTTCTTATTCCTGCCGATTTAAAAGAAAAAATCCTTTCAGTATTAAAAGCCCAATCTGGGCGAAATGGAGAAAATACTTTTGAGAAAAGCAGTTCTTCTTTAGTGACAATTTCTTCTGCAGAGGATCCTGTTTCAACACTATTTATAATTGTTGACGAAAGTACGCTCGGATCATCGTTGAAGCTTGATGTGAAGGGATATATAGTCGATCTCGGAAATCTTCGCGGCGCGCAGTACAATATTGTGGATGATTTTATAATCCAGTACGAGATTTCCAAACGACAGGATCCAGCACTCCTAACAGATGAAAAGGATACCGTTTTATCTATCTCTTCTATTTCTGAGGCAGTTTTATTTAGCGAAAAGGAGAGAAAGGACAGAGATTGGGAGACATCCACCACCAGCAAGATTATCAGACATGATTGATGTAACAACATTATTCAAGTTTTATCACCTCCAATTATAGTTGATTAATAATTTTCTAATCTATTTGATTTATGAAAAAGAGGGCTATGTTTTATATTTTATTGTTCCTTTTTAATCTTTTCAGCCTTTATTTTATAATGAAGCTTTTTGCTGCTGATCAGCTGGTCCAATATGTACTCTACGAAGAAAATATCAGTGAGAGCCCGAGATTAACGGCGTATGTATTATACATCTGCTGTTTAACTAATCTATATTTCCAGTTTTTTACATGGATGGAATATTTTTTCAAGGATAAAATTTAGAAGCAGATCTAAACAAAAAGAATAAAAATGATTAGAGAAATCTTAAATACTGAGATTAAAAGCATTGAAAATGATGGTATTGATGTAGTATACATTGAAGACTATAAAGTGAAAAATATGGTGTCGATCCCATTTTCCATTTCAAATTTTTCAGTGCTTTTAATCAAAAGTGGTAAAATGAACATCAGATTTCAAGACGAAACTAATATAGTAAGTCGGAAAGATTTATTGGTCATTCCATTTAATTCCATTTGCACCAGGCTTGAAACGACGGATAATCTCCAGCTTTATCTGGTAAGGACAAATTTTGATTTTGCCTTTAACAACTGTTATGAAAAAGAGCTTTTGGATGCTTTTAGTTTTCTAATGCTAAAGGCAGATCGAAAGATCAGCCTTCAGGAAAAGGATTTTAAAGTTTTGTCACTTATTTATAAATTACTATATGTCTTGCAGAACAGCAATGATAAACCGGAAGTAATTATTAAGCTGCGACGGATATGCTTTAATTTATTTATATATGAACTCAAGTTTATACATTCAAAATATAAGCCCAACTTAAATCTTGAATTTTCAAGAAGAGAGAGCATTGTAATGCAATTCCTCACTATACTGTCAATACATTTGAGAAAACAGCATCATGTGCAGTTTTATGCAGGTGCATTATTTATCACCCCAGGACATTTGAATAAGATGGTAAAAGAATGCACTGGTAAAACAGCTAAAGAATTCATAATTGAAGCACTTGTTAATGTTGCAAAAAATCTTCTTACGGACTCAAGCTATTCCGTGGCCAATATTGCCAATGAATTAGAATTCAGCAGCGCTGAAAACTTTGGCGTGTTTTTCAAAAGGCATACAGGCATGCTGCCAACTGAATTTCGTTCTAATAAAAAATAAGCCGCTAAACCGCTCCTCATTCTGCCAGAGATTGTTTAATTAAAACGATAAGACGATGATTAAAATATATCCTTTGGAATGGTTCGATTCGCTGATTATAAATTCATTTGATGCTGATAATTCTTCTATAAAAGTGTCGGAATATGAACTGGAGAATTTGAATAATACAATATTATCTGAATCAAAAAAAATTAAAATTCATATTAAAGCTTCTTTTTTCGAACTGAAAAGTAAAAGACAGATTAGGCTACTTATAAGAAAATATCATTCTTCAATGGTTTTTTTAATAGATAGAGTAGAAGAAATAAAAATGATCGAAAAATTCACCTCTCCAGAATTTCTTAAAATACTTGACCTGATTGTAAGTTCTCTGGAAGATCTGCTGTCATTTGTAGAAATCCGATATTCCTCCTTTATGAGTTTAGACCAAAGGGTGTCATACAGCTATTTTTCAATTTGGAAAAAAGAGACTCTTGCGGTTTTAAAGACTCTCATTAAAAAAAAAGAAAACACAAATGAGATTGATCTCGAATTGGAATTTGTTGTCAGTCTTCTTGCTGCTCCGCTTCTTAACAGCAAAAAGGCGAAGTATACCTACCGCCAGATTTTGTATTATAGGGAGATAATAAGTGAACTTGAAAAATTTAATTATCCAGTTACAGAACCAGAAGGCTTTTCAGATCTTGATCTTATGCTCATAAGAATGAATTTTAATTCCAGAGAATATACCGAGAGGCTAGTAACGAGAATAGGCAGGTATTTAGAACGTTCTGAGAATTTATCTGAAAGATTAGAAAACCTGCTAAACTTCTGCAAGAAACTGTCTAAAATAAACGCAGATTTAAAACTAAGCTTTAATCCATCCCAACAGAATCTGATCTCATTTTTGGAATACTGGTTCTCCTGCGAAATTAGATTTGCTGAAAAAAAGGCTGCAATTCTAATGCAGGAACAGATTAATCATTCTCCAGGAGGTGAATATATAGAGAAGGGAGATTCTAAACTTGAGTGTGTGCTTTCGGGAGATCAGATTGGACTTATTTTAAGGGCTACGGATGAGTCGAGAATTATTAAGGCCAAGTCTATGAACTATATATTTAAAAGCATTGTACCATACCTTTCTACTCCCGTAAAAAGAAATCTTTCCTACCAGTCAGTGAGAAGCAAATCCTATAATGCGGAAGACCGTGATAAGGAAATTGCAATTGAAAGTCTTGAGAAAATCATCCGTAAGATAAAAACGTATTAGATTTTACCGTTATGTATAATTAGAGAATCCTCTAAATTCAGGCACTCTGAAAGGGTACAAAAAGGGTACAGAAAAGTTGTACTTGTAGAAAACTCATACTAATTGTTCCTTTGACTCGTAGAATAAATCCCATCAGCATTTAACTGATGGCGATTTACATAGATGAGGTAAAATGTTGAATGATAAAATGAGGAGCTATGTTTACAAATATTTCATGGGGCAGTTATATGGCCGCGGCTGGTACTGCAATAATTATCTGGTATATAATTATATCACTGAAATTTTACAGTGGTGATTTAAAAAAAATCTTATCTGGTGAAAAGAAACTTCAATTACCTTTTCTAAAAAAAACTTCAAATAATTTAAAGGAAATAAAATTGATATCCGATTCATTTCCAAAATCCTTTGCTACGCTGGAAGATGCGGAAGAGCTATCTCAGCGAATTGCAGATGCTGTTAGAGAAAGTTCAGAAAAGCATCTGGCAAAAGAGCAGTTTGAAAACTACTTAAGAATGCTGCTGGCGGAATATCCTTATATTAAAATTTCCTCCTTGAGAGCAAACATTAACCAACTCATGGTTTCTGAATCTCAAAAACATCCCAATCTGCTTTTAACGCTCAGTGAAGCAGACAGTCTTTGGGAAGGCCCGGTATTTTAAAAAAATTAGAAGAGGAATATTCCCCCGTTCTCTCTGGTGCGGTATGGCTTGATGTGACAGGAATAATAGAGCAGCAACGGCGGTATTCCTCTTCTTTTTACTGAAGAATAACTTTAAAAATGACGTGTGATGAAAAAATGCAGATGGAAATTAAAAAGTCTTTTCATAAGATTTAGAGCTATGGGATCGTCGCTGCTGATGATTTTGGCTAGTAATGTTATTTATGCCCAGGACGGTGTGGCGGGAATCAATGAAGCCAACCAGAAGGTGCGAAGCTATTTTGACGCGGGCACAGAGTTAATGTACGCTGTCGG
Organism: Flavobacterium quisquiliarum; assembly: GCF_019308285.1. Taxonomy (GTDB): domain Bacteria; phylum Bacteroidota; class Bacteroidia; order Flavobacteriales; family Flavobacteriaceae; genus Flavobacterium; species Flavobacterium quisquiliarum. Next base: position 20,951 of record NZ_WWEM01000024.1, read on the forward strand.
TGCTATCCTTGGGCTGATTGGAGCCGTGAAAGTATACCAGAAATGGAATGCCGGAGATCCAGATACTGGAAAAGTGGCTGCAGCTTGGTTTGGAAGCTGTGTGTTTCTAGTAGTAGTTGCTACTGTAATTAAATCCTTTTTCGGGGTTTAAACGATGCAGAAGATGAGTAACAGCGTTTATTCGATCAATAAAGGAATCAATCAGAGCATAGAATTTAAAGGACTTAAAGCGCAGTACATCTGGTATCTGGGCGGAGGTGTTGTTGGTCTTATGATTCTGTTTGCTGTCCTGTATGTAATTGGAGTGCCTTCCTTGATATGTATTGGTTTTATTGGAACGGCGGGAGGTTTTCTTGTTTTCAAAATATATAGAATGAGTAATACTTACGGCGAATACGGCATGATGAAGGCTCTGGCTAAAAAACAGATTCCCAAGTGGATCAAAGTTTACAGCAGAGCGGTTTTTATAAAGATATAGCTATAGAAGGTTAATGATGAAAATGTGTGAAAGATGGAGAAGAGAATGGAAGACCAGCTGCCGATTATGGCAGTGGAACATGATTGCATATTATCAAAACAGGGAGATGTTACAATAGTTTTTAAAGCAGAACTGCCTGAAATTTTTACGTTGTCAGATCAGGAGTATGAAGCTTTCCACCAGTCATGGATAAAAGCTTTAAAGGTGCTGCCAAAGTTCTGTGTTTTTCATAAGCAGGACTGGTTTTTAGAAAGTGCCTACAAAGCTGATTTTTCAAGTGAAGACAGCAGTTTTCTGACCAGAAGCAGCGAACGTTTCTTTAACGAGAGACCATTTCTGGATCATTCCTGTTACATTATGCTGACCAAGAAACCAGCAGGAAGAAGAAATGCAACCTCATTATTTTCTAATCTGCTCCGTAGTTCCATAGTTCCAGAAGAAACTTTAAAGCCGCAGCTGCTGCAGGATTTTATAGACTGCATTGGACAGTTTAAAAGAATAATGGAAGACACTGGATTTGTTAAGCTGACTCGTCTGAAAAATGAAGCGCTTAGAAGCGATAGCAGAAGAATCGGCCTGGTGGAAAAGTATTGTTTTTTATCAGAGGCGGAAGCTTCATTCGTTTATAAGGATATCAGGTTTGATCAAGGATTAACAGTGGGAGATAAACACTGCCAGCTATTTACATTAGGTGATGCGGCTGATCTGCCGGGACTCTGCGGATCGAGAATCAATTTTGACCGGTATTCTACTGATAAAACCAAATTTAGTGTTGGTTTTGCCTCAACGCTCGGCCAGCTTTTATCCTGCAGCCATATCTACAACCAGTATATATTTCTGGAAGATGCACAGAAAACCATACAAAAGCTCGAAAGCAAAAGGCTTCGGCTTCAGTCTTTATCGGCTTACAGCCGGGAAAATTTAATAGCAAGGGATGCCACAAATGATTTTTTGAACGAGGCTGTATCACAGCAACGGCTTCCGGTTAAAGCGCATTTTAATGTACTGGCCTGGAGCACGGATAAGGAAGAGCTGAAAGAGATTAAAAACAAAGTGTCATCAGCTCTTGCGCAAATGGACGCGGCAGCCAAGCAGGAAACGGTTGGAGCCCCGCAGATTTATTGGGCTGGAATGCCTGGAAATGCTGCAGACTTTCCTATGAATGACACCTTTGATACTTTTACCGAACAGGCGGTATGTTTTTTGAATATGGAGACTGGCTACAAATCTTCGCTGAGTCCCTGCGGTATGAGGTTGGGCGACAGGCTGACAGGAAAACCGGTTCATGTTGATATCAGCGATGAGCCTGTTAAAATGGGAATCTGCACCAATCGCAATAAGTTTATATTGGGGCCTTCAGGCAGCGGCAAGTCCTTTTTTACCAATCATATGGTGAGAAGCTATTACGAGCAGGGAACCCATATTGTTCTTGTGGATGTCGGGCACAGCTATAAGGGACTCTGCGATATGGTCAACGGGTATTATTTCACATACGATGAAAAGAATCCTATCCGTTTTAATCCCTTTTATATTTCAGAGGGAGACAATCTGGATACGGAAAAAAAAGAGAGTATTAAAACACTGCTTCTGGCACTTTGGAAAAAAGACGATGAAACCTTTAATAGAAGTGAATATGTGGCCCTTTCCAATGCATTGCAGCTGTATTACGAAAAGATGGATGCCAATTCAGACATCTTTCCCTGCTTTAACAGCTTTTATGAGTTTCTTAAAGATGATTTTGTTTCAATACTGGAGAGCGATAAGGTAAAAGAAAAAGACTTTGATGTGAATAATTTTCTTTATGTGCTGCGTCCATATTATAAAGGAGGAGAGTTTGATTACCTGCTCAATGCCACGGAAAATCTCAATCTCTTAAAAGAGAGGTTAATTGTTTTTGAACTCGACAATATCAAAGATCATCCGATTCTTTTTCCAGTGGTAACAATCATTATAATGGAAGTGTTTATCAATAAGATGAGAAAACTTAAGGGAATCCGCAAAATGATACTAATTGAAGAGGCATGGAAAGCACTAATGAAGGAGGGTTTTGCCGAGTACATAAAGTATCTTTTTAAGACTGTTCGCAAGTTTTTTGGTGAAGCTATTGTGGTAACCCAGGAGGTTGAAGATATTATTTCTTCACCTGTGGTTAAACAGGCTATTATCAACAACAGCGACTGCAAGATCCTGCTGGACCAGAGCAAATATCAGAATAAGTTTGACCAGATTCAGGAACTGATTGGACTTACAGAGAAAGAAAAGGCACTTGTGCTTTCTGTAAATAAGGCAAATGATCCAGCCAGAAAATACAAGGAAGTATTTATCTCGCTGGGAGGGATGCTTTCAAAGGTCTACAGAACCGAAGTTTCGCTGGAGGAATATTTAGCCTATACAACTGAGGAAAGCGAGAAAGTGAAAATGAATGCCTATGCCAAGAAGTTTGGTGGGGATATCAAGAAAGGAATAGCCGCAATGGCTCATGATATGAGAAATGGGATTAAATGAAAAGGAAAAATGAAAAAGAAATTAATTATCAGTCTGGTCTGCCTGCTTTTAGTATGCACCCCGGCAAGACCTGCCGAGAGAATCCTAGCGCTCCCGATATTGGAAATTGTAAAAGCAGTCACCAAGAAGGTAATCAAAGCAATCGATCTTAGAATCCAGAAACTGCAGAATAAGACAATCTGGCTTCAGAACGCACAGAAGCAGGTGGAAAACGTCCTATCCAAATTAAAGCTCGATGAGATCTCGGACTGGACCCAGAAACAGAAAGATCTCTACAAAGGCTATTATGAAGAACTGGCAAAAGTAAAGTCAATTATTACCTACTACCAGAGGATAAAAGAGATTACCAAAAAGCAGACACAGCTTGTTCAGGAATATGAAAGAGCCTGGAATCTTTTTAAGCAGGATACCCATTTTAAAGACAGCGAAATCCAGTATATGGAGCGCGTTTACACTGGAATACTGGAAGAAAGTGTGAAGAATATCGATCAGATTTTTTTGATTCTGGATTCTTTTGCTACTCAAATGAGCGATCTAAAACGTCTTGAAATTATCAATAAGGCTGCAGATCAGATTGATGCAAATTACAATGACCTTACCATGTTTAACCAGCAGAACATACTGCTGAGCCTGCAGAGGGCTAAAACGGAAGCAGATGTAAACCAGGTGAAACAATTTTACGGAATTCCATAATTCAATAAAAAACATGAAAAAGATAGCTGTAATACTAACAACGCTCTGTGTTTTTAGCCATAGTATGACCGGGCAGGCAAAGCAGAGGAAAGAACTAATCCTTCAGATAGCGGCGCTTCAGGTCTATATCGACTATGCAAAAAAAGGATATTCGGCAGTATCAAAGGGACTCAATTTTATTGGGGATGAGAGAAAAGGAGAACTCAGCCTGCATGGTAATTATTTTACCTCACTTTTAAAGATCAATCCAAAGGTGAGAAATTATTATAAAACCGCAGAGATCATTTCCATGCAGTTTAAAATAATGAAGCTCTGCCGAAAGACTCTGGAAGATCTTAAAACTGCTGATTTGTTTCATGGGACTGAACTGGACTATATAGAGAGGTCTTTTGGGAAACTGCTGCAGAACTGCAGCCAGACTCTCGATGAGCTGCTGGCTGTTA
>NZ_WWEM01000025.1 GCF_019308285.1 Flavobacterium quisquiliarum
GGGAAGTTCGCATGTATATCCGATATTATTGCAATTCTCATATTTCTTTTAAGCAGTTTCTGCAGGCAGTTGTTTTGTAAAATACTTTTTTCTAAACCAAAATGCAAGGTTTACCAGTGCTATAAGAGCAGGTACTTCTACCAAAGGACCAATAACACCTGCAAATGCCTGTCCGCTGTTTATTCCGAATACTCCAATTGCCACGGCAATAGCCAATTCAAAATTATTGCCGGTGGCTGTAAACGCAATAGATGTAGCCTTTGAATAGTCAGCCCCAAAATATTTTCCTGTAAAAAAGCTGATGACAAACATTAAAGTAAAGTATATGACAAGCGGTATTGCAATACGCACGACATCCATCGGGATTTGAACAATAAGTTCCCCTTTCAGGCTGAACATTACAATGATCGTAAAGAGCAGTGAAATAAGAGTAATCGGTGAGATAAACGGCACGTACTTATCCTCAAACCATTCAGAGCCTTTTAAAGCTATCAAAGCATAGCGGCTTATGATTCCCAGAGCAAATGGAATACCTAGATAGATACCCACACTCTCGGCAATCTGTGCAATGATGATATTGACTTCAAAACCATCATATCCAAAATAGGGAGGTAGAATGGTTATAAAAATGTAAGCGTATACACTATAAAGCAGTACCTGAAAAATACTGTTTAGGGCAATTAGTCCTGCAGCATATTCGCGGTTTCCGTCTGCCAGATCGTTCCATACCACAACCATTGCGATACAGCGTGCCAGGCCAATCAGGATCACCCCGATCATGTATTCAGGATATCCGCTTAAAAACAGGAGCGCCAACAAAAACATCAAGACAGGGCCTACAATCCAGTTCAGGAATAAAGAGGCGCCCAAGACTTTAGTGTTCTTGAAAACCTGTCCCATCTGTTCGTATTTTACTTTTGCCAGTGGCGGGTACATCATCAGGATAAGTCCTATTGCCAATGGAATGTTTGTTGTTCCGCTGGAGAAAGAATTGATGAAATCTCCGCTGGAAGGAATAAAGTATCCTATAGCCACGCCTATAGCCATAGCAAGGAAAATCCAAAGGGTCAAGAAGCGGTCAAGGAAGCTTAACTTTTTGCGTCCGACAGCTGGTGCACAGTTATTTGCTGACATTTTATTTTTTTATTTGTGAGAATATGTAAAACATTTCAGTTCCAATCTGCAGACTGCGCTCCAGATAAGTTTCTTTCTGCTGAGGCGTTCCGTCGGAAATTTTTGGATCTTCAAAAGTGATCGGGATTCTTTTCTCAGCGCCTGCTATAAACGGGCATCCACCGGCAGCCTGCGAACAGGTCATTATTGCGGCAAATCCGCTTTCAGGATTGAAATCATCATCATAGGTTTTGGAAAAACCAATGACAGGAAGTCCGTCAGGTGAATATTTTATGGAATAAACGGGGTTTGATCCCTCTGAAAGAGTTTTGATGTTGAATCCTGAATGCTTCAAAATCTCCGCTGCCATTGGGAAAAGGGCAGTAGCCTCGGTTCCCCCCGAATAGCATGAAACGTTTTCGATGCCGTAATAGGCAGCCGCAGTCTGCGCCCAAACCTGCGAGAGATGGCTTCTTCTGGAATTGTGCGTGCAGATTAGGTTTAGTCTGGTTTCCAGCTTACCGTCCGCTTTTGTCTGAATGAAGTCGATTAGTGGCTGCAGGACTGCTTTGCGCTCTTCGGAGATCTGCTTAAAATCAAATGATTTAACGGTATTCTCAATTTGTGGATATAACATAGTTTTTTGGCTGTAAAGGTTTATTGATTTTCTGTTTAATGATTAGCAGCATCCTCCGCCCGGAGTGCATGAAGCGCCATTATCAGTATTTAGCTGAGATAATTTTACTTTTGGCTTATCAGAGGCAATGCCGCACTGCTCCTGAGCAAGGCAGGCTGTCTGTTTATTCAGCAGAGTGAAGTTTCTGCCGTTAAAATCCAAATCGTATTTACCGATAGTTGTGTTCTGGTACTCCACTTCAATTTCATGGTCTTCAATTCCCAATACTTTTTCTGAAAGCTCAATGATGTGAATCAGCTTTCCGGGTTTAAGCCTGTGTTCGTAGTCGCTGGCATCCCAAAGCTGGAAATTTACAACCGTTTCTTTTCTTACTGTTCCTCCGCAGTCGATGAAGTTTTTGGTAACCAGGCCTACTTCAGTCACGTGGAAATATTCCGGTACAAATGTGCCGTTGGGCAGTTCAAAATTTACAGCTTCAACTGTTTTAAGCACTTCTTTAATTTCTGAAAGTTTCATGTTTTTTTATATTTAGTTCAACTATATTTTTTATTAGATAATAACGGAGCTTCTTCTTTCAAGAATCGCAGTATCTCTCCAGATACCATTTTGTTTTCCAATTTTCTCCCTTACACCAAGTATCCTGAAACCTGCTTTTTCATGAATGCGCAGACTTGCTGTATTCTCAGGAAAGATCCCTGCCTGAAGTGTCCAGATTCCTTCTGCTTCGCTCTGCCGGACAAGTTCATTTAAAAGAGCAAGCCCGATTCCTTTTCCTGAATGTGCTGGATCCACATATACGCTCACCTCTGCAACCCCTGCATAAACGCAGCGTGAAGAAACAGGGGTAAGGGAAGCCCAGCCAATTGCCTTGCCATCTTCCTGCATCACAACTCGGCAGGACTTAAGATGTGACTGATCCCAGTTTTCCCATGAAGGGGCGCTGGTCTGGAAAGTCGCATTGCCGGTATCTATCCCTTTTTGGTAAATTAATTTTACCTGATCCCAGTGTTTATCCGAAAGTTTTCTGATTTCCATATCTTTTAGATTAACAGCATTCGCTTCTCTTTTTTGCAAGATTTGCTGATATATGCTCAAAAAAGCCTTTTATCTTTTCCAGTCCGGGTTCATTGATGCAGTAGCAGATAGAATTTCCTTCGATGCTTCCTTTAATCAGACCTGCATTTTTCAATTCTTTCAAATGCTGTGAAACTGTCGGCTGCGAAAGGGGAAGTTCGTTTACAATATCTCCGCAGATGCAGGCATCCACTTTTAATAAGTATTCCATAATAGCAATACGCGCAGGATGGCCTAATGCTTTGGCTAAAACAGCCAGCTCATTCTGGCTTTCTGTAAAGTGATCTGTTTTTGTTGTTCCCATCGTCTTATATTTATATTGCAATATTACGATATACAATTTAAAGAAAAAAAGATTTTATGTTTTTCTTTTGCTGGGTAAGATGCATGATCCGCAGAGGGCGCCCAGATTGTCCATAGCCGCGGTAAAGAAGGAAAGCAGTACCTGAATTATTTTTTAACGGCAGCTGAAAATGAGGCAGAGCTTATAAAATCATAGGTGCGGCGGAAGATTGCGGACAGACTCTATTGCCTGAGGGGCATACGCTTAGGAATTATACAGCTGGATTAGTTTTAGATTTGATCCGGGATTAGGTGGTAAGCAGAAAAGGAGCCCTGTTAAAAAACAGGGCTCCTTTAAAAAAAAATAAAAATGAAAACTACTAATTCCAGCCGCCGCCTAAGGCTTTATAAACATTAACAAAAGCATTCATCTGCTGTTTTTTGGTTTCGATAAGTTCAAACTTAGATTCTAAAGCATCTTTCTGGGTCAGTAAAACTTCCATATAATCTGCCCTGGCAGAACTAAATAAGTTATTGGATATCTGAACAGATTCGTTTAAAGCATCAACTTGTTTTGACTTCAAATCATAGCTTTTTGCTGTATTTTGAATTTTAGAAAGCTGATTCGCAACTTCAACATAAGCGTTTACCAAAGTTCTTTCATAATTGTAAACTGCCTGAATTTGTTTGGCGCTTGCAGTAAGATAACTTGCCTTAATAGCATTTCTGTTGATCAGAGGAGCAACCAAATCTCCGGCTATGGAATACAATAGAGATTCTGGAGAAGTCAGCAGATACTTGGCATTGAAAGCTTCATAACCAATTCCTGCTGAAATGCCCAGCGATGGATAAAATTTAGCTTTAGCGGCCTTAATGTCGAGTTTTGCAGCGATTAGTTCCATTTCTGCTTTTTTAATGTCGGGACGATTCTCCAGAAGCTGAGAAGGCACTCCGGCATGAATATCTGCAGGAGTTATAGAACTGAATGTATTGCTGTTTCTGGCAATTTTTTGAGGAAAACGCCCCAACAGGAAATTGATTTTATTTTCTGTTTCGGTTATCTGCTGCTGTATGTCAAACTGAATGCTTTGCGTGCTTAAAATCTGAGCCTCAAACCGGCGTACAGCCAGTTCGTTTACCCTTGCCGCTTCTTTTTGTATTTTTACGACTTTTAATGCATTGGTCTGAATGTCAATATTTTGTATGATGATTTTCAATTGATTATCCAATGCTAAAAGTTCGTAATACGAATCGGCTATTTCTGCAATCAAATTGGTAACTACAAAATTCTTTCCTTCAATAGAACCTAAATAACGGTTTAAAGCTGCTTTTTTAGCATTATGCAGTTTGTTCCAAATATCGATTTCCCAACTTGAAGTCAGCGCAAAACGATAATTAGGAAGCGGATCTGGTGTTTCTTTCCCAGGCATAATTTCTGTTGTAGCTTCACCAGAACCTGTGCTTGTGTATCTTCCTGACTTCGTTACATCTGCACCGGCGCTAAAACCTACAAAAGGCAGGTATTCTCCTTTTCGTGCTTTTACTTCGCTTCTGGCAATTTCAATTTCCTGAAGTGTGATGTTTAATTCCTGATTGTTTTTTAAAGCGATATCAATCAGATTTTCTAAATTTTCGTCTGTAAAATAACTTCTCCATTTTACTTTTCCGGTATTTAGAGTGTCTAAGCCAGTGTCAGCATAGTTTTCTGGCAGTGTTTTGTTTTCTGTTTTTTCTACAATAGTTGTCGTTTTACAACCCGCTATGGTGAGTAATACGCAGGCAAGACCTGCGTATTTTATATTTCTGTTATTCTTCATTTTCCTCCGTTTGATTGTTTGTTGAAAAATCATGTACATGATGCATAAAATCATCAGATAATGAACTTTCTTCTTCTCCTTTAATTAGTTTTCGGCCTTGAGCCAATGAACCAAAAATGTAGTATAGCCCCGGAACAATAATTACTCCGAAAATGGTTCCGAAAAGCATTCCACCAAGCGCGGATCCTCCAATAGTTCTGTTACCGATTGCACCCGCTCCAGAAGCGAAAATCAACGGAATCAATCCTGCAATAAAGGCAAATGATGTCATTAAGATTGGTCTGAAACGAACCTTAGCGCCTTCAATAGCGGCTTCGAGAATGGTAGCGCCCTGCTGGTGTTTGAGGACGGCAAATTCGACTATCAATACGGCATTTTTACCGAGCAGTCCGACCAACATAATTAATCCGATTTGCGCATAAATATCGTTTTGTAAGCCCATCATTTGAAGAATGACAAACGAACCTAAAATTCCAACAGGAATCGATAAAATCACTGAAAACGGAATAATAAAACTCTCATATTGCGCAGCTAACACAAAATAAACGAAAGCCAATACGACTAAAAAGATGTAAAGTGATTCGTTACCTCGTCCAGCTTCATCATAAGAAAGACCTTCCCATGCAATATCATATCCTTTAGGCAATGTTTTAAGCGCTGTTTCCTGTACTGCTTTAATGGCATCAGCAGTGGTGTATCCTTTTGCAGGCTGACCCTGAATAGCAGCAGAATTATACATGTTGTAACGCGTGATCTCATTAGGTCCCTGTGTTTTTTTAAGCGTCATAAAAGCAGAATAAGGCACCATTTCTCCATGATCATTTTTTACATAGAGATTCAATATATCTGACGGAAGTCTTCTGAATTTTGGATCAGACTGCACGTATAATTTAAAGAAACGTCCAAATTTGATGAATCCTTGTTCGTAGGTACTTCCGATTAGAATGTTGAGGTTTTCCATCGCTTTACCAATAGAAACTCCTTTCTGCATCGCTAAATCATTGTTGATCTCTAATTCATACTGCGGATAATTGGCAGCGAAGAATGTAAACAAACCAGAAAGCTCTTTACGTTTGCCTAATTCGGCCATAAACTGCTTGTTGATTTTGTCAAAGTCCTGATAATTGGTATTGGTTGTTTTGTCTAACAAACGCATAGAAAAACCTCCAGAAGAACCAAATCCTGGAATTGCAGGCGGTTCAAAAAACTCTACAACAGCACCCAGATCTTTAGATTTCTTTTCTAACTCTTCCATGATTTCTGTAACAGAATGTTTTCTGTCCGACCACGATTTCAAGTTAATCAAACACGTTCCAGCATTAGAACCACGGCCTTCCGTCATGATTTCGTAACCCGCCAAAGAAGAAACCGATTCAACACCTTCAACCTTTTCACAGATTTTCTGCAGTTTCTGCGCTACCTGATTGGTTCTTTCTAAAGTTGCACCCGGTGGTGTTTGAATGATTCCGTAAATAGTTCCCTGATCCTCACTCGGAATAAATCCAGAAGGTAAAACTTGATTTTCTATAAAAATGAAAGCACAGAACGCAATTAAAATTCCGAAAGTTAGAACTCTTCGGCTCACAATTGTTTTTAGAACGACAACATAACGGCCTGTAAGTCTTTCAAACCATCTGTTAAAAGCATCAAGAGACTTCGTCAAGATATTTCCTTTTTTCTCTTTTCCGTGATTGTTTTTCAAAAGAATCGCACAAAGAACAGGAGTAAGGGTTAAAGCCACAATTGCTGAAATAATAATCGAGCTTGACATGGTAACCGAAAATTGTCTATAAAAAGTTCCAACCGGACCCGACATAAACGAAACAGGGATAAAAACCGAAACCATAACGGCTGTAATGGCGATAATCGCACCTCCAATTTCACCCAAAACTAATTTTACAGCATGGTAAGGCGTAATATGCGGAAATTCTTCAAACTTGGCATGGACGGCCTCGACAACGACAATCGCGTTATCAACTACAATTCCTATCGCTAATACCAATGAAAATAGGGTTACCAAGTTGATTGACATTCCAAACATCTGGATCACAAAGAAAGCTCCAACCAAAGAAACTGGAACGGCAATAATTGGAATTAAAGTGGAGCGCCAATCTCCTAAAAATATAAATACAACTAAGGCAACCAAAATAAAGGCATCTCTCAAAGTATGAACCACCTGATCGATAGAAGCATCTAAGAATTGCGAAACGTCATAACTGATTTTATAATCCATTCCTGGAGGAAAACTTGCTTTCATTTCTTCCAGTTTCGCTTTAACGTCATTGATTACGTCGCTTGCATTACTTCCGTAGTTTTGTTTTAATACAATTGCGGCAGAAGGATGACCATCTAGATTGGAGTAAATATCAAAGAATTCACTTCCTAATTCTACTTTTGCAATGTCTTTTAAGCGAATGCTTTCACCTTCAGAATTCGCACGGACAATTACATTTTCGTATTGTTTTGGCTCGTCGTATCTTCCTTTATAAGTCAATACATATTCTAAAGATTGTGCTGCAATACCAGAACTTTGTCCTAATCGTCCCGGACGGCCAATAATACTTTGTTCTTGTAAAACTTCCATCACTTCTTCAACAGAAATTTTGTAAGCTCGCATTCGGTCAGGATTCAACCAAACACGCATGGCATATTTACGGCTTCCTAAAATTTGAGTTCTCGCAACACCTTTAACACGGCTGATTTCCGGAATCATTTTTACATCAGCGTAGTTGTAAAGGAATTTTTCATCCATGCTTTTGCTTTTCGAATAAAGATTCACATACATCAGCATGCTGGGCTGAATAGGGGTAATAACAACTCCTTCACGCTGAACCAGTTCAGGTAATAATGGCATTACCTGATCGACCCTTGTTTTGACTCTGATTACAGCTTCATTAGGATCGGTTCCTGGTTCAAAAATGATTCTAAGTGTTGCTTCTCCAGCACTTGTGGCATCTGTCGCCATATAACGCACACCTTGTGTACCGTTAAGCGAATTCTCTAAGGTGATTAAAGTAGATTTTACCAATACATCGGCACTTGCTCCCGGATAAGCAATAAAGATATTTACAGTTGTGGGCGCAATTTGAGGGAATTGCGAAATAGGTAGCTGTTTGATCGACAGCGTGCCTATAAATACAATTATAATCGAAATTATAATTGCAAAAACGGGTCTATGTATAAATTTATTAAACATTTCTTTTTCTTTTAGATTCGGTTATTCCGCATACAGTTCTAAGTTGGACATAACCGATTCGGGTTTTAAAACTTCGTAGTCTATTTTTTGATTTTCTTTTACAAGACGAAGTCCCTCTAAAAGTATTTTATCATGAATCGACAAACCTTCTTTTATTACAAATAGGTGAGGCATTTCCGCGGCAATAACAACCTCTCTCGATTTTACTGCATTGTTTTTATCAATTACATATACATATTTCTTGTCCAAAACTTCAAATGTGGCTTTCTGAGGTATCAGCATAGCATTTTTCAGTTCTATCGGCATCTGGATGCTTCCGGTTTCCCCGTGTCGTAACAATCTTTTTGGATTTGGAAAAACAGCTCTAAAAGGAATATTTCCTGTTTCATTATCAAAATCGGCTTCAATGGTTTCTACAACTCCGGGATATTGGAATTTTTTATTGTTGGCCATCAATAAATAAACTTTCATTTTACCATTTTTTCCTGCTTTTTCCTGATAATCTAAATATTCAGATTCCGGTACATTATAATATACCCACATTGAACTGTTGTCTGCCAATTCTGTAAGCAGTTCGCCTTCATCAACTAAACTTCCCTGACGGACATGAAATTTATCGATGATTCCGTCAAAAGGCGCTCTGATTTCTGTAAACTGAAGATGAACTTTGCTTAAGGCCATTTCAGCATTTGCTTTTTCCAGTTTGGCTTTTGCCATTGCCAGTTCATTTGGAGAAACCACTTTTTCGTCAGCTAATTTTTTAGCATTTTGGTATTCTATTGAGCTGAAACTTACTTCTGCTTTAGATTTTTTTAATTCGGCTTCATAAAGCGCAGGCATAATTTTAAACAACAGCTGGCCTTTTTTAACCATTTGTCCTTCATCTACATAAATTTTTTCAAGGTAACCGCGCTCTTGCGCTCTTATTTCGATATGTTGAATAGAGTGTATCTGCGATACATAATCTTTTGTAATGGTAGTATCTTTTTCAATTGGATTCGTAACCAGAAATTTGGTTTTTTGCTCTTTTTCTCCTTCTTTTTTAGAGTTGCAGCCTGCAAAAACTAATGCACATAAAGACATGAGCATGAAAATTCTTTTCATAATAATTTCAGAATTAAAACGTAATGATTTTGATTTTTTTAACAGCCTTAAATAAGGCTGAAGTATTCCACATCCGTTTGCCGGCTTAGAGAAATCATCTGCTGGCAAAGGATAAAACGGTAAATTGGAAATAGTTTGTGACTACTTAGGATAAAAAATCAAATTCTGAAAACTTGAAATCGAAGGTATACTTTATTAGAAAGTAAGGCGAAAATTTTAAAGTTATTAGCCTTTTTGTTAAAGGCAGGACACACTGCAAATTTATTGCGGCGCAGGAAATGTAAAAAGCAGCTGCTTTTTACAAGCTGTTTTTGAATGGTGGAAAAATTTTCTTCATTTTCTTCATTATCTAAAAGACAGCATTTTCTTTTGAAGGTTTCAACAAAATGTCTTTTAGCCAGATAAGCTCCCATATCGGACTTTATTTCCTGAAGTGCTGCAGGGTGCGGTTTTTTCTCTGAGAATTGGCTGCTGCTTGTATATACACTGCCATATCCCATTAACAGGACAACAAGTGACAGGGTAAAACTAGCAAACCATTTTTTCATAGGAAATACAAATTTAGATAAAGAATTTTATAAAAACAATCACTGTAATTTACTAATTTATGGCAAATGGTAATTTGGGATTTTTTAGACGATTTATTAAAAAAATCATTTATTTTTAGCCCTCATATTATGAATTGGCAAATAAATAGAGATTATGCCTTGTCTTTTTTTATCAAAAGCCGGCCGTTTTAAAGAAAATGAAAAGCTGGGCACCAATTCCTAATATGAAGTATGGTTCCAGCCCAGGTCTTATCAATGCCTTTTGCATATCAGCTCTTAAAAGCAGGCTTTTTTATATAAGGGCTGATGATGAAGAGACCGGATAAAATGAACGGGATACCCAGCCGGTGCCCGTTAACAGTAGAGTGCTAATTAGTGTGCCTTTGCAAAATAATCTTACTTACGTGAATGGTCCTAACTGGCATTATTAATAATACCGGGTGCTGGTTCATTTTTATGCATGGATCTTCTTGGCATTTTAAGCCCTAATGCCTATTTTTGTCCAATGGCAAAACTTATAAATCTCAAAATTTTCGCGCATTTTTTCCAATCTTCCGCAGCAGGAGGGATTCTGCTTTTAATTTGTGTGCTGGTTTCTCTTATAATGGCCAATACGGGGCTCGGAGTACATTTTAATGATTTGCTGGGGTATCCTTTGGGATTTGAAGCAGCGGGCCTGCAGCTGCGGTATCCGATCCTGCTGTGGATCAACGATGGTTTGATGGCTGTTTTTTTTCTGCTGGTAGGCCTTGAAATCAAGAGGGAAGTGATAGAAGGTGAGCTTTCATCTCTTCGCCATGCGGCCCTGCCGGTGCTGGCAGCTGTAGGAGGGGTCATGGTTCCCGCATTGATTTACTTTCTTTTTAACGGACAAAGTCCTGATATTGCCAAAGGATGGGGAATCCCAATGGCAACCGATATTGCTTTTGCGCTTGGAATACTTTCCCTTTTAGGAGATAAGGTTCCCTCGGGGCTTAAAATTTTTCTTGCCGCGCTGGCCATTGTGGATGATCTGATTGCTATTTTGGTTATCGCGGTTTTTTATTCCTCGGAACTTCATTTTCTGTATCTGGTTTATGCAGGGGGTATATTTGTACTGCTTATGATTTTTAACCGTTTGGGGGTAAAGAATTTGTTTTTTTATCTCCTGCCCGGTGCGGTGATGTGGTATTTTATACACCATTCAGGCATTCATGCCACGATAGCCGGAGTGCTTACGGCCTTAACGCTTCCCACTAACGAAGAAGAAACGGATTCCCCTTTGGAAAAGCTGGAACATGCTTTGGCTCGTCCGGTAAACTTTATCATCATGCCTGTTTTTGCACTGGCCAATACTAACATTGCTTTTGAATCTGAAATGCTGCAGGGACTTACCGGTAATCTCGGACTTGGAATTATTCTGGGGCTTTTCCTGGGCAAACCCATTGGCATCTTTGTAATGTCATGGTTCTCGGTGAAGATCAGGGCTGCTGATCTGCCTGCCCAGACTACATGGACTCATGTACTTGGACTGGGGCTTTTAGGCGGAATCGGCTTTACCATGTCCATATTTATAGCGCTATTGTCTTTTAAGGAACAGGCCTATCAGAATGAGGCGAAATTTGCGATACTTACTGCTTCTATACTGGCTGGGGTATCAGGCTTTATGCTACTGAGCTGGTATAATAAAAAGAAACGGGAACAGTAGTTTTTTGTTGATTCTTCTTAAGGGCTTACTGTCTTTTAAACAATACGGCATCTTTCACTAAAAGACGTTCATTGAGCCATTTGGTCAGTTTTTCACTTTCCTCTGCCGTTAGGTTTTTTGAGGCATCGTAAATTACAGCGGTGATCGTTGAGGTGCTGTCTTTATAATTCACTAAAGTGTTTTTGGCAATGGAAAGCGAATGGACATCAGGAAATAAGGTTCTTATTTCTTTTAAAAGCTGTTTGTTGTCAAATTTGTTTTTTGCCAGCTCTTTTTCCAGCTGGATTATTTTAACATCCTTTACATTCATTTCATTCTCGCTGCTCTTGATCTGATTTAAGATATCGCCTTTTATGTCGTTAAAGCGGTCGGTGCTGTCCTGTCTGATGCGAAGGCTGGTGCCGGCAAGGTACTTATTGCTGTTGAGTCTGCTTTTAAGGCTCTGAATCTCCTTATCGGAAAATCGTTTGGACAGGAAAGCAAGTTCGAGTTTTTTCTGCTTCGCGTTAAAATCCGTCTTTTTATAAACCACCGTATAACCCTTGCTGCTGAACTCACTGTCAACAAAAAGCTCTATATTTTTTTTAAACTGCTGTTCCCTGTATAGAGAGTAGGCGAGATAACTGCTGGGAACGAGCATTGCAGTAATGAGAAAAGCAATAATATACTTAACTTTTTGCTGCTGCTTTTCATCCACCTGTTTAACAGCAGGATAATTCAGGTATTTTATGATTAGAAAAGTGGCGATACCTATAAAAACGCAGTTGATGCAATAAAGGTAGAAAGCTCCTAGAAAAAAGCTCCACTGGGCAGTTGCAATCCCGTATCCTGCGGTGCATAAAGGCGGCATCAATGCCGTTGCAATAGCTACTCCGGGAATAGGATTTCCTTTCTCTGACCGCGTAACGGCAATGACCCCGACAACACCGCCAAAAAAAGCGATAAGAATATCGTAAATGTTCGGGGAGGTTCTCGCCAGAAGCTCCGACTGAACGTCCTTGAAAGGACTCAGGTAAAAATAAAGCGTGGAGACCACCAGACTCACAACCGTTGCATTGAGCAGGTTTTTGAGTGATTTTTTAAGCAGTGAAAAGTCATAAATGCCCAAGGCAAAACCGGCCCCTACAATAGGCCCCATCAGAGGGGAGATGAGCATCGCTCCGATGATAACAGCTGTTGAGTTTACATTAAGCCCCACCGAGGCCACAATTATGGCGCAGGCCAGTATCCAAAGATTGGCTCCTTTAAAGGAAATGTTTTTTTTAACGGTCTGCAGTGTTTTTTCCCTGTCGTCTTCTCCTTCTCTAAGATTCAGAATATCAGTAATTTTTCTCATAAGCTGTCTAAGTTAGTGTGAGCGCTGTGATATGGCATTGCTGTATTTAAAGATAGGATTTATTTTAATAACAGGGATGGAGTTCAAACAGATTAATTACTACCCCGGCTGGTTTATTATCCATTGATTTTATCTTTGTGGTATTGTTTGAGCCATTTTTCCATTTTTTGCAAAACCTGAATTTCCTCTGGATCACCTGCCGGATCTAAAAGGCCGATGATTGTTCTGTCGTAATTGAATTTCTTATCTTCAAAAATACAGCTGAATTTGGGTACTTCGTTGTGAGATACAAGCCATTTTCCGTGCTCTGTTTTTTTAATTTGAAATTTTTTCATAGGAGTTTAAATTTGTCTGAGTGCGTTAATTATAGTATTATTATAATGGGCAGGCACCGAACTATTGTAAACGGCTGACAGCAGTCAGTATTGTTCACACAGATTAATTTTTTTCAAAGCGGCAGGATCTTGGAGCTTTCGGTATTGATATAAAATTAATCCACAGCCTTATAGCCGATACAGAATAATGTTTCGCCTTCGTTTACCGGAAGTCTTCCTGCCTTATAGAGAATTGTGCCGCTTTGGGGCGCGGTGATTATTTTCACATTACAGCCAAAAACATCTGTGATATAGCCAATTTCCTCTTCTTTTATAACTCTGCTTCCTGCTTTAAAACTGCTGTAAAATAATCCCTGGCCGGGTCCCGAAACATAGGCCTGTCTGTTGTATTTGTTTTTTGCAGGAGCAGCCGGTATCACTTTTTTGCTTTCATACATTTGCAGCTCTTTGAGCATGCGGTAAACTGCATTTTTAGTAAAGAGCACATCTGACTTCTCGCAGCTGCCAAGCTTTCCAATTTCAATACTGAGCGCCGGGATGCCCAGCCTTACGGCCTGCTTAAAGGCATACATCGCCGGCTGGCCTTCGGCAATGGCATAGGGATAACTCACAATGGTGGAAAAACCGCTGTTTTCACTAAGACGGGAAACCAGCCGGGTCTGCTCTTTGAATTCCTTGTTATCGTAATAACAGATAAAGGGTATTAGATCTTCATTGACATCCCCGCCATGCAGATCCAGAAACAAGTCCGTGGCGTCAAAAACCTGAGTGGTGATAAAATTGGCAATTACCTCGGTGATGCTGCCTGTTCTGCTGCCTGGAAAAACACGGTTTAAGTTCAGGTTGTCCGAAGGGTTTACAAAAGGAGTTCTCTGGTAGAAGGACTGCAGGTTCATGATGGGAATAATGATTAAATTTCCTTTAAGCTTTTGAGGATTTATTTCCCTGCGAAGCTGCAGCAGAGAGGCTATGGGGGGATATTCCATTCCGTGAATACCTGCCGTTATGGTAAAAGTGGGACCGCTCTGGCTGCCTTTAATTAGAGTTGCGGGAAGATCTGCCGTAATGGAATCCAGGGTGCTTAAATGAAATATGGTGTCTTTGACACCTGGCTGCTGCAGGGCTAAGATCTTTTTTAAAGAATTTTTTTGAGACTGTGCTGTTTGAAACAGCAGAAAGGAAAATAAAAAAAAGAGTAAATTTTTCATGCGTATCTTAATGCGGCTGAAGCGCTTAATATATTATTGTTTAATTGATTTAAATTCAAAATAATAGCCCGGGATTCAATTTGCTGCAGGGAGAAAAACAAAAGCTGATCGGACGGCTCTTTACCTGTTTTTTAAAATTTGATGCAGTCTGCATTTTTTTATTGCATGGAACAAAAATGTTCCATTGTAATAATCCCTAAAAGTTATTATTCAAATGTCATGGATTTAAGCCTGTTTCGGTAGGATTCCAAAATATCTGATTTAGCCATAAAACCATAATACCTGCCGTTTTTTTCCACAGGGAGAAAAATTTTACTGCTTTTCTCAAATTTATTCATGACCGTTTCCATGCTGTCAAAAAGATAGATAGTTTGAACCGGCTTTAACATTATATCTTTTACCATTGTATTTTTAATTTGAGAAGTATCAAAAATGATTTCTCTGATGTCATCGAAATAAACCAGTCCCTCAAGCTCATTCTCCGTGCTCACTACTCCAAAAACCACCTGATCGCAGTGTGCCAGCAGATCGGAAATCTTTTCCATATCCTGATCTGCTGTAAGGGTGAGATAATCTTTTTTTACAAGATCCTCAATATTGAGCGTGCATAAAATATTGCTGTCTTTATTGCTGGTGAAGGCATTTCCCTTTCGGGCAAGGTTTTTTACATCGAGAGAATGTTTTTCAAAACGTTTTGAAACAGCAAAGCTCACCGAAGCGACGATCATAAGGGGTATCATCAGATCGTAGCCTCCGGTTATTTCTGCAATAAGAAAGATCGCTGTCAGCGGGGCATGAAACAGCCCGCTGAGGATTCCTGCCATCCCTACAAGGGTAAAGTTGCTTATCGGAAGATCCGTTAAGCCGGTCAGATTTAGGAGTTTTGAAAAGAAGTATCCAGCATAGGAACCCAGAAATAAAGAGGGGGCAAAGTTCCCGCCGTTCCCGCCGCTTCCAAGGGTTATCCCGGAAGCAAAAGCTTTTAGGAACATGGAAAATCCAACGAAAGCCAGCAGCACCCAGCTGCTGCTGCTGTACTGCTCAAAGAGTGTGTTTTTTAAAAGTGCTCCCGGGTTCTTATCGGCCAGGATTTTGATGCTTTCATAACCTTCACCAAATAGGGTGGGGAAAACAAAAATAAGAATTCCCAATACCGCTCCTCCAATTAAAGCTTTTTTATAAGCTCCGAATTTTAAGTGCGCAAAAAGATGTTCTGTTTTTAAAAATTTCCTGGCGTAGAAAACCGCTGTAAGACCAGTAAAAAGTCCCAGCAGCACGTAAAATGGAATATTATGATAGTCGAATGTCTGCTTTTCTCTGAAAACCAGCAGTATATTTTCATTTAAGACCACTGCTGAAACAAGCGCGCCTGTGGCTGCTGCAATCATAATAGGGGTAAAAGCCGCGATTGTGACATCTACCAGCAGCACCTCGACAGCAAAAAGCACACCGGCTATAGGAGCGTTAAAAGCGGCCGCTATACCGGCTGCAACCCCGCATCCTATGAGCAGCGTCCGTTCCTGGTAGCTTAATTTGAACTGCTGGGCAAAATTGGAACCAAAGGCGGCACCGGTAATTACAATTGGACTCTCCAGCCCGGCCGAGCCCCCAAGCCCAACAGTAAGGGAACTGGTCATGATCTGGGCGTACATTTGTTTTTTAGGGATAATGCTGGCTTTTCGCGCGACTGTGTACAGGATTTGAGAAGTCCCTTTCTCCAGGCTTCCCCCTAAGATCCTTTTCACCACAAATACAGTCAATACGATCCCGATAACGGGAAGCACACTGTTAATGAAACTTAATTTTACAATTGCGTTGATGGAAGCAGCAAAGGAAAAGACCCAGTGGGCAAAGGCCTTTAAAAATATTACAGCAAAGGCTGCAGTAATTCCAATTAGTACGCTGGAGAGAAAAATGAACTGTTTGCGGGTTAATTTTCTCTGTCCTTCAATCAGGATGTGTTTGGCTCTTAAGAGCTGTGTTAGGACTATCTTCATTGATTAGTAATCAGGTGCGGGAAGCCAGCGGGCATTTAAATATTCAGCCTGGGATCTGTCCTGCCTTGTTAGTTATCTCTATTGTGTTTGTCTGCAGTGCAGAGCTGGATTTATTATTTTACTTAGCCGCAGCGGTTCTCTGCAGGCTGAAATTTTTATTTTAGCAGTAAACAGGCAGAAGATTTCTTCTTGTTCTTGTCTTTCCGCTGCGAATGCTTGTAATTGCTGTAATGCTTTTTTATTGGTGCTTATCAGTGAGGAAATTTCTGCAGTATAAATTGAACAGCACCTGCGGACATAGTTTTTTAAAAAAGCATCGCCGGAAACAAGTGCCCAGACAGTACTGAGCCTTATTTATGGATGCAGAGCTGCCAGCAGTGTCTTTGACTGCCTTCACTAAACTATGCTTAGTACTGTATTGTGTCCTGCTGTTAAGCGGCAGATAAGGGACTGCCGAGCAGTTCTCCCCAATAATGAAAACTCATTTTAAAAAAGCTGGTAGAGGTGCAGGTAGTTATGACGCTGAATTTGGTAAATAACTTCAATACCGTAAATTAAGCTGTTTTTAAAGATTGTAAAAAGTGCTGATTTAGTGCTGTAAGGAATATTTAAAGCATCGCTTTCCGAAGCAGTTGCACGGTATTTTACTTTACTTTTAAATTTAAAATGGACATCCAGCTCTTTATATTTTATTACGAATGCAGAAGTGATTAAAGTATTGTCAAAAGAGATAAAGCCAGTTTTTAAGTGCCCAGCGCAAGATGGCTCAGGTGATCTGCCTGATGCGCTGTCAGCTGTGAAGGCAAGCAGCGATATTAGAAAAACGTATAGTAACTTTAAATGCTTCATTAGGGAACCTGCAGGGATTGTATTTCTCCAGAAAGAAAGTGTAACAATATAAGTGATGCAAATATACTGATTTTGAAAAAGAAGAATTATTAAATGACCTAAAAGCTTTATTTTTTTTTGTACGGGTTCTTTGTGCTGAATTTTAATTTTTTCATGGTTAATTTTTCCTGTCCCGGATCAGCAGGTTTTTGGCCTTTACGAATTATTTTTTGAATTTTTTGCTAAGTTGTATACTAGAAATACAAAGCTGCCTCTTCAAAGGGGTTAATGGGAAAAATCAAACGTTAATGTAATGCTGATTTTAAAGGCGGGGTTTACTGCGCGAGATATTTTGACTGCCCTTACTGCTGTTTAGAATTTTAGCAGATACGGTAAGCTCTGTATAAACAAGCAGGCAGATAATTGCTGTTTCAAGTGAAAAGTACATCAGATCAAAAGCTGTAAGCTTGCTGTAATGAATAAATAAAAAGGCAGTGGTCAGCGCACAGTACAGTAAATTGGCAGAACTTATTATTCTGATGTAAAGCGTCCATTTTGTTTTTAAAAATAAAAAGCATACAGCGGAGTAAAAGCATAAACAAGCCGCTATTGAGAAGAGTAGAGTTAATGTTGTCTTGGGCATCCCAAAATAGGGGCTTAGATTTGAAAGCACGGCAGAGAGCAGCACAGAATTAAGCAGAGCCCCCACAGAGTCAATTAAGAATAGTCTTCTGGGATTTTTTGCTAGATGACGGGTCAATTTTTCAATAATTTTATTCATTTTCGATTGCTGTTCTCTGATTTAAAGGTAATGGTTTTTTATCAGAGATTCTTATCTGTTCTTTTGTACTGGAACAATTTCCTCTTGCTGCTGTGATGTTATTCAAACACAAAGCCCAATTCAATTGGGGTTTATGTTTTTAAATAATTAATTCTATTTGTATTTGATCAAGCTATTTGTTTTCCCTGTGGAAGCAAACAGGAAAGTTTTTTTAATTTGGTTTGAGGCCGCATCGTCAATTGTATATAATGCTTTTTTTGAGCTCTTCCCGCTGTCCGTTGCAGTCTTTTGTACCGAACCCCGGCATAAAAGGATTTCCACTGCCATCGGGGCTGGGGCTGCTGAGGAGCCCTGTTTTGATAAACCCGCCAGATACAATTAAGTACAAGGCGGGCTGTCCATAAACATAATCTTCCATTTTATGTCTACTTAAAAACGTGTCAGTGTATGCTGTAATATCTGCAAATTGAAATATACAATTTACCAGAACACTATAGAGATAAGAATCTCCCTGTTTATTTATTTGTTTACAAGGGGCTAAAGATAAGAATCGGACTGTTTTAAAGGAAGGGTCACTGTAAATTCAGCGCCGTTGTCTTTCTCCCCCAAGGCAGTAATAGAGCCATTGTGCCTTTGGGCTATTTTTCTGCACAGGGCAAGTCCGAGCCCGTTTCCTTCGTATTTGTCTTTAGAGTGAAGCCTTTCAAAGGCATCAAATATTTTCTCTGCAAAAACAGGATCCAGTCCAATGCCGTTGTCCTTTATTTTTATTTCCAGCATCCCGGTGCCTTCTTGATTGTTTTTAATA
Source organism: Flavobacterium quisquiliarum (assembly GCF_019308285.1). Classification (GTDB taxonomy): domain Bacteria; phylum Bacteroidota; class Bacteroidia; order Flavobacteriales; family Flavobacteriaceae; genus Flavobacterium; species Flavobacterium quisquiliarum. Next base: position 18,752 of record NZ_WWEM01000025.1, read on the forward strand.
GTAGAAGTGATTATCACTCTGGGCGGTTCCTCTGCTTTTGAGAACTTAAGGGCATTGTGCACCAGGTTATAAAAAAGCTGGTGGATCAGTATCGGCGCCCCTTCTATATGGGGAAGCTCACTTATGACCAGAATAGCTCCTTTTTCATTTATGATCAGTTCCAGATCGGTTTTGATATTTTCAATGACCAGGTCAAGGTTTATTTTTTCAACAGGCTGCGATCTTTTATCCAGGGTCGAGTAGGCAAGGATGCCTTCAATGATATTCTGCATCCTTTGTGCGGACTGGTCTACCTTTTGCAGGAATTTTTTAGCGTTCTCACTAAAATCGGCTTTGTACTCATTTTTTAAAATACTATTGAACGTTTTAATTTTTCGAATAGGCTCTTTCAGGTCATGGCTCACAACACCTGCGAAATGCATAAGGTCATCATTGGATCTGCGAAGCTCCTGTGTTCTCTCGGCGACCTGTTTTTTGAGTTCCTCTTCAAAGGCTTTCTGCTCGTGGATATCCTGTATGATCCCGATAAGGGTGCCGGGGGTTCCATTCTCGCCGGTGATAATTCTGCCATTGATCTTCACCCATTTAATCGATCCGTCATCGTTTAAAATTCGGGCCTCGTAGCACATTTTTCCTGTAGTCTGCGCCTGCTGGTGCGCTCTCTCGCGCAGGGCCTGGTCCTCCGGGTGCAGTCTGGCTATGAGCTCTTCGTTGGCAATCTCATGGTCGATGGACCAGATGGCATTGAAATTTCCCGAAGTTTTGATTTTTTTGGTCGCTAAGTCTATTTCATAGGTTCCCATTCCCGAGGATTCAACAGCCATTCTGAGCCTTTGCTCGGCACTCTGGGTCTGCTGTTTTGCAAGGTGCAGCTCGGTGACATCCGAGCCTGTATTCATCACCGCATAGATCCCGCCTCCCTTATCAAAAAGAGGGATAAAGCTGTAATTGAAATAATAGGTTCTAAGGGCACCGTCCACCATTAAATCAACCTGTTTGTCCTTTGCGTGAAAGGCAGTTCCGGTCTTGAGCACTTGGAGTGCCTGCTCAAAAAACGGCTGGTTTTGGGTTTCAGGGAGCACCTCCAGGTAGTTTTTTCCAATTATCTTGTCCCCTTTGCCCCAGGCCTGCATCATAGCGGGGTTGGCGAGTTGTATCTTTAATTCGTCCCCTGTATAAACAGCGGTGGGCAGCGGGGTATTATCCACAATGTCCTTCAAAAGCAATATATTGTCATACATCGTTGGGTGGTTTAGATTCTAACGAAAGTAGATTTAATTAATTTTAGTGTGTTACGTAAATATAAAAGAATGTTTCATAATTCCAATAGAATATTTTAACTGACTGCCAGATAATCAAAGTGTAGTGCAGTGATTTATTTAAATAATTAGTACTGGCTGGAAAATAAAGCTGTTTTGGGAGCTTCTCCCGCTATGCGTTTCACCCGAGCGCAAGCGAACTGGCGAAGCAGTCGGGGCTGGGGCTGCTGCTGAGACAGCAGAAGCTTCAGGCAAATCTGTATCAACTGCAAATCACGATTACTAAACACTGATAAAAGCAGCTCAAATACAGCGGCTGTCAAAGTCTATAACAAGCGCTCGTTCTCAAGGATTAAAATCCGGCAGTGTTAATGTATTAACAATATTGCAGAACAGGATCATCGTTTTATCAAGTGGCGCATACAGAACGGATTAGGTTTTAAAAGTTTTGAATCTGCAGAGAGAACTCTAAGCGGAATTGAAGTTGTGAATATGCTTCAAAAGAATCAGATGATTGAACCGGGGATATCTATGTTTAAATCATTCTGTAAATTGGCGGGCTGATTTTTAAATCACTTAAATTCTTATATTTTATTCTGACAGATGCGGCAGAACCTAAATTTTCCTATTTAAAAAAAACTGGTAAATTAAAAAAGCATGCACCCATATGGGCGCATGCTTTTAGATTATAATCTTTTGGTTCTAAATTAAATTTTAGTCTGATAAACAGATTTTCCGTCTAATGAAACTTCAATTAGACCAGTCTTTTCGGTAAATGTTGTTCTTAAGACACTTCCTTTAAAAAGAGAAACATCACCGTAAACTTTTCCCGTTTCATCGGTAGCATATTCGAACAATAATTTTTTGTTGTCCGGTTCGATTCCCAGCTTATAACTTGAAAACTTTGTTCCTTTTAAAGCGAATGACTGCTGGGAATCGATTATTTTATCATCCGCATAGAAATTTGTAACTGCCTTGTTCAGCGTAATGTCCGGATAATATTTATTTACTTTTTCAAGCAGGGAGTACTGAGCGGTGTTAGCATCTTCGAGTTTAGATGTAATGGTCTGCGCAGATGAGGCTGCTGTAAAAATAAGAGCTAAAAGTAATGTGATTCTTTTCATAATTTAAATTTTAATTGTTAGAGTTTTAAAATAATCTCTAAAACTTCATAATATCCATTTTTTTTGCATGATATATGATATTATTTCCATCAAGGTACTAAATATTTAGCACTGTTTGAAATAAAAAGCAAATTTTTTAGAAAATAACTATAAGAAAATGTATGCCTGCATCAGCTGCAGATTCGAACCTAATTGTTGGATCCGCTAGCATAACTCATTTTCTACTTTTACAATATTGGTGTGCCACGATTGTGCCACGAAACTTCAATTGGTAAAATGTTTTTAGAAAACAGCCTTAACATTTTGTGGCAAAAAAGGTATCCATTCCAAATGCAATGTGCCACGATTTTGCCACAAAACTTAATTTAAGGTTTTAAACCTAAATAAAAGTGCTATTAAGTGCGGGAAAAGGACTCGAACCAATGTTCTTCGATAATGATCTTGGAGTGCTGCTGTAAAACTTAGTTAATTGGTTGTTTTTTCTTTTTCTGTTATTTCTTTTAGATTTTTTATTTAGATTTTTGTCGATGATAGGGGTGATGGATGGAAAGCAAGAATAAAATAGTATCAAATTTTTCAATATTGTCGCTTGATTGCAGGTTTTTAAGACATTTGGACAATAAACTATTAGTATAAATAATTTATACTAAAAGTGTAATTTATTATCTTTGTAAGGATGAATAAAAATCTCTATATAATTGCAGGCTGTAATGGTGCTGGCAAGACTACTGCTTCATTTACAATACTTCCGGAAATACTAAATTGTAAGGAGTTTGTAAATGCGGACGAAATTGCTAAAGGACTTTCGCCTTTCCAGCCTGAAAAGGCTGCCTTTGAATCGGGAAGAATAATGCTCCACAGAATCAATGAATTATTGGCAAATGATGAAGTTTTCGCCTTTGAAACGACTTTGGCCACAAAAAGCTATAAAGCGAAAGTGATTTCGGCTCAGGAAAAAGGATATAAAGTGGTTCTTTTATTTTTTTGGCTCGATAGTGTTGACCTGGCAATTGAAAGGGTCAAGACCAGGGTTCAGGAAGGAGGACACAATATTGAAACCGATGTTATTAAACGCAGATATAAAAACGGAATAACTAATTTGTTTGCTATATATTTGCCTATAGTTAATGAGGCATTGATTTTTGACAATACAGCTGTAAAAGCTGAATTGATAGCACAAAAAACTTTGGGCAATGATATTGAAGTTATAAATGAAATCAAGTTCGATAAACTCACAAAGAACAAGTCATGAGAGAATACAAATCAACAACGACACCGACTCAGAAGAAGATTATAGAGGCAATGGATAAAGTTTCTGAAAAATTAATTGAGTTTAAAAAGAAAAATAACAGCGATCTGGTTGTTATGCAGGATGGCAAGATTGTAAGGATAAAAGCCAGTTCTTTATAAAAAGAATAGCTCTAAGCATCGAGAGCTCTCAGAAATGAGGGCTGTTTTATCTTTCTATCTTTATTAACTTAGTGTTTTTTCTTTTTCGTATCTAAAGTTTCGAACCTAAATTTGTCAGGCTTTGATACAGCTGATTTTTCATTTTTTCAAATTCCGATGTGCCGCGATTCTGCCGCAAACTTAAAGCGGTGGAATATCTTTAAAAAACACCTAAGCTTTTTGCGGCAAAAAAATAGCTGCCCGTGAGATATAGAACTCAGGTTTCTCATAAAAACAGCTCTGCTGTCTTTTACTGGGAATTTTAGTAAACCCTTAAAGGGTGAAATAAATGATGCTCTTCTGATTTCTGTTTCTCTTTGGAAGATAATTGATATAACCGTAATCATTCAGGTCTGCGGTGCATCTATGGCAGGTGACAGGGCCGCTTATTTTGGCAGTCTTCATAATTTCATGCCTGCAGGCTTTGATAGGATTAATATAGCCTGTGTATACTATTATTTTTTAGGTTTAATGTTAGTTTTAAGTTTTGGTATTATTTTTTGGAGCTCTTCCCGCTGTACGCTTCAATCTTTTTTGCCGAACCCCGGCAGAAAAGGATTTCCACTGCCATCGGGGCTAGGGGCTCCCAAAGAGCCCTGTTTTGTGTTGGAGAACTTGACATTCAAACCCAAATGCTGTATTTCTAATCAATACTTAAAACCGTAGATATAATTTTCTCACAATACTATTAGTTCCTCCGTCCAAAAAAAAATAGATTTTGCGGCCGCAGAAGCAGCACATCTATGCAGCAGATCATGATATGTTACCATTAAATTAAATTATGGTTAACTGCCTGTCTGTATTTATATTTTAAAATAATTAATCCTGAAATTTACAAGTGTATTGATAAAAAGTATAAACAAATTTCTCTTATAATAGTATCTCATTAAACGTGCAAAACTATCTTATCCCTTCAGAACTATCATGGCTTTCTTTCAATAGCTGCATTTTAGATGAAGCAGAAAACGTCAATAATTCACTATATGAACGAATTAAATTTTTAGCAATTCATTCTTCTAACCTGGATGAGTTTTTCAGGGTTAAAATTAGAAAACTGCTGATTAAAAATTCAAAGAAGAATAAAGATTTACTGGATAAAATTTTAGCTGAAGTTAATCTCCAGCAAAACAGGTTTGGTACTATTTGGAAGAATTCACTACTTACGGAATTAGCTGCTAATAACATTATTTACTATGAAAATCAAGAGCTTACTGAAGAACATCTTGAGGAGATAGAATATTATTTTAAAAGTATCATTCTCTCCTATATACAGGTCATTCATATTTCAGTAAACCAGCCTAAAACTTATTTCTTAAACAATCGCAGTTTATATTTTTTGGTGAAGTTAAAAGATTCTGCAGGTAACTTTAATTATGCGTATCTGAATATTCCTTCGGATAAACTCGATCGATATAAACAATTGCAAAGTCCGGGAGATACACATTATATTATTTCCATTGATACCATAATAAAGAATTGTTTATCCCTAATATTTCCTTCCGGAAAAATAGCTGCCTGCTATGCCATAAAATTAAATCGGGATGAAAATTATCTGATAGAAGATGAATACTCAGGAGATTTGATAGCAAAAATTGAAGCAAAAATTGAAGAACGCAAACGAGGTTCATCCACAAGGTTTTTGTATGATTCTAATATGGATGCTGAAACAATTTCGGTATGTAAAAAAACTTTCCGCCTTAAAAAAGATGAAATGATAAAAGGAGGAAGCCATCATAATTTTTATGACTTATTCAAGTTTCCAAATCCTTTGAAACCAGATCTTCAGGGAGCAGATTATCCGGGTCTCAAACACCTGCCTTTTGAAAGCAGCAAGTCAATTTTTGAAATTATTGACAAACAAAATCAATTATTACACTTTCCGTATCAATCCTATTATTATGTGCTTCAGTTTTTTAATCAGGCGGCAATTAACAGAAACGTCCTGGAGATAAAAATTACCTTATACAGGATTTCATCGCAGTCCTTAATTGCAAATGCTTTGATAAGCGCCGCCAAAAACGGCAAAAAAATAACTGTTTTTGTAGAAGTCAAAGCGCGTTTTGATGAATACAATAATTTATTCTGGTCTCGGGAAATGAAAAATGCCGGTGTAAAAATTATTCAAAGTATGCCGAATTTAAAGGTTCATGCTAAAGTTGCAATGGTGATAATGAAAGACAAGTATGGAAATAAAAAATGCTATAATTATTTATCAACTGGAAATTTTAATGAAAGCACGGCAAATGTTTATTCTGATTTTGGATTTTTCACTTCAGAAAAAAAATATGCAGATGATCTGAAAAAAATCTTTACATTTTTAAAAACCAAGAAAAAAGCAGAGGCGCCAAAAAATATTCTGGCGGCAGGCTTTAATATGAAAGAAAGGTTACTGGAATTAATAGATACTGAAATAGAAAATAAAAAAGCAGGCATGGAAGCTGCTGTTTTTTTAAAAGTAAACGGAGTTGATGAAAAAGATATTATCTACAAGCTTATTGAAGCCAGCAGGGCAGGTGTTGAAGTAACATTGATAGTTCGTGGAATCTGCACTTTATTGCCAGGAATTAAAGGTGTAAGCGAGAATATAAAAATCTACAGGATTGTAGATATGTTCCTGGAACATTCCAGAATTTACAAATTTGCAAATAATGGACAGGAAAAAATCTATTTGTCCTCTGCCGATATGTTAAGCCGAAATTTAAACAGGAGAATAGAAGTTGCTTTTCCGCTGTATGATGAAAAACACATTGCAGAAATTAATACCATTATCCAGTTACAACTGCAAGACAATACAAAAAGAAGAACCATAAACAGTGAAGGAAATAATGAACTCGGCATTCTCAGTACTGATGAAAAAAGACGTGCGCAAACCGAAATTTATGATTGGCTTGCCGAAAGTAACATGGAATAATGTTTTTTAATCTTATATGTAAGTAAATCTAAATCTAACAAAAAGCCTGAACGTAATGTCAGGCTTTTTGAATTATTAACTTTAAGATTATTCCTTTATTTAGTGTACTTTTTTCTCAGGATATTTATTTCTTTAGGCCCAATTCCCATTTCCTGCTGCAGGAAGTTTTCTATACTTCCGTATTGTGTTTTTATACCTCCAAAAAACAAGTGGATAAGCTCTGGTTTTAGTGCCATTTCCTTTTCTATCTGAGCTTCAGTTAAGCCGCTCATTTTTGCAAGCGGTGCCATCATTCCCTTGTTCATTTTCTTAAGATAAACATTTGATGCCACATAATCTTCTTCGATCGTTTTCTCAGGAACATTTAAAGTATATAAAAATAATGCTGTTGCCATACCGGTACGGTCACGTCCTCCGGTGCAATGATACATTACCGCTTCTTTTTTATCTGCAGTCAATAATTTTACAAATAAGGGACGGAATCTGTCGCCACTGTATTTTACGGCATCTGAACCATAAAATTTTTCAAGAAAACCTCCTTCTTTCAAAAGTTTGACCATTTGTGCCGCATTAGGAATACTATCGCTTCCTGCAGGACTTAAAGTATAATCCGTATTTTGCGGCAAACGGTCCGGAGCAGCTTTCGATTCAGCCACACCTCTAAAATCAACAACGGTATGAATTTTCTTTTTATCTAAAAGTGCTATATCTTCATTGGTCAATTTATCAATTCCGGCGCTTCTGTATACTTTTCCCCATACAACCTCTTTTCCATCTGTAGTTTTATATCCGCCTACATCTCTAAAGTTTAATGCGCCTTTTACAGGAACTAATCTTTTAATACTGTCTGTTAGCTGAGCGTTTGCCAATGTTTGTACCAAAATGGCCGCTATAATTATTGTTTTTTTCATTTTTATATTTGATTAATTTATTTGTTTTAAAATATGTCATAACGTATTCCTGCCTGACCTCGGCTTCCGTACCATTCCTGCGAAGTAATACGGCGTTTATCATTGCCCATAAACATTTTTACAGGAGAATCGCTTAGGTTATTTAATTCTATAAATACCTTAAGTTTTTTGTTGATGTTTACCGTTGCAGAAGCGTCAATGGTAAAGTTAGAATCTGTCCAGATGTAATAATCCGGACCTAATTGCTGATTAATCGTTTCTACTGATTTTCCGCGGTAATTACCTGCAAGACGAACCATTACGCCGTTGCGTTCGTAAAAAAGGATAGCGTTAAATAAGTTTTTAGATTGGTTTGGCAAACTTGTTTTATCATTATAAACAGCAGTTCCGTTAACGCGCGGTACTTCTGTATTGGAGTCGATAAAAGTATAGTTGAATTCTACTCCGAATCCGCTCCAGAAACCGTTAAGAAAATCAAATCTTTTATTGATTCCGGCTTCAAACCCATATAAAGAGGCTTTGTTTAAGTTTTTTGCCTGCGTAACCAAATAGTCACTGCCGTCAACATTCTGCATGCTTACATCAGTAAATACCACATCGGTAATGTTTTTATAAAATGCACCTCCGGATAAAATTCCAACATTGTCAAAATAGTATTCGCCCATCAGGTCAAAATTATTACTGAAAGTTGGTTTCAGATCAGGATTTCCCTGTGTAATTGTCTGAGGTGATGAAGTTGTATTTGTTGAACTACCAGGGGTCATGTCACCAAAATTAGGACGTACGAAGGTTCGCGTGTAAGCAGCACGAAGATTTGATTTGTCGTTTAATTTGTATTTTAAATGAAGCATCGGAAGAAATGAATTATAATTATTTTCTACCACAGAAGGGCTTAATGTAATTACGGCTGGAGTGCCTGTAGTAGTGGCTTTTGTACCGTTTAAAGTCATAGCAGTATATTCGTTACGCAAACCTCCAACTATTTTTAAGTTATCTGTAGCATCAATTTCGGCCATTGCATAGCCGGCAATTACATTTTCATCACCAGTATAAAAAGACGTTGCATTTGTTTTAGAGGTAAAATCCATAAATCCGTTAGCGGTCTGGAAAGACTGTCCGTACATATTAAACAATTGATCTTTGGTTAATGGATTTACAATAAACGAGTTGAAATCTCCATTCATGTTTGCGAAAAACTTACTTCCACTTGGAAAACTAGTAGTCTGCAATGCTGAAAGAGGAACTAGTGCAGGTGAATTTGGAATTCCGACAGCGGCTCCCGGCAGATAAACATAATTAGATCCGTAAGTATTTGTTCTGTCTTTATGGCGGTATTTTGCACCAAACTTCAGGTTTACTTTAGAACTGGCTTCTACTTTTAAATTTACTTGTCCAATCTGATCCCTTTCGCTGTTGTCAAGCTGTGCAATTACCAATTGATTGAGTAATAATTTTGTGGGATCCATTACTTCGTTTGGATTGGCAAGTCCAGTTTCAAAATGATCTACTGTACCGCCAACTCCGTTTGGAGAATCAAATCCCCAATAGCGTTTTCCATCGCTGGAAAGATCGTTGAAACCGCCTGTTATTTTTTGACGGAAAGTAGCAATAGGAAGACCTTTGTTACCAGAAGTAGGAGGAGTATCCAAGTAATATTCTGATTTATGATTGCTGTAACTCCAGTCCAGTTTAAATTTTTCGCTCATCTGGTGTTCCCCGCCAACTTCGAAACCGTTTAGAGCTGTTTGATAATGAGAATATCTGTAATTGTACTGAAAACGGGAATTGGTATAATCAATATAAGATTCATAAACAGGACGGATATCATCGAATTTATTGGCCATTGCTCTAAAGAATATTTTATCGGAAGAAGTAAGTTTGTATTCCGCGCCTACATTTAAACCCTTGGTTTCACGTTCGCCCATATAACGTTTAAAAAGCACGGTATTAAGTGATTTTTTTTGTTCCATAACAGTGGCACCGGTATTGTAAGTGGCTGCAAATTCATCAGATCCCCATTGTCTGCTCCAGATGGCTCCCGAAACAATGATACCAAGTTTATTATTGAAAAAGCGGTCTCCATAAGTTACTGACGCGTTATAAGTACCGTTTTCGCTAAAGGTGTTGTAGCCTCCTGCAGCACTTACATTCAGCACACGTTTTGTCGGCGCTGTACGGGTAATAAAATTAATTGATCCGCCAATTGCATCTCCCTCCATATCTGGTGTGATAGCTTTTGCTACCTGTACATACTGGATCATTTCAGAAGGAACGGCATCCAAAACAGAAGAGCGGTTACCCATCACATTTGAACTCGGAAGACGATTTCCGTTAAAAAGGGTAGAAGTCCACGCAAAAGGCGTTCCACGGACAGTTGCCTGATCTGCCTCGCCATGATAACGGGCAACAGCTACACCCTGCATACGCTGTACAGCTTCGGCAGCATTACGGTCCGGTAATTTACCAATGGCATCGGCAGCCATTACATCCATAATGGCAAGAGAATTTTTCTTAATGCTGTACGCTTTTGCCTGAGAAGGGGCCATGGTGCCTTTTACTACGATTTCCTTTAGTGCCGCTGAACCATCCGGTGACATTTGAATCAGGCCAAGGTCATTTATCCCTTTTACAAGAGTTACGGTTATGGACTTTGTTTCAAAACCAATATAACTGATCTCTATAGTAACCTCTCCTTCTGATGGCGCAGTTAATGTGAAGGCACCCTGTAAATCTGAAATGGCGGAGTTATTAAATGTTTTTCCTGCAATATTGGCTGTAGGCAATGTTCCTGCATCGCTGGTAACAACTCCTTTTATAGTCTGCGCATAATTTGAAGCCAGAGAGCAGACTGAGAATACAGCAGTGAAAAGTATTTTTTTAAATATCTTTTCCTGCTTAAACAAAGATTTTAAAATAATTTTTGGTGTCATGTTTTGTAGTTTTTCTGCAAAGATTGCTTTGATTTAAACTACAAAACGACTTTGTCGAACTAGAACTACTTTTAGAAAGTGCCAAACTTTTTACCTATGATTAAGTTATTGGTTTTTAAATAATTAAGTTTTGTTATTAAATTGTTATCAATCAATTTTTTTGCATTTACCAAACATTAAATTAACAGCCTGATACTACTTTAGCACAAAGATTTTACGATGAAATACATTATTGCCATTGGAATATTTCAGGCGCTCCTGGCCGCAGTTTTATTGCTTAGAAGCAGGTACCGAAAAAATGCAGATGATTTGCTGATTTCCTTAGTTGTCTGTATAGGACTGCATCTCTCTATTAAGTTTTTCATTTTTACTTTTGTCCAGGATCAGCAGGTACTCAATATGCTCAATACTTTTATCGGCTTTTGTTATATACCTTTATTGTATTTGTATACTTTAAAGACCATTCGCCCTGAATTTGTAAGCGCTTCAAAATGGTACGTTTTTATTCCCTTTGTAATTGGGGCCATAGGTTATTTCTCCACCGTTTGTGTCTTATCGGTTACATCGCCAAATGCTTATTTAGTTCTGTATTGGTATAACACTATTAGTCTTTATACACTGCTTCCACTGGATATCATATTTTCATTGGGCATTATTTATTTGGCCATTCATAAGCTGCCAAGAAACAGTCAGGAGAAAAAACTAATCGTGCAGCTTGCGTCTCTTTTTTTAAGTATCGGAATATTGAGTGTTTTGCTTCTGATTTTTAGTCCGTCTGTTTTCTCTCTAAATTATGTAAGCAGATCTGTTGTCTATACACTTCTTGTTGTAATTACCATTAGAATAATTACCTATAAACACGGAGTGATTGCGGAGCCGGTTGCAGCTAATTTAAATGATGAAATCTTAGTATCGACATCAAGTTATAATGAGGCTGCTGAAACTACTGCCGAAATAATATCAGATGTAAATCGTTCCTTGCCCCATAATGTTGTTGGAAATACTTTAATGATAGAAAAAGAAACATTGAAGCCTCAAAGGCGAAAAGAAATTTTAAGCCAGAGTGAAATGTTTAAGATATTACTAAAGCTTGAAAAAGCGATGGAGAGCGAGAAGTATTACAGGAACAGTGAATTAACACTTGACGGGCTTGCAAAACTTACCAGTATTAATAAATATCATATAAGTGAAACATTAAATCATTTCGTAAATAAGCCATTCTACACTTTTATAAATGAGTACAGGATCGGATATGTAAAAGAGCAATTGAAGAGTTTGTCTGAAAAAAGCAGCAGTATTAATATTCTTGACCTTGCTTATGAATCCGGATTTAATTCAAAATCATCATTTAATAAGTATTTTAAAGAGATAACCAGTCATACACCAAGGGAATATATAAATTTAATTGCAGCAGAATTAGTTGTGTAGCAGTATTCCAAAAGCCTTTTCTTTTTTGATTTATTAGTTTGAAGCCTGATTTTATTTGAAACTGACACTCATTAACAAGATTTTTTATTTCAATATAGGGAACATTTCTGTATTGAGGTTACTGAACTTTTTACTCTGGTTATTTCTTAAAAAAGAAATAAACTCCAGTGTAGCTTCTTAAACTAATGATAATTTATTATAGTAAACGGATTGTTAACATTAATAAAAGGTAATGTTGAAATTGCCATAACTTATGCTTGCATATTAAATTGTTTTTTTGATATAAAAATTTTTTTATGGAAAAGAACAATGATTTAGGCAGAAGAAGGTTTCTTAGAAATTCTTTATTGGCTGCCGGAGGAGTTTTCATCGCCCCGCTTATTGAAAGCTGCAGTGACGATGATAAAACCGATAACAGCGGTGCGCCCGATGGAATGAAAAATGAAGGGTTTGAGACAGGAGTAGCCAGTTTTGACCCGACTGAAACAGGAGTAATTATCTGGACAAGATATTCTCAAGGTTCAGATGCTGAAATTACCTGGGAGATCAGTAAGGATGCCGCATTTTCTCAAGTCGTAAGAAAAGGACAGGCCGGGGCATCATCCACGAATGATTTTACAATAGCGGTAGATGTTCAGAATATTCCTTCCAATACAAAATATTATTATAGATTTTATAATGCCAAAACCAAACAGGTAACCCTTACCGGAGAAACACGCACGCTGCCCTCTAAAACAGATAGTGTAACTGATGTAAAAATGGCTGTTGTTTCCTGTTCTAATTTTCCGGCAGGACTTTTTAATGTGTATGGAGCTATTGCTTCTTCGGATGCCGATGTAGTGGTGCATCTTGGCGATTATATTTATGAATATGCGCCGGGACAGTATGGAACAAATCCTTTTACCAACCCGCTGGGCAGAGAACATAAACCAGCCAGGGAGATTACAAGCCTGAGTGATTACAGGGAACGATACAGACAATACAGGGGAGATAAAAACCTTCAGCTTCTTCACCAGAAAAAACCTTTTATATGTGTTTGGGATGACCATGAGTTTGCCAACGATGCTTATAAATCCGGCGCAGAAAACCATCAGGCGTCCGAAGGGGATTTTCAGATGAGAAAAATGGCCGCTTTTCAGGCCTACAGCGAATATATTCCGCTTAAAACAGGAAAAGACCTTAGAATATACAGAAGTTTTAATTTCGGTAATATTCTGTCCCTGTATATGATGGATACCAGAGTGATTGCAAGGGATAAGCAGATGAGTTATGCCGATTATATTGATAATACCGGAAATTTTGACCAGACAAAATTTACAACGGATCTGCTGAGCACCAGCAGAAAATTAATCGGAAGCGAACAAATGACCTGGCTGGGATCACAGATTAGTGCCGATACGGCAAAATGGAAAGTACTGGGCCAGCAGATCCTGATGACAAAAATGCTGATTCCGGCTGAGCTGCTGTTGCTTTTAAACCAGGTTTTAGCAGAAGTGGATCATTTCGGAAGTGCACAGCCGGCCACCATGCAGGCCCTAATTGGTGCAATCTCTGCGCTTGTTGTTATTAAAATGAGATATAAACAGGGTGATCCATCTTTAACTCCTCAGGAAATTGCGAGGGTTACCACAACCCTGCCGTATAATCTGGATGCCTGGGATGGTTATTTTGCAGAAAGGGAACAATTGTACGGGGTGCTTTCCGGGAAAAATGTAGTGGTTTTGGCCGGGGATACCCATAATGCCTGGATGGGTAAACTAACCGATATGCAGGGGAATCATATAGGTACTGAAATAGCCTGCAGTTCTGTTTCATCACCAGGACTGGAAGCTTATCTGGGCATTACCTCGGACCCTGCAAAAGCAATAGAATTAGCGCAGGCCTTTACAGTGCTGATTGATGATTTAGAATATGCAAATTTGTATAAGAGAGGATATACCTATCTTAAGTTCACATCATCTGGCTGTGAAGCGGAATGGAGATTTGTAGATAGTGTAACGGCTGATACTACCGCTACATTTACAGAAAAAAAATATACCATAGCATAGGTTTGCACTGATCGATTTTTTTGCTAATGCCCAAAAACTAAATAAATTTGGACTGTAAAAATTAAATCGGGGCAGGAGTAAATAATCCTGCTCCGATTTTTTATCTTATGGATTTGAATGATTATAAACGAAGGATGGATTAGTAATATGTTTAAGATAAATTAACTGGTAAACAGCCTTCGTTAAGGCAGAAAAGGGACCGGTCATTAAGTTATAAATTTAATTTGCCGGATCATTGTCAGCTTTGCAATAGCATTTCATTGTTTTTCAATTTTGTAAACCGGTTATCTTGAAGCCTGATTTTTTTTATCTGGCGCAGACATTCATTAATGCCATTTTTTATCTCAGCATAAGGAACATTGTGAATTGAAATGATGGAATTTTTCACGCTTTCTGCGTAGTTTGCTGCATCAATTAAATCTGTTTCAATATTCTTTAAAATGCTGTTTTCCAGATTTTTATTTTTCTTGTAATAATAAATACAGGCAGTAATGTCCTCTATTTGTCCTTTTAGATCAGCTATTGCTTTTTTTGAAATGGCACGGCGGTAATAATTGGAAAACTCCAAGGGGTTATCTTCAATGAGTTGGTCGAAATCTTCAATTGCCTGGCAGTGCCTGTTTAGTTTTTGAAGGCATTTTGCCCTAAGTTTAAAAAACTTTACATCAGATCCCAAAGCTATCGCATTATCAAAATAGAACAGCGCTTCGCTTAATTGGTTTGACAGGTACAGTTTTTTTCCTTTTCTAAAATTAAGCAGTTCCTGCTTTGGGTTTGCCCTGGAAAAAATATTCTTAAATTTTATTGCCGATTCATTAAACCATTTCATATTCTAAAATTTAGCGGTCAGATTATTTATAAAATTTAAAGAAAACAAGGGCTTTAAATTTAGTGTTTTTTTTAAATATAATACCCTGTCAGAAGAATTAATTTTACATTTCCCTGACAATTAGTTTCTTAAAAAAAGGGCGGATGCCTTTGGTTATGCTTATAGAGGAGCAGATAGTATGCATAATGGTAAAGTATTTGCTGAAAATATAAGTTTTTACTTATTTTATTATCAGGTTTTAAATTTATTTTGTTCAATAAGCCTTCTATGGGGCCCTGCAGGCGTGTTTAAAAAACTTAACATTGGAAAATATATTTTAACAGTACATTTGTTTACAATTTGATAACAATAAAACAATCATTTAGTTAAATGCCTGTCAAGTTTGTAGAGGTGTGGTAATTTTTTATTATAACAGTAACAGCAAATGAGCAAAAACAACAGCGAGGAAAAATCCGGTGACCAGCAGGATAGCAGCCAGGCAGAGAAGGCCACTGAAATACCTGCCGCTTCGCAAATCCTCTGCGGCGAACTTGCCGGCATAGAAGCCCAAGCTCCTGAAGCCGGGGATTTACAAATCGATACGGAAAAACCGGTAAAAGAAATTTCTGAGGGAAAAGAAAAATCAGAAAAGAACAAACTTAAAATCAAAAAGATGAAAGAAAAAGAAAAAGAAAAAGAGAAAAAACAGTCAGCAAAGAAAAAAGAAAAGGCTAAAAAGAATAAAAAAGATAAAAAGGCAAAACTAAAAGCGAAGGCTAAAAAGAAAGACCGTACCCAGAAAGCCAAAAATAAAGCCAAGGCAAAGAAAATTGCCAAAAAGAAAGCGAAAAAGAAAGCTAAAAAATCTAAGAAATAAGAGTAGCTCTTGCCATGGCAAGGGCTTTTTGCTGATATAGCAAGAGTCTGGTTTGAACAATGTTCATTTTATCTATTGCATTATCGTTATGCAAAGAATGAAAAACACCTGCAATTCTTATTAAATTGTAAATAAAAATGCATGCTCAAGCTCCTGCTCCCTGCCAGCGCAGTAGGCCCAGGTCCAATATTAAGTTTGCATCAGCGAGGCGAATTGAATAGTAAGTTTGCCTATTTTTGTCTGAAATAATTATAAACCAAAACCAAAAAATGGAAATCTTACGTTTTTTAAAGCCTAAAAAAAAAGAAGCGCTTTGTTTCTGAAAATGTTTTTACGGCCAATCAGGATAAACAATTCAGGCTTTCAATAGAAGCGCTGGTGGGTCTTCGGGACTCGGGGGTTGAAGAAGAGGATGAATTAAAAATCGATTATTTCTTTTACACCGATACTTTGGAAAAAGCCCGCGAATTCGAAAATGAAATCCGAAAAGTGGGCTATATTGTCAATCACGGGACGGCTTCCCATGATAAAAGCCTTTTTGTCGTATCAGGCAGGACCACACCAATTAGAATGATGCATGAAACCCTGAGCAGCTGGATTGCAGAGATGTGCCAGATGGGGTATAGGTCGGACTGCAGCTTTGATCATTGGAGCATTGTTGAGCAGTCCAAATAGGGCCGCGTATTTTTTCTCAAGCGCCTGGTGGTAACAAGTTTGGTTTTATTTTTTGTCAATAAAACTGTTTTGTATAAAATGCAAATTAGAGAAAATAGAGAATGAAAACAATCCAGTTCAGAACAGATGACCTTACCCAGTATACCGTTAACATATCGCAGATAACCTGTATCTTTCCAGATGATCAGTCAAAGGGGACTTGGGTATACCTTAGCTGCGGCACCAGGCTTAAAACACTTCTTGCACTTGATGCTGTAATGGAAATGATAAAGCAGGCAGAAGAAGGATAAGTATTTTTATTTTTTCAGCGCATTTGGTTACTTAAAGGTCTATTTTGTCGGATAAAGTTGGATTTTGGAGAAACAATTATAAACGGTAATATTTGAGATTAACCACTAGGATACTCTTGTGGATCTAAGGGTAGATCTGAAGCATCTATTAATGTATAATAGTTTCGAACCTAAACTTGGTAGACCTTTATTTTGTTGTATTTGTGTTTTTCAATATACCCATGTGCCGCGATTCTGCCGCAAAACTTAAAGCGGTGAAATACCTTTAAAAAACACCTAAACTTTTTGCGGTAAAAAAATATGTGCTCGTGAGATAAAGAACCCAGGTTTCTCATAAATACAGCTCTGCTGTCTTTTACTGGGAGTTTTGGTAAACTCTTAAGGGGTGAAATAAATGATGCTCTTCTGATTCTGTTTCTCTTTGGAAGATAATTGATATAACCGTAATCATTCAGGTCTGCGGTGCATCTATGGCAGGTGACAGGACCGCTTATTTTAGCTTTACTCCGATTGGATTCTCGCTTTTAGTTTCCTTTGAAGCTCGTCTTACAAGTGTATAGAACTCTTTTAAATGCCACCAGGCAGGGCAAATCTCAAGGTCTCCTTTATAATGGTATATAGTGAGAAAACAGCTTTTAAGGAAAAGCTGGGAATCTGTGATTCTCGCCCATGGTTTTAACTCTACCGGCTGTGGAGGGGGAGTGGCTTCAAAATAGCGTTTTATTTCTTCTGGGGTCATGGGGCAAAATTAGTTAAAAAGTATAGGCCTGTCAAGGGGTGATGGGGTGTTGGCTTAAAATTTTAAGTTGTCTTCTCTGCTTTTGTTCCAACTGTACTGGCAGTCATTAAATTACTATGCCGATTTTATTTTTAGTTTTTGGAATCAGTTTGAGACCCCTCCGGTGTTGCATTATCCATTAGGTCCTTTTCTATGCCCTTCCCGGTTATGTCTTTGGGGCCGCTTTGGGGTTCCTTATAAGGGTTCTGCGGGTCATAGGGACTGGGTGTTTTTGGCTGTGTGTTTTGGGGCTTTGATCGGGTTTTGGGAATTACGGTGGTCCTTGTGGTAATTTTTTGTTGTATATTTTTTGGTTTGATATTGTTTTTTTGGAGCTTTTTCCCGCTATCCGTTTCAATCTTTTGTGCCGAACACCGGCACAAAAGGATTTCCTCTGCTATCAGGGCTAGGATCTGCAACAGATCCAATTTGTCCTTGGAGAATGTAATTTGAACCCAAGTTGATATAAGGAATTGCAGAGATTGGTGTACCACATGTCTATCCAGTCTTTGTATGGCTATACCAATTTGTTTTGGATGTCCTGTTGGGGCTTGTAGTGAAAGTTTATTATTATATACCACAAAAAAACTAATGATAATAACAAGTTCCAATAGCAATATTTTGCGGTCAAGCGCTTCACAAAAGGATTTTATCGCTTTGGAAGCTAGTTCAATTTTTTTTCATATGTATTTTTTATTTTAATGCCCAGCTTTTGCAGAAGTTCATTTCCCTCTTTTTCATTCACAAAAGAGCTTTTTTTATTTTTATAAAAATTAATTAAAATATTCTCCGCCTTATCGTTTTCCAAAAGCATCAGAGGCAACAGATCATAGCAGTAAGTGTTGTATGTAGTTTGATCATTTATTTTAGCAAAAGATAAATCATAATTTTTGATTTCATTAATGTTCTTGCGTTTAGCTGCCATAATCTGGTTTAAATACTTGTCATCTGCTTCTTTCATAAGATATTTTAAAGTGAAGTATTCGGTGAAAGCCTCAGTTAAAACCGGGTTTTCAAAACGTATTGAATTATCTCCCCACCACATATGCAAAATTTCATGTATTAATATCCTCTTGTTAAAATAATCATTTTTCAGAAACTTTTCATTTAAGGCTAGCGCTCCATATATATTTTTACCTGCAAGATTTCCCTCAAATGGCATGAAAACTATTTTTGGTTTTTTACTTACTGGTTCAAAAATCTGCTGAAAATTTTCAAATGATTTGGCTATAATATCAATAATCTGATACTTTCTTTTTTGATTTTCAGGAAGGGTTTTCCTCTGGTAGATTTTGTAATCTTTGTATAATTCTTCTTTGAAATCCCCCGCAATAACGGGAGGAGCAGTATAAAAATCCTGCTCTAAATCATCTTTCGCAGGGTATATGAGCGTTAGGCTGGAAGGAAGCGCAATATTGAGAACAATTTTCTTTTTTGAATTAAAAGTACTTTTTTCCATTGCGAGGTAATTCTCGGCAATAAAAAATACCGATTCCTTTAAAAAGAAATTATCGTAATGCGCAGTGGGCAGGTTTACGGAATATTCCAGTCTGCCGGCAGATTTTAAATACTGCCGGTAAATACCTCTGAATAAATCTGTTTTGTCTTTCAATGACTGCTCATTACTGCCAATAAGCGGAATATTTTTGTGAAGAAGAAGTGTGTCTTTTTGTGTTATCCCACTGATATTTTCGCTTACATTGATAGAGCCTGCAGTATTAATTTTTAGATTAACTTTAATTTCCTGGGAATTTCCTGGGATGAAATGAAACAGAACAAGCAGAGAAATTATTTTACATATATTTTTCATAAACAGTGTATTTAGGTTTATAATTGACTTTTTCAGGTAGAGTCTCATCGTTGAAACTGTAGACACGTAATTCTAACTTATCGATACCTTTAGAAATTAATCGCTGCTCCATATCTGTCATTAACTGCCTTCCTATGCCATTTCTCTTTTGCTCTTCATGTACAGCAACATACAGTACTTCCCCGATTACCGAATCTTTAAAAATAAAATTATTCCGAACCTGTGTTATTTTAGCCAAAGCGAAGCCTACCACTAAAGTGTTTACTTCAGCAACACTCAATATTAAATTGCTCTCTTCTTTAAATACATTAGTAAAGAGAAGGTTATAGCGGTCCAGATGAATTTCCTTTTTTACATCCATACTGTTCCTGGCGTGTTTGGCATCAAGTTCCTTAAATAATGGCAATATTGAAAGGCAGTCCTCTTTTTTGGCTAATCTAATTTTCATTTTTAAGTATATCTATTAAAGTAATAAGTTCAATTTCAGTAATTTTTTCATAGCAGTTTTTTAGAATATCAATACGTTCACTGACTGTATTGAAATATTCATTTTCAGTCTCTGAGTATTCTTTGAGCAGAATATTATGAGCAAACAGGAGCGTTTCCATCCTTTTTAATTTTATTGTGAGAAGTTTCAGCCGATCTTCTTCAATTGCCAGCGATTCAGCAAGATCCTTTACTTCTTCATATAGAAAGTTAATCCGGTCAAGAGTTAAGAGTTTTTCCTGTTTTAAGTTTGATGTTTCAATATCATACTGAGTTCTGCTGATTTCAAGTTCAGTGCGTTTTCTGCCAAAATCCAATAGGGGAACACTTAAAGAAATTGAAAAATTCTGGCTCTGATTTGGATTCTGGAAAATGTCGTAGTAATAATTAGATGCATTATTAAATCCTGCGCCTATAGTTACATTAGCAGAGTAAAATCTACTACTTTCAAGCCTTTTTACGCTTTTCTCAAGTCCCAGCAGACGGCTGTTTTCCATAACCGCAAAAAGCTCTAAATAGCGATCGATATAATATTGTTTGTCTTTTAAATCAAGCTGGAGTTTCGGGGTTTCAAAATAATCATTATCATCAATTATCCTTGAATTAAAAAAATGATTGATGCTCTCGGTTTTCAAGCTTTCTGATTTACTTAAAAAGCGGGATCTTTTCTGAAGGTCTAATACTTTTAATTCGATATCTATGGAATCATAAGCAATTAATCTTCCGGCATTAATGAGTTTTTTGAGAACTTTTTTATAGATGTCTGCCGTTTGTAGAGCCTTATTATTAATAATTTTTTCATTCTTTATCTGAAGTATTTGAAAATATTCTTCAACGGCTTTCTTTTTCACTTCTATCTGTACTCTTTTATACTCGATTTCATTAGCTTGGTATCTCGCATCCTGTATCCTTTTATCCCATTTCATCTCATTGAAAAAGTTCAGAGGCTGAGATAAACTGGCTCCAAGCCATGATGCAGAATAAGAGGTGGTTACATCTCCCTGGTCAAAATTGTCCAGACGGTTAAAAGAATTTGATATTGAAAGCTGGCCGCCTGTAAAAGGAAGCTTTTGAGATACCGTCAGATTCACACGTGAATTAGCATTGTTAGATTCTCTAAATGCATAGGTCCCATCGGGCTGCAGAATTTCAGAAATAGACCTGTTGTAAGCGGGAAGGGTAAAACTAAGTGAGATATCTGGAAGAAAACTTTTATTGAACAGGCTGTTCTCTTTAATTTTTATGCTTTGATTTTTGTTAATATTTGACATTTCAGTTGAACTGTACATATTGTTTATAAAATCGTTTACCTTGTGGGTACGCTGTGGATATAATATTTGAGAACAAAAAAAGATACTGATAAAAATTATTTTATAATTCATTATGTTTTAAGAGAAAAAGGCAGGAATTTTCTTTGATTCCTGCCTTTAATAATGTCAAGACATTTAAACAGCTGTTAATTTGCTTACTGCTGCAGTAGATATCTTAATTGTTAATTTCGAATCTGGATTTAACACTCTTGCAGTTATATACTATTTTTTGTTCTTTTTTTTTGAACGTTATAAGTTATATATCCTAACAATACAGCTACAGGAATTAATGTAAAAGGAGCAAAAGTTTTGGAAGTATCATGTGTAACTTTTTCCATAGCTTTTTGCTGCTGTTCTGACATTTCATTTTCCGTAAAAAAACCATCTTGGTTTAAATCAAATTTCGAAAGTTCCTTTTTATAACGGTTTCCATTAAAAATCACTATCGAATTTAAAATGAGATAAGATAGTATAGTAATTAAAACAGCAGTTTTTAAAGGAGTGAAGAATTTCATGTTTTATTTTGTTTTTGAGAATGTTAAATTTAGTAACCGTACTGGTAGCCAGAACCGCCGCCTCCGTAATCATATTCAGGAGTGGTGCCGGCCTCATAGTTGTAAATAGTACCGCTCGCGCCTTCATCCCAGTTTCCAACAATTTCGAACGGTGTTCCGGTAGGATCCCACGAACCTTCGAAATTATTAAATAGATCCCAAGGGTCTTCAAATGAATCATGAAAATCAATATTTACATTTGCTGACCATGTAATATCGCCAACGCTGTCAACAGTGAAACTTCCCTGGGCATTACCATTAATTGTTGCGGCCCCTATGGCAAAAGCATCACCAGTAAAGTCGTAAGCATTATTGAAGTTATACTGCACAGGTCCGCTTGAATTGGTTTGAATGCCATGAGATTGAATGTATGAAATAATTGAAGCTTCAATTTGAGCATTTACTCTTCCCATCATCTCTGTGTATTCGTCACTTTCTCTTATGTAAAATAATGACTGATTAACATCAGTTAATAATAAGTGCTAAACCGCTGTAAACTTAATGTTTACAGCGGTTTTTCTTTTTTGTTCCCTATTGTTTCTGCTATTTTTTAATCTTTTTTGCCTTTTATTTGTACCTTATTTGTACCGGCACTTAAAAGGCGATAAAGTGGTACTTATGTGTACTTGTGGTCTATAAATGACGAGAAATAGTCGATTAAAAGATTAAATAAAGAATGTCTATCTGCGGGGAAGAATTTCTGTCCAAAAGGGTGGCTTCTGCTTACTGCTCGACTAAATGCAGCAAGAAGGCATACAAAAAACTCTAAATACTATAATGAATTAAGAAACACCAGTATTATTCATTTTTTGCTTAAAATACATCCAAAATATTGGATACTATATTCATTGTAGCAAAGCTTTTAAAAACACCCAATTGACATTGCTTTAAATTTTATGATAAATAATAAAGAAGCCACAATTCGTATCAAGATTTGAGGAGGATTGATTTTAGTTGTCCACAATCTTAACTTCTAGTTGAAAAAAAATGTATCACTCTAATTTTAGAATTTTGAAGTAATTGATAGTTCATTTCTTAGGAAATTTTCTGAAATAATTTTTCAGATTAAGAAATTTCTGAATCATAAAGTTTGAATCAAGATATTAGTATAATATTCTAATTTTTACAAGTTTCTTATTATTAGATATTTAAAAGGTATTAATGTCATTTAGATAGAAAAATGAGAAAAAGCAAGGTATTAATATCTATTAACTTTATAGAGTTTGTATATATTTGTGTACTTTAAATTTAAAATTTTTAATTAATTTTTAAATGTTTATATTGAGCCGCTGTTTTACAGTGTAATCTTACATTTTTTATTTTTAACTATTTTGAATTCTTAATATTTTTCAGCCGCAGAAATGAAAACATTAACATCGAAAGAGTATAAGTATATATTTGATAGTATGTACACTAGTTTGTGCCTGTTTGCTAACAAGTATATTGAAAATCTTGAAGCCTCACAAGATTTAGTGCAGGATGTTTTTATTAAGATATGGGAAGAAAAAATTGTCTTTACGAATGACAAAGCTATTAAATCATATCTATATACAGCAGTTAAAAATCAGTCCCTCGATTATTTAAAGAGTGCTTATGTAAGAACAACTAAATCTTTAGATGTAGAAGATATATCTAAATGGGAGACGGATCAGTTTTTTCATAGTGAAGTGGTTATCTCCGATACAAATCACATATTAGAGAATGCCATAACAGCATTACCTGAAAAATGTGCTCAAGTCATAAGATTGAGTATGAAAGGAATGACTAACCCAGAAATTGCTGAGGAACTTGAAATTTCAATAAATACTATTAAATTACAAAAAAAGATTGCCTACAAGCGTTTGCGCCCTTTATTAAAAGATTATTTCTTTTTATTCGCTTTTATAGCCGAATTAAAAAATTAGCTACAAATTATACAGTGATAACTTGTTTTTGTTATCGATATTTAGGTGTTTTTGTAAAAACATTAAAAAAAATATTTTTTTTTTTCTATACCCACTTTATCTTTTTAGTCGTCTTAGTATAAAAAAGAAACTAAAATGACGACTTTAAACAAACTTTATAAACTTTCAAGACAGATTGCTCTGTCTCTGGTCAAAGAAGAAGATCAAAAAGAATTAAAAGAGACGGATCTTTTTGAGCAAAAGTATAAAGATTACATTTTTGAAAACATAAACAGTCCTGAAAAAAGAAGACAGCGACAGTTATTAGTACAACAAATAAATAAAAAAAGGGCTTGGAAAAATGTACAAAAAGCCATTGGCGTAGCTAAACCCCCTATATGGAAGTATGCCGCCGCTGCCGCAGTAATTGTCTTAGGAACTCTATTCTATTTTGCTCAGTACAATTCAGCAGGAAAAATTGAAACCACAGTTGCATCTGGTAAACCTGCTATTGCACCAGGTACAGATAAAGCGACCTTAGTTTTAGGAAATGGACAGACTATCGTTTTAGGAAACGGAAATACTTATAAGGGCAATGGAGTAGCTGCAAATGATAAATCAGTAACCTACTCAGATAATAATGCATCTATAGAGTACAATTATCTAACCATTCCGCGTGCAGGACAGTTCTCTTTATTATTAGCAGATGGAACAAAGGTCTGGCTTAACTCTGAAACCAAGCTGAAATTTCCAAATCATTTTATCGACGGTAAGCCTCGTTTTGTAGAACTGGTGTATGGTGAGGCTTATTTTGAAGTATCTCCAAGTTCAGCTCATAAAGGGTCACACTTCAATGTAAAAACCAAAGGACAAAATGTTGAAGTACTCGGTACCCAATTCAATATCAAAGCCTATAAAGATGAAGAAAATCTAATAACCACCTTAAAAGAGGGGAAGGTTGTTATTGATTATGCCGCTAAAAAAGAACAACTAAGCCCTGGAGAACAATCTGTCGTAAATGTAATGGCTTCTTCTTTAAGAATAACTCCTGCCAATCTAGACAGGGAATTAGCTTGGTTAAATGGTCAATTTGTTTTTGATAATTTGACATTAAAAGATATTGTAAAAGTTCTATCCCGATGGTATGATGTTGAATTCATTATCAAAGATGAAACGATTAAAGATGAAAAATTTAAAGGACAATTTAGTAAAAATCAAAACCTTGAAGTGATACTAGAATTAATCAAAACTACTAACCAAATTAAATCCTATGAAATAAAAGAAAAGACTGTAATTTTTAAATAAATATAAAAAGAGGGAAAGCATATAAACTTTGGCCGGTGTATAACAATCCCCCTTTTTGATTCCCAATGACCAATTATTTTTAATAACCAATCACCATTACAAATTTATGAAAATTAACCAAACCATTTTTCGTCCCTCTTATCGGGATCGATATTTTATTTTTATGATTCGAACCATATTGTTATTTAGCTGCCTCACTGCTTTTAGTATGTCGCCAACAATAGCTTTTTCTCAGAATGAAAAAATTGTGATAAAGAAAGACGTGACAATTAGTGTTAATGAAATATTTGACTTAATTATCCAGCAAACCAATTACAATTTTATCTATTCTCAAGATTTGTTTTTAAATGCACCCAAGGTAAATTTAAAAAAGGGAACAGTTAAAATTTCAGATTTACTTGAAAAGTGTGTTACAGCTAATAAGCTTGAGTTTTCATTAGCTGGAAATAACACTATTGTAATCAAACCTTCTCTTGTAGCAATTCCGCGTAATTCTAATCAGCAAATAGAAATTCAGATATCTGGTATTGTAACAGATGTTAAGGGTTTAGCTATACCAGGAGTAAGTGTAACTTCAAAAAAGACAAAGTCTACTGAAGTTACAGATTTGAATGGACAATTTACTATACAAGTTGCTGAAAATGATATTCTTCAATTTTCATATATAGGTTATAAAACTAAAGAAGTTGAAATTTTTAATAATAAGCAGATTAAAGTAGTTTTAGAAGAAGATGTTACGGAACTTCAGGCTGTAAAAATTGTATCTACAGGAATCTACACCAGAAATAAAGAAAGTTTTACCGGCGCGGCATCTACATTTACTGCCGCTGAATTGAGAACTATAGGAAATCAGAACTTAATTCAAAGTTTAAAAGTACTAGACCCCTCATTTGTTCAGATTGATAATATAGCTGCTGGATCGAATCCTAATATTTTACCAGATGTACAAATCAGAGGAGCTAACAGCTTACCAGGTTTAAGTGGCGAATATGCAAATAACCCTAATTCCCCATTGTTTATCTTGGATGGGTTTGAGACTACTCTGCAGAAAATTTACGACCTGGATATGAACAGGGTAGCCGCTGTAACGATCCTTAAAGATGCCGCTGCAAAAGCTATTTATGGATCCAGAGCGGCAAACGGAGTTGTTGTAGTTGAAACTAAAAGACCTCAAAAAGGGAAACTGAGAGTAAGCTATACGGGAGATTTAAATGTAACCGCTCCGGATTTGAGCAGTTATCATCTAACCAATGCTGAGCAAAAACTACAAGTAGAATTAAACGCAGGAAGGTATAGTTCTAGTTTTTATTATAGTGAACAATTACTTAAAGAGCAATATAATCGAACCTATGCTGAGGTAGCAAGAGGAGTTAATACCTATTGGCTTTCGCAGCCCTTAACAACAGCTGTGGGGCATAAAAGTACATTGTCTTTAGAAGGAGGAGATGATAATTTTACTTACGGAGCAGATTTAACATATAACTCCATACCAGGAGTTATGAAAGAATCAGGGCGCAGAACGACTTCGGGCAATATATTTTTATCGTATCGTGTGAGTGATTTCATTTTTAGAAATATTTTGACGGTTACCGGCAATCATGCTTACGATTCTCCTTATGGTTCATTTTCGGAATACACAAGATTAAATCCGTATTGGACACCATATGATGATAATGGCAATATTAAAAAATTATTAGGACAGTTTAATTCCGGATCTGGAACTCCTGTAAACTATTATAATCCATTATTTAATGCCATGTTAGGAACTAAAAATTTTAGTGATTACATTGATATTACCAATAATTTTCAAGCAGAGTGGACTGTTTCCAAGGCACTTAAAATTGTTGGTCGTATCGGCTATACGCAGATTCATGAAACCAGAGAAGATTTTTATCCTGCCAATCATACCCGCTATGCTGAATATTCGGAAGAAGATTTCTATAGAAGAGGGGATTATACCATAACCGATGGTATAAGCCATTCTATTAAAACAGATCTTACGCTAAATTATTCCAAAACGATCAATAAACACCTTTTTTATCTAAATGCCGGATGGAATTTATATGAAGTGGGAAGCGAAAGCCATGGTGTACATGCTCAAGGATTTTTAAATGACAGAGTTGATTATATAAATTTTGCAAGACAATATGCTCAAGATGGACGACCATCAGGTTCTGATGCTCTTACTCGTGAAACGGGATTACTTTCTGCATTAAACTATTCATATGATGACCGCTATTTAGCAGATCTTACCTATCGTTTGCAAGGATCCAGCATATTTGGTGCCGATAACCGCTGGGGGAATTTCTGGTCGGTTGGTTTAGGATGGAATATTCACAAAGAAAAATTCTTCAAACAAGATTGGATAACGCAGTTAAAATTACGCACTTCTACAGGATATACAGGAAGCCAGAATTTTAATCCCTATCAAGCCATGGCTACTTACAACTATTTTACAGATAGTTATTATGATAACATTGTGGGGGCAAAATTAATAGGTCTGGCAAACGATCAGTTGAAGTGGCAGCAGACGCAAGATTATAACTTTGGTCTAGATTTAGGGTTATGGAGCAAATTATCTTTACGATTTGATTATTACATAAGTCTCACTAATAACCTGCTAACACCTGTTTCAATGCCCGGATCAGTAGGGTTTAGCACTATTTCAGAAAATTTAGGCGAAATAAGAAATAATGGTGTCGATGCCACTTTAAACTATAAAGTATGGAGTAATCCTTCCAGCAATAGTTTTGTTAATTTATTTTTAAACGTTGGATCTAATAAAAACAAATTAGTTAAAATTTCGGATGCACTGAACTCAGTTAATGATGAATTAGAAGCAGATAGAGGCACATCTACAAAACCCTTTGTAAGATATCAGGAAGGAAAATCGACTACTGCTATCTGGGCTGTTCGATCTATGGGAATTGATCCTGCTACAGGGAGTGAAATTTTTGTAAAAAAGAATGGAGAGCTAACTTATGTCTGGGATCCAAATGATCAGGTAGCTGTAGGAGAATCTACTCCTAAAGTGCGAGGAAGTTTTGGATTTAATGCACAGTACAAAGGTTTTGGTATCAACTGCGCATTTTCGTATCGTGTAGGAGCCCAATATTACAATCAAACTTTAGTAGATAGAGTAGAAAATGTGGATATTCAATATAATGTCGATGAACGTGTATTTACTGATACATGGAAAAATCCAGGAGATAATGTCTTCTTTAAAGCAATTGGCCGTACTCCAACCCGAACCAACCCAAGTTCCCGATTTGTTCAAGATCTTGATGAATTACTATTGAATTCTGTGAATGTTTCTTACGATTTTAGAAATAAGAACTTTTTAGAAAAATCGCATTTAAGCAGATTAAGATTGACACTATTCGGTAATGATTTAGCAAGAATCTCAACTATTAGAG
The DNA here is from genome assembly GCF_019308285.1 of Flavobacterium quisquiliarum. Lineage (GTDB taxonomy): Bacteria > Bacteroidota > Bacteroidia > Flavobacteriales > Flavobacteriaceae > Flavobacterium > Flavobacterium quisquiliarum. Next base: position 47,004 of record NZ_WWEM01000025.1, read on the forward strand.
CCGAAAGAGGATTAGATTTTCCTTTTGCAAGAACGTTTTCTTTTTCTGTCCAAGCATCATTTTAAGTGATGCAATATTAACGTATAAAGTTTTAAACAATGAAAATATATAAAATATTTCTCCAAATAATAGTCTTAGCACTATCGCTAGTTTTGAGTTCTTGTACAGACTGGCTCGATGTTGAACCCAAATCCCAAGTTCGCGATAGTAATTTATTTTCGTCCGAAAGTGGCTTCAAAGAGGCATTGGCAGGCGTTTACACGACTTTGGCCTACGAACCATTATATGGAAGAGAAATGACCTTTGGATTAATGGGTGTTTTAGGGGCTGAATGGGATTTTCAAAGTATTTCTTATGACTTTGATAAAACCTATGATTATAAAAATAGTACTATATCTTTAAACAGAATTGATGCTATTTGGAATCAGATGTATAACGCAATAGCTAATGATAATAAATTACTAGAAGAAATTGATGCTAAAAAAGGAGTCTTTAGGGATAATAATTTTGACATTATAAAAGGAGAGGCTTTAGCACTAAGAGCATGGATTCATTTTGATCTTCTTCGTGTATTTGGGGCAAGCTACAAGGAAAACCCAAACAAATTATCGATTCCCTATTTCACAAAAGCCAGTAAGGGAATTGCACCGCAACTTTCAGTAGATGCCGTAATTACTAATGTTATTACTGATTTGAACCAAGCAGCAGAGTTATTGAAAAACGATCCTGTAGTAACAGGCCGGCAAATTACTATTGCAGATGATAATGGATATTTAATGAATCGTCAGGTGCATTTAAATTATTATGCAGTCAAAGGACTCTTGGCAAGAGCTTATCTCTACAAACAGGATTATGCTCAAGCAGTCTCAAATGCTATGGAGGTAATAAATTCAGCGAAATTCCCCTGGATTACTCAAAATAGTTTGGTAGATGCAAATAATGCAAACCTTATATTTTCTACGGAACATTTATTTGCTTTAAATATTGTTCGAATGAATACTATATATCAAAACTCGTTTACCACAACAGGTGGCAGTAATGTTTTTTATATGTTTCCTGCAACCAGAACCGAATATTACGATAGTAATTCAGATGATTACAGATATCTATACTGGTACAGAGCAAACAATGAAGGGAATTATTTTTTAAGAAAGTACGAACAATTAGAAAGTACAAGCTGGCCGACTGCTTATCGCAATAAAATGCCAATTATCAAATTGTCTGAAATGTACTTTATTGCCGCGGAAGCACTCAAAGATACAGATATTACAAAAGCTTCAGCCATGATTAATGAAGTACGAATACATAGAGGGTTAACCACAATGAATATTGATCGTACTGTATTTGATACTGTTTTATTGCAAGAATTTAGAAAGGATGTTATAGGTGAAGGACAACTCTTCTTTTTTCATAAAAGATTAAACTCAAGCCGTATTCCTCGTTCGCCAATTAATGATATAATAGCTATTAAAGGTTACAAATTACCAATTCCAATAAGTGAGCTTAATAACGCACCTGGCAGAGTAGATAATCAATAATTAAAAAACACATTTCATCACTATGAAAAATATAACATTTGCAATACTAATCTGCTCCTTGCTATTTATAGGATGTGAAGAGGAACCCAAATCAGTATTTCCTGAAGATTTCAGCGGACTGAATTTATGGTTAGGCACTAACACTACAAAACCAGATAGTTTGGAGTACAACTATGCTTTTAAATCACTTAACAGCGTCGACAGCATAATGTTTTCTGTTAGACTAACGGGATTCTCTAGTGCTCAAGACAGAACTTTCAGGTTAAAGCCAATAGGTGGAGATACCACTGTAATTTTAAAAGGAGTTCATTATAAGTTAAAGGACTATGTATTGAAAGCAAATACCTATCAAGATGTTTTTCCTGTTTATATTTATCGTTCTTCTGATTTTAAGAATAAGTCTGCTAAGATTGTTTTTGGTCTTAAAGAAAATGAAAACTTTAAAAAGGGAATTACAGAACGTTCTGATTTAAAAATTGTTTTCAAGGACAAATTTAGTAAACCGGCTCATTGGGATGTAGACCCGCTTCCTTATTACAGATTGTCTACCTTTTTCGGTGTCTACTCTGATGTGAAATTTCAATTTATTACAACCATAATCGGTGAAGCACCAGTATTCAAAGTTCGTTACACAGGCACACCGGTTCCTCCTAATGAAATTAGTTATACGCGTGCCCAGTATTATCAAAATCGCTGCAAAAGCGAATTGATAAAGTACAATCAAGAGCACAGTCAGCCTTTGAGAGATGAAAATAATGTATTAGTTGTTTTTCCATAATCTTTGGATAAGACTAATTAAAAAAAATAAAAATGAGAAAAGCAAATATATTTAAGTTGTACAGCTTCTTGTTTCTTATGATTACCATGGTTTCCTGTTATGATGATAAAGGGAATTATGAGTATCAAAAGTTAGATGAAGTAACTATTGATGTTTCTGAAATGGAAACCTCTTATTCTATTTTGCGTTATGATACCTTAACGTTAAAACCTAAAGTAATCTATAAGGGTACACAAGTAAATCCTGAAAACCCTCAATTTAAAGAGTTAAGTTTCAGTTGGGAAATGTATCCCGCCCAGATCAATAGAGATGTCCAGGAAAGACACGATTTAGCAACTACTTTACACCTTCATAAAGAGATTACGGCCAATGAATTAGTTTGGGAGGTGCTTTTTACAGTAACCAATACAAACACAGGAGTAAAAACATTTGCAAAATTTCCTGTGGCTGTCACTCCTTCTTTAGCCGAAGGCTGGATGGTACTCTACGAAAAAGATGGTAATACAGATGTTGGTTTGATAACTAATAATGAAATTTCTAAAACCGCCACTAATGAACGGGTGTATTATGATTTATATGCAAATGCTAATGGAGCTCCGATATCTGGTAAACCAGGTTCGCTAATTTATTCACTTGCTAACTTAACCGGAGCTCATGCTTTATATATACAAAGCACTAATGATGCTGTTCGCGTTGATCCCACAACATTTAGAAGTACTGCTGTTTTTAATGATAAATTATTTTGGACGCCTCCAGCAGTAAAAACTCCTGAATTTGTCAATGCAACTATAGCCAGAAAGGAATTTCTAATAAATAACAATCAGTTGCATGTGGTTGATTATACCATTATTGCACCTGGAGACAGAGCATTTAATGATGCATTAGCAGGCAGCTATGGAAAATTAGCACCTTGGATGGCAACTGCGACGAGTGCAGCTTTTGACGCAATTTTATATGACCAAACCAAAAAGAAGTTTGTAAAAGTGGTTTCCAGAGGCGCAGAAATTATTCCTATTGCAACTGCACAGGTTGCAACGGCAGCATTTGATGTCAATAATGTCGGTTTAGAATTAATCGATTCTGATTTAGGATTCAGCAATTTCGAACATATGCTTATGAAAGATGCTGTTGGCAGTTATTTTTTACTAACTGCAAATTTTATTGGCGGAGAGACCACTACAATTGGACGAGGTAAATATAACATGAGTTCGTGTCCCGAAATAGCAGGTGTTAATGCTATTGCCGCAGGGGCATATGGCGAAGTATTTTACTATAGTTCGTCTAATAATTTATATCAATTTAAATACACGCCTGGCACTACAGATAGACTTTGGACTCCTCCGGCAGGCGAAACCATAACAACAATTTCTTTACAAAAATATTATAATCAAAATAGAGCTACAGGTGTTATATATGATCCTAAGAATTTTTGTAAGATTTTATACATCGCAACGTATAATGAAAGCACAAAAACAGGATCGGTTTATCAAATGGGGGTAAATGAAACCAATGGGGCAATAATAACTGGTACAGAAAAAAAGTACACAGGGTTTGGTAAAATTAAAGCCATGGCATGGAAACCATTTATTGTCAGGTAATCGATTTTATCCCGATACGCCACAAATGTATCGGGATAAAATAATAAGTAATTAATAACAAAAAACAATAAAACTAAATAAATGAAAAAGTTTATAATTTCAGTGATAATGTGTTCTGCTGCAATTGCAGTTAGTGCACAAGATTTTACCATTAAAGGAAAAATTAAAGGACAAGGTAACGAGCAAATAATTGTTCCTGGGCCTGAAGGAGATATTAAAGTACAAGCAAAAAATGATGTATTTGAATTGAGCGGTAAAGCCACAGATGAGCCTATCGTTACTCAATTAAGAACAAGTTACGATCGCAACATCTATTTAGGTGGAGGTAAAACAGGGATGTATATGCCAGCTCCAGGTTTAGAAATTGTCCTTAGTAAAGGAGCAAATATTACTGTCAATGGTAATGTAGAGGAACTGCATCTGGCTGAAGTAACAGGCGATATCCATAATGACGGTTTTACAAAACTAAGAAAAATACAAGCCAAAAACATAAAAGAAATGATGGCGCTTCAACAACAATTCACGGAAATACGTATGATGGGTATTAAAGAAGAGACCGAGAAGCATGTAAAAAAGATGATGGCCAACCGAAAGGCTATTGAAGATGGTAAAAATGCTTTTATTAAAGAAAATCCCGATTTACTTGCCAGCATTTATTACTTAAATCAAACATCCAAAAGTTATTCTGAAAGCGAGTTGGAACAGGCATTCAATGCCTTGTCCCCAACATACAAAAATACCAGATATGGTCTGGGGATAAAATCTAAAATTGAGGCCAATAAAATAATAAGCGATGGTGGTGCGATGCCTGATTTTACCAAACCTGATGTAAATGGTAAGCTGGTTAAACTTTCCGATTTTAAAGGAAAATATGTACTGTTAGATTTTTGGGGCAGCTGGTGTGGCCCGTGTCGTGCAGCTAATCCTCATTTAAAAGAATTGTATGCTAAATACAAATCGTTAGGTTTTGAAATCTTAGGTGTTGCAAGTGAAAAAGTTCAAAGTCAGACTATAGCTGAAAAAAATTGGAAAGGTGCTATTGAAAAAGACGGGTTAACCTGGACAAATGTTATTAACAACGAAATTAATCTAAAACAAGATGTTGTTGAAATGTATAGTATAGAAGCATATCCTACACAAATTTTATTAGATAAAGAAGGACGATTAGTTAAACGTTGGAAAGGCGCAGGACACGAAGAACTAGATCAAACATTAAAAGAAATATTTAAACAATAAGTTATTATGATACAATTAAAAAAATTATCCCCTTTTTGTCTAAGTTTCATTTTTTTCTTTTTCGCATCATTTTTCTTACAAGCACAATCAGAGAAATCAATTCTTATTCATGGACACGTTCAAAATCTAAACCCGGAGATTTTTAAAAAATACAATAAGATCTGGTTATATGAAGGAATTGGAAATCAAAGAAAACTTATCGATTCAACAGAAATAAATGAGCAGGGAGATTTCAAACTAAAAACGAATAAAAAACAAACGCTGTATTCCTTAGATATTTTAAAATGGCAGACCGCATCTTTTTGGGCCGAGGCAGATGTAAAAGTTTCGGCTCGTGGTTATGATACGTCTAAATTTAAAATGAAAAATTCCGGTTTTGTTGAACTGCAAAGTAGCTCTAAAGCAACTAAAATTATTAATGCGGCTGATTACAATCAATATCTTGCTTCCGAAGAAATGAAAATATTGAATGATGAATGGCTAATGGCAAACCGTACTGCACAGCAGGATTCAACCTGGAGAAAGCATATTAAGAGTGACGGATTTATTAAAAAATCAGGTGAATTTAACAGACTTCGTTTGGAGAACTTTATTGAAGTTAACTCGGATAGTCCTGCCATTGCTTATTTACTGAGTTTGTATCCTACTGATGCTGATAGTGCGTTTTTTGAATCAAATATACAACAAGCACTAAAAAAATATCCACAATCTGAGAATCTGAAATATCTGGATAAGGAGTATCAAACCAAAAAGAATATTCGAAATTCATTAAAAAATAAAAGTCAGATACCTTCATTTGCTTATCCTTCTCCTAATGGAGATGTAATCAGCATAGAGTCTTTTAAAGGTAAATATGTTCTGATTGACTTTTGGGCAAGCTGGTGCGGTCCCTGCAGAAAAGCCATTCCTGCGGTAAAAGAACTTTACGCTAAATATAAAGACAAAGGATTCGACGTGTTGAGTGTTTCCGTAGATTCTAATGAAGAAGCATGGCGCAAAGCTATGGCACAAGAAAATATGCCATGGTCCCAAGTGTTAAGTCCCGATAAAGAAAAGACTCTAAAAGAATTTATGATTGTAGGTATACCAACCTTATTTTTAATTGATAGAGAAGGTAAAATAATTCAGAAATTTACTGGTTTCAGCGAATCCTTAAAAGACCAGTTAGCTAAAGCAATTGAAAGTGAAAAGTAAAAAAACAGCATTTGTTCTACTGAAAAAAATATTTGTATTGCTGCTGTTAACCCACAGCGTTTTAACAGCACAGAATACAGAAATTCAAGATAAAGCCATCAAAAAAGTTTTAGAAAAATCATATCCCGCAGCTGTAAAGCTGTGGGGTATTGATAGTTTAAACTTAAAACAAAACAGCCCGCAGTTTTCGGGTGTCGTCGTGACACAGGAAGGAATTATTTTAACCGCAGCTCATGCAATTCATCCAGGTAATTTTTACAGGGTACATTTTCCTGATGGAAAAACGGTGAAAGCTAAAGCTATGGGAAGAATGGGAATTAAATCGATGCAAGGAAGACCGGATATAGGAATGCTTAAAATAATTGATCCGGGAACTTATCCTTTTGCTGAAATGGGCTGGTCTGACAGTATGAGTACTGATAATTTGTGTATCAGTATAGCTTATCCAACAACACTCAATCAAGATATTCCAACAATACGTGTAGGTAAAGTAGCAACCGTGTTAGATCCATGGGGATTTATGGTTTCAACCTGCAAAATGGAACCGGGGGATTCTGGAGGGCCGCTTTTTGATAATCTGGGAAGAGTTATTGCAATTCATAGCCGTATAGCTATAGATGAAGACATTAATTACGAGTCACCGATCAATCTTTTTAGAGAATATTGGGACAATTTATTGCAACCGATAAATTACGCAGAATTACCTTCAAATAAACAACAGTTTACATCTGACGCTTTAAAGGATAAACTTATCAATAATGTAAGTATTCCATCATATAGTTTAGTAGCAAAAGGCACAGTTGAAATAGTAAGCAAGGTTGATAGGGCAGAAGTAGTAGCTTTTGGCACGCTTATTAAACCCGAGAAAAAATCAGGAAAATTCACATGGATTGTTACCAAAAGCAGTCTGCTGATAAACGATTTTTTAGTTAAAATTGATGGTAAATTTTACAATGCAAAAGTTTTTACCACTAGTCTGCCAAATGATTTAGCACTTATAAAAATCAATAAAATTGATAAAGAAGCCATTTCTAAAACTAAAGTTGCTAACTCATTTGAAAATCCTGGAACAACCCTTGTCAGTTTTTTAAGTGATAATAAAAATGAATTAAGTTCATTAGGATCTAGAGTCTTTGAATTTAAGACTAAACCTGCTAAAGGTTACTTTGGTGCAGGTGCCAATTTTATTAAAGGAAATATAACTATTACGAGTTTAGGCCCAGATAGTCCAGCAGCAAAAGCAGGTCTTAAGGTACAGGATCAGGTTAAATTTATTAACGGAATTGCTGTTATTAAACCTGAAGATTATGGTAGGGAATTAATGCAGTATGCGGTTGGAGATACTATTTCGATAAAGGGATTAAGAAACGGAGAAGAGTTTGATTATGCTGTAGTATTAGGAGAATCCCCTTTAAGTGATCATCCTGCCAATAAATTTCAGGGTGGTAGAAGTGAACGATTTGATAACTTTGAATCTGTTTTTGCTCATGATGCAAAGTTACAACCTCATCAATGTGGAGGACCTGTTTTTAAAACTGACGGAACTTTTATGGGAATTAATATAGCTCGGTTTAGCCGCACTTGTTCTCTGGCAATACCCGCTGAGGTGATTTTTAGTTTTGTAGAATCCTCTTTAAATACTGAAATTTAATTCATCTTAAAGAAAACGACTGTCTTGCTATACCGCAATCAAAAATAAATATTGTTCTTATATACCAAAATAAACCGAGTTAGAAATAACTCGGTTTTTTTATGTCTATAGATGAATTTAGATATGTGAATCGGTTTGTCTAACCGCAGTTTTGCTACAAACTGATAATTGTCATTTCTTCTTCGAATTCTTTTTCGTAATATTACTATTGTAAATTTTTTTGAATGAGAAAGATCAAATACAAGAAAGGACGCAAGCTGCAGCATATTACTTTAGAATATACAGGAACGCACAAAGAACATGAAACTGAGATGCAGCTTTTTGTTTATGATGATGCAGATGTCGTTGAATATGATAAGTTTACAGTTTTAGCTTTAAATTCTTGTTTTGACTATACTAAGAATAATTGGCTCAATATTCATGGTTTGAATGACATTAATCTGATTAAAACAATTGGAACTCATTTTAAACTGGATGATTTTCTCCTTGCCGATATTTTAAATACAACCAAAAGAACTAAACTAGAAGAACAGCAAAATGTTTTATTCTTCAATATAAAGTCCCTTTTGCCTTCTGAATATTCAGATAATATCAGCGTTGAGCAGATCAGTTTTATTCTGAAAGAAGGAATTCTAATTTCATTTCAGGAAAAACGAAGTGATTTCTTTACGCATATTCGAGAGCGTCTTCGCACACATGCAGGAATTGTAAGGACAAAAAAAGTAGATTATCTTCTTTATTTACTACTTGATGCCGTAATGGAAAACTTCTATATTACCATTGAAGACGAAGAGGAAAAAATCGAAGAATTGATTAATCAAGCTAAGAAAGGAGCGCATCCGGTTATTCTGGAGAAAATTGAGAATCATCGCGATAATTTTAATTTTTTAAAACGATCTATCGTGCCACTTCGAGATTCATTATACTATCTTAAAACGATTAAAGATGATGATGAAAATAATGGACTTATACAGAAAGAAACTTTTAATTTCTTTATCAGACTTCATCAAAAGAGTTTAGAGCTTTTAGAACAGATAGAATCAGATATGAGTGCATTGGAGAGTGCTTCTAATTTCTATTTTTCGGAACAAAGCCGAAAAATGAATGAAATTATGAAAACCTTGACGATAATTTCAGCCATCTTTATTCCTCTTACTTTTATTGTGGGAGTTTACGGAATGAACTTTGAATATATGCCGGAACTCAAAATGAGAAATGGTTATTTTATAGTCATGGGCATTATGTTTTTATTAGTGATAGCTTTGATTGTCTATTTCAAAAAGCGACGCTGGTTTTAACATTTGTTTCAGTAAAAAAGGAATGATTTCTATTAAATTTGTTATTTAGAATAAATATAAATAATTATGAGTAAAGCAATATATATAGCCACTAGTGATCACAATAGTGGTAAATCGATTATCACGCTCGGTTTAATGAGTATCTTGATTGGAAAGACTGCTAAAGTGGGTTATTTTAGGCCTATAATCGAAGATTTTGTTGACGGCGAGGTAGATAATCATATTGAGACAGTTTTGTCGTATTTTAACCTTGATATTCAGTTTGAGGATGCTTATGCGATTACAAAAAGCAGATTAATCAAGAAAAAGAATAAAGGAAAAATAGGCGAGGTTTTGGATTTGATTATTGAAAAATATAAAAAACTGGAAGAGCGTTTTGATTTCGTTTTGGTTGAAGGAACAAGCTTTACAGGAGAAGGAACTTCGATTGAATTAGATTTAAACGTTTTAATCGCTAAAAACTTAGGAATTCCGACCATAATTGTTGGTTCGGGAGTTGGTAAAACCTTAGAAGAACTTTTAGACAGCTTGTATTTAGTGTATGATTCATTTAAAGTAAAAGAGGTAGAAGTTTTATCGGTTTTTGCTAATAAAGTACAGCCCGAAAACATTGAATTGGTTACTAATAGCCTTCAAAAAACGTTACCTTCAAATGTTTTGATAAACACTATTCCACTTATCTCTAGTTTAAATAATCCAACAATGCAGGAAATTGTAAACGAATTGAATGCAAAAGTGTTATTTGGAGAAAATTACCTGAATAACGAAATCGGACATTACAGCGTAGGGGCGATGCAATTGCATAATTATTTAGTTCATTTACATGACAATGCTTTAGTAATTACTCCAGGAGATCGTTCTGATATTATTTTAGGTGCTTTACAGGCAAACGAATCAGCCAATTATCCAACCATTTCAGGAATTATTTTGACAGGAAATATTGTTCCGGAAGAAAGTATCTTAAAGCTTATAGAAGGACTTTCGGCAATTGTTCCAATTATCGCTGTTGATGGCGGAACTTATCATATTACAAACAAAATTGGGTCTATAAAATCTGAAATCTATGCAAATAATACACATAAGATTGAAACCTCAATTACTACTTTTGAAAAATATGTAAATAACGATGCTTTATCCGAAAGATTGATCACTTTTCAAGCAGAGGGAATGACGCCAAAAATGTTTCAATATAACATGGTTAAAAGGGCGAAACAACACAGAAAACATATTGTATTGCCGGAAGGAAATGATGACCGAATTATTACGGCCGCGTCAAGATTATTAGATATGGATGTGGTTGATATTTCTATTATTGGCGATAAAAAGCAGATTGAAAATAAAGTCGTAGAATTAGGAATTACATTTGATTTTTCTAAAGTAAACATCATTAATCCGATAGAATCTGAATTTTACGAAGATTATGCGAACACGTATTATGAATTGAGAAAAGCTAAAAACGTAAGTATTACAATGGCAAGGGATTTAATGGAAGACGTTTCTTATTTCGGAACTATGATGGTATACAAAGGCCATGCAGACGGAATGGTGTCGGGAGCAGCGCATACGACACAGCATACCATTTTACCAGCGCTTCAGTTCATTAAAACTAAACCAAATTCTTCAGTTGTTTCTTCGGTATTTTTTATGTGTTTAGAAGATAGGGTTTCTGTTTTTGGAGATTGCGCCATCAATCCAAATCCAACAGCAGAACAATTGGCAGAAATTGCAATTTCTTCAGCAGAATCTAGTTTGGCATTCGGAATTGAGCCAAAAATAGCCATGCTTTCTTATTCTTCAGGTTCATCTGGAAAAGGAGATGAAGTGGATAAAGTGAGAACAGCTACAGCCATTGTAAAAGAAAAAAGACCTGATTTAAAGATTGAAGGCCCAATTCAGTATGATGCTGCGGTTGATTTAAGTGTCGGAAAAAGCAAAATGCCAGATTCTGAAGTAGCAGGACAAGCAAGTGTATTAATTTTCCCTGATTTAAATACAGGAAACAATACTTATAAAGCTGTTCAAAGAGAAACAGGAGCTTTAGCAATTGGCCCAATGCTTCAAGGATTAAATAAACCTGTAAACGACCTAAGCCGTGGCTGTACAGTTGATGATATTATCAATACAGTGGTAATTACAGCAATTCAAGCGCAGGGAATGTAAACTCAATTAAAAATTGAGAATTAAAAATTAAAAAAAGGAACACGGATGAGAAAGATTCGCTATCACGAAAACGCAGATTTGCACAGATTTTATTTTTGACGAAATGAAAAATCCGTTTTAATCCGAGTCTTTACGAAGTAAATCTGCGTCATCCGCGTACTATCCCAACAATAAAATAAACTTAGTGACTTAGCGCCTTTGCGGCAAAAACATAAAAAATGAAAATACTTATTATAAACTCAGGAAGTTCCTCAATTAAATATCAATTAATGGTTATGCCGACAAACGAAGTAATTTGTTCGGGTATGATTGATAGAATTGGTTTAGAAACTTCGAATATTACTTTTAAAACAGCTTCCAATTCAATAGAAGAAATATTGCCAATTCCAACACATAAAGTAGGTTTGCAGAAAGTTTCGGATTTGCTTTTGGATCCTGAAAAAGGAGTGATTAAAACGACTTCGGAGATTGTAGCAGTTGGACATAGGGTAGTTCATGGAGGAAGTTATTTTTCTGATACGACCATCATTACAGAAGAAGTTAAAGAAAAAATTAAAGAGCTTTCAGAGTTGGCGCCTTTGCATAATCCCGCACATTTGGTTGGAATTAATGTGGCGGAAGAAATTTTTTCAGATGCCAAACAAGTGGCTGTTTTTGATACCGCTTTTCACCAGACCATTCCAGTTGAAGCACATAAATATGCGATTCCGAATTTCCTTTTAACTGAGCATAAAGTTCGTGTTTACGGTTTTCATGGAACAAGCCATAAATATGTTTCAGAAAAGGCTATTAATTACTTAGATAAGAATTCTAAAATCATTACGATTCACTTAGGGAACGGTTGCAGTATGAGTGCTGTAAAAGAGGGAAAAAGTATTGATACCACAATGGGATTTTCGCCATCAAATGGTTTAATTATGGGAACTCGTGCTGGAGATATTGATCAGTCGGTTATCTTTTATTTAGTGAAAAATCTTGGCTACACTCCAGACGAAGTGAATTCTATTTTGCTAAAACAAAGCGGAATGCTTGGTTTAACAGGTTACAGCGACTTAAGAGATATCGAATCTAAAGCTCAAGAAGGAGATAAAGACTGCAAACTAGCCTTATTAATGAATGCGTATAGAATTCGAAAAACAATTGGTGCTTATGCGGCAGCTTTAAACGGTTTGGATGCTATCATATTTACAGCAGGAATTGGCGAGAATTCGTCATTTATGCGTAATTTAATCTGTACCGATATGGATTATTTCGGAATTCAAATTGACGCAGGAAAAAATCAAATTCGTTCTAAAGAATTGAGAGAAATCAACTCAGAAAACTCAATTGTAAAAGTGTTGGTTGTTCCTACTGATGAAGAGTATGAAATCGCCAATCAGGTTTTTCAGTTGCTTGAAAATTAAATATTAATTCTAATAGTTTAAAAAGCTTCTCCATCGAGAAGCTTTTTTACTTTTTAGAAATTAAATTTTTGTGAGTATCTTTGAGTTTTAATCTGAACATATTGAAATCGATACTTTTAAAATCAGTTTTCTTCTTTTTCATCGCTTTACAACTTCAAGCACAAGAATTACTTCCTTTCGTAGAAAATTACAGCAAATCCGATTATCAGGGAGATAATCAAATTTGGAATGTAGTTCAGGGAAATGATGATGCGATGTATTTTGCTAACAATCACTATTTACTTCGCTATGATGGAGTAAAATGGGAAAAATATACACTTCCAAATAAAACCATTATCAGATCTATTCTTATTGAAGGAGATAAAATTTATTCCGGTTCTTATAAAGAGTTTGGTTATTGGTACCGAAAAAATGGAACAATGCATTATGTCTCGATTACCAAAAATCTAAGATTGTTTGATGAAAGAGATAATGAAGAAATCTGGAAAATTTTCAGATTTAATGGTTCGCTTTATTTTCAATCCTTTAATGATGTCTTTATTTATAATGGAAAGACAATCAAAAAAATTAAATTTCCTTTCCTTATTTCGTATTGTTTTGCTGTAGATGAAAATCTGTATGTGGCTTCTGTTCAGGATGGAATTTTCAAAATGAACGATAAATATATTTCTAATCCAAAAGGATGGGACATTTTGAAGAAAACGGTTGTTCATGCTATCGAAAAACATGAAAATAAGACCTATATATTTACTCAGAAAAAAGGTGTTTTTGTTGTAGATAAAGACGGTTTAAAAAGTTGGGACAATCCAATAAACGAAACTTTGAAATCGGCTACTATAAATGTGGCAAAATTTATAAAAGGCGAAAAACTGGTTGTTGGAACAGGGAATCGAGGCATTATTATTTTAGATCTCAAAAACAACACCTGTAAAAATATTGAACGAGATAATGTTTTGATGAATAACTCAGTGTTGAGTTTAGGATTTGATAAAGAGAATGATCTTTGGGTTGGGTTGGATAACGGAATTGCGCATGTTGAGGTCAATTCGCCGATTTCTTTCTTTTATGACAATTCAGGACTTTTAGGTTCGGTTTATTCTGTTGCGACTATTAATAAAGGCTATTTAATTGCCTCCAATCATGGAATCTTTGAATACAGTGCAGGAAAATTTAATATGATGCCCAACACACAGGGGCAGGGCTGGAATATTTCTTTAATAGACGGAAAGTATATTATTGGCCATAATGATGGAACTTTCTCATATGAAAATAATTCGCTGACCAAGATTAATGGTGTCAGCGGAGGCTGGAACATGTCCAAGAGCAGTATTAATGATACCTATTTTCAGTCTACCTACAGTGGTATTTTGGTTTATGATAATCCTTCAGATCTTTCTCACTATAAAATTATCAAAGATCTAGCGAAACCTATAAAATATGTAGCGCAGAATAAAAAAAATGAAATTTGGGCTGCCGATAATTATCGTGGATTGTATCGTGTTGTATTAGACGATAATTATAATACTTTGAAAGTTGAAAATGTCACACAACAAAGTAAAATAATAAACGATTTTGGGATCAAGATTTTTGAATTCAGAAAAGAAATTCTCTTTTTAATTAATAATGTTTGGTACACTTACAATGCTATTGCTGGTAAATTGGAAGAAAACGAATTATTTAATGAAAATTTTAAAAACCTAACCGATATTGTTTCTATAGATGAAGATCATTTTATGGTTTTGCAAAACGGAATCCTTTATCACATTTACGTAGAAGGAAACAAATTTATATGGAATATCATTCAGGAGAAATATTATAAGGGAAAACTCATCAATGAAAATTTAAGAATCTTTAAAAAAGACAATTATTACTTGTTTAATCTTGACGACGGATTTATTTCGCTTAAGCTAAAATATGAGAATAAACAAAACTCTAAAATAGAAATTGAAGCATTCAGCAATAATGTTTTAGTTCCGAATGAATCCAAAATTAAATTCAATACCGAATTAAGAATAAATGCTATTTCAGGAATTTATGGAGCAAGTAAGCCTAATTTATTTTATAAGTTAGATAAGGGCAAAGACTATTTTTCAATTTCTGACGGATTGATTATTTTGAACAATTTGAGCAGCGGGAATCATTCTGTAGAAATCTTTAAACACGATGGTGCAAATTATGAAAAAGTTTCTGTTTACAAATTTAAAGTTGCAGAGCCTTGGTATTTTTCTTTTTGGATGATCCTTTTGTATTTATTTGTAATAGCGACAGTTTTATTTTTCTATTACAAATGGAATAAGTTTCGATATATGCAAAAACTAAAATTGCAGGCTGAAGAATTAAAACATCAGCGAGAAATTCTCGAAATGGAATTGAAAAAAGAAAATGAACTCAATCTTCAGGAATACGAAAAACATATTTTAGAATTAGAACTTCAAAGTAAATCTTCTGAAGTAGCAGGCAAATCGTTATCAATTGCGAAGCAGACAGAAATGATTGATAAAATCCAAGGAATTCTAGAAACAGAAAAAGATTTTTCTAAACTTAAAAGCGAAATTAAAAAAGCAATTAAGATTAATGAAGTAAATAAGCACGAATGGGAAATATTTGAAACCAATTTGAATCAGATCCATAATGAGTTTATCATCAATCTTTCTAAAAAATATCCACACTTAACTCCAAAGGATATTAAATTATGTGTTTATCTAAAAATGAACCTTTCTTCTAAGGAAATTGCTCCTATGATGAACATCTCTTTTAGAGGTGTAGAACTACATAGATATCGTCTCAGAAAGAAATTAAACCTTACTCAAGATGAAAACCTATCAAAATTTTTATTAAGTCTGTAAGATTTGATTTTGTTTTTTACAGATATTATATTTTTAGATATCTATTTTTATATAATTCTAATACATCATTACTACATCATAACGTTATGTTAAAGAAAAAATGATAACGATTACTTTGTTGATAATCAAATATATATTCTTAAAATTTAACATAATGATGTAGCTGTGTTGTAGTGGTGTTTGATGTACTACAACGTTGTAATTGTTTAATTTGGCTCTACTAACTTAAACGATTACGTACTGTATGAAAAATTTTATTTTTAGCTTTTTAGCACTCTTGTTGCTGCCTACGTATATGATGGGACAGGCGCAAGCAATTAAAGGAAAAGTAGTAGACAGTAGTGGAATGGGAGTTCCAGGAGCCATTATTAGTGCTCCAGAATCCAGAGCTACTGCTGATGCTGACTTCGATGGTAATTTTACCATTAATGCTAAAGTTGGGGAAATACTAAAAATCTCTATGCTTGGTTTCGACGCTGTTTCTGTACCAGCAACGGCAGGTCAAATGACTATTACATTAAAAGAAGCAGGTGATACTGCTTTAAAAGAAGTAGTTGTTATTGGTTATGGTACAAGAAAGAAAATCGATAATACTTCGGCTGTAAGTTCTTTAAAATCAGAAGAAATTACAAAGATGAAAGTGTCTAATGCTACTCAGGCTATTCAGGGTAAAGCTGCTGGGGTTCAGGTTACGTCATCTAATACTCCTGGAGGAACACCTTCAGTAATTATTAGAGGTGTTGGTACTGCATTAGGAGGTAGAAATCCTTTGTATGTAGTTGATGGTATGCCAACGGATAACATTAACAACATCAACACAAATGATATTACTTCTTATGAAGTTTTAAAAGATGCATCTGCACTTGCTATCTATGGTACTAGAGGGGCAAATGGTGTTATCATGATCACAACTAAGTCAGGTAAAGGTAAAATGACTGTAGATATTGATAGCTACAGTGGTTTTAAAACTGCTTTAAAGAAAGTAAAAATGGCAAATAGCGAGGAATATGCTCGTTATAGTAATGCTGCTTTTAATGATCCAACAAAATTTTCTTTGAATCAGCCGATCAATACTAATTGGTATGATAAAATTACGAGAACAGGTACATTCTCAGAAAATAATATTGCAATTTCTGGTTCATCAGAAAGTGTTAAATACTTCTTAAGTGCAGCAAATTATGAAGAAAAAGGTATTTTGAATGGAACAGATTATTCTCGTACCACTATTAGAAATAATAATGAGTATAAAATTTCTGAAAAACTTAAACTAAGCCAAAATTTTAGTGTAAGTTCTATCAAAAATACACCACAGCCGCTATCTGCGTTTACATCAGCATATAGACAATCTCCTATAGTTCCTGTGCGTTATGCTGATGGGAAATATGGTGTTCCATTTGTAAATAATGGAATTGCAGCTGAAACTGGTTCTCAATTTAATTCAGTTGGAAACCCTGTAGTAGCTTTAGACTACAATAATGAAAAACAACAAACTGTTATTTTACAGGGAGGTCTAAAATTGGATTATGATATTTCAAAATCATTAAAATTTACATCTCAATTTAATGGAGAATTCTATACATATAAGCAATACAATTATGTTGATAATTTAGCTTTATGGTTAGCAGCAGATCCAAGCCGTGTTGCATCAGCTTATGATACAAACAGTTTGAATACTAATACTTTGACAAGAAATAGAGACCAATATTTCAATTGGAACTTATCTAACTATTTCACCTATAATAAAGTATTTGCAGAAATTCATGATGTTGAAGTTACTGCTGGTATTGAAACAAACGTTATTGGTACTAGAGAAAAACTTACAATTACTAGAAAAAATGTTGAGTCTAACTCAAACTACTGGGCTTTAGATGGTGTTCCTTATGCAGCAGGTGTTGTAGGATATAATGATGTTGCATTAAATCAATCTAAATTATCATCTTATTTTGCACGTTTCCAATACAAGTTAATGGATAGATATTTATTTACAGGTACTGTAAGACGTGATGGTTCATCTCAATTTTCTGATGGTAACCGTTGGGGAACTTTCCCATCATTCGGTGCTGGATGGATTGTTACAAAAGAAAACTTCTTAAGTAATGTTAAAGAACTTAATCTTTTAAAAATTAGAGGTTCATGGGGTAGATTAGGTAACCAAAAAGTGCCATTAAATAATCAAACTTTTACATCTGGTTTAAATTATGGACCAGATTCAAGTTCAGGAATTACTGTAGATTCATCTGTCGATCCAAATTTATCATGGGAGATTGTTGAAGAGCTTTCAGGAGGTTTTGATATTGAGATGTTCAATAACAGATTAAAAGGATCTTTTGATTTATATGACAAAAATACAACAAATGCGATTTTATATGTTTTACCTTATTCAACTTCAGGACTTATACAAAGAACTGCTACACACGTAGGAGAAGTATCCAATAAAGGTTATGAGATTGCACTACGTTGGGACGATAAAATTAACGATAACTTAAGTTATTGGGTAGGTGGTAACTTCTCTCATAATCAAAATAAGTTAGCAAGTTTAAATAATCCATCTATTGCTCCAATTGTTTCTGGAAACTTAGGAAATGGACAAAATACTAAATTGCTTGATTTTACCTCTGTGGGACGCCCTATCGGTAGTTTCTACATGTACGAATATGCAGGAGTAGATCCAGCAAATGGACAGATGTTGTACTACAATGCTAATGGAGATAAAGTTGCTCAGGGAGCTTTAAATGAAGTTAACGATAAAAAATATGTAGGTTCGGTTTTACCAACTACTAACTATGGTGTTACTTTAGGTCTAACTTACAAAGACATCGACTTTTCTGTTGATGGTTATGGTACTGGAGGAGCAAAAGTTTATAATGGTAAAAAAGCTCAACGTTTCTCTGGAGAAAATGTCGAAGCTTCTTTAACAAGAGATTTTTGGACCCCAACAAATACGACAGCTTCCAATCCAGCTCCGTTTAACCAAGTTCCAGTTGCTTCAACGTATTATTTAGAATCAGCTGATTTCTTTAGAATTAACAACATTACAGTAGGTTACAAACTTCCTATTAGAGAAAATAGTTTTATTAACTATTGCAGGATTTATGTAAATGCTGTTAATCCATTTATTACTCAAAAATTCTCAGGATTTTCACCGGAAGCATTAGGAGACGGAGAATTAGTGACAGGTACTCAGGGTGTTGAGCTTGATGCTTACCCATCGTTAAGATCATTTGTAATTGGAGCTAATTTAAAATTTTAACATTATGAAAAAAATATATATATCATTGTTTTTACTTTCTGGACTTTTCTTTGCAGGATGTTCGGATGACTTTTTAGATGTGGAACAAACGGATAAAATTCCGGTTGATATCGATTATCTAAATACAGACAGTAAAGCTACAGAATTGGTTACAGCAATTTATAACCAATTTTTATCTTGGGACATGTCATCTTTTGGATGGAATGCAGTAACAAGTATAATTTCTGATGATGCTGATAAAGGTTCTGATCCTGGAGATACTGGAACTGATAAAGATGTTATGGATGCATTAACTTACAATGCTTCAACACCATCTTTTGAGAGTGTTTGGAAAGCAAATTATGCCGGTATTAATAGATGTAATCAAGCATTGACTTATTTACCACAATTGGATAAAGTTACTCCTGCATTACGAAACAGATTAATTGGAGAAGCAAAATTCATGAGAGCTTTTATGTATTTTACCTTAGTAAAAGGTTATGGAGCTGTTCCTATTGTTGATCGTTTAACGAATACACCATTAACTGCAGAAGATAAAGAAATGCAGTTGACTCGTAAACCAGTTGCTGATGTTTATGCCTTTATTGTAAAAGATTTAGCAGAAGCATCAGAATTACTTCCTGATAAATCTACTTATTCAGGTAATGATAAGCAAAGAGTTTCTAAAGGTTCTGCTTATGCATTATTGGCAAAAGTAAATTTATATGAAAAGAACTGGCAGAATGTAATTGATAATTGTGATAAAGTTACTGGTTACTCTTTAGTTTCAGATTATTCATTTCAATTTAAAAAAGAAGGAGAATTTGGTTCTGAATCAATTTTTGAAATCAATGGTGTTGGTTCACCAACATCTGACCAAAAACTTGGAATTGGTAATTATACAGTTTCACAAGCACCAAGAGGTAATGGTGGCTGGGGCTGGGGCTTCAACACTCCAACACAAGGTTTAGCAAATGCTTATGAGCCTGGCGATGTAAGAAGAGCTGCCACAATTATTTTTAGAGGTTCAGTTTTATATGATGGTAGAGTAGTAGCTTCTACAGTAACTAATCCAATGTATAATTATAAAGCATATTCATCAGACTTTTACAATGTTGAATTTACAGATACAAATCTTAGATATTTAAGATATGCAGAAGTTTTATTGATGAAAGCTGAAGCTTTAAACGAATTAGGACAAACTGGAGCAGCAATTCCGTTGTTGAATCAAGTTAGACATAGAGCTAATTTAGGAGATACACCAGCTGTATCTCAAGGAGATGTAAGAACAGCAATCTGGAAAGAAAGAAGAGTAGAACTTGCATTTGAACACGACAGATGGTTTGATCTAGTAAGAACAGGTCAAGCACAAGCAGCGATGGCTGCAGATGGAAAAACATTTGTGGTTGGAAAACATGAATTATGGCCTATTCCAACATTCTTTATCAGAGAATCAGTTGGATATTCAAGCCAAAATCCTGGAGGATATTAATTTATAATCTTTAAAATCACTTCCTTCAATTTTCTGGAGGAAGTGATTATTTATTACAATCTCAAAATCTTTATAATGATTAGAATTTCAGTTTTATTTTTAGCTTTTACTTTGTTTGGTTGCGGCAATGGCGATAAATCAAAAAAGGATGTACAGGAAAATACTTCTGTTGTTGCGGCATTAACAGATGAACAGCTATTAGATGCTGTTCAAAAACAAACTTTTAAGTACTTCTGGGATTATGCTGAACCAAATTCTGGATTGGCCAGAGAGCGTTACCATCCTGACGGAAATTATCCTGAAAACGATTCAAATATTGTAACAACAGGCGGTTCAGGTTTTGGATTAATGGCTTTGGTTTCAGGAATGTCTCAAGGATATATTACAAAAGAACAAGGTGTAGAAAGACTGAACAAAATTGCAGATTTTTTAGGCAAAGCAGATCGTTTTCATGGAGCATGGTCACATTGGATTGACGGAAATACGGGAAAAGTAAAACCTTTTGGAACCAAGGATAACGGTGGAGATTTAGTCGAAACTTCATTTTTGGTTGCAGGAATGATTACAGTTCGTGAATATCTTAAAGAGGGTTCTGAAAAAGAGAAAGCAGTTGCTCAAAAATACGATGCACTTTGGAAAGGTGTAGACTGGCAATGGTATACTAATAACAAAAATGTTTTGTATTGGCATTGGTCGCCAAATTATGCTTGGCAGATGAACTTTCCTCTTCAAGGCTATAATGAATGCCTGATTACTTATGTAATGGCGGCATCTTCGCCAACTCATTCAATTGATGCAAAAGCGTATCATGAAGGATGGGCAAGAGGCGGAGAAATAGTTTCTCCAAAAACAAAATACAATCTGCCTTTAATTTTAATGCATAATGGTGCTGAAGAATTTGGCGGGCCTTTATTCTGGGCGCATTATTCTTACGTTGGTTTAGATCCAAATCAATTAAGTGATAAATATGCTAATTATTGGGATTTAAATGTAAATCAGACCAAAATCAATTATCAGTATTGTGTTGAAAACCCTAACAAAATTCCTGGATACGGCCCAGAATATTGGGGATTAACAGCATCTTATTCTAGAAATCCTGACGGTTCTATTGGATATAATGCACATATGCCAAGCAATGATCAAGGCGTGATTTCGCCTACTGCAGCAATCAGTTCAATTGTTTATACGCCAAAAGAGTCTATGACTTTTATCCGCAATTTATACGAAAATCATAAAAAAGAAACTTGGGGAGATGCGGGATTCTACGATGCACTTAGTTTAGGAAATAAATGGGTTGCAAAACGTTATCTGGCAATTGATCAAGGGCCTGAAGTAGTGATGATTGAAAATTACAGAACAGGTCTTTTATGGAAATTATTCATGAATGCACCTGAGGTAAAACAAGGTTTAACAAAACTTGGATTTAAATCCGGGAAATACGGAATCTAAGAATTCACATGAAATACAAATTAGCTTTTTTCTCCCTCTTGTTTTCTTTTTTTGGCTTTAGCCAAAGTGAATCAATTGGAAAAATCAACACCGTCATAATGTCAAAGTATGAACTCGGTTATGTATTGCATAAACCGAAAAATACAAAAGAAAAAAAGCCTTTGATTGTTTTTATTTCTGGAGATGGAGAAAAAGGAACCGATCTTGAAAAAGTAAAAATTAACGGCCCTTTAAAATATTTAAAGAGTCATCAGTTGGATGCTTATGTTCTGGCGCCGCAATGCAAAGAAGATGAAAACTGGGATATAGAATCAATCTATCAGCTGATTCTAAAAATTCAGAAAGAGAACAAAATTGATTCAGAACGAATATATGTTACTGGTTTGAGCTCAGGAGGTTGGGCTTCTTGGAATTTGGCTTTTGCACATCCGGATCTATTTGCAGCAAACGTACCTGTCGCTGGTTTTGTAGATTTAATTCAGTTAGAGCACGCTTGTGAAATAGCCAATATTCCAACCAGAATTTTCCACGGATTGTTAGACGATGTAGTAAATGTAAATTATGCCATCACGATTTACAAAGAATTGAAAAAATGTAATGCAAAAGAGGTAAAGCTGACCATTTTTGATGATGCCAATCATGACAGCTGGACAAGAGTTTATGATAATCAAGAAATCTATGACTGGATGTTCCAGCAGAAAAAAACGAATACAAACAAATAAATAAATTAGGAATGAAAAACAAATTAGTCTTACTTTTTTTAGGATGTGCTGTTTTGGGTTATGCTCAGAAAAAGCCTTCTAAAAATACAGTGAAAATTAAACCCAAGTCTGAATTTGTGGCGGAATTAATGTCAAAAATGACATTGGAAGAAAAATTAGGGCAGTTAAATTTACCAACTTCGGGCGATATTACTACAGGGCAAGCAAACAGCTCAAATGTGGCAAAAAATATTGCCGAAGGTAAAGTGGGCGGTTTGTTCAATATAAAATCAGTACAAAAAATTAAAGAAGTACAGAAAATTGCTGTTGAGAAAAGCCGTTTAAAAATCCCATTGCTCTTTGGTATGGATGTTATTCACGGTTACGAAACAACATTCCCAATTCCGTTAGGATTATCTTGTACTTGGGATATGGCTTTAATTGAAAGAAGTGCGCAGATTGCAGCGAAAGAAGCAAGTGCAGACGGAATCAACTGGACATTCTCTCCAATGGTTGATGTGTCTCGAGATCCAAGGTGGGGAAGAGTTTCTGAAGGTTCAGGAGAAGATCCATATTTAGGAAGCCAAATTGCGAAAGCAATGGTTAACGGATACCAGCAGCACGATCTTTCTAAAAACAATTCAATTTTAGCTTGTGTAAAACACTTCGCATTATATGGTGCTCCAGAAGCTGGACGTGATTATAACACAGTTGATATGAGTCATATCAGAATGTTCAACGACTATTTCCCTCCTTACAAAGCAGCTGTTGATGCAGGTGTAGGTTCGGTTATGGCATCTTTTAACGAAGTGGACGGAATTCCGGCAACTGGAAACAAATGGTTAATGACTGACGTTTTAAGAAAACAATGGGGCTTTAAAGGTTTTGTGGTAACCGATTTTACAGGAATTCCCGAAATGATCGAACATGGAATGGGGAATCTTCAAGATGTTTCTGTTTTAGCATTAAACGCTGGAGTTGAAATGGATATGGTTGGAGAAGGTTTCTTAGGAACTTTAAAAAAATCTTTGGATGAAAAAAGAGTTTCAATCGAAACAATCGACAATGCTGTAAAATTGATTTTAGAAGCAAAATACGATTTAGGATTATTCCAAGATCCTTATAAATATTGTGATGAGAAAAGAGCTAAAACGGAGATCTTCACAACTGATAGCAGAAAAGAAGCGCGTCAGATTGCAGCGCAGTCTTTGGTTTTATTAAAAAACCAAAATCAGTTATTGCCTCTTAAAAAATCAAGGACAATTGGTTTAATCGGGCCGTTAGCAGATGCTAAAGAAAACATGCCGGGAACTTGGAGCGTAGCTACAAAAATGGAAAATGCGGTTTCATTATTAAGAGGAATCAAAGAAGTTGCTGGAGCAGAAACTAAGGTTTTGTATGCAAAAGGAAGCAACTTAGATTACGATGAAACGTTTGAAACGAATGCAACCATGTTCGGGAAAACATTACATCGTGATGCTCGTTCAAAAGAAGAAATGTTAGCAGAAGCTTTAAAAGTTGCGGAACAGTCAGATGTAATTGTGGCAGCTTTAGGAGAATCTGCAGAAATGAGTGGAGAATCTAGCAGTCGTACCAACTTAGAAATTCCACAAGCGCAGAAAGATTTATTAAACGCTTTATTGAAAACAGGAAAACCAGTTGTTTTAGTTTTATTTGACGGACGTCCGTTAGTTATTACTGACGAAGAGAAATCAGTTCCAGCTATTTTAAATGCTTGGTTCGCAGGAACAGAAGCAGGTTACGCTATCGCTGATGTTTTATTTGGAGATGTAAATCCATCTGGAAAATTGACTTCAACTTTCCCAAGAAGTGTTGGACAATTGCCAATTTACTACGCACACAAAAATACTGGAAGACCACTTTCTAATACTGAAGGTAAATTCGAAAAATTCAGATCAAATTATATTGACGAAAGAAACGAGCCATTATTCCCATTCGGATTTGGATTAAGCTACACGACTTTCGATTATTCAAACTTGAAAATTTCTTCAGATAAAATGAATTCGACTGGAAAATTAAAAGTAACTGTTGATGTAACAAACACTGGAAATTTTGACGGAAAAGAAACAGTTCAATTATACATTAGAGATTTAGTTGGTTCTGTAACAAGACCAGTTAGAGAATTGAAAGGTTTCCAAAAAATAGCGCTTAAAAAAGGCGAAAAACAAACAGTAAGTTTTGACATTACTGTAGAGGATTTAAAATTTTATAACTCTGATTTACAATTCGTAGCAGAGCCTGGGCAGTTTGATATCTTCATTGGAGGTAATTCAAATGCCGATAAGAAAGTTAGTTTTGAGTTAACTAAATAGTTGGTTTATTGATTAGTAATTAGCCCTTCGCGTGTTTGGTTAGCGAAGGGCTTTTTTTCTGAAATAAAAAATCAATTTTAAAAAGGAATGAAATGAAGAATTTTAAAATAGTAAGTTCAGTTGTTTTTGTGCTTGTTTTTTCTTTTTGTAATGCACAGAAAAATGCGATTGTAGCACATCGTGGCGCGTGGAAAAAGAATAATCTGCCAGAAAACTCCATCGCATCATTAAGACATGCAATTGACTTAAAACTGCCGGGATCAGAGTTTGATGTTTGGAGAACTGCTGATGATTCGCTTGTGATCAATCACGATGCACATTACAATAAAATGCTAATTGAAGAAACGAATTACGCCGATTTGATAAAATTTAAACTTTCAAACGGAGAAAAACTTCCAACGCTGCACGAATATATTTCAGAAGGAAAAAAAAATAATAAACATACACTTTTGGTTTGCGAAATAAAACCATCAGAAATCAGTAAAGAAAGAGGACAAAAAACTGCTGTAGCAGCAGTCAAAACCATTAAAAAATTAAAAGCCGATAAAAACACCTGCTACATCAGTTTTGATTATGATATTCTAAAAGCAATCAGAAAAGTGGATGCTAAAACTTCTTTACAATATTTGGAAGGAAATAAATCTCCAAAAGAAGTGAAAGCAGATAATATTAATGGTGTAGATTATCATTATTCAGTCTTTCAAAAACATCCGGAATGGATTCAGGAGGCAAAAGATAATAAGGTGATTTTGAATGCCTGGACAGTAAATGAAGCTGCAGATATGGATTGGCTTATAGAACACAAATTCAATTACATTACAACAAACGAGCCCGAACTTTTAAGCGAAAGATTAAAAATCAAAAAATAATCCTGAGCTTACTAACATCTATCAAACAATGAAAAAAAGATATAAACTTCTTGCAATGTCGATTTTGTTTGTGATTTTTTTCAATCACAATCTTTTGGCACAAAAATTAGGTAAAACAGAATGGTTTGATCCTAATAGACCAGCAACTACTTATTGTAACCCAATCAATATTGGCTACAATTATACCACTCACAATCATAACGGAATTCCATACTCTCGTCGTTCCAGTGCAGATCCTGTTATTATAACTTACAAAGGCGAATATTATTTATTTGCGACCAATCAGGCTGGTTTTTTCTGGAGTAAAGACATGTCAGACTGGAACTTTGTTTACGGAAGTTTCCAAAGACAGCCAGGCGATGACGATCAATGTGCACCTGCGGCTTGGGTTGTAAATGATACCTTATTTTACGTGGGTTCAACTTGGAAAAGAGACCATCCCATCTGGAAAACAGCCGATCCAAAATCAGGAAGATGGACACGTCATGTTGATAAGGCGATGCTTCCAACCTGGGATCCAGCGATTTTTCAAGATGATGACAAAAAAGTATATATGTATTATGGATCAAGTGGAAAATTACCTCTTGTAGGTGTTGAGGTAGATTATAATACTTGGCTTCCAAAAGGAAATCAGGCAGATTATGCGGAATTGTATAAAGCAACTGAGGTTGAAGATATTCAAAAGCCTTATGGCCAAATTAAGGAAGTTGCCATTTTAGATCCGTCAGCTCACGGTTGGGAACGTTTTGGACCAAATAATGATATGGAACCTGCACCATGGGGAAATTTCATTGAAGGGGCTTGGATGACCAAACACAACGGAAAATACTATATGCAGTACGGTGCGCCAGCAACAGAATTTAAAGGTTATGCAAATGGTGTGCATGTTGGCGATAATCCTCTTGGGCCGTTTACCTATCAAAAACACAATCCAATGTCTTACAAACCAGGTGGATTTGTGATTGGAGCAGGACACGGAAATACTTTCGCAGATAATTACGGAAATTATTGGAATACAGGAACTTGTAAGATCTCTATAAAAGATCGTTTTGAGCGTCGTATTGATATGTTCCCAGCTGGATTTGATAAAGATGATGTAATGTATTCTATTACTTCTTATGGCGATTTTCCAATCGTTTTGCCAACAAGCCAGCGCGATCAGACAAAAGGCGCTTCATCAGGCTGGATGCTGCTTTCGTATAAAAAACCTGTAACAGTTTCTTCTTCTGAAGAATGTATGGAAGTAGAAACACACAGAATGGATAACGGTGGCAAAAAAGTCTTTGAAAAATTCTGTTATGGTCCTGAGAATCTAACCGATGAAAATATTCAAACCTATTGGTCGGCTAAAACAAGTAATCCTGGTGAATGGCTTCAAATGGATTTAGGAAGACCAATGGAAATAAAGGCGCTACAGATTAATTATGCAGATCATAAAGCAACACAGTACAACAAAGCGATGGATATTTATTACCAATATAAAATATTCATGTCTGATGATGCTCAAAACTGGACTTTGGTAGTAGATAAATCGAAAAACGATAAAGATGCACCACATGATTACGTAGAATTGACAAAGCCATTTAAAGCGCGTTACATTAAAATGGAAAATATCCACAATGCTTCAGGTTTATTTGCGATTTCTGATTTCAGGGTTTTCGGAAACGGATTAGCTTCAAAACCAAAAGCAGTGGCTTCATTTAAAGTTGATAGAAACAAAGCAGATTCCAGAAACGCCATGATTTCTTGGAAAAAACAAAACGATGCCGTTGGTTACAATATTTATTACGGAATTACTCCAGATAAATTATACAACAGTATTATGGTTTACGGAGACAATACCTACGATTTTAGAGGTTTAGATAAAGGAACAAAATATTATTTCACTATCGAACCTTTTAATGAAAATGGCATTGGCTCAAAAAATAAGATTATCGAAGTAAAATAGATTTTATTTTAGGAATATTAAAAAGCTCCGATTGCAAATTGAAGAATTTGTAATTGGAGCTTTTTTTTGAGAAAAGGTTGAAGAAAAAGCTTTCGAACTGTCTGAAATTTTGTTCCTTTGTGAATACGCCATTGGCAGAATAAACTCCAAAATTACTATAGAAACTATGAAAAAAACGATTCTTTTAACTGCTTTAGTTTTAAACGGATTGCTGTCATCTGCTCAGACAAATGACGAAAAAAACATCAAATTATTTTATAAAAAAGCTTTAACCGAAGCAAAATGCTACACTTGGCTGGAGTATTTGTCTAATGATATCGGAGCTCGTTTATCTGGTTCTAAAGGCGCTGCTGAAGCGGTAGAATATACCAAAAGACAATTAGAAGCATTAGGTTTAGATAAAGTTTATTTACAGGAAGTAATGGTACCGCACTGGGTTCGTGGCGAGAAAGAAACCGCTTATATTTTAAACGGAAAAGTAAAAACAAATGTGCCAATCTGTGCTTTAGGAGGCTCTATTGCAACACCAAAAACGGGTCTTACAGCAGAAATAATTGAAGTTCAAGGCATAAAAGAACTAAACGAACTTGGAGCAGACAAAGTAAAAGGCAAAATTGTTTTTTTCAACAGACCAATGAACCCTGAAAACATTGAAACTTTTACATCTTACGGAGCATGTGTTGACCAAAGATATGCTGGTGCAAAAGAAGCTGCAAAATTAGGAGCAGTAGGATCAATTGTACGTTCAATGAATTTACGTTTAGACGATTTTCCTCATACAGGAGCCCAAAGTTATGGTGATTTACCAAAAGAGCAATACATTCCAACGGCTGCAATCAGTACAAATGGAGCTGAATTATTGAGTAAATCTTTAAAAGCAAATCCGTCTTTAAAATTTTATTTCAAGCAATCTTGTGAAACCTTACCAGATGTATTGTCGCATAACGTAATTGGAGAGTTAACAGGAACTGTAAATCCTGACAATATTATGGTTGTAGGCGGTCACTTAGATTCTTGGGACTTAGCTGATGGTTCTCATGACGATGGAGCAGGAGTAGTACAGAGTATGGAAGTAATCAGAATTCTTAAAAATTTAAATTACAAACCTAAAAATACGATTCGAGTGGTTTTATTCATGAATGAAGAAAACGGCGGAAAAGGCGGTGCTAAATATGAAGAAGTTTCAAAACAAAAGAACGAAAACCATATTTTTGCTTTAGAAAGTGATTCAGGCGGATTTTCTCCAAGAGGATTTTCTATTGAAGCTGATGATGCGAACTTGAAAAAAATACAAGGATTCAGAGATTTTTTTGAGCCTTATTTAGTGCATAGTTTTACCATTGGACACGCAGGTTCAGATATCAGTCATTTAACGTCTAAAGCGATTGTAAAAGCAGGTTTAAAACCAGATTCACAACGTTATTTTGATTACCACCACGCAGCAAACGATAAATTTGATGCAATCAACAAAAGAGAGTTAGAATTGGGTGCTGCAACTATGACTTCTTTAGTTTATTTAATTGACCAAACCGGAATTGAATTGCCAAAAGCGAACTAAGATTTTTAAAATCGACATAGAAAATAGGCTGTTATTTTTGACAGCCTATTTTTTTATGCCAAAAACGATAAAGCATTTTTGGCATAAAAATTCCGTAGGAATGATTCATATTGTAGCAACGGATTTCAATCCGTTGTGAGATTATGTAGGCTACAAAAAGTTCCATCGGAACGACCCATATAATAATCAATTTTTCATGACAATCAAATAATACAAATAGGTTATAGGAATATTAGAAAGCAATAACAAAATTTTAATCCCAATTTCTTTTCGCTGTTGCGGTAAATGAATGAATCTATCTGTCAAATGAACAAACATGATGAGGTTTACAATTATTGCAAACAAAGCAAACGGCCAGGCAATAACCAAAACGTTTGGACTTTCATTTGAAACGATATAAAGCATAAATAGGACTGTACTGATAATAAATGTGCCAACAGTCAGTTCGATAGATTGTTTTTCTTTAAAAGGTTTATCCTGAATAGTTTTCATAGAAATTAAATTTTAAAAGTTTGTTGAATAGATGGAATTGGAACTAAAAGCATTTTCGAAAAGTCCAAATAATGAAACGGAAGAGCCTTTTTCCCTTTTTTGTATTGTTCAATGAAGTATTTAATTCGTTTTGGATAAAAGAGAGTTCCCGTTAAAATAACCATATACAAATACAAACTTCTTTTTCCGTTTCCGAAAAGATAATACTGCATTCCAATTTCTTCATAGACCGAAACTCCCGTATTGGTCAGTACATGAATAATATCGTGATCTTCCAGTTTTTCCTGAATATCAAAATGATTGTTATAAAGAAAATTTCCCAAACCTAATCCTAAGCTTTCTTGCGGATAATCCAATAATTTAGTTTTATCAATTTTCCAAGGTTCATTTTTCTTGAAATATTTTTGATACGGTTTTTTAGAAGATTCATAAAGTTTCTCAATCAAATAATCTCTCATACATTATGTTTTAAAAAGTTCTTTGAAACTCAAAGTTAATTGGTAAATAAAAAAGCTAGGAATAATAACTCAACTAGCTTTTTGCTATTTAGTAAGTGTCTATAACAGTTTTCAGTAAACTAGAATCGGAAAGGTCAGAAGGAGCAACGACTTTCTCTTCCAACGGAATATCATTGCCATAACGTTCTTTTAGTATTGTTTGAACCCTTGGATCAGTCAAATTAAATTCTTTCAATTCACGAAGTTTTGACAACTCAATTCCTGTTGCATTTTTATAAATTTTCCAAACCAACTCAGAGCAGTAAATCCTGTTGTCTGTCCATTCAAAATAAGCATCATATTCTTTACCATCAAACTGCTGACTGTAGTCTTTCATTTTTTGCAAAACTTCCGGTTTTAAAACAGTATCATTTTTTAATCTTTTAACCACATATTTACTGTCTCTTCCATGTTTGATCCAATCTTCAAGCGGTGTTAGTTTCACAGGCTGAACGGCCTCAAAAACAAACCATTTTCCGTTGATATCATAAATAATCCCGCAATGTGAAAACTTAGAATTTGTTGCAATACGAACCGCCTCACATTGTTTAGATTCAGAAGTCTGAAAAATTATATCGCCATCTTTGTATTTACTAGTCATCGTTTTTTCCTGTTTATTTCCAGTAAACGGATTATTTGGAAAAACCTTTAGACTAATAAATAATGCACATCCAAAACTGATAATGAATGTAATCAACGGAAATAAAAACTTTTTACTTTTCATAAAACACAATTTAAAGTACTTTGAGTTACAAAGTAAATAATAAAAAAAATAGCTGCCAAATAAAATGACAGCTATTTTCTAAATATATTTTACGAAATGTTAGATTCTGAAAATTCCTCCAACAGCAATAATTCTTTGGAAATAAGTAAAGTGCTGAGAAGCTTTATCTTCAGGACTTGTTGTCGTTTTAATATCCTGCATATTGATATAACCTCCTTTTAACTCTCCCTGAATATAGAAGTGTTTGAAAAAAGTAACGTTAAGACCCGCTTTTGCAGAAACACCGTAACC
Source organism: Flavobacterium quisquiliarum (assembly GCF_019308285.1). GTDB lineage: Bacteria > Bacteroidota > Bacteroidia > Flavobacteriales > Flavobacteriaceae > Flavobacterium > Flavobacterium quisquiliarum. Next base: position 78,289 of record NZ_WWEM01000025.1, read on the forward strand.
AGAAACATGAAAATCATCATGACGTTCTTTTCCTAAAAGAGTAGTATTGGTTTTTGGATATAAAACTCCAACTCCCAATCCTTCGGTTAAATTAATCTGAACTTTGTCAATGTTTGGTAAACCAAACCATTTAGAAACATCATCAAATCTCGCAACTTCTGTGTTAATGTAGTTTAAGCCATCTGTATGCTCATACATTAAAAAAGCCGGGCCGTTTGTGTTTATTTCACCATTTCCATAACCACCTTCTTGAGCTCCTCCTTGAGACATATCAACAGGAGTATGGTTGTAATTACCATTGTAAATTGATGCAGGATCATCTGCAGGTAAATTGATGTTTCCGGTAACATTTGCAATTTGATTTTGTGCCATTACATATTTCATGTGGTCTACACCAATTGTAACACTGTAATGATCGCTAAAAAAATAACCTAATCTTAAATTAGTTTGCGGAATCGTCATATTAGCGGGATTGATATAATCAACATGCCATCCTTTTGGTTTGTCATGAGCTCTCATATCTTCAACTGTAAAATTGTAATCTTTACCTCTAAAGTTTACATCAGATTTTGAGTAACTCTCTCTATTACCACCCCACATCACAAAGAATTTTCCTTTGTTATGCGCGGCGTATTTTTGTACTGGTATTTCTTCCTGAGCAAAAGTGTTTAGAGAAACACAAGTCAGTAAGAAAAATAAAATTTTTGTTTTCAAAGAACTTAAGTATTATAAATTAAAATGCGTTAATTGTTTTTCTAATAGCAACTAACTTGTTCATTAAACCTTCAAAATAGTCTAAGTGTAACATGTTAGCGCCATCACTTTTTGCATTTGCAGGATCAAAATGCGTTTCAATAAAGATTCCATCAACGCCAACAGCAATACCAGCTTTAGCAACGGTTTCAATCATATCAGGTCTTCCGCCTGTAACTCCTGCAGTCTGGTTTGGCTGTTGCAATGAATGCGTAACATCCAAAACAGTAGAAGCATATTGCTGCATAGTAGGAATGCCTCTAAAATCAACAATCATGTCTTGGTAGCCAAACATGGTACCGCGATCTGTAACCATAACATTTTCGTTATGACAGTCCAACACTTTTTGCACGGCATGTTTCATGCTTTCTGGACTCATAAATTGTCCTTTTTTCAAGTTTACCGTTTTTCCAGTATTTGCAGCTGCAACAACAAGGTCAGTCTGGCGCACTAAGAAAGCAGGAATCTGTAAAACGTCTACATATTGCGCAGCCATATCGGCATCTTCGTTTGTATGAATGTCAGTAACAGTTGGAACGTGAAAAGTTTCAGATACTTTTCTTAAGATTTTTAAAGCTTTTTCGTCACCAATTCCAGAGAAACTGTCAATTCTAGAACGGTTTGCTTTTTTAAAAGATCCTTTAAACACATAAGGAATCTGAAGATTATCGGTAATACCAACTAATTTTTCAGCAATTCTCAGCGCCATTTCTTCTCCTTCAATGGCGCAAGGCCCCGCTAATAAAAAGAAATTTCCGCTGTCAGTATGTTTAATTTGTGGAATATGTTGTATGTTCATAAAATTTATTTTTTTGCACTGCAAAGGTAGTCATGATTTATGAATACCAGATTAAGATTTAAGATTATTTTATGAAGCCATTCCTGCTATTCGCTTCAATATTTTTCTCTAAAACTTTTTTTTCCAATGGCTGTTCAGGAGCTTCCTTCGGTCGCTCTGCCCAGCCAGGAAAAAATAAGTTTTAGAGAAAAATGATTTCCGCTGCTATCAGGACTAGGACTTTAGTGGAATTACAATAATTCATCTAAAATCATATTTGATAATTTGGTTGCAATATTAGGATATCAAAAGAAAGTAGTAAATGATATTTATCATGTTTTATGATTCTCCAGCGTTCTTTATTTAAACCTCATTAAGAGCTATTTCTTTTAATTGAATTTGGAAAAATTAAGTTAAATTGTTAATCCCAGAAGATCTTTTGGCTAGAATATAAAACCTCCAAAAATAAATTTGTCCAATAAAAAACAAAATATTCAAGAAAATATTGATAAAAACTACAATTCGGATACGATCCATAATGCCTTCAGAACCAAATGAAATTAGTTCATAAAGACTAATTCTTCCAATAAATAGCGCTGGAAACGTAAATAAAAGATAAGTAATAAAAAATTTTAAAGCTATCTCTTTTTTGATTTTGAAAAGTTTCCACCCACAAATTGCAGTCACAAGAAGTACAAGGAATTTAATCGAATTAGAAATAATCTGTCCAGGAATAATGGTAGTGTTCCAGCCGGGAACTATTGATGATAAAGAATCCGAATTAATAAGGAGAATAGCTATATGATAAGGGAAAATACAAATGCATAGTAATAAGAGTATTACAAAAGCAGAATTAGTATTAATCATAACTAATTCTGCTTCAATCTCAATCCCATAGGAACCATTAAAATCCCTTTTTCATAGATATTCAGATAAAGTTTAATCGGCTTTTTTTGCCCTTCCCAAGTCAATTCATAAACATTTAAAAATCCGGCACCCATATTACTTCTTTTGGTAGGGAACGGACAACAGGTTTCCAGTTTTGTATAGGTAATTTTTTCACCGCTAGGCCCAGCAAGAGCATTTAGAAAACGGTTTTCGTTTAAGGTCTCACTGTTTGTATTCTGGAAAAATAGATTAACAGGATAGTCAGGGTCATAACCGTATTTTTTGTCTTTAGCAAATTGAGTAATGACAAAAGTATTGTCCTTTTTTAAAACCAAATCAGGCGCATTGTCGTCTACATTTTTTAAAGTCGATTTGGTGCTTACGCAAGAAGAAAAGGTAATTAATAAAACAATAAAAAGAGTTATTTTTTTCATGAGGTAATACTATAAACTAAGATTCTTTTACTTTTTTTGGGTTTAGTTTTAAAATACCAAGCACAATCAGATATTGTGCCAGAAGGTAGGTAATCATTATAAAAAATGAACTTTTTGGAATAGGTGTATAAAACTTATTCACAGCCAATATACTATCAGAAACCACAAAGAAAAAAGCACCTAAAAACACCAATAGATTTCCTGGTCTTTCCCAAACCAAAAGTCCGTTAAAAGCAAACAAAAGCATAATTGAAATGACTGTGGCGTAAATAGAAACTGGAATTTCAAGATCGCCTAAATGTGGCATTAATAAAGACACCATTCCAATTAAATATGTAGCAATTAAGATGCTTCCAATTACAAAAAATGTTTTGTTTTGTTTTTTTCTCACTCTGTTCAGTTTGTTAAACAAGATACAGTAGAGAATATGTGCTATTAAAAAGGATACTAGACCTATAATGAAATAGATTTCCCCAAGATCAGTAAAAAGCAGGACAACATCTCCAATCCAAGAAAATAAAAGGGCAATCAATAAAGTATTCTGAGTTGGAAATTTTCTGTAAAAATAAACAGTAAACCCTAGAATCGGTATTAAAATAGGCTTTAAAAAAAGATCGAAACGTTCATGGCCAAGCACCAGAATAGCTAGATAAACGATGCTGAAAGCTATAAAAAGTTTAAAAAATGAAGAGTTTCTCATAATAGGGGATTATGAATTATATATCGGTTTTGGTTGGTTTTTAAAATCATAGCGAACAAAATATACTGTCGCTATAATTGATAGTATTGAATATGTAAAAATAATATAATTACCAATTGGAATTACATTATTTAAACCAAACCAGTCTCCATAATAGCTTATAATGCAGATTACGATGCCTAATCGTAAAATTTCCCACAAAACAGCAAACCTGTTTTTGTCCATTAACTCTGAATAACTGTAAATGGTAATGAAAATAAAAAAGCCATAAACAAAGATATTTGGAAGTCCAATCTTAGCAATATTATCAAAAAGAAAACTAACAAATAATAAGGTTATTAAAACTTGGATAACAGACCAATATATTAATCTTTTAGAATTCTGCGTTCCATATTTTTCAAAATTAAAAACATTTTCAATTTTATTTACCGGATATTTTTCTTCAAAGTTTTCAGGACGCCATCCAGTGGGTTTAAACCAAATCGTGAATTTGTCTTTCCATTTTGGGGCACGCCAGGCATCTTTTATAAGCAAAGTTAAATGTTGAAAATTAATCTTAATTGGATTCCAAGTATTAGCAGGCCTTGTGATTCCGAAAACTGGCGGAACGTCATCTAATTCTTCCTGAAAAGTGCCGAAAAGTTTATCCCAGAAAATAAAAATCTGAGAATGGTTTTTATCCAAATATTCAGGATTTATGGCATGATGCACTCTGTGATGAGATGGAGTAACCAAAATATGCTCTACAAACCCCATTTTTTTTATATGTTTGGTATGATACCAAAATTGTAAAAACAAATGAATAGGAAGTGTAATGGCAATTACGGAAGCTGGAACGCCCAACAAAGCGGCAGGAATTAACAAAAAGGTAAATAGATTAACCAAACTTGCAATGGGCTGACGAAGCGCACAGGATAAATTAAATTCTTCACTGCTGTGATGAATCGCATGTTTGTTCCAAAGAAAATTGATTTGATGTGCCAAACGATGACTCCAATAACCGTAGAAATCAATGACAAAAAAAGCAATGAAGTAGGAGAGAACGTTTGCTTCTAAATGCTGTAAAGCAATTTTTGAAACCAGCCATTCGTAGGAAAGAAAAGTAATACTTAAACCCAAAACATCTTTTACGGAATTTGTAATTCCAGAACTAATGCTGGATACGCTATCAATTAGAGGTGCCGTATCATTTTTAGTATAGATGCCGTATATTTTTTCGATGATAATTAAGGTCAAAAAAATAGGCATTGCAATAATCAATATCTTTCCATATTCCTCCATAAAAAAAGCATTCTATTTCATCCAAATATAGAATAAAATAGAATGCCTTTTGAATTATTTTCAACTAAACAATTTCAGCGCTCAGTCCTGCTTCTAAAAGTTGTGTACATTGTGGTTTTAATTTGTCAATCGGGCCTGTTTTTACAGTGCATTTCCCGTTGTAATGTACAATTAAAGAACACTGTTCAGCTTGTTCGGCTGTGTGGCTGCAAACACGCATAAGAGTGTCAATTACGTGATCAAAAGTGTTTACGTCATCATTGTAAACGATAATTTCGTTATTGAAACCCGTTGCTTCTTTCTCGCGAATTCTTTCTCTAACTTTTTCTTTAGTACTCATTTTGTTTAAGTTTTTGTACTGATTTGATTATCAATATCTAATTTACGTATTTTAATGATACCCAGTTGTTTCTTTGAATCTTTTTAACATAAGTTAAACCTTTCTCAACACAAGAAGCATCAATAAACGGAATATCTTCTTCGTAAAAACCACTGAATAATATAATTCCTTTTGGATTCAAAGCATCAACATAAGCCTGCATGTCGTTCAACAAAATATTTCTGTTGATATTGGCAATAATCAAATCATATTTTTTACCTGCCAATAAAGCCGCATCGCCCTCATAAACGCTGATGTGTTTGCAATTATTGCGTTCAGCATTTTCAATAGAGTTTAAATAACACCAGTTGTCAATATCAATAGCATCAATAGGTGCTGCACCTTTCATTTCAGCCAAAATAGCCAAAATAGCAGTACCGCATCCCATATCAAGAGTCTTTAGGTCTTTAACATCCATTTCCAATAAATGCTGAATCATCATGTGAGTCGTTTCGTGATGACCCGTTCCAAAACTCATTTTTGGTTCGATTACAATATCAAATTCGGCATCCGTTTTTTCATGAAAAGGAGCACGAACATGGCATTTTCCATCAACATCAATAGGTTCAAAATTCTTTTCCCATTCCTCATTCCAGTTTACCTGATCGATTTCTTCAATAGTATATCCAATCTTAAACTCTTCCGATTGTAAAATATAAATATCATCCAGAATATTCTCATCCCATAAATCTTTCTTCACAAAAGCCGAAATTCCGTTTTCTGTTTCTGTAAAACTTTCAAACGCTTTTTCGCCCAATTCTGCCACTAAAATTTCAGAACCCAATTCTTTTGGTTCAATAGTAAAATGATATCCTAAATAGATGTTTGACATAAATAAAATTTTTTGCAAAGGTAATTGTTAATGTAGAAATTCCAATTTAAAAAATCCAAATTCCAATACGAAAAAACCATTCGCACAGCGAATGGTTTTTTGTAAAATCTAAAATCTAAAATCTAAAATCTAAAATCTAAAATCTAAAATCTAAAATCTAAAATCTAAAATCTAAAATCTAAAATCTAAAATCTAAAATCTAAAATCTAAAATCTAAAATTAGATAGCTGTAACGATTGCTAAGAAATCATCTGCTTTTAAAGCAGCACCTCCAATTAAACCACCGTCAACGTCTGGTTTAGAGAAAATTTCTTTAGCGTTTTCTGGTTTTACAGAACCACCGTATAAAATAGAAACTTCATCAGCGATTTCAGCTCCAAAAGCTTTACGGATAGTTTCTCTGATGAATTCGTGCATTTCTTGTGCTTGTTCTGGTGAAGCAGTTTCTCCAGTTCCAATAGCCCAAACTGGCTCATAAGCTAAAACCACTTTTGACCAAGATTCTTTTGTGATGTGGAATAATCCGTCACGTAATTGATTCTCTACAATGTTAAAGTGGTTATCAGACTGACGGTCTTTTAACTCTTCTCCAAAACAGAAAATAACAGTCATATCATGTTTTAAAGCAGTATCTACTTTGTTTGCGATTAAAGCATCTGTTTCGTGGAAAATAGCTCTACGCTCAGAATGACCTAAAATAACTGTGTTAACACCAATGCTAGTTAACATATCAGCAGAAATTTCTCCTGTAAAAGCACCACCTTCAGCTTGGTGAACGTTTTGAGCAGAAACGCCAATAGTGGTATTTTTTAATTTTGCAGCAGCTGCTTGTAAGTTTACAAATGTTGGAGCTACAATTACTTGTGCATTTGTTTTAGCTGGAATTTTAGCCACTAATTCATTTAATAATTCTTCAGTCTGAGCCGCATTTTTATGCATTTTCCAGTTTCCTGCAACAATCGATTTTCTCATTTTGGTAGTTTTTATTATTTTTTAATTTTTTGTTTTTGAAGGATGTCAAAATTGCAATTGTAATTGAATTTTGACATTGACATTGAAATTGTATTTGTTATTGTAATTGAAAATTATTTCAATGATTTTAAAGTTTCATCGATTTTAGCAAAATCAGTTTCGATAGCGCGGTAAAGGACAATTTTACCTGTTTTATCTACAACAATGTATCTTGGAATCCAGTCTAAATCGATCGCTTTTCCGAAAAGACCTTTCATTCCGTCATTCATCATATAATGATCGCCTTTGTTTAATTCGTGTTTTTCAATTCCGGCTTTCCATTTGTCAGCCGTTTTATCAGCCGAAATGAATAAGTAAGATACATCAGGATTATTAGCTTGTAATTCTTTTAATTTTGGCATTGCTTTTACGCAATCACCACACCAGGAAGCCCAAACTTCAATCACTAAAGTTTTGCCTTTGTATTTTTTTAAGATGTTTTTAAAGGTAGTTTGGCTGTCGTCTGTTCCTAATAATTTTTCGGCTAAAGCTTCTTTAGAGAAAGCTGTTTTTTGAGCCTGAGAGCAAGAAAAGGTAATAAATGCAATTACTACTAAAGCAATTTGTTTCATATGTAAAATAAATTATTTTTAAAATTAAGTACTGAATTCACAAAGTTAAACAAACAATTTGAAAGCCAAATGGAGATTAACAAAATTTGAAGACTCGTTTGTTTTGTAACAATAAGTTAAATTTCGGTTAGAAAAACGGGAATGAAATCGTAATAGTAGAGGAGAAATTTGGATGATTTTCTAAACTTTACTTTTCGAATCAGAAAAAAAGATTGATTTTTTGATTTAAGGAATAAAATTGAAAGCAAAAAAACGTCAGATTTCAATAAAAAAGTCTCCAAATAAATGGAATTATTTGAAGACTTTATAAGTTTTATTTTTGAAATTTTAATTCAGATTATAATTTCCATTAGCCCATTTTTTACTTGGAACAATCCATTCGTCTAAAGCTTTATATAAAAAACCATGTTTAAGATTGGTATTCAATTCTATTTCTTTAAAATGATTGACTTTCAGTTTTGAAGTTTCTTTACGTTTGATTGCTGAAACACCATATATGTCTGATTTTTCGTAAATGGTTAGAATATTACCACAGAAATTAATATCCAGAATTTCTTTTATGTCAACATCTCTAAAACATCCAATAAAAACAAAATTCATGTCTGGATTGGCCACAAAAGTCGAAACGTATTGTGCAATATAACCGCCTTTTGAAGTTCCGATTACGGTAATTTTATTTGGAGCAATTCCTTGTTTGAGAAGCTTTTTGATTTGTTTTGTTATCTTTTCGGCGTAGTCGTATGCATTCGTATTTTTCTTTCTGATTTCGCTATAGACAACGAAACCGTCTTTTCGAAAAGAAGCTAAAATTTCATTGTATTCAGCTTTTCCATATTCTGGATGTGCAACATTCAAAGGATTTTCTTCTATAAACTTATTGTGAAGGAAAAAGATATAACGTTGGTCTTTTTTTAATGTTTCGGATTGGCTAAAACTTGTTTGAATTAAGAAAACAATTAGTAAAAAGGTCAGGAATGACTTTGAGATTTGTTTCATAGATTTTTTTGTTTTTTTAGAATAGCGATAATAAATATAGAAAATAAAATATCTAATTTAATATTTTTCTTACGTTGTATTTTGAATGAAAAAAGCGCCAAATTCTAATTGAATTGGCGCTTTTTAAATTTAGTATATTGAAAATCCTACAACTTCAAATCATCAACATCGTTGTAATGTACTTTTTGAACAATAGTTCCGTTTTGAACTACCACAATACTTGGATTTGCTCTTTCAACGGTTTTTAAAGCTGTTCCATCGCAGAAATAGAATTCAGTATCCAAGTTATATTGTTTTTTAGCTTTTGCTATTTCATCTGCTCCAGAAGCAGTCATTCCAATCACTTTATATCCTTTAGCTTTTGCATCAGCACTTACTTTTGCTAATTTTTTCATTCCTTCTGGATTGGATAAATTCAAATCGTAAGTAACAAAAATTAATAGTTTTGGCTCTTTAAGTAATTCATCTTTGTAATCAGAATCATCTTTAGTCATGGTGAAATCGTGAATTGGCGGTACATAACCTTCAGAAATCACTTTATCTTTTCGGTCAACAAACGTTGCTCCTTCTGGGATATTCATTAAATCTTTCTCCGTAAATTCCTTTTCAACACCATTTACTTTGTAGATGAAAATCATTTCTACAACCGATTTTGGTGCACCTTCTGGAATTTCCATTCCTTTTTCAATGTTGGTTCCCACTTTATAAGGACGGAAATCTTTTATCGGATTGTGATTTAAAACCCAAACCGCCATAAATACACATAGAATAATGCTGATCAATACCACGATATTGGTAATCATTTTTGAAAATAAAGGTTTTACCAATTTTTTGTTGATGAATAAAATCAAGATAAAGAAAAGTAAAACAACATCTTTTGTGAAAGACTGCCAAGGTGTTAAATGTAAGGCATCTCCAAAACAACCACAATCTTTTACCACATCAAAATAAGCAGAGTAGAAGGTAAGGAATGTAAAGAAAATAATTAAAAGCAATAAAGCCCAAATCGTTAATTTTGATTTGTAACCCACTAAAAGCATTACACCTAATACTACTTCCAGAATTACTAAAAAGATAGCTAATCCTAAAGCCAATGGCTCTAAAAATGGCATATTGAAAACTGGTTCGCTAAAATATTCTGCTAATTTATAAGAGAAACCAACAGGGTCATTTAGTTTGATTAATCCAGAAATGATAAATAAAACACCGACAAATAATCGGGAGAATTGGGTAATAAAGTTTTTCATGGCAAATATTTAAATTTAAAAATTCAATAAAAAAATCCCAAATTCCAATCTTACTTGGATTTTGGAATTTAAAATTTTGGATTTTATTTGTTTATTGGATTTAAAATTAAAGCAAAAACAGAGTAATTAATCATGTCTTGGTAGTTTGCATCAATTCCTTCAGAAACTATTGTTTTTCCTTTGTTGTCTTCAATTTGTTTTACTCGAAGCAACTTCTGCAAAATCAAATCGGTTAAAGAGCTTACACGCATGTCGCGCCACGCTTCTCCATAATCGTGATTTTTGGCTTCCATCAAATCTTTAGTCAGTTTTACTTTAGCATCATATAATTCAGTTGCTTTTTCAACGTCCAAATCAGGTTGATCTACGACACCTAAATCTAACTGAATCAAAGCCATAATAGAATAATTGATGATTCCGATAAATTCTCCTTTTTCGTCTTCATCTACTTTACGGACTTCATTTTCCTGTAAACTTCTAATTCTTTGTGCTTTTATAAAAATCTGATCAGTAAGCGATGGTAATCTCAAAATTCTCCATGCACTGCCATAATCTGTCATTTTATTGATAAACAACGTACGGCAAACCGCGATAACATTATCAAACTCTTCGGAAGTATTCTTCATTTATATGCTGTATATTTGCTAAAATTTCTTCAAAAATAAGGATAATTTTTTAAGAGTTTCAAGTTTCAGGTTTTCTTTGTTTCAAGTTTTTTCTAAACAAATTGTTAACGCTGAGAACTTGAAACTGAAAAAATGTTTCAGGTTTCAGGTTTCAAGTTCCCAAACTTGCGTAATCTGCATGAACTTGAAACTTTAAACAAATAAAACTTGAAACCAAATGTTTATTAATTGTAAAGGCGAACTTATATACTTAACGATTCCGAAAGTAATGGGAATTCTAAACGTAACGCCAAATTCTTTCTTTGACGGAGGAAAATATAAAAATGAAGACGAGATTATTTCACAAGTTGATAAAATGCTTTCTGAAGGAGCTACATTTATCGATATTGGAGCGTATTCAAGCAAGCCAAGCGCTGAATTTGTTTCAGAACAAGAAGAAATCGACCGAATTGTTCCCGCAATAGAATTGATTTTAAAGCATTTTCCAGAAGCATTATTATCCATTGATACTTTTAGGGCTGAAGTTGCCAAAGCAAGTATAGAAAGCGGTGCGGCAATGATAAATGATATTGCTGCCGGAGAACTGGACGATAAAATGTTTGAAGTAATTGCCAAATACAACGTTCCATACATTATGATGCACATGCGCGGTAATCCGCAGACCATGCAGGGTTTGACGCAATATGAGGATATTATAAAAGAAATGCTTTTTTATTTTTCTGAAAAAGTGCAAGAAGCAAGAGCTTTAGGAATCAACGATTTGATTATCGATCCAGGTTTTGGTTTTGCCAAAACAACCGATCAAAATTATGAAGTGATGAAACAAATGGAACTTTTTAATTTATTAGAATTGCCAGTTTTAGCAGGAATTTCAAGAAAATCGATGATTTATAAGACACTTGATATTACACCGCAGGAAGCTTTAAACGGAACAACATTTTTAAATACAATTGCTTTGACTAAAGGTGCAAAAATTCTTCGTGTGCATGATGTGAAAGAAGCGGTGGAATGTGTTACTTTGTTTAATAAAATGAGTTTATAATAATATTTAAGCAATCGTTTTGTCATTCCGAGGAACGAGGAATCACACTAGTGTTTCCTCACAGAATGTCGCCAATCTTTGTCGAGTTTCGAGTGTGATTCCTCGTTCCTCGGAATGACAAACGTTGTGTTAATTCTTTGGAAAAAAAATAAATATGATGAAATACTTCACTTTAGTTATCGCTTTTCTTCTTTTCTCCTGCGGAAAAAAAGAAGATGTATTGTTGCCAAAATCAAATGTTACAATTGTAAAAGATGTACAAGATCATTCGCCTATTTATATCTTTTTTAAAACAGAAGGAAAAGACACCATTGCTGACTTAAACCGAAAAAGCGCGATCATTTCGACCAATTGGATTCTGAATATAGACAAACGTCTTCCTTTGAAATTAGTGATTCCAGAGGTAATGAAAATGCAGGATAAAAAGCGAACTGAAAAGATGCATCAAAATGAAGAATCTGAGAACTATTATTCTTATGCAGATTCTATAGGGAAGAATTTAGCTTTTCTACCTTTCACGAAAGTGTTTTATAAAATGGAAAGACCTGCCAAAGGAAGTTTTATTGTTTACTTTAAAAAAGGAAAACAACAGGTTTTTATGGGAAATCAAGAAATAAAAATAGCAGAAATATTAAAGCAATTTTACAGTATAAAATTTGAAAAAGTTCCAGATTTAGTCTTTTTGTTTGATAAAAATATGAGCTATGAAGAATATCTCCAATACAAGATTTTATTGCAAAAAGAAGTGACTTACAATCTCGATAAACTTCCAGTAGAGTACATTTTTTAAAACAGAACACTAATCCCGATAGCTATCGGGAGAGACTGAACACTATTTTCTACTGATGATGATAAGGTTCGTTTCGTAAAATCGTAAATCCTCGGTACAATTGTTCGATAAAAAACAATCGAACCATTTGATGCGAAAACGTCATTAGCGAAAGCGAAACTTTTCCCTGTGCTTTTTTATAAACGGTTTCAGAAAATCCATAAGGCCCGCCAATTACATAAACCAAAGTTTTAACGCCAGAATTCATTTTCTTTTGCAATTCTTCTGAGAAACCAACGCTTGAGAATGTTTTTCCGTTTTCATCCAATAAAATTAATTGATCGGTCGGCGAAAGCTTGGATAATATTAATTCGCCTTCTTTTTCCTTTTGCTGACTTTCAGATAAATTTTTTACGTTTTTGATGTCGGGAATAATCTCCAAATCAAATTTGACATAAAAGGACAAACGTTTGGTATAATCGTCGATCAAAGTCTGAAGCGATTTATTATCTGTTTTGCCTATGGCGATGAGTTTGATGTTCATTGGTTATTTTTTTAGCCACGAATTCACGAATTAATTTAAAAATATTTTTTGCTACAGATTTGATCAATAAACACAGATTAGATTTAAATAAAAAATCCTTTTAATCTGTGATATCTGTGGCTAAAAAAACTATTTTTTATTCTCAAAAACGGTTTCGAAATGTTCTACAATAGGAAAAGGTTCGTAATAATGATGTAAGATCTTTTTCCATTCTAAATACGCTTCAGAGGTTCTAAAACCTACTGTATGATCTTCAAGCGTGTTCCAATCTACCAATAAAAGATATTTGTTTTCGACTTCAAGACACTTTTCCAAACGATGCCCTAAATAACCATCGATTGATGAAATGTATTGACTTGCTTTTGCAAAATCAGCTTCAAATTGATTGGCTAATTCTGGTTTTACATAAAGAAATGCACCTTCTAAAATCATAGTAAATTATTTTATCTGCTTGATCTGCTAAATCTGCGGGAGAAAATTATACTCTCGCAGATTTAGCAGATTCAGCAGATTTTATTTTTATATTTTGGTTAAAAATAATCTGCAATTAGCAGCTTAAATCTGTTTAAAATCTGCGTGAAACTTTCGCATAGATTGAACATTTTAGTTTTTAGAAAACTTCGCTTCAAAAGTTTTAAAACGATTGTCTAAATCTTTAATCAATTGTTTTTTAACTGATTCGTCCTGAATAAAACTGTAGTTGATGCTGTTGTAAACGTATTTTTTTATCGTTTCATAATTCACATCAGGATATCTTTTTGCCAGCAAAACATATTGTTCCGTCATATTGCTTCTTAGAATTCCCGCATCGTCTGTACTGATAACAATTGGCACATTGAATTCTTTGTAAAGTGTGAAAGGATGTCTGTTTTCTTTTACTTTCAAAATAAATTCGTTGCTTGCTAAATTGATTTCAATCGGAATGTTTTTTTGAGACATGTATTTCAATAAATCGTACGAATTAGCTTCGTAAGCGATATCAACTCCGTGACCAATTCTGTTTGCGCCTGCTACATAAATCGCATCGTTAATATGCCAGGTTAATTCTTCTGGCTGTACTAAACCTAGAGTCAATTCGCCTGCGTGAAGCGTATATTTTACGTCTGGAAATTTAGAGTGGCAATATTTAAACATCACCATGTGAAGCCAGTAATCTTTCATAGAAGTTTGTCCGTGTTCCGGCGAAACGATATTTACACCAGCTGTCAATTTACTTTCGCTTGACGAAATAAAAGCAATCACGAGATTTTTGAATAAATCTACAGGTTCCATAAAACGAAGGACAAAGTTTTGGTAACGCATTGTGAAGTTTTCGTCATCCATTTTTAAATCTTTGTGCAGTTTTGCTATGAAATTGGTATTGAAATCTTCAGCATATTTTTTAGCGTCTTTTTTCTGAAGTGATTTATACAATTCATCCAAAAGTTTTAGAACCGCTTTTTCATCTTTCTGAGTTGCAACTTGACGTAATTTGGTGTTGAAATCGGTTAAGTCAGAAACATTCATATCACACGGAATCGTAGATAATTGTGTTTCGATATAAAGGACATTTTCGGAAATGGCACGTTTTTTTAATTCCAGCATTCCTTCTGCAAAATGACCTTTGATAGTAGGTTCGAATTTTTGAAAAGAATCAAAAAACTGATCGTCAGAAGGGACAGAACCATTATAGTCTTTAACCGACCAGGTTTGCATAATCTGCTGTTCGTAATACCCTAATTTTCCTTTTTTGGTAAGTGATGAAAAGTTTTCCCAGTTTCCATTCTCGGGTTTGGTTTTAGAAACTGCCATAGTTTCTAAATTCAAATAAAAGTCTTCTGCAATGGCTCTTTCTAAAAGAGGTTCAGCATAAACGGATCCTGAAAAATGATGGTGTAAATCGCCTCCTTTTGGCATTTGTTGGAAGAAAGCGGTTAAGAGCGCTTCATTATTTCTGATTTTTTCTAAATGACTGGCAGCTGATTGAGAAAAGCCAAGTTGTGCTATTAAAATACAGAAAATTGTAATTATTCTTGTCATACTCTAAGATTAAATTACATGCAAATATACGACTTTCTGCGAAAATTTGAAAACCGAATTTCGTTGTGTTGATTTTTTACCGCAAAAGTTCGCTAAGGTTTTATTCTATGCTAGATTTAATAGAAGCGTAAAAGTTCGCAAAGCTTTGTCTAAAAAACTTTGCGAACTTTGCGTGATTCTTTGCGTTCTTTGCGGTTTAAAAAAACTTAGAACCTTAGTATCTCAGCATCTTAGCATCTTTAAGAAAAAAGTACATCACGAATTTCCTCAACCTTATCAAAAACACTTTTCGCAAAAGGACAAAGGGGAATAATTTTCAGATTGTTATTTCTGGCATATTCTACAGCTGCCATCACTAATTTTTTTCCAACGCCTTTACCATTGAATTCTGGACTAACTTCAGTATGGTCAATGATGAATTTAGAATCTCCAGCCCAGGTGTAGGTCATTTTTCCAGCTTCTTTTCCGTCTTCTACAGCTTCAAAATAGCCTTTTCTTATATCGTTTATTTGTTGAATTTCCATGATTGTTTATACTAGTGAAGTTTCTATTTTAATTGTGTTTATAAGTGTTTTATGAACAGGACAACTATTAGCAATTTTCAAAATACGTTGCTTTTGAGAATCGTCTACATTTCCTGTAATTAGAATTTTTGTTGAAAATAAGGAGACGGTATGTTCTTCATTTTTTTCAAAATCTACCCAAATACTAAGTTCAGATACGTCCCAGGCTTTTCTGTCAATATACATTCGTAAAGTAATTAAAGTACAGGAAGCGAGAGAGGAAGCCAGAAGCTCAAATGGACTAAAACCTAGGTTTTTTCCGCCTATTTCCTGAGGTTCGTCCGAAATAAGAATGTTGCCAGTTTTTGACGTTATTTCGGTGCGATATTTTCTAGTATCGATTGTTGCTTTTACAGTATCCATATTTATTTAATTCTTGGTTGAGGCAATGGAACAAATTCAGTTTCGCCAGGAACTTTTGGGAAAGTTTGTTCTGTCCAGTCTTTTTTTGCCTTTTCGATGAGGTTTTTGTCTGATGAAACAAAGTTCCAAAAGATAAAATGTTCTTCCGGAAAAGGTTCTCCTCCAAAAATGTAAACTGTAGAATTTTCGGCAATTTCAAATTCGCAAAGAGAAGCTTCAGTTGTAATTAAAATTTGTCTTGGATCGTATGTATGTTCGCCGTTTTTAATGCTTCCTTCTAAAATGTACAAACCGCTTTCACCAAATAAATGGTTTCCAATATTGATTTTCTTAGCTTCTTTACTTTTGATTTCAATAAAATACAATGGACTATAAACTGGAACTGGAGATTTTTTGCCAAAAGCTTCACCGGCAATTAATTTGTACGAAACACCATCTTCTTCCCAAGCCGGAATATTATCTGCTTCAACATGTGTAAAATTAGGCTCCATTTGCTCTAATTCTTTTGGAAGTGCCACCCAGATCTGTAATCCGTGAAGCATTTTGTCTGAATGTCTTAAATATTCAGGAGTTCTCTCAGAGTGAACGATTCCTTTTCCGGCTGTCATCCAGTTTACAGCGCCTGGTTTTATTTCCAATTCGGTTCCTAAACTGTCGCGATGCATAATACTTCCTTCAAATAAAAAGGTTAGGGTAGAAAGTCCAATATGCGGATGTGGCGGAACATCCATATTTTCATGATCACTTAAATGTGCAGGTCCCATATGGTCGATAAATACAAATGGCCCGACAGCTCTTTTTTCACGGAAAGGCAATAAACGACCTACCATAAAGTTGCCAATATTGGCAGCGCGTTCTTCGATAATTAAACTGATATTTGACATGTGGTATTATTTGATTTGAAAACAAAATTACAGTTGTGATAGAAATCTGTAACTTAATTTAGATTAAGAAAGCTTGTTTTTTGTATTTATAAAAATAAGGAAAATCGTTGAGTATGTATTAGTTTTAAATACAAGATTTAAGGATTTTAATGTATATGTATTTTGTAGTCAGTATTTTAATGTTGTTTTGTTATTTGACTATTTCGATTTGTGTATATAAAAATACTTTTGCAGGCTCTGGATTTCCTTTTGTTGAAAAACCTTTTGGAATTCCAAGTTTCTTTTTAAAATGCCCTTTCACTTTTAATTTTAAGGGCAAAGTTCTTCCGTCCCAAATTTGATCAGCATCCAATAATTTGTCATTGACTCTCTCGAGATAAATGTTCTTTTTATTGTTTCTATTCTCTATCTTCCATTGTGCACAAGGACAGCTTATGGCTGAATAATAAACAATTAAAGTCTCTTCGTTTTTAGTTTGAGAGATGAAAATAAAAACAGAAAGAATTAAGTATAATATAAAGCTAAGTTTAATCATTAATTTTCTCAGATGCCACATAAGTTTTGGGTTAAGTTAATTAGTGAGTTCAAATTCTAAAACTTCACTTTCTGTTCCGTTAATTATAATCGATAATTGATGAATTCCAGTATAAAAAACTCTTGTTGTAATTAACTTAAAAGACTGATTTCTTTCAATCTTAATCAATTGATTCGGATGATACATCTTTTCGCTGATTTTAAAGACTTTTTTAGCCAGATGCCCTTTTGCTTTTTTATAATGAACAGCATATTCTAAACGAACTGTTTTTGGTTCTTCGTTTTTATTGTTTAAATGAAATTGAAACTGAAGATAATCGCCAATTTTTACCGTCGGTGTTTTAATTTCGAAAGACGAAAGTTCAATATTACTGCTTTCTAAACCATAATGGCTCAGGATTTCAGGATGTCCTTGTTTTAATAAAGTTCTAGATCCGTGTTTGATGATTCCGTCAGTTTCTTTGCTATGGCCTTTCCATTTACAAGCAATTTCTAATACAATCTGCGGATTATCTTTAGCAATATCATTCAAATTATTGGCTACACTTCTTCTGACATATTCGGAAGGATCGTTTTTTAGATTTTCTAAAATTAGAAGAATAGAAGAAGGATCTTTCTTCAAAAACGGAATCGCCATTGCCCAAGGCAATCTCGGACGTGAACCTTCGCTAGCCAAACGACGCACATGATGATTTTCGTGTAATGACCATTTGATCATTTCGTCAATCATTTGTTCTTTGTATTTTAAGATGAAAGGGCGAACGGCAAATTCACAACTGATAAACTGTGTTACAGAAACAAAGGCTTTTTTGGAAGTTTCAAAATCGTCTAAACCGTACATTTCAATATAATCGGCAAAGAAAATAAAAGCGAGATTGCTATCTGCAAAGTTGTTTTTTCTTAGATTATTTATGATTTTGTCAATTAAAGCAACGGCTTCAGGAAAATTTTGAGGCATAAACTGATGAAAAACAACAGTAGTATGTTTCATTCTTTCTTTCCATTCTTTTTGGGCGAAATTTCCATCAAAAATAGCTTCAATAAATTTTTGTTTATTGAAAGCCGGATAGACTTCAGCGACAGCCTGACTAAAATTTTCGTAAAAAGAAACCGAATAAATATCTTTAATTAATCCCATGATTTTTGTTTGAATAAACTTCAAAGATATTTAATTGATCGCTTATTAAGAGATTAAGTTTTGTTAAGAATTGTAACTTTATTTTCCTTAATATCTTAATGGTTAAAAAAGAGATGTTTAATGTTTTAAGTAATTTTTCGGACAAAGTAAACTTTTAATTCCATAAAATAAGTTCTAATTTAGCGTATTATTAAAAACAAGAAAATGATAAGTAAAGTTCAGTTTCAATCAGAGTTACAGCTTTTGATAAGCAATGCCATTAGAGAAGATGTTGGTACAGGAGATTACAGTTCACTGGCCTGTATTCCTGATACTGCTCATGGTCAGGCAAAATTATTAGTAAAAGATCAGGGAATTATTGCTGGTGTTGAACTTGCTAAAATGATATTTGAATACGTAGATCCTAAGCTGAAGGTAAAAACGTATATCGAAGACGGAACCCATGTAGAATACGGAGAAGTAGTTTTTGAAGTTTCAGGAAGTTCGCAATCTATTTTAAAAGCCGAAAGAGTAGTTTTAAATACGATGCAGAGAATGTCGGCAATTGCTACTAAAACGAATCAATATGCACAGCTTTTAGAAGGAACCGGAGCTAAAATTCTGGACACTCGAAAAACAACACCCAATTTTAGAGTAGCGGAAAAATGGGCAGTAAAAATTGGTGGAGGAGAAAATCACCGTTTTGCCTTGTATGATATGGTAATGTTAAAAGACAATCATATTGATTTTGCTGGTGGCATTACTCGTGCTATTGCTAAAACAAAAGAATACTTAAAGGCAAATAATCTCGATTTAAAGATTATTGTAGAAGCTCGTAATTTGGATGAAATTAGAGAGATTTTACAAAGTGAAGGCGTGCACAGAATTTTAATTGACAACTTTAATTACGAAGACACCAAAGAAGCCGTAAAACTGATTGGATCCAAATGTCAGACAGAATCTTCTGGAAATATCAACGAAAAAACCATCCGCGAATATGCTTTGTGCGGTGTAAATTATATTTCGTCAGGAGCTTTAACGCATTCTGTTTACAACATGGATTTGAGTTTGAAAGCTTTTTAGGGAAGTTATGAGTTTTGAGTTATAAGTTATGAGTTAGTTTTTGGTAATCTAAAATCTAAACTCAACAATCTAAAATCAAAAAAATATGTCGCAAGAGATAGAAGCTCGGATTGAGAAATTGCCTGTAATACGGAATCTGGCCCGACTTTTAAAAAGAATAAAACTACCTTGGCTAGAAGGTTTTTCGCTGTATGATCTGCTTGAAATGTACACTTTAGGTATTCTTGAAGGGGCATTTTCTTATCATGCCAGTGCGGTTTCTTTTAGCTTTTTTATGGCTTTATTTCCTTTTGCGCTATTTATTCTGAACTTAATCCCATTTATTCCGATTGATAATTTTCAGGAAGATTTTCTGCAGTTTGTCCAGCAGAGTGTTCCTCCGAATACTTACGATGCTATTAGTAAAATCATCAGCGATATATTAAATAATAGTCACTCTGGCTTATTATCATCAGGTTTTTTGCTTTCTATTTTTTTGATGGCAAATGGTATTAACGGAATCTTAAGCGGTTTTGAATCTTCTAAACACGTTTTTGATAAAAGAGGTTTTTTTAGGCAATATTTGGTCGCTTTAGCTATTTCACTTGTTATGACCGTTATATTGTTTGTAACTGTAGCAACGATTGTAGTATTTGAGGTCTTTATCCAAAAAACAATTATTCAGGATGTGTTGAGCGATCGTATTCCGCTGATTATTTTAGGACGATATTTATTCGTTATTCTGATGATTTTGATAACATCTTCAATATTATTACGTTATGGTACAAAACAGTACAATAAAGTATCTTTTATAAGCATCGGTTCTGTTTTTACAACCATATTAATTGTTATATCTTCGTTCTTTTTTGGGATTTGGGTTATAAAATTTTCAAAATACAACGAACTTTATGGTTCAATTGGGACATTATTAATTCTAATGTTTTATATTTGGATAAACTGTATGATTCTGCTTTTAGGGTTCGAATTGAACGCTTCTATCAGAAAATTAAAACAAAAAAAAGAAAAATAATATGAAAAATTTGATGCTAACTATCGGAGTGTTCTTCTTTGCGCTGACCATGCAAAGCCAAGGTGTAATTGGAAAATGGAAAACTATTGATGATGAAACAGGAGAAGCTAAATCGGTTGTAGAAATTTACGAAAAATCAGGAAAAATATACGGGAAGATTGTAGATATACTTCGGGAGAACCATAAAAAAGATGTTTGTGTAAAGTGTGATGGTGCTGAAAAGAATAAACCGATTTTAGGAATGGTGATTATAAACGGACTTAAAAAAGATGGTTCAGAATATAATGGAGGAACAATTTTAGACCCGACAAGCGGTAAAAAATACAAATGTTATATCTCACTAGAATCTGCAGATAAATTAAAACTTCGCGGTTATGTGGGAATTTCTTTGATGGGAAGAACACAGTACTGGACACGAGTTAAAAATTAATCAGAAACAATAAATGCGAAAATTAGCTTCGATAATTTTATTCTTAGTCGCAGTTTCAAACAGCTTTGGACAATCTAAGAATTCGCCATTACAAATAAGTCATCTTACAGGTGACTTTTATGTTTATAGGACTTTTAATGATTATAAAGGAAACAAGATTTCTGCCAATGCTTTATATTTGGTAACAGATAAAGGCGTTGTGCTTTTTGACGCGCCTTGGGATAAAACACAGTTTCAGCCGTTACTGGATTCTATCAAAGCAAAACATAATAAAGATGTTGTTATGCTTTTTGCAACGCATTCTCATGAAGATCGTGCAGGAGGATTTGATTTCTACAAGAAAAAAGGAATCAAAACGTATTCAATAAAACTGACCGACGATATTCTGAAAAAAAGCAAAGAGCCAAGAGCAAAATTTATAATTCCGAATGACACAACATTTACAGTTGGTCAGCATAAATTTGAAGTTTATTATCCAGGAAAAGGTCACGCTCCAGACAATATTGTGGTTTGGTTTGATAAAGAAAAAGTACTTTATGGAGGCTGTTTTGTAAAAAGTGCCGATGCGCAGGATTTAGGTTATTTAGGTGATTCTGATGTAAAAGAATGGAAGAAATCTATTAGTAATATAAAAACTAAATTTAAAAATCCAAAGTTTATTATTCCTGGACATGATGATTGGAAGAATATTGAATCTCTAAACCATACTGGCAAATTGGTTAATGAGTATCTGGCTAAAAAATCTTCAGACAAATAGTTGTGAATAATAAGGATATTGGACAAATAGCTTAATTTGCTTATATTTGAGTCCAGTAAAAGATTGAAAAAAAATGAACTTTTTAGAAAATCACATATTAGATATTTCTAAGCTTTGTAAAATACACAAAGTAAAAGCGTTGTATGCTTTTGGTTCGGTTCTGAGGGAAGATTTTAATGATAAAAGTGATGTTGATTTGGTAGTTGATTTTAAAACCTTAGATGTTTTAGACTACGCAGATAATTATTTTGATTTTAAATTTTCATTAGAAGAAATTTTCAAAAGACCGATTGATTTATTAGAAGAAAAAGCTATTAAGAATCCTTACTTTAAAGAAAATCTGAATAAGCAAAAGCAATTAATTTATGGATAATGATATTAAAACATGGTTGTTTGATATTCTGAGTTCTATAGAAGAAATTGAAAGTTATTTTTCAGGATCAATGCAATTTCAGGATTATGAAGCAGACCTACGTACCAAACGTGCTGTAGAAAGAAATATTGAAATTATCGGGGAAGCGATGAACAGGATATTGAAAGTAAATGATGAAATTCAAATAACCGATTCCCGTAAAATTGTTGACGTAAGAAATAGAATTATTCATGGATACGATTCTGTATCTGATGCCGTAATTTGGGGTATTGTTATAAAACAAGTTCCCGTTCTTAAAAAAGAGGTTGAACAAATGCTTTCAGAATAACTTTGATTATTCAAAATCTTATAAAATTTCTACATGTTTTTTATCGAAGTTATTTTACCGCTTTCTTTAGCAAAAACGTTCACTTACCGTGTTTCTGAGGCCGAATTCCATTTTATTAAAAAAGGAATGCGCGTGGCAGTGCCTTTTGGTAAAAGCAAAATTTATACGGCACTTGTATTAGATGTGCATGAAAATGCGCCAACACTATATGAAGCCAAAGAAATTCATCAGATTTTAGACGAAAAACCAATCGCAACCGAAACTCAGATAAAACACTGGCTTTGGGTGGCGAATTATTATATGTGTGGTATTGGTGATGTGTATCGAGGTGCTTTTCCTAGCGGATTGTTGTTGGAAAGTGAAACAGTCGTTTCGCATAAACCAGATGTTTTGGTAAATGATTCTGAACTTTCAGATGATGAATTCCTGATTTATGAAGCACTCCAGCATCAAAGCTCGCTTACAGTTCATGAAATTGCTTCTATTTTAAATAAGAAAAATATACTTCCGGTTCTGCAGAAATTAATAGCAAGAGATATTATTTTTCTGGAAGAAGAAATCAAAGAAAGCTATAAGCCTAAGTTGGTTCGATATGTGAAATTACATTCTAAATACGAATTGGATAATGGACTGGCAGAATTACTTGAAACTTTAAAAAATGCCAATAAACAAAGAGAGATTGTTTTGGCTTATTTTCAGCTTAGTGCTTCAGAAAAGAAACCAATTACTGTTAAGAAATTGACTGAAGTTTCCGGATCAACTTCTACTGTTGTAAAAGCTTTAATAGAAAAGGAAATCTTTGAAGAATATTATTTGCAACAGGATCGTGTTTCATTTAATGGAGAAAAATCAGAAAAAGAACTTCAATTAAGTGAGGCGCAAGAGAAAGCTTTTCTGGAAATTAAAGAAAGTTTATCAGAGAAAGAAGTTTGTCTGTTGCATGGTGTTACTTCGAGCGGAAAAACAGAAATCTACATTAAGTTAATTGAAGAATATTTAGAAACAGGAAAACAAGTTTTATATCTGCTTCCGGAAATTGCTCTTACAACGCAATTGGTTTCGAGATTACGTCTGCATTTTGGAGATAAAGTGGCTGTTTTTCATTCCAAATACAGCAATAACGAAAGAGTTGAGGTTTGGAAACAGACACTCGAAAATTCCCCAAAGGCTCAGATTGTAATAGGAGCAAGGTCGGCTTTGTTTTTGCCTTTTAATGATTTAGGATTGTTGGTTATTGATGAAGAACATGAACAAACCTTTAAACAGACCGATCCTGCGCCAAGGTATCATGCGAGAGATTCTGCAATAGTTTTGGCTAATTTTCATAATGCCAAAGTATTATTAGGTTCTGCAACTCCAAGTATCGAAACCTATTTTAATACAAAGAGTGATAAATATGGTTTGGTTACCCTTTCAGAACGTTATAAAAATGTCCGCCTTCCTGAAATTATTTTAGTCGATTTAAAAGACAAGTATTTTAGAAAAAGAATGACTGGTCATTTTAGTGATGTTTTGACCGAAGAAATTGCTGAGGCTTTATCGTTGGGAGAGCAGGTAATTTTGTTTCAAAACAGAAGAGGATATTCTCCTGTAATAGAATGTATGACTTGTGGACATGTACCGCATTGTCAGCAGTGCGATGTGAGTTTAACTTATCACAAGAATAAAAATCAGCTAAGATGTCATTATTGTGGCTATTCGATTGCAAAACCAACCCATTGTCATAGCTGTTCGAGTATTGATTTGACGACTAAAGGTTTTGGAACAGAACAAATAGAACAGGAGTTGTCTTCCATTTTTCCAAAAGCAAAAATTGGAAGAATGGATCAGGATACCACTCGTGGTAAATTTGGATTTGAGAAAATTATCGATACCTTTAAAAATAGAGAGATTGATATTTTGGTTGGAACGCAGATGCTGGCCAAAGGTTTGGATTTTGATAATGTGAGTCTGGTTGGAATTATGAATGCAGACAATATGCTTCATCATCCGGATTTCAGAGCTTTTGAGCGTAGTTTCCAAATGATGACACAAGTTGCAGGAAGAGCAGGAAGATCTGAAAAACAAGGAAAAGTAGTGATTCAGACTTATAATCCAAATCATAATACAATTCAGCAAGTCACGAACCATAATTATATAGGTATGTATAAGGAGCAGTTATATGATCGACAGATCTACAAATATCCTCCTTATTTCAGAATTATAAAACTGACTTTGAAACATCGTGATTACGATAAACTTAAAGAAGGGGCAATGTGGCTGTATCAGGTTTTAAGTCAGAATCTAGGAATTCCTGTTTTGGGACCAGAAGAGCCTGCGATAAGCAGAATACGAAATGAGTATATCAGAACTATCTTAATTAAGATTCCACACAATCAGCATTTAGGGAATACAAAAAAAACTATTCAGAAAATGCTGAATAGTTTTGAAGCTGTGGCTCAATACAGAGCTATAAAAGTTGTTGTGAATGTCGATTTTTATTAGTCGTAATTAAGAAGGAGTAGAAAGTGCTTTTACTAAGTCTTCTTTTTTGTTACGGCTTAAAGGTATTTTTGTAATACCAATTTCAGCGAATTTACTATTAAAACGCTCTACCTTATCTATATTAATAATGTAAGATTTGTGAACACGAATGAATTTGTCTTTTGATAAATCATTTTCAAAAGATTTCATTGTAGAAAGAACCAGGTTGCTGTCATCTTCTGTTACTACTCTCACATAATCACCAAAAGCCTCAATCCATTTTATTTTTGAAGTGAAGATCTTAAGCTTTTTTAAATTACTTTTGATGAAGATATGTTCACCTTCTTCTTCTTTGACATCTTTTTTAAGTAAGTGCATGTCGATTGCTCTTTTAACCGAAGCATTAAAACGGTCAACAGCAATTGGTTTCTGCAGGTAATCAGTAGCATCGTAATCAAAAGCTTTTAAAGCGTATTCTGCTTTAGAAGTAATAAATATAATTTGTGGTTTTGATTTTAATCCGTCAAGGAAATCAAAACCATTGATAACAGGCATTTCTATATCAAGGAAAATTAGGTCAATATTATTCAGGGAGATACAACTTTTTGCTTCAATTGCATTCGAAAAGTCACCAATTAAATGCAAGCCTGGGTGATTATTAACCAATTTGGCAATAATTGTCCTCTGTATAGAACTATCATCTACAACAACACAATTTAGTTTCATAACATGTCAATTTAAAATAAATTCAGGATAGCAGTAGTAAATGTATTGTTTTTTTTGGAAAAAAAACTAAAATGAACGCATATTTTTTGCATTATGACGAATAAAAGAAAAAAAGTGTTGTTTATTTAAATTTAATGATTACTTTTGCACCCAATTTTAACAAATAAATATTGTATTTATGAATCATTATGAAACTGTTTTCATTTTAAATCCCGTTTTATCTGAGGTTCAGGTGAAGGAAACAGTAACGAAATTTGAAGAATTTCTTACTAGTAGAGGAGCTGAAATGGTATCGAAAGAGGATTGGGGTCTTAAAAAAATGGCTTACGAAATCCAAAACAAAAAAAGTGGTTTTTACCATTTATTCGAATTCAAAGTAGCTGGAGAAGTTCTTGTAGCTTTTGAAACTGAATTCAGACGTGACGAAAGAGTTATGCGTTTCTTAA
The DNA here is from genome assembly GCF_019308285.1 of Flavobacterium quisquiliarum. Lineage (GTDB taxonomy): Bacteria > Bacteroidota > Bacteroidia > Flavobacteriales > Flavobacteriaceae > Flavobacterium > Flavobacterium quisquiliarum. Next base: position 104,236 of record NZ_WWEM01000025.1, read on the forward strand.
CTGTAAGTTTAGACAAGCACGCTATTTCATGGGCGGAAAGAAGAAGAGCTAAATTAAAATCTACTAAAGCGTAATTATTATGTCTACAATTGAGCAATCTGCAAAAGGAAAAAAAGACGGAGATATCAGATATTTAACGCCTTTAAACATTGAAACTAACAAAACTAAAAAGTATTGCCGTTTCAAAAAATCTGGAATCAAATACATCGATTATAAAGATGCTGATTTCTTATTGAAATTCGTAAATGAGCAAGGGAAAATTCTTCCTCGTCGTTTAACTGGAACTTCATTAAAATACCAAAGAAAAGTTTCTGTAGCTGTAAAAAGAGCTCGTCACTTAGCTTTAATGCCATACGTGGCCGATTTATTAAAATAATTAAAAACTCTAGTCGCTGGTTTCTAATAATAGAACCTAACTTCTAAAATATAAGGACAACAACATGGAACTTATTTTAAAACAAGACGTACAAAACTTAGGATTTAAAGATGATGTAGTATCTGTAAAACCTGGTTACGGTCGTAACTTTTTAATTCCTCAAGGATTTGCAGTTTTAGCAACTCCTTCTGCTAAAAAAGTTTTAGCTGAAAACCTAAAACAAAGAGCGCATAAAGAAGCTAAAATTGTTGCTGATGCTAAAGCATTAGCCGAAACATTAAAAGCTCTTGAAATTAAACTTAGCGCAAAAGCTGGTGGAGAGAAACTTTTTGGTTCTATCACTAATATTGATATCGCTGAAGCTTTAGAGAAATCTGGAAATGCTATCGATAGAAAATTCATCACTAGCGGTATTGTTAAACGTACTGGAAAATACAATGCAAGCATCCGTTTACACAGAGATGTAATCGTTGAATTACCATACGAAATCGTTGCTGAAAAATAATATTTTTATTTACGATATAAGAATCCCGATGAAAATCGGGATTTTTTTGTTTTATGAATTTAATAATAAACTTAAATTATCAACGTAAACTTTACTTGTGGTTTATAATTTAAGAAATGATGCTTAGAATAGATGAAATACGCAAGATTAACAAAAGAACAGTTTGATGAATTACACGCTGAATTCGCAAGTTTTTTGGCTACACAGGCAATTGATAGAAAAGAGTGGGAAGAACTTAAAGAAAATAGACCAGAAGTCGCAGAACAGGAGCTGGATGTATTCTCGGATTTAATTTGGGAAGGAGTATTGTCCAGAGCGGAGTATTTGGAACATTTTTCGAAGAATCACATCTTTTTGTTTCACTGTTTTGATACCTACATACAATCAATCGTTTTAAAATCTCTTTCTGCTGAAACTGATTTTTTAACTAAAGAGGGGCTTCAATGGTTAAGTGATAATATGTTTACGGATAATATTGAAATGAAAGTAGGGAAAAAAGTGTTTACTGAAGAGCGTAACATTTCGATTTTTGAATTGATAAAACAAGGTGCTTTTTTAAGCGATGGGCAGTTGTTTAATCAAATTAATACTATTATTGAGTCATAATTAGGTTTATCTCTTTTTTTGAAAGGCAAACAATTGAATATTAATTGTTTGCCTTTTTTGTTGTTTTTTAACTTTTGTTTAAGTTTCTTTTGATTTTCTTCTAGGTATTTCTACGTGTTTTCCTTTAATTTTTCAAAGTTTTAGCATATTAATTTCGGAAGTGCTTTTTTTTGATGTATTTGGTCTGAATTACGGATAGTTTTGTCGATAAAATTTTAATTAATGTAGGAATATACTTTATTTTTAATATTTAACACTTTTTGTTGAACTTTTATTTAAGAAAATTTTTACCGCTTAATTTTGTTAAAATAGTAGGTTTTTCTGATGTTTTCGAGGCTTGTTAAAATTTGGTTTTGGATTTAAGAGAAAAATTATAGGAATTTTATCCTTGTTTTCTGTTTTGGATTTTTTTAATTTTAATATAGAAAAGTTAAACAAAGTTTTGTTTGTACTTTTTTCCAAAACCAAATTATAACCTAAAAAAACTGCGTATGGAATTGACAATTACTTTATTTATCAATTTTATCTTAGCTTTATTTTTTATTCTATTAAGCTTAATTCATCTCAATGATGGATATAATCGTTTTTCGATTTCTAAATCTGTTTTATTACCCAAAGTTTTATTTTTCAAATTACTGGTTTTTATAAATTATGCTCGGCATATTTATGAAAAACAGCAAAATTGTTTGTGCTGATATAAACGAGTTCAAATCTTAAGATTTATTCTTGAGTGATTTTGAGAAAGACTAATCAACTTTCTTTAAAAATTGAACCTAACTATATAAAAGAGAATTTTCCCCAATTCTACGTCAACTAAAAATTTTCATTATGAAAATTAGACCTGCAACAAATCACTCCTCTGAGAAAATTGACTACAATCAATTTTTCTCGCAAATGACAGAACTTTTTTTACCTCAGAGAGGTAAGGTTTGTTCTCTGGCATATTTAGGTATGCCTAATTCAACATAATTTTTTTAATGAAACTAAATTTAGACCTTATAGAAGGTTTTAAGTTTTTGTTTTAACTGTTTGATTTTTAATTGATTGTTTAATTGCGTAGGTGCTTGCACTTACTGCAAGAGGTGTTTTATTGTCCATTTTCTAATCTTCCAAATTATGAAAAAAAACTTTACTTTTTTTGATCTCATACGCTATAAGAGATCATTAGGACTTTTGTTTTTATTACTTCTTTGTAATAAAAATTTTGCTCAAACCTTTTGCCGACCAGTGTCCAATACTAATAGTATTGGTGGTTTGGCATGTGTAGGTGCTACCTTGACTAGCCCAACGGCAGCTTATGACAATGATCCTAGTTTAACTACTTATACCTCTTTGAATACTCTTGTAGGGGTATTGTGTACGGTAGAAGAAACTATGACCTTTGGACAGACAGCACAAGCTGGTGATCAGGTGGTAATGTACATTGGCAGCGGTTCAGGTTTGCTTAGTTTGTCATTATTGTCGACGGCAAATTTGCAGGCAAAACTCAATGGAGCCAATGTAGGCTCGAGTGTGGCGGTCAATAGTCCGTTACTTAATTTATCGTTACTTCCAGGTAATACGATTGGGGTCATTAGATTGACACTAACAGGTCCAGCCAATCAAATTCAGTTTAATTTGGGAGGTGCTGTTACGGCACTTACTGAATTTAGAATTTACGATGTCAGATTAGAGTTTGCAAAACCAACTGTAACAGGTGGTTTAACTCAAACAGTTTGTTCTGGAAGTACAGCTACTTTAACTGCAGTACCTTCAGCAGGTACTTCATTAGCTTGGTATAGTTCTGCGACTTCTACAACAGCTTTAGCGACAGGGAATACTTATACCACTTCTGCTTTAACTGCGAATACTACTTATTATATAGGTGTTACTCGTGCAGCAGGTTGCGAAAGTAACGAAAGGGTTCCTGTAGTATTAAATGTTTCCAATCCGGTGGCACCGGCAATTAGCAATACTGGGCTTACGGTTTGTTCTACTGGAGCAACGCAGCAAACGACTCTGTCTGTTTTAAATCCAGTACCAGGAACTACTTATTCATGGTACGCTTCAGCAACATCAACTACTGCTTTAGCAACAGGTACCACTTATTCGCCAACAGTTCCTTTAGGAACTACTCCATTTTTTGTAGAAGCTTCTATAGGAAGTTGTGTCAGTAATAGAATCCAAACAAATGTTATTTCTACAGCTGTTCCTGCAAATCCAACAGTTTTAACTCAAAGTGTTACAATTCAATCAGGTCAGAATGCAACGCTGAATGCTTCTACTTCTGAGGCAGGGGTACAATTAAATTGGTATGAAAGCGCTACAGGAGGTTCACCAGTTGCGACCAATACAAATACTTTCATTACTCCAATTTTAACAGCTACAAAAACTTACTATGTTGAAGCGCAAAGTCCAAATGGAAGTTGTCCAAGTGTAGCGAGAATTCCAGTAATTGTTACAGTTCAACCAGCGTCTTTAGTAGGTTGTCTTGAAGCAGGCAGTCAAGCCATAGTTCAAAATGGTTTATGTTTATTATGTAGTTCTGCAAATCCAAATAATTCTGTGGATGGAAATACTGCAACAGCGACGCAATTATCTGTACCAGTTGGATTAATCAATGGATGGATTCAACAGACAGTACAATTTGCAAATCCGGGTAAAGCTGGTGATATTGTAGATGTTGATTTAGAATTACCGGGTGGTTTAGCAGACTTATCATTATTAGGAGCTGTAAGTTTAGCTACTTATAATGGAGCCACATATAATAATGACAGAGTTGCAGTTAATAATCCATTAATTACTTTGCAATTATTATCAGGTAATCGTTTTAGAGCTAGTGTTGTTGCTGGTGCTAACTTTGATCGTGTAGAAATTCGATTAGGGGGTTTAGCAACAGTATTGACTACTGTAAATATTTATCAGGCTACATATAGATATAAAGCTCCAATAATAACTGGAAACACAACGGTTTGTAGCGGACAAACTACTACATTAACAGCATCTTTAGCTGTTGGTGAAACTGTTAATTGGTACAGTGCAGCGACTGGTGGAGCTTCATTGGCTTCTACTGCAGCATTTACTACGCCAGTTTTAACGGTTCCAACTACATATTATGTTCAAGTAACAAGAAATGGTTGTGTAAATAGTGAGAGAAATCCAGTTCAGGTTTTATTGAATGTTCCTTTAAATCCTTTAGTTACTGCTTCTCCAACGACAATTTGCAGCGGACAATCAACAACTTTAACTGTTCAGGTACCGGTTGCGGGAACAACATATAATTGGTATGATGCGGCAACAGGTGGCAATTTAGTGTTTACAGGTAATTCATTTACAACACCTGCTTTAGCAGTAAATACGGATTATTTCGTAGAAGCCGCTATTGGAGATTGTGTATCATTAACCCGTACTCCAGTCAATTTAATTGTTAGCCCAGTACCGGCAACACCAACTTTTGCCTCATCGGATGTAATTATTCATTCTGGACAAACAATTACATTGGCGGTACAAAACCCAGAAATTGGTGTTCGATACAATTGGTATGATGTGCCGACAGGTGGTAACTCAATAGCTTTTAATGCAACAAGTTATACTCCTAACCCAGCATTAACCGCAAATAAAACTTATTATGTTGAGGCTGTAAATGCAGCAACAGATTGTGCTAATTCTGTAAGAGGTGTAATTAATGTTACTGTAATAGCGAATGCAAGTACATGCTTACAAGCAGGAACAGAAACAACGTCTATAGATCCAACGTTCCCTCTTTCATTATGTGTAGGATGTAATGTTCAAAATCCAAACCGAGCTGTGGATGGTGATATTAATACATATTCCCAATTTTCTGTGCCAGTTGGACTTGGAGGTTATTTACAACAACAATTAATTTTTGCTAATCCTGGACAAGCGGGAGATATCATTGATGTAGATCTTGAAATTCCAGGTGGGATTGCAGATATTAATGCTTTATCTTTTATCAGTCTAGCAACATATAGTAATAATGGAGCAACCTATAATAATGATAGAGTAGCAATTAATAACAACATATTAGGTATTCAGTTATTATCTGGAGATAAATTTAAAGTTAGTTTTACAGCTACAGCTCCGTTTGATAGAATTGAAGTTAGATTCAATGCAGGACTTTCACTTTTAACTAATCTTTATGTTTATCAGGCTTCTTATAGATTTCCAAATGCGAATGTTACAGGGGCAGCAAATCCAATTTGTGTTGGCCAGAGCGCTACCTTAACTCCAGTTTCTACAGGAGGGGAAACTTTTACTTGGTATAGTGTTCCTACAGGAGGAACTGCAATAACGCCGACACCTGGAGGTGTTTTAACAACGCCGACTTTATCCGCTACAACAACCTACTATTTACAAGGGACACGTTTAGGCTGTGATAATAGTTTACGCCAAGGAGTGACAGTAACGGTGTTAACAATTCCTACTGATGCCGACATAGCGGTTACAACTCCTATTGAAGCGACTTGTGCAGGAGGAGCAGTTATAGCACCTTCAACAACTATTGCAGGAGCTCAATTTAGATATTATACAGCTCAAGATAAAGTAACAGAAATTGTAGATGGAAGTACAATTGGAACTGCTTCATTTACAAAAGATCCAGTAACAGGTGCACTTACAATTACAGGACTTACGGCAGGAACTTATAATTATTATATTTCTATTTTAAATGGTGGCACTTGTGAAAATCTCAATAACACATTAAAACAAGTTACGGTTAATTTTCCTTCGACTACACCTTTAACGGTAATTACTGCTCCATTGGTAGCTTGTGGAAGTGCCAATTTAAGAAATGGAATTACGAATTTTGATTCTACTGGAAGTACAATATATACGTTTTACGATTCTTCAAATAATATTATAACAGCAGATGCTGCTTCTAATATTACTGTAAGTGGAACTTACTCAGTAGAGGCTCAAAATAATACAACTACTTGTCCATCTGCTAGACAATCAATAACAGTAACAATTAATGCGTTGCCAAGCTTGGTGATAACAAATCCGCAAGAATCAGTAAATGTTGGATCAAATGTCACTTTAATGGCTGTTTCAACTGGAACTGTTTCTTGGTATGGTCCGCAAGGAAATCTTTTGCCAAGCGGAACAACAGGCGTTTTAAATACTCCAGGAGTATATACTTACACGGCGGTAGCCAGTGATGGAACTTGTACTGCGACAGCAACGAAAATAATCAATGTAATCGATCTTACAAGCTGTCAAACATTAGCAGAAAGAGTTTACGCAACAGGACAGTCAGCAGGTTCAATTATTACTGGAGGAGTTACAAATGGAGGAAATGCTATTGATGGTAATCCTCAAACATTTTCAACAATTACTACAGGTTTAGGACTTTTAGGAGTAGGAACTACTTGGCAGAATTTAACATGGCCAACAACTATCGCAAAAGGAACTCCAGTTACTGTAAAATTAGGTTCAGAATATAGTTTATTAGCTGTAGGACAGAATTTATCAGTGATAGGAACTTTAAATGGTACCGATATTGGTGCTATGCAATCGGTATCTGGTTCATTATTAAACTTGATATCCGGTGATAATACATACGAATTTACTTTTGTACCTTCAAACGCTGCAGGGCCTCAGGATTATAATGGTATTCGTATTCAGTCTGCTTCAGTCTTAAGTGTTGCTCAAAATACAAAAGTATTTGACGCACATTATAACAGACCAGTTGCATCAGTAACCTGTACACCGGGAGATATTCAGGATATTTTTTATGGTGCAACAGATATAAATCTTCCTGTGGGCGCGGCAACTGCTTTGATAGGAGTAAGTGATGCTTGGAATGTTGCTGATAATGACGTAACAACTTTTGCTACAATGTATAGTGGAGTTGGAGTTGCGGCAGCAGCAGATTTAACGGTGCAATTTAAAACGCCTTCGGTTCTTAGTGATACTTTAAGAATTGTGGTTTCAAAACCAGGAACTCTTTTAAGTGTTAATCTGCTTACAGGATTTACAATTCAGCGCTATTTAGGAAATGTGGCAGTAGGTGCTCCGATTCAAAATACTAGTCAATTATTAAGTATAAAGTTACTACCAGGAAATTCTTTAGCAATGGTACTAGTATCTTCACCAACAGAAATTTACGATAGAGTAAGAATTCGTTTAGGAGGGGTTGCTGGAGTATTAGATTTCTTAAGAGTTCATACAGTAGAAAGAACAGCTAATACAACTGTTATAGGAGCAGATCCTCAGAACAAAATTACAGTCTGTCCAGGAACGGATATAACGCTTCAGATTCCAGAAGAAGCTTGTTCAACTTACATTTGGTATGATGCAGAAACAGGAGGTAATCCTTTAGCAACTGGTATTAAATACACTGTACCAGCAAATTTAACTGCAGGTATTTATAAATATTATGTTCAGCCAGTACGTTACGGATGTGAAACTTTTGCTAGAGGAGAGGTAACTGTTGAGGTAAAAGCTTCAGCTCCAATAAATGCTTTAACAGACATTACTTTAAATGGTGGAACAACAACTTCGATTTGTTCGACTTCAGGTACGGTAACTTTGGCAACTGGTTTAAGTGGAACACCAGTTTTAACAAATCCAGTTTACCATTGGTATAGTTTAAATGGAACAACTCATCAGTTAATTCCAGGTGAAACAACAGCACAATTAGTCATAAACGGATTAACACCTGGAACTTATACCTATTATGTTGGGGTGAGTTCAGATCAATATTGTGAAACAACAGAAGCAAATCGCAAACAAATTACGTTTACAATTTTGCCTTCTTCAACTGCAAATGATATTTTAGTAGATGATTTAGTAAGCTGTCATAGTGTGCCAGCTTTATTAACACCAACTGCACCAATGTTGACTGCTCCAGTATTTACATGGTATTTGGATGCAAATAAAACACAGCCAATTACAAATGGGGCTATAATAAATAATGTAACCTATGCAATAGATGCGGCTGGTATATTAACTGCAACAGGATTAACAAAAGCGATGAGTCCGATTACTTATTATGTAGCTGTTGCGAGCACTAATACTTGTGAAAATCTTGCAGGAACATTACAAGATGCAGTAATTATAATTAGTGATCCAGATACGCCAACTTTAGTGACACCTGGAACTCAAAATTTCTGTTCAGAAGATGCACCAACATTTGAAAGCATCCAAGTTAATGGAGCAAATATTATCTGGTACACTGCAGAAACGGGTGGTACAGTAATTCCAGTAACAACTGCACTTACGAGTGGTGTTTATTACGCAGTATCAAGAGATTTAGGTACTGGTTGTGAAAGTTCAGAAAAACTAGAGGTAACAGTTAATGTGAATGATCCAGGCACACCGACATTGGTAACAGCAGGAACTCAGAACTTCTGTTTGGTAAATGCACCAACATTTGCAAGTATTCAAACTAACGAAAGTAATATTGTCTGGTATACAGCTTTAACTGGAGGAACATTGATTCCATCAACAACTGTGTTGACAACAGGACAGTATTTTGCAGCAATTTCAGATCCAACAACAGGCTGTGAGAGCGCTTCAAGATTAACAGTAGATGTAATTGTAAATGATCCTGGAACACCAACATTGGTAACAGCAGGAACACAAACTTTCTGTTTAGAAGATGCACCAACATTTGCAAGCATTCAGACTAACGAGAGCAATATTGTCTGGTATACAGCTTTAACAGGTGGAACATTGATTCCATCAACTACAGCATTGACAACAGGACAGTATTTCGCAGCAATCTCAGATCCTGCAACAGGTTGTGAGAGTGCTTCAAGATTGACAGTTGATGTAACTGTAAACGATCCTGGAACACCGACATTGGTAACAGCAGGAACTCAAAACTTCTGTTTGGTAAATGCACCAACATT